>NZ_LZRD01000083.1 GCF_001687325.1 Streptomyces sp. PTY087I2 | reverse complement strand
CTCCAGTCGGTTGATGAACCAGAGGCGGCGTTGGGCGGGGGAGAGGGGGATGTGGTGGGGGCGTGGTTGGGGGGTGAGGTGGGGTCGGGTGGTGGGGGTGGTGGTGTCGAGGTGGTGGGCGAGTCCGGCGACGGTGGGGGTTTCGAAGATGGTGCGGACGTCGAGTTCGGTGTTGAGTGTGGTTCGGATGCGGCTGATGAGGCGGGTGGCGAGGAGGGAGTGTCCGCCGAGGTTGAAGAAGTTGTCGTCGATGGTGATGGTGTTGAGGTTGAGGGTTTCGGCGAAGAGGGTGCAGAGGGTTGCTTCGCGGGGGTTGCGTGGGCTGCGGCCGGTGGTCTGGTGGGTGAAGTCGGGTGCGGGGAGGGCTTTGCGGTCGAGTTTTCCGTTGGTGGTGAGGGGGAGTTCGGTGAGGGTGATGAATGCTGCGGGGATCATGTGGTCGGGGAGGTGGGTGGCTGCGTGGGTGCGGAGTTGGTCGGTGTCGGGGGTGTGTCCGGGGGTGGGGAGGGTGTAGGCGATGAGTTGTTTGTTGCCGGGGTGGTCTTCGCGGAGGAGGACGGTGGTGTGGGTGATGTGGGGGTGGGTGGTGATGGCGGTTTC
>NZ_LZRD01000082.1 GCF_001687325.1 Streptomyces sp. PTY087I2 | reverse complement strand
TGACCCTGGCGGCCCCTGGCGACTACAACGGTGACGGGCGGGAGGACCTGCTCGTGCGCTACGACCGTCCGGACGTCGGAGGTCTCTACGTGTTCCACGGAAGGGAGACGGACGAGGGCTTCGACATCAGCCTCACCGACCGGACCGCCATCGGCAGCAACTGGAGCGTCAACACCGTGCCCCGCTTCACGGCGGCACCCGATGCCAACAACAACGGGAAGTTCGACCTCTGGGCCACCACTCCCGGCAACGGACGCCTACGCTTCTTCGCCGACTACACCGCTAGCGGACACACCACCGTGTCCGGCGTCTCGGACGCGTTCCCCGGCTACCAGTCCATCGGCTGACTGATTGAGCCTCTTCGAGTTGGCCACCGATCGGGTGACGGGTCGTGAAGCGCAACGAGCGTGGCCCCCGAGCTGTTGATCGAGATGTCTGACGTCTCAATCACTCTGCTCGGGGGCCTCGTTGGTCATCCATCCTGCCGCACTCGACCTGCCGCACGCACTCGTGGAATGGGTGACCATGCTGATCGTCACCCGTGAGGGCAACTGGCGCTGCAAGCTCCGCCCATCACAGCGCGCGATGGTGGCACTGGTGT
>NZ_LZRD01000081.1 GCF_001687325.1 Streptomyces sp. PTY087I2 | reverse complement strand
TCGTTCCCTCCACACTGCCTATGTGTTCAGCAGCGGGTGACAGCCCATGACGACTGCCGGGTTTCCCCATTCGGAAACCCCCGGATCACAGCTCGGTTGACAGCTCCCCGGGGACTATCGTGGCCTCCCACGTCCTTCATCGGTTCCTGGTGCCAAGGCATCCACCGTGCGCCCTTAAAAACTTGGCCACAGATGCTCGCGTCCACTGTGCAGTTCTCAAACAACGACCAGCCACCCACCACCCCACCCGAAACCGGATGAGTTCACTGGGGCCGGATCAGAAGGCTGCCTTTACGGCCGTACCCTCAGATACCCAACAACGTGCCCGGCCCGATGCCCTGTTCACCACGTTCCACGCCGAAGCAGTACTAATGGTGACCAGATCATCGTGCCGAATAGTCAACGTTCCACCCATGAGCTGACCACCGTCGAACATTTGCCGACGTAGTGGCTCTGGACCCCCGAAAGGGTCTAGATGCTCCTTAGAAAGGAGGTGATCCAGCCGCACCTTCCGGTACGGCTACCTTGTTACGACTTCGTCCCAATCGCCAGTCCCACCTTCGACAGCTCCCTCCCACAAGGGGTTGGGCCACCGGCTTCGGGTGTTACCGACTTTCGTGACGTGACGGGCGGTGTGTACAAGGCCCGGGAACGTATTCACCGCAGCAATGCTGATCTGCGATTACTAGCAACTCCGACTTCATGGGGTCGAGTTGCAG
>NZ_LZRD01000080.1 GCF_001687325.1 Streptomyces sp. PTY087I2 | reverse complement strand
CACCCCTAACCACAGGTCATCCCCCAGGTTTTCAACCCTGGTGGGTTCGGTCCTCCACGAAGTCTTACCTCCGCTTCAACCTGCCCATGGCTAGATCACTCCGCTTCGGGTCTAGAGCGTGCAACTCAAACGCCCTGTTCGGACTCGCTTTCGCTACGGCTTCCCCACACGGGTTAACCTCGCTACACACCGCTAACTCGCAGGCTCATTCTTCAAAAGGCACGCAGTCACGACACAAGGAACAAGTTCCTTGTGCGACGCTCCCACGGCTTGTAGGCACACGGTTTCAGGTACTATTTCACTCCGCTCCCGCGGTACTTTTCACCATTCCCTCACGGTACTATCCGCTATCGGTCACCAGGGAATATTTAGGCTTAGCGGGTGGTCCCGCCAGATTCACACGGGATTTCTCGGGCCCCGTGCTACTTGGGTGTCCCTCAAACAAGCCGCTAATGTTTCAGCTACGGGGGTCTTACCCTCTACGCCGGACCTTTCGCATGTCCTTCGCCTACACCAACGGTTTCTGACTCGTCTCACAGCCGGCAGACCATGACAGAGAGATCCCACAACCCCGCACGCGCAACCCCTGCCGGGTATCACACGCATACGGTTTGGCCTCATCCAGTTTCGCTCGCCACTACTCCCGGAATCACGGTTGTTTTCTCTTCCTGAGGGTACTGAGATGTTTCACTTCCCCTCGTTCCCTCCACACTGCCTATGTGTTCAGCAGCGGGTGACAGCCCATGACGACTGCCGGGTTTCCCCATTCGGAAACCCCCGGATCACAGCTCGGTTGACAGCTCCCCGGGGACTATCGTGGCCTCCCACGTCCTTCATCGGTTCCTGGTGCCAAGGCATCCACCGTGCGCCCTTAAAAACTTGGCCACAGATGCTCGCGTCCACTGTGCAGTTCTCAAACAACGACCAGCCACCCACCACCCCACCCATGAGGGCGAGTTCACTGGGGCCGGATCAGAAGGACAACCATACGGCCGTACCCTCAGACACCCAACAACGTGCCCGACACGATGCCCTGTTCACCACGTTCCACGCCGAAGCAGTACTAGTGACAACCAGATCATCGTGCCGAATAGTCAACGTTCCACCCATGAGCAACCAGCACCGGACACTCGCCGGTGTACTGGCCTCTGACCAAGCAAGCTTGGTAAGAAGTGCTCCTTAGAAAGGAGGTGATCCAGCCGCACCTTCCGGTACGGCTACCTTGTTACGACTTCGTCCCAATCGCCAGTCCCACCTTCGACAGCTCCCTCCCACAAGGGGTTGGGCCACCGGCTTCGGGTGTTACCGACTTTCGTGACGTGACGGGCGGTGTGTACAAGGCCCGGGAACGTATTCACCGCAGCAATGCTGATCTGCGATTACTAGCAACTCCGACTTCATGGGGTCGAGTTGCAGACCCCA
>NZ_LZRD01000079.1 GCF_001687325.1 Streptomyces sp. PTY087I2 | reverse complement strand
GTGTTGTCGCCCGTCGTGCGGGTGGGCGGCTCGGCTTTGTTGTGCGTACGGGGGATGTGGGATGAGCGGGTGGGATATCAAGCCGCAGGGTGTGCAGGGCCAGTTGAGGGTCGTCGGGGTGCATGCCGGTGAGCTGGAGAAGGCACTCAGCGCGTTGATGAAGGACCTGGGGGAGGCCGCGCGGTCGGCGGGGACCGCGGTTGCGGGGACGGGCAGGGCGGAGCTAGAGTGCTGGACAGCCACGGGATCGCCTTCCAAGGGAGTGATCTTGCGGTGAGACCCCGGCCTGGTGCTGTAACACCGTGTCGGGGTCGTTTGGTTCTCGCACCGTAAGCGGCTGTCACGCTGCGCCGCAAGCTGTCACGATTAGTCATACTGGCTGGCCGTGACGGGGTGGGGAGGTGGGGGAGGTTTTCCCAACCCCCCTCTTTTCCCTCCCGGTTAAAGAAGGCGCTCGGGTCACGGGGCTCGCATCCCGAGGCTCGGGTCCCGGCACCCGAGCTTCGGGCCTGGACCTCACGCACGTACCCCCGCAAGAGTGAACGCCGCGACCTGAAGCTCGCGTCCCGAGTGCCGAGCTTCGGGGTTCGGGGCGGGAGTCCGGGCCTCGTTGGCTGATTTGTGGATTGCAGTAGCAATGGCCGGATTGATAGACAGACTCGTACGCATACGTATGTTCGTTCGATGTACCGGTAGGACGGGGGATGTTGTGAAGTTCGATATGGGGGCGTCGGTCCTGTCGAGGTTGTTGTCGGATTCGCAGGGTGCGAGTACGGATCTGGGGACGTTGATCCAGCAGTTGATCGCGGCGGCGGAGCCGTTGGAGGGGAAGTTCAACGGGGCGGGGAAGGTCGCGTTCGATGACTTCAAGTCGCGTTCGGACGAGATCACGAAGGCGTTGAACGCGTCGTTGTCGGGGATTCTGGGTGGTCAGGCGGGGATGGAC
>NZ_LZRD01000078.1 GCF_001687325.1 Streptomyces sp. PTY087I2 | reverse complement strand
GGGACCAGCGCCCCGGGCCGCGTGAGGCCGGGCACGTGAGGCCGGGTTCCGCGGGGCTCGGCCAGGGAGCGTAAGCCCGGCCCGGAGGCGGCGGGGACTGGGCCGGAGACGCCCCTGGCGCACACGACGGGAGCGCCCCGGGCCGGAGGCGGCACAGCCCGGGGCCGGAGTCGGCGCGGGACCAGCGCCCCGGGCCGCGTGAGCCCGGGCGCGTGAAGCCGGTCCCGCGCCGCCCGGCCCCACGCGGCTCACCCCAGCGCCGCCACCCGGTCGCGGTAGCCGCGTACGGCGACCGCGTCCCGGTACGGCTCCAGGCTGCGTTCGAAGGCGCGGACGTACTCCGTGGCGCGCGCCGAGCGCATCTCGGCCGCCTGCTGGGCCGCCTCCGCGCCGAGCTGGCAGGCCTGCTCCAGCTCGCCGAGGCCCAGGCGGGCCGAGGCGAGGACCACCCGGCAGAACAGTCTGCTGCGGGCGTACGCCGGGGCGCGCAGCTGGAGCGAGCGCTCGGCGTGCTGGGCGGCGGCCCGGTACTGCTGGAGGTCGCGGTGGCAGTGGCCCAGCTCGTCGGCGAGCTGCGCCTCGTCGAAGGTGCGCGCCCAGTGCGGCACCTCGTCGCCGGGACGCGCGGTCTCCAGGGCGTGTTCGGCCCGGGTCAGCGCGGCGGTGCTGGAGCGCGCCTCGCCGAGCACCGCGTGGCCGCGCGCCTCGACCGCGTGCAGCAGCGCCTGGACGAGGGGCGGGGCGGCCGAGCCGATGCCCTGCTGGGCGACGCGGGCGAGCTGGACGGCTTCCCTGCCGTGCCCGAGGTAGACCGCCTGCCGGCTCATCGTGAGCAGCACATAGGCGCCGTAGCCACGGTCCCCGGCGGCCTGGGCGAGCCGGAGCGCCTGGACGAAGTACCGCTGGGCGAGACCGTGGGCGGCGATGTCGTACGAGGTCCAGCCGGCCAGCCGGGTCAGGTCGGCGACCGCGGCGAACAGCCGTCGCCCGGTGGTCTCGCCGTACGTGCCCCGGAGCATCGGCTCGGCCTCGTGCTCCAGATACCGCACGAGGGCCTGCCGGGCGTGCCCGCCGCCGTAGGCGTGGTCCAGGGTGCGGAAGAGCTCGCCGACCGAGCGCAGCGCGGCGATGTCCCCGGGGCCGACCCGCTGGCCGGGGCCCCGGTCCGTCTGGCGCTGGCGCGGGACCACGGGCAGCGGCCCGGCCCCGGGGTGTGCCCCGGCGGCGGGCGGGTGCGTCGTGGGCGGGT
>NZ_LZRD01000077.1 GCF_001687325.1 Streptomyces sp. PTY087I2 | reverse complement strand
CTGGCCCGCCTCGACCGTGAACTGGCCGAGCTGGACGCCCGCCGGGCCCAGCTGCTGACCCGGCGCGCCTGGCTGCTCGCCGCGCTGCGGCCGCCCGCGCCGGCGGCCGCCCCGGGCTGGAACCCGGCGGCCTGGGGCACGCCGCCCGGCGGCCGGGCGGGCGCTCCGGCCCAGCCGTGGGGTTACGTCCCCCCGAAGCCGGCGTCCGCGCCGCGCAGCGCGCAGAACGTTCTGCTGACGCTGGGCGGTCTGCTGCTGACGGTCGCGGCCATCGCGTTCACGCTGGTGAGCTGGGGCTCGATGGGGATCGGCGGCCGGTCGGCGGTGCTGGCCGCGGTGACCGTGGGGGCCCTGGCCGCCCCGGCGGTGCTGCTGCGGCGGGGGCTGAACTCCACCGCCGAGGCGCTGGCCGCCCTGGCCCTGGTGCTGACCCTCCTTGACGCCTACGCGGTCCATGCGGTGGCGGCCCCGGACACGGACGGGCTCGGTTTCACGGCGGTCGCCGCCGCGGTGCTGGCGGCGCTGTGGACGGCGTACGGGCTGGCGCTGGGCACGCTGCGCCTTCCGCTGCCCGCCGCCGTGGTCCTCGCCCAGTGGCCGCTGCTGTTCGGGGCGTGGGCCGCGGGCGCGCCGGCGCTGGTGGTCGGGTGGGCGCTGCTGGCCACGGCGGTGCTGGACGGGGCGATCGCGCTGTGGGGCAGGAACACCGGGGCGCGGATCACGGCGTGCGTCGGCGGGTCGGTGATGGCGTTCTCGGCGCTGGTGGTGGGCCTGGCGCTGTCCGCGACGGCCTCCGGGCCGCTCGGGGCGCTGGCGCCCGGCGCCCTGCTGCTGACGGCCGCGGCGGCGGCCCTGGCCGGGGCGTGGCGCGCGCCGAGGGGCTTCGGGCGGGCGGGCGGTGTGGTGGCCGGTCTCGCGGCGGTGGCCGCGGTGGGCGGCGTACCGGCGGCGGCGGTGCCGGAGGACTGGGGCGTGCTCGCGTACCTGGCGGCCGGCCTCGCGCTGACGGCGGTCGTACGGACCCGGCTGCCGAGGAACGTGAAGCTCGGGGTGCTGGTGGCGTCGGCGGCGGTGGTGGCCGGGGCCCTGGCGGGAACGGTGCCGGGGATCGCGGCGGTGCTGCTGGGCCCGGTGACGCTGCTGTCGGACGTGTGGGCGGGTTCGCCGGAGGGCTTCCGCTCCGCGCTGGGCTCGACACTGCCGTGGACGGGCCTGGCCGCGACCCCGGTGGTGCTGGCCCTGGTGGCCGGGCTGCTGGGTGCGGCGTACCGCTGGTGGCCGTCGCTGGCCCGGATCGCCGGGCCGCTGGTGGCGCGGGAGACGGCGGGGAGCGCGGGGGCGCCGGGGGCGGCCGCGTACGGCGCGGAGTCGGCGGGAGCACCGGGCACCGGGACGCCGGAGGCGGGCGTTCCGGGGGCTTACGGAACGGCGGGCACCGCGTCGCCGGGCACAGCAGCCCCGGCAGCGGGCAGTGTCCCGGCCGCGCCCGGGACGGCGGCGCACGTACCCGGGGCACCCTGGTA
>NZ_LZRD01000076.1 GCF_001687325.1 Streptomyces sp. PTY087I2 | reverse complement strand
GCGGGCTCGGCGGTCTCCGCCTCCTCCGCCTCCACCGGCGCGGGGGCGCCCGCGGGCGCGGTGGCCTTGCGCACGGCGCGGCGGCGCGTACGGGCGGGCGGGGCGGTCTCGGCGACCGTCTCGCCGGGCGTGTCGTCCGTGGCCGGGGCGGCTGAGTCGGCGGCAGGTATGGCCGGCGTGACGTCCTCGGCGGCTGCCGCGGTCGCGCCGGGCGGGCCCGCGGGGCGGGAGGCGGCGCGGCGCCTGCGGCGCGGCGGCAGCTTGTCCCCGGGGGTGTTCTCTTCGTTGTTCCCGGTCGTGCCGGGTTCGTTCGGCTGAGGCATGCGGGCGGTTCTCCCGTCGTGCTCCCGGGCGCCGCGTCTGATTCCGGTCCGGCTCGGTCCGCAGTGGTGCGATACCGCCGTCCGGGGCGCGGGCGCCGCACGGGAACTGATGTCTGGCTCGCCGGTTCCGTATGCGGTGTGCGTACGGCCTGGCGAAAGTCTTGTGGGTCAGTGCGCGGCCCGACCCAGGTGGCTCCCGGGTCGGAGGGCTGCGCTACAACGACCGTCCTACGCGGAACCCGCACCTTCCGGCGCCGTCGCGACGGCTGCCCCGGCGACCGCGGGATGTGCGGTCGGGGCGGCCTCGCGGTCGGGCGCGAGAGGGTCGGTCACCGTGCCGGACTCCTCGTCGAAGAGCCCCTGCGCCAGCCTGGTCACCGCTGCGGGGACCGGCGGCGCCAGGTCGGCCACAGCTCGGAGACCGGACAGGACGTCGTCGGGTCGCACGGCAGGTGTCACGTGCCGAACAACCAGGCGCAGTATCGCACAGGGCCGCTCACCCGGCCTATCGGCCGGAGCGTCGACGACCCGCAGGTCGGCGACGGCGGCGCGGGCGTCGAACGTCCGGATGCCGTTCTTGGCCTTGCGCTGGACCTCGACGGTCTCGGCGTCGTTGAACGCGGCCACGGCCGTACGGACGTCCTCGGGGTCGACGCCGTCCAGGCGCATCTCCCAGACGGAGGCGGTGAGCCGTTCGGCCAGGCCCGAGGTGCGGGCCTCGACCGCGTCGACGATGTCGAGGCCGGCCGGCATGGACGAGTCGAGCAGTCCGCGCAGGATCTCGGGGTCCCGGGCCTCGGTGAGGGCGATCTCCAGGAACTCCGCCTCGCTGCCCGTGCCGGTGGGTGCGGCATTGGCGTAGGAGACCTTGGGGTGGGGCGTGAAGCCCGCCGAATACGCCATCGGCACCTCGGAGCGGCGCAGTGCCCGCTCGAAGGCCCGCTGGAAGTCTCGGTGGCTGGTGAACCGGAGGCGGCCGCGCTTGGTGTAGCGCAGACGGATGCGCTGCACTGCCGGTGCGGGCGGCGGGCCTTCGGGCTGTCGCTTGCCCAGTGGTTCTTCTCCTCGGTGCGGGGCGGGCGCGGTGGCGCGCCGCCCACGAAATACGGGTGGCCCCCGGGGTGCCGCTCCGGCTCACCCCTGTTTGGCGAATGGATCGCCGCCCAGAGGGGTCTCGGACGCCTGCGCCGCGCTGGGGACAGTCGTTGTACTACCCAGAGTACGCGCAGGGATCCCTCGCGGTTCCCGGGACCGTTCGCCGGCCGGGGCGCCGACCAGGGCCCGCCAGGCGTCGCGGCGCGCCTGGCGCACGGTTTCCCGGGCGGTGGCGAGGGCCGCGCGGGCGGCCCGGCCCGCCT
>NZ_LZRD01000075.1 GCF_001687325.1 Streptomyces sp. PTY087I2 | reverse complement strand
CGAGCGGAGGCGGGACCGGCGGCGGACGGGCGGTCGGGACCACAGCCTTCGGCAGCCGGGCGGACAGAGGCGGGGTCGGCGGCGGCGCGGCGCGCGGGACCGTCGGCGGACGGGTCCTTCGCGGCAAGGCGGTCCGGAGCGGGGCGGTCCGAGGCCGGCCCGAGGTGCAGGCTCACGCCCGGGGACTCCGGGGCGACGGTCCGGGGCGCGGCGGACGGGGTCTTGCCGGGGTCCGACGGCGGGGTCTTCTCCCCCACCGGGCGGAACAGCGGCGGCGGAGCACTGTCCGCGTCGCCCTTCGCCGGCACCGACGCGGACTCGCCGCCCGGCGGCGGTACCGCCTTGCCGCCCTCCGGCCCACGCACGGGCTCGGCGTCCGACGGCGAGGCCTTACCGCCCACCGGGCGGAACAACGGCGGCGGGGCACCACCCGCATCGCCTTTCGGGAGCGCTGACGCGGGCTCCGGGTCCCGGCCAGGGAGCGGGGTCTTCTCCCCCACCGGCCGGAACAACGGCGGCGGAGCACCGCCCGCGTCACCCTTCGCCTGGGGCGCGGGCTCACCGCTCGGCGGCGGGGGCCCGTCCACCGGGCCGAACAGTGGTGGCGGGGTCCCCCTGCCCAGGGGGGCGAAGAGGGACGGGGGGAGCTGGTCGTCCAGGTTGTCCGGGGGGTGGGGGAGCTGGTCCTTGTCGGTGGTCACCGGTTCGCTGTTCCTTTCCGTCACGTCGTGCGCGTCCGTCACGCGAAGAGCCGGCGCCAGGTCTCCGGCCCCGGATAACCGTCGGCCGCACCGCCGCGCCAGCCCTGGGCCCGCTGGAACGCCTCGACGTTCCGGCGGTCGGCCTCGGTCCAGAGCGGGCTGGGGCCCGACACGTAGTGCTTGCCGTATCCCTTCTTCACCAACTGTTTGCCGAGCCGGTCGACATGGCTGTTGGACTGACCCGGCTGGAAATAGCCGCGCCCGGGGAACGCGACCGCCGTGTTCGGGCTGCCGCCCGCGCCGACGGCCGGAATGTCGCGGCCGCCGCCGGAGGTCAGCAGGCTCCAGGTGTGCGGGCCGGGGATGCCGTCGGCCTCCTTGCCCTTCCAGCCCTGGGCCTGCTGGAACGCCTGGGTCGCGCGCAGGTCCGCCGTTCCCCACACGGGCCCGGGCCCGACCGCGTAGAACCGCTTGCCGCCGCGCTGCACCAGCATCTGGCCGAGCTGGGTGACGTACTTGTTGTTGGTGCCGGGGCCGAACTGCTTGGCCCCGGGGAAGGCGGTGGAGGAGCCGGAGCCGGGCGACCCGCCCGTGACCCCCTTGTAGCGGTAGGCGACGTAACGGTCGGAGTTGTTCCAGTACGCCAGGGGCGTCGTCTGCTTCCGCGTCTGCGGGCGCGCCTGCTCGTAGGCGACGTAATGGGTGCGCGCACTGGAGGTCCAGCCGCCGAAGATCGTGACGTGCGAGCCCTTCGCGGGGTCGGCCGGGTTGTGGAAGAGGAGGATGTCGCCGGGCTGGAGGTCGGCGCGGGCGATCCGGGTGCCGTACGTGGCGAGGCTGCCGGTCCACTCGTTGGTGCCGAGGTTCCAGGCCATCGACACATAGCCGGAGCAGTCCTGGCGGTACCCGTCGGACCAGTACTTCTCCATGCTGTACGGAACCTTCGCGTTCACCCACCTCTGCGCCCGGTCGATGATGTCGGCCCGGGTCGTCTTCGGCGCCGCCGCCGCTCCGGCCGACGGCGGGCCCGAGGCGCCGGCGCCGCGCAGCGGCCCCTTCTCGCCCTGCGGGTTGGCGGGGGCCGGCTCCGGATCGGCTCCCCCGTCGGCGCGCGGGGCCCAGGGGGCGTGG
>NZ_LZRD01000074.1 GCF_001687325.1 Streptomyces sp. PTY087I2 | reverse complement strand
GGGTGCGGGGAGGGCTTTGCGGTCGAGTTTTCCGTTGGTGGTGAGGGGGAGTTCGGTGAGGGTGATGAATGCTGCGGGGATCATGTGGTCGGGGAGGTGGGTGGCTGCGTGGGTGCGGAGTTGGTCGGTGTCGGGGGTGTGTCCGGGGGTGGGGAGGGTGTAGGCGATGAGTTGTTTGTTGCCGGGGTGGTCTTCGCGGAGGAGGACGGTGGTGTGGGTGATGTGGGGGTGGGTGGTGATGGCGGTTTCGATGTCGCCGAGTTCGATGCGGAAGCCGCGGAGTTTGATCTGGTCGTCGGTGCGGCCTTGGTATTCGATGGTGCCGTCGGTGGTCCAGCGGGCGATGTCGCCGGTGCGGTACATGCGTTCGCCGGTGGTGCTGTGGGGGTTGGCGGTGAAGCGTTCGGCGGTGAGGGCGGGGCGGTGGGTGTAGCCGTGGGCGAGCTGGATTCCGGCGAGGTAGAGCTCGCCGGGGACGCCGACGGGGACGGGGCGCAGGGCGTGGTCGAGGATGTAGGTGCGGGTGTTCCAGATGGGCCGGCCGATCGGAACACCACCACCACTGCCAGTGCCACTGCCACCACTGCCAGTGCCACCACTGCCGGTGCCGGTGCCGGTGTCACTGCCACCACTGCCACTGCCGGTGTCACTGCCAGTGCTAGTGCCGGTGTTGCTGTTGGTGGTGGGGTGGGCGGTGACGTCGATGGCGGCTTCGGTGGGTCCGTAGAGGTTGTGGAGTTGTGTGGTGGGGAGTTGGGTGTGGAAGCGGTGGGCGGTGTCGGTGGGGAGGGCTTCGCCGGAGCAGATGACGCGGCGCAGGGTGGTGCAGTGGGGGGTGGTGGGTTCGGTGAGGAATGCCTGGAGCATCGAGGGGACGAAGTGGGCGGTGGTGATACGGGTGTTCTGGATGAGGGTGGTGAGGTAGGCGGGGTCTTTGTGGCCTTCGGGGCGGGCGAGGACGAGGGTCGCGCCGGTGCGCAGGGGCCAGAAGAACTCCCAGACCGAGACGTCGAACCCGGAGGGTGTTTTCTGCAGGACCCGGTCGGTGGTGTCGAGGTGGTAGGTGTCCTGCATCCAGGCGAGCCGGTTGTTGATCGCGTCGTGGCCGATCACGACTCCCTTGGGCCGGCCCGTGGAGCCGGAGGTGAAGATGGTGTAGGCGGGAGCGTTCGGTGCGATGGTCACGTCCGGGCGGGCGTCAGGGCGTCCCATGCCCCTGCCTTCATCGGTGTCCAGCAGGAGGGTGGGGGTGGTGCTGGGCAGTTTCCCGGCAAGGTCCTTCGTGGTGAGCAGGAGGGTGGGGGTGGCGTCCTGGAGGATGTTGCTGATCCGGTCGGCGGGGTAGTCCGGATCGACCGGCACATACGCGGCCCCCGCCTTCAGGACCGCGTAGAGGGCGGTGACCAGTTCCATCGACCGGGGCGCGGCGACCGCGACGAACGATCCCGGTTCCACTCCCCGGGCGGCGAGTTCATGCGCGAGCCGGTTCGCCCGTACATCCAGCTCCGCATACGTGAGTGACTCGTCCTCGAACAGGACAGCGGTCGCGTCCGGGGTCCGGGCTACCTGTTCCTCGAACCCCGACACCAGCGTCCCCGGGACCACCGCGTGATCGGTCGCGTTCCATCCCTCGACCACCCACCCCCGCTCCACCGCGGAGAGCACGTCCAGCTCACCGGTCCGTACCTGCGGGTCCGCCGCGACCGTCTTCAGCAACCGCACCAGACCCGCGGCCAGCCGGCCTGCCGTCTCCTCGTCGAACAGATCCCGGGCGAACTCCAACCGCCCCGACACACCCGCCGCACCACCCTCCCCATCCCGCGACTCCACGAG
>NZ_LZRD01000073.1 GCF_001687325.1 Streptomyces sp. PTY087I2 | reverse complement strand
GACGACAACTTCTTCAACCTCGGCGGACACTCCCTCCTCGCCACCCGCCTCATCAGCCGCATCCGAACCACACTCAACACCGAACTCGACGTCCGCACCATCTTCGAAACCCCCACCGTCGCCGGACTCGCCCACCACCTCGACACCACCACCCCCACCACCCGACCCCACCTCACCCCCCAACCACGCCCCCACCACATCCCCCTCTCCCCCGCCCAACGCCGCCTCTGGTTCATCAACCGACTGGAGAGTTCGGGCGGCAACTACAACACCGGTCTCTCCCTGCGGCTCTCCGGCGGGCTGGATGTGCCGGCCCTGCGTGCGGCGCTGAACGACGTCATCACCCGGCACGAGAGCCTGCGCACCACATTCCCCGACACCGACGGCCACCCCCGCCAGGAAATCCACACCCCCGAAGAAGCAACCCTCGACCTCACGGTCACCGACGTGACCACCGAAGAACTCGGGGCGGCACTCAGCCGAGCCGCCTCGGCCTCCTACGACTTGGCAGTCGAACTTCCTTTCCGTGCCCACCTGTTCCGGGTATCGGAGGGCGACCATGTGCTGCTGCTGGTCGTCCACCACATCGCCAGTGACGGTTGGTCCAACGCGCCGTTGTCGAAGGATCTGTCCACCGCCTATGCCGCGCGCAGCGCCGGGGACGCCCCCGAGTGGCAGCCGCTGCCGGTCCAGTACGCCGACTACACCCTCTGGCAGGACGAGATCCTCGGCGACGAGGACGATCCGCAGAGCGTCCTGGCCGGTCAGCTGGACCACTGGCGCACCACGCTCGCGGACCTCCCGGAGGAGCTGGCCCTCCCCACCGACCGGCCGCGGCCGGCGGAGATGAGCTACCGCGGTGAGCGGGTGCCCATGCACTTCGGGCCCGGCCTCCAGCGTGCTGCTGCCGATCTGGCACGTGATGCGGGAGGGACCGTCTTCATGGTCCTCCAGGCCGCCATCGCCGCCCTGTTGGGCAAGGTCGGCGGAGGTGAGGACATCCCGATCGGTACGGCGGTGGCCGGACGCACCGACGAAGCGCTCGACGATCTCGTCGGCTTCTTCGTCAACACCCTCGTGCTGCGCACCGACCTCTCCGGAAACCCGACCTTCCGCGAGCTCGTCGACCGGGTGAAGGAGACGGACCTGGCGGCCTACGCCCACCAGGACGTCCCCTTCGAACGCCTCGTCGACGAACTCAACCCGGCTCGTTCCATGGCCAGGCACCCGCTCTTCCAGGTCATGCTGTCGATGCAGAACACCCCTGTCATCGAGACCAAGTTGGGTGGTGTCCCCGCGTCCCCGCTGCCGGTGGCGCTCGACACGGCCAAGTTCGATCTCTCCTTCGAGCTGGAGGAGCGGTTCTCCGGTGACGGTTCGCCCGCGGGGCTGGAGGGTGTGATCGAGTTCGCGGTCGATCTCTTCGACCGTGCGTCGGTCGAGGTGCTGGCGGCACGTCTCGGCCAGTTGCTGGAGGCGGCGTTGGACGACCCGGACCGGGCCGTGTCGACGATCGACGTGCTGACCGCGCGGGAGCGTGAGCGGATTCTGGTGGAGTGGAACGCCACCTCGCGGTCCGTCGAGCCGGTGACCTTCCCGGGGCTGTTCGAATCCCAGGTGATCCGTGCGCCGCGGGCCACAGCTCTGGAATCTCCCGAAGTGACCTATATCTACGAGGAGTTCAACGAGCGTGCCAATCAGCTGGCGCATCTGCTGATCGAGCGGGGGGTGGGCCGAGAGCAGATCGTGGCGCTCGCGCTGCCCCGGTCGGTGGACATCGCGGTCGCCCAGCTCGCCGTGATGAAGGCCGGAGCCGCCTACCTGCCCGTCGACCCGGACTACCCGGCCGACCGGATCAGCTACATCCTCGACGACGCCGCGCCCGCCCTGCTCATCACCGACACCGAACACGCCCCCCG
>NZ_LZRD01000072.1 GCF_001687325.1 Streptomyces sp. PTY087I2 | reverse complement strand
AAGCCGCCGTCCCCGCCCGGGACTCCGGCCCCTGCCGCGAAGTCCGGAGCGGCGGCCGGGGCCCCCCCGGCGGGCGCGCGGGGAGCCGTCGCGGCCCCCGCCGCCCCCACCGGAGCCCCGACGTCCGCCGCGACGGCGAACGCGTCGGTGCCCGGGCAGCGCCCGCCGTCCTCGGCCGCCTCCACGCGTGCCTCGATCACCGACGTGGTGCCCCGCCGCACCCTGGCGATCATCGCGGCCGTCGTCGCGCTGGCCATCCTCGGCACGGTCCTCGCGCTCAGCCTCGGCGGCGACGACCCGGACAAGGGCGGCAAGGACGACACCGCCGCATCGGCCGGAGCCTCGACCGGCGGCTCCGGCGACAAGGGCGGTGACACGGACGGCGGTTCGTCCGGCGGCAAGGGCGACGGCCAGAAGGAGGGCCAGGGCAAGGAGGACGGCCGGGCCTCCGAGGGCTCCTCCGGCGAGGGCTCCGACGATCCGAAGTCCGACGACCCGAAGGGCGACGAGGGCGAGGGCGGCGACGGGGGCGACAAGCCGGGCGCCAGCGGCTCCCTGCCCGCCGGCTACAAGGAGATCACCGACGCCCGGTTCCACTTCACCATGGCGATGCCCGAGAACTTCCGGCGCACCGCCATCGCGGGCACCAACTCCGGCGGCATCTACAACGCCGGGCAGGGCAGCTTCCCCCGGGTCCAGGTCGACTTCAACAGCTCGCCCAAGGACGACGCCGTGGCCGCCTGGCGCGGAGCCGTCGGAAGCGCAAAGGTCCTCAGCGACGGCTACAAGCACGGCAGCATAAAGAAGGTCGAGTACAACGGCTATCCGACCGTCGCGGACTGGACGTTCGAGCGCAGCCACAGCGGCGTCCGGGTCAAGGTGCTCAACCGCGGCTTCAAGGTGGACGCCAAGCGCGGCTACTCGATCATGATCAGCTGCAAGGTCGACGAGTGGGACGGCGACGAGTGCCGGACGCTGCGCGAAACGGCGTTCGCCACCTTCACGCCCACGGACTGACCGCCGGGCGCGCCCGATCCGGGCCGGTGTGAAACGTTTGTGCGGGCCGGGTTGGTGCGACCCGGCCCGTCGGCCCGTGTTGCCACGTATCGTAAGAGGCCGGAGACCGTACGCAGCCGGAACAGCGGGTCAATTGCCCGCCGGATGACCGTAACTGACGGATTGGTGCGGCTTCCGATGGCCGGGGAACAGCGCGCTCTGGGGAGGCGTCGTGGACGACTACGCGGGTCGGGTGCTTGCCGACCGCTACCGCCTTCCGCTGCCTCCGTCCGACGGGTACGAACTGGCCGAGACCCGGGCGTTTGACACCTACAGCGGCCAGGAAGTCCTGGTCCGCCAGGTGCCGTTGCCGGAGATCGTGGACGCCGAGGTGCTGGACGCCGACGGGCGGGCCCCGATGTCCGGGCGGGCCGGCGGGCGGGCGGTCCGCCGCAGCACGGACCCCGCGGTCCGGCGGGCGATAGAGGCCGCGCAGGCCGCGGCCCAGGTGCCCGACCATCCCCGCCTCGACCAGGTCTTCGACGTGTTCGCCGAGGCGGATTCGCTCTGGATAGTCAGCGAGCTGGTCGCGGCCCGGCCGCTCGCGGCGCTCCTCGCCGAGCGCCCCCTCAACCCCTACCGGGCCGCCGAGATCGGCTCCGACGTGCTCACCGCCCTGCGGGTGCTGCACGCCCACGGCTGGACCCACCGCAACATCACCGTGCGCACGGTTCTGGTGTGCGACGACGGCCGCGTCATGCTCACCGGTCTCGCGGCGGGCGCCGCCGAGGAGGCCCTCTGCGGGTACGCCCCCGAACCACGGCCCGACGACGGCCCGGCGGCCGGCCCGTCGATGCCCGCCCCGACGACGTACGGCATCCCGGCCCCGGAGCCCGCCCCACCGAGGGAACTGGGCGGCGCGTATGCGCTGCCGGGGGCCGGGGGTGACGTGGGCGTTGAGGAGTACGCGGAGGCCCAGGGGTACGCGGACGGGCAGGGGCAGCACGCGGATGCCCCGGGGTACGCCGAGTTCGGCAGCCGGGAGGGCTACGGGGGTGGGGAGGCTTCGGGCAGCCTCGGGGGCCCGGACAGCCGCGAGGCTTCGGGGAGCCGTGAGGGTCTGGACGGCCGGGAGAGCTATGGCGGTCGCGGGAGCTATGGGGGCGGGGAGGCTTCGGGCCGCCTCGGGGGCTTGGACGGCCGCGAGGCTTCGGGGAGCCGTGAGGGCCTGGACGGGCGGGAGGGCTACGGCGGTCGCGGGAGTTACGGGGGCCGGGGGGCTTCGGGCCGCCTCGGAGGCTTGGACGGCCCGGGGGCTTCGGGCCGCCTCGGAGGTCCGGACGGCCGGGAAGCTTCGGGGAGCGGTGAGGGTCTGGACGGCCGGGAGGGCTATGGCGGTCGCGGGAGCTAGGGGGGCGGGGAGGCTTCGGGCCGCCTGGGGGGCTGGGGCGGCCGGGGGGTTTGGGGCCGCCTCGGAGGTCGGGACGGCGGGGAAGCTTCGGGGAGCGGTGAGGGTCTGGAGGGCCGGGAGGGCTATGGCGGTCGCGGGAGCTATGGGGGCGGGGAGGCTTCGGGCCGCCTCGGGGGCCCGGACGGCCGGGGGGCTTCGGGGAGCCGTGAAGGCCTGGAGTTGCCTGTTCCGCCGTTGCCGCAGGGGTACGCGCCGCGCCGGGAGGGCGACGAGCGCGACCCGTACGGCCTGCCGCCGGGCCGCGAGGCCGAGGCCGAGCCCGTTCCGGAGCAGCGGGCCGACGGGCAGGAGATCGTCCCGCGACCC
>NZ_LZRD01000071.1 GCF_001687325.1 Streptomyces sp. PTY087I2 | reverse complement strand
GACGACAACTTCTTCAACCTCGGCGGACACTCCCTCCTCGCCACCCGCCTCATCAGCCGCATCCGAACCACACTCAACACCGAACTCGACGTCCGCACCATCTTCGAAACCCCCACCGTCGCCGGACTCGCCCACCACCTCGACACCACCACCCCCACCACCCGACCCCACCTCACCCCCCAACCACGCCCCCACCACATCCCCCTCTCCCCCGCCCAACGCCGCCTCTGGTTCATCAACCGACTGGAGGGCCCCAGCGCCACGTACAACATCCCGCTGGCGGTCCGTCTGCTGGGAACTCTCGATGTGCCGGCCCTGCGTGCGGCGCTGAACGACGTCATCACCCGGCACGAGAGCCTGCGCACCACATTCCCCGACACCGACGGCCACCCCCGCCAGGAAATCCACACCCCCGAAGAAGCAACCCTCGACCTCACGGTCACCGACGTGACCACCGAAGAACTCGACGAGTACATCAGCGCGGCGGCACAACGGGGCTTCGACCTGGAACGCGATCTGCCGGTACGTGCCCAGCTGTTCCGTGTCACGCCCGAGAAGCAGGTCCTCCTGCTGGTCATCCACCACATCGCGGGCGACGGCTGGTCCATGGCACCTCTGTCGGGTGACCTCTCCACCGCCTACGCGGCGCGCAGCGCCGGGGACGCACCCGAGTGGCAGCCGCTGCCGGTCCAGTACGCCGACTACACCCTCTGGCAGGACGAGATCCTCGGCGACGAGGACGATCAGAACAGTGCCATGTCGCGGCAACTCGACTACTGGCGCAGGACTTTGGACGGCATTCCGGAGGAGCTGGCGCTGCCGGCCGACCGGCAGCGTCCGGACGTCTCCAGCCATCAGGGCCGGATGGTGCCGCTGCACCTGTCCCCGCACCTCCACCAGCAGGTCGTGGACATCGCCCGAGCACGCGGCGCAAGTGTGTTCATGGTGATGCAGGCCGCGGTGGCCGCCCTGCTGAACAAGCTCGGCGCCGGCGAGGACATCCCCATCGGCAGCACGATCGCGGGGCGTACGGACGAAGCCCTCGACGATCTCGTCGGCTTCTTCGTCAACACCCTCGTGCTGCGCACCGACCTCTCCGGAAACCCGACCTTCCGCGAGCTCGTCGACCGGGTGAAGGAGACGGACCTGGCAGCCTACGCCCACCAGGACGTCCCCTTCGAACGCCTCGTCGACGAACTCAACCCGGAACGCTCGCTGGCGAGGCACCCGCTCTTCCAGGTCATGCTGTCGTTCCAGAACAACGCCGCGGAACGGACCGACATCCCCGGCACACGGGTCGAGCCCTACCCCGTGGGCCTGGACATCGCGAAGTTCGACCTCGCCTTCCAGCTCGGTGAGCGTTTCGACGTCGATGGAGCGCCCGCGGGTATCGACGGCGGCGTCGAGTTCGCCACCGACCTGTTCGACGCGGCCACCGTCACGGCTTTCGCCGAGCGTCTGGTCCGGCTGCTGGAGAGCGCCCTGGGGAACCCGGACGCCCCGGTGGGTTCGGTGGACGTGCTGTCGGCCGAGGAGCGGACACACCTGCTTGTCGGGTTGAACCCCACGGCTCCCGCCGTCCCGTCGACGACGCTGGTGGCGCTGTTCGAGGCCCAGGTGGCGCGCACACCGGAAGCCGTCGCCGTGACCAGCGAGGGGACCTCGCTCTCGTACGCGGAGGTCGACGCACGGGCGAACCGTCTCGCGCGCCATCTGATCACCCGGGGCGTGGGGCCTGAGCAGCTGGTGGCCCTGGCTCTGCCGCGTACCGAGTCGATGATCGTCGCGCTGCTGGCGGTGCTGAAGGCCGGCGCCGCCTACCTGCCCGTCGACCCGGACTACCCGACGGACCGCATCTCCTACATGCTCCAAGACGCGCGGCCGACGCTCGTGCTGTCGTCGGCCGGAACCGCCGCGGTGCTCGACTCCGTACAGGTGGACGACTCTGCCCGGCTGGTGCTGGACGACCCCGACGTCGTACGGGTCCTCGCCGCCCAGTCCGCAATGCCCGTCACCGACGCGGACCGGACAACCGCTCTCTCGTCCCTGCACCCGGCGTACGTCATCTACACGTCGGGCTCCACGGGCCGCCCCAAGGGCGTGATGATCCCTCACCAGAACGTGGTGCGTCTCTTCCGCACGACCGAGGACTGGTTCGGCTTCGGCGCGGACGACGTGTGGACCATGTTCCACTCGTACGCCTTCGACTTCTCCGTGTGGGAGATCTGGGGCCCGCTGCTGTACGGCGGCCGACTGGTGATGGTCCCGTACGAGACCAGCCGGTCGACCCGGGACTTCCGTGCCCTGCTGGCGGAGACCGGGGTGACGGTGCTCAATCAGACGCCGTCCGCGTTCTACCGGCTCATCCAGGAGGAGCAGGAGAATCCGGCGGGTGAACTCGCGCTGCGTACCGTGGTATTCGGCGGCGAGGCACTGGACCTGCGGCGGCTGGAGGACTGGTACGGGAACCACCCGGACACCGCCCCCAGGCTCATCAACATGTACGGCATCACCGAGACCACCGTGCACGTCACCTATCGCGCACTGGACCGGCAGAGCGCCGCATCGCTCGGCGGGAGCGTCATCGGCGAAGCCATTCCTGACCTCCAGGTGTACGTGCTGGACACGGGGCTGCGTCCGGTTCCGCCCGGCGTACCCGGTGAGCTGTACGTCGCAGGCGCGGGCCTCGCACGGGGCTACCTGAACCGTCCGGGCCTCTCATCCGAGCGCTTCGTGGCCTGCCCCTTCGGTACCCCGGGTACGCGGATGTACCGCACCGGCGACATCGTGCGCTGGACCGTCGACGGCGAGCTGGAGTACTACGGGCGCGCGGACGACCAGGTCAAGATCCGCGGATTCCGGATCGAACTCGGTGAGATCGAGGCCGCGTTGTCCTCGTACGGGCCGGTCGCGCAGGCCACCGTCCTGGTCCGGGAGGACCAGCCGGGCGTCAAGCGTCTGGTCGCCTACGCCGTCCCGGCCGCCGGGCAGACCCTCGACACCGACTTGCTGCGCACGCATGTGGCCTCCGTCCTGCCCGACTACATGGTCCCCGCGGCGTTCGTCACGCTCGACGAGCTTCCCCTGACCGCGAACGGGAAGCTGGATCGCAAGGCGCTGCCTCTTCCCGACTTCAACGCCGGGGCCACCGGCCGCGGGCCACGTGACACGCGTGAAGAGGCCCTCTGCGCACTTTTCGCCGACGTCCTCGGTCTCGACAGCGTCGGCATCGACGACAGCTTCTTCGAGCTCGGTGGCGACAGCATCGTCTCCATCCAGCTCGTCAGCCGCGCCCGTGCAGCCGGGCTCGTCCTCACGCCGCGCGACATCTTCCAGCACCGGACGGTCGAGGCGCTCGCCGCGATCGCCACGGATGCCGACGACGCAGCCGACTCCGCAGCACAGGACCTGGGCGCGGGGACCGGCGATCTGCCGGCGACCCCGATCATGCACTGGCTCGCCCGGACCGGCGGCGCCACCGACGGGTTCAACCAGGCCATGGTCGTACAGACTCCGGCCGGTGCGGATCTCCGCACACTCACCTCTGCCCTTCAGGCGCTCCTGGACCACCACGACATGCTGCGTCTTCGGACGGAGCGGTCCGGCGGAGTTGACTGGAACCTCTCCGTCCGGGCCGAGGGGGCGGTCGACGCCCACGACGTCCTCCGGCGGGTCGACGCCTCAGGCGTCCACGGCGACGACCTTCGGGAGCTCATCTCCGCGGAGTCGCGTGCGGCCCAGGGCGCCCTCGACCCCGACCAGGGCTCGATACTCCGGGCCGTGTGGTTCGACAGGGGTCCGGGCATAGCCGGACGCCTGCTCCTGATGGCACACCACCTGGTGGTGGACGGTGTCTCCTGGCGCATCATGCTTCCGGATCTGGCGACCGCCTACCGGGCGGCCGCCGCCGGTGACACGGCGGACCTTCCCCCGGTGGGGACACCGTTCCGTACCTGGGCTCAGGGCCTCGTCGAGGCCGCCTCCACCGAGGCGCGCACCGCGGAACTGGACACCTGGACCGCCCTGCTCGGGACCGAGGACTCCCAGCTCGGCAGTCGCCGCCTCGACCCCCGCAGGGACACCGCGGCCACCGCCCGGAGCCTGTCCGTCACGTTGCCTCCGCAGCTCACCGAACCCCTGCTCACCACCGTGCCCGCCGCCTTCCACGCGGGCGTCAACGACGTCCTTCTCACCGGCTTCACGCTGGCGGTCGCCGACTGGCGACGCAGCCGGAACCTGGAGGGCGACCGGGTCCTGGTCGACCTCGAAGGACACGGACGCGAAGAGCTCGTCCCCGGCGCGGATGTCTCGCGTACGGTCGGCTGGTTCACCAGCCTCTATCCGGTCAGCCTCAACCCCGGTGTCACGCAGGCGCAGTGGCCCGAGGTGTGGGACGGCGGCGCCGTCGTGGGCGATGCCCTCAAGGCGGTCAAGGAGCAACTGCGTTCGCTGCCGGACAACGGCGCCGGATACGGGCTGCTGCGTCACCTCAACCCAGAGACCGGAAAGGCCCTCGGCGCGCTGCCCGCACCGCAGATCGCCTTCAACTACCTCGGCCGTTTCGAGCTCGGCGACGGGGCCTCGACGGCGTCGGACTGGGAGCTGGTGCCCGGCACGGACACCGGCGACGGCCGCGACCCCGACGGTCTGCTGGCTCACGCCCTCGAACTGAACGCCCTGACCGTGGACAGCGTGGAAGGCGGTTCCCTGGTCGCCAACTGGAGCTGGGCCGGGGAGCTGTTCGCCGAGGACGAGGTCCGCGCACTGGCGGACACCTGGTTCCGCGCGCTTGAAGCCATCGTCGCGCACGCCTCGGATCCCCGCGCCGGCGGCCACACTCCGTCCGACTTCGACCTCGTGGCGCTGACACAGGCAGAAGTCGACGGACTCACGCAGTTCGGCGAGACGGCCGACGTGCTGCCGCTCGCACCGTTGCAGCAGGGACTGCTCTTCCACGCCCTCTACGACGAGAACGGCTCGGACGTCTACAACGTCCAGATGGCCTTCGGCTTCGAGGGCGAGCTGAACAGCTCCGCCCTGCGTGCGGCCGCGGCCGAACTGCTGCGCCGACACGCCAATCTGCGCTCCGGATTCCACTCCCGGGAGAACGGCGATCCGGTCCAGGTGATCCCCCGGCAGGTCGATCTGCCGTGGACCGAGGTGGACTTGAGCGGACTGCCGGAGGAGGAGCGCAATGCGGAGCTGGCCCGCCTGGTCGGCGAGGACCGGGTCCGGCGCTTCGACCTGACGGCTCCCCCGCTGATGCGTTTCACGCTCGTGACCCTGGGCGCCGGCAGTCATCGGTTCCTGGTCACCAACCACCACATCCTGCTGGACGGCTGGTCGACGCCGGTACTGCTGGACGAGTTGTTCGCGCTGTACGCCACGCAGGGCGACGCTTCGGACCTGCCCCGTGTGACCCCGTACCGCGACTACCTCGCATGGCTCACCGAGCAGGACCGTGCGGAGGCCGAGGCCGCCTGGGCGGACGAGTTCAGCGGCCTGGAGGAGCCGACGCTGCTGGCCGGCTCCGCCGGCGACCAGGACTTCGCGCTTCCGGAGCGCCTGGTGGTCGAACTCTCCACGGACGAGACGGCGCTTCTGCTTGCCGAGTGCCGTCGGCTCGGCGTCACCACGAACACCGCCGTACAGACTGCCTGGGCCATGCTGCTCGGCCATCTGACGGGCCGCGACGACGTGGTGTTCGGCGCGACGGTCTCGGGGCGTCCGGCGGACATCCCCGGCATCGAGTCCATGGTGGGGCTGTTCATCAACACTCTCCCGGTACGGATCGTGCTCGACCCGTCCGAGTCGCTGGGCGGCCTCGTCCGCCGCGTCCAGGAGCAGCAGACCGCTCTGCTCCCTTACCACCACATCGGCCTGAACGACATACAGCGGCTGACCGGGCACAGTGAACTCTTCGACACCCTGGTCGTGTTCGAGAACTACCCGATCGACGACGAGACGCTGGAGCAGGGCAGCAAGGGCCTGCACATCACCTCCGGTACGAGCCGCGATGCCACTCACTACCCGCTCAGCCTCATCGCCGCCCAGACCGAGTCCGCCTTCGAGCTCCGCCTCGACTTCCGCCCCGACCGCTTCGACCGCACGCAGGTGGCGGCGATCGGGGAGCAGCTCCGGGATCTGCTGGTCACGTCGATCACCGAGACCGCACTGCCCGTTGGCCGTAGGAGTCTGCTTTCTGCGGTGGAGCGGGGGTGGGTGGTCGAGGGATGGAACGCGACCGATCACGCGGTGGCCCCGGGGACGCTGGTGTCGGGGTTCGAGGAACAGGTAGCCCGGACCCCGGACGCGACCGCTGTCCTGTTCGAGGACGAGTCACTCACGTATGCGGAGCTGGATGTGCGGGCGAACCGGCTCGCGCATGAACTCGCCGCCCGGGGAGTGGAACCGGGATCATTCGTCGCGGTCGCCGCGCCCCGGTCGATGGAACTGGTCACCGCCCTCTACGCGGTCCTGAAGGCGGGGGCCGCGTATGTGCCGGTCGATCCGGACTACCCCGCCGACCGGATCAGCAACATCCTCCAGGACGCCACCCCCACCCTCCTGCTCACCACGAAGGACCTTGCCGGGAAACTGCCCAGCACCACCCCCACCCTCCTGCTGGACACCGATGAAGGCAGGGGCATGGGACGCCCTGGCACCCGCCCGGACGTGACCATCGCACCGAACGCTCCCGCCTACACCATCTTCACCTCCGGCTCCACGGGCCGGCCCAAGGGAGTCGTGATCGGCCACGACGCGATCAACAACCGGCTCGCCTGGATGCAGGACACCTACCACCTCGACACCACCGACCGGGTCCTGCAGAAAACACCCTCCGGGTTCGACGTCTCGGTCTGGGAGTTCTTCTGGCCCCTGCGCACCGGCGCGACCC
>NZ_LZRD01000070.1 GCF_001687325.1 Streptomyces sp. PTY087I2 | reverse complement strand
CCGCCACGGCGGCGGCGATCCCCGCCTTGGCGGGCGCGCCGAGCCCCTCGGAGGCGGCGGCTCCCCCGGCGGCCCCGCCGGTGGAACCGGACCCGGTGGCCGCGGCTGCGGCTCCCGCCCCGGCGGCCCCGGCCGCACCGCCGGCCACGATGCCCGCGGCCTTGAGCGAATACCCGGCGGCGAACCAGCCGATGACCGCGACGGGCAGCAGCGCCGGAATCCCCGCGTTCACATGGTCCAGCTCGCCCGCGGCCACCCGGCACTTGGCGCACTCGTCGAGATGCTTGCGCAGCCCGCGCTCGGCCCGGGTCCGCAGCCCGCCCCGGGCGTGGGCGCCGAGCCGGTCGGCGTACTGCGCGCAGTCCCCGCCGGTGGTGAGCGCCTGGCTGACGTGGGCCTGGAGATACGCCTGCTTGAGCCCTTCGCGGGCCCGGCTGGCCAGCACGGCGGTGGCGTTGGCGGTGAGGCCGAACAGCGGGGCGATCTCGCTCGGGGACTCCTCCTCCACCGTGGTGTGCCACAGGACCGCCTGCCAGCGCTCCGGGAGGCTCCGGAACGCCTGCATCGCCATCGACTGCTCGGCCTCGTGCATCGCCAGGACGTCGGCGCCGAGTTCGAGGGTGTCGTCGTCGGAGAGCTCGGAGGAGCGGGTCGCCTGCGTGGCGAACACCGCGAAGTCGTCGACCAGATGCTCCCGCTTGGCGCTCTTGGTCCAGGCGGCGGCGACATGGCGGACGGCGGTCATCAGATACGCCCGGACCGCTTCCGTCGGCCCCTTTCCGCCCCGTACGGCCTGGAGCGTGCGGGCGAACACCTCGGCCGTCAGGTCGTCGGCGGTGTGCGCGTCCCGGCAGCAGCTGCGGGCGTAGCGGAGCACGGCCCCCGAATGCCGCCGGAACAGCTCCTCGTAGGCCTGGTCGTCGCCGGCCCGCATGTCCTCGATCAGCCGGGCGTCGGAGAGACCGGCCTCGGGGGCCCCGCTGCGGCCGGAGCGCTGCTGCGGAACTGCGTGCGGGCCGACGCCCGCGCCCGCCTCGGCGGACGTGTCCTCCTCGGCGACGGCGGGCCACGGGCCGGGCAGGACGGTGCCGCCCTCGGCATCGCCGCCCGATCCGCCGCGCACGGCCTGGACCGGCACCTGCCCGGCGGACAGCCCGCCCGCCTTCGTGTCCCTGTCGGCCGCAGCGATCTCGCCGAGCGGCTCTTCCTGCTGCTCGTTACCGCTCATCGCGGAAGCCCCCGTATACACCCTCGGACCCGAATACCGGCCAAGACTGCCACATGGCTCAATCGTGTTGGCACCTCAGTGCCGCCAACCACTCATCCGGGGCGTTTTCCCGAATGTGAGTGCTAGAGCCCCCTCTTTCGGGGAATGACCCCCGGTTGATTCACCCGAGCGACACGGACCGAACCCCGGAGGGCCCGAACCCCGGCCGGGGCGAACCCCGGCCGGGGCGAGCGGCGCCGAGCAGCGTAGCCCGGCGCCGTCCCGCCGGACGCCGTCACGCCGGACGCGACCGCAGTCCCTCCAGCAGGATGTCCAGCAGCCGGGCCGAGGCCGCGGCCTGCTGAGCGGCGTCCGGCAGCGATGGAGCCGCCGTGGCGATGACCAGCAGCACATCGGCCACCGTCACGTCCCGGCGCAGCTCACCGGATTCCCGCGCCCGGTCCACCAGCCGCCCCACGACCTCCAGCAGCTCGACCGCGCCGGTCTCCTCGCCGAGGCCGTCCAGCCCGTCGCCGCCTCCGGCCGCGCGCCGGCCGACGGCACGGAACTCGTCCTGGCCCACGCCCTGCCGCTGCTGCGGAACCCGGGTCTCGTCCACGGATTCCGCAGCCGCCGGCACACCCGGCTGCTCCTCACCGTCGACTCCGACCCGCAGCACCTGCGGCGGCAGCAGCCTGCCCGCGCCCGACGCCACCGACGTACGCAGGAAGCGGGACAGCGCCGCCCAGGGCTTCTCCTCCTGCCCCAGCGCCGTACGCGCCTGCTCGGTCAGCCGGGCGGTCTCCTCCTCGGCTATCCGGCGCACCAGCACGTCCTTGCTCGGGAACCGCCGGTAGACGGTGCCCACGCCGACGCGTGCGCGACGGGCCACATCCTCCATCGGGGCGCCGTAACCCAGCTCCCCGAACACCTCGCGGGCCGCGCGGAGCACATGCTCCAGATTTCGTTGCGCGTCGACGCGCAACGGGGCCGAGCGCGGCGCGCCCGCGGCCCCCGTCGTCGCCGTTCCCGTGGTCGTCGCCCCGTTCGGGGCCGGTCCGGCAGCGGCCGAACCCAGCGCCGCCGCACTCACCGCGGCCGCGGAACGAACAGCATCGGCCGAGCTCATGACGCCCAGAGCGCCCACGGAGCCGAGGCGTCCTTTGTCCTCGGCAGCGCGCGAGAGCGCAGCCTGGCCATGAGTATCCTGAATATGCATAACTTCCCCCGGTTATGACGTCTCCCCCCGGAGACTTCCCGCCGTTTCAGCCGGGGAGCGGAGCCATACGAAATCCGCACCCGACACCCCGACGGGTTACGAACATAGTTGAGCCCGCGTCAATTCAGAAGGGGGTTGTTCCGCATGGGACGCCCCCCGGCCGGACCAGGATCCGATCGGCGCCGGAACATCACCCCTCCGCTCACCCCACACGTAGCGCCTGACCTGCACGGCTGTCGATTCCCGCCCCCGACGGGCCCCGAGCGACGCCGCCGGTCCTCCGGTCACACAATTTGCCGGGCCTGTGGACAAACCACTGACTCCGTTGCGTCATGGGGTGGTGATGGCTCCAGATTCCCGGGGGACGACCCCCGGCACCCGGCCAGGTGTGCGCATTCTCGTCGTCGGCGGCGGCTACGTCGGGATGTACACAGCGCTGCGTCTCCAGCGGAAGCTGAAGCAGAGACTGAAGAGCGGTGACGCCGAGATCGTGGTCGTCACGCCCGAGCCCTACATGACGTACCAGCCCTTCCTCCCCGAAGCGGCCGCCGGCTCGATCTCGCCCCGCCACGTCGTCGTACCGCTGCGCCGCGTCCTCAAGGACTGCACGATCCTCATCGGCGAGGCCCAGCGCGTCGACCACGCCAAACGCACCGCGACCGTCACCACCCTCGCCACCGGCGAGGACGGCACCGGGGCCCTGGAGATCGGGTACGACGAGATCGTCATCGCCCCCGGGTCCGTGTCGCGCACCCTGCCGATCCCCGGCCTCGCCGACTTCGGCATCGGTTTCAAGACCGTCGAGGAAGCCATCGGGCTGCGCAACCACGTCATCGAACAGATGGACATCGCCTCCGCCACCCGCGACCCCGCGATCCGCGACGCCGCTCTCACCTTCGTCTTCGTCGGCGGCGGCTACGCGGGCGTCGAGGCGCTCGCCGAACTGGAGGACATGGCCCGCTACACGGCGCGGTACTACCACAACATCAAGCCGGCCGACCTGAAATGGATCCTCGTCGAGGCCTCCGGGCGCATCCTCCCCGAGGTCGGCGAGACCATGGGCACGTACGCCGTCGGCGAGCTGCGGAGCCGGAACGTCGACGTCCGCCTGGAGACCCGCCTCGACACCTGCGAGGACCGCGTCGCCGTCCTCAGCGACGGCTCCCGCTTCCCCACCCGCACCCTCGTCTGGACCGCGGGCGTCAAACCGGCGCCCCTGCTCGCCGCCACCGACCTGCCCCTCACCGAACGCGGTCGGCTCCGCTGCACCGCCACCCTCGGCGTCGAGGACATGCCGCACGCCTGGGCCGCCGGCGACGCTGCGGCCGTACCCGACCTGACCGCCCCCGAACCCGGCCGCGAGACCGCCCCCAACGCCCAGCACGCCGTGCGCCAGGCGAAGGTCCTCGCCGACAACGTCGTCGCGGCCATCGACGGCCAGCCGCTCACGGAGTACCGCCACGCGTACGCCGGTTCAGTCGCCTCGCTCGGCCTGCACAAGGGCGTCGCCCACGTCTACGGCCGCAAGCTCAAGGGCTACCCCGCCTGGCTGATGCACCGTACGTACCACCTCAGCCGGGTACCGACGTTCAACCGGAAGGCACGCGTCCTTGCCGAATGGACCCTGTCCGGACTCTTCAAACGCGAGATCGTCTCCCTCGGCTCGCTGGAGCACCCCCGCGCCGAATTCGAACTCGCGGCGGGCGGCGGCGGTTCCGGCACCCCCGGACTGCCTGGTCCCAGCCGCCCGAAAGGCCCCGGAGAACCGCCGAAGGACGCCGGAGAGCCGCCGAAGGGCGGCCCGGAAGACAGCTGACCGGCCCGCCGGAACGACGGCTGACGGGCCGTTGACCGGACGGCCGGGCGGCGACTGTCAGTACGGTCGGTCACACTGGACGTGTGACCATAGGTGGGCCCACACCTGCACAGAGTGACCCGGTCGGCAGTGACCATCAGTGACCAGCAGCGACGCACCAACAGCACGACGAGGCCCGGCTGCGCCTTCCCGGGGGTACGGCCCCCGGAGCCCCGAACACGGCCGAGGAAACGGCAGAAGAAGCAGCCCGCCCGAGCGGACCAGACCGACACACGAGGCCAGAAATACCGTGAACTTCACGCGTTGGAGCGCCCGCCTCCCCGGAACGCAGCGCCGAGCCGCCGCGCGGGACGACCGCAGTTCCGTGCCGGCCGCCCGAGCCGAGTACGCCCGCCCGGAGGGCACGCCCGCCCAGCCCGACGACGCCTCCCCGGCGCCTTCCGGCACCGCCGCGGCGGAGGCCCTCCCCGGGCCCGCCCTCGACGACCTCTCCGCCCGCGAGATCCTCGGCCGGCTCCCCGCCCCCGTCGCCCTGCTGCACGGCCCGGACCACCGCGTCGCGTACGTCAACGACGCCTACGAGGCCACGTTCGGCCCCCGCCCGTCCGGCGTCCCCGCCGCCGAGGCCATGCCCGAGCTCGACCGGCTCAGCGTCCTCCCCCTGCTCGACCAGGTCCTGCGCAGCGGCACCCCCCGTACGGTCAAGTCCCGCAGAACCACCGAGGGCGGCTCGTACACGGTGACCTGCACCCCGATCGCCGGAGAGGACGGCGTCCTCGTCTACGCCGCCGACGTCACCGACCACGCCGAGGCCGCCGAACGCCTGCGCACCAGCGAGCGCCGCCACCGCGAAACGGCCGTCACCCTCCAGCGCTCCCTGCTCCCGCAGGAGCTGGAACAGCCCGACGACCTCCGCATCGCCGCCACCTACCAGCCCGGCGGCACCGACGCCGCGGTCGGCGGCGACTGGTACGACGTCATCACCCTCGGCGCCGGCCGCACCGCCCTCGTCATCGGCGATGTGATGGGCCGCGGCGTCCGGGCCGCCGCCGTGATGGGCCAGCTCCGCACCGCCGTCCGCGCCTACGCCCGCCTCGACCTCCCGCCGCACGAGGTGATCCAGCTGCTGGACGTCCTCGCCGCCGAGATCGACGCCAGCCAGATCGCGACCTGCGTCTACGCCGTCCACGATCCGAACGAGGGACAGCTCGTCTACGCCTCCGCCGGACACCTCCCGATCCTCGTCCGCGACGAGGACGGCACCGTCCACCGCGCCGCCGACCCCACCGGACCCCCGCTCGGCACCGGCGGCTGGGTCCACACCTCGGGCACCATCGCGCTGCCGCCCGGCTCCACCGCGGTCCTCTACACGGACGGCCTGGTCGAACGGCGCAGCGAGGACATCGACGAGGGCGTCGCCTCCCTGGCCCGCGCCCTCTCCGGCGCCAAGGGATCACCGCAAGTGGTCTGCGACCGGCTGATCCGCTCCCTCGGCGTCACCGCCGAGCACGACGACGACGTGGCGGTCCTGGTCGTCCAGCACCCCGCCCGTACGGGGACGAACGCGGAGCTGTTCCACAACGCCGCGCTCGATCTCCTCGGCGGCATCGAGGCCGCCCCGCGCGCCCGCGCCTTCGCCACCGGAGTCCTGACCTCCTGGCGTTTCCCCGTCGAGCTCCGCGACCTCGGCGTCCTCGCCACCAGCGAGCTCGTGGCGAACTCCCTCCAGCACGGCACCCCGCCGATGCGCCTGGGACTGCGGCGTACGGACCGGCGGCTGATCATCGAGGTCACCGACGGCGACGACCACCTGCCGCGCCGCCGCCAGGCCGAACCGGCCGACGAGGCGGGACGCGGCATCTCGATCATCGCCTCGATCGCCACCTCGTGGGGCAGCCGGCGCACGCCGGGCGGCGGCAAGGCGGTCTGGTGCGAGTTCGCCCTGCCGCAGTGAAACAGGGCGGCAGGGCGAACGTTCTGCGTCAGGCCCGGTCAGTGACCGGCGGAGGCAGAGGCGGGGACGGAGCCGGAGACGTGGGCGGGTGCGGTGTGTCCGGCGGGCACCGCGCCGTCCGCCTCCTCGGGCAGTGACACCGCCACCACCCGCGAGGGGGACCCCGCGAGCGACGGCTGATCCTGTACGGGGGTGAGCCGGCGCCCCAGCCGCAGCGCGAGCACCGTGATGCCCAGCGAGAACAGCACGAACGTCACGATGTACGGACCGTGCAGCGACGCCCCCATCGGACCGCCGACGGCCGGACCGACCGCCAGCGCGAGCTGCTTGCACAGGGCGAACGCCGAGTTGTACTGCCCGACCATCGACTCCGGCGCCAGATCGGCGACCAGCGGCGCGACGGTCGGCGACAGCATCGCCTCACCCAGCCCGAACAGCGCGTACGTCGAGATGAACGCGGCCGTCGCCATGGCCTGGCTGCCGTGCCCCAGCCCCGCGTACCCGGCGACGATCCAGGCGAAGGCCCAGATGAGCCCGACGGCCGCGATGACCCGGCTGCGCCGCCGCCGCTCCACGAGCCGCAGCACGACGAACTGCGCGACGACGATGACCGCGGTGTTGGCGGCCAGCGCGAAGCCGAGGGTCGAGGGCTGGATCCCGGCGGCCTCGGTGCCGTACGCGGCGAGCCCGGACTCGAACTGCCCGTAGCAGGCGAAGAACAGCACGAACCCGAGCACGCACAGCTGCACCATGGCCCGGTGCGAGAGCAGCGCCCGCAGCCCGCCGCCCTTGGCAGCGGCGTCGCCCGAGGGCCGGGCACCGCCGAGGGAAGCCGTACGGGGCATCCGCACGGTGGTGACGACGACACCGAGCACCACGAACATCGCGGCCTCGATCAGGAAGAGCATCGTGAAGCTCGCCGGACGGTCCACGTCCACGAGCTGCCCGCCGACGAGTCCGCCGAGGCCGAGCCCCAGGTTCTGAAGGAAGAACTGCATGGCGAAGGCGCGCGTACGGGTCGCGGTGCTGGAACACCACACGAGCATCGTGGCGAGGGCCGGCTGCATGACGGCGGTGCCCGCACCCAGGACCGCGGCGGCCAGCACGGCGGCCGGAACACTGCTCGCGAACCCCAGGGCCGCGGCGCCCACGGCAGCCAGAGCCGAGGCCACCACCAGTACGGGCAACGGGCCCCGCCGGTCGATGGCCCGCCCGGTGAACGGCAGAACGGCCAGCGCTGCCATCGCGAAGACCGCCAGGACGACTCCCGCCGTCCCGGCGCCCAGATCCCGCACCTGCGCCACGTAGACGTACAGATACGGAACGGTGAACCCGAGCCCGAACGCGCTCAGCGCGCTGCCCAGCTGGATCCGCCGCAGCGCTGCGCCCATCTCCCTGGTCACACTCACCTACCTCAAGATCTTGAAGGAATCAGACTCGAAGACTTTAGCACTAAACTTAGAAGGTGAAAACTTCAGACTGAAGGACTTCAAGGGTGGTGGAGGCGTGCCATACTGCCCGCCATGTCCGAGAGCACCGAGGAGCCCGGCCCCAGCGAGCCGAGCCTCGACGAACAGATCGCCGCCTACCAGCGCGAGTTCCGCGACCTTGACCCCCAGGTCGAGCAGGTCGTCTCCGCACTGGGCCGTCTGAACCGCCGGATGAACGTCGCGTACGGGAGGCAGGTCGCCGCGCTCGGCATCAGCAACGCGGAGTGGGAGGTCCTCAAGACCCTCGTCCTGTCGGGTGCCCCCTACCGCCTGGGCCCCGGCGAACTGGCGAAGCGCCTCGGTCTCACCCCGGCCGCCATGACCCACCGCATCGACCGGATGGCCGGCGAGGGCCTGGTCACCCGGGACCGCGACGAGAACAACCGGGTCCGCGTCATCGTCGAGCTCACCGACGAGGGCCGTACGAAGTGGCTTGAGGCGATGCGCATGGCGACCGACTTCGAGGAGGACCTCCTCCAGGACCTGTCCGGCGACGAGCGCGGCGTCCTCGGCGAGCTGCTGGTCCGCCTCCTGCGCCGCGTGGAGCACGCCCAGCCGGACGCCGGCGGCCGGCTCACGGACCTGGACTGAAGCCCAGGCGGGAGGCCCTGCGGAGGTCACCGGGGGAGGGTTGACACACCCCTGGTGGATCCGTAAAGTTCTCCGAGTTGTCACGGAGCCGGACGGTTCCGGGGCAGCCGATCCCGCCGCGAACGCGGCAACCAAACTTCAGCACGATCTCCCACTCGGGATGATTTCGGCATGCCGGAATTCACGACGAGGGCCCGATTATGAGCCGCCGGGAGAATCCGCTAGAGTTTGAGCGTCGGAACGGCCCAACAGCCGTGAAGACAAGCCCTGCTGACTGGGAATCAGGCCCGAAAGGATCTGATAGAGTCGGACTCGCCGGAAAGGGAAACCGCGAAAGCGGAGAACCTGGAAAGCGAAACTGCACGGCCCGCTTCGACCGGGAATCGGACACGAAAGAGTCTGATAGAGTCGGAAACGCAAGACAGCAAGATAAAGAAGTGAAACGAAGGGAAGCGCCCGGAGGGCCCCGGTGATACGGGACCGAAGGAAGCGTCCGTTCCTTGAGAACTCAACAGCGTGCCAAAAGTCAACGCCAGATATGTTGATACCCCGTCTCCAGCATCACGCTGGGACGTGGTTCCTTTTGAAATACACAGCGAGGACGCTGTGAACAACGGGTCTTATTCCGACCGGTTGTTCCGCTCTCGTGTGTGTGCACCCGATTACGGGTAAACATTCAC
>NZ_LZRD01000069.1 GCF_001687325.1 Streptomyces sp. PTY087I2 | reverse complement strand
CGGCGCGACGGGCGGGGCTGCGGGCCGACCGACAGGCGGGCCCTCGGGCCGGGGCGCGGGCGGATCCTCCGGCGGCGCGGGCGCGTCGCCCGCTGCCGGGGCTGCGGCCGGGCTCGCCGCCTTCGCCTGGTCCGCCGCCTTCGCCGGGCCCGCCACCGCCTCCGGCGTCACCACCGCAGGCTTCACCGTCGGCTTCGCCGAAGGCTCGGGCGCGAGGAGCTTGGCATACAGCGCGCGCTTGCGGCCGCGCGGGCTCGTGCGCCCCGTCTCCCAGGAACGCACGGTGGCGCGCGTGACGCCGACCGCCGCCGCCACCTCCTCCTCGCTCAACGATTTCGCCTCGCGCAGTCTGCGGCGCTCCTTGGGGGAGGGCAGCGGCGGCACGGCGGCCTCGTCGGTCGTGCTCCGGGTCATGGACGACCCCCGGCAGCACCGCGCTGGGTGAAAAAGTACATAAACGTATATTGAGCGACACGGCGGCTCTTCGCGCGTTACGCGAAATAAGCGCGTGTCGTTGGCAGCATGGGCCGCGTGACCCAAATGACGCAACGCAGCCCGAAGGTGACGGTGCGACGGAACCGCACCCTCGCCCTGGTCTCCGCTCTGGTGAAGGGCGTCGTCGCCGCCGGGCTCGGCCTCGGGTCGCTGACGGTGCTGGTCATGGTGGTGTGGATCAGCTCCCCGTACCCGGACAGCGGACCGGGCGGGGCGCTGCGCACGGCGGCCGGGGTCTGGCTGCTCGCGCACGGCGCCGGGCTCGTGCGGCCCGACACCCTGAGCGGCGTACCCGCACCCGTCGGCATGGTCCCGCTGCTGCTCGTGCTGGGCCCGGTCTGGCTGGCGCACCGCGCGGCGCGCGACGCGGCGGAGTCGCGGGAAGAGCTGCGGGAGGGGCCGCAGGACGGGCCCCGGGACGGGGTGACCGGGCCCTCGCGGGTGGGCGCGTTCTGCGCGGTGACCGCCGGATATCTGCTGGTCGTCGCCGGGGCGGCCGCCTATGCGCGAGGCGGTCCGCTGTACGCGGACCCGGACACGCTGGCGTTCCCGGTGGCGCTGGTGGTGGCCGGTGCGGCGGCCGCCGGGGTGTGGACGGCGGCCGGGCGGCCGTTCGGGCCCGCGCCGTCCTGGTCGCCCCTGGCGGTTCAGGAGGCCGTCGCGCGGACGCTCTTCCGCGACCGCGCCGAGGCCGCGTTCCGGTCGGCGGCGGCGGGCCTCACGGTGCTGCTCGGTGGCGGTGCGCTGCTGGTCGCGGTGGCGCTCGGCCGGAACACGGCAGCGGCGCAGGACGCGTTCCTCGGGCTCGCGGGCGACTGGTCGGGGCGCGTCGCCGTCCTCCTGCTGGCCGCCGCGCTCGTGCCGAACGCCGCGCTGTGGGGAGCGGCGTACGGGCTCGGGCCCGGCTTCTCGCTCGGTACGGGAGCCACCGCCACCCCGCTCGGCCTCGACGGAACCCCCGCCGTGCCGCGCTTCCCCCTGCTGGCGGCGGTGCCGGACCAGGGCGCGGGCTCCCTGCCGAACTGGGCGGCGATCGCGGTGCCGGTGGCGGCCGCGCTGGCGGTCGCCTGGTTCGCCGTACGCAGGGCCGCGCCCGCCGACGCGCCCCGCGCCCGGGCCTGGAGCCCGCGCGAGACGGCGCTGGTGACCCTGCTCGCCGCGCTCGGGTGCGGTGCGGGGACGGCGCTGCTCACGGCGGTGGCCGGCGGGCCGATCGGGACCGGGGCGCTGAGCGCGTTCGGCCCGGTGTGGTGGCTGACCGGCCCGGCGGCGCTGGTGTGGACGGCCGTCATCGGCGTACCGGCGGCCCTGCTGCTACGCCTGTGGCGCCTGCGTGCCCCGGGCTGGGCCTGGCGCAGGGACGTAACGGAAACGGACGAGCCCCCGGAGCCCGAGGCAGAAGAAGAGGGGGAGGAGGACGGTGTCGTCCCCGGGCGTCCGCGCCGGTGGTGGGCCCCCTGGCGCGGTCGGCGCGCGGCCGCGGGCGAGGACGGCGAAGCGGAGCCGGACGGTCCCGCGCCCCCGGCCGCTTCCTCCGTACCGGCCCCGGGCCCGGCGCCCGAAGCAGCCCCCTTCGAGCCGTACGACTTCCTGCCGACCGACCCCTGGCACGGGAAAGAGACCAGGGAGGCCCGTTGGGCCTCCCTGAAGCAGAGCTCGGGCGGACTCATGGCCGACTTCCCCGCCGACCGCACGGCCAACCGCACGGCCGGTCAAGCCGATCGAGCCGAGTCCGCCGATCCGGGCGGGGCCGGAAACTAGTCCCTGACGCCGAAGAACGGCTCCAGCGGCTTCGGCAGCTTGTCGTTGCAGGCCACCGAGGCCGACTTGGTCAGGGCGTCGTTCACACACGTGTAGTAGTCGCGGTAGACCAACTGCACGGTGTACGACGTCACCACGATGAGCAGCGCCAGCAGCGCGGTCACCAGGCCGCCGACCGCCGTCGTCGTGTGATGCCTGCTGCTGACGCTCGACGGTGCGGTGGGTGCGGCGGGCGAAGCGGGGTTCGCGGGCGCGGCCGGGTTCGCGGGCGTACCCGCCGAGCCGCCGTCCGCCGCCGCGCGGTCCGTGGCGGACGCGTTCTTCAGCGGCGTACGGAGCGCGCTGATCGCCCAGTACGTCGCGAGCGCGCCCAGCAGCAGAGCGATCTCCGGGAAGTCGAAGAGGGCGAAGAAGAAGGCCCACATACCGCCGAGGGCCGCGTAGCGGGCGCGCCGCTGTACGGGGTCGGTGGGGTCCCAGCGCAGCCCGCCCGGACCGCGGTCGTTCCCGCCCTTGCCGCCCGGGCCGCCGGTGCCGTTCCCGCCGGGACGGCCGCCGAAGCCGCCGCTGCCCCGGCCGGGCTGCCGGTCGCTCCACTGGCTGCCCCAGGCCGGGCGGTCACCGCCGGAACCGGAACCGGAGCCGTTGTCGTCCTGCTCGTCCGACCCCCGGTCCGGGGCGACGGAGGGGCGGCGCGGCTGCCACGGCTGGTCCGGCCGGTCCGCGGGCGGCGCGGCGAAGGGGTTCTCCTCCTGCGGCTTCCCGGCGGAACCGGAGTCCGGCGACGAGGACTGGCGTTCCCGCATCAGCAGAGCGGACCGCTCCGGAAGGGGAAAGCGGAAGGCGGTGCGACGGCGTCGGTCCGGCATGTGGTGAACGTCTTCCCCATCTCGTCATGTCCGCCCGAAGGACGGTTCGTCCGCCCCCGGGACGGTTTGGTCCGCCCGGTGGACGGATCACTGCCCCCTGACGCTACCTCCCGGTCACGCCCCCGTCCCGTGGGGGCCGCCGGGTGTGCCGGTATCGTTGCTGACGGTCGGCCCGTTCGTAGGGTTCCCCGTATCGGGCGAGGCGATTCATTCGTACGACTCTACAAAGAGCATGCCGCACCTGCGTCACCGCGCGGTCATCACGTGAGAAAGGGCCCCGACGTGGCCTCCCCGCCCACCCCCGCCTCTCCTGCCCGGCTGGTCGTGCTGGTCTCCGGATCCGGTACGAATCTCCAGGCGCTCCTCGACGCCATCGGCGACGACCCCGAGGGGTACGGGGCGCAGGTCGTCGCGGTCGGCGCCGACCGTTCCGGAACCGGGGGCGCCGAGCGTGCGGAGCGGGCCGGAATCCCCACGTTCGTGTGCCGGGTCAAGGACCACGCGAGCCGCGCCGAGTGGGACGAGGCGCTCGCCGCGCAGGTCGCCGCGTACCGCCCCGACCTCGTCGTCTCCGCCGGTTTCATGAAGATCGTCGGCCCGGCGTTCCTCGCCGCCTTCGGCGGCCGGACCGTCAACACCCACCCCGCCCTGCTGCCCAGCTTCCCCGGCGCCCACGGAGTGCGGGACGCACTCGCGTACGGCGTCAAGGTCACGGGCTGCACCGTCCACTTCGTCGACGACGGTGTCGACACCGGTCCGATCATCGCGCAGGGCGTGGTCGAGGTGACCGAGGAGGACACCCCGGAGGGCGAAGCCGCCCTCCACGAACGCATCAAGGAAGTCGAGCGCTCGCTGCTCGTCGAGGCCGTGGGGCGGATCGCCCGTGACGGCCATCGCATTGAGGGACGAAAGGTTCATCTCGGTCATGTCGGTGAATAAGCCCATCCGCCGCGCCCTGGTCAGTGTCTACGACAAGACGGGGCTCGAAGACCTCGCCCGCGGTCTGCACGAGGCGGGCGTCGAACTCGTCTCCACCGGCTCCACCGCCGGGAAGATCGCGGCCGCCGGAGTCCCGGTCACCAAGGTCGAGGAGCTGACCGGCTTCCCCGAGTGCCTGGACGGCCGCGTCAAGACGCTGCACCCCCGCGTCCACGCCGGCATCCTCGCCGACCTGCGCCTGGACGCCCACCGCGAGCAGCTGGCCGAGCTGGGCGTCGAGCCCTTCGACCTGGTCGTGGTGAACCTCTACCCGTTCAAGGCGACGGTCGCATCGGGCGCCTCCGACGACGAGTGCGTCGAGCAGATCGACATCGGCGGCCCCTCGATGGTCCGCGCCGCCGCCAAGAACCACCCCTCCGTGGCCGTCGTCACGAGCCCCGAGCGGTACGCGGACGTCCTCGCGGCCGTGAAGGCGGGCGGCTTCGACCTGACCGCCCGCAAGCGGCTGGCCGCCGAGGCGTTCCAGCACACCGCTGCCTACGACGTGGCCGTCGCCTCCTGGTTCGCGGATGACTACGCGGCCGCCGACGACTCGGGCCTCCCGGAGTTCCTGGGCGACACCTTCGCCCGCAAGAACGTTCTGCGCTACGGCGAGAACCCGCACCAGCCCGCCGCGCTCTACACCTCCGGCGACGGGGGTCTCGCCGAGGCCGAGCAGCTGCACGGCAAGGAGATGTCCTACAACAACTACACGGACACCGACGCCGCCCGCCGCGCCGCGTACGACCACGCCGAGCCGTGCGTCGCGATCATCAAGCACGCCAACCCGTGCGGGATCGCGATCGGCGCCGACGTCGCCGAGGCGCACCGCAAGGCCCACGCCTGCGACCCGCTCTCCGCGTTCGGCGGCGTCATCGCCGTCAACCGCCCGGTGACGGTCGAGCTGGCCGAGCAGGTCGCGGAGATCTTCACCGAGGTCATCGTCGCCCCGGCCTACGAGGACGGCGCCGTCGAGGTGCTGGCCCGCAAGAAGAACATCCGCGTGCTGCGCGCCCCCGAGGCCCCCACCGCCGCGTTCGAGGTCAAGCCGATCGACGGCGGCGCGCTCCTCCAGGTCGCCGACCGCCTCCAGGCCGACGGTGACGACCCGGCCAACTGGACGCTCGCCACCGGCGAGGCGCTCTCCGAGGACGAGCTGAAGGAGCTGGCCTTCGCCTGGAAGGCGAGCCGCGCGGTCAAGTCCAACGCGATCCTCCTCGCCAAGGACGGCGCGTCGGTCGGCGTCGGCATGGGCCAGGTCAACCGCGTCGACTCCGCCAAGCTCGCCGTCGAGCGGGCGGGCGCGGAGCGGGCCGCCGGTTCGTACGCCGCGTCCGACGCGTTCTTCCCGTTCCCCGACGGCCTGGAGATCCTCACGGCCGCCGGGATCAAGGCCGTCGCCCAGCCCGGCGGATCCGTCCGCGACGAGCTGGTCGTCGAGGCCGCGCAGAAGGCGGGCGTGACCATGTACTTCACGGGCACGCGCCACTTCTTCCACTGAGTGCCCAGGCGTCTCGCGGCGGCCGCACCTCTCCCCGGGGGTGCGGCCGCCGCCGTGTCCGCCGTACGGAATCCGCTCGCCGCTCTGTTCTAATGACACGGCCGTAGCAACCCCCAGCAGGGACAGTCACCGTGCTTGAGCTGAACAAGAGTGGAACGGACCGGTCCGGGCCGGGGCGCCTGCCCGCCCAGGATCCGGGGCCCGACGCCGCCCCGGACACCCGCCCGGCCGGCGCATCCCCGAGCACGGGCCCGGACGCCCCGGCCGACCGCGTACCCCTGCGCCCGTACCTCATCGCCGGCGCGATCCTGTGCGCGCTCTACTTCCTCTACTCCTTCTTCCAGTACGCCCGCTTCGGCTCGCCCTCCTGGGACCTCGGGATCTTCGAGCAGGAGGTCCGGGCATACGCGGGGTTCGACGCGCCGGTCGTCGACATCAAGGGCCCCGGCTATCTGATCCTCGGCGACCATTTCTCCCCGATCGTGGCGCTGCTCGCCCCGCTGTACTGGATCTGGCCGTCCGCCGAGTCCCTGCTGTTCGCCCAGGCCGCGCTGTTCGCCCTGGGCGCGGTCATCGTCGGCCGCACCACCCAGCAGATCCTCGGCGGGCGCTCCGGGCTCTGCGTCACCGTCGCGTACGGACTTTCCTGGGGCATCCAGGAAGCGGTGAAGGCCGACTTCCACGAGATCGCGTTCGCCGTACCGCTGCTCGCCCTCGTCTGCCGGGCCCTGCTCCTGAAGCGGTACACGGCCGCCCTGCTCTGGTCGCTCCCGCTCGTCCTGGTCAAGGAGGACCTCGGCGCGACCGTCGCCGTCGTCGGTTTCCTGCTCTTCGTGTACGGCCGCCGCCTCCAGGGCGCGCTGCTCGCCGCCTTCGGGGTCGCCGCCTTCGTCGTCACCCTCGTCGTCCTCATCCCGGCGGCCAGCAGCGCCGGCCGCTACGACTACTGGACGAAGATCGACAAGAACGGCGAGCAGGACGTCTCGATGCTGGACTCCCTCCTCGGCGTCCTCAACTCCTCCGTCAAGATCGAGATGCTGGTCTTCCTGATCGGCATCACCGCGTTCATGGCGCTGCGCTCACCGCTGACCCTGCTGATCGTCCCGACGCTCGGCTGGCGGCTGCTCTCCCAGGACAGCAACCACTGGGGCATGGTCTGGCACTACAGCGCGATCCTCATGCCGGTGCTCTTCCTCGCGCTGGCCGACGGCGTCCGCCGCAGCCGCGGATCGCACCGCCCCTGGCTCGCCTCGTACGCCAAGGTCGCCGTGCCCGTCGCCGCCGCGATCGCCGTCGCGATGACCCAGCACCTGCCGCTGCGCGATCTGCTGCGCCCGGAGACCTACCGCACCGACGACGCCCGCAGCCAGGCGGCCCGGGCGGCGCTCGACGCCATCCCGGCCGGGTCGCGGGTCGAGACGGACATCACGCTCATGGCCCACCTCACCTCCGACCGCACCGTCTACTGGGTCGGCGGCGCCCCGGGCACCGCGCCCGACATCGTCGCCATCAACCTGGACTTCGGCTGGTCCCGCCCGATCCAGGACCCGGTGGCGTACGCCGAACAGCTGCACCCGGAGGCGCGCTACCGGCTCAAGCACCGGGGCGGCAGCTTCGTGGTGATGGAGCGCACGACGCCGGAGCCGAAGGAGATCCCGGGCGTAGGGGGCGACTGACCGGGCTGCCGTCGCCCGACATGCCGCGAGGGCCGCACCCCGTGATCGGGTGCGGCCCTCGCGGCATGTCCGGACGGTGCCCGGAAGTTCCGGACGAGGTCCGGAAGGGGCTGGAAAGCAGCGTCAGTTGGACTTGACGACCACGGACGAGCAGACCTTGTCGGCGAACGTCTGCTTCTTCTCGTCCCACAGCGGCCACAGCCAGCCGATGTAGCAGGCGAGGCTGTCCAGGAAGTGGGCCAGGCGGCGGACGAAGGCCATGCCGAAGCCGAGCGGACGGCCGTCGGCCTCGCGCAGCAGGCGGATGCCCACGGCCTTCTTGCCGACCGTCTGACCGGTGGTGCCCTCCTGGTACAGCTGCCAGATGGCCACACCGATGAGGGCCAGGAAGCCGACGATGCTGAGGATCGCGCCGAACGAGTCGCCGACCGCGCCGCCGATGATGACGAAGATGTACGGGACCATCATCACGAGCCCGTCGACGATCAGACCGCCGAAGCGCAGACCCCAGTGCGCCAGCTCCGGCATGCCGCCGCCGTAGCCGGGCTGCTGGCCGTAGCCCGCCTGCTGCGGGTAGGCGCCGTACGGCTGGCCGGGCTGCTGCGGATAGCCGGGCTGCTGCTGGGGGTAGCCGTAGCCCTGCGGCGGGACGCCCTGCGGAGCCTGCTGCGGGTAGCCGTACCCCGGCTGTCCCTGCGGCGGGCCCTGGGGAGGCTGGCCGGGCTGCTGCCCGTACGGGTTGTTCGGGTCGCCGAAGCTCATAAGGGGTGTTCCTTCAACAGACGTGTGGGGACGAGATGGCCACACGGAGGAAGGACATCGATCAGCGGCCCGCCCCCCGTACAACCGCGGCCTTCATCGTTATAAGCGGAACCCTCGTTTGTCCAGTCCGGGGCCCGGGACGTTGTGCAAGTGCAATGTCCTGTACGGGCGTGGCACCGGCAATTGGTACGCGGGCGGGGTCATCCGCGAGGATGGGCCCATGACTGCCCAGATTCTCGATGGCAAGGCCACCGCTGCCGCGATCAAATCCGATCTGACCGTCCGTGTGGCGGCCCTCAAGGCCCAGGGGATCACTCCCGGCCTCGGAACCCTGCTCGTCGGGGACGACCCGGGCAGCCGGTGGTACGTCAACGGCAAGCACCGTGACTGCGCCCAGGTCGGCATCGGCTCCATCCAGCGCGAACTCCCCGACACCGCCACCCAGGAGGAGATCGAGGACGTCGTCCGGGAGCTGAACGCCAACCCGGAGTGCACCGGCTACATCGTCCAGCTGCCGCTGCCCAAGGGCATCGACACCAACCGGGTCCTGGAGCTGATGGACCCGGCGAAGGACGCCGACGGGCTGCACCCGATGAGCCTCGGCCGCCTCGTCCTCAACGAGACCGGCCCGCTGCCCTGCACCCCGCAGGGCGTCGTCCAGCTGCTGCGTGCGCACGGTGTCGAGATCAACGGGGCGCATGTCGTGGTCGTCGGACGCGGTGTCACCATCGGCCGGTCGATCCCGCTGCTGCTGACCCGTAAGTCGGAGAACGCCACGGTGACCCAGTGCCACACCGGCACCCGGGACCTCTCCTCCCACCTGCGCCAGGCCGACATCATCGTCGCCGCCGCGGGCGTCCAGCACCTGATCAAGCCCGAGGACGTGAAGCCGGGCGCGGCCGTGCTGGACGTCGGCGTCAGCCGGGACGCGGACGGCAAGATCGTCGGCGATGTGCACCCGGGGGTCCGCGAGGTGGCCGCCTGGGTCGCCCCGAACCCCGGGGGCGTCGGCCCGATGACCCGGGCGCAGCTGCTGGTCAACGTGGTGGAGGCGGCCGAGCGGGCCGCAGCCGAGGCCGCCGACGCCGCCGCCGCGGGCTGACGGCCGGATCCGGAGGGAACCCCATGGGTGCTGGTAGGAGTCCGGCCGACCCCGCCCCGGCGGACCGCACGACGGACGAACCGGAGGCGCGGGACGAGGCCGAGGCGGGCGGGCGGGGCGAGGGCGTTTCCGGCGCGGCCGCTTCCGCCGCCCCGGCCTCCCGCGCGGGCGGCGAAGGCGGCCGGGC
>NZ_LZRD01000068.1 GCF_001687325.1 Streptomyces sp. PTY087I2 | reverse complement strand
GCCCGGCCTCACGCGGCCCGGGGCGCTGGTCCCGCGCCGACTCCGGCCCCGGCCCGTGCCGCCTCCGGTCCGGGGGGCCACGGCCCCGTACGGTTGAGCCGCGGGCCCCGGGCGGCGCGGGACTGGCTTCACGGGCCCGGCTTCACGCGGCCCGGGGCCCTGGTCCCGCGCCGACCCCGGATCCTGGATCCGCGCCTACCCCGGCCTCGGGCTGTGCCGCCTCCGGCACGGGGGCCACGCCCCCTCGGGTGAGCCCGCGGGGCCCGGCCTCACGCGGCCCTGGCCCCGCGCCGACTCCGGCCCCGGGGGCCACGCCTCCTCGGAGCCCCCGGGCCCCGGCCTCACGCGGCCCGGGGCAGGACCCCCTCGTACGTTCCCCGGACGCCCAGGTCGGCCAGGATCGCTTCGGCCGCCCGGCGGCCCGAGTGCAGGGCGCCCTGGACCGTGCTCGTGTCGCGGTGGTCGCCGCACACGTACAGGCCGGCCAGCACCCGTACCGGGCGGCGCGGGTCGTGCGGGGGTTCCATCGCGGGTACCGCCTCCGGGTCGTGATGGGCCGCCAGCAGCTCCCAGCCGTCCGTCGGTACGCCGTACAGCGCCGCCAGATGCGCCCGCACCGAGCGGTCCAGGTCCGGCGGCGGCGTCCCCAGCACCGTCGAGGTGATCAGCGTCCGGCCCTCCGGCGCGCGCGAGGGGTCGACCTCGCTCATCACCGAGGTGTACGCCACCGGGCCTGACCGGTCGCCGTCCAGCACCAGCGACCTGCCCGTCGGCGGCGGGGCGGGCGCGGTGTGGTGAAGCACCGTCACCGGGCGGAAGGACGGCACCCGCAGCCCGGGCAGCAGCTCGGCCGCGGCCCCCGCTCCGGTCGCCAGCAGCAGGGAGCGGCACCCCAGTTCGCCGTGCTCCTTGGTGCGTACGGAGGTGATGTCCGCCGCCGTCACATGCACCCCGGTCCGGACCGTGCCCGGCGGCAGCGCGGCCGCCAGCAGCTCCGGCAGCGCCGCCGAGCCGCCCGCCGGGACGCAGAGGCCGCCCCGCGCGTAGTCCCGCAGCGCCAGATCCGCCGACCGGCTCGACGTGGTGAGCGCGGGGTCGCTGAGCAGCGCGGCCAGCAGCGGGCGCAGGATGCCGTCCACCGTACGGCCGGGCAGTCCGACCCCGGCCAGGGCCTCGGCGGCCGTTCGCTCCGGGCGGGCCAGCAGCCGCGCCTCCGGCGTGAGAGCCAGCCGGTGCAGCGCCGCACCCAGCCGGGCCCGGTCGATCGCCCCGGTCACCACGCCGCTCCGGCCTCCGCCGCGCGCCGGAGCGGTGAGCTCCTGCCCGTATGCGCCCTGCGCCGAACCGGCGGCCCCGGAAGCCGTGGAAGTCGCAGAGGCCGCGGAAGCCCGGAGAGCGCGGGGCGTGCGCGGGGCGCGATGGGCCCAGGGGGCGCTCGATCGGGTGCGTGCCGCTTTGAGTGCGCCCCTCGCGCTCCGTATGTCGCCGGTGAGATGGCGGCGGCCCTCACTGTGGACCAGGACCCCCGGTGCGAACTCCCGCAGCTCCGGGGCGCCGAGCCCCGGGGTCCCGGTCAGCTCGGGCCAGGAAGTGCAGAGCAGCGGACCGAAGCGGTCGAGCCGGAACCCGTCCACCGCGTCGGTGGCGAGCCGGCCGCCCACCCGGGGCGCGGCCTCCAGAACACTGACGCCGAGCCCCGCCCCGGTCAGCAGGTGGGCCGCTGACAGGCCGGCTATTCCGGCCCCGATGATGATCACGTCTGCGTGATGTGCCGTGCTGCGCACGTGCCCCTCCCCGAGTCGGTGCGACTGGTGGGGGGCTCTTGCCCCCAACAGGCCCCCGGAATGCCGGAGTTCGCATCGAGGCTAGGAGGATGGCTGATACTGGGTCAGACGCGCGCCGGGGAGCACCGGGGCACGGGGTCGCACACGCGGCCCGGGCACGCGCACCACGGTCCGGGGTACGTACGCGCACCACGGTCCCGGCCGCTCGCAATCGGGGTCCGCCCGCCCGCGCGGTCCGGCCACGCACACGACTCGCCCCGCCCGGCGACCCGCCCCGCCCGGCGACCCGCCCCGCCCGGCCTGAGGCCCACCGCCCGCCCCGCCCCCCCCTCAGCGCAGCGCCGCGCGGATCGCCCCGTCGATGTCGGGGAAAGCGAACGAGAAGCCGGAGTCCAGCAGCTTCGCCGGGATCACCCGCTGGCTGCCCAGCACGTCCTCCGCGAACTCCCCGAGCACCAGCTTCAGCGCGGGCGCCGGTGCCGGGAACAGTGTCGGGCGGCGCAGCACCCGGCCCATCGCGGCGGTCACCTCGGCGTTGGTGACCGGCCTCGGTCCGGTCAGGTTCACCGGGCCGGTCAGCGACTCCGTGTCCAGGATGTGGCGCAGCGCCGCGACATGGTCGTGCAGGGCGATGAAGCTCCAGTACTGGCGGCCGTTCCCCAGCTTCCCGCCCAGACCCGCCTTGAACAGCGGGAAGAGCCGGCCCCACGCGCCGCCCTCGCGGCCGACGACCAGCCCCGTCCGGGCGTGCACCGTGCGCACCCCCGCCTCCTCGGCCGCGGCGGTGGCCGCCTCCCACTCCTCGCAGACCGAGGGGAGGAACCCGTCCCCGGGCGGCGCGTCCTCGTCCACCGGGGAGTCCCCGGTGTCGCCGTAGAAGCCGATGGCGGACCCGGAGAGCAGGACCCGGGGCGGGGTGTCGAGCGAGGCGACGGCCTCGGCGACGGCGGCCGTCCCCAGGACCCGGCTGTCCCGGATCTCCCGCTTGTACGCCTCGGTCCAGCGGTGGTCGCCCACCCCCGCCCCGGCCAGATGCACGATCGCGTCGCAGCCGACGAGGCCGGCCACGTCCACGTAACCCCGCTGGGGGTCCCACTCGACCTCGTCGCCGGTTCTGGCGGGCCGGCGCACCAGGCGGGCCACCTCGTGCCCGTCGGCGCGCAGCGAGCGCACCAGCGCCGCTCCGATGAGTCCGGACGATCCGCTGACGGCGATACGGGAGCTCGGCATGGGCCCATCCTGCCCCATCAAACGCCTCGAACACCGGGAACACCCCATGACACAGTGGGCCCATGGCCGCCCCCGTACTCCGCCCCGTCCGCCCCGCCGTGCTCGCCGACGACGACGCGCTCGCCGAACTCGACCGGTCCACCTGGTCGACGCTGCACGCGGTCCTGCCGAGGCCGGTCCCTCCGTACGAGCCCTTCTTCGGCGAGGGGCACGGGCCGGAGGACTTCCTCGTGGTGGAGGCCGAGACGGCGGAGGGTCAGGCGGGCATCGCCGGGTACATCCGCCTCGTCCCGCCCACCCCGCTCGCCGCCAACGCCCATGTGCGGCAGATACGCGGCCTCGCCGTGGCGAACTGGGCACGTGGGGGCGGAGCCGGGCGGGCCCTGCTGCGGGCCGCGTTCGCCGAGGCCCGTCGCCAGGGCGCCAACCGGATCACGCTGCGGGTGCTCGGCCACAACACCCCCGCCCGCGCGCTCTACGCCTCCGAGGGCTTCGCCGTCGAAGGGGTGCTGCCCGGGGAGTTCTTCCTGAACGGGCGGTACGTGGACGACGTCTGCATGGGCCGCTCGCTCGGCCCCGACGGCCCCGCCTGAGCGCCGGGCATCACTTCGGCCCGAAGCGGTCCCACAGGTCGGGGAAGCGTGCGGCGAGCGCCTCCTCGTCCTCGAAGTCGACCGGGGAGCCCAGCGGCTCGGCGGGCTGCGGCGGCAGCCCCAGGTCCGGTGCGACCACCCCGGTGAGCTGCTCGTACGCCTCGTCGGCCGCGTACCCCAGCTCCTCGCCGTCCCCGTCGATCTCCTCGTCGAAGTCGTCCAGCAGCTCCGCCAGGGCGTCCGGATCGTGCAGCGCCCCCTCGAAGACCTCCCGGCCCTGGCCGATCAGCCAGCAGCGGAACCAGTCGAACGCGTCGTCGCTCGCCCCGCCCAGCAACACGGCCGCGGCGCCCCACAGATCCCAGGCGTAGGCGCGGTTGTAGCGGGCCTCGAAGTGCCGGGCGAAGTCCAGCACGGAATCGGGATCGAGCTGCGTCAGCCGTTCCACCAGCAGGTCGGCATGGTCCTCGGGGTCGCCGTCGGCGGCCTCGCGGGTGCTGTCGATGATCTCCCAGAATTCCGTTTCGTCCATCACGGGTCCAGCATCCAGCCTGGCGGGGGCTCCCGCACGCGCAGACGCCGAATTGAAGCCTTTCAGCGATACAACTCGCGCAGGCGTTCGGCCGCTTCGGTGAACCGTGCCCGCAGCTCCTCGGGCGCCACCACCTCCAACTCGGGTCCCAGCGCCAGCAGCTGGCCGTACGCCACATCCAGGGATTCCACCGGCAGCGTCAGCGTCCGCCACCCGTCCGGGTCCGGTTCCGAGGCCTCCGCGAGCGCCGCCGCGGCCGCCGCCCGGTCACCGGCGTACGCGAGCATCCGCCCACCGCGCTCGGACACCCGTACGGTCACCTCCGTACGCAGCAGGGACCGGGCGAACCCGGCGGCCCGCTCCGCCCAGAACCCGGGCAGATCGAAGCCATCGTCCCGCTCGAAGCGCTCGTCGGCCGCCTCCACGGCGATGAAGCGGTCGATCCGGTAGACCCGGAAGTCCTCGCCCGCCCGGGCGCAGAGGTACCAGACCCCGGCCTTGAGGACGAGACCGTACGGAGCGAGCTCCCGCGCCACCTCCGTACCGGCGTGGTCGCGGCCCCCGCCCCGGCGGTAGCGGACCCGTAGCAGCCGGTCGTCCCAGACCGCGTCGGCGATCGCGGGCAGCAGCTCGGGGGTCTCCGGCTCGTGGTACCAGGAGGGCGCGTCCAGGTGGAAGCGGCGGGCGGCGGAGGACGAGGCGTCGCGCAGGGACGGCATGAGCGCCGCCGACACCTTGAGCCGGGCGGCCGACGCCGCGTCCTCCAGGCCCATCTCGCGCAGTGCGGCGGGCAGCCCGGAGAGGAACAGCGCCTCCGCCTCGTCCCGGGCGAGACCGGTCAGCCGGGTGCGGTAGCCGCCGACGAGCCGGTAGCCGCCGGCCCGGCCGCGCTCCGCGTACACCGGGACGCCCGCGTCGGACAGGGCCTGCGCGTCCCGGGTGACCGTCCGCTCCGACACCTCCAGCTCGGCCGCCAGCTCGGCGGCGGTCATCGCGGGGCGGGCCTGGAGGAGCAGCACCATCTTGATCAGCCGGGCAGCACGCATGCGCCCATTGTGGCGGCAGGGCTCCCTTTCCCACGGTGAAACCCCCGGTTGCCGGGCAGGCGCGCTGTCGGACGCGCCCGCCCGGTGACCGGGGGTTCGGCTGGGTGCTACGGGAGCGGGGATCAGATCCCGTACCGCTCCCGGGCCTCCTTGACCGCCGAGGCCGGGACCTCGCCGCGCTTGGCGAGCTGGGCCAGCGAGGCCACCACGATCGACTGGGCGTCGACGCCGAAGTGGCGGCGGGCCGCGTCGCGGGTGTCGGAGAGGCCGAAGCCGTCCGTGCCGAGCGAGGACCAGTCCTGCTCCACCCACTGGCTGATCTGGTCCGGGACCTGGCGCATCCAGTCGCTGACCGCGAGCACCGGGCCCGGCGCGCCGGAGAGCGCCTGCGTCACGTACGGGACCCGCACCTCACCGCGGAGCAGCGCCTCGTCCGCCGCCAGCGCGTCGCGGCGCAGCTCGCCCCACGAGGTGGCGGACCAGACGTCGGCCGTGACGCCCCAGTCGGCGGCCAGCAACTCCTGGGCCTCCAGGGCCCAGTGGATCGCCGTACCGGAGGCCAGCAGCTGGAGGCGCGGCGCGTCCGCCGTCGTGGGCGTGCCCTCCTTGAAGCGGTACAGGCCCTTGACGATGCCCTCCTCGACGCCCTCGGGCATCGCGGGCTGGGGCTTCGGCTCGTTGTAGACCGTCAGGTAGTAGAAGACGTCCGAGTCCTCACCGGGGGCGGCCTGGCCGTACATCCGGCGCAGACCGTCCTTGACGATCACCGCCACCTCGTACGCGAACGCCGGGTCGTAGTTGAGCGAGGCCGGGTTGGTGGCCGCGATCAGGTGCGAGTGCCCGTCCGCGTGCTGGAGGCCCTCGCCCGTCAGGGTCGTACGACCGGCGGTGGCGCCGACGATGAAGCCCTTGCCGAGCTGGTCGGCGAGCTGCCACATCTGGTCGCCGGTCCGCTGCCAGCCGAACATCGAGTAGAAGATGTAGAACGGGATCATCGTCTCGCCGTGCGTCGCGTACGACGTGGCGGCGGCGATGAAGTCGGCCATGGCGCCGGCCTCGGTGATCCCCTCGTTGAGGATCTGGCCGTCCTTGGCCTCCTTGTAGTACATCAGCTGGTCGCGGTCGACCGGGTCGTACGTCTGGCCCAGCGGCGAGTAGATACCGGCCGAGGGGAACAGCGACTCCATACCGAAGGTACGGGCCTCGTCCGGGACGATCGGCACCCAGCGCTTGCCGGTCTCCTTGTCCCGCATCAGGTCCTTCACCAGGCGGACGAACGCCATGGTGGTGGCCATCTCCTGCTTGCCGGACCCCTTGTACAGGGCCTTGAACGCGCGCTCCTCGGGCTGCGGCAGCGGCGCCGAGGCGTGCAGCCGGCGAGCGGGAGCGGGGCCGCCGAGCGCGGCGCGGCGCTCCTGGAGGTAGCGGACCTCGGGGGAGTCGGCGCCGGGGTGGCCGTAGGGGACCAGGCCGTCCTGGAAGGCGCTGTCGGGGATCGGGAGGCCGAGCAGCTCGCGCATGCCCTTGAACTCGTCGATCGACAGCTTCTTCATCTGGTGGTTGGCGTTCTTGGACTCGAAGCCCTTGCCGAGCGTGTAGCCCTTGACCGTCTGGGCCAGGATCACGGTCGGCGCGCCCTTGTGCTCGACCGCCGCCTTGTACGCCGCGTAGACCTTGCGGGCCTCGTGGCCGCCGCGCGAGGTGTAGAAACACTCGGCGATCTTCGCGTCGGTGAGCAGCTTCGCCAGCTCGACGAGGGCGGGCTCGGTGCCGAAGAAGTGCTCGCGGATGTAGGCGACGTCGCGGGTGGCGTACGTCTGGAACTGCGCGTCCGGGACCTCGCGCAGGCGGCGCAGCAGCGCACCCTGGGTGTCCAGCTGGAACAGCTCGTCCCAGGCGTTGCCCCAGAGCGTCTTGACGACGTTCCAGCCGGCCCCGCGGAACTGCGCCTCCAGCTCCTGGACCACGCGGAAGTTCGCGCGGACCGGGCCGTCGAGGCGCTGGAGGTTGCAGTTGATGACGAAGGTCAGGTTGTCGAGCTGCTCACGGGCCGCCAGCGCCAGGGCGGCGGTCGACTCGGGCTCGTCCATCTCGCCGTCGCCCAGGAAGGCCCAGACGTGCGAGTTGGCGGTGTCCTTGATGTTGCGGTTGGCCAGATAGCGGTTGAAGCGCGCCTGGTAGATGGCCGAGAGCGGGCCGAGGCCCATCGACACGGTGGGGAACTCCCACAGCCAGGGCAGCCGCCGCGGGTGCGGGTAGGAGGGCAGGCCCTCGCCACCGGACTCCTGGCGGAAGTTGTCGAGGTGCTGCTCGGTGAGCCGCCCGTCGAGGAAGGCGCGGGCGTAGATGCCGGGGGAGGCGTGGCCCTGGATGTAGAGCTGGTCGCCGGAGCCGTCCCCCTCCTTGCCGCGGAAGAAGTGGTTGAAGCCGGTCTCGTAGAGCCAGGCCGCCGAGGCGAAGGTGGCGATGTGGCCGCCGACCCCGAACCGCGAGCCCCGGGTCACCATCGCGGCCGCGTTCCAGCGGTTCCACGCGGTGATCCTCGACTCCATCTCCAGGTCGCCGTCGAACGCGGGCTCGGCGGCGGTCGGGATGGTGTTGACGTAATCGGTCTCCAGCAGCTTGGGCAGCGCGAGACCGGCGCCCTCGGCGTGCTGCAACGAGCGGCGCATCAGGTACGCGGCGCGGTGCGGGCCGGCAGCCTTGGTGACGGCGTCCAGGGAGGCCGCCCATTCGGCGGTCTCCTCGGGGTCACGGTCCGGGAGCTGGTCGAGCTCGCTCGGAAGCTTTCCTACGGGGTCGGTCATGATCGCCGCCTTCCGGAGAGGAGGGGGGTGGAGAAGGCTCTATCTGGCAGGACAGAGCGATGGGGCCGGTGGGCCCGCGAGTGAACTGTAAGGCGCTGATCGATGATCGATCAAAGGATGGAAGGCAAAACTTCTCGATACGAAGAAAAGTGGCATGGGGTGCCTCGAAACAGGGCACGGAGTGACGCGAAATAGCGCGCAAAAGGGCGCTGACCTGCACGGAAGAGCAGGCCGCACGCCAAATGATCCGGTGGTTCAGGCTCGCGGCGCGCAGCCCAGGACGTGCGCCTTCACCAGGGCCCCGATCTGCGGGTCCTCGGCGAGGAACGCGTCGATGAGCGCCTGGTGCTCCTCCGCGTACGACTTCTGCACCGTGCCCAGCCAGCGGATCGACAGGGCCGTGAACACCTCGATGCCGAGACCCTCCCAGGTGTGCAGCAGCACCGCGTTCCCGGCGGCCCGCACCATCTCCCGGTGGAAGCCGACCGTGTGCCGCACCTGGGCCTCGCCGTCGGCCAGCCGGTCCGCCTCGTACAGCGCGGTCACGTGCGGCTCCAGCGCCGAGCAGTCCTGGCCGAGCCGGGGGGCCGCCAGCTCGGCCGCGATCTGCTCCAGGCCGGCCCGGACCGGGTAGCTCTCCTCCAGGTCGGCGGCGGTCAGATTGCGGACCCGGACGCCCTTGTTGGGGGCCGACTCGATCAGCCGGAGCGTCTCCAGCTCCCGCAGCGCCTCGCGCACGGGCGTCTGGCTGACCTCCAGCTCGGTGGCGATGCGGCGCTCCACGATCCGCTCGCCCGGCTTCCAGCGCCCGCTGACGATCCCCTCCACGATGTGCTCGCGGATCTGTTCGCGCAGCGAGTGGACGACGGGCGGGGTCATGGAGGGCTCCTTCAGGGCAGACCGGTGCTGCCTACATCATCACGGCCGTACGGGCGGCCGGTGGTGTTTAGACAATACGGCGGCGCCCCCGTCCGGAAGAGTTCCGGACGGGGGCGCCGCTGGTGAGGCTGGTTACAGCCGGGATGTTCAGAGGCCGAGCTCGACCTCGAACTCACCCGCCTCCAGGATCGCCTTGACCGACGTCAGGTAGCGGGCGGCGTCCGCGCCGTCCACCAGACGGTGGTCGTAGGAGAGCGAGAGGTACGTCATGTCGCGCACCGCGATGGTCTCGCCGAGGTCCGGGTGGTCGATGACCACCGGACGGCGGACCGTCGCGCCGATGCCCAGGATGGCGGCCTGGTTCGGCGGGACGATGACGGTGTCGAACAGGGCGCCGCGCGAACCGGTGTTGCTGATGGTGAAGGTGGCACCGGACATGTCGTCCGGCGTCAGGCCGCCACCGCGCGCCTTGCCCGCGAGCTCCGCGGTCTTCTTGGCGATACCGGCGATGTTCAGGTCGCCCGCACCCTTGATGACCGGGGTCATCAGACCCTTCTCGGCGTCCACGGCGATGCCGATGTTCTCCGAGTCGAAGTACGTGATGGTGCCCTCGTCCTCGTTGATCCGGGCGTTGATGACCGGGTGGGCCTTCAGCGCCTGGGCCGCCGCCTTCACGAAGAACGGCATCGGGGACAGCTTGACGCCCTCACGGGCGGCGAACGCGGCCTTGGCCTGGTTGCGCAGCTTCATCAGCTTGGTGATGTCGACCTCGAGGACCGAGGTCAGCTGGGCCTGCGAGTGCAGGGCCTTCATCATGTTGTCGCCGATGACCTTGCGCATCCGGGTCATCTTGACCGTCTGACCGCGCAGCGGGGAGGCCTCCAGCTTCGGCGCCTTGGCGGCGGCCGGAGCGGCGGGAGCCGGGGCAGCGGCGGCGGCCTTGGCGGCCTCCGCGGCGGCGACGACGTCCTGCTTGCGGATACGGCCACCGACGCCGGTGCCCTTGACCGAGCTCAGGTCCACGTTGTTCTCGGACGCGAGCTTGCGGACCAGCGGCGTGACGTACGCGCCGTCGTCACCGGAGGGCGCGGCCGGGGCGGCCGGTGCCGGGGTGACGGGGGCGGGCTGCGCCGGAGCCGGGGCCGGGGCGGCCGGAGCCGACGGGGCCTGGACCGGAGCCGGAGCCGGGGCGGCGGGGGCGGCCGGTGCCGGGGCGGGAGCCGCGGGGGCCTCCTGCTTCGGCGCCTCGG
>NZ_LZRD01000067.1 GCF_001687325.1 Streptomyces sp. PTY087I2 | reverse complement strand
CTCGTGGCCTGGAGGGCTCCTGGCCCGGAGGCCCTTGGCCCAGCCGGGCCGAGGCCGCACGGGGCCGCAGGACCGCCGCTGGGCCCGCATCCCGGGCCCGGGGTGCGGGTTGTCAGGCTGCTGTCATGGTCCGCCCCCGGCCCCCGCCCGCCGCCCGGCCGAGGCCCCACGGGGTCGCCCGGTCGCCGGGGAGGCCCCCGGCCCGGGAGCCCTTGGCTCCGCCGGGTCGAGGCTCCGCCGGGCCGCGGGACCGCCGCTGGGCCCGCATCCCGGGCCCGGGGCCGGGTTGTCAGGCCGCTGTCATGGTCCGCCCCCGGCCCTGGCCCCCGCCCGCCACCCGGTTGCCGGGGAGGCGCTTGGCCCGGGGGCCCGTGGCCCGCCCGGCCGAGGCCACACGGGCCGCCCGGCCGCCGGGGAGGCCCCTGGCCCGGGAGCCCTTGGCTCCGCCGGGTCGAGGCTCCGCCGGGCCGAGGCCGCACGGGGGCCGCAGGGCCGCCGCTGGGCCCGCATCCCGGGCCCGGGGTGCGGGTTGTCAGGCTGCTGTCATGGTCTGCCCCCGGCCCCCGCCCGCCGCCCGGCCGAGGCCCCACGGGGTCGCCCGGTCGCCGGGGAGGCCCCCGGCCCGGGAGCCCTTGGCTCCACGGGCCGAGGGACCGCTGCTGGACCCGCACCCCCGGGATGCGGGCCCGCATCCCGGGGTCGGGGCCGGGGCGTCAGGCTGCTGTCATGGATGGTCCGCCCCCGGCCCCCGCCCGCCGCCCGGCCGAGGCCCCACGGGGTCGCCCGGCCGCCGGGGAGGCCCCCGACCCGGAGGCCCCCGGCCCCTACCCCGCCATCCCCGTCTTCAGCCCCGCCCCGCACAGCGGCACCACCACACTGCCCCCAACCGCGTCGCCCCCACCCCGTACCGCCGCCCAGCAGGCCACCCCCGTCGTCTCCACGTAGAGGCCGCGTGCCGCCAGGTCCCGTTGGGCCTCGCGGATGGCGTCCTCCGGGACCGTCAGGAACGTGCCGCCCGAAGCCCGTACCGCCGCCAGGATCTGGCGGGCGCGCGGTGGGCGGGGGATCGCGATGCCCTCCGCGAGCGTGGGGGCGGGCGGGGTTGCCGGAAGCAGGTCGTCCGCGGCCGCGTGGAAGGCCGCGGCCAGTGGGGAGACCGCCTCCGCCTGGACCGCGATCAGGCGGGGGCGCGTCTCGATCAGGCCCAGGGCGTGCAGTTCGGACACCGCCAGCGCCGCGCCCAGCAGCAGCGTGCCGTTGCCGACCGGGACCGCCAGTGCGTCCGGCAGCCGGCCGCCCAGGTCCTCCCAGAGCTCGTACACGTACGTCTTCGTCCCGTGCAGGAAGAACGGGTTGAAGACGTGCGAGGCGTAGAAGACCCCCGGTTCGTCCGCCGCCGCGCGGGCCGCCAGCGCGGTCGCCTCCCGGCCGCCCGGGACGGCCACCAGGCGCGCGCCGTGGGCTTGGATCTGCTCGGTCTTCTTGGGCGATGTGCCCTCGGGGACGTACACCGTGCACGGCAGTCCGGCCCGCGCGCAGTACGCCGCGACCGACGTGCCCGCGTTGCCCGTGCTGTCCGCCACCACCCGGTCCGGGCCCAGCCGCCGGGCCAGCTCCGCGAGCATCACCGCGCCCCGGTCCTTGAAGGAGAGCGTCGGCATCAGATAGTCGAGCTTCGCCGAAACGGTGTCCGTGAGCGGCACGAGAGGGGTGCGTCCCTCGCCCAGGGAGATCGCCGAGGTGTCGAGCGGGAGGAATTCCTTGTAACGCCACAATGAATCGATCCGGCCGGAAAGCGCGTTCACCCCGACCCCCCGCGCGGGGGTGAAGTCGAGGTCCCAGGGCCCCCGGCAGACCGGACAGCACCAGGTCAGAGCGGTAATCGGTGATCGCGTCCCGTCCACCGGACAGTGAAAGATCCTCATGTTCGCCAGCATGTCAGGCATATGGCGGGTGAATGGCGTGCGTAGGGAACACCTCAAGGCACCCTTGTGAGTTCGCCATGGATCGGTCAATCTTTCGCTGGCAGCAGGGCATGCCGCTCACCTGACGACGCAGAACGCAGGGCGTTCCGATGGCTGATTTGTCATGCCCCTGCCGGGAGCCGGTCGTGCGGCTCCGGCACCACCCCCCACCAGAGCACCGCCTATGAGGAGGACCCCTCACATGTCAGTGACGCGTCAAACCCCCCAGGCCCGTCGAAGACTCGCCGCGGCGACCGTCATAGCCACCGCAGCCGCCGTCGCCCTCGCCACCGCCGCCCTTCCGGCGACCGCGGCCGAGCGCGCACCCGAAGGCGTGATCCTGAACGCGGACGCTCCGGGCACCATCAGCGACAGCTACATCGTCACGCTGAAGGACTCGGCCGCGAAGTCGGACTCCGCCCAGGGCAAGGCCCTCGCGAAGAAGTACGGCGCGAGCATCGAACGCACCTACCGCGCGGCCCTCAACGGCTACGCGGTCGAGGCCACCGCCGCGGAGGCGAAGAGGTTCGCCGCCGACCCGGCCGTCGCGTCCGTCTCGCAGAACCGCACCTTCACGGTCTCCGCCACCCAGACCAACCCGCCCTCCTGGGGGCTCGACCGGATCGACCAGCGGAACCTCCCGCTGGACCAGCGCTACACCTACCCCGACAAGGCCGGCGAGGGCGTCACCGCCTACGTCATCGACACCGGGGTACGGATCAGCCACAGCGACTTCGGCGGCCGGGCCTTCAACGGCTACGACGCCATCGACAACGACAACGTCGCCCAGGACGGCCACGGCCACGGCACCCACGTGGCGGGCACCGTCGCGGGCACCGCCTACGGCGTCGCCAAGAAGGCGAAGATCGTCGGCGTCCGGGTGCTCAACAACCAGGGCTCCGGCACCACCGCGCAGGTCGTCGCCGGTATCGACTGGGTGACGGCCAACGCCGTCAAGCCCGCCGTCGCCAACATGAGCCTCGGCGGTGGCGCGGACTCCGTCCTCGACGCGGCCGTCCAGCGCTCCATCAACTCGGGCATCACCTACGCCGTCGCGGCGGGCAACGAGTCGACCAACGCGAACACGAAGTCCCCCGCGCGCGTCGCCGACGCCATCACGGTCGGCTCGACGACCAACACCGACGCCCGCTCCAGCTTCTCCAACTACGGCGCGGTCGTGGACATCTTCGCGCCCGGTTCCTCGATCACCTCGACGTGGAACACCAGCGACAGCGCCACCAACACCATCTCCGGTACGTCGATGGCCAGCCCGCACGTCGCCGGCGCCGCCGCCCTCTACCTCGCCGACAACCCGGGCTCGACCCCCGCCCAGGTCTCCGCCGGACTCGTCGCGGCCGCCACCACCGGCGTCGTCGGCAACCCGGGCACCGGATCGCCCAACCGCCTGCTGTACGTCGGCACGGGCAGCACCAACCCGCCGGACCCGGACCCCAAGAAGTTCGAGAACACCACCGGGTACCCGATCAACGACAACTCGACCGTCGAGTCGCCCATCACGGTCACCGGGATCACCGGCAACGCCCCGGCCGCGCTCCAGGTCCCGGTCAACATCTCCCACACCTACATCGGTGACCTGAAGATCGACCTGGTCGCGCCGAACGGCACCGTCTTCAACCTGAAGGCGTTCGGCTCGGGCGGCAGCAGCGACGACGTGGTCACCACGTACACCGTCAACGCCTCCTCCGTCGTCGCCAACGGCACCTGGAAGCTCCGGGTCACCGACAACTGGACGTACGACACCGGCCGGATCAACAGCTGGGCGCTCCAGTTCTGATCCCGCCCCGGCGGTGAACCACCGAACCGCGTGAGACAGCGTGATGCAGTGTGAGAAGGGCCGGGGCGGTCGCGTCGTGCGACCGTCCCGGCCCCTTCGGCCGCTCAGCGGCGGTTGAGCGCGCGGTCGACCGCGGTGACCAGCTCGGCGTTCTCCGTGTCGCCGTCCAGCGACCAGAACATCGCCCCGCCGAGCCCCTGGTCCCGGACGTACGAGGCCTTGGCGCGCAGCACCTGCGGGTCGTCGTACGTCCACAGCGTCGTACCGTCGAACAGCCACGCGTGGCCGTTCTTCGCATCGCGGTGGATCTTGTACGTCCCCGAAGCGGCCAGCTTCTTGAGGACCTTGTAGTCCTCGTAGCCCGCCGCCCAGGTGGCCGGAGCCGGGGCCGTCGCCGGCTGCCCCATGCCCGTACCGCCGCCGGTCACGCCGGTCCAGCCCTGGCCGTACGTCGGCATGCCCACCACGATCTTGTGCTTCGGCGCACCGCGGCGCACCCAGTCCCGCACCGTCCGGTCCACGCTGAAGTCGTTCCGCGCGTACAGGGCCGACTGCTGGGCCGTCTTCTTCTCACCCGAGACGTGGTAGTCGTAGCCCTGGATGTTGACGAAATCGAAGTCCTTCATGAGGCGCTTCACGTCGAAACCCGCGTCGATGGCCTTCGGGTTGGCCGGAACGTACGCCGACAGGTCGTAGTGCTTGGGCTTCGGCTTCGGCTTGTGGTGGCCCTTGCCCCTGTTCTGCGCGGCGGCCTTCTCCTCGGCTTTCGCCTCGCTCTTCGCGTACGCGTCGAGCTGGACGCGGAACTCGTGGATCAGGGCGGTGAAGTTCTTCTTGTCCTCCGGGCGGAAGACGGTGCCCTCGTTGGCCGCCGAGCCGGGCCACTCCCAGTCGACGTCGATGCCGTCGAAGAGCCCGGCCGCCGCGCCGTCGCCGCCGCGTGCGCCGTCCTGCGGGAGGTTGCCCTTGATGTACAGGTCGATGCAGGAGGCGACGAGCGCCTTGCGGGAGGCCGCGGTGCGGACCGCGTCGGAGAAGTGGGTGGACCAGCTCCAGCCGCCCAGCGAGATCATGACCTTGAGGCCGGGGTGCTTGGCCTTCAGCTCGCGCAGCTGGTTGAAGTTGCCCGCGAGCGGCTGGGTGTCGGTGTCGGCGACGCCGTCCACCGATCCCGCCGCGTCGAGCGGACGGGCGTAGTCCGCCCAGGCGTCGGCCTGGCCGGGGATGTTGCCGGTGAAGCACTTGCCCTCGGCGCTGACGTTGCCGAAGGCGTAGTTGATGTGGGTCAGCCTGGCCGCGGCCCCGCTGGTGTCCAGGTCCTTGACCTGGAAGTCGCGCCCGTAGACGCCCCATTGGGTGAAGTAGCCGATGTTCTTGTACGCGGGGCGCTGGTGGCCCTTGCCGCGGTCGCCGCCGCCGTTCCGGTCGTGGCCGGTACCGGCCGTGGCCGCGGGCGCGGCGCCCGCCAGCAGGGCCAGGGCGACGCCGGCGATGGTCATTCGGGACAGGTTTCTTCGACGCATGGGGCTCGTTCCTGTGCGGAAGGGGCGGGGGAGAGCCGTGCTGTGCACAGGGAAGGTATTGGTCTGGACCAAAAATGGTCAAGAGTACGGGAGTTGCCGCACTTCACGGACGCGTGGACGGGGGCGCGTGGACGGGGGCGGCGAGGGGGAGAGATGCGGGGCCGGAGGTATGCGTGGACCGCCGCGAGATCATCACATCGGGTGAAACTCTGGCCTACGCTTGCGGTATACAACCCACGGTTGTCAGGCTGTCGCAGACTGTCAACCTGTTGGGAGTGGCCTGTGACTTTCGGTGAGCAGCCCGCCTATCTGCGCGTGGCGAGCGATCTCAGGGAGAAGATCGTCAACGGCGCGCTGCCGCCCCATACGCGCCTGCCGTCGCAGGCCCGCATCCGCGAGGAGTACGGGGTCTCGGACACCGTCGCCCTGGAGGCGCGGAAGGTCCTGATGGCGGAGGGGCTGGTCGAGGGGCGCTCCGGCTCCGGCACCTATGTGCGCGAGCGCCCCGTGCCCCGCATGATCGCCCGCTCCGGCTACCGGCCGGACAAGGGGGCCAGCCCGTTCCGCCAGGAGCAGACGGCCGAGGGGGCGCGCGGGACCTGGGAGTCCAGCAGCGAGCAGGAGGGGGCGAGCCCCGAGATCGCCGAGCGGCTGGGCATCGAACCGGGCGACCGGGTGATGCGCACCCATTACGTCTTCCGGGAGGCGGGCGAGCCGATCATGCTCTCCACCTCCTGGGAGCCGCTCGCCATCACGGGCCGCACGCCCGTGATGCTGCCGGAGGAGGGCCCGTTGGGCGGCTGCGGGGTGGTCGACCGGATGGCCGCGATCGACATCGTCGTGGACAACGTCGCCGAGGAGGTGGGTGCGCGTCCGGGGCTGGCGGAGGAGCTCCTGGCGCTCGGCGGAGTGCCCGGGCATGTGGTCATCGTGATCGGGCGTACGTACTACGCGTCGGGCCGGGCCGTGGAGACGGCCGACGTCGTCATCCCGGCGGACCGGTACCGGGTCGCCTACCACCTGCCGGTGAGATGAGGCGGGGTGACGCCGCGTCGGACAGCCGTCGGGCGGTCATGAGGTGAGCGTGATGCGGGGCACGTAAGTGGGGGGCAAGGGGGCGCATCCTGTGGATGCGCCCCTTTCGTGATGGCCGGATGTGTATCTCTTTGTGTAAAGACGCCTGCACTGAGTGAAGGTCAGGCGTACGCTCGGGCATATGCGTACTGCGGTTTCCTGGGGATCCTTAGAGACGTGCACGCCGGTGGGGAGAGGGGCGATATGCGGGGGAGCGACACGATGAGCGAGAGCGGTGCCGTGCTCCCGTGGCAGGTGATACGGCAGGACGACGGCGGCAATCGCTACCGTGTGGGCCGGTATGCCACGCAGGCCGAGGCCCAGAAGGTCGCCGACGGCCTCGACGACCGCCATCACCATCAGGTCTACCGGGTGGAGCGCGTGGGCCAGGGAGCCGGCCCCTGACGGACGGACCACCCCCTGCCGTCCCGTCCCGGCCCCGGGCGGTAGGGTCCGCTCCGACCCGGGGTGCGTGAGCCCGCAGGAACGGCGCCGCGAGCGGGGCGGAGCGATGACGGAGTGGTGAGCAAGTGACGTCGGTGCTGATCGACACGGTGGCGTGGGTGCGGATCGAGGGCGGCAGGATCCTCTGTGCGCGCCCCCGGGGCAAGGACGTCTTCTACATCCCGGGCGGCAAACGCGAGGGCGCGGAGACCGATCTCCAGACCCTCCTGCGGGAGATCGAGGAGGAGCTGACGGTCGGCCTGATCCGGGAGACCGTCGTCCACGCCGGGACGTACGAGGCCCCCGTCGACGACCGGCCCGGCGCCCCCGTCGTACGGATGAGCTGCTACTACGGCGACTACCGCGGCACGCTCTCCGCGAGCAGCGAGATCGAGGAGATGGCCTGGTTCTCCTTCGCCGACCGGGCTCTCGTGCCGCCCGTGGACCAGCTGCTCTTCGACGACCTCAGGGCGACGGGCGCGTTGAGCTGACCCGCCGGCCCGTGACGGGAGTGGGGCGTACGGCCGTCTGCACCAAACACCCGGTTGCGCGGTAGTGAGCAATCAATGGTGGGTATGGGCTGTTTAGTCCCCATTTGCACAGGGGGTGCGCCCGCGGTCGTCCCTGGGAAGTGATCGGCGTGATCGATACCGAAGGCGACTGCGCCGAGTGGACCTTCGCGGCCGAGCCCGGTTCCGTGCGCAGCGCCCGGCACGCCGTCCGGGGCGCGCTGGGCTCCTGGGGGCTCGACGCGGTGGTGGGCGACCTGGCGGTCCTCCTCGTCAGCGAACTGGTGACCAACTCCCTGCGGTACGCCTCCGGCCCCATCGGCGTACGCCTGGCCCGTACGTACCCCGACGGGGACCCTCCCCCCGCCGACCAACCGCCCGCCACCCCGGGACTGCTGGTGGAAGTCTCCGATCCGCTTCCGGATCCACCCACCGAACGCAGTGCGGGACCCGACGACGAAGGCGGCCGCGGACTCCAGCTCGTGGCCTGTTCCGCACGTCGCTGGGGGACCCGTCGCGGAAAGAGCGGCAAGACCGTGTGGTTCGAGCTGGCTCTCCCTGGTTAGGAGAGTGGAGGGAAGCACAGCGATCACCAGAGGTCGGGCAGAACCTGGCTGAAAGGGACTGAGACCGTGCTGTGATCGTGAACGCCGTGTCGGTCGGGGCCGTAGTGCTGAATACTGCGGGCAGGACCGGTCCGGTGTGTGAGCTGGAGGGGACGGTCGCGTGAGCGAAATACCTGGGACGACGGGCGACGCCGTCGGGACGGCCGGTGACGTCGTGTGGCAGAACAGCCCGCCCGGCTCGATCTATGACTACATCAGGGTGGCCTCCTTCTCGATCGGCCCCGACGGTCTGATCGAGCAGTGGAGCAGCCGGGCCGCCGCGCTGTTCGGCATGGCCTCGACCGAGGCGATCGGCCGCGACCCGGTGGAGGCCTTCATGCCCGCCGAGCTGCGCTCGGACGGCCACCGGCGGGTCGGCGAGATCCTCGACGGCAAGGAGTGGACGGGCCTCGTCCCGTTCCGGATGCCGGGCGAGGGCGGGGCGCACGGCGTCGCCGAGGTCTATGTGATGCCGAGTCTGACGGGGCAGGGGGAGCGGGCCGCGCTCTGTATCGTCGTCGACGTCCGGGCCCTGCGGCGCATCGAGACCGACCTCGCCGCGTCACAAGCCATATTCGGCCAATCTCCCTTCGGCTTCGTGCTGTTCGGCACGGACTTCGCGGTCGTCCGGGCCAACCAGCGCTTCGCCACGGTCTTCGGCGGCGCGGCCGAGGACCACCGGGGCCGCACGGTGGACGACTATCTCCCGCAGGCCGAGGCCGACCGGCTGTCCGCCACCCTGAAACGGGTCCTGGAGACCGGGGAGTCGGTCACCGACCTCCAGCTCGTCGGCACCGCCCCCGGCACCACCGAGCGCCGCCACTGGTCGATGAACCTCTACCGGGTGCACAGCGGGGCCGGCCGCCCCGTCGGTATCGCCGGGCTCGCCACCGACGTCACGCGCCGGCACATCGCCGCCCGCGAGGCCGCCAGCGCCCGCCGCAACCTCGCCCTCCTCAACGAGGCCAGCGCTCGCATCGGCAACTCCCTGGACCTGGAGACCACCGCCCGCGAACTGCTCGACGTGGCCGTGCCCGGCTTCTGCGACCTCGCCGCCGTCGACCTCTACCAGGGCCTCCTCACCGGCGAGGAGGCCGCGCCCGGCAGTTGGGCGCCCGCCCACCGCGAGTCCGCCGGAGGCTCGGCGGAGCTGCGCCGGGTCGCCCACGCCAGCGCGGTCGCCGACGCCCTGCCCACCGCCGTGGCGGGCAGCGGCCCCCCGGGCCCCGACGATCTGCCGCCCGCGCTCGGCTCCGTCCACCGCTTCCCGTTCGGCTCGCCCTGCGCCGTCGCACTGCGCTCCGGCCGGGTCGAGGACGTCCCCGGCGACGAGATGGGCTTCGTACAGTCGACGCTCGCCGTGCCGATGGTCGCCCACGACACCGTCGTCGGCCTCGTCCAGTTCTCCCGGACGAAGGGGAGCGAGCCGTTCGGCGAGCGGGACCGGGCGCTCGCCACCGAACTGGCCGCCCGCGCCGCCGTCTGCATCGACAACGCCCGCCTCTACCGCCGCGAGCACGAACGCGCCCTGATCCTCCAGCGCAGCCTGCTGCCCCCCGGCGACCCCGAGGCCGCCGGACTCGACATCGCCTGCCGCTATCTGCCCGGCAACACCGCGACCGAGGTCGGCGGCGACTGGTTCGACGTGATCGAGCTGCCCGGCCACCGCACCGCCCTCGTCGTCGGCGACGTCATGGGGCGCGGCCTGCGCGCCGCCGTCGCCATGGGCGAACTGCGCACCGCCGTGCGGACCCTGGCCCTCCTCGACCTGGAGCCGGCCGAAGTGCTCTCCGCCCTCGACGAGGTCGCCCGCGGCCTCGGCTCCCCGGGCGGCGGCGAGCGCAGCGAGGGGCTCGGCGGCAGCGGGGGAGCGCAGTGGCCCTCCCGCGCCGCGCAGAAGTCCCGCGAGGCGGACCTCTCCGAGGTGTACCTCGCGACCTGCGTGTACGCGGTCTACGACCCGGTCACCCGGCGATGTACGTTCGCCAACGCCGGGCACATGCCCCCGGCCGTCGTCGAACCCGGCCGGCCCGCCCGGCTCATCGACGTACCACCGGGCATGCCGCTGGGCGTCGGCGGCGAGCCGTTCGAGGAGGTCGAGGTCGAGCTCGCCGAGAACGCCCTGCTCACCCTCTACACCGACGGCCTGGTCGAGTCCCGGGACCAGCCGCTGGACGAGGGGCTTGAGGCGCTGCGGTCCGTGCTCACCGGTCCGCAGATGGAGCTGGAGGACGCCTGCGACTTCGTCCTCTCCACCCTCGACACCCGGCACGGCGAGGACGACATCGCCCTCCTGATGGCCCGCATCCAGGGGCTGCCCGCGGAGGCGGTCGGGGACTGGACGCTGCCGCGCGAGCCCCGCTCGGTCGGCCGGGCCCGCGAGCTGGCCCGCACCCAGCTGCTCTCCTGGGACCTCGACGACCTGGTCGACACCACCGAACTCCTCGTCAGCGAACTGGTCACCAACGCCCTGCGCTACGGCGAGGGCGAGATCCGGCTCCGGCTGCTGCGTGACCGCACCCTGGTCTGCGAGGTCTGGGACGCCGGCCTCGTCCAGCCGCGCCGCCGCCGGGCCCGCGACACCGACGAGGGCGGCCGCGGGCTCCAGCTGGTCGGCCTGCTCAGCGCCGCCTGGGGCTCGCGCCGCACCCCGCGCGGCAAGACCGTCTGGTTCGAACTGGCCCTGCCGGACGGGGAACCGGCCGCGGAGCTGTCGGTGGAGCAGCTGCTGAGCATGTACTGACCCCCGGCCCCCGGGGTTGCCCCCCGGCCCCCGGGGTCCCGCTCCGTCCCCGGGGGCTTACGAGCCCGTCTTCAGGGCCGCCAGCCGGGCGTCGATCTCCGCGCTGTCGCCCAGGCTGTCCAACTGCTCGAACTGCGCGTCCAGCGAGGAGGCGGCCAGCTCCTGCTTGCCCAGGGCCTTCGCCTCCTCGCGCCGCACCTTGTCCTCGAACCGGCTCAGCTCGCTCGTCGGGTCGAGGACGTCGATGTTCTTCACCGCGTCCATCATCTGGTTCTGCGCCTGGGCGGACTTCGAACGCGCCACCAGCTCGTCCCGCTTGGCCTTGAGTTCGGCGAGCTTGGCCTTCATCTGGTCGAGCCCGGTCTTCAGTTTGTCGACGACCTCCGTCTGCGAGGCGATGGTGGGCTCCGCCGTCTTCGCCTCCTGCTCGGACTGGAGCTGCCGGCCCAGCGCCACCTTCGCCAGGTTGTCGAACGTGTCGGCCTCCGCCACCGACCCGGCCCCGCGCAGCTCGTCGGCCTTCCGGCTGGCCGCCAGCGCCTTGCCGCCCCACTCGGCCGCCGCCTCGACGTCCTCCTTGTGGTCCTGCTCCATCAGCCGGAGGTTGCCGATGGTGGCCGCGACCGCCTGCTCGGCCTCCGCGATGTTGTTCGTGTAGTCCCGGATCAGCTGGTCCAGCATCTTCTGCGGGTCCTCGGCCTGATCGAGGAGGGCGTTGATGTTGGCCTTGGCGAGCTGGGTGACGCGGCCGAGGATGGTCTGCTTGGTCATGGGATGGCTCCTTGGAAGTCGTGATCGCTGATATCGCTGGTAGGGGCGAATCGCTGCTACGGGGATCGGGATACGCGGGAATCGCTGATACGGGGAAATCGCCGATACGGATGAGGGATGAGGAGAGGGAGGAGAGTGAGGCCCGGTCGTCTCAGAAGCGGCCGCCACCGCCCCGCCGCCCCCGGGTTCCGCCGCCGCCGAAACTGCCCGGTCCGCCGCCGAACCCCCCGCCCCGGCCGCCGCCGAAGCCGCCGGACCGCCCGCCGCCGAAGCCGCCGCCCATGCCCCCGCCCCGGCCCCCGCCCCCGAA
>NZ_LZRD01000066.1 GCF_001687325.1 Streptomyces sp. PTY087I2 | reverse complement strand
GAGCAGCCCGGCCCGCCGCCGCACGGTGTGCAGCGCGGCGGCGTCCAGCAGGGCCGCGGGAGCATCGGCCGGTACGGGGCCGCCGCGGGGTGCCGGAGGACGGCGATCGGTCCCCAGGAGAGCCGAGGTGACCAACTCCTCCCAGGGGAGGGAGTCGACGGAATCGGTGGGCGTAGTCGTAGTCGTCGTTGTGGTGGGGCCGGTCGTGCGAGGCATCTTTTTCCCCTCCCGTGGCAGGGATGCGCGGATGTCGGACAGGGGGAGCGGACAAGGCAGGGGACAGGGGCGGTGCAGAAGGTGGGGCGGGCGTCGGCGCGCGGGAGCGGGACCGGTCGGGTTCGAGGAGGTCGAAGCCGGCGTCGGCGGTGCGCCGGTCGGCCCGCCCGGGTCAGACCAGTTGGACGATCGACCCGCCCGAGGTGCCCCCACCCTCCTTCCCCTCGCCCGGGTCCCAGGCCGCGAACGGATCGAAGCCGCAGTGGCCGATCTCGCCGAACACGGTGACCGGGCCGCCGCCGGACAGAGCGACGAGCTTCCACAGCCCCGGCCGGGACAGCGCGGCCGGGGCGATCGGCAGCGCTGATCCGGCGAGGCCGTCCGCATGGGCCTTGGCGTTGTCGTGGGCCTCCGTAAGGGCAGCCACGTCCGCGTGGGCGGCGACGTGGACATCTGCGCGGGCGTCGGCCACCTGCCAGCCGTCCTCGGACGGCACGGGTATGACCTCGCGCAGGGTGACCGGCCAGGCGTCCAGCCAGGGGTCGTCCCGCAGGGCGTTCCCGTAGACGGCCGGTGCGGCCGCCGCGGCGATCCCGGGCGGGGGACCGGCCGCGGTCGTGGCCCCGAACTGCTCGCCCAGCTCCGCCCGGAGCTGCCCGCCGCCCGGATACGGCGTCAGCTCGGCGTCGATCGTCGCCCCCACCGGCAGTGCCTGCGCCGGGGACCGGCCCGCCGCGCCGAAGGAGAGAAGCAGAGCGGTGCGGCCCGACTCCCGTCCGTACAGCCAGATCCGGCGGGTGACAATCTTGCCGTCCGGGGTGTCGTACTGCGCGAGGACCAGCCAGTGGTCGCGGACCGGGGGGCCTTCGGCGGACATGGGCAGCCCCACTCTCGTCCGCACGGTCGCGGCCAGCGGGTCCGGCAGCCGGTCCCGGCCCAGCCAGGCTCTGTCCAGCAGATGGAGCAGGCCGCACTCCTCCAGCAACCGGACCGGCCAGCCGGGCCCGGACCCGGTGATCGCGCCCAACTCCCTTACCCGGGCGGCGAGGCCGGGGGCCTGGGCGTCGACCATGCGGGCCGCGGTCTCCTCCCACAGGCCGTACCCCGAGCGGTCGGTCGCGGCCAGCCCGCCGCGCAGCAGGTCGGCCAGGCGCTGTTCCAGCTCCAGGGCCCCGCCCGAGACCCGCTCCGCGCGGCGCTCCGCCCGCTTTCTGGCGGCGGCCGCGTCGGCGGGGCCCCGCGCGCTGTCGCCGCCCGCCCCAGCGCTGCCGCCCTTCTGTGCCGCGCGTGCGCGCCGGCCCGCGAGCCATGTCCCGGCCCAGTCGGCCGGCTCGGCGGGCCGGAACGCGGCGTCGTCGGACGCCCGGAGCAGCAACAGCCCCAGCGCGTGCTTGCACGGGAACTTCCGGCTCGGGCAACTGCACGAGTAGGCGGGCCCCGTGGTGTCGACCACCGTCCGATACGGCGTGCTTCCGCTGCCCTTGCACAGGCCCCACACCGCACCCGTCGCGTCGCACCCCGTGCCGGACCACGGACCGGCCGCGCCGAGGCGCGTGCCCGCCTTGCGTGATGCCGCGTCAGGAGCCAGCGCCAGCACCTGTTCCACCGACCAGCGCGCCACCGGGGCACCGGTGGGCGAGAACTCTCCCCCGTGAGATAGCTGCATGTCTCCGACGGTAGGGGCCACCACTGACAATCCCCTCCGACCTGCGACGCAGCGGTCCACGGGGAGATTTGACTTTGCCCTGCCTCTGCGTTTCTCTGCGGTCTCCGCGTACGGAACGGATCCGTGCCCGGGCCGATCCAGGGGGGATCCCAGATGAACCGCACCACCCGTACCGCCCGCGCCCTCGCGGTCGCCGTTCTCGTGCTCGGACTCGGGGCCTGCTCGGCCGAGTCCGTGGACGAGGCGGTCGGCAAGGCGGTCGACACGACCATGGACGAGACCTACGAGGTCACGTACGAGGTCACCGGCACGAGCGTCGACGAGATCACGTACCACGGGGGCGGCGGCGAGGCCATGGAGCCCGAGCTGGAGACCGTCACCAAGCCGACCCTGCCGTGGAAGAAGACCGTCGAACTGCGCGGCATCATGCCGCCCGCCGTCACGCCGCTGGCCCTGGAGGCGGGCGGCGCCGACGTCACCTGCTCCATCACCTACAAGGGCAAGGTGATCAAGGAGGCGAAGGGTGAGGGCATGCTCGCGGCGGGCGGCTGCGTCGCCGTGTCGCCGATCGTGGGCTGATCGGGCCGACCGGGCTGACCGGGCTGACCGGGCTGATCCAGTCGGTCGGTTGACTGGCCGGTTGGCCGGTCGGCTGACGGGCTTTCGGGGGAGGGGCCCCGCGTGCTCGCCAACGGGCCCTGACCTGCGGTCAGGGCCCGTTGTCAGTGGCATGGTGCACGGTGGTAACCACATCGGGTCGACCGATCTGGAGGGGGAGCCATGACCGTGTCCAACACCACCGCGGCCGTCGAGCCGGAGACCGGCGTCCAGGCGCTGCGCCCGCACGCGGAGGACGCGTTCGCCGACGAGCTGAAGGCGCTCGCCGCCGCTGACGACCGTCCCAGGCCCGCCCGTTGGCGGCTGTCGCCGTGGGCCGTCGCCACCTATCTCCAGGGCGGGACCCTGCCGGACGGGACGGTGATCACCCCGAAGTACGTGGGCCCGCGCCGCCTGGTCGAGGTGGCCGTGACCACGCTCGCCACCGACCGGGCACTGCTTCTGCTCGGCGTCCCCGGCACGGCCAAGACCTGGGTGTCCGAGCATCTCGCCGCCGCCGTCAGCGGTGACTCGACGCTGCTCGTGCAGGGCACCGCGGGCACGCCCGAGGAAGCCGTCCGCTACGGGTGGAACTACGCGCAACTGCTGGCCCACGGCCCCAGCCGCGACGCCCTGGTGCCCAGTCCGCTGATGCGGGCCATGTCCGAGGGCATGACCGCCCGGGTCGAGGAGCTGACCCGCATCCCCGCCGATGTGCAGGACTCGCTCATCACGATCCTGTCCGAGAAGACGCTGCCCGTCCCCGAGCTGGGGCAGGAGGTCCAGGCCGTCCGCGGGTTCAACCTCATCGCCACGGCCAACGACCGGGACCGCGGCGTCAACGAGCTGTCCAGCGCCCTGCGCCGCCGGTTCAACACCGTGGTGCTGCCCCTGCCCGAGACGCCGGACGCCGAGGTCGACATCGTGTCCCGGCGCGTCGACCAGATCGGTCGCTCGCTCGACCTGCCCGCGTCCCCGGAAGGGCTGACCGAGATCCGGCGCGTGGTGACGGTCTTCCGCGAACTGCGCGACGGGGTCACCACCGACGGGCGCACCAAGCTCAAGTCCCCTTCCGGCACGCTCTCCACCGCCGAGGCGATCTCCGTCGTCACCGGCGGTCTCGCGCTCGCCGCCCACTTCGGCGACGGCGTCCTGCGCCCCGGCGACGTCGCGGCCGGCATCCTCGGCGCGGTCGTCCGGGACCCCGCCGCGGACCGGGTGGTCTGGCAGGAGTATCTGGAGACCGTGGTCCGCGAGCGGGACGGCTGGAAGGACTTCTACCGCGCCTGCCGCGAGGTGTCGGCATGAGCGGCGCGGCGGCGGCCGCCGCCGTGACACCGGGCCACGCCGGGACGGCCGCGGTGACCGGACGGGCCGGACCGGGGTCTCTCGTCGCCGGGCCCTGGCTCCTGGGCGTGCGGCATCACGGGCCCGGGTCGGCCCGGGCGGTCCTCGCCGCGCTCCGGGCGGCCCGCCCGGCCGCCGTCCTCATCGAGGGGCCGCCCGAGGGCGACGCGCTGGTGCCCCTGGCCGCCGATCCGGGGATGCGTCCGCCCGTCGCGCTGCTCGCGCACGCCGTGGACGATCCGGGGCGGGCCTCCTTCTGGCCGATGGCCGCGTTCTCGCCGGAGTGGGTGGCCATCCGCTGGGCCCTCGACCACGGCGTCCCGGTCCGCTTCATCGACCTGCCCGCCGCCCACTCCCTCGCGCTCAAGGAACCCGCGATCGAGAAGCCTGTGCGGGACCTGGAGCGCGCAGAGGCAGAGGAAGAGGAGGAGGTCACGCCGGTCGTCGACCCGATCCGGGTGCTCGCCGAGACCGCCGGATACGACGATCCCGAGCGCTGGTGGGAGGACGTCGTCGAACACCGCTCGCCCACCGAAGGGACGCCCACCGAAGGGACCGACGGCGGTGGCACGCCTTCCGAAGGCACGTTCTTCGAGGGCACGCCCTCCGAATGGACGCCCTCCGAAGGGATGCCCACCGAGGGCACGGCGGCCGAAGGCGCGCCCGGCGACGCCCTCGCGCCGTTCGCCGCGCTGGCGGAGGCCATGGGTGCGCTCCGCGAGGCGTACGGCGACGGCGGGCAGCCGCGTGACGCGGTGCGCGAGGCGTACATGCGGATCCAGCTGCGTACCGCGCGCAAGGAGTTCGGGGACGGTGTCGCCGTCGTCTGCGGCGCCTGGCACGTCCCCGCTCTCGCCGCGCGCACCACCCTCGCCGCCGACCGCGCGCTGCTCAAGGGCCTCCCGAAGGTCAAAACGGACCTGACCTGGGTGCCGTGGACCCACCGCCGCCTCGTCCGGCAGAGCGGATACGGGGCCGGGATCGACTCGCCCGGCTGGTACGGGCACCTCTTCGAGGCGGGCGACCGGCCGATCGAGCGCTGGATGACCAAGGTCGCCGGACTGCTGCGCGACGAGGACCGGTTCGTCTCCACCGCCCATGTCATCGAGGCCGTCCGGCTCGCCGAGACCCTCGCCGCTCTCCGGGGCCGCCCGCTGGCCGGCCTGGGCGAGACGACCGACGCCGTGCGGGCCGTCATGTGCGAGGGGTCCGACGTCCCGCTCGCCCTCGTCAGGGACCGGCTGATCGTCGGCGAGAGCCTCGGCGAGGTGCCGGACAGCGCCCCGGCCGTCCCGCTGCAACGGGACCTGACCCGCAGCCAGCGCACCCTGCGGCTCAAGCCGGAGGCGACGGAACGCGAGCTGGACCTCGACCTGCGCAAGGAGACCGACGCCGCCCGCAGCCGCCTCCTGCACCGGCTGCGCCTCCTCGACGTCGGCTGGGGCGACCCGGTCGCGGGGCGGGGCAGCACGGGCACGTTCCGGGAGAGCTGGCGGCTGAGCTGGGAACCGGAACTGCACGTCCGGGTCGCGGAGGCCGGTGTGTGGGGCACGACCGTGCTCACCGCCGCCACCGCGAAGGCCGCGTCGCAGGCCGTGGCGGCGACCGCGCTGGCCGATGTCACCGCACTCGCCGAGCACTGCCTCCTGGCCGAACTGCCCGACGCGCTGCCCGTCGTGATGAAGGCTCTCGCCGACCGGGCCGCACTCGACGCGGATGTCGGCCACCTCGCGGACGCGCTGCCCGCCCTGGCCCGCTCCCTGCGGTACGGGGACGTGCGCTCCACGGACACGGCGGCGCTCGCGGAGGTCGCCGCCGGGCTCGCCGAGCGGATCTGCGTCGGCCTGCCGCCCGCCTGCACCGGCCTCGATCCGGACGGCGCCGAGGCGCTTCGCGGTCAGGTGGAGGCGGTGCACGGGGCGATCGGCCTGCTGGACACCGGGGCTGCGGAGCCGGGCACGGGGCTGCGGGAGCGCTGGGGCGCCGTCCTGCACAAGCTGGCGGCCCGGGACACGGTCGCCGGAATCATCAGAGGCCGGGCCGCCCGGCTGCTCCTGGACGAAGGACGGCTGGCGGAGGACGAGGCGGCCCGGCTGATGGGCCTGGCGCTCTCGCCCGGAACCCCGCCCGCCGACGCCGCCGCCTGGATCGAGGGGTTCGTCGGCGGCGCGTCGGGCGGCGGCATGCTGCTGGTCCACGACGAACGGCTGCTCGGCCTCGTCGACGCTTGGCTGACCGGTGTCCCCGCCGACCAGTTCACCGATGTGCTGCCACTGCTGCGCCGCACGTTCTCCGCGTACGAACCGGGCGTGCGGCGCACCCTCGGCGAGCTGGTCCGGCGCGGGCCCGTCCCCGAGGGAGCCCGCCGGGACGACGCCGCCCCGGCGACCGGGGGCTTCGGACCCGGTCTCGACCCGGCCAGGGCGGACGCGGTCGAACCGGTGCTGCGCCTGCTGCTCGGCCGCCCACCCGAGCCCGTGGAGGCGGCCGTATGACGACGACCGGAACGACCACGAAGCCGGACCCGGAGCCGGAGACGGGACCGGAAGCGAAACCGACGGGGGAGACGATGGAGCGGACGACCACGGCCCCGCAGGTCCCGCCCGACGCCGAGCGGTTGCGGCGCTGGCGGATGGTGCTCGGTGCGGACAGCGCCGACAGCACGGGATGCGCCCTCACCGGCCAGGACGCGGCGATGGACGGTGCGTTGAACGCGCTGTACGGCGGGGGAGCCGGGAGGAAGCCGAACGGCCGGGGCACCGGGGGCCGTTCGGCGGGGCTCGGCGCGTCGGCGCCCTCCGTCGCCCGCTGGCTCGGCGACATCCGGACCTACTTCCCCAGCTCCGTGGTCCAGGTCATGCAGCGCGACGCGATCGACCGGCTCGGTCTGTCCGCCCTGCTCCTGGAGCCGGAGATGCTGGAGGCGGTCGAGCCGGACGTCCATCTCGTCGGCACGCTGCTCTCCCTCAACAAGGCGATGCCCGAGACGACGAAGGAGACCGCACGCGCCGTCGTCCGCAAGGTCGTCGAGGACCTGGAGAAGCGGCTGGAGAGCCGCACCCGCGCCACTCTGACCGGGGCCCTGGACCGTTCGGCGCGGATCAGCCGGCCGCGCCACCGGGACATCGACTGGGACCGCACCATCCGGGCCAACCTCAAGAACTACCTGACGCTCCCGGGACCGGACAGCGCGACGACGGCGGAGACGACAGGAACGGCGACGACGGGGGCGACGGGCACGGTCGTGCCGGAACGCCTCATCGGATACGGCCGCTCCTCCCGGTCCGCCAAGAAGGACATCGTCCTGTGCATCGACCAGTCGGGCTCGATGGCCGCGTCCGTCGTCTTCGCCTCGGTCTTCGGGGCGGTGCTCGCCTCCATGCGCACCCTCTCGACCCGGCTCGTCGTCTTCGACACGGCGGTCGTCGACCTCACGGACCAGCTCGACGACCCGGTCGACGTCCTCTTCGGCACGCAGCTCGGCGGCGGCACCGACATCAACCGGGCGCTCGCCTACTGCCAGTCGAAGATCACTCGCCCCGCGGACACCGTCGTCGTCCTCATCAGCGACCTCTACGAGGGCGGCATACGCGACGAGATGCTGAAGCGGGTCGCCGCGATGAAGGCCTCCGGCGTGCAGTTCGTGACGCTGCTCGCCCTCTCCGACGAGGGAGCACCGGCGTACGACCACGAGCACGCGGCGGCGCTCGGAGCGCTGGGCGCACCCGCGTTCGCCTGTACGCCGGATCTCTTCCCGGACGTCATGGCGGCGGCGATCGAGAAGAGACCACTGCCCATACCGGACAAGGAGCACCAACCGTAGCCAGGGACTTGCGTGACCCCCACGGGCTCGTGCAAGCATCGACCCGTCGTTCGCGGAGGGGCGCATTCCGCCGCCCTCCGCCTCCACCCGCCCGCGTACCAGGAGTTCACCCGAGGTGACCGCAACCGCCGCTGCCCGCGCAGCCGTCGACCCGCGCCCGGCGCGGGGGACGGCGGGGCGCCGCGCGGTACAGATGGTCCTGTTCCTCGGTGGGCTGCTGGCCCTGGGGCTTCTCGCGGGCGGCCGAGCGGAGGCGCAGGAGCGTCCGGCCCCGGGCGGGCTCACCGCCTCCGTGGCGGAGGCGGTGACGGGTGCCGACCAGGTCGTGAAGCCGAGGACCGGCCACGTCGTGGAGCCGGTGGTCGAACCGGTCGCGGAGCCGGTGACCGCATCAGTCGTCGAGCCGGTCGACCGGGCCGTACGCCATCAGGCCGCACAGCACCGAGCCGCACAGCACCGAGCCGCGCAGCCCGAGCCTGTACGGGACGCGACTGTGGAATCTTCTGCGGCACGTCCCGCGGTACCGGCCACGAAGCCGGTCACGGAACCCGTCGACACCGTTGCGGCCGCCGATCCCGTCGCCGCCGCACCCGCTCGCGTGCGCGATGCCCGTGATGCCGTCGTCGGGGGAGCGGGCGGAGCCGTCGACCGGATCGCCGGGGAGGTGCGGCCGCTGGTGGCGTCCCTGCCGGGGCTCCCTCCGCTCCTCTCTGTGGTCCCCGAGCTGCCCGGGCTGCCCGTGCCCGGCGGTGACCCGGACGCACCGGGTGCGCCGGGCGGTCCGGCGCCTTCCGTTCCCGACGCCGGCCGTGGCACCGAGGGCTCCACCGCGCCGGGCGACACCGGCGCGGACGCCTCGGCCGAGCGCGCGGACGGCCAGGACCGGAGCGTCGGGGTATCGAGCCCCGTCCCGGGGATATCTGACCGGTCCGGCACGGCGGGCACCGGGCACGCGCAGCTCTCCGCGCCCACGCCGACGCTTCCGCCCACGCAGGACCGTGCGCCGTTCGCCCCGTGCGGTGACCTCGTGCGTACGGCGGCGGCCGATGTCCAGGGGCCGCGCGGCGGCGACCTGTACGCCACCCCCGTCCCGGGCGGTCCGCACACCGCGCTCGTCCGGGGAGCAGGCCTCCCCGCGACCGCCGCCCCGATCACCGACAGATCCGGCGAGATCCTCGAATTCCCCGGCTAGGGCAGGCCGTTCCCCCGCCTCGACCTGCCGCGCGGGGGCGGAACAGGTCTGCCCGCGTCCGGACCCCTCCGGACAGCCGAACATCTTCGAAGGATCTGACACACCCATGCACAAGAACATCCGCCGATCCATAGCCGTCGCCGCCACCGCCACCGGTATGTGGGCGATCGGCACCGCCGCGGCGAGCGCGGCCGAGCTGCCCGTTTCCGTACCGCTGTCCACCCCGGACCTGGCGGCCGAGACCCCCGACGCGACGGACATCGTCGAGGACGTCACCGACGCCAAGGCCGTCAAGGACGCCAAGGCCGTCACCGACGGCAGGACCGCCGACCGCGTCACCGACGCCAAGGACACGCTGACCGAGGCCGGGAACAAGGCGGGCAAGGCGTCCAAGGCGGCCCAGGCCGTCGGCGCGGCCGACCTGCGGGACAGCCTCCCGTCGCAGGTGCGCGCGCCGCAGGCCCCGGAGTTCCCGCAGGCCGCCGAAGTCCCGGAGCTCGGTGACGTACAGCAGGTGCCCGGAGCAGGTCACCTCCCCGACGCGCAGATCCCCGACGCGCAGTTCCCTGACGCCCAGTTCCCCGACGCGCAGTTCCCTGACGCTCAGTTCCCCGACGTCCAGGTCCCGGCCGCGCCCGTCGACGAGATCGACTACCTCTTCGGGCCGATCGAGCAGATCCCCGGCTATGCGCAGAGCCAGGTGCCGGCCGCCGTCCAGGGTGCGCTGGCCGAGGCCGGGCCCGTCGTCGAGCAGACGTCCGACTCCGTGCTGCCGCCGCTCGCCGCCGGTGCGGTCGGCGTCGCCGTCCCGGTCGTCGGTCAGGCGGTCGGGGATGTCGGCACGCTCGCGCAGGGCGTCGTCGGCGAGGTCGGGCCGTTCGCCCAGGGAGTCGTCGGCGACGCTGCCGCCCCCTTCGTGCAGGGCGTCACGACCGAGGTCCAGCCGCTGGCGTACGGCGTCACCGGTGCGGCCGTGCCGTTCGCCGAGGGCGTCGTGTCCGAGGTGCGGCCGCTCGCGCAGGGGCTGACCGGGGACGCGGTCGCGCCGTTCGCCCAGGGGGTCACCGCCCAGGTGCAGCCGCTGGCCGAGGGCGTCGGGGCGCAGGCCCGGCCGTTCGCGGGCGGTCTGGCGGACACGGTCCGCGAGGACGCCCGTCCCGCCGTCGGCAACGCGGTCACCGGCGCCCAGGGCCTCACCTCGGTCACCCCGTCCTTCGTCACGGACGCGCTGCCCGGGCGGTGAGTGCCCACGCGGTGAACGCCGGGGCTGTGAGCGCTCGCGCGCTGCCCGGCCGGTAACCGTACGAGCGGCGCGCACCCGGTGCGGTCGCCGTGAGCGATTCACTGCACCGGAGTACCCGGCCCCAGGGGACCCGGGCCGGGTACTCCGGTGTCCACAGCCCTTTCCGACCTCCGGCGAGCCCCGTCCGGGGGCCGGAAAGGGCCACCCTCTGTGACCGTTATCACCGCTCAGGTGTGATCTGCGATTTAGGGTCACGCGGAGCGCGGGGATAACCTGCCGGATGGACATGCCGCGTACGCGGACACCGTGTATGCCTCCCTTGTGACAGCGCAGTCACGTTGCCCTTCGCGGCACGCCCACGCAGAAGAACGAACCGCGATACCACTTAAAAGGGACGGACGCGCGTGGACCTGTTCGAGTACCAGGCGAGGGACCTCTTCGCCAAGCACGGTGTACCGGTGCTGGCCGGTGAAGTCATCGACACGCCTGAGGCAGCCCGCGAGGCGACCGAGAAGCTGGGCGGCAAGTCGGTCGTCAAGGCGCAGGTGAAGGTCGGCGGCCGCGGCAAGGCCGGCGGCGTCAAGCTGGCCGCCGACGCCGACGAGGCGGTCGCCCGGGCGACCGACATCCTCGGCATGGACATCAAGGGCCACACGGTCCACAAGGTGATGATCGCCGAGCTGTCCCCGGAGATCGAGGCGGAGTACTACGTCTCGTACCTTCTCGACCGCACCAACCGCACCTTCCTGGCCATGGCCTCGGTGCAGGGCGGCATGGACATCGAGGAGGTCGCGGAGAAGACCCCCGAGGCCCTCGCGAAGGTCCCGGTCGACTCCAACTCCGGCGTCGACATCGTCAAGGCCCGCGAGATCGTGGCCCAGGCGAAGTTCCCGGCCGAGGTGGCCGAGAAGGTCGCCGAGGTCCTGGTGACGCTGTGGGACACCTTCGTCGCCGAGGACGCGCTCCTCGTCGAGGTCAACCCGCTGGTGAAGACCAAGGACGGCCGCATCCTGGCGCTGGACGGCAAGGTCTCGCTCGACGAGAACGCCGACTTCCGCCAGCCGGAGCACGAGGCTCTGGAGGACAAGGACGCAGCCAACCCGCTCGAGGCTGCCGCCAAGGCCAAGAACCTCAACTACGTCAAGCTCGACGGCGAGGTCGGCATCATCGGCAACGGCGCCGGCCTGGTCATGTCGACCCTGGACGTCGTCGCGTACGCCGGTGAGAACCACGGCGACGTGAAGCCCGCCAACTTCCTCGACATCGGTGGCGGCGCCTCCGCCGAGGTCATGGCGAACGGCCTGGAGATCATCCTCGGCGACCCGGACGTCAAGTCCGTCTTCGTCAACGTCTTCGGTGGCATCACCGCCTGCGACGAGGTCGCCAACGGCATCGTGCAGGCGCTCGCGCTGCTCGAGTCCAAGGGCGAGAAGGTCGAGAAGCCGCTGGTCGTGCGTCTCGACGGCAACAACGCGGAGCTGGGTCGCAAGATCCTCTCCGACGCCAACCACCCGCTCGTGCAGCGCGTGGACACCATGGACGGCGCGGCCGACAAGGCCGCCGAGCTCGCCGCGGCTGCGAAGTAAGGGACGAGGGACTCCAACACCATGGCTATCTTCCTCACCAAGGACAGCAAGGTCATCGTCCAGGGGATGACCGGCGCCACGGGCATGAAGCACACCAAGCTCATGCTGGGTGACGGCACCAACATCGTCGGTGGCGTCAACCCGCGCAAGGCCGGTACGTCCGTCGACTTCGACGGCACCGAGGTCCCGGTCTTCGGCTCCGTCAAGGAAGCGATGGAGAAGACCGGCGCGAACGTGTCCGTCCTCTTCGTCCCGCCGGCCTTCTCCAAGGCCGCCGTCGTCGAGGCGATCGACGCCGAGATCCCGCTCGCGGTCGTCATCACCGAGGGCATCGCCGTTCACGACTCCGCCGCGTTCTGGGCGTACGCGAACGAGAAGGGCAACAAGACCCGGATTATCGGCCCGAACTGCCCCGGTCTCATCACCCCGGGTCAGTCCAACGCCGGCATCATCCCGGGCGACATCACCAAGCCCGGCCGCATCGGTCTCGTGTCCAAGTCCGGCACGCTGACGTACCAGATGATGTACGAGCTCCGTGACATCGGCTTCTCCTCCGCCGTCGGCATCGGTGGCGACCCGGTCATCGGTACGACGCACATCGACGCCCTCGCGGCGTTCGAGGCGGACCCCGACACCGACCTCATCGTGATGATCGGCGAGATCGGCGGCGACGCCGAGGAGCGTGCCGCCGACTTCATCAAGGCGAACGTCACCAAGCCGGTCGTCGGCTACGTCGCGGGCTTCACCGCCCCCGAGGGCAAGACCATGGGCCACGCCGGCGCCATCGTCTCCGGCTCCTCGGGCACCGCCCAGGCGAAGAAGGAGGCCCTGGAGGCCGCCGGCGTGAAGGTCGGCAAGACGCCGACCGAGACCGCCAAGCTGGCGCGCGAGATCCTCGGCGCCTGACGCAGGCCGCAGGGGCACACGTACACGGCGCGGGCCCGCACCCCCTCTTCGGATCAGGGGTGCGGGCCCGCGCCGTTCGCGTACGTACGCCGACGGCCGCCGGTCTCAGCGGAGTTCCGGTACCAGCCGCTCCGGGCCGTGCGCCAGCTGCTCGCTCAGCGACTTCTGAAGCTTCAGGTCCTGCGCGGTGAGCTTCTGCGGACCACCGCGCGGCGGTACGCCCCCGACGCGTTCGGGGGGCGCGATCGGCGGCTCGTAGTGGGTGGGCGCGGTGTGCAGGGTCAGCCCGGTCACCGCGATGAGCAGCGCGACGCCCGCGACGGCGGCCCGGGTCCACAGCCTGGCCTTGTTCTCGCTGCCGGTGCGCACGGCACGGGCCGGCTGCGGTACGGGTACGTGCTCGGCGCGGGCGAGGCCGCCGAGCCGGTCGTGCAGCAGCGCCGACTGCTCGGCGGGCGATCCGGCGTTCGCCAGCTCGGGGAGCCGTTCGGCGACGGCGGCGCGGGCGGTCATCAGCCGGCCCGCCGCCGCCGGGGTGCTGGCCTCCGTCTCGGCCGCGGTCTCCGGAAGGTCCAGGCCGACCCCGTCGTACAGGAGCAGCGTGCGCCGGTAGGCCGGGGGCAGGTCGAGCAGCGCGTCGAACAGCGCCCGCTTGCCCGGCTCGGCGGGCGGGGCGTCGGGGTGCCGGTGCGTGCGGCGCAGCCGGTGCCAGGGCGACATCGCGTACTCGTACGCCGCCGCGCGCACCCAGCCGCCCGGGTCCCGGTCGACGGCCACCTCGGGCCAGCGCTGCCAGGCCAGTTCGAAGGCGCGCTCGACGGACTCGCGGGCCAGGGCGCGGCGGCCGGTCAGCAGATAAGTCTGCCGGACGAGGCCGGGGGCGGTGCGGGCGTACAACTCGTCGAAGGCTTCGGCTGGGGTGAGGGGGGGCTGGTCGGCCCTTTCCGCCGTGTCGCTCGGCGGCGGGCCGGGGGCCTCCGCGGCGGCGGGCGTGCCTGAAGGCGGCGCGACGGGCGGGGCTGCGGGCCGACCGACAGGCGGGCCCTCGGGCCGGGGCGCGGGCGGCTCCTCCGGCGGCGCGGGCGCGTCGCCCCCTGCCGGGGCTGCGGCCGGGCTCGCCGCCTTCGCCCGGTCCGCCGCCTTCGCCGGGCCCGCCACCGCCCCCCGCGTCACCACCCCAGGCTTCTCCGTCCGCTTCGCCGCACGCGCGGGCGCGAGGGGCCTTGCCTACCGCGCGCGCTTGCGGCCGCGCG
>NZ_LZRD01000065.1 GCF_001687325.1 Streptomyces sp. PTY087I2 | reverse complement strand
GCCCCCGAGGTGCTGCGGGTGCTGCGCGGGGCGCCGGAGTACCGGGGCGAGTGGCTGCGTACGGCGGCGCTGCGGGCGCTCGGTTCGTTCGGGCCCGCCGCGCGGGAGGCCGTCCCCGAGCTGCGGGCGCTGATCCGCCGCCCGGGCACGGCGTCCGCGACGGAGGCGGCCGAGGCCCTGTGGGCGGTCTCCGGGGACGCCGACACGGTGCTGCCGGTGCTGATCGAGGGCCTTCAGTCGGACCAGGTGCACGACCGGCGGGCGGCGGCGGTGGCGCTGGGGGCGCTCGGGCCGCGCGCCGCGGTGGTCGCGCCCCGGCTGCGCGGGCTGCTGGCGCACGAGGAGCTGTGGCTGCGGGTGGACGCCGCGATCGCGCTGTGGGAGGTGTCCGGCCGGTCGCGGGAGACCGTCGCGGCGCTGCTCGCCGCCTGGGAGCAGAACCGTCACGTCCGGGTCCGGGTGGCAGAATGCCTGGCACGGATGGGGCCGGTCCCCGAGGGGTCGGCCGCAGCGCACGTCCTGCGGAGCGAACTCGTCTCCGTACGCCGTCACAACGCGATGGACGGCGGGTACGGCAGTCACGACATCCACGAGGACGAAAAGCTCCTGGCGCTGTGCCGGCAGGCACTGCGGGGGACGGGGAAAGGAAGCGCGTCATGATCATTTTCGGTACCAAGGGCTACCTCTACCAGCTGGCCGTCCTGACGATGGTGTGCGGCTGGTGCGGCAATCCGGCGGCGCACACCCTGCGCAAGCGGGTCACGAAGTTCACGCTGTTCTTCGTGCCGCTGTTCCCGTTCTCGACGAAGTACGCCACGCAGTGCACGTTCTGCGGCGGGGAGCGGCAGATACCCAAGGAGGAGGCGGACCAGCTGCTCGCCCAGGCCGCGGCCGGGCAGGACGGCAACGCCTACGGCCAGGCCCCGCAGCAGCCCGGCGTCACGCCGCCCGGGCAGAACCCGTACCAGCGCTGACCCGGCCCTCCCCCAGCACTGGCCCAACACTGGCCCAGCGCTGAACCTGCGGCGACCGTAGAGCCACGCAACGTCACACAGCGGTGCGAACCGGGCATTGCACTCGGCCCTCCGATTAGGGTGTGAACCCTCTGTCGTCGAGGAGGAGGCGAGCCGTGCGTCCGCACCGCGCCCCGGCGGCGACCCGCACCGTCATGTCCGCCGTGTCCGCCGTCGCCGCGCTCGCCCTGCTGTCCGGCTGCGGCGCGGCGGGCGGCCTGAAGAGCGCGGGGGACGCCCCGTCCGCCGTCGAGCCCAAGGCCCTGTGGCCGGAGCTGCCGCCCGCCTCCTCCGCCCCGTACGACTACGGGGAGGGCGAGACCGCGCGGATCCCGGGGATCCGGGTGCCCGGCGGTGATGTGCGGCGGCTGGATCCGGTGGCCGTGGCGCAGGCCGGGCTGAAGGCGAAGACCGACCGGGACAGCGGCCTGGACGAGCTGCCGAAGGGCACGGTGCGGCAGATCGAGGCGTGCCGGACCGCGCCGGACGACTGCCCCGTCCTCCCGCCGTACTACCGCGATCTGACCGGCGACGGCAGGGACGAACTGGTGCTCGGCATCCGCATGCCCGACCGGCAGCTCGCCGTGCGCGTCTACATGCCGGACGGGGGCGGGCTGACCCGGATCATGTCCACGTACGACGCCGTGATCAGCGTGGAGCTGGCGGGCCGGGACCTGATCATGCGAGCTCCGTCGGTGATCCCGGGGTACGAGTACCGCACCGCGTGGTCCTGGGACGACCGGCAGCACGCGATGCTGCCCACCCGGGACGAGATCCTGCGGACGCCCGAGCACCGCAAGGCCCCTAGGCCGAAGCGCACGCCGACGAACCCGACAACAGGCACGCCCACCCCGTCCGCCGGCGCCTCCTCGGATCCGGGCGCGTCGACGGGTTCCCCGGCCCCCACCTCCCGTACGCCGTCCGACTCCGCCGCGGGGGCGCGATGAGGCGCCGACGCCGGTTCCGCTCGCCCCCCTGGACCGCGAGCCTCACCTGGAAGTCCGCGGTCTTCCTGACCGCCATGTGCTGCACCCTGGCCGCTCTCCTCGGTGTCCTCGTGCACACCGCCGTCACCCGGCAGACCGTCGAGCACGCCCGCGAGAAGACACTCGCCCGGCTGGAGGTGGTCACCGACGCGTACGAGGCCGGGGAGCCGCTGCCCCGGGGGTCCGGCATCGACCCGCCCGGCCTGCCCGCCTCGCTGCGCGCCCTCGCCGCCGGCGGCGAGCGGGGCACCGTCGTCGCGGACGGGCCGCACCCGCCGGGCGACCCGGACGGCCAGAGCGGCCCCGCGATGTGGGCGGCGGGTCCGGCGGACGGGCGGGCGCTGGCCACCTGGACGGACTACAGCCACAGCGCCCGGACCATCGGCGGCCTCGACCGGGCGATCATCGGCTCCTCGCTGCTGGCCATCGCCGCCACGCTGCTCGTCGGGCTGTTCGCCGTCGGCCGGGTGACCCGCCGGCTCCACCAGAGCGCGCGGGTGGCCCGCCGGATCAGCGCGGGTGACCTCGACGCCCGGGTGGACGACCCGCGTACCGCGCGTCCGGTCCGCGCCCAGGACGAGGTGGCGATCGTGGCGGGCGCTCTCGACACCATGGCCTCGACCCTTCAGCGCAAGCTCCAGACCGAGCAGCGGTTCACCGCCGACGTGGCGCACGAGCTGCGCACCCCGCTGACCGGACTGTCGGCCGCCGCCGAGCTCCTGCCGCCGGGCCGCCCCGCGGAGCTGGTGCGCGACCGGGTGCGGGCGATGCGGGCGCTGACGGAGGACCTGCTGGAGATCTCCCGCCTCGACGCCCGCACCGAACAGGTCGACCTCGCCGTGCACGAACTCGCCCCGATCGTGGAGCGGGTCGTCCGCACCTCGGGCACCGACACCGAGGTACGGGTGAGCGGCGCGGCCCGGGTGGAGACGGACCGGCGGCGGCTGGAGCGGGTGATCGGCAACCTGGTGGCCAACGCCCACCGGCACGGGGCCCCTCCGGTGGTGCTGAGCGTGGACGGCGCGGTGGTCACCGTACGCGATCACGGGCCGGGGTTCCCGGCGTATCTTCTGGAGGGCGGGCCGCAGCGGTTCCGTACGGACGGCGCGGGGAAGGGGCACGGCCTCGGGCTGACCATCGCGCTCGGTCAGGCCCAGGTCATCGGCGCCCGGCTGGACTTCGACCGGGCATCGGACGGCGGGGCGCTCGCCCGGTTGACCCTGCCGGAGTACGTGGCGCTCGACGACGCCGATTCCGACGGGAACCCCGGTGGGGACAGGGGTCGGCGGGGCCCGGACGACCCGGACGGCTCAACAGGGAACCACCCTCACGCATCGTGACGCGTTGCAGACCGTGAGTGGCGATCCTAGCGTGACGACCACGAGCCCAGCTCGTGTCCCCCACGTTCCCTTTCCCCTCGCATGGAGGCAGCATGTCCCCCCTGTCCCGCCCCTCGCGGCTCCGCCGGCTCGGCCTCTGCGTCGCCACCGGCACGCTCGCGGCGCTCACGGCCGCCGCCCCCGCCGCAATGGCGGCCGACCCCCAGCCCGTCGGTCAGCGTACGGAGGCCACCGCTCCGGACCCGACGTCCGACGAGCTCTCCGCCTCGGCCCTCCAGCGCGAGCACGAGGCGCAGCAGAAGGAGGCCCGCCAGGAGGCGCAGCAGCAGGGCCAGACGCGGCCCCAGGCGCCCAAGCGGACGTACAAGGGACGGGTCATCGCCAAGCCGTACCTGCTGCTCCGTGACAAGCCGACCCGCAGCAGCCGCATCGTCGGCTCGGTGAAGTACGGCTCGGTCGTCCACATCTTCTGCAAGACGCAGGGCGACAACGTCGACGGCAACAACCGCTGGTACCTGCTGACCGACGGCACCTGGGCCTGGGGTTCGGCCCGCTACATCGAGAACATCGGCGCCGCGCCGAAGTGGTGCTGACCTGGCGTCACCCGCACATCCGCGCCACCGCACACCCGCACATGCGCCCGCCCGTGGAGCCCGGCCCCTGTCGCCGCGCGTTCCACGGGCGGGCGCATGTGCGGAGGGGCTCCGGAATCGGCAAAGGTATGACGTAGCAAAGGTGTGACATAAGGGAAATGCCGTCCACCTCTTGCTACGTTGCGGAGCATGACCGCAACGACGGCGGACGCTCCCCCGCCCGAGCTCCGCCTGCCCAAGCGGCGCGGGGTGGAGCTGGCCCTCCTCGTCGGGGGCGTCCTGATCTCCGTCCTCGGCTATGCGGCGGTCGGGCTCACCCACGACGGCGCCGTGCCGCCGGACGTCGCCGGGTACGGTGCCGGGCTCGGGGCGCTCGCGCTGCTCGCCCATGTCGCGGTCCGCTTCCGGGCCCCGTACGCCGATCCGCTGCTGCTGCCGATCGCCGTCCTGCTCAACGGGCTCGGCCTGGTGCTGATCTACCGGCTCGACCTGGAGACGCCGAGGGACCAGGCCGCGCCCACCCAGCTCGTCTGGTCCACGCTCGGCGTCGCGCTGTTCACCATCGTGGTGGTGCTGCTGCGCGACCACCGGGTGCTCCAGCGGTACGCGTATCTCTCGGTGGCCGCGGCGCTGGTGCTCCTGATCGTGCCGATCTTCTTCCCGGCGGTGAACGGGGCGAAGATCTGGATCCGGATCGGCGGACTCTCCTTCCAGCCCGGGGAGTTCGCGAAGATCCTGCTCGCGGTGTTCTTCGCCGCCTATCTGGCCGCCAACCGCAACGCGCTCGCGTACACCGGCCGCAGGGTGTGGAAGCTGCAACTGCCCGCGGGCCGGGTGCTCGGGCCGATCGTGGCGATCTGGCTGCTGAGCGTCGGCGTGCTGGTGCTGGAGCGCGATCTCGGCACCTCGCTGCTGTTCTTCGGGCTGTTCGTCATCATGCTGTACGTCGCGACCGGCCGGACCGGCTGGATCGCGGTAGGGCTGCTCCTGGCGGCCGTGGGCGCGTTCGTCGTCGGCTCCTTCGAACCGCATGTCCACAGCCGGGTGCAGGACTGGCTGGATCCGTTCGCCTCGATCGACGCGGGGCGGGGGCCCGGCCAGCTCGCCCAGTCGCTGTTCGCGTTCGCGGCGGGCGGGATGCTCGGGACGGGGCTCGGCGCCGGGAACTCGATCCTCATCGGCTTCGCTGCCAAGTCCGACTTCATCCTCGCGACGGCGGGCGAGGAGCTGGGCCTGTCCGGGCTGACCGCGATCTTCCTGCTCTACGCGCTGCTCGTGGCGCGCGGCTACCGGGCCGGGCTCGCCCTGCGCGACCCGTTCGGGCGGCTGCTCGCGATCGGCCTCGCCTCGATCCTGGCGCTCCAGGTGTTCGTGATCGCGGGCGGGGTGATGGGGCTGATCCCGCTGACCGGGATGGCGATGCCGTTCCTGGCGCAGGGCGGCTCGTCCGTCGTCACCAACTGGATCATCGTGGCGCTGCTGATCCGGCTCAGCGACGTGGCGCGCAGGCCTCACCCGGAGCAGGTGGAGACCGGGGTCGTCGCGGCGGCCGTGGAGGAGGACCGGTGATCCGCTACATCCGGCGGGCCGCCGCCTTCTGTCTGCTACTGCTCGTGGCGCTGCTCGTCAACGCGGCCCGCGTCCAGCTCTTCGAGGCCGACGAGCTGGACGACAACCCGGCCAACCGCCGTAACGCCATCGTCCGTTACGACCAGCCGCGCGGGAACATCCTGGTCGGCGACCGGCCCGTGACCGGCAACAAGGAGACCGGCGAACAGCTCAGCTTCGAGCGCACCTATCTGCACGGCCCGCTGTACGCGCCGGTGACCGGATACGCCTCGCAGACGTACGGCACCACGCTGATCGAGAACGCCGAGGACGCCGTGCTGTCCGGTACGGATTCGCTGCTGGCGCCTTTGCCCTTCTGGAACGAGTTCACGCGGGGCCGGCAGCCGGGCGGCGATGTCGTGACCACCATCAAGGCGTCGATGCAGCAGGCCGCGTACGACGGGCTGCGCGGGCGCCGGGGCGCGGTGGCGGCCCTGGATCCGTCGACGGGCGCGATCCTGGCCCTGGTGTCGACCCCGTCGTACGACCCCGAGCGGCTGTCCGGGACCGGGGCGGCGGTGACCGAGGCGTGGTCGCGGCTGAACGCCTCGACGAGCATGCCGATGCTGAACCGGGCCATCCGGCAGACCTATCCGCCGGGCTCCACGTTCAAGATCGTGACGGCGGCGGCCGCGCTGGACGCCCGGGCGGTGACGGACCCCGACGCGGCCACGGACACCCCGTCGCCGTACGTCCTGCCGGGGACGCGGACGACTCTGCCGAACGAGGCGAGGGGCTGCGAGAACGCGTCGCTGGCGGACGCGATCCGGGTCTCCTGCAACACGGTGATGGCCCATCTGGGGGTGGAGGTCGGCCTCGACGGGATGGTGGAGACGGCGGAGAAGTTCGGCTTCAACGACACCGGGCTGCGCATTCCGTCCGGGGTGGCGAGGAGCAACTTCGACACGGACATGAGCGAGGACCAGCTGGCCCTGTCCTCGATCGGTCAGTTCAACACGACGGCGACCCCGCTCCAGATGGCGATGGTCGCTGCGGCGGTGGCCAACGGCGGGGATCTGCGGCGTCCGCATCTGGTGGACCGGGTGACGACGAACACCGGGGACACGGTCCGGCGGGAGGGGTCGGAGGCGTACGAGCGGCCGATGAACCCGGCGACGGCGGTGCAGCTCCAGCGGATGATGGTCGAGGTGGTGGAGAACGGTACGGGGTCGAAGGCGGCGATCGACGGGGTCCGGGTCGGCGGCAAGACCGGCACCGCCCAGCACGGCGTCGACAACTCCGGTCTGCCGTACGCCTGGTTCATCTCCTGGGCCCAGGCCCCCGACTCCGGCCGTCCTTCCGTCGCGGTGGCGGTGGTGGTGGAGGACGCCGCCGCCGACCGGGCGGACATCAGCGGCGGCGGCAGCGCGGCGCCGATCGCCCGGGCGGTGATGGAGGCGGCGCTGGAGGAGTAGCCGGGGCGCGCGGAGGGGCGCACCGGCAGACTGGGGTCATGACGCGTACGACCTCCGCGGTGGCGCGGGCCCTGGAGCGGATCGAGCGGCTGGACCCGGCGCTCCACGCGTTCATCGAGGTCTGGCCGGACGAGGCGTCGGCCCGGGAGCGGGAGGCCCTGGCCCGGCGACTCCCGCTGGGCGGGCTGCCGTTCGCGGTGAAGGGCCCCTCCGGCATCCGCTCGTACACGGCCCGCCGGCTGATCGCGGCGGGCGGGGTCCCGGTGGGCGCGACCTCGGTGCCAGGCCCCGGCACGCCCTGGCAGACGTGGGGGCAGGGGGCCCACGGCCGTACGGTCAACCCGTGGCGGGCGGACCGCACCCCGGGCGGGTCCTCGGCGGGGGCGGCGGTCGCGGTGGCGACCGGGATGGCGGAGGCGGCGACGGGCGGCGACGGGGCCGGCTCGGTGCGCATCCCGGCCGCCTGGTGCGGGGTGTTCGGCCTGAAGACGACGAACGGGCTGCTCCCCTCCCCCGACCGGTCGGGGCTGGCCGCGGCCGGGTTGCTGGCCCGGTCGGCGGCGGCAGCGGAGCCGTTTCTGCGGCGGGTGCTGGGGGGTGGTGGCGCGCGGGGGGACGCGCGGGCCGGGCTGCCGGTGCCGGAGCCCGCCGCCTCCGCCCCGCCGGTGCTGATGCCGGAGCCGGCCGCCTCCGCCCCGCCGATGCCGGAGCCGATGCCGATGCCGGAGTCCGCCGCCGCCCGACCGCTGCCGACGCCGGAGCTCGCCGCCACCTCCACCCGGCCGCTGCCCGCGCCGGAGCCCGCAGCCTCCGCCCCGCCGCCGCAGACGCCGCTCCCCCCGGACCTCCCCCTCCCCGTCGTGTACAGCGAGGACTTGGGGTTCGCGGAGGTGGACCCGGAAGTGGCGGCCGTCGTCCGGGCGGCCGTGGACCGGCTCGTCGCGGTGGGGACCGTGCGTCTGCTGGAGCGCGAGGCCGCGCTGCTCGACCCGGCGGGCGCCTGGGCGGCGGTACGGGGCGGGGCGCCGGGCGACCCGGAGGCGGTGCGGGTGCGGCGGGCGAACGACGAGCGGCTGGACGCGCTGCTCTCCGGCGGGGCCCTGCTGCTGACCCCGGCCACCCCGAACCGGCCGCACGGCCACGAGGGCCCGGGCTCCCGCTACTCCACGGCGCTCACCTGGGCGTTCAACCTGAGCGGGCATCCGGCGGCGAGCCTGCCCGCCGGGTTCACCGGGGACGGCTGCCCGGTGGGGCTCCAGGTGGTGGCACCGCGCGGCGCGGACCTGGGGCTGCTCGCCGCGGCCCGCGCGGTGGAGGACGCCCTGCCCGCCGCGCCGGCACCGGGGTGCCGCTGAGCGGCGGTCAGCCGATCGGCCGGCGGATCTCCTCGCGGACGTCGGCCGTCTCCGCCGCGACCGCCGCCAGGTCGATGGACTTCGGGTCCTTGAGCAGGGTCTCGGGCCGGATCACGCCGATCATCGCGGCGGTGTTGTCGTCGCCCCAGGCGCACATGGGGATGGTGACGAGGCCGCCGGACTCCTTCGACTGCACGACCTGGCACTCGACCGTGATGGAGTGCCCCTCGGGCCGGAACTTCCTGGGGGGCACGACGAGCTTCGAGCCGTCGGCATCGGCCGCCCCCTCCATGATCTTGCCGCGCATGAAGTCGGGGCTGGCCAGCCGCCCGTACATCCCCGAGAGCACCAGCGCGCCGCCCTTGGCCGATGTGTAGTGCGCGACGACCGCCTCGGCGTCCCGGATGCTGGCGTCGGGGGTCTTCTCGATCTCCTCGCCCTCGGTCTCCGAGAGGTCCTGCTCCAGGCTGAACTCGCCGTCCAGGAGCTTCTGCTGCACGACGAGTTCGTACTCCGCCTTCGGGTACACCAGGTCGGCGCCCTTGTCGGCGAGCTGGGTGACGCCGAAGACGATCCCGCCCGCCGCCACGACCGCGCCGACCGCGACCCCGACGATCAGCCCGGTCCGCTTGCCGCGCGAGGGCTGCGGCCCCTGGGGCGGCCAGCCGCCGCCCGCGCCCGCCGGGCCGGGCTGCCCCCAGCCGCCCTGCTGGGGCGGGGGCTGCTGCGGGTAGCCGTAGGGCTGCTGGTGCGGCACGGCACCCGGCGCGGCCGGCGGCGGACCGCCGTACGGGTTCTGCGGGTGCGGCGGCCCGTACGGGCCCTGCGGCGGGTGCGGCGGGGTGGTCATGCGCTCACGGTACGGCAGGTTTGCGAACGGATTTTCGACGCGGCCGATATCGGTATCAGGTCGAGAGCAAGGGGTCTCAGGCGGCCGCATCAAGAGGTCTCGGGCGGCCGCCTCACCGCCCTCCCCGTCTCAGGCGGCCGCCTCGCCGCCCTCCTCGATCGCCTCCGCGACCTCCGCCACCCGGGCCTCCTCCTCGGCGGCGAAGCGGTCGCGGTCCAGTTGCTCGGCTATCTCCTCGTCCTGGGACATCAGCAGGTCGAGGTTGGAGTCGCCGAGTTCGAGGACGCCCATGTCGACGTACGCCTTCTGGAGGCGCGGGCCCCACAGGCCGATGTCCTTGACGCACGGGACGATGCGGCTGAAGAGCAGCTTCCGGAAGAGCTGGAGGTACTCCGAGTGCTCCGAGAGGTCCTTCGCCTCCTGCTTGCCGATGCCGAAGTTCTCCAGGACCTCGACCCCGCTGAGCCGGTCCCGCATCAGGTAGCAGCCCTCGATGACGAACTCCTCGCGTTCGCGCAGTTCGGCGTCGCTCAGCTGCTTGTAGTAGTCGCGCAGCGCCATCCGCCCGAAGGCGACATGGCGGGCCTCGTCCTGCATGACGTACGCGAGGATCTGCTTGGGCAGCGGCTTGGTCGTCGTGTCGCGGATCATCCCGAAGGCGGCCAGCGCCAGGCCCTCGATCAGGACCTGCATCCCGAGGTAGGGCATGTCCCAGCGGGAGTCGCGCAGGGTGTCGCCCAGCAGGCCCTGGAGGTTGTCGTTGACCGGGTAGAGCATGCCGATCTTCTCGTGCAGGAAGCGGCCGTAGATCTCGGCGTGCCGGGCCTCGTCCATGGTCTGGGTGGCGGAGTAGAACTTCGCGTCCAGGTCGGGGACGGACTCCACGATGCGGGCCGCGCAGACCATCGCGCCCTGCTCGCCGTGGAGGAACTGGCTGAACTGCCAGGAGGTGTAGTGCTTGCGCAGCTCGCCCCGGTCCTTCTCCGTCATCTTCGCCCAGTGCGGGGTGCCGTACAGCGTCAGCGCCTCGTCGGGGGTGCCGAGCGGGTCGGTGGGGTCGACCTCCAGGGACCAGTCGATGCGCTTGTTGCCGTCCCACTGCTTGTCCTTGCCCTTCTGGTAGAGGGCGAGGAGGCGTTCGCGGCCGTCGTCGTAGTCCCAGTTGAACCGGGCGGATCCGGTGGCGGGGATCTGCCAGATCGGTTCGGCTGGCGGGGTGCTGTAGAGCTCATGGGTGGACACGGACGGCTCCTTCGCCTCGGACAGCGGGACGTGATCGACAAGTTCCGTGACGCCGCAGGCAGTTGAGCGCGTGCATCAGCCGCCTCCCCGGCAGGTTCACACGTTGGTAGACATCGGGTCAACAAGTCGGACGGAGTCACGTCCAGGGGATTGACGCCCTTACTGACAGCCAGTCTCATAAATGGTGACCACCAGTAACACCCGCTCCCGGCAACCCCTGTGTGAGGTGCTCCCGCCATGACGACCGTCACCGCTCGCGATGTGACCGTGCTCCGCGACGCGCTCGGGCCGCTCCGCGACCGCGAGCAGATCGCCCTGCGGCTGCTCGAATCCTCGGCCAAGCACTCCTTCGACCCCGACACCGAACTCGACTGGGACGCGGCCGTCGAGGAGGGCAAGTGGTTCTGGCCGCCGGAGCTGCTCTCGCTGTACGGGACCCCGATGTGGGACCGGATGTCCGAGGAACAGCGGCTCGACCTCTCCCGGCACGAGGCGGCCGCGCTCGCCTCGCTCGGCATCTGGTTCGAGATCATCCTGATGCAGCTGCTGGTGCGGCACATCTACGACAAGCCCGTCACCAGCAACCACGTCCGCTACGCGCTCACGGAGATAGCCGACGAGTGCCGGCACTCGATGATGTTCGGCCGCATGATCGACTGGGGCGGCGCCCCGACGTATCCGGTGCCGCGCGTCTACCACAACCTCGCGCGGGTTCTGAAGACCGTCTCCACCACCCCCGGTTCGTTCGCCGCGACGCTGCTCGGCGAGGAGATCCTCGACTGGATGCAGCGCCTGACCTTCCCGGACGAGCGGGTGCAGACCCTGGTGCGCGGGGTGACCCGGATCCATGTCATCGAGGAGGCCCGGCACGTCCGGTACGCCCGGGAGGAGCTGCGCCGCCAGATGGTGACCGCCCCGCGCTGGGAGCGGGAGCTGACCAAGGTGAGCTGTGGCGAGGCGGCCCGGGTGTTCTCCGTCTGCTTCGTGAACCCGCAGGTGTACGAGAACGTCGGCCTGGACCGCCGCGAGGCCGTCGCCCAGGTGAAGGCGAGCGGCCACCGTGCGGAGGTCATGCAGTCCGGCGCGAAACGGCTCACCGACTTCTTCGACGACATCGGGCTGCTGAACGGCGTCGGCCGCCGACTGTGGCGAAGCTCCGGTCTGCTGGCCTGAGGTGTATGAGTCCGTACCGTCTAGGCTCGGGGGCATGACGTCCACCGCCGCAGTCCCGCCGCCCCGGGCGACGTACCGGAGGCTCAGCGTCGAGGAGCGCCGCGCCCAGCTGCTGCTCGCCGCGCTCGGCCTCTTCGCCCACCGGGCGCCCGACGAGGTCTCGCTCGACGAGGTGGCGGTGGCGGCCGGGGTGTCCCGGCCGCTCGTCTACCGCTACTTCCCGGGCGGGCGGCAGCAGTTGTACGAGGCCGCACTCGGCTCGGCGGCCGACGAGCTGACGCTGTGCTTCACCGAGCCGCCGGTGGGCCCGCCGACCGAGCGGGTCGCCCGAGTCCTGGACCGCTATCTGCGCTTCGTCGACGAGCACGACACCGGGTTCAGCGCCCTGCTGCGCGGCGGCAGCGTCGTGGAGACCTCCCGTACGACGACGATCGTGGACGGGGTGCGGAGGGCGGCGGCCGACGAGATCCTGCGCCATCTCGGGCGGATGGGCGGGGCCGGGGAGCAGCCCCCCGGGCCGAGGCTGCGGATGATGGTGCGCAGTTGGATCGCGGCCGTCGAGGCCGCGTCGCTGATGTGGCTGGACGACGGGAAGCAGCCGGCCGCGGCCGAGCTGCGCGGCTGGCTGGTCGACCAGCTGATCGCCCTGCTCGCCGCGACCGCCGCCACCGACCCGGAGACCGCCGCGGTGGTGAACGACCTGCTGGCACTGGAGACCTCCGAAGGACCGGCCGGACAGCTGGCGGAACGGGTGATTCCGGTCGTCGCGGAGGCGGCGCACCTGCTGCCCGCGTCCCCTGCGTCAGACTGACCGGGTGAAGAGCGAGAACACCCCTTTCCGCGGCGGCCCCCTGGACGGCCGGGTCCTGCCGATCCTGCTGGGCCCGACCGGCCATCCGCCGAAGTGGTACGAGGTCCCGGTGCCCTCCCCCGACGGCGGCCCCGCGACGGTGTACGCCTACCAGCGGGTTCCGGCCGGATACACCAAGCGGCTCGGGATCCAGCGGGGCTGGGTGTACGAGTACGCCCCCGGCGGCCGCGAGCACCGCACGCTCAAGTGGCCCTGGTCCAAGCCACCGCGCCGCGACTGAACGGTGGCGGGCGGTCCCCGCGTACGGCACAGGCCCTAAGATCGACGGTCAGGCGCCGGGGACGGGCCATCCGGCCGCCGTACAACGGTCACAAGGGGGTGCGCCATGGAGGCGCTGCGTCAGGACGATCCACGCCGCTTCGGTCGCTTCACCGCGCTGGCCCGCTTCGACGAGGGCGCGAGCGCCGTACGGTACGTGGCCCGGGACATCGCGTCCGGCGAGACGGCCCTGATCACCGCCGCGCGCCCCGAGCTGGCCGCCGTCCCCGTCTTCAGCCGCCGCTTCCAGGCCGAGGCCCGCACGGCCGAACGCCTCGCGGGCGGCTGGGTGACCCCGCCCCTGGACACCGGGGACCCGGCGGACGAGGCGGAACCCCTGTGGACGGCGGCGGGTTACGTCCCCGCGCTGCCGCTGGCCGAGGCGATCGGGATCTCCGGTCCGCTGCCCGAGCGGGCGCTGCGGATACTGGGCGCGGGCATCGCCGAGATCCTGTCCCGGGTGCACGCCGCCGGGTCCGTGCTCCAGGGCCTGGCCCCCGGCACGGTGCTGCTGGCGGCCGACGGGCCCCGCCTCACCGCCTTCGGCCCGCTGGGCGCTGCGGCCTCGGCGGAGGCCCGGCCGGGTGGCCAGCTGTCGGTGCGGCTCGGCTATCTGACGCCCGAGCAGATCGAGGGCAAGGAGGTCTCCGCCGCCTCCGACCTGTTCGTGCTGGGGCTGCTCCTGGCGTACGCGGCGACCGGGACGACCCCGTTCACGGAGGGCCCGCCCGAGGAGGCCACCCGCCGGATCGCCGAGGACGAGCCCGAACTCGACGCCGTACCGGAGGAGTTGCGCGAGCTGATCGCGAACTGCCTGGCGAAGGACCCGGACCAGCGGCCCACCGCCGGCACGGTCGCCGCCGAACTGGCCCTGGAGGGCGCGGCGGGCCTGGCCCGGGGCGGCTGGCTGCCCGAGCGTCTCGCGGCGGCGGTGGCGGACCAGGAGGCGAGGGTCCTGGCCCTGGAGGTGCCGGAGGAGGGGGCCGCCCCGGCGGATCCCGGGAAAACGGCCGGTGCCGAGCAGGCCGGTACCGAGCAGACCGGTGCCGAGCAGGCCGCTGCCGAGCAGGCCGCTGCCGAGCAGGCCGCTGCCGAGCAGGCCGGTGGCGGCGGGGCCGATGCCCCTGCCGCTGCCGAGAACGCCGCCCCTGAGGGTGCCCGGCCCGAGGACGCCGCTCCCGAGGACGCTCAGCCCGAGGCCCCTGAACCTGAGGACGCCCGGCCCGAGGACCCCCGGACGCTTCGGGAGCCGGAGGGTGCGCGCACGGCGCCAGAGCCCCAGGACGCCCAGCCCCAGAACGTACCCGCGCTCCAGAAGCCCGCCGACGTCCCCGCACCCTCCGGGGACACCCACGCGAGTAACGGGGACATCAGTGAGGAGGACCGGGGCACCACCCGGTTCCTCAACACCGGGCCCCGGCCGCCGCAGAACGACCGGCCGACCACCCAGCTCGCGCTCCCCCACGAACTCACCGCGCCCGCCCCGGCAACGCAGCCCGCGCAGCCCTCCGCGCCCCTCGCCCTGCCCGCCGCGCCCGTCAGCCACACGCACGGCGGGCCCGCCCCGTATCCCGCGGCCGCGCTCCCGGCCGGGCCCGCGGGGCCGGGCG
>NZ_LZRD01000064.1 GCF_001687325.1 Streptomyces sp. PTY087I2 | reverse complement strand
GTCGCAGCCGCGCCGCGGCGAAGCCGGTGGCCGAGGAGACGGCCGCGCCCGTCGCCGCGGCTCCGGCCGCCGCCCCGGCCCCGGCCGAGTTCCAGACCGTGGCCGTCGCGGCGGGTGTGACCGAGCCGGCCGCCGAGCCTAAGGCCGTCCGGCCGCGCCGCCGCACCCGGATCGTGAAGCCGGCCGACGAGGTCGACTTCCAGATCGCCCCGGCCGCCGAGCCGGAGCCCGAGGTCAGGACGCGTCGCCGCCCGGCCCGCGCCACGAAGCCGAAGACGGAGTCGAAGCCGAAGGCCGAGCCCAAGGCGAAGGCTGAGCCGAAGGCCGAGGCCGAGGCCACCGAGTCCGCGCCGGCCGCCGAGCCGAAGGCCCGGGCGACCAGGGCGACGAAGTCCCGCGCGAAGGCGGAGACGGCGGAGCCCGCGGCGAAGGCGACCAAGGCCACCGCCAAGGCCGTCGCCGCCGAGCAGCCCGCCGTCGAGGCTCCGGCCGACGGGGCGGAGGCCAAGCCGCGCCGCCGTCGCGCGACCCGCAGCGTCACCTCGACCGCGACGCAGGAGGCCGCCGTGGTCTCCGCGGCCGAGGCCGTGGTGAGCGAGGCCGCCGCCGAGCCGAAGCCGCGTCGCCGCCGGGCCACCCGCCCCGCGGGCGCCGCCTCGGTCACGGCCGAGGGCTGACGCTTCCGACGCCACCGCACGACCGGCACGACAACGGCCCCGGCCCCCGCATCGCGCGGGGGCCGGGGCCGTTTCCGCTGCCCGGGCGGACGGCCGACGGTGCGGGAGAGGTGCCCCGTTGACGTCGGGCCGGGGGCGGCGGGGATAGCCTCGCCGTATGAGCCGCCCGCCCACCTTCACCCCGCCGCCCTGCGCCCGCGCCCGTGTCCTGGCCACCGAGCGCGGCGACTTCGCCGTCCTGGACGCCGTGCCGCGTACCCCGGCCCGGGCCACCGCCCTGCTGCTGCCCGGGTACACCGGCAGCAAGGAGGACTTCATCGCGCTGCTGGAACCGTTGACCGGGGCGGGCTACCGCGTGGTCGCCGTGGACGGCCGGGGGCAGTACGAGTCCAAGGGGACGGACCGTCAGGAGTCGTATGCCCAGGGCGAGTTGGCTCGGGACGTGCTGGCCCAGGCGGCGGCTCTGGGCGAGGGCCGAGGGGAGCTGCATCTGCTGGGGCACTCGCTCGGCGGTCAGATCGCCCGCGCCGCCGTCCTGCTGGACGCCGCCCCGTTCCGCTCGCTGACGCTGATGTCCTCGGGCCCCGCCGAGGTCGTCGCGGCCCAGCGCGACAAGGTGAAGATGCTGAGCGACGCGCTGGCCGTGCTGTCCATGGACGAGGTGTGGCAGGCGATGCAGGCGATGGATCCCCCGCAGGACGCGGACACCGGCGACGGCGCGGGCCTGCGCCGCCGGTGGCTGGCCCACAACCCGGCCCAGCTGATCGCCACCGGGGCCCAGTTGGCGGCCGAGCCGGACCGGGTGGACGAGCTGGCCGCCGTCGGGCTGCCCGTCCATGTGCTGTCCGGGGAGCGCGACGACGTGTGGCCGGTGGAGCTGTTCGACGCGATGGCGCGGCGTCTCGGCGCCCACCGCACCACGATCGCCGGCGCCGAGCACTCCCCCAACACCGCGCGCCCGCAGGAGACCGCGGAGGCGCTGGCCGCGTTCTGGGCCGGCCTGCCGGGCGCCTGAGGGGTCCGCCGACCCGGGTCCCGGGCACGGATCCGCCCGCCCCGGCTCCGTACCCACAAGAAGAGCCGCTGCGTCAGTACTGCGCCTGCAAGTGCTGCCAGAAGCCGTCGCGAAGCGCCCGCCGCAGATGCGCGTGGCCGCGCAGTGAGTGCTGGAGCAGCCGTTCGGCCTCCACCAGGAGGTCCTGGTCGACGGAGCCCGGCAGGAAGGGGTGTCCGGGCAGCAGGTCGGCGAGGGATTCCCGGCCCCGGGAGGCGAGCCAGGCGGCCGCGATCTGCGCGCCGACGAAGCGGACGTCCTCCCGGGAGGGGGCCGGGGTGTCGTCCTCGTACATGGTGACGGGCCGCCGGGTGACGTAGGGGCGGCAGAAGTCCAGGTCGAAGGTGCGCTGACTGTCGACCTCCCAGAGCAGGGGTTCGGCCTGGTTGCGGCCCTCGCCGGCCTCGATGCCCCAGAGGTGGACGCGGGCCCCGTACCCCTGGGCGGCCTCGACCGCCGAGACCAGGTCCTCGTCGCCGCCGACGAGCGCCGCGTCGCTGATGGCGCGGTGCCGGGCGAGCGATTCGAGGTCGGTGCGGATGAGGGAGTCGACGCCCTTCTGCTGGTTGTTGGCGTTGAGGTTGCCGAGCCGCACCTTGACGTCGGGGAGTTCGGCGATGGCCTGCTGTTCGGTGGTGTGGATACGGCGCCGGGCCCCGTCGTACCAGTAGACGCGCAGCAGCCTGCTGTCGGCGAAGATCGTGCGGGCCTTGTCGATGAAGGCCTCGATCAGCCCCTCCGCGTCGAGGTCGAAGGAGCGCCGGTCCTCGGTGCCGGTGACGAGCAGCCCGGCCGCGGCGTAGACATAGCCGGCGTCCACGAAGATGGCGTGCGTCGAGGGGGTCTTCGCCACCTCGACGAGCATGCGCTGGAGCAGCTCGTTGGTGCGGTCCAGGCGGGCGGCGAGGTCGGCCCCCTCGGTGGGACCGGTGTGCTGCGGGTCCGCCTCGTTCATGCGGACCTCATGGTCTGTGGCGGTGTGGCTACCGACGGGTATTTAGACATCCAAAAAATTTCCTTAGCGTAGGGAATGTTTGCCGGGGGCAACTCGTTGTCACCCTCGGGGAACGCGAGGGAAACCTCGCGTTCCTAGTCTTGCCGGTGGGACGCCCCACCGGCGCCAGCAGTTCTCCAGCAGGAGGATCAGACGAAGGGAAGCCCCATGCGCTTCGAGATCATGCGCCTCGACGACGTCGACGGTACCGCCGTGGACAGCACCGTCGTGGACGCCGCCTCCGTCAACCGGATCGTGCAGCAGGCCGCGGCTACGGGCCAGCGCATCTACATCCGGCCGGCCGACAGTTCGGCCTCGTAACACCTGACGTTGTGAAGACGAGGCACCCCCGCACGGAACGTCCGTGCGGGGGTGCTGTGGTGTGCGGGGGCGTGCGCGGGTCTCAGGAGTTCTGGATGACCTGGGTGACGCCGTTGATGATCTGCTGGACGGCGATGGCGGAGAGCATCATGCCCGCGAGCCGGGTCACCAGCACCACACCGCCGTCCTTGATGACGCGGATGATGACCAGCGAATAGCGCATGGTCAGCCAGAGCACGACGTGCATGGCGACGATCGCGGACCACACCGAGAGCTGGCCGCCCACACCGTCGGCGTGCTGCACGGCGAGGATGACCGAGACGATGGCGCCGGGCCCGGCGAGCAGCGGCATGCCCAGCGGTACGAGCGCCACGTTGACGTCCTTGGTCTGCGTCGGCTCGTCCGTCTTGCCGGTCAGCAGGTCGAGCGCGATGAGCAGCAGCAGGAGGCCGCCCGCGATCATCAGCGCGGGCACGGAGACATGCAGATAGTCGAGGATCTGCTGGCCGAGCAGACCGAAGACGGCGATCACGCCGAACGCGACCGTGACCGCCTGGAGCGCCATCCTGCGCTGCACCTTGGCGGGGCGGCCCGCGGTGAGGGCGAGGAAGATCGGTGTGATCCCGGGCGGGTCCATGATGACAAATAGGGTGAGAAAAAGGGATCCGAAGACAGCGACGTCGAACACAGTGAGCCTTGCGAGAGATGAGCGGGCGGTACGGGGGCGCGCGGGCCGGGCCGGCGGCCGTCGGCGCACGACGGCAGGGGGGCGCGGGAGCGCGCGGGGAGAGGAACGGGGTACGGCGAAGGTGCTGCGAGCCTCAGCGGCGGACGGCTCCACCGGCGCCCGGCACCGGGAAGGCTCCCGTCGCGCGCCGGGTGATCTCGCCGTAGATCTCGGGATCGGTGGTGCACGCGCCGAGCTCGATGGATTTCCGGCTGCCGTGATAGTCGCTGGAGCCGGTCGTCAGCAGCCCCAGTTCGCGGGCGAGGCCGCGCAGCCGGGCCCGGGTGGGCTCGTCGTGGTCCATGTGGTCGACCTCAAGGCCGTCGAGGCCCGCCTCGGCGAGGGCGACGATCGTGGACTCGGGGACGACCGCGCCGCGTTTCACCGCGCCCGGGTGGGCGAAGACGGTGACCCCGCCCGCCGCCTTGACCAGGCGGACGGCCTCGAAGGGGTCGAACTCGTGCTTCTCGGCGTACGCCCGGCCGCCGTTGCCCAGCCAGTCGGACGTGAAGGCGTCGGAGACGGTGGGCACGACGCCGAGTTCGACGAGGGCGGCGGCGACGTGCGGGCGGCCGACCGAGCCGTCCCCGGCGATGCGGGCGACCTGCTCCCAGGTGATGGGGACGTCGAGGGCGCGCAGCTTGCGGACCATCTCCTGGGCGCGCGGCACCCGGTCGTCGCGGACGAGCTCCCGGGCGCGCTCCAGTTCGGCGTCGGCCGGGTCGAAGAGGTAGGCGAGCAGATGCATGCCCACGCCGTCGACGCGGCAGGAGAGTTCGGCGCCGGTGACGAGGGTGAGCCCCTCGGGCAGCGCGTCGATGGCCTGCTTGTGGCCGCCGACGGTGTCGTGGTCGGTGAGCGCGACGACGTCCAGGCCCGCGGCGGCGGCGTTGGCGACCAGCTCGGCGGGGGTGTCCGTGCCGTCCGACGCGGTGGAGTGGGTGTGCAGGTCGATACGCACGACGGCTGACTCCAGGGCTCGCGGGCGGACGGGGGACCGCTCAAGGATAACCGTCGCCCGCCGGGCCTCAGGCCGCGAAAGCCCTCTGTCCCACGTGATCTAGCGCTCGCCCTTGCCCTGCCGGGGCGGCGCATCCGGGGCGGTGAGCAGGCGGGGGGTGAGCGCGCCGCAGGGGACGAGGTCGACCTCTCCCCCGGCGTCCCGCAGATCGGTCAGGACGAGTTCGTCGTACATCAGGAGCCCGGACTGCTCGGGCCACAGGATCGCCCAGAGCCAGAGCCCCCGCGCCTCGCCCGCGAAGACGGCGCGGTCCTCGGGGGCGTTCCTGACGTGCCAGAGCGGGGTGGGGCGGCCGGCGGCGTGGACCTTGGCGTCGGGGGCGGAGTCGACGTTCAGGTGGTGGCCGGGGTCGGGGCCCTCGATGCCGGCGTACCGGGCGCCGAGTCCGACGCCGAGTTCCTCGGCGACGAGGAGCAGTTCGCCCATCCCGCCCAGCGGGCCGGGTCCGGAGCAGGCCACGGCGCTCGCGCGTCCGCCGCTGCGGTCGTCGCCCGCGCTGGCGACGCCGGTGAACAGCCAGCCGACGGGGAGCGGCCAGGGCATCCAGACGGGGACCTGGGTGCGGTGGACCACGACGCCGAGCGCCTCGACGCTGGGCGGGACGACCGGCTGCATGGGGTGGACCTGGCCGTGCACGGAGCACTGCCAGGCGTCGGCGAAGAGACCGGGCGCCCTGACCCGGCCACCGCACTTCGGGCAACTGGGTTCGCCCCTCATAAGGACCAACCGTCCTCTCCGCCGGTCCTCCCGTCAAGGACGATCACCCGTCCGCAGCGTGGCCCTGACCGGGGAAAATAGATGTAGTTTGCATTTATTAGATTGTCTAACTTATTCTGTGCATAGCGCATCGACCTTGCGAGGCCGGAAGAGAAGGCCGGAAGAGAAGGAGAGAGCCCATGCGGGAAGAGGATCCGTTCGACGAAGGAGCCACGGGCGGCGGCATCCTGCGTCAGCCCAAGGCCGTCTGGGCCACGGCGGGCGCCTCGGTCGTGGCCTTCATGGGGATCGGCCTGGTGGACCCGATCCTGCCGTCGATCGCCCAGGGTCTGGACGCCTCGGCGAGTCAGGTGTCGCTGCTGTTCACCTCGTACTTCCTGATCACCGCCTTCGCGATGCTGGTCACCGGATTCGTCTCCAGCCGCATCGGCGGCCGCAAGACGCTGCTGGCCGGTCTCGCGCTCGTGGTCGTCTTCGCCGCGCTCTCCGGCACCTCGTCCTCCGTCGCCGAACTCGTCGGCTTCCGGGCCGGCTGGGGCCTGGGCAACGCCCTCTTCGTCTCGACCGCCCTCGCGGTGATCGTCGGAGCGGCGGCGGGCGGCAGCGCGGCGCCGATCCTGCTGTACGAGTTGGCGCTCGGCCTCGGCATGGCGTGCGGGCCGCTGCTCGGCGCGCTGCTCGGGGACGCCAGCTGGCGCTACCCGTTCTTCGGCACGGCGGCGCTGATGGCGATCGGCTTCCTCTGCATCGCCGCGTTCCTCAAGGAGCAGCCGAAGCCCGCCCGCAAGACCTCACTGCTCGATCCCGTGAAAGCGCTGGGCCACGGCGGGCTGGCCTCGGTGGCGGCCTCGGCGTTCTTCTACAACTACGCCTTCTTCACGATCCTGGCCTTCACACCGTTCGTGCTGGACATGACCCCGTACAGGTCGGGTGCGGTCTTCTTCGCCTGGGGCCTGCTGCTCGCCGTCTTCTCCGTGCTGGTCGCCCCGCGCCTCCAGCGCCGCTTCGGCTCGCTCACGGTGCTCGGCGCCTCGCTGGTCCTGCTCGCCGCCGACCTGCTGGTCCTCGGGTACGGCAGCCACACCACAGCGGTCGTCGCCACGATCGTCTCCGGCGCGTTCATCGGCATGAACAACACCGTCTACACCGAGCTGGCCCTCGGGGTCTCCGACGCCCCGCGCCCCGTGGCCAGCGCCGGATACAACTTCGTCCGCTGGTTCGCCGCGGCGGCGGCCCCCTTCCTCGCCCCGAAGATCGAGGAGTGGACCGACATCCACATCCCGTTCGTCGTCGCCGCGCTCGCCGCCCTCGTCGGAGCGGCCGTCGTGGGCGTACGTCGTACGGCGCTGACCCACGAGGCCGAGGAGCTGGAGCCGGTCCACGCGATGGAGGACAGCGTCACGGTCTTCGCCGACTGACCGCCCCTCCGAAGGGACGGGTCAGTCCAGCGGTACGGACGTGCGCTGCGGATCGCGCAGGTCCGTGCCGTGCGTCAGCCACCGCTCCTGGAGCTCCTGCGCACCGCGCACCCGCTTCCAGGCGGCCTCGTTGTGCGTCATCGGCAGCAGCGGCAGGAAGCGCACCGGGTCCATCGGCTCGTCCAGCTCCAGGTCCGCCACCAGTCCGCCGGACTCCGCGACCAGCACCGAGGTGAACGGCGCCCCGGTCCACAGCGGTTCGCCCAGGTCCAGCGAGGCGCCCGGGGCCACGATCAACCCCTCGACCTGCGGGGAGGCGGCCAGCACGGCGAGCGGGCGCAGCACCTGGTCGGTGTCGGCGATTCCGCCCCGTACGGAGAGGATCAGCTCGGCGCGGGGCCCCTTCACCGGGTCGGCGAGCGGGGAGGTGGGGTCGGCCATCGGCGCGCCCGACATGCCGAGCGTCGCGTAGCGCACGATGTCGCCGTCGAGGAAGCGCAGGACCTCGATGCGGTCCGTGCCGAGGAACGTCACATCGGCGCGGGCGTCCGGTTCCCCGAGGGCGGAACGGAGCCGGGCCTCGACCAGCGGAAGAATTTCTGCCATGCGGCGAGCATAGATCGCGTAGTGAATGGGCAAAGTACGGGATTGGGCCTTGAGCGGCTGGTAGCCTGGCCGCCGGTCGGGACAGCACGCAGAAGCGTCGCTCTTCTTCGTCCCGACGACACGTCGTCCCCCACGGGGGACCGGCCGGAGGAGGTGGGGACTGCTATGGATCCAAGTCGACCGTGCAGTACCGACCGCTCTTCCGCGCCTCGCCTTTCCCGTTGATCCGACGCCTTTCGTCGGTCGCCCGGGGCCGACATCGCCGTCGTGTCCGGACGACTCCCCGGCACCGGTTCGCGTGACGGAAGAGCCCTTCGTTCCTGCCTGCCTGTAGCGCGTTTTTGCCTGTCTGTAGCGAACGCCGTCATCGCGCCCGCGCGGTGGAGCCCGCTTTGCGGACGTGAGCACACGTCCCCATTCCGGGCTGTTCCACGCCCTCGCCGACGGCCCTCCGTGAAGGAGCCAGCCATGTCGATGATCCGTGACCTGCGCGCCGCCGTGCGCCCGTCCCTGCGCCCGTCCCTCCGTAAGAACAGCACTCCCTACAACGCGTACGACACCACCCGCGACCCGTCCGCCTCCAGCGCGGTCGTCGACTGCGCGGTCTACCGCGACGGCCGCCGGCTGGTGACGCCCGCCGCCCCGACCCCGCACGAGGCGATGCTCCAGGTGCGGGAGGAGGGCGGCTTCGCGTGGATCGGACTGCACGAGCCGACGGAGGCCGAATTCGCGGGCATCGCCCGGGAGTTCGGGCTGCACCCGCTGGCGGTGGAGGACGCCGTCCACGCCCACCAGCGGCCCAAGCTGGAGCGGTACGACGACACGCTGTTCACCGTCTTCAAGACGATCCACTACGTGGAGCACGCCGAACTGACCGCGACCAGCGAGGTCGTGGAGACCGGTGAGGTGATGTGCTTCACCGGCCGGGACTTCGTCATCACCGTCCGGCACGGCGGCCAGGGCTCCCTGCGCGCCCTGCGCCACCGCCTCCAGGACGATCCGGAGCTGCTCGCCAAGGGCCCGTCCGCCGTGCTGCACGCCATCGCCGACCATGTGGTCGACGGGTACATCGCGGTGGCCGAGGCCGTGCAGGACGACATCGACGAGGTGGAGATCGATGTCTTCTCCACCCCGGCGAAGGGCTCCGCGCGCGGCTCGGACGCCGGCCGGATCTACCAACTCAAGCGCGAGGTGCTGGAGTTCAAGCGGGCCGTGTCCCCGCTGCTGCGGCCCATGCAGCTGCTGAGCGAGCGTCCGATGCGGCTGATCGACCCCGACATCCAGAAGTACTTCCGCGATGTCGCCGACCACCTCGCCCGGGTCCAGGAAGAGGTTCTCGGCTTCGACGAGCTGCTGAACTCGATCCTCCAGGCCAATCTGGCGCAGGCGACGGTCACGCAGAACGAGGACATGCGCAAGATCACTTCCTGGGCGGCGATCATCGCCGTGCCGACGATGATCTGCGGCGTCTACGGCATGAACTTCGACTACATGCCGGAGCTGGAGTGGAAGTACGGCTATCCGCTGGTGCTCGGCGTCATCGGGGCGGTCTGTTTCTCGATCCACCGCATCCTCAAGCGCAACGGCTGGCTCTAGGGGGTGTCTTGCCGATCAGGCCGGATCAGGGAGCGGGGTCTGGTGCCGTGCATCGCAAGGCGGAGGAGGGAGTCGACGCGGAGCGTCGGCGACCGACGACAACGCGGCGAGGTGCGGTGCCAGGGCACGCGAGCCCGGCCTGATCGGCAAGACACCCCCTAAGCTCACCCCCATGACTGACGCCGCCGATCTGCTGGAGAAGGCCCTCGCCGAGGAGGCCACGAAGAAGTCCGGGCTCGTCTGGGTGCGGGGCTCCGGGCCCGCCCGTGCCGTCTGGCACGTCTGGCACGAGGGCGCGGCGCTCCTGGTCGGCGGCGGTCCCGGTGAGCAGCCGCTGCCGGAGGGGCTGGCCGACGGGGGCCGCGCCGAGGTGACCGTACGCAGCAAGGACAAGGGAGGCCGGATCGTCGCCTGGAGTGCGGCGGTACGTTTCCTGGCGCCGCGCTCCGAGGAGTGGGAGGCGGCGGTCGCCGAGCTGAAGGGCAAGCGGCTGAACGCGCCGGACGCCGAGGCGATGCCCGAGCGGTGGGCGCGCACGTGCACGGTGGTGCGGCTGACGCCCGAGGCCGTGAGCACCGCGCTGCCGGACACCTCGCTGGCGGCCGTCCCGCTGCCGACGGCGGCCACCACCCGGAAGCCCGTCCCGGCGGCGCTCCCCCGGCTGCTGCTGAAGCGCCGCCGGAAGGGCTGAACCGGCCGGCGACGGGCCATCGGATCCAGCAGGAGGATTCAGCCGGAGGACTTCGGGAGCTGCCCGCCGTAGTCCACGGTGTCGTCCTTCTCGGGGGCCTCCAGCGGGAAGGACTTCCCCCAGTCGGCCAGCGAGACCGTGCCCCCGCCGCCGCCCCGGGCCACTCGCACCGGATACGGCTCGTCCTCCAGCGAGACGTCGAAGGCCCCGCCCTCCCCCTTGCCGCCGAGGAGCTGGATGGTGCGCTGCCCGGCGACGGTGTCCCGGCCGCCCTTGTTGAGCGTGCCGTGGAGCGCGAGGAGCCCGTCGAGCAGGACCTCCTTGTCGGTGAAGCCGCGCAGCTGCCGGTAGCTGGGGTCGTCCTCGGGGACCTTCACGTACTTGCCGCCCAGTTTGTCGGCGGCCGCCGCGTCGGCGCTCTCGCTCTGCTCGCCGCTGCCCTCGTGGGTCCAGAACTCGGCGGGCGCCTTGAGGAAGAGCTCGTCCTCGACCCGCAGCAGGGCGAAGCTCTGCTTCTTCGAGGTCACCGAGCCCATGCCGCCCTTCGCGGTGAGCTTCATGTCCAGCCGGTAGGTGCCGCCCTTGCTGACGAGCGTGCCCGACAGCCGTACGGCGCTCGCCGCGTCCGCCGCCGCTCTGGCCTTCTTGTCGATCTCGGCGGCGGTGAGTTTGGCGACGCCGTTGGTCCCCTTGTCCGGGTCCTCCTCCGTGCCGCAGGCGGCCAGGACCACGGTGAGCCCTCCGCACAGCACGAGAGCGAGGGCGGTCCGGCGATGGTTCCGCACGGCCGGGGCAAAAGAGGTCACGGGCGCACTGCCTCTCCACTGCGATCGGGGGTAGCAGACGGCAGCGTACCCGGGGAGCGCGCGCCGTCCGGCAGCCAGCCGTACGGACGGGTCCGCCGGGGCGCGGCGGGACGGTACGGGCTAGCCTGATCCCGGCGTACCGGCGAAATCCGCTGGTCGGCGGCGGCGGTCCGGGACAGCCGGGTACGCACGGCGATGGACCGGACGAAACGGTTCCGGCCGGATACGGGACCACACGGACACGGACGGACGAAGGAGGCGGCGGATGGCGGCGGTCACCCCCAGGGTCTTCGTCTCCCATCTGTCCGGGGTGCCCGTCTTCGACCCGAACGGCGACCAGGTCGGGCGGGTCCGCGACCTGGTGGCGATGTTGCGGGTCGGCGGGCGGCCGCCGCGCATCCTGGGTCTGGTGGTCGAGGTGATCAGCCGCCGGCGGATCTTCCTGCCGATGACCCGGGTGACGGGCGTCGAGTCCGGCCAGGTCATCACCACCGGCGTCGTCAACATGCGGCGCTTCGAGCAGCGGCCCACCGAGCGGCTCGTCCTCGGCGAGTTCCTGGACCGGCGGGTTCGGCTCGTGGACGGCCATGGCCAGGAAGGCGAGGAGGTCACCGTCCTGGACGTGGCCATCCAGCAGCTGCCGGCCCGCCGCGACTGGGAGATCGACAAGTACTTCGTCCGCAAGGGGCGCGGCGGGGCGCTGCGCCGCAAGGGCGAGACGCTGACGGTGGAGTGGTCGGCGGTCAGCGGCTTCTCGCTGGAGGAGCACGGGCAGGGCGCGGAGAACCTGGTCGCCACGTTCGAGCGGCTGCGGCCCACCGATGTGGCCAACGCCCTGCACCACCTCTCGCCCAAGCGCCGGGCGGAGGTGGCCGCCGCCCTGGACGACGACCGGCTCGCCGACGTCCTGGAGGAGCTGCCCGAGGACGACCAGGTGGAGATCATCGGCAAGCTCGCCGAGGAGCGGGCCGCCGACGTCCTGGAGGCGATGGACCCCGACGACGCGGCGGACCTGCTCTCCGAGCTGCCGGAGGACGACAAGGAACGGCTGCTGGCACTGATGCGGCCGGACGACGCCGCCGACGTACGGCGCCTGATGTCGTACGAGGAGCGGACGGCGGGCGGTCTGATGACGACCGAGCCGATCGTGCTGCGCCCGGACGCCACGGTGGCGGACGCGCTGGCCCGCGTACGGCAGGCGGATCTGTCGCCCGCGCTGGCGGCGCAGGTGTACGTGTGCCGCTCGCCCGACGAGACCCCGACGGGGAAGTACCTGGGCACGGTGCACTTCCAGCGCCTGCTGCGCGACCCGCCGTTCACCCTGGTCAGCTCGATCGTCGACAGCGATCTGGTGCCGCTGCCGCCGGACACCCCGCTGCCGCTGGTCACCAGCTATCTGGCTGCGTACAACATGGTCTCGGCGCCGGTCGTGGACGAGAGCGGTTCGCTGCTGGGCGCGGTGACCGTGGACGACGTCCTGGACCATCTGCTGCCGGACGACTGGCGCGAGACGGACCTGACGGATCTGCACGGGGAGACGGGCCTGCACGGGGAGGAGGGGGTCGGTCATGGCGGGCGATGAGCGGGCGAAGGCGTCCTCGACCGGATCCTCCGGGCTGATGCGGCCCCCGCGCACCCGGCTGGACCAGCCGAGGGCGCCGCGCCGGCGGCTGCTGCCGGAGTACGACCCGGAGGCGTTCGGCCGGTTCTCGGAGCGGATCGCCCGGTTCCTGGGGACCGGGCGGTTCATCGTCTGGATGACGCTGTTCATCGTCGTCTGGGTGCTGTGGAACATCTTCGCGCCCAAGGACCTGCGGTTCGACCAGTACCCGTTCATCTTCCTGACGCTGATGCTCTCCCTCCAGGCCTCGTACGCCGCGCCGCTGATCCTCCTCGCCCAGAACCGGCAGGACGACCGCGACCGGGTCACGCACGAGCAGGACCGCAAGCAGAACGAGCGCTCCATCGCCGACACCGAATACCTGACGCGGGAGATCGCGGCGCTGCGGATGGGTCTGGGCGAGGTCGCCACCCGGGACTGGATCCGCTCGGAGCTCCAGGACATGGTGAAGGACATGGAGGAGCGGCAGATGCTGTTCCCGGCCGAGAGTGACGAAGGCGACCGCTGAGGCACTACCCGTCCGTAGGGCCGCGCGCCGTAACATCGTCAGTATGGCTACGGAAGACGCGGTGCTTGAGGCACTGTCGACAGTGAACGACCCGGAGATCCACCGCCCGATCACCGAGCTGGGCATGGTGAAATCGGTCGAGATCGATCCTGACGGTGTAGTCGCTGTCACCGTGTATCTCACGGTCTCCGGCTGCCCGATGCGCGAGACGATCACCCGGAACGTGACCGAGGCGGTCGCCCGGGTCGAGGGCGTCTCGCGCGTCGAGGTGACCCTCGACGTCATGAGCGACGAACAGCGCAAGGAGCTGGCGAACGCGCTGCGCGGCAGCAACGCCGAGCGCGAGGTGCCGTTCGCCCAGCCCGGCTCGCTGACCCGGGTGTACGCGGTCGCCTCCGGCAAGGGCGGCGTCGGCAAGTCCTCGGTGACGGTGAACCTCGCTGCGGCGATGGCGGCCGACGGGCTGAAGGTGGGCGTCGTGGACGCCGACATCTACGGGCACAGCGTGCCCCGGATGCTGGGCGCGGACGGCAAGCCCACCCAGGTCGAGAACATGATCATGCCGCCGTCCTCGCACGGCGTGAAGGTCATCTCCATCGGCATGTTCACCCCGGGCAACGCGCCCGTGGTCTGGCGCGGTCCGATGCTGCACCGGGCGCTCCAGCAGTTCCTCGCCGATGTGTACTGGGGCGACCTGGACGTCCTGCTGCTGGACCTGCCGCCGGGCACCGGCGACATCGCGATCTCGGTGGCGCAGCTCGTGCCGAACGCGGAGATCCTGGTCGTCACGACCCCGCAGCAGGCGGCGGCCGAGGTGGCCGAGCGGGCCGGTTCGATCGCCGTGCAGACCCACCAGAAGATCGTCGGTGTCGTCGAGAACATGTCGGGCATGCCGTGCCCGCACTGCGACGAGATGGTCGACGTGTTCGGCTCGGGCGGCGGCGCGCGGGTCGCGGAGGGGCTGACGCGGACGGTCGGCGCCGAGGTGCCGGTGCTGGGCGCGATCCCCATCGACGTACGGCTGCGGGAGGGCGGCGACGAGGGCAAGCCGGTCGTCCTGTCCGACCCCGACTCCCCGGCCGGCAGCGCGCTGCGGGCCATCGCGCAGAAGCTGGGCGGCCGTCAGCGCGGCCTGTCGGGCATGTCGCTGGGGATCACCCCGCGCAACAAGTTCTGACGCACACACCCTCACCTGGCCGGTCCGGATACCCATCCAGCCCGTCCGGCGCTTGAGGACGTCTTTTCCGCCCTGGCGCCGGACGAGGCCGAGCACAACCAGCCCGTCCGGCGCTTGAGGACGAAGCGGCCCGCCGGACGCCCCCGGCCCTACTCGTACGTCTCGATGTCCTTGATGACCGCGAAGCCGAGACCGTACGCGCTCATCCCCCGCCCGTACGCCCCGATGTGCACGCCCTCGTGGGCGGATCCGGCCAGCACCCAGCCGAACTCGGACTCGCGGTAGTGGAACTCCACCGGCACCCCGTCCACCGGCAGGGACAGCGTCGTCCAGGGCGCGCTGCCCAGGTCGTCGGCGAGGGTGAAGGCCGTCTCGGTCTGCTGGTCCAGCCAGTCGTCGCGCAGGGTGTGGTCCATCTGCGGCGGCCAGGTGTACGCCAGCAGGCCGGAGCCCGCGAGCCAGGCCGCCGAGGACACCGTGGTGGCGTCCAGCACGCCCGTACCGTCGCCGGTGCGCCGTACGGGGCTCGCGGCGACCGTGATCACCGCGGCGAACCGCTCCTTGTCGGCGGAGCCGTCCGACTTCACCGACGGCTCGTCACCGTGGCCCGTCGCCCCGTGCTGCACGGTGCCGTCGGCCGCCGTGCCGACCTGCATCAGCCAGCGCGGCCCTGTGAAGGCCTCGTCCAGCCCGTACCAGGGGAAGGTGGCCGCCAGGTAGCCGTCGACGGCCCGCCGGGCGGGCAGGGCCTCCTGCGGCGCTTCGTCCGCCGTGGCCGTGCCCGGGACACCGTCCGTATCAATCCGACTCGTCGTCTCCATGTGCGCGGCCGCCTCCTCGATCGGTCAAGATCCGGAGCGGCCCGCCCCCCGCGGGCTTGGGCGTCCTCGCAACCGGACAGATGGAGAATAGCGATACCGTCCGGACGAGTCGGGATTGACCGGGGCTCAGGTGGCGTCGGAGTCGAACGGCGGGCGCTCGGGCCGGTCCGGCGCGGGAGCCTTCTTCAGCAGGTCAGGAGCGGTGTCACCGGTCTTGGTCAGGCTGGTGGAGGGGGTGCCGGCCGACGCGCCCGCAGAGCCGTTCGCCGCACTGTTGGCGGTATCGGACGCGGCCGGGGTGCGGCCGTTGACCGCGTCGGTGACGTCGGCCAGGTCCTTGCGCAGGTCGAAGCTCTCGCGGATCTCCTTCAGCCCCAGGTCGTCGTTGCCGTCCATCAGCTGCTTGCGGACGAACGTCTTGGGGTTGAGGTCCTCGAACTCGAAGTCCTTGAACTGCGGGCCCAGCTCGGAACGGATGTCTTCCTTGGCGCTGTCCGAGAACTCGCGGATCTTGCGGATGGTGCGCGTGACGTCCTGGATCAGCTTGGGCAGCTTGTCGGGGCCGAAGACCAGCACGGCCAGCACCCCGAGCGTCAGCAGCTCCAGTGCGCCGATGTCATTGAACACCTTGTTGCTCCTCGTGTTCTCCGCGTGTTCTCCGTACGATCCCGGCCCGGGGCCCCCTGCTGCCCGGACCGGTCAAAGGTACCTGTCGAAGGTGTCCGGGCGGTACCTCGCGGTGGCGCGCACGTGCCGGATGCCGTGCCAGACGCTGTGCCGGATCATGTGCCGCTCGCCGAGCCGAGCTTCAGGGTCACGGTCCGTTCCTTGCCGCCGCGGGTCAGCTTGAGGTCGAGATCGTCGCCGGGGCGGTGGGCCCGGATCTTCACGATCAGCTCCTCGCCGCTGTGCACGCGCTGGCCCTCGACCTGCGTGATGACGTCGCCGGACTTGATGCCCGCCTTGTCCGCGGGGCCGTCCTTGGCGACGGCGGGGCCGCCGTCGGCGCCCTTCGTGCCGACCTTGGCGCCGTCGCCGGTGTATTTCATGTCCAGCGTGACGCCGATCACCGGGTGGGTGGCCTTGCCGGTGCTGATCAGCTCCTCGGCGACGCGCTTGCCCTGGTTGATGGGTATCGCGAAGCCGAGGCCGATGGAGCCGGACTGGCCGCCGGACTCGGGGCCCCGGCCGCTGTCGGCCGCGCGGATGGCGCTGTTGATGCCGATGACGTGGGCTTGGGAGTCGACGAGGGGGCCGCCGGAGTTGCCCGGGTTGATCGGGGCGTCGGTCTGGAGGGCGTCGACGTAGGAGATGTCGCTGCCGTCGCCCTTCTCGCCGCCCGCGGTGATCGGCCGCTGCTTGGCGCTGATGATGCCCGAGGTCACCGTGTTGGACAGGTCGAAGGGGGCGCCGATGGCCACGACGGGGTCGCCGACCTGGACGTTGTCGGAGTTGCCCAGGGGCAGGGGCTTGAGGCCGGAAACGCCGCGGACCCGGACGACCGCGAGGTCGTAGCCGCTGTCCTTGCCGACGAGCTCGGCGGAGGCCGTCTCGCCGGTGCTGAACGTGACGGTGATGTCGCCGCTGGAGCCGGCCGGGGCGACGACGTGGTTGTTGGTGAGGATGTGGCCCTGGCCGTCGAGGACGAAGCCGGTGCCGGTGCCGGACTCGGCGGTGCCGCTGACGTGCAGGGTGACCACGCTGGGCAGGGCGCTGGCGGCGATGCCCGCGACGCTTTCGGGGGCCCGGTCGCCGTTGTCGCGGCCCGCCTGGGGCAGTTCGACGGTGGTCAGCCCGCCGTTGCGCTCGATGTACGCGCCGACTCCGCCGCCGACGCCGCTGGCGACCAGGGCGAGCAGGAGCACCCCCACGAACGCCCCGCCGCGCCGCTTCTTCCGCCCGGGCTCGGCGCCCTCGGGCGGACCGGGCCGGGTCAGCGGCTGCCCCGGAGCGCCCCAGGGGTCGTACTGGAGCCACTGCGTCTGCTGGTGCTGCGGCCCGTGGCCCGGGTGGGCAGGCTGCTGCTGCTCGTGGGCCGCCGCCGGGTGCGGGGCGTTCGCGTGGGCCTGGGGCTGCGGGTGCGGCGGCGGGAAGGCGTCGTTGGGCGCGGAGTGCGGGGGCGCGAAGGTGTCAGTGGGTGCGGGGTGCGGCGGCGCGAAGGCGTCGGTGGGCGCGGGCTGTGGGGCTGCGAAGCCCCCGGCGGGCTGAGCGTGCGGGGGCGTGTGGCCGTCGGCGGATGTCGGGACGGGGGCCGGGACTCCGGCGCCGTTCGTCGCGGCGTACTGCGGGGACGGCCCGCCGGCCCCCGGCGGTACGACGGTGCCGTGGGCCGGGGTCGGCCGCTGCACGGGCGGCGCGGGCGCCCAGGGGCCGGGGCCGCCGTAGGGCGGAGTGCCGTACTCATCGGGCTCATGCAGAGGCTGCCCGGCCGGCCGGGGCCGCGGAACCGCCTGCTCCCCGGGCTCGTCGGCGGGGGCGGCCCGGCCGGGCGCTTGGTCGTGGGCTGCCGACGCCGGGGCCGGGGCAGAGGCCTGGCCTTGGGCGGCCCGGTTCTGGGCGGGCGGGACGGCGTCCTGAACGACCGCAGCCGAGGCGGCTTGGCCCCGGGCGAGCGCTT
>NZ_LZRD01000063.1 GCF_001687325.1 Streptomyces sp. PTY087I2 | reverse complement strand
AGGGCGTGCGCGGCGAGGGCGTGCGCGGCGAGGCTGCGCGTGGCGGGCGGACGCTGATCGCCTTCGGCGACCCCGACCAGTCGATCTACACCTTCCGGGGCGCCGACGTGAACGGCATCCTCGACTTCCCGGACACCTTCCGCCGGGCGGACGGGACCCCCGCCCCCGTGGGCGTCCTCACCACCTCGCGCCGCTCCGGGGCCGGACTGCTGGCGGCGACCCGGCTGCTCACCCGGCGGATGCCGCTGACCCGGCTGCCCGCCGACACGGTCCGCGCCCACCGCGAGCTGCACGCCGTCCGGGACGGCGGCCGCGTCGAGACGTACACCTACCCGACCGCCCCCACGGAGCTGGAGAACATCGCGGACCTGCTGCGCCGCGCCCACCTGGAGGACGGGGTTCCGTGGCAGGAGATGGCCGTGCTGGTACGGGCCGGAGGCCGCTCGCTGCCCGCCGTCCGCCGCGCCCTCACCTCCGCCGGCGTCCCCCTGGAGGTCGACGGCGACGACCTCCCGCTGCGCCACGAACCGGCCGTCGCCCCGCTGCTGACGGCTCTGCGGGCGGTGGCGACGGCAGCGCTGCACCGCGTCCCGGAGGGGGACCAGGACGAGGCGGACGGGCCGGAACAGGACGAGGTGGACGGGGCGGACCCGGGCGACATCGGCGGGGCGGACCCGGGCGGGACTGGCGGGGCGGGTCGTGCCGGGGCCCGGACGTCCTCCTGGCTCGACACCGAGACCGCCCTCAGCCTCCTCACCTCACCCCTCGGCTCCATGGACGCCGCCGACCTGCGCCGCCTCGGCCGTGCCCTGCGCGACGAGGAGCGCGCCGCCGGGATCCGGGTCCCCGCCCCCTCCGACGAGCTGCTGGCCCGCGCCCTCGCCGAACCCGAACGCCTTGTCACGCACGACCCGGCGTACGCCCACGGCGCGCAGCGCCTCGGCGCGCTTCTGCGCAAGGCCCGCGAACTTCTCGAAGGCGGCGGCACCGCCGAGGAGGCCCTGTGGACCCTGTGGAACGGCACGCCCTGGCCCGGCAGGCTGGAGCGGGCCGCGCTGCGCGGCGGGGCGGGCGGCCGCAACGCCGACCGCGATCTCGACGCGGTGTGCGCCCTGTTCGACACGGCCGCCCGCGCCGAGGAGCGCACCGGCGGGCGCGGGGCCCTCAACTTCCTGGAGGAGGTCGACGCCCAGGACATCGCCGCCGACACCCTCTCCCGGCGGACCGCCCGCCCCGACGCCGTACGCCTGATGACCTCCCACCGCGCCAAGGGCCTGGAGTGGCGGCTCGTCGTCGTCGCCGGGGTCCAGGAGGGCGTCTGGCCCGATCTGCGCCGCCGGGGCTCCCTCCTGGAGGCGGACCGGATCGGCCGCGACGGGCTCGCCGAACCCCTCACGCCCGGCGCCCTCCTCGCCGAGGAGCGCCGCCTCTTCTACGTCGCCGCCACCCGCGCCCGCGAACGCCTGATCGTCACCGCCGTGAAGGCCCCCGCCGACGACGGCGACCAGCCCTCCCGCTTCCTCACCGAGCTGGGCGTCGAACCCCGCGACGTCACCGGCCGCCCGCGCCGCCCCCTCGCCGTCGCCGCGCTCGTCGCCGAACTGCGCGCCACGACCGTCGACCCGGCCGCGTCCGACGCGCTGCGCGAGGCCGCCGCGCACCGCCTCGCCCGGCTCGCCGCGCTCACCGACGACGAGGGCCAGCCGCTGGTGCCCGCGGCCCACCCGTACCGCTGGTGGGGCCTGGAGGAGCCGACCCGCTCCGCCGTCCCGCTACGCGACCGCGACCAGGCTCTCTCCCTTTCTCCTTCGGCTCTGGAACAGCTCGCCAACACCTGTGCCCTCCAGTGGTTCCTGGGCCGCGAGGTGAAGGCCGACGCCCCGGCCACCGCCGCCCAGGGGTTCGGCAACGTCGTCCACGTACTCGCCGACGAGGTCGCCTCCGGCCGGACCCCCGCCGACCTGGACGTCCTGATGGAACGGCTGGACTCCGTCTGGAACGGCCTCGCCTTCGACGCCCCCTGGAAGTCCGAGCAGGAGAAGGACCAGGCCCGCGCTGCCCTGGAACGCTTCCTGCACTGGCACGTCCTGGACCGGGCCGGCCGGACCCCCACCGCGAGCGAGCACGACTTCGACGTGACGCTGGAGGCGGGGGAGTACGCCGTCCGCATCCGGGGCTCCATGGACCGGGTCGAACAGGACGCCGAGGGCCGGGCGTACGTCGTCGACTTCAAGACCGGCAAGGGCGCCCCCACCAAGGACGAGGTCGCCGCCCACCCCCAGCTTGCCGTCTACCAGCTCGCCGTCCGCGAGGGCGCGGTCGACGAGGTCTTCGACGGCAACCGCCCCGAACCGGGCGGTGCCGAACTGGTCCAGCTCCGGCAGCCCGCGCCCAAGAAGGAGGGCGGCGAAGCCTTCCCCAAGGTTCAGGCCCAGGAACCGCTCGCGGGGGAGTGGGTCTCCGACCTGCTCGCCACCGCCGCCGGAAAGGTCCTGGACGAACGGTTCACGCCCACCACCGGAACGCACTGCTCCCACTGCACCTTCCGGGCCTCGTGCAGCGCACAGCCGGAGGGGCGGCAGGTGGTGGAGTAGTCGCCGCATCCGGTCGCCAGGGGGTGGATCAGCCGCCGCATCCGGTTCGTACGGGGTTGTCAGCGGTCCCGGTTAACGTTGTTGGGGTGTCCTCACGCATCACCGATCCCGAGCAGCTCAAGGAGCTCCTCGGGATTCCGTTCACCCCGGAGCAGACGGCCTGCATCATCGCGCCGCCCGCCCCGCAGGTGATCGTGGCCGGAGCCGGGTCGGGCAAGACCACGGTGATGGCCGCCCGGGTGGTCTGGCTGGTCGGCACCGGACAGGTCGCGCCCGAGCAGGTCCTCGGCCTCACCTTCACCAACAAGGCGGCGGGCGAGCTGGCCGAGCGCGTCCGCAAGGCGCTGATCGCCGCCGGCGTCACCGACCCCGACGTCATCGACCCGGACAACCCTCCGGGCGAGCCCACCATCTCCACGTACCACGCGTTCGCCGGCCGCCTCCTCACCGAGCACGGCCTGCGTATCGGCCTGGAGCCCTCCACCCGCCTCCTCGCCGATGCCACGCGCTACCAGCTGGCAGCAAAGGTGCTGCGCGAGGCCCCGGGTCCGTATCCGGCGCTCACGCGCTCCTTCTCCACCCTGGTCAGCGATCTGCTCGCGCTCGACGGGGAGCTGTCCGAACACCTCGTACGGCCGGAGACGCTGGAGACGTACGACACCGAGCTGCTGCGGGACCTGGCCGCCGCCAAGCTCAGCAACGCCGACCTGCGCAAGATCCCCGAGGCCGCCGAGGCCCGCCGCGCGCTCCTCGGCCTCACCGAGCGCTACCGGGCCGCCAAGCGCAGCCGGGACCTGCTGGACTTCGGCGACCAGATCGCTCTCTCCGCCGAGCTGGCCCTCACCCGGCCCGAGGTGGGGGCGATCCTGCGCGAGGAGTTCCGGGTCGTCCTCCTCGACGAGTACCAGGACACGTCGGTGGCCCAGCGGCTGCTGCTCTCGGCGCTGTTCGGCAGCGGTGGTACGGGCTCCGGCGCCGACCACCCCGCGCCCACCGGCCACGCGGTCACCGCTGTCGGCGACCCCTGCCAGGCGATCTACGGCTGGCGCGGCGCGTCCGTCGCCAACCTCGACGACTTCCCCGAGCACTTCCCGCACGCCGACGGCACCCCCGCCACCCGCTACAGCCTCAGCGAGAACCGGCGCAGCGGCGGCCGCCTCCTCCAGCTCGCCAACGGCCTCGCCGAACCGCTGCGGGCGATGCACGAGGGCGTCGATGCGCTGCGCCCCGCGCCGGGAGCCGAGCGCGACGGCGTGGTCCGCTGCGCCCTGCTGCGTACGCACACCGAGGAGATCGACTGGCTCGCCGACTCCCTCGCCCACCTCGTGCGCACCGGCACCCCGCCCGGCGAGATCGCCGTTCTGTGCCGCACCGCCGGGGACTTCCCCGCGATCCAGGCGGCCCTGGTCGCCCGGGACATCCCGGTCGAGGTCGTCGGCCTCGCCGGGCTGCTGCATCTGCCCGAGGTGGCCGACCTGGTCGCCGTCTGCGAGGTGCTCCAGGACCCGGGGGCCAACGCGTCGCTGGTCCGCCTCCTCACCGGACCGCGCTGGCGCATCGGCCCCCGCGACCTCGCCCTGCTGGGCCGCCGCGCCCGCCTGCTCGTCCACCGGGCCGCCCAGGGGGAGGACGCCGACCCGGACCGGCGGCTCGCGGAGGCCGTCGAGGGCACGGACCCGGCCGAGGTGATATCGCTCGCGGACGCGCTGGACACCTTCCTCATCGCCGGGGACGCGGCGGACGACGGGCTGCCGTTCTCGGCCGAGGCCCGCATTCGCTTCGCCCGTCTCGCCCGGGAGCTGCGCGACCTGCGCCGCTCGCTCGCGGACCCCCTGATGGACGTGCTGCACCGGGTCCTGGCCACCACCGGCCTGGAGGTCGAGCTGTCCGCCTCCCCGCAGGCGCTGGCCGCCCGCCGCCGCGAGACCCTGGCCAACTTCCTGGACATAGCGGCCCGGTTCGCCTCGCTGGACGGGGAGGCGTCGCTGCTCGCCTTCCTCGGCTTCCTGCGGACCGCCGCGCAGTACGAGAAGGGCCTCGACAACGCGCTGCCCGGCGGCGAGAACACCGTGAAGGTCCTCACCGCCCACAAGTCCAAGGGCCTGGAGTGGGACGTCGTCGCCGTCCCCGGACTGGTCACCGGCCAGTTCCCCAGCGGCCAGTCCCGGGACGCCTGGACCGCCCAGGCCAAGGTGCTCCCGCACGCCCTGCGCGGCGACGCGGCGACGCTCCCGGGACTGGATTCGTACGACGCCAAGGGGATCAAGGCGTTCAAGGAGGAGATGAAGGAGCACCAGCACACGGAGGAACTGCGCCTGGGGTACGTCACCTTCACCCGCCCCCGCTCCCTGCTCCTCGGCTCCGGCCACTGGTGGGGCCCGTCCCAGAAGAAGACGCGCGGCCCGTCCGCCTTCCTGGAAGCGCTGTACGAGCACTGCGCGGCGGGCCACGGCGAGATCGAGGCCTGGGCGGACGAGCCCGCCGAGGACGAGGAGAACCCGGCCCTCGCGGAGCGCGACGCCGACCTGGCCTGGCCGCTGCCGCTCGACGCCGACGCCCTGGCCCGCCGCCGGGCCGCCCGCGACACAGTGCTGGCGCACCTGGAGCGCATGGCCGTCCAGGGGGACGAGCAGGCGCCGGGGTACGGACCCGGACCCGACGACGTACCGGCGTACGAACCCTGGGACGAGGAACCTCCGCTCGACGAGCCACCGGCCGACGAGGACTGGGACTGGGACGCGCTTCCCAGCGAGCGCCCCGCGGAACCCGTTCCGGGCACGGCCTCGGAGCCCGTACGGGAGCGGGCACCGGCCCCGGAAGCATCACCGCACATCCCGGCGGCCCGCCACCCGCAGGAGGACCCGGAGCAGCGGCTGACCCCGGAGACCCCAGCAGCCCGCCCCGTCCCGGAACCCACCGATGCGGCCGACCGCCTCACCCCCGAGGAAGCCCGCACCCTCGACTCCTGGGACCGGGACCTGGACGCCCTCGCCGGGGAGCTGCGCCGCGCCCGCGCCACCGTGCGCGAGGTGGTCATCCCGGCCGCCCTCTCCGCCACCCAGCTGCTCCGCCTGGCCGAGGACCCCGACGCCTTCGCCCAGGAGCTGGCCCGCCCCATGCCCCGCCCGCCGCAGCCCGCCGCCCGCCGGGGCACCCGGTTCCACGCCTGGGTGGAGTCCCGGTACGAGGAGCTGCCGCTGCCCATGCTCGGCCCCGACGAGCTGCCCGGCGGCGACGGGAGCGACGCCGAGATCGCCGACGAGCGGGACCTCGCCGAGCTGAAGGAGGCGTTCGAGCGCACCGCGTACGCCCGGCGCACGCCGTACCGCGTCGAGACCCCCTTCCAGATCACCCTGGCGGGCCGGGTGATCCGGGGCCGGATCGACGCCGTCTACCGCACGGGCGACACCTACGAGATCGTCGACTGGAAGACCACCCGCCACCGCACCGCCGACCCGCTCCAGCTCGCCGTCTACCGGCTGGCCTGGGCCGAGCTGCACGATCTGCCGCTCGCCGCGGTCACCGCCACGTTCCTCTACGTACGCACGGGGGAGACCGTCCATCCGCAGGGGCTGCCGGGCCGGGCCGAGCTGGAGCGGATCCTGCTGGACGAGCCGGACCCCGGGGACGGATAGGCTCAAGAGCATGAGCGAGACCCCGGACAGCGCCGTCCGTACGTACACCGAACAGCACCGCGCCGCCTTCCTCGACGACCTCGCCGAGTGGCTGCGCATCCCCTCCGTCTCCGCGCAGCCGGAGCACGCCGGGGACGTACGGCGCAGCGCCGAGTGGCTGAGCGCCAAGCTCAAGGAGATCGGCTTCCCGGTCGCCGAGATCTGGGAGACCCCCGGCGCCCCGGCGGTCTTCGCCGAGTGGCCCAGCGAGGACCCCGGCGCCCCGACCGTCCTGGTCTACGGCCACCACGACGTGCAGCCCGCGGCCCGGGAGGACGGCTGGGCGACCGACCCGTTCGAGCCGGTGATCCGGGACGGCCGGATGTACGGGCGCGGCGCGGCCGACGACAAGGGCCAGGTGTTCTTCCACACCCTGGGCGTCCGCGCGCACCTCGCCGTGACCGGCCGCACCACCCCCGCCGTGAACCTCAAGCTGCTGATCGAGGGCGAGGAGGAGTCCGGCTCCCCGAACTTCCGCGCCCTCGCCGAGCAGCACGCCGACCGGCTCGCCGCCGACGCGGTGATCGTCTCGGACACCGGCATGTGGGGCGAGGACACCCCGACCGTCTGCACGGGCATGCGCGGCCTCGCCGAGTGCGAGATCCAGCTGTACGGGCCCGCCCAGGACATCCACTCCGGATCGTTCGGCGGCGCCGTCCCCAACCCCGCCACCGAGATCGCCCGGCTGGTCGCCGCCCTCCACGACGAGGACGGCCACGTCGCGATCCCCGGCTTCTACGACGGGGTCACCGACCTCACCGACACCGAGCGGGCGCTGTTCGCGGAGCTGCCCTTCGACGAGGCGACCTGGCTCCGTACGGCGAAGTCGGGCGCCGCGTCCGGCGAGGCCGGATATTCCACGTTGGAGCGCGTCTGGGCCCGCCCCACCGCCGAGGTCAACGGCATCGGCGGCGGCTATCAGGGCGCCGGAAGCAAGACGATCATCCCCTCCTCCGCCCTGGTGAAGATCAGCTTCCGGCTGGTCGACGGCCAGGACCCCGACGACGTGCGGAAGGCCGTCCGCGCCTGGGTGGAGTCCCGCATTCCGGCGGGCATCCGGCACACCATCGCCTTCCAGCCCGCCACCCGCCCCTGCCTCACCCCGCTGGACCACCCCGCCCTCCAGGCCGTCGCCCGCGCGATGGGCCGCGCTTTCGGCAAGAAGATCCTCTTCACCCGCGAAGGAGGCTCGGGCCCGGCCGCCGACCTCAGGGACGTGCTCGGCGCCCCCGTCCTCTTCCTCGGCATCTCCGTACCCTCCGACGGCTGGCACGCGCCCGACGAGAAGGTCGAGCTGGACCTGCTGCTCAAGGGCGTGGAGACGACCGCCCACCTGTGGGGCGAACTGGCCACGGCGCTCGGGCGTGTCCGGCCATGAACCCCGCCCCACCTCCGTACGCCCGATCCACCCAGGGGGAGTAGGAAGCACCTGTGAGCACCTTCGACAACGCCACCGCAGACCGCCCGATCGGCCTCACCGCGCCGAGCGGCATCGACCGCGCGGCACACCACCGTCTCGACGAGGCGTGGCTGGCCGTGGCGTGGAGCCACCCGACGACCCGCGTCTTCGTCGTCTCCGGCGGGCAGGTGCTGATCGACGACACCCCCGACGGGGGCACCGAGATCGTCATGACCCCGGCCTTCGAGGCCCCGGTCACCGAGACCCACCGGTACTTCCTCGGCACCGACGAGGACGGCGTCAGCTACTTCGCGCTTCAGAAGGACTCGCTGCCCGGCCGCATGGACCAGTCGGCCCGCCCGGCCGGACTCCGCGAGGCGGGCCTGCTGCTGGGCCCCCGGGACGCGGGGCTGATGGTGCACGCCGTCGCCCTGGAGAACTGGCAGCGGCTCCACCGCTTCTGCTCCCGCTGCGGCGAACGCACCGTCATCGCGGCGGCCGGCCACATCCGCCGCTGCCAGGCCTGCGGGGCCGAGCACTACCCGCGCACCGACCCGGCGGTCATCATGCTGGTCACCGACGACCAGGACCGGGCGCTGCTCGGCCGCCAGGTGCACTGGCCCGAGGGCCGCTTCTCCACGCTCGCCGGATTCGTCGAGCCGGGGGAGTCGATCGAGCAGTCCGTGGCCCGCGAGGTCTACGAAGAGGCCGGGATCACCGTCGGCGACGTCGAGTACATCGCCAGCCAGCCGTGGCCGTTCCCCTCCAGCCTGATGCTCGGCTTCATGGCGCGGGCCACCTCCTTCGACATCACCGTCGACGGCGAGGAGATCGAGGAGGCCCGCTGGTTCTCCCGCGAGGACCTCACCGCCGCCTTCGAGTCCGGCGAGATCATGCCCCCGTTCGGCATCTCCATCGCGTCCCGCCTGATCGAGCTCTGGTACGGCAAGCCGCTCCCGAAGCCGGGTGCGGTGAAGCGGACCGCCTGAGGTCCGCGCCTTTGTTCGGACACACGACTGCCCCCGGCGGTGCCGGGGGCAGTGGTACGCGCGACGGGCAGGCGTCGCTCCGCCGGATCAGGCGGCGAGCGCCTGCTTCACCTGGGCGAGCGACGGGTTCGTCATGACCGACTCGGTGCCCGAGGGGGACACGATCAGCAGCGTGGGGACCGTCTGGTTTCCGCCATTCGCCTTCTCGACGAACGCGGCCGACTCCGGGTCGTGCTCGATGTTGACCTCGTTGTACGCGATGCCCTCGCGGTCCATCTGGCTCTTCAGCCGACGGCAGTAGCCGCACCAGGTGGTGCTGTACATCGTCACAGTGCCCGCCATGTCGCTGGCGCTCCTTCGTCTCGTCCGTACCGCTGCGCGGCCGGCAGCGTCACATGCGGACCGGCCGCTCACCGCAGCGCTCCCGCAAGATTAAGGAACGTACGGAGGGCGGCCCCCATTCCCGGGGGGCCGGCAGGCGCCTTGGTGTGCCGGTGTGCCGGTACGTGTCTCGTATGACTAATGGCTCACGCCTGTGGACGACCGCCGCATCCGCCCCCGGGGACCTGGCAGCATGGCGGGGTGACAGCAGCAACGCACTCCACCCTCTTCCCGCGGGTCCCCGAGACCCCGGACGCCGTGCTCGACGGGCTCGACCCCGAGCAGCGCGAGGTGGCGCTCGCCCTGCACGGACCGGTGTGCGTGCTGGCCGGAGCCGGTACGGGCAAGACCCGCGCGATCACCCACCGCATCGCGTACGGGGTGCGGGCGGGCATCCTCCAGCCCGCCACGGTCCTCGCCGTCACGTTCACCAACCGGGCCGCCGGAGAGATGCGCGGCCGCCTCCGCCAGCTCGGCGCGACCGGCGTCCAGGCGCGGACCTTCCACTCCGCCGCGCTCCGGCAGCTCCAGTATTTCTGGCCGAAAGCAGTCGGTGGTGAGCTGCCCCGGCTGCTGGAGCGGAAGGTGCAGCTGGTCGCCGAGGCGGCCGCCCGCTGCGAGCTCCGGCTCGACCGCACCGAGCTGCGGGACGTCACCGGCGAGATCGAATGGGCCAAGGTCACCCAGACCGTCCCCGCCGACTACGCGACGGCCGTCGCCAAGACCCAGCGGGACGCCCCCCGGGATCCGGCGGTGCTCTCCCAGATCTACTCCACGTACGAACAGCTCAAGCGCGACCGCTCGGTGATCGACTTCGAGGACGTGCTGCTGCTGATGGTCGGCATCCTCCAGGACCGGGGAGACATCGCCGACCATGTGCGCGGCCAGTACCAGCACTTCGTCGTCGACGAGTACCAGGACGTGAGCCCGCTCCAGCAGCGGCTGCTCGACCTCTGGGTGGGCGACCGGGACAATCTCTGCGTCGTCGGCGACGCCAGCCAGACGATCTACTCCTTCACCGGGGCCACCCCCGACCACCTGCTGAACTTCCGCACCCGCCACCCCGGGGCGACCGTCGTCAAGCTGGTCCGGGACTACCGCTCCACCCCCCAGGTCGTCCACCTCGCCAACGGCCTCCTCAGCCAGGCCCACGGCAAGGCCGCCGACCACCGCCTGGAGCTGGTCTCGCAGCGGGACAAGGGCCCCGAGCCGGTCTACACGGAGTACGGGGACGAGCCCACCGAGGCCGAGTCCACCGCCCGGCGCATCCGCGACCTCATCGCCGCGGGCGTGCCCGCCGGCGAGATCGCCGTGCTCTACCGGGTCAACTCCCAGTCCGAGGTCTACGAGCAGGCCCTCGCGGACGCCGGGGTGCCCTACCAGCTGCGCGGCGCCGAGCGGTTCTTCGAGCGGGCCGAGGTCCGCGAGGCGGGCACCGCCCTGCGCGGCGCGGCCCGCGCCGGGGGCAACGACTCCCTCCTCGACGGGGCGGAGGACCTGGCCTCCCAGGTGCGGGCGGTGCTCTCCACCAAGGGCTGGACCACCCGCCCGCCCGCCGGCTCGGGCTCCGTGCGCGACCGCTGGGAGTCGCTGGCCGCGCTGGTGCGCCTGGCCGAGGACTTCGAGACGGCGAAACCGGGGGCGACCCTGACCGACCTGGTGCGTGAGCTCGACGAACGGGCGGCCGCCCAGCACGCCCCGACGGTCCAGGGGGTGACCCTGGCGTCGCTGCACGCCGCGAAGGGCCTCGAATGGGACGCCGTGTTCCTGGTCGGCCTGACCGAGGGCATGATGCCCATCGCCTACGCCAGGACCGACGAGCAGGTCGAGGAGGAGCGCCGCCTGCTGTACGTCGGAATCACCCGCGCCCGTGTCCACCTCTCGCTCTCCTGGGCGCTGTCCCGCTCGCCGGGGGGCAGGGCGAGCCGACGGCCGACCCGCTTCCTGAACGGGCTGCGGCCGGGCTCGACGGGGTCCGGTGCGCGGGGCGGCGTCGGCGGGGGCGGCGGGATCGACCGGGGCACCGGCCGGGCCGCGGCCGCCGGGCGGACCCCGGCCGTCGAGCGCAAGCCCAGGAGCCCGGTGCGCTGCCGGGTCTGCGGCCGGACGCTCACCGACGCGGGCGAGATGAAGCTGATGCGCTGCGAGGAGTGCCCGTCGGACATGGACGAGGCGCTGTACGAGCGGCTCCACGACTGGCGCGCCGGCCAGGCGGCTCTGCTGGGCCAGCCCGACTACTGCGTCTTCACCGAGAAGACCCTCATGGCGATCGCCGAGGCCGTGCCGTCCACCGAGGGCGAGCTGGTCGTCATCGCCGGTGTCGGCAACCGGAAGTTGAGCCGCTTCGGTGCCGACGTTCTGGCCATCTGCGCAGGTGAGACGGTTGGTGACGGGCCCGAGGAGGGCGCCGGCGAGACCTGAGAAAAACTCGTCCAGAAAATAGTTTGCGCCCGCACCAGTCGTCACCATAGGTTCTTAACCACGGGAACAGCGACTTCTCTGAAGCCCTGGCTCCGTGCTGTACTTAGTTGTACTTATCCGAATACGCAGGACCGGTTCCGGCCGGTCCCATGAGACGCCGAGAGGAGGCGATTGAAGTGATCAGCATCATCGAAACCCAGAAAATGACCGGTCTTTCGGTCGTCTCCGCCTGCTCGCTCGGCCTCACCCGTTCCGCGGCTGCCTCGCTCCACGCCACCGGTCTGTCCGGCATTTCTGCCGCCCGTCCGCTGTCTCCGGCGAGCCTCCCCGTGACGCGGGATCGCAATGAGCGACCGATCGAGGCACCGGCGGCAGCAGTAGCGAAGGCAGCGCAGGCTCAGGCCTATGCCTTTGCGGCAGCCGGTGCCGGAGTCAAGACGCAGATGCAGCACCACACGATGTGGGCCTTCCGTGGGCCTGAACCCTGGAGTGATCCAGCCTGATCCAGCATCAGGCCGGCGCCTTCAGGGCCGCGGAACCCCACTCGGGATCCGCGGCCCTTTTGTTTTGTCCGAACGGACGGAACGGAACGAAGGAGCCTCGGGACAAGCAGGACCTGGTACCAGAAGCCGCCAACCGGCCAACAGGCCGGCACGACCAGACGAGGACACCACCCACCGTGCACACCGAAACGCACGCCCCGTCAGTACCGCTCTCCACCCCGATCTCGCCGCCCGGCTCCACGGAGGACTCCACCTTGACCCCGCTCACCACGCTCACCGCGCTCGACGACGCCATCGAGAACCTCGGTGTGCCCGTCCCGTGCCGCTCCTACGACCCGGAGGTCTTCTTCGCCGAGTCGCCCGCCGACGTCGAGTACGCCAAGTCCCTCTGCCGCACCTGCCCGCTCGTCGAGGCCTGCCTCGCCGGCGCGAAGGACCGCCGCGAGCCCTGGGGTGTCTGGGGTGGCGAGCTCTTCGTCCAGGGTGTCGTCGTGGCCCGCAAGCGTCCGCGTGGCCGTCCGCGCAAGAACCCGGTCGCAGCGTGACCGCGACCTGTGGGGTCCCCGCCCCCACCCTCAGTCCGCGCCTCGGAACGATCGACCGCCCCTACACACATGACCCCCGGAATCAGGCACCAATGATCACCCCCACGAAGGAGCCCGTCGGCTCCGCCACCCCCGACGTCACCATCATCGGCGCGAACGACTCGCGTCAGAACAGGACCCGCGAAATGCAACTCATCCCAGAAGCCCTGGCACGTGCGCATATGCACGACCGCCTGCGGGAGGCCCAGGAGGACCGCCAGTCGGCCCGCCTGCTCGCCGCCCGCCGGATGCAGCGCCGGGCGGAGCGCGCCTCGCTGCGCGCCCGCCGCGCGCTGGCCATGGCGGTCATGCACTGACGGTCACCCACTGACGGCCCTGCACGGACCGTCAACGCGCTGACCTGCGCAGCCATCACGCCCCGCGGGGCCGTTCGGACACCCGGACGGCCCCGCGGGGCGTTTCCGCTGTCGGCCGTCCGGTCGCGGGGATATCGTCGCGACGTGGACGAGGAGACCGATCCCCCCGAACAGCCCGAGAACCCCGAACAGCCCGAGAATCCCGAACAGTCCGGGAATCCGGAACAGCCCGCCACGGGAAGCACGGTGTGCGCCCGGTGCGGCGCCACCGCCGAAGGCGACACCGTCCCCGTGACCTGGCTCAGCTCCGTGGAGGACGGCCGCCGCCTCCTCTTCTGCGAGAGCTGCGCCCGCCTGCATATCCGCGCGATCGAGAGCCGCCTCGACTCACTCTGGTGGTGACGACGGAGGCGCCCCCGGCTTGGTGGTGACCCCGGAGGCGCGCCCCCGGCCCGCCTCTACACCCGGACCGCCTCCCCCTCCGGCTCGCCTTCTTCCGATGCCTCGGCCGCCTCCGGCGCTTGGGCTGCTTCTGGTGCTTCGGCTGCCTCGGCGAGGAACCCCGGCAGCCACCCCTCCAGCTCCTCGCGCAGCCGGACCGTCGCCCCGAGCTGGCACAGCACGCCGATCGTGCTGAGCGTCACCCGGTGTATCAGGACATAGGACGGGGGGAGGTTCAGCTGCCTGCCGAGCTGATGGGCGGGGGAGCGCGGGTCCGCTGTCCGGGCCGCCTGGTCGCGGATCCAGCCGCGGGTGAAGGTGAACTCCTCCACCCGCGTGGGCTCGATGATCGGCAGCAGATAGTCCAGGACCTCGTCCGGGTCCAGGTCGATCGACTCCTTCACGAAGTTCTCCTCGCGCAGCAGCCCGTACACCCCGGCCGCGTCGCCCTCCAGCGCCATCCTCAAGGAGTCGCCGATGGTCCGGGGCAGCCCGCCCGGAAGCCGGTCGACCGTGCCGAAGTCCAGCACCCCCAGCCGCCACGAACCGGCCGGGCCGCCTTCCTCCTCCGGCTGCCCCGCGTCCTGGACCGGGGGCAGCAGCCGGAAGTTGCCCGGATGCGGGTCGGCGTGCAGCAGACCGGTGCGCGCCGGACCGGAGAAGAGGAAGCGGGCCAGCAGCTGCCCCGCACGGTCCCGCTGCTCCGCCGAACCCTCCACGATCACCTCGGACAGCGGGATCCCGTCGATCCACTCCGTCACCAGCACCTGGTCGGCCTGGTGCACCACCTGAGGGATCACCACATCCGGGTCGTCCGCGAACTCCGCCGCGTGCTCCCGCTGCGTCTGAGCCTCCAGCTCGTAGTCCAGCTCCTCCGACACCCGGTCGCGCAGCTCCTTGATCACCGGCTTGATGTCCATCCCCGGGACCAGCGGACCGAGCAGCCGGGCGAAACGGCTGAGCTGGGCGAGGTCGGAGAGCAGCGCCTCGCCCGCCCCCGGATACTGCACCTTCACCGCGACCTCACGGCCGTCGTGCCACACCGCCCGGTGCACCTGCCCGATCGACGCGGCGGCCGCCGGCGTGTCCTCGAACTCCAGGAAATACTCCCGCCAGTCCTCCCCGATCCGCTCCGCGAGCACCCCGTGCACCGTGCGCGCGGGCAGTGGCGGCGCGGCCTCCTGAAGCTTGGTCAGCGCGGCCCGGTAGGGGCCGGCGATCTCCTCGGGGAGCGCCGACTCGAAGACCGAGAGGGCCTGGCCCAGCTTCATGGCCCCGCCCTTCAGCTCACCCAGGGTCTTGAACAGCTGGTCCGCCGTGCGCTGCTGGACCTCACGGGCGACCAGCTCGGCCGACTTCCCGCCGATCCGCTTGCCCAGCCCCCAGGTGGCACGGCCGGCGAAGCCGAGCGGAAGCGCGGCCAGCTTGGCCGTACGCGTAACCGCCTTCCGGGGAAGATCAGACATGTGTGCCCCTCCAGTTCCCAGACTGCCGTGCCGCTCGGGCCTCCGGTGGCACCCGGAGACGGCGGTCACCCCGCCATTGTGTCCTGCGCCGGAACGCCGCCCGAGACCCGTTCCCCTCCGGCTCCCCCGGCGGCCCCGCAGGAGCAGTCCGCATGCGGGCCGATCTGCTCGGAACGCCAGTCCAGCAGCGGCAGAGCGGCCTCCCAGCGCGCTCCGGTACAGGCCGGGAGGTCCCCGTCCAGGAACGCCAGGGCATGCGCCGCGGCCAGACCGGCGACCGCCGTGGCGAGCCCCAGATCGCAGGCGGGCACCGCTCCCCGCCGCCCGGAACGCCACTGCGCCAGCATCCGGGGCCACTGCGGATCGCGGTCCGCCCGGTGCAGCTCCAGGCAGCCCGCGCAGCCGGTGCCCCCGGGCAGGACGAGCGGACCGACCACCCCGGTGGCCTCGATCACGCCCGCATAGAGATGGGGAGTGCCCGCCGCGATCCAGGGACCCGCGGTGTCCGCGACGGGGGCGTACGCCGCGAGGCCGTCCCGGGGCGCGACGACGATCAGGGACAGACCGGGCTCCCCGGCGCTCTCCGCCGGGCCGGGCCCGGGCGCCGAACGGCGGACGAGCCGGCGGGCCGCCACATCGCGCCGTTCCCCGACGGACGCCGGAGGGAGGCCCCCGGGCGCCACGTCCCAGGGCTCGGCCCGGCCCCCGTCGAGCACCTCCACCCGCCCCACCCCCGCACCGGACAGCGCGGCGGCGATGGACGCCCCGACCCGGCCCGCACCCCTCACCTGCACCCGCATCTCCCGCCGGGCCCCCATCCGGCGCAGCCCGCCGCCGGGCTCGGGACGCACGACCGACAGCGAAGCCACGTCGGGGCGCTGGCGGTCCATCACTTCGGCACGGCGGCGCAGCACATCGGCTTCCGGACCGGCCGACCTCGGGTCGTCGAGGAGCCCGGCCTCCGTCAACCGAGCCAGCAGAACGTCCACATGATGTTCCGACAGGTCCAGGGCGCGCGCCTCCTCGTACAGCAGCGGCAGTCCGCGCGTGCCGTCGAGCAGCTCCAGGAAGCTCCCCGTCGCGATGTCCACCGGTCCGAGCGTCACCGCATGCGCGGGTGTCACACCGAACTGCACGGTGTTCCGTCCGCGCCAGGCGCGACGCAGTGCGGGCTTCAGCATCGGATACATGACTTCTCCCCCCGAGAAATGCCCCGGGCACGGGTGCGCCCGGTGACCTGCCGGCCCGGGGAACTTCGGATCTCTCCGCTCTTTCCGCAGGACCACCGCCAGAATGCGGGCCCGCCGCGAACTGTGCGCGGAGTTGTCCACAGGTGCGGGCTGTTCATCGGACAAGCAGTGGATCGCGGCCGGACCGTTCCCGGGCGGGGCTTCCTTCCCAGGCGGGACTTCCTTCCCGGGCGGGACTTCTTTCCCGGACAGCGGGTAACGTCGTGGCGTGCCCGCCCACCCCTCGTACGGCTCCGCCGGGGAGACCCCCGCGCGCAGCGCCGGAAGCCATCAGCGCAGCGCGGCAGCCCACCCGGCCCGCGCTTCGGCGACGAGCGCGGTCGAGGTCCGCAGATCCACCCGGCGCAGGAAGTCGGTCTCCGCCTACCGCGAGGGCGACCGCACGATCGTGCTCATCCCCGCCCGGATGTCGCAGGCGGAGGAGCGGCGCTGGGTGGGCGTGATGCTGGACAAGCTCGCCGCCCAGGAGAGCAAGCGCCACCTGGGCGACAGCGAACTCGCCGAGCGTGCCGCCCGGCTGTCCGCACAGTATTTCGACGGTCGCGCCCGGCCCGCCTCGGTGCGCTGGGTGACCAACCAGAACACCCGCTGGGGCTCGTGCACCCCCGCCGAGGGCAGCATCCGACTCTCGCACCGGCTCCAGGGCATGCCGGAGTACGTCGTCGACTACGTGCTCCTCCACGAGCTGGCTCATCTGCTCGTTCCCGGGCACGGGCCGGACTTCTGGCGGCTGCTGGAGGCGTATCCGCGCACCGAGCGCGCCCGGGGGTTCCTGGAGGGCGTGGTGGCGGCCGAGCGGCTGCCCCGGCTGCCCGCCGCCCGCGAGGAGTGACCGGGGCCGTACGCGTTCGCCGATTCTGTACCGGGTGTGTACCGGCTTGGTCCGATGTCGTTGTTTGCGGTTAGCCTGACGCGACGCATTTACCTTCGGGATGGGGGACGGTCGTTACGCATGGCCAGGGAATTCCAACGCGGCCACAAGGCCAGGATCAGTGATCTCACGGCAGGGACGGATCTGTACGTAGGCGTGCAGATCGCCGCACCGGGGCTGACCTTCGACATCAGCTGCTTCGGCCTCGACGCCGACGAGCAGCTCTCCGACGACCGGTACTTCATCTTCTTCAACCAGCCGAAATCGCCCGAGGAGTCCATCCAGCTCCTGGGCGCGCAGTCCGGTGACACCGAGTCCTTCCGCGTCACGCTCGACCGCATCCCGGCCGCCATCCAGAAGCTCTCCTTCACCGCGACGCTCGACGGCGCCGGGCAGATGTCCCAGATCGGCCCGGGGTACATCCGGATCGTCGCGGGCGGCGAGGAAGTGGTGCGGTACTCCTTCACCGGATCGGAGTTCACCACCGAACGCGCCGTGATGCTCGGCGACTTCTACCTGAAGGACGTCTGGCGTTTCGCCGCCGTCGGCCAGGGTTTCGACGGCGGTCTCGAAGCGCTCCTGAAGAACTTCGGCGGCGAGGTCGCCGAGGAGGAGGCGCCGCCCGCCCCGGCGGCCGCCGCCCCGGGCTTCGCCCCGCCGGCCCAGGCCGCCGCGCCC
>NZ_LZRD01000062.1 GCF_001687325.1 Streptomyces sp. PTY087I2 | reverse complement strand
CGCCGCGGACCCCCCGTCGTACGGCGGCGGTACGCAGGGCGGCGTCGTGCGCTCCCTGGCCGACCGGGGCCCCGCCGGCGCTACCCGGACCGCCGCGCCCGCCCGCCACGCGGGCCCGCCGACGACCGGCCCCGAGTACTTCGACATCCCGGCCGAGGACCCCTCGACCCTGCCGGGCCCGCAGCTGGGCGAGATCCCGCCGCAGGCCGGGGCCCCGTGGGGGGCGCAGCCGGAGCAGGTCGTCGCGGAGCCGGTGGTTGCCGAGCAGACGGTTGCCGAGCCGGAGCAGGTCGTGGTGGAGCCGGAGCAGGCCGTCGTGGCCGAGCAGCCGGTGATGGAGCCTGTGGTGGCCGAGCAGGCGGAGGCCGGGCAGGCCGAGGCCGTGGCCGTTGCGGAGGCCGTGGCGGAGCAGCCGGTTCAGAAGGCGCCGCCGGTCCAGCCGCCGGAGCAGGCGGTTGTGCCCGCTCCTGAGGAGGTCTTGGTGGCCCCGGTTGCGCAGGCGGCCCCGGCGGTCCCGGCGGTCCCGGCGGTCCCGGCGGTTCCGGCAGTGCCGGCGGCCCCGGTCGAGCAGCTGGACCAGCCGGAGCAGACCGACCAGCCGGAGCAGACTGACCAGCCGGAGCGGACCGACCAGCTGGTGCAGCCCGCTGCCGGTGTGCAGCCGGAGCCGGCTCCGCAGGCCGTCCCGGCAGAAACGGTCGTTCCCGAGCCGGTCGCGGTGGCGATGCCCCCCGCCGGACCGGTCCTCGTCCCGGAGCCCGAGGCGGCACAGCCGGAGGCACCCGTCCAGGCCCCGGCCGACGAGGTGGCCGCGCGGGAGACGCCGGAGCCGGTGGAGGCGCAGCACGGTGTCTCCGTGGCTCCGGAGCCCGAGGTTCGGGCCGTCCCCGTGGAAGCCGCCGCCCCGGAACCCCAGGCGCCCGTGCAGAACGCGCCCGTCGTCGAACCGGTGGCACAGCCCGAACCGGCGGTGCAGCCTGAGCAGGTGGCCGAGCCCGTGCAGGAGCAGCCCGTCGAACCGGCCCCCGAGCCGGTGGCCGTGGCTCCGGAGACGGCCGCGACGGAGGAGCAGGTCGTCGCGCCGCCCGCACCCGAGCCCGTACAGCCTGAGCCTGTCGCGGAAGTGCCCGCCGAACAGCCCGTGGCCGAGCCGGCGCTCCCGGAAGCGGTCCATGTGGTCGCGCCCGACGCCGAGGACGGCAGCGGCCCCGAGGTCATCGAGACGCCGGAACTCCTCCCGGAGCCGGAGCCGGAGCCGCAGCCGCAGGCACAGTCCGAGGAACCGGTGGGGGCACCGGCCGAGGCACCGCAGCAGTTCGAGGCGGAGCAGCAGCCGGTGACGGCGGCGCAGCCCGAGGAACCGGTGGAGGCACCGGAGCAGCCGGAGCCCGCCGAGCAGTCGGCGGCCACCCCGCCCGCCCCCGGCTACGACGACGCCGAGCGCGAAGCGGTGCTGCGGGTCATGCGCGAACGCCGGGACATCCGCAACGGCTTCCGCAGCGACCCGATTCCGCACGAGGTCCTGCTCCGGGTGCTGGAGGCGGCGCACACCGCGCCGAGCGTCGGCCACTCGCAGCCGTGGGACTTCGTCGTCATCCGCTCGGCGGAGACCCGCCGCTCCATGCACGAACTGGCCCAGAGCCAGCGCGACGCGTACGCCAAGTCGCTGCCCAAGGGCCGGGCGAAGCAGTTCAAGGAACTGAAGATCGAGGCGATCCTCGACACCCCGGTCAACATCGTCGTGACCGCGGACCCGACCCGTGGCGGCCGCCACACCTTGGGCCGCCACACGCAGCCGCAGATGGCCCCGTACTCCTCGGCGCTGGCCGTGGAGAACCTGTGGCTGGCGGCCCGCGCCGAAGGCCTCGGCGTCGGCTGGGTCAGCTTCTTCGACGAGCGGGAGATGGTCCGCGCGCTGGGCCTGCCCGAGCACCTGGAGGTCGTGGCCTACCTCTGCGTCGGTTACGTCGACGAGTTCCCCGAGGAGCCCGAGCTGATGCAGGCGGGCTGGTCGAAGCGCCGCCCGCTGTCCTGGGTCGTCCACGAGGAGACGTACGGCCGCCGCGCGCTGCCCGGCGCCGAGCCGCACGATCTGCTCCAGGAGACGATCTCCGCGATCCGCCCGCTGGACGCCAAGGCGCTCGGCGAGGCGTGGGAACGCCAGAAGCGGATGACGAAGCCCGCCGGGGCGCTCGGCATGCTGGAGATCATCTCCGCGCAGCTGTCCGGCCTCTCCCGGATGTGCCCGCCGCCGATCCCGGAGCCCGCGGCCGTCGCGATCTTCGCCGGTGACCACGGGGTGCACGCCCAGGGGGTCACCGCCTGGCCGCAGGAGGTCACCGCCCAGATGGTGGCGAACTTCCTCGGCGGCGGAGCCGTCTGCAACGCCTTCGCGGCGCAGGTCGGGGCGGAGGTCTGCGTCGTGGACGTCGGCGTGGCCACGGACCTTCCCGCGACCCCCGGTCTGCTGCCCCGCAAGGTGCGCCCGGGTACGGCGGACTTCACGACGGGCCCCGCGCTCACCCGCGAAGAGGTCCTGGCCGCGATCGAGGTCGGCATCGAGACGGCCAGGGACCTGGTGGCGGCGGGCAACAAGGCGCTGCTCACCGGCGAGATGGGCATCGCGAACACCACGGCGTCGGCCGCGCTGATCTGCGTCTACACGGGGATCGACGCGGCCGAGGTGACCGGCCGGGGGACCGGCATCAACGACGAGATGCACGCCCGTAAGGTCGACGTCGTACGCCGCGCCCTCGACCTGCACCAGCCGGACCCGGCCGACCCGATCGGCGTGCTCGCGGCGGTGGGCGGCCTGGAGCACGCGGCGATGGTGGGCTTCCTCCTCGGCGGAGCCTCCCTGCGTACGCCGGTGGTCCTGGACGGCGTGAGCGCGGGGGCCGCCGCCCTGGTCGCCCGCGCCATCGCCCCCGAGGCACTGGCGGCCTGCATCGCGGGCCACCGCAGCGCGGAGCCCGGCCACGTCGCGGCGCTGAACAAGCTGGGCCTGCGCCCTTTGGTCGACCTCGACCTCCGCCTGGGCGAGGGCACCGGCGCGCTGCTGGCACTCCCGATCGTGCAGAGTGCGGCGAGGGCGATGCACGAGGTGGCGACGTTCGACTCGGCAGGAGTAACGGAAAAGTAGAACGCCGCCCGACAAATCCAGCCCCTCCGGCGTCTTTCAAGCCCCTCCGGCGCTTGAGGAGCGGGGTCCGGGGCAGCGCCCCGGTTTCGGGAAGGGGCGGGTAGGGGACAAGGCCCGCCGCAGGCGCCCCCACCCGCCCACCCCAGGCGCCCCACCCACCCCCACCCCGTATCGTGTTCCCACCCGGAACACCGCTTTCCGCACGTCACAGCCGCTCCACCGCCGCAGCGGCACGCAACGCAGCACGCGCACGAGGAGCCGCACCGCCATGGCCGAGCACGCAGACCACGCCGACCGCTCAGGTCACGCCGACCACGCCGACCGCGCGGGTCACACGGACCACCCCGCGTACCCCGTAGGCCTGCGCCTGCACGGCCGCCGCGTCGTCGTCATCGGCGGCGGACAGGTCGCCCAGCGTCGGCTGCCGCAGCTCATCGCCACCGGTGCCGTCATCACCCTGATCTCCCCCTCCGCCACCCCCTCCGTCGAGGCCATGGCGGACGCCGGCGAGATCCGCTGGGAGCGCCGCCGCTACCGGGACGGCGACCTCGCCGACACCTGGTACGCCCTCGTCGCCTCCTCCGACACCACGGCCAACGACGCCGCCTCCGTCGAGGCCGAGCGCACCCGCACCTGGTGCGTCCGGTCCGACGACGCCGAGGCCGCCACCGCCTGGACCCCCGCCACCGGCCGCATCGAGAACATCACCGTCGCCGTCCTCAACACCACCCCCCGAGGCCGCGACCCCCGGCACTCCGCCGCCCTCCGCGACGCCATCGTCGAAGGCCTGCGCGACGGCACCCTCGCCGCCCCGCACCACCGCACCCGCGCCCCCGGCGTCGCGCTCGTCGGCGGCGGCCCCGGCGACCCGGACCTGATCACCGTGCGCGGCCGCCGCCTCCTCGCCGAGGCCGACGTGGTCATCGCCGACCGCCTGGGCCCCCGCGACCTGCTCGACGAACTCCCGCCACACGTCGAGGTGATCGACGCCGCGAAGATCCCGTACGGCCGGTTCATGGCCCAGGAGGCGATCAACCAGGCGCTCATCGAGCACGCCAAGGCGGGCAAGTCCGTGGTCCGGCTCAAGGGCGGCGACCCGTTCGTCTTCGGCCGCGGCATGGAGGAGGCCCAGGCGCTGGCCGCCGAGGGCATCCCCTGCACGGTCGTCCCCGGCATCTCCAGCACCATCTCCGTCCCCGGAGCGGCTGGCATCCCGGTCACCCACCGGGGCGTCGCCCACGAGTTCACCGTGGTCAGCGGGCACGTCGCTCCCGAGGACCCGCGCTCGCTGGTCGACTGGGAGGCGATCGCCCGGCTGCGCGGCACCCTGGTCCTCCTCATGGCCGTCGACAAGATCGGCGCCATCGCCGCCGCCCTGATCGCCCACGGCAAGGACCCGGCCACCCCGGTCGCCCTCGTCCAGGAGGGCACCACCGCCGCCCAGCGCCGGGTCGACGCGACTCTCGCGGACGTCGGGGAGCGTGCGGTCGCCGAGGACGTGCGCCCGCCCGCCGTGATCGTCATCGGCGACGTCGTCGCGGTCGGCCCGGACTCCGCCCCGGCCCCCGTCCAGGACGCGGCCGAGTAGACAAGAGCCCGCCCCCGCCCCGTAACCCGCGGTTACGCAACTCCCTCCCGGGCGTTGGCACCGCACACCGGACAAGGCAGTATCACCCTGTGGCAGATCTCATCACCGTCGACGACCCCGACGACCCGCGGCTGAGCGACTACATCGGCCTGACCGACGTCGAGCTGCGACGACGGCGCGAACCCGCCGAAGGGCTCTTCATCGCCGAGGGCGAGAAGGTGATCCGCCGCGCCCGGCAGACCGGGTACGAGATGCGGTCCATGCTGCTCTCGGCCAAGTGGGTCGACGTGATGCGCGACGTCATCGACGAGGTCCCGGCCCCGGTGTACGCGGTCGCCCCCGAGCTGGCCGAACGCGTCACCGGCTACCACGTCCACCGCGGCGCGCTCGCCTCCATGCAGCGCAAGCCGCTGCCCGCCGCCGACGAACTGCTCGCCACCGCGCGCCGGGTCGTGGTCATGGAATCGGTGAACGACCACACCAACATCGGGGCCATCTTCCGCAGCGCGGCGGCGCTCGGCATGGACGCGGTCCTGCTCTCCCCGGACTGCGCCGACCCGCTCTACCGGCGCTCGGTCAAGGTCTCGATGGGCGCGGTCTTCTCCGTCCCGTACGCACGCCTCGAAGCCTGGCCCAAGGGACTGGAGGCCGTACGGGAAGCGGGCTTCCGGCTCCTCGCCCTCACCCCCGACGCCAAGGCCACCAGCATCGACGAGGCCGCCCCGCACCGGTTGGAGCGGGTGGCGCTGATGCTCGGAGCCGAGGGCGACGGGCTGTCCACGCGGGCCCTGATGGCCGCCGACGAATGGGTCCGCATCCCGATGGCGCACGGCGTCGACTCACTGAATGTGGGCGCCGCCGCCGCGGTCGCCTTCTACGCGGTGGCCACGGGACGCCCGGAGAACTGAGCACGGACGGCCTCGGCCGGACCGGACCTCAGGGTGCAGACGTAAACGCAGACGCAGGCGGAGACACCTGTGCCTGCGACACCCCGCCCGGCGTCCGCTCGCCTCCGCCCAGCCCACGCGCCGGCCCCTGGCAGCCCTGCGCCGCCGCGATGCCCAGCGCCACCAGCAACGTCACCACCACGAACACCACCAGCCGCTGACGCAGCAGCCGAGGATTGGCCGGACGCCGCCCCGCCGAGGTCGCGCGGCCCCCGGAACGCGTCCCCGGGCGTCCGTTCGTCCCGGCCGGAGCCCCCGGCCGCTTCCCGGTCTTCCCACCCGAACGCGTCGTGTTGCGCGACGCCTGCTGCGGGCGCGAGCCACCGGTGCGCGGCGGCCCCGAACGCACGGGCGCGCCGCGCCTGCCCGGCTGGGGGCGGGAGCCGGACGGGCCCTCGGCGCGACGGGTCTGCTGGTCGCCGTACGGATCGGCCATCCGCCCCGTCGGCCGTTCGGCGTCCTGGGCGGAACGCTGGACGGGCGGCCGGCTCTCGTGCAGCCCCTGCGCCTCGCGCGCCGCGATCTCTTTGAGCCGCATGGACAGTTGCAGCGTGCTGGGCCGCTCCTCCGGATCCTTCGCCAGACAGGCGCTGATCAGTGGGGCCAACGCGTCGTGCACCCCGCGCAGCTGCGCCTCCTCGTGCACCACGCGGTACAGCATCACCTCGGAACTGCCGTGCCCGAACGGGGAGTCGGCCATCGCCGCGTACGCCAGGGTCGCGCCGAGCGAGAACACGTCCGTCGCGGGCGTCACCGCCGCGCCCCGGACCTGCTCGGGCGCGAGGAACCCCGGCGACCCCACCGCCGTACCGACATGGGTGAGCGTGCTCGCCCCGGTCGCCCAGGCGATACCGAAGTCGATGATGCGGGGGCCCTTGGGGGAGAGGAGGATGTTCGACGGCTTCAGGTCCCGGTGGACCACCCCCGCCTCGTGCACCGCGACCAGGCCCTCGGAGAGCGCCGCCCCGATCGAGGCGACCTCCGCGGCGGCCAGGGGGCCTTCCTCGGCGACCTTGTCGTGCAGCGAGGGGCCGGGCACGTACTGCGTGGCGAACCACGGGCGGTCCGCCTCCAGATCGGCCGCGACCAGCCGGGCCGTACAGCCGCCGCGGATCCGGCGGGCCGCCGACACCTCGCGCGCGAACCGCGAACGGAACTCCTGATCCTCCGCCAGGTCGGGCCGGATCACCTTGAGCGCGACCCGCTGGCCGCGCCGGTCGGAGCCGAGGTAGACGACGCCCATGCCGCCCGCGCCGAGCCGCCGGTGCAGCCGGAACGAGCCGACGAGACGCGGGTCCTCGCGCCGGAGCCGCATCATCGCCATCGTCTGCCCATCCCCGCTGCCTGGTCCGCCTGACGAGGCACAGCTTACGTACCCCGCGCCCGGCGCGCTCAGAGGCCGCGCCCTCGCCGGGGTTTCGATTGTCCGTGCCGGGCGGGAGAAGTGAAGAGGGGTCAGGGTGCGGTGGATCCGGGCCCGTCGGCAGGCCGGTCGCCCCAAAGGGCCACCGGGGCAGGGGGATTGGATCACGGAGGGGATGCCGGCGCGCGTCCGCCACCCAGGACGCGACCACTGTCCCCGTATACGCGTGGAGGTGTCCCCGGCGGTCCCCGGCACGGCACGGCCGCCCGCCGGGAGGCGGCGGACGTGAGTGAAGTCACCCGCCGGCGCCCTTCCGGGCCCGGGCCCCTGCCGGACACGCACCTGCTGGCCCCCCGGTGCCCCCTCGGGGATGACCCCAACCTACGGCTGTCCATCTCCACCCAGGGGAGTACGCCGATCGACGACGGCTCATCCTCCGGGAGGCCCGGTATTCGGTACGCGGGCATGACGCCCTGTGCTCGGCGCTTACCTAATGTTGAGATCAAGCGGCGGGCGCAGCACTCGTCCCCCGAGGTCACGCCCGCCGCTTCCCGAACAGGTCAGGAGAGGAACCATGGCGGACACGGCAACGCGGACAGTGGTCCGTATGCGAGGGCGCAAGGCGTACGCCTCGTTCGGCGCCCGTCCGTCCGGCACCCGCCACCCGTTGGTGGCGACGGCGATGGTCCTTCCCCTGGCGGCCCTGCTGGTGGTCGCCTTCGGCGGCTGGGAAGCGGTGGTCACACAGGCGTCGTCCGTGGCGGTGATGCTGGGGCGCTGAGCGGCGCCCGGGGTCCGGAAGAGCGGTCCGGACCCGCACATCCGGCCAACAGCCCCGTGGGGACGGGGGTGCGGCGGACGGCAGCGTTTGTCCGGTCAGCTGGGGAGCTGACCGGGCATCGCGCTGTCCGGGGCCAGACGCTTCCCGGCCGTCTGGGGCCAGACGCTTCCCGGCCGTCCGGGCCGACGCCCCGCCCAGCGCCGGGGTGCTTCCCCGCTGTCCGGGCCTAGATGCTTTCCGGCTGTCCGGGCCGACGCCCTGCCCCACCGCCGGGCGCTTTCCCGCTGTCCGGGCCTAGATGCTTTCCGGCTGTCCGGGCCGACGCCCCGCCCCACCGCCGGGCGCTTCCCCGCCGCCCGGGCCGAGACGCTTTCCGGCCGTCCGCGCTGGGGCGCTTTCCCGCAGTCCGCGTCAGGGTGCTTCCCCGCAGTCCGGGCCAAGGAGCTTTCTGGCGGTCCGGGCCCAGATGCTTCCCCGCCGTCCGAGGCTGAGATGCTTTCCGGCCGTCCGGGGCCAGGCGCCTGCCGACGGGCCGACGCCCCGCACCGCCGGGGCTCGTACCGCCGTGGCTCGGGGCGCCTCGCGCGTTACGCTCACGGCGGGCCCGGTGCCACGGCCGGGCAGACCGCCGCCGGGGGAGCCGTTGACCACCACCCAGAGCTCAGTAGTCCATGACCTGGGCACGCTCGCGCACCGCCTCTCCCACCCCGCCCGGACACCGTGCGTGTGCGAGCCGCCGCAGGTCCTCGCGGACCGGCCCGACGGCACGGTGGTCCGCAGCGGGGCGATCGTCGCGAAGGCCCATGCCGCCGACACCGACCGCGAGGCGCTGGCCGCCCGGATCGCCCTGGCCGCCGCCCCGCAGCTGGCCGGCATCCTGCTCCCGCCGCTCACCGCCCCGGCCCCCGCCGTGCCCACCACCCGCCCGGTCACCCTCTGGCCGCTCGGCACGCCCGTGGACCCCACCGACCCCGGCGCGGCCCCCTGGGCCCAGGCCGCCGACCTGCTCGCCCGCCTCCACCGGACGAAGCCCCCGTTCCCGCTGCCGCCGATGCGCGGCCCTGCCAAGGCGGCCCGGGCCGTCGCCCGGATGCGCACGGCCCTCCACGCCGACGCGACCGTCCCTCCCCGTGACCCGGTCGTCCCGCCCGGCGACGCGACCGCCCTTCCCGGGGGCCCGCCGGCCCTTCCCGGCGACGCGACCGCCCCGCCCCACGCATCGGCCGCCCTCTCCGTGCTGGCCGGCTGGCGGGCCCTGCCCGCCTGGGCGCGGGGCGAAGCGCCGGCCCCCGCGCGCAGGGCCGGTGCCCTGTGCCACGGGGACCTGCACCTCGGGCAGCTCGTCCGGCACCCCGCCCCGGACGGGCCCTGGCTGCTCATCGACATGGACGACGCGGGGGTGGGCGACCCCGCCTGGGACCTCGGCCGGCCCGCCGCCTGGTACGCGGCCGGACTCCTGGCCCCCGAGGACTGGGCCACCTTCCTGGACGCCTACCGGTCCGCCGGGGGACCGGCCGTTCCCGCCGACGGCGACCCCTGGCCCGCCCTGGACGTCCCGGCCCGCGCGCTCACGGTGCAGACGGCGGCCGTCGCCCTCGCCAAGTGCGCCGCGGAGCAACGGGATCCGGACGACCACGAACAGCTGATGATCGAATCCTGTACCCGAATCGCTACGCTGCCGCCCGAGTTGGCCCCCGGCCCCGCGTCGTAGGGTGAAGCGACCGTGGCCGGGCAGACATTCCGGCGACGGCACAACGAGGGCGAGGAGCCGAGCCGATGATGCAGTGTCCGAAGTGTCACGCGCAGATGAACACGTACAACCGCAACGGTGTTCAGATCGAGCAGTGCAACGGCTGCCGGGGGATATTCCTCGACTACGGCGAGCTGGAGTCCCTGACCCGCCTGGAGTCCCAGTGGGCCCAGCAGGCTCCGCCCGCGCCCCCCGCCCCGCAGCAGGCCTACCCGCCCGCTCCTCCCGCCGCCCACGCCCCGGCCTGGGGCGCCCCGCAGTACGGCGGGCACTACGGCCACCGCCGCCAGAAGGGCTTCGGCCGGATGCTCTTCTCGTCCTGACGGCCACCGGCACGACGAAAGAACCCCCGGCCGTGGAGACGACCGGGGGTTCTTGCTGGTGCGCGATACTGGGATTGAACCAGTGACCTCTTCCGTGTCAGGGAAGCGCTCTCCCGCTGAGCTAATCGCGCAGGTGAACCTGCGTTTACCGCGTGTGTACTGCGTGCGCGATACTGGGATTGAACCAGTGACCTCTTCCGTGTCAGGGAAGCGCTCTCCCGCTGAGCTAATCGCGCGGGGATCCTTGCGGACCGATGATCCTTGCGGACCGATGATCCTTGCGGATCAGTGGACGATACTGGGATTGAACCAGTGACCTCTTCCGTGTCAGGGAAGCGCTCTCCCGCTGAGCTAATCGTCCTTGGAGGTGGAGACGGGATTTGAACCCGTGTAGACGGCTTTGCAGGCCGTTGCCTCGCCTCTCGGCCACTCCACCAGGGGTGGGAGCTCGGGAAGAATCCCCCACCTTCTGCGAGCGGACGACCAGGTTCGAACTGGCGACCTCAACCTTGGCAAGGTTGCGCTCTACCAACTGAGCTACGTCCGCTTGTCTTTCCCGTTCCGCTTGCGCGTCCCGGCGACGTGTTGAACTCTAGCGGATTCCTGGGCCAGTACAAAAACGCGTTTGTGCAGCGTGCTGCGGCGACCCGGGCCGGTCCTCGCCCCGGCGCAGGTCACCGCGCACCGTCCTAGACTCATTCGCGTGTCCGACCTCGCCCCCTTGGCCCGTTTCGACGGCCTCATAGCCTCCGGTCTACAGGATGTGACCCACGATCCCGCGGCGCTCGACTCGTCCGGCTTCTGGGTGGTGTCCGCCGATTTCGAAGGCCGTACCGTCTGCGCCCGCTTCTCCGACGTACGCAGGGAAGCGGTGCCGCCTCCCGTGCCCGGAGCCTGGCGCGGGCCCGCCGCCGGGGACTGGACCTCCTCGCTGGACCGTGACGCCTACACGGCGGGCGTACGGCGGATCCGTGAACACATCGCGGCGGGCGACGTCTACCAGGCCAACCTCTGCCGGGTGCTGTCCGCGCCGCTCCCCGACGGCGGGGCCGGGGCCGACGTCGACGCCCTGACCTCCCTGCTCGCCCGCGGCAACCCCGCCCCGTACGCGGGAACGATCCGGCTGCCCGGCCACGGCGTGGAGATCGCCACCGCCTCCCCGGAGCTCTTCCTCCGGCGCGACGGGCGGATCGTGGAGTCCGGGCCCATCAAGGGCACTGGCCGGACCGAGGACGATCTGCTGGAGAAGGACCACGCCGAGAACGTGATGATCGTGGACCTGGTCCGCAACGACCTGGGCCGGGTCTGCGCCACCGGAAGCGTGAGCGTGCCCGACCTCTGCGTGGTGGAGAAGCACCCGGGCCTCGTCCACCTCGTCTCCACGGTCCGGGGCCGGCTGGCCGACGGAGCGGGCTGGCCGGAGCTGTTCGCGGCGGCCTTCCCGCCCGGCTCGGTCACCGGCGCCCCGAAGTCCAGCGCGCTGCGGATCATCGCCGAGCTGGAACAGGGCCCGCGCGGGCCGTACTGCGGGGCGATCGGCTGGGTCGACGCCGACCGGGGCACCGCCTCGCTCGCCGTGGGCATACGGACGTTCTGGATCGACCGGACCGGCCCCGCCCCGCTGCTGCGGTTCGGTACCGGCGCCGGGATCACCTGGGGATCCGACCCCGAGCGCGAATGGGACGAGACCGAACTCAAGGCCTCGCGGCTGCTCGCTGTAGCGTCGGGCACGTATCCGGAGACAGGAAGGGACGCATGATGAGGATCTGGGTCAACGGCGGACTGCGGGACGCCGACGACGCCCGGCTTTCGGTGCTCGACCACGGACTGACCGTGGGCGACGGCATCTTCGAGACGGTGCGTACGAGCGAGGGGCGCCCCTTCGCGCTGACCCGGCACCTCGACCGCCTCACCCGCTCCGCCCGGGGCCTCGGCCTGCCCGACCCGGACCACGACGAGGTCCGGCACGCCGTCGCCGCGGTCATCGACGCCAACCCCGTCCCCCTGGGGCGGCTGCGGATCACCTACACCGGCGGGCTGTCCCCGCTCGGCTCGGACCGGGGCGACCACGGGACCAGCCTCGTCGTCGCCCTCGACGGGGTGAGCCGCCGCCCGGACACCACTGCGGTGATCACCGTCCCCTGGACCCGCAACGAACGCGGCGCGCTCGCCGGCCTGAAGACCACCTCGTACGCGGAGAACGTCGTCGCCCTGGCCCGGGCGCGGGAGAGGGGCGCGTCCGAGGCGCTGTTCCCCAACACCGCCGACCGGCTCTGCGAAGGCACCGGCTCCAACGTGTTCGTCGTCCTCGGCGGCCGTATCCACACCCCTCCGGTCGCCTCCGGCTGCCTCGCCGGGATCACCCGCGCGCTGGCCGTGGAGTGGACCGGCGCCGAGGAGACCGACCTGCCGATGGACGTCCTCGCCGAGGCCGACGAGGTGTTCCTGACCTCGACCCTCCGCGACATCCAGGCGGTGCACCGGGTCGACGGCCGGGAGCTGACGCCGGAGATCGGACCGGTGACGGCGAAGACCATGCGGATCTTCGCCGAGCGGGCCGGCGACGACCTCGACCCGTAAAGCGCGTGACGGGCTGCCGCCCAGGGGATACAAACCTCTGATGACGACGACACTCCGGCCGTCCGGGCCGCTTCAGCAGGGCGCCGACGGCGCGCGGGCCCGCCACTACGACGTGTGCGACAACGGGCGGCCCGTCGGCTCCGTCGCGATCAGCACCGACGACGCGTTCGGCCCGACCGCCGGAGTGCTGCGCTCCCTCACGGTGGAGGAGTCCCGGCGCAGGCGCGGCCGGGGTATCATCGCGGCGCTCGCCGCCGAGGAGGTGCTGCGGGGGTGGGGCTGCACCCGGGTCCGGGTAGAGGTCCCCGCCGGCAACGAACCGGCCCGGCGCCTGGCGGCCGCCCTCGGCTACACCGAACGCAGCCGCAACATGGTCAAGGACCTCGGCCCGGACACCGCCCCGCTGCCCGCGGGCCTCACCTCGCGCGACATGAGCGAGGAGGAGTTCGCCGCGTGGCGGCGGGACGCGGTGCTCACGTACGCGCAGAACTGGATCGACCGCGGCGTGGAGCCCGGCCAGGCCCGGCTCAAGTCCGAGACCGACCACACCGCCCATCTGCCGGACGGACTGGCGACCGAGGGGGTGCGCTTCCGGGTGCTGGTGCGGGACGGCGAGGTTGTCGGCCATGTCTGGGTGGCCCTGCGGGAGCTGGAGCCGGGCATCACGGGCGGATTCGTCTTCGATGTCGAGGTGCGCGAGGAACACCGGGGCCGGGGCCACGGCCGGGCCCTGATGCTGCTCGCCGAGGACGTCACCCGAGCCTGGCGCGCGGACCGGCTCGGCCTGCACGTCTTCGCCTCGAACACCCCGGCCCTGCGGCTGTACGAGTCCCTGGGCTACACGACGACGCGCTACAACCTGGCGAAGGCGCTGTAGCGCCCCCCCCCGAGCCGGCTGCCCGGCTAACGGTCCCGTGCGGCCAGGGTCCGGTCGACGATCTCCTCGATCCGCTCGCGCAGCCCCTCCTGGCTCTTGCCGCCGTCCAGCCGCTCGTCGCCGATCACATAGGTGGGCGTGCCGGTGACCCCGATCGCCTTGCCCTCGGCGTGGTCGGCGTCGACGATCAGCAGATGCCGGCCGTCGATCAGCGCCGTGTCGAACTCCTCGGCGTCCAGACCCAGTTCGCGCGCCACGTCGAGGAGCACCGGCTCGCCCGCGCGGCCGAGGTCGTCGGTCCGGGACAGCAGGGCCTCGATGTACGGCCAGCCCTGCCCCTGCTCCACGGCCTCCTCGGCGGCCTGGGCCGCGGCGATCGCGTGCTTGTGCTTGTCCAGCGGGAAGTGCCGCAGCCGGATCTCGACGCGGTCCCCGTACCGGGCGCGCAGGGCGCGTACGTCGTCGAGGGCACGGTGGCAGTCGGGGCATTCGAGATCGCACCAGAGGTCGAGGACGACCGGTGCCGCGGGGGTGGAATCGCTCATGCGCCCAGTCTTTCAGGCCGCCCGGGCGCGGCCCAATCCGCATCCGGGCCACCCCCTGGGGAGGAGCCCGGCCCTGAAATGTCCCTGAGGTGGGCCGCCGCCGTGGCCGCGACGGTGCTCGCCGGTGCAGGATGGAAGGGACGTACCCCCTGCGCCTGGAGGCCGTGATGCTTGCCGAGACCATCTGTTCCGCGGTGTCGGCGGCCGGACTGGGCATCGCCGCGGTGACCGCGTACCGCAAGCGGTTCCTCACGGCCACGAGGATCGCCGCCTACTCCCTCGTCCCGGTCGGGCTCGTGCTGACCGGGGTCGTCGAGTGGGTCGCCGGGATCGCCTTCAAGCCGAGCGTCTGGCTGGGCTTCGGGGTGCTCGGTCTCTCCTGGCTGCTGTTCATGACCACCCGCGCCATCGAGCGCCGCAGCGGCAGCACCCGCGCGGAACGCAAGGCCGCGCGGGCCGCCGGGCGCAACGAGGCGGTCGCCCCGGGTGCCTCCGCCCCCTCGCTCGGCGCGGGCGGCGGAGCCGGGCCCGCGGTGACGGCGGCGGCCGAGCCGCAAGCGAAGCCGAAGAAGAAGCAGGAGGCCGCCGCGCCCGGCGACGACTTCAGCGACATCGAGGCGATCCTCAAGAAGCACGGCATCTGAGCCCCCGGGGCCCGAGCCGGTCCGAATGCCTGACGGCGACCCGTACGCCGGAGCGATTTTTGATGGCCACGGGACGGTGAACTCCCGGGGGAATCCCCCTGGTTGATCGCCAACCCGGCCATCGGTGCGTCATGATCACCCCGAGATGGTGGACACTTCCCGGGGCGACGCCCCCGCACCCCCCGCCGAAGAGCCCCGCGGCTGTCTCTTCGCGCTTTCCCAGCCGCCCCTGATGATCTTCCTCACGGTGGTCGGGGGCCTGTTACTGATGGCCGCCCTGCATGACCTCTTCGTGCTGTGACGTGCCACGCCCCCGGGCGGAGCGGCGTCGGCGTCAGCCCGCGGCTTCCTTGCGCCGGGCCCGGTACGCCGCGACATGGAGCCGGTTTCCGCACGTACGGCTGGAGCAGTAACGGCGGGAGCGGTTGCGCGACAGGTCGACGAACGCGTGCCCGCAGTCCGGGGCCTCGCAGCGCCGCAGTCGCTCCTGCTCGCCCGCCACGATGATGAAGGCCAGCGCCATGCCGCAGTCGGCCGCGAGGTGGTCGGCGATCGAGGCGTCCGGCGCGAAGTAGTGCACATGCCAGTCGTAGCCGTCGTGGTCGGTGAGCTGCGGGGTGGTCCCGGCCGCCGCGACGAGCCCGTTGACCAGATCGGCCGCGGTACGGGGGTCGGGGGCCGCGAAGACCTCGGCGAAGCGGTCCCGTACGTCCCGCACGGCGGCCAGGTCCTTCTCGCCGAGCGTGCCGACCCCGCTGATGGAATGCCGCTCCGCGAAGGCGTACAGCGCGGCGATGTCGGCGAGCCCGTCCTCGGGTCCGTCCCCGGTCCCGTCCGGCGGCGGCTCGCTCTCCGGCGCGGTGTTCATCAGATCGACCACCGTGTCGAGGGCGATCCGGGTGTCGTGAGGGATCAGCACGCTTCGCTCCCTGGCCTCCGGCGGGCGGGCGCCCGCCGATGGCGGCTGACTCTACTGGCTCGGCCCGTCGGCGCCGGGGCCGGTGCGGGCCCGGCCGGGAGCGGAACGGACCCCTCCGGCACCCGACAGCGGGAGGGGGACAAGCAGCGGCGCCGTCGTCACGGTGGATTCCGTGGCGGCGGCGCCGGTGTCTGCCCTATGCGGTTGTCGGCACGACGCCGTCGCCCCGAGTCGGACGGCGTCGAGCGGCTCTCTGCCTGGCTCAGCTCTCGGCCAGGATGTGGGAGAGCTCCGTGTCGAGATCGAAGTGACGATGCTCGGTGCCGGGTGGAACCGCGGCGTCGGTCCTCTTCAGGAACGACTCCAGGGCCCGCGCCGGGGCTTCGAGCAGGGCTTCTCCCTCTGGGGAGCTCAGGGCGATGCATACGACGCCTTGACCGTGACTACGAGATGGCCAGACGCGGACGTCTCCGGTGCCGGTGGGCCGGTGCAGCCCCTCGGCAAGGAGGTCACGGGCGAATACCCATTCGACCGTCTCCTCCGCTCCGGTGTGGAAGGTGGCGTGCACGGCATAGGGATCGGCCGTGTCATACCGCAGGCCCGCGGGTACAGGCAGTGAGGACTCGCTCGACACAACGAGGCGCAGGTGCAGCTCGCAGCTGACCGTGGTGTTCATAAGCGCCAGGGCCTTTCGCTCAGTGTGCGCTCGGGGATTCGCACGTCGGCGAAATCGACATGCCACCTACGGTGGCGTTGTAAACCCCTCTGACCCATTTGTGATGCTTCGGGTCCCTCGCTCAGCGGCGTGTAACTTTGAGTTATGCGCCCATTCCAGTGACAAAAGTGTGACCGGAGCGGGTCGGGTAAGTTGGGTTCATGAACGCGGAGAGTGACGAGCGGAACAGGGTCGCCGAGCAGGCGCCCCCGGTGTCCGCCACGGGGGAATCGGACCGGGAGGAACGCGAGCTGGGCTCGCGGGCGCCCGGTTTCATCAAGGCGTCGAAGGCGCTCCATCTGAGCTGGCAGGTCGGCGTCTTCATCGTCGGCCTCGGCGTCGTGATCGCGGGCGTGCTCATGCTGGTGCTGCCCGGCCCCGGCTGGCTGGTGATCTTCGGCGGCATGGCGATCTGGGCGACCGAGTTCGTCTGGGCCCAGCTGGTGCTGCGCTGGACCAAGCGCAAGGTCACCGAGGCGGCGCAGCGGGCCCTCGATCCCAAGGTCCGGCGGCGCAACATCATCCTCACCACGGTGGGGCTCGTGATCATGGCGGTGCTCATCGGGATCTACGTCTGGAAGTTCGGGCTCACCATGCCGTGGAAGATCAGCGACTGACCCGGGGGCGGTCCGGTAGCACCGCTGACATGGGGTAATGTTTGCGGTGCGCCCGGGCGATTAGCTCAGTGGGAGAGCGCTTCGTTCACACCGAAGAGGTCACTGGTTCGAACCCAGTATCGCCCACCCGGACAGAGGGCCCGGGAGACGGATTCCGTCTCCCGGGCCCTCTGCGTTGCCCGCTCAGCCGACGTGGCTCACCGCATCCGCCCCAGCGCGTCCCTCAGCCGGCGGGCGTCGCGCAGCCGCTGCTCGTACGTCGCCCCCACCACCAGCAACAGCAGCCCGGCCAGGGCCGGCGGCAGCCAGCGGGGGAGCGCCCCGGCCACCTGCACCACGTACGGCGCCAGCTCGTGCAGCCCGTCCAGCGCCAGCACCGCCCCGCCGAGCAGCAGCAGCGCCTGGAGGCGGTACCGCGCACCCAGCAACGTGATCACCAGGGCCGCCCCGCCGAGCAGCAGCGGCCGCTGCCAGTCCGGATCGGTCCAGGCCACCGCCAGGCTCGGCAGCAGCGTCGCCGCGAGCCCCGGCCCGTACGCCGTCCACGACGACGCCTCCGGGTCCTTCCGCCGCCGCAGGAACCCGACCACCAGCGCGGGCACGGTCACCGGCAGCGTGTACGCCTCCGGGAACGACACCTCCGATGCCGCCAGCCGCACCCAGGTGGCCAGCACGAACAGCGCCGCCGCCAGGTAGCCCGCCGCCGGCCGCCGCTCCGGCCGCACCGCCGCACCCGCCGCCAGCACCCCGCACAGCGCCAGCACCAGGGCCAGGAACGGCGCGTCCGGCACCGCCAGCCCCACGGCGACCAGCGCACCCAGCGCGCCCGTCAGCTCCACCGGCAACGCCACCGGGTTCCGCCGCAGCCGGGCCCCCAGCAGCACCGTCAGCGCCGGCACGAGGAGCACCAGCGGCGCGGCCTCGTGCGGGGCGAGCCCCAGGGATCGGCCCGCGAACCCGGTGATCACGGTGCACCCGACGGTGGCGGCGACCGCGAACACCGCACGCGGCACCGCTGCCTTCGCCCGGACCGCCGCCCCGGCGAACAGGGCCGCCAGCGCGCCGAACACCGCGTACGAGGCCCCCTCGGACGCCAGCGACAGCAGCCCGGCGCTCACCGCCCCGGCCAGCGCGACCACCAGCGCGGTCACCGGCACCGCCGCCGAACCGTCCCGGCCGCTGCCCGTGCCGCGTACGGCCAGGGCGAGCAGACCGGCCACCAGGGCCGTCTCCCCGGCCACCGCGACCGCGTACGGCACATCCAGCACGGCCCCGCCCAGCAGCAGCGCACCCCAGGCCAGCACCGCGGCCCCCGCCCCGGCGGCCCCACGCAGGGCCACCCCGGACGGCCGCCTGCGAGCGGCGGCCGCCCAACCGCCGTACCAGGGCGCTCCGGCCCGGCCACCGGCGTACCAGGGTGCCCCGGGTACGTGCG
>NZ_LZRD01000061.1 GCF_001687325.1 Streptomyces sp. PTY087I2 | reverse complement strand
GCCCGCGCCGGCGTCTGCCTCGACCTCGCCCGCGCCGCCGACGAGGACCGCCGCGCCGCCCAGCGCGCCGGGGACGACGCCCGCCGCACCGCCCGCGCCCTGCGGGCCGAGCGCGCCGAGATCGCCGGCGTCCCCGAAGTCCTCCCCGAGGAGGACGAGTCGAAGGCCCGCACCGCGCTGCCCACCCTGCGCGAGGCCTACCGGGCCGCGTCCCAGCTGTACGAGAAGGTCGGCGTCGGCGCCGACCTGCGCGCCGAACAGGCCCGCGCCGAGAGCGACGAGAGCGCCGCCCTGGCCGAGCTGGACCGGCTCACCAACAAGGTCCGCACCCGCGCCGGCCAGCTCCTGGAAGGCACCGACGGAGCCGACGGCCCGTCCCGCCAGGCCGCCGCCGCCCGCGCCGAAGCACACGTCCAGCTCCTGGAGACCCGCGCCTCCACCGCCAGCGAGCACCTGGGACGGCTGCGCGGCGAGGCCGAACGGCTCGCCCCCGACGACGACCGCCCCCACCACACCGAGCTGCCGGACGACCTGGTCCCGGCCGACGCCGAGAGCGCCCAGGCCCTCCTGCGTACCGCCAACGCCGAACTGGCCGACGCCACCGCCACCCTGGACACCGCCCGCGCCGCCCACAGCGAGCTGCTCCAGGCCCACCGCACCGCCGAGGACTCCGCCGGCGGCTTCGACGAGACCGCGGCCCTCCTGCGGGACCTCCTGCGCGACCACGGCGCGGAAGAGGGCACCGAGGACCCCGACCCGTACCCCGGCAGCCTGGAGGAGGCCCGGCAGTCCGCCGCCGAGTCCCGCCGCTCCCTGCGCGGCTGCAACGCCGACCTCTCGGCCGCCGAGAGCGCCGTCAGGGAAGCGAGCGACATCCTCGTCCGGCACGCCAACTCCACCCGGTACGAACAGGTCCGCACCCCCGCCCGCCAGCAGATCCGCGAACTGCCCGCCTCCGCCCTGCCCGAGCACGCCCGTAAGTGGGCCGACGCCTTCGCCCCCCGGCTGCGCGTCCTCACCGACGAGCTGGTCCAGCTGGAGCGCAACCGCGACTCGATCGTCGACCGGCTGCGCGGACTCGTCGAGTCGGCGCTCACCACCCTGCGCTCCGCCCAGCGGCTCTCCCAGCTCCCCGAAGGACTGGGGGAGTGGTCGGGCCAGGAATTCCTCCGCATCCGCTTCGAGGAACCCGACCAGGCCACCCTCACCGAACGCCTCGGCGAGGTCATCGACGAGGCCACCAGCGCCGCCCTCAAGAAGAACTCCGACCTGCGCAGGGACGGCATGTCCCTGCTGTTGCGGGGCGTCGAGGCGGCCCTGCGCCCCAAGGGCATCGCGGTGGAGATCCTGAAGCCGGACGCCGTGCTGCGTGCCGAGCGCGTCCCGGTCGGGCAGATGGGCGACGTCTTCTCCGGCGGCCAGCTGCTCACCGCCGCCATCGCCCTCTACTGCACGATGGCGGCCCTGCGCAGCAACGACCGGGGCCGCGACCGGCACCGGCACGCGGGCACCCTGTTCCTCGACAACCCGATCGGCCGCGCCAACGCCACCTATCTGCTGGAGCTCCAGCGGGCCGTCTCGGACGCGCTGGGCGTCCAACTGCTCTACACGACCGGCCTGTTCGACACGACCGCGCTCGCCGAATTCCCCCTGGTCATCCGGCTGCGCAACGACGCCGACCTGAGGGCCGGGCTGAAGTACATCAGCGTGGAGGAGCACCTGCGGCCCGGTCTGCCGCAGCAGGACCCCGAGGGCGAGACGGTCCACGGAGAGATCACCGCGACCCGGATGTTCAAGCGGAACGAGCAGCCCACCGCCGAGCCCCCGGCCCCCGAGGCGTAACCGCCGGGCCGCGAACGGCCGTCGGTCGTTCGAGCGCGGGCGGAGGCTGCCGCCCGTCAGGCGCGGGAGAGGCCGCCGGTGCGTCGGCGGCCGCCTATACCACCGCCCGTCCCGTCCCGCTCGGCCGCCCGCTCGGCCCGGCGGGACCGGCGCCGCTCACGACGTATCTGACGGGCCGTGCTGCTGGGCACCGACACCACGCCGTGGCGCTGGTTCCACACCTGCCGGGTCACCCACACGTCGAGCACCGCCCAGGTGGCGACCACCGTGCTGGCCACACTGCTGAGCACCATCGGAAAGGCCAGCCAGGAGCCGGTCAACGTGCTCAGAAAGGCAACCATCGCCTGGATGATCGTCAGCGACATGATCAGAACGGCGCGCACGGCGGCCGTCCGCACCGCATCGGGCATCCGCCGCTTCGAGGCCGGCTCCTCCACCCACAACTGCCGCGGGACCCGTGCCCCCTCCGCGGCCTCCGTCCGCGCGGCGGCCGATGCTCCGGCGCTCCCGCGTTCTTGCGTACTCAAGGTCTTCAACTCCCCGCCACTGTCCGACTTCAGGGTGGCTGCCCGGCTTGCGCCGGTTCTACGCGGGCGGAACACGTCCGTCCTGCCGCGCACGACCCCACCGTGCGTCTACCCCGTACATATGGACGAACCACCCGTCCCGAAGATTCCCCAGGAAAAGCACGCGCAGGGCACAGAAGGTCATGGAGCGAAGAATTCCAGCCAACTGATACGTGCCGGTGCCGAGGAGTCCGGGCGGTGCCCTCTGTCGCTTTCGCGAATTTCATCTCCGGGAATAACGGGACAACCCATGATCAAGTTCGTGGTGGACGGCTGAAAATCATCCGGACGTGTCTTCGAGTTGTCTCTGTGTCAGTAGTAGGCTCGCGCCGTTTATTGACGGAGAAGACAACCCGCGCAGCCACCGTGCGGGGCGACCCCCGCAGCCGTCGTGCGGGGCCGATCTGGGGGAGGCCATGCGCTTTCGCGGGAAGTCCATCCGCAGGAAGATCGTGGCGTTGCTGCTGGTGCCGCTCGTCTCCCTCACGGGCCTCTGGGTCTTCGCCACCTACATCACCGGCCGCCAGGCCGACGAGCTGATGAGCGCCGGATCCATCGTGAAGAAGGTGAGCGAACCCCTGGAGGACGCCGTCCGCGCCGTCCAGGACGAGCGACGGCAGACCCTGGTCTTCCTCGCCGACCCCCGGGCCTCCGACGCGCTCCCCGTCCTCATGGGCCAACGCGCCGCCACCGACCGCATCGTGGCCGAGGTCAGGGAGAACGCCCGGGCGCAGGACGTCCGCGACTCGCTGAGCGCCGCCGACAGCGGCCGCCTGGACGCGATCCTGAGCGCCGTCGACGGACTGGACGCCCTGCGCGAATCGGTCGAGAAGCGCACCATCGGCCGAGCGAAGGCACTGGACTTCTACAACGGCCTCGTCGACCCCTCGTACCGCTTCCTCAACGGACTCCACACCCTGGAGAACGTGTCGATGGACAAGCAGATGCGGGCCCTGGTCGGGGTCTCCCGGGCCCGCGAGATGCTGTCGCGCGAGGACGCGCTCATCGCCTCCGGCCTCATCGCCGGCCGCTTCACCACCGCCGAACTGCGCCAGATATCCGGCCTCGTGGCGCAGCGCGAGCTGCTCTACGAGGTCAGCCTGGAGAACCTTCCCGCCTCCGAACGCCGCCGCGTCGAGCAGTTCTGGGGCAGCCCCGACACCGAACCGCTGCGCACCGCCGAGGACGCCCTGATCGACGCCGGGCCGACGAAGCGCCCCGGCGCCGTCGACGCTGACCGCTGGGAAGAGGCGGCCGTGCCCGTCCTCGACCGGCTGGCGAACGACTCCACGGAGATGGGCAACCGGTTCCGGGACCGCGCCGAACCGGCCGCCTACCGGGTTCTCGCCCAGGCCGGGATCGCCGGGATCCTCGGCTTCCTGGCCCTGATCGTCTCGATCTTCGTCTCCGTCCGCATCGGCCGTGAACTCGTCCGCGACCTCTCCCGGCTGCGCAAGGACGCCCACGAGGTCTCCGGTGTACGGCTGCCGAGCGTGATGCGCCGGCTGGCCGCGGGCGAACAGGTCGATGTCGAGACCGAGGCCCCGCACCTCAGTTACGAACCCGACGAGATCGGCCAGGTCGGCCAGGCGCTCAACACCCTCCAGCGGGCCGCCGTCGAGGCCGCCGTCAAGCAGGCCGACATGCGGCGCGGCGTCTCCGAGGTCTTCGTCAACCTCGCCCGCCGCAACCAGGTCCTCCTGCACCGCCAGCTGACACTGCTGGACGCGATGGAGCGCCGTACCGAGAACAGCGACGAACTGGCCGACCTGTTCCGCCTCGACCACCTCACCACCCGGATGCGCCGGCACGCCGAAGGGCTCGTGATCCTCTCCGGCGCCGCCCCCTCCCGCCAGTGGCGCAAGCCCATCCAGCTGATGGACGTGGTGCGGGCCGCCGTCGCCGAGGTCGAGGACTACGAACGCATCGAGGTCCGCCGCCTGGCCCGGATCGGTGTGGGCGGACCCGCCGTGGCCGACCTCACCCACCTGATCGCCGAACTCCTGGAGAACGCCACCGTGTTCTCGCCCCCGCACACCGCGGTCCAGGTGCACGGCGAACGCGTCTCCAACGGCTTCACGCTCGAAATCCACGACCGCGGCCTCGGCATGGCCCCCGAGGTCCTTCTCGACGCCAACCTGCGGCTCGCCGAGACCCCCGACTTCGAGCTCTCCGACACCGACCGCCTCGGCCTCTTCGTCGTCAGCCGGCTCGCCCAGCGCCAGAACGTCCGGGTCTCCCTCCAGAAATCGCCGTACGGAGGCACCACCGCGGTTGTGTTCATCCCGGCGGCCCTGCTCACCGACGCCCCCGACACCCACGGCACCGGGTTCCGCCTCGACCGCCGTGCCGAGCGGGCCATCGGCAGTGGCCGGAGCTCCGACGCGGCACCGGGCGCGCAGGGCACGGCATCGGGCGGGGAGCGCCGCGTCAACGGCAGGTCCGCGGTCCTGTCGCCGGTGCCCACCGGGCTCACCGGACCGGGCGTCCTGGACGGGCCCGTCGAGCTGGAGGCCCCGGTCGGCCCGCTGGACTTCGCCGGTGACCCGCTGGACCGTTCGCCGGATCCTGCCCTGGACCCGGCCCTCGGACCCGTCCTGGACGGCGTGTCCGACCTGGAGGACACCGAGAGCGAGCGGGGCGGCATCTTCCGCGCCCGGGACGTGCGCCGCGACGGCGACCGCGAGTCCCGCCGCGGCAAGCCCGGCGGCCCGCGCCGGGACACCGACCGGGACCAGCACCAGCAGGCCCGCGACCACGGCGACGAGCCGACGGCGGAGGTCCGCCCGATGCGCCCCGCCGGGCCCGTACCGCTGCCCCGCCGCACTCCGCCGACGCTGGTCGCCGACCGGGGCCGCCGGGTCGACGCTCAGGGCGACGACGCGATCACGCCTCCCGCGAAGGCCACGGGCCCGGTCCCGCACCCCGCCGACCGCGCCCCTGACCCGGCCGACAGGCCCCGTACGGCCGACGCACCCTGGACCGTACGAGCCGCGGCCCACCGCGCACCGGGCCTCTCCCGTACGCCGGACACTTCCCGTACGCCGGATGCCTCCCGTACGCGAGACGCCTCCCGCACCGCGGAACCGTCCCGCGCACCCGGGTCCGGGCGCGAGGAGACCCCGCCGGCGCCCGACACCATCGGCGGACTGCCCCGGCGGGTCCGGCAGGCCAGCCTCGCCCGCCAGCTCCGTGAGGAATCCGCGGAGCGCACGGTGCAGCGCGCGCCCGTGGACACGGTCGACGACGCCGAGCGCGACGCGGACGAGGTGCGCGACCGCATGGCCTCGCTCCAGCGAGGCTGGCAGCGCGGCCGCCGGGAGAACGCAGAGACCACCGAGACCACTGAGAACACCGGGACTACCGAGAGCACCGGGACCACCGGGACGAACGGGAACACCGCGTCCACCGAAACCACCGAGACCACCGAATCCGCCGACGACACCGCGAACACCGGCGACCCCGGTGGCACAGCACCAGGAACCACTCCGGGAGGGGACGGTCGATGACCGCACCGAACGCCGCAGCACACAACCCCGCCCGCCACGGCTCGGGCGAACTGAACTGGCTGCTCGACGAACTCGTCCAGCGTGTCGCCAGCATCCGCAAGGCGCTGGTGCTCTCCAGCGACGGACTCGCCACCGGCGCGTCGGCGGACCTGACCCGCGAGGACAGCGAGCATCTCGCCGCCGTCGCCTCCGGGTTCCACAGCCTCGCCAAGGGCGTCGGCCACCACTTCGACGCGGGCCGGGTGCGCCAGACCGTCGTCGAGCTGGACGAGGCGTTCCTCTTCGTCACGGCGGCCGGCGACGGCAGCTGTCTCGCCGTCCTGGCCGACGCCGACTCCGACGTGGGCCAGGTCGCGTACGAGATGACGCTGATGGTCAAGCGCGTGGGGGCCCATCTGGCCAACGCCCCACGGACGACCGGTATGCCCGCCGGAGGCTGAGCGTGGCGGGCATGAGCGCTGACTCCCCCCGGGGCACCGGCCCCGGATCCCCGGACGGGACCGTCGACCCCCAGGCCTCCCGGTGGTACGACGCGGACGCGGGACCGGTGGTCCGCCCGTACGCCATGACCCGGGGGCGGACCAGCAGCGCCTCCCGTCACCGCCTCGACCTGATCGCGCTCGTCGTACCGGAACCGGCCGCCGACGACCCCGGCCGGGACCAGACGCTCGCCCCCGAACACGTGGCGATCGTCGAACTCTGTAGCGACAGACCCCAGTCGATCGCCGAGCTCGCCGCCGAACTCGACCTCCCCGTAGGGGTGGTACGGGTCCTGGTCGGCGATCTCGTCGAGGACGAGCTGGTGCACGTCACCCGTCCCGTTCCGCCGGCCGAGCTGCCGGACGTGAACATTCTTCGCGAGGTAATCAATGGCCTTCGGGCGCTCTAGCCGCGCCACGACGCGGCCCGTCGAGCCCGTCACCCTGAAGATCCTGGTGGCGGGAGGGTTCGGCGTCGGCAAGACGACCGCGGTCGGCGCGGTCAGCGAGATCAGACCGCTGCGCACCGAGGAACGCCTCAGCGAGGCGGGCCGCCCGGTGGACGATCTGGCGGGCGTCGAGTCCAAGACGACCACCACGCTCGCGATGGACTTCGGCCGGATCACGCTCCGCGAGGACCTGGTCCTCTATCTGTTCGGCACCCCGGGCCAGGACCGCTTCTGGTTCCTGTGGGACGAGCTGGCCCAGGGCTCCCTGGGCGCGGTCGTCCTCGCCGACACCCGGCGTCTGGAGGACTGCTTCGCCGCGGTCGACTACTTCGAGCGCAGGCGGATCCCGTTCACGGTCGCGGTCAACACCTTCGAGGGCGCCGAGCGGTTCCCCACCGAGACCGTGCGGGCCGCGCTCGACCTCGACCCCGAGGTCCCGCTGCTCGTCTGCGACGCCCGCGACCGGTCCTCCGTGCGCGACGTCCTGGTCGCGGTCGTGGAACACGCCCTGGAGCGCGCGGCACGGGCCCGCGAACCCGTCGCCACCTGAGCCCCGGCTCCTGGTTTCCGGTTTCCGGTACGCGTACGGCCCGTACCCCCGCCGACAGGGGTACGAGCCGCACGCCGTCCGGCGCGCCGGGTCCCGAGTGTTCTGCGGCGGTGACGACCAGTCAAGTCAAGGGCACGGAAAACCTGTTGAGACGAGCCCCTGGGCTCGGTTGAGTCGCGTCCGGTGGATCGGTCGAGACGCATCCGGCGGGTCAACGGACCGCCACCACCGCCGAACCGTGCCCGAACAGCCCCTGGTTCGCCGTGATGCCGACCCGCGCCCCCGGCACCTGCCGCTGCCCGGCCCGCCCCCGCAACTGCCGAGCCAGCTCGCACACCTGCGCGATGGCCTGGGCGGGGACCGCCTCGCCGAACGAGCCCAGACCGCCGCTCGCGTTCACCGGAATCCGGCCGCCCGGCGCGGTCGCCCCCGAGCGCAGGAGCTTCGCCCCCTCGCCCGGACCGCACAGCCCGATGTCCTCGTACCACTCCAACTCCAGTGCGGTGGACAGGTCGTAGACCTCGGCCAGGGACAGATCCTCCGGCCCGATCCCTGCTTCCTCGTACGCGGTCCGCGCGATCGAGGACCGGAAGCTCTCGGGTGACGGGTCCACGGCCACCGCCGAGTCCGTGCCGATGTCCGGCAGATCCAGGACGGTCCTCGGGAAGGTCGGGGTCACGGTCGAGACGGCCCGGATCCGCACCGGATCGCGCACCCCGCGCCGCCGCGCGAACTCCAGGCTGCACAGCACCAGCGCGGCGGCCCCGTCGGACGTGGCGCAGATGTCCAGCAGCCGCAGCGGATCGGCGACGACGGGCGAGGCGGCAACCTCCTCCACCGTCACGGGAGTCCGGTAGCGGGCGTACTCGTTCAGCGCTCCCACCGCCGCGTTCTTCACCTTGACCAGCGCGAAGTCCTCCGGGGTGTCCCCGTACAGCGCCATGCGGCGGCGGGCGTAGAGCCCGAAGTACGCCGGGTTCGTCGCCCCGAGCACCCGGAAGCGCAGCCAGTCCGGATCGTCCGGCCGCTCCCCGCCCGCTGGGGCGAAGAACCCCTTGGGCGCCGCGTCGGCCCCCACCACCAGCACCACGTCCGCCAGCCCCGCCAGGATCTGCGCCCGCGCCGTGTCGATGGCCTGCGCCCCGGAAGCGCACGCGGCGTACACGGACGCCACCCGCGCCCCCTGCCACCCGAGCGCGCGGGCGAATGTCGCGCCCGCCACGTACCCCGGATAGCCCCCGCGCACCGTCTGCGCGCCGACCACCGACCGGACCTCGGGCCAGCCGATGCCGGCGTCCGCGAGCGCGGCGTGCGCGGCGATCCGGCCGTACGTGACGAAGCCGCGCCCCCACTTGCCCCACGGGTGCATCCCGGCCCCGAGGACCGCCACGTCGCGGTTCATGAGGCGTCCCCGTCCGTCGCCGCGACCGGCCGCCAGTGCCAGGTCGTGTGCACGGTGCCCGCCGCGGGGTCCTCGTCCAGGACCCCCGGCACCACCTCCACCACCGCGCCCACGGGCAGATCGGCCACGCCCACCCCGGGGGCGGCCTGCCCCAGCACCACCATGCGCTCGGCGGCCAGTTCGACGGCGACCAGCGTGTACGGAGTCCAGGGGGCATCGGGGTCGCTGACGTACGGGGGAGGCGGCCGGTAGCGCCCGTCGGTGCAGGACCACACCGTGCCCCGCTTCGACAGCGGCGTCTCCTCCAACTCCCCGCCGTGGCAGCCCGGGTTGCGGCAGTGCCCGTCCTCCCGGGGGAAGTGGACCGTCCGGCAGCCGGAGCAGCGGGTGCCCAGCAGCCGGAACTCCTCCTCCGCGGCGTCCTCGGTGAACCAACCGGCCACCACGGGTGTACGCGTGCGCGACAAAGCCCCTCCCGGCACTGGACCTGATGGAACGTCAGAAGTGTGCCACGGGCGCGGTCGTCCGGCGAGGGGCCAGGCGAGAGGTCCCGGTGAGAGGTCCCGGTGAGAGGTCCGGCTGGGGCTTCGGCCGGGGCGGCCTCAGCCGTCCTTCCGGTCCTCCCCGTGCTCGGCCAGCCACTTCGCCGCGGTCTCCGCCAGCTCCGCGTCCCGGCCCGCGAGCATCGTCCGGATCATCTGTGCGTCCCCGCGCAGCGACCACAGAGGATGTCCGAAGGTGGCCGGGTTGTTCTTCTCGATCAGGAAGTGCGCGGGCCACGCCGTGCCATACCCGATCAGCGGCAGGGCCGCCAGATACCGTTTCCGGCCCCGCGCGAGCCCGTATGCGCTCAGCGCGAGCCCGGTCAGTGTGCCGGTCAGATGGACCCAGCGGGTGGCGGCCCGGGAGTGCATCGCGACGTAGTACGGCCAGAATTCCTCGTACGTTTCGAACGTCTGCTGTGACATACGGGCACCGTAGCCGCCCGATCGGCAACCGAACACGCCCCTTTCGCGTCCGAGATGAAGAACGGGCGGCCGGAGCCCACGGGGGTGGTCCCGGTCGCCCGTTCTCGTCAGCGCCCGCCCACCGACTCAGTGCCTGCCCACCGACCCGCGATCCACCGGGAAGTCGAAGTAGCTGTCCGGGAACGGCTCCGGCTTGAAGGTGAAGTGCCACCATTCCTCGGGCAGGTTCACGAACCCCACCTCGGTCAACGTCTGCTTCAGGAACTGCCGGTTGGTGCGTTGAGCGCCCTGTATCCGGGGATCGTCGGTGTGCGAGAGGGTGTCGAAGCAGTCGTAACCCGTGCCCATGTCCACGGAGTTGTCGGGGAACCGCTCGCCCTTCGGCGCGAAGCAGGGGGTCAGCCGCTCGCCCGGACGGTACGGCCTGGTCGGCAGGGCGGGAAGCCGGACCAGGGTCAGGTCCACCGTGCTGCCCCGGCTGTGCCCGGACTTCTCCGCGATGTAACCGTCCTCGAACAGGCGGGACTTGTCGACCAGCGGATAGAACTCCCCCTTCATCGACTGGTCGTCGAGATCCTTAGCCCACCGCACGAAGTGGTCCACGGCCCGCTGCGGCCGGTAACAGTCGTACACCTTCAGCGAGTACCCCTGACGCAACAGCCGTTTCTGCGCCAGGTGCAGGGCGCGCGCGGCGGGCCGGGTCAGGATGCAGACCGGCTGCCGGTATCCGTCCACCCGCTCACCCATGAAGGTGTGCGCCGTCGTGTAACGCATCTCCTGGATGATCGTCGGATCCACCGAACGCAGCGCCACGAACTCCTCGGGCGCCCGCGGTTCGGGACGCGCCTGCGCGGTGGGGGAGAGGGCGGTGGCGGCGAGGAGAGCGGCGGCCGTGACGGCCAGGGCACGGAGAGCGGTACGCATTCCTGTCATGGGCACACCGTCTATCAGCTGGGCGGCCCGCGCGGAAGAACCCGTCCGGTACAGTCCGCCCGTGTCCGAACCCGGCAACGGCCCTTCCCCGACCGCCCCGCAGCAGCCACCCCGCTACGTGCGGGACTCCCACTGCGGCACCTGCGGAGCCCCGTACACCGCCCTCCCGTCCGGCGACGCCTGGCCCCGCACCTGCACGCACTGCGGAACCACCGCCTACCGCAACCCGCTCCCCGTCGCGGTGGCCCTGCTCCCGGTCGACGGCCCGAACACCACCGGACTCGTCGTCATCACCCGCACCATCGAGCCGCAGAAGGGCGGCGCGGCCCTGCCCGGCGGATTCGTCGACCACGCCGAGGACTGGCGTACGGCGGTGGCCCGCGAACTCCGCGAGGAGACCGGCATCGAGGCAGCGGCCCGGGACGTCCGGCTCGCCGACGTCCTCAGCGACACGGCCGGCCACCTCCTGGTCTTCGGCCTCCTCCCGGCCCGCCCCCTCGCGAGCCTGCCGCCGTCGGCCCCGACGGACGAGACATCCGGCTACGAGATCCTGTACGGCCCCCGGCCCTTGGCGTTCCCGCTGCACACGGAGGCCGCCACCGCCTGGTTCGCGGGCCGCTACGGCTGAGGGCGCCGGACGACCCCAGCAGGCCGCCTACCGGGCGTCCCTCACCCCCGCACCCGCACCCGACCGCCGACCTCACCCTCCCCGCCGTCCCGCTCCACCACCACGCGGTCCCCCTCCCACCGCGTCGCGTACCGCTCGACCTCCGCCTCCGCCCACCCGTCGCCCGGGTCCCGCACCACCAGGCCCCCACCTGTACGCCCCGGCGCGGGCGCCCACACCTCCAGCTCCGGTTCGCCGTCCGCGCCCCGGACCGGAATCACCGCGCCCGCCCGCGCCAGCACCGGCACCCCCGACAGCGGGGCATCCACCAGCACCTGGCCCGGCCCCTCGTACGCCCGCCCGGTCACCGTGTCGTACCACCGCCCCCTCGGCAGCCGCACCGCCCGCCGCCGTACCCCCGGCTCCAGCACCGGAGCCACCAGCAGCGCATCGCCCAGCAGGAACGCGTCCTCGCACTCCCGCAGCGCCCGGTCGCCCGGCGCACCCCACCACACCGGCCGCACATAGGGCGCACCCGTCAGCCGGGCCACCTGCGACAGCGACACGAAGTACGGGTGCAGCCGCTCCCGCTCCACCAGCGCCGCCCGCGCGTGCTCCAGCACCTCGGGCCCGAACTCCCACGGCTCCCGCCGTCCCGCGTCGATCGCCGAATGCGTTCGGAACAACGGCAGATACGCCCCCAGATGGAACCACCGCAGATACAGCTCGGGCGACGGGAACCCGTCGAACCCGCCCACGTCCGGCCCCGAATACGGCACCCCGCACAGCCCGAGCCCCACCACCAGCGACAGCGACGCCCGCAGCCCCTCCCACCCCGTCGACACATCGCCGGACCAGGTGCCCCCGTACCTCTGCATCCCCGCCCACCCTGACCGCGAGAAGAGGAACGGCCGCTCCTCGGGCCGCAGCCGGAGCAGCCCCTCGTACCCGGCCCGCGCCATCGCCAGCGCGTACACGTTGTGCGCCTCACGGTGATCGCCCCCGGCGCCCTCCAGGACATGCCGGGCCGAACGCGGCAGCGACGGATCCCCGAACGCCGCGAAGGACACCGGCTCGTTCATGTCGTGCCAGACCCCCGAGAAGCCCTGCGCAAGCCGCTCCTCGTACAGAGATCCCCACCAATCCCGCACAATCGGATCAGTGAAGTCCGGATAGACGCAGGCCCCCGGCCACACCTCCCCGACCACCACCCGCCCCCGCGCGTCCCGGACGTACGCACCGCGCTCACCGACCTCCCGGCCCGCGTCGAACACCGCGTCGCCCGGCTCCGCCTTCACTGCCGGATCCACGATCGACACCAGCCGCACCCCGTCCCCGCGCAGCTCCTTCGCCAGCCCGGGCAGATCGGGGAACCGCTCCCGGTCCACCGTGAACACCCGGTGCCCGTCGTAGTGGTCGATGTCCAGATGCAGCACCGACAGCGGCAGCCCCCGCTCCCGGTACCCGTCGACGACCCGCCGCACCTCCTCCTGGCTGCCGAACCCCCACCGGGCGTGCTGCGGCCCCAGTGCCCAGGACGGCGGCAGCGCCGGAGCGCCCGTCAGCGCCGTCCACCCCTGGAGCACCCGGGCCGGCGTCCCCACCACCACCCAGCAGCGCAGCGGCCCGCCCTCCATCCGCACCTCGCAGGCGCCCGGCCGGTCATGCCCCGAACCGGCGCCCTCCTCGCCCTCCCGGAGCACCACCCGGCCCGCCCAGCTGTTGTCGTGGAACGCCAGATGCGTCCCCGCGTCCGACACCACCACCTGCACCGGCATCGTCAGATACAGCGGATCGTCCCCGGGACCGAAACGCCCGCCGGGATCCGTGTTCCACAGCCGGTACACCCCGTCCCGCAACCGCGGCCCGCCCGCCCGTCCGCCGAGCCCGAAGAACCGCGCGTCCGCCGGCACCTCCGAACGCTGCACCCACCGCACCGGACCGCCACCCTCCGGCTCCCACCAGCGCGGCGGCAGCTCACGCCGCAACAGCACCCCGCCCGGCGTCCGCAGCTCCACCGCCCCGGTCCGCGACACCACCACCGTCAGCCGCTCCGCGACCACCTGCCAGCCGCCGTCCTTGCCCGGCTCCAGCACCGCCCGCTCGTCCGGCGCGGGAGCCTCGCCCGCCACCGCGTACGACGGCAGCGGCTCCGCCCCGTCCCACGCCCAGAACACCGCACCGCCCACCGACACACGGATACGCAGCTCCGAACGGGCGAACCGCACCACACCCCCGCCCGGACCCGGCTCCGCACCCGTCGCCGCACCGGGCACCCGGGCCCGCTCCGCCCCGCGCGCCGGCAGCGCCGCCGCGTCCGCGGCCCTGCGCCGCCACGCCGAACGCACGGTGCGCAGCCCCCGCACCGAACCGACCAACCTCACCCGACGCACCAGGTCACGACCGTCCATGGCGCACACCATGCCACCCCGCCCGACCCGCAGAACCTTCCGTTCAACTCCCGTTCACCCATGTCGGCCGCCGCTCCCCGGCACCTCCGGGGGCGGGGCCACCCTGGTGCCGAAGACGATCACATGGCATCGTCCTCGTCAGCCGCTCACGCGCACACCCCAGCCCGTGCGCGCCGACGCCCACCCCGCGTACCCGTACAGCCAGGGAGCAGCCCTCATGACCGCAGCCACGCCCGACGCCCCGCTCTGGCAGCCCGGCCCCGACCGCATCGAGGCCGCGGCCGTCACCCGCTTCCAGAACTGGGCCGCGACCCGGTACGGCGCCCCGGCCGACGGCGGCTACGCGGCCCTGCACCGCTGGTCCGTCGACGAGCTCGACACCTTCTGGGAAGCAGTGGCCGAGTGGTTCGACATCCGCTTCTCCACCCCGTACGAGCGTGTCCTCGGCGACCGCGCGATGCCCGGCGCCACCTGGTTCCCCGGCGCCACCCTCAACTACGCCGAACACGCCCTGCGCACCGCCGAGGACCCGGCCCGCGCCGACACCCCCGCTCTTCTGTACGTCGACGAGACGCACACCCAGGTCCCCATCAGCTGGGCCGAACTCCGCCGCCAGGTCGGCGCGCTCGCCGCCGAACTCCGCGCCCTGGGCGTCACCCCCGGCGACCGCGTCAGCGGCTACCTCCCCAACATCCCGCAGGCCGTCGTCGCCTTCCTCGCCACCGCGGCCGTCGGCGGCGTCTGGACCTCCTGCGCCCCCGACTTCGGTGCCCGCAGCGTTCTCGACCGCTTCCAGCAGATCGAACCCGTCGTCCTGTTCACCGTCGACGGCTACCGCTACGGCGGCAAGGAGCACGACCGTACGGAGACGGTCGCCGAACTCCGCCGCGAACTGCCCACCCTGCGCGCCGTCGTCCACATCCCGCTGCTCGGCACCGACGCCCCCGAAGGCGCCCTCGCCTGGGCCGCCCTCACCTCCGCCGACACTGAACCGGTCTTCGAGCAGGTCCCCTTCGACCGCCCGCTCTGGGTCCTCTACTCCTCCGGCACCACCGGCCTGCCCAAGGCCATCGTCCAGTCCCAGGGCGGCATCCTGCTCGAACACTTCAAGCAGCTCGGCCTCCACTGCGACCTCGGCCCCGAGGACCGCTTCTGCTGGTACACCTCCACCGGCTGGATGATGTGGAACTTCCTCGTCTCCGGCCTCCTCACCGGCACCACCGTCGTCCTGTACGACGGCAGCCCCGGCTACCCCGACGTCAGCGCCCAGTGGCGGGTCGCCGAACAGACCGGCGCCACCCTCTACGGCACCTCCGCCGCCTACGTCATGGCCTGCCGCAAGGCCGACATCCACCCGGGCCGCGACTTCGACCTCTCCCGGATCCAGTGCGTCGCCACCACCGGCTCACCGCTCCCGCCCGACGGCTTCCGCTGGCTCCACGACGAGGTCGCCGCCGACCTCTGGATCGCCTCCGTCAGCGGCGGCACCGACGTCTGCTCCTGCTTCGCCGGAGCCGTCCCCACCCTCCCCGTCCACATCGGCGAACTCCAGGCCCCCTGCCTCGGCACCGACCTCCAGTCCTGGGACCCGTCGGGCAAGCCGCTGATCGACGAGGTCGGCGAACTGGTCGTCACCAACCCGCTGCCGTCCATGCCGATCCGCTTCTGGAACGACCCCGACGGCAGCCGGTACCACGACAGCTACTTCGACATGTACCCCGGCGTCTGGCGGCACGGCGACTGGATCACCATCACCGACCACGGCTCGGTGATCATCCACGGCCGCTCCGACTCCACCCTCAACCGCCAGGGCGTCCGCATGGGCTCCGCCGACATCTACGAAGCCGTCGAACGGCTCCCCGAGATCCGCGAATCCCTCGTCATCGGCCTCGAAGAACCCGACGGCGGCTACTGGATGCCGCTCTTCGTCCACCTCGCCGAAGGCGCCACCCTCGACGACGACCTGCGCGCCGCGATCAAGCAGACCATCCGCGACAACCTCTCCCCGCGCCACGTCCCGGACGAGGTCATCGAGGTCCCCGCCATCCCGCACACCCTCACCGGCAAGCGCATCGAGGTTCCGGTCAAGCGCCTCCTCCAGGGAACCGAGCTGGCCAAGGCGGTCAACCCCGGCTCCGTCGACAACCTGGACCTCCTCCACTTCTACGCCGACCTGGCGGCGAGGCGCCGCGCGTAACGCCACTGTCAGTCCCCCTGATTACGCTGAGTGAGCAATGATTCACCGCGCACAGGGGGACACATGGCGCAGACCGACAACACCAAGCGCAGCACGAAGCACAACGCCCAGCACAACGCTCAACACAACGCGACGCACCGCAAGAAGCGCGGCAGGAGGCACGGCACCCCGCACACCACCACCCTGCGACGCACGCTGCGCCGCGAAGCACCCAGCACCGTCGGCCTCCTCGTCGACGCGCAGGACTTCGCGGCCATGCGGCGCTACGACACCTTCCCCTTCGACGACCACACCGTCTATCTCCAACAGGTCGAGGCCCTGCTCAAAGCACTGACGGCCCAGGGCGTGCACATCACCGTCGCCCTCTTCGACCCGGAGGACTACGAGGAGTTCTGCGCCGAGTCGGGTCTCGACGCCGACACGGGAGCCAGCCGCAGCCGCTTCACCGCGGAGATCGCGGCCGCCGGAGCCACGGTCGCCTACACCGGCCAGGGCATCGACGACCTCATCCCCGTTCTCGTCACCCGCGCGGTCCGCCAGGCCACCTGGGAGTACGCCACCCTCCTCCTCGCCGACCTCGGCACCTGCGCCGACTGCGGCCAGGACATCGGACGCGCGGCCTTCGACCGGGCCTCGCACCTCCTCATGCGGTTACTGGAGACGGCGGGACCGGGCACCCACCACCTGGTGTGCAGCGTCCCGACGGACAACGACCAGCTCCTGGCCGTGCTCCACACCCACCGCGACACCACGGGACCGGCCCGCCTGGACAGCGCGGAGGGCGCCGAGTTCGCCACCGTCCTCGCGGTGGCCGTCGCCCTGGAATCACGTGGGGGAGTGGTCCTGCGCACCAGCGCTCCCGACAGCCCGGATCGCGTCCACGGCTGGCGTCTGGCCCACGGCGGCCTCGCCCCGCTCACCGTCGGCGAGGTCTTCAACGCCTACTGCACGGACGCGGACACCGGAGAGCCCGTCTCCCCGGAATCGGGCGTCGAGTACTGCGCGGGATTCGACATCGGAGCGGAGCCCCCGGAAACCCACCACTGACACCGACTGACACCGACCAAAAAAAGAGGGAGGGGCCTCCCGCCACCGGCGGAAGACCCCTCCCCTGAGAGCCGCTGCTACTAGCTCGCCTACTCGCTTGCTCGCCTACTCACCCGAGAGCACGGCCTGCGCCGCGCTGCGGGCCTCGTCGGCCGAGTCGGCGGACCGAGCGGCGTTCGCCGCCCGCTCGCACTGAGCCAGCGTGTACTTGGCCAGCGTGGCCCGCACATAAGGAATGGACGCCGCACCCATGGAGAGCGAGGTGACACCCAGACCCGTCAGCACACACGCCAGCAGCGGATCGGCGGCGGCCTCACCGCAGACACCGCAGCTCTTGCCCTCGGCACGAGCGGCCTCGGCGGACAGCGCCACGAGATCCAGCAGCGCCGGCTGCCACGGGTCCTGGAGCCGCGACACCGCGCCCACCTGACGGTCGGCCGCGAAGGTGTACTGCGCCAGGTCGTTGGTGCCCAGCGACAGGAACTCCACCTCCTGGAGGATCGACCGCGCCCGCAGAGCGGCCGACGGAATCTCCACCATCGCGCCGAACTTCGCCCGCAGCCCGGCCTCACGGCACGCGTCCGCGAACGCCTTGGCGTCGGTACGGTCGGCCACCATGGGGGCCATGACCTCCAGGTACACCGGCAGCCCCTCGGCGGCCTTCGCCAGCGCGGTCAGCTGGGTACGCAGCACCTCGGGGTGGTCCAGCAGGCTCCGCAGCCCACGGACGCCGAGCGCCGGGTTCGGCTCGTCGGCCGGGGTCAGGAAGTCCAGCGGCTTGTCGGCGCCGGCGTCCAGCACACGTACGACGACGCGCCCCTCGGGGAACGCCTCCAGCACCGCACGGTAGGCCGCGACCTGCTTCTCCTCGGAAGGAGCCTGCTTGCTGTCGTCCAGGAACAGGAACTCGGTGCGGAACAGCCCGACACCCTCGGCCCCCGCCTCGACCGCCGCGGGTACATCGCCCGGACCGCCGACATTGGCGAGCAGCGGCACCTTGTGCCCGTCGGAGGTGGCACCGGGACCGGTCGAGGCGGACAGCGCGGCCTTACGAGCCGCGGCGGCGGCCTCCATCTCGGCCCGCTTCTCCGCACTCGGGTCGACGAAGATCTCACCCGTGCTGCCGTCCACCGCGACGACCGTGCCCTCGGCCAGCTCACCCGCGCCGGGCAGCGCCACCACGGCCGGAACGCCGAGCGCCCGCGCCAGGATCGCGCTGTGGCTGGTCGGCCCGCCCTCCTCGGTGACGAAGCCGAGCACCAGCGTCGGGTCGAGGAGCGCGGTGTCGGCCGGCGCCAGGTCCCGGGCGATCAGGACGTACGGCTCATCGCTGTCCGGCACACCGGGCATCGGCACCCCGAGCAGCCGCGCCACGATCCGGTTCCGTACGTCGTCGAGGTCCGCGACCCGCCCCGCCAGGTACTCCCCGGCATTGGCGAGCAGCGCCCGGTACGCGGCGAACGCGTCGTACACGGCACGCTCGGCGGTGCTGCCCACGGCGATACGCCGATCGACATCGGACATCAGCTCGGGGTCCTGCGCCATCATGGCCTGCGCCTCGAGCACGTGCTGTGCCTCGCCGCCGGCCAGATTGCCGCGCGCGACCAGATCGGCCGCCACGGCTTCCACCGCCTGCCGGGCACGCCCCTGTTCGCGCTCGGCCTCCTCGGCGGGAATCGATTTGGCGGGCGGCTCCAGCACCGCCGTACCCATGTGCCGAACCTCGCCGATGGCCACACCGTGGCTCACGCCGACGCCTCGCAGCGTTGTCTCCATTTCACCCGTCTCCGGTTGTGCGGCGACCGAGTCACCGCGGTGGTTGTGCAACTGGCTGATGACTGCGCCCGAGGGCTACTGCCAGCCGAACAGCGTGTCGCCGATCTTCACGTCCCCGTCCTCACGGACCTCGGAGAGCGATTCGGCGGTGGCCTCCAGGGCCACGATCGGGCAGATGGGTGACTTGCCGGCGGCCTCGACGGCGACCGGGTCCCAGCGCACGATGCCCTGGCCCCGGGTCACGGTGTCCCCCTTGTTCACGAGAAGCTCGAAGCCCTCGCCGTTGAGCTGGACGGTGTCGATACCGAGGTGCGTCAGAACCCCGTGCCCGTCGGCGTCGACGACGACGAACGCGTGGGGGTGAAGGGAGACGACGATGCCGTCGACCGGGGACACGGCCTCGGAGGGCTCACGTACGGGGTCGATGGCGGTACCGGGACCGACCATCGCGCCGGAGAAGACCGGGTCGGGAACCGCGGTGAGCCCGATGGCGCGTCCAGCAAGAGGGGACGTCACGTTGGTCATGGGGAGCCTCCCAGGGGGCTGGAGATTCAGGTGTCGCCGCCGCGGCTGATGGGGGACGGCGTACTGCTCAGCAGAGTAAGTCATATGAAGTCCCGGTTCCGCCCGAGACCTACCGCTTGGCGGACCTAGGGGTGCACCAGAAACGATTTGCCTCGGTCCCCGGCGACCTGTACTGTCGTACTCCTGCCTGACCCCAACGCGACTTTGAGTCGGGGGTCGGCGGCGACTTTCAAGCCAGATCCTAACCTCGACCTTCCTTCGGCATGCCCGCAGGTCCGTGGTCAGGGGAACGGAAAAGGCCTGATAGAGTCGGACCCGCCGAAAGGGAAAACGCGAAAGCGAAAGACCTGGAAGCGAAATACGAACCCGCTTCGACCGGGAATCGGACACGAAAGAGTCTGATAGAGTCGGAAACGCAAGACAGCAGGACAAAGAAGTAAAACGAAGGGAAGCGCCCGGAGGGCCCCGGTGATACGGGACCGAAGGAAGCGTCCGTTCCTTGAGAACTCAACAGCGTGCCAAAAGTCAACGCCAGATATGTTGATACCCCGTCTCCGGCCGGTTTGGTCGGGACGTGGTTCCTTTTGAAATACACAGCGAGGACGCTGTGAACAACGGGTCTTATTCCGACCGGTTGTTCCGCTCTCGTGTGTGTGCACCCGATTACGGGTAAACATTCACGGAGAGTTTGATCCTGGCTCAGGACGAACGCTGGCGGCGTGCTTAACACATGCAAGTCGAACGATGAAGCCGCTTCGGTGGTGGATTAGTGGCGAACGGGTGAGTAACACGTGGGCAATCTGCCCTTCACTC
>NZ_LZRD01000060.1 GCF_001687325.1 Streptomyces sp. PTY087I2 | reverse complement strand
AGCCGCCTACCTGCCCGTCGACCCGGACTACCCGGCCGACCGGATCAGCTACATCCTCGACGACGCCGCGCCCGCCCTGCTCATCACCGACACCGAACACGCCCCCCGGCTCCCCGAACACGACCGGGTCCCACACCTCCTGATCGACACCGCAGACCTCACCACCGGCCGGCCGCGCCACAACCCCGCCGTCCCCGTACAGCTCACCCACCCCGCCTACGTCATCTACACCTCCGGCTCCACCGGCCGACCCAAGGGCGTCGTCGTCACCCACAAAGGCCTGGCCTCGTTCGCCGCCGCCGAACTCGAACGCTTCGACGTCACCGCCGACAGCCGGGTCCTGCAGTACGCCTCGCCCAGCTTCGACGCGTCCGTCCTGGAGATCTGCATGACCTACGCGGCCGGCGCCACGCTCGTGGTTCCGCCGCCGGGTCCGCTGGCCGACGACGTGCTGGCCGCCGTGCTGCGGGACAGCGCGGTGACCCACGCGCTGATCCCGCCGGCGGCCCTGGCCACCGTCGCTGTGCGGCCCGGTGACTTCCCCGCCTTCCGCACCCTCATCGTCGGAGGTGACGCCACCTCGGCGGAGCTGGTCGACCGGTGGGCGCCGGGGCGCCGCATGGTGAACGCCTACGGTCCGACGGAATCCACCGTCATGGCGACCACCAGCGCCCCCCTGACCGGGCAGAGCGGGACGCCGCCCATCGGCCGACCGGTTCACAACAGTCGTGTTTACGTCCTCGACGCGGGTCTGCGGCCGGTCCCCGCCGGAGTGCCGGGCGAGCTGTACATCGCGGGCCAGGGTCTTGCCCGCGGCTACCTCGGGCGGCGCGGGCTGACCGCCGAGCGCTTCATCGCCGACCCGTACAGCACGACGGGGGAGCGGATGTACCGCACGGGCGACATCGCCCGCTGGACGGCGGACGGCGAACTCGACTACCTCGGCCGCGCCGACAACCAGGTCAAACTCCGCGGCTACCGCATCGAGCTCGGCGAGGTCGAGGCCGTGCTGAACGCCCACGGGACGGTGGACCGGGCCGCGGTCCTGATCCGGGAGGATCAGCCGGGTGTCGCCGTCCTGGTCGCCTACCTCGTGCCCGCCGTCGGCCTCACCACGGACCATGCGGAGCTGCGCCGGCATGTGGCCGAGGCACTGCCCTCGTACATGGTGCCGGGAGCCTTCGTCACCCTGGACACGCTCCCGGTCACCGTCAACGGCAAGCTCGACCGCAAGGCGCTCCCCGCCCCCGACTTCGGGGACCTCCTGGGCACCCGGGAGCCGCGCACCGTACAGGAAGAGGTCTTCTGCGACCTCTTCGCCGAGGTCCTGCGCCTCGAACGCGTCGGCGTCGACGGAAACTTCTTCGAGCTCGGCGGCGACAGCATCGTCTCCCTGCAGCTCGTCAGCAAGGCGCACAAGGCCGGGCTGCTGATCAGGACGCGGGACGTCTTCGACTGCCAGACCCCGGCCGCCCTCGCCGAGGTCGCCGTGCCGGTCTCCGCGGTTGTCCACGAGTCGGCCGAGGCGGGACTCGGCCTGGTGCCGCTGACCCCGATCATGCACTGGCTACGGGAACTCGGCGGCCCGGCCGACGGTTTCCAGCAGGCCATGATGGTGCGGACCCCGCCCGGATGCGCCACCGAGCCGATGTCGGCCATGGTCCAGGCGCTGTTGGACCGGCACGACGTGTTGCGCGCCCAGCTGACCCGTCATGCCGGTGGCGAGTGGGAGCTGGAGGTACGACCGCCCGGGAAGGTCCGGGCGGAGGACGTCCTGCGCCGGGTGGACGCGCATGACACGGACATCACGGAGGAGGCGAGGGCTGCCCAACGGCGACTGGACCCGGAATCCGGGGTGATGCTGCAAGCCGTCTGGTTCGACGCGGGCGCTGAATCGGCGGGCCGGCTTCTTCTCGTGATCCACCACCTGGTGGTCGACGGGATCTCCTGGCGCCTGCTGACGCCAGAGCTGCCGGAGCTCTACCGGGCCGCGGTCGAGGGACGTGACCCGGGCCCCGGGCAGACGGGCACCTCCTTCCGGAGCTGGGCGCGGCGTCTCGCCGAGGAGGCCGGGAAGCCGGGCAGGGTCGAGGAACTGCCGCTCTGGACGTCCATGCTCGGAGAACCCCGGCGGTCGCTGGGAAGCCGAGCGCTGGACCCGGCCCGGGACAGGGCCGCGACCGCCCGCAGGCTCACGCTCTCCCTGCCGGTGGAGCTGACCGAACCGCTCCTGACCCGGCTGCCGGCCATCTACCACGCGGGGATCAACGACGTCCTGCTGGCGGCCTTCGCCATCGCCGCGGCCGACTGGCAGCGAGCACGCGGAGCGGGCCGCAGCGTCGTGTTCGACCTCGAAGGACACGGCCGGGAAGAGCTCGGGGGGGACCTCGACGTCTCCCGTACGGTCGGCTGGTTCACCAGCATGTACCCGGTGCACCTCGATCCCCGGATTCCGGACCGGGAGTGGCCCGACGTCTGGGCCGGCGGCCCCGCTCTCGGGCGGGTGCTCAAGGAGGTCAAGGAGCAGCTGCGGGCGATACCGGACAACGGCATCGGATACGGGCTGCTGCGCTACCTCCATGAGGAAGCCGGTGCCGCGCTGTCCGCCCTGCCGACACCGCAGATGAGCTTCAACTACCTGGGGCGTATCGCCATGGCGGACGGGGACGGCGACGGTGACGTGGCGGACTGGTCCGTACTGTCCGACGTGGACCTGGGCGACGGACGCGACCCGGACATGCCGGTCGGGCACGCGCTGGAGCTGAACGCGGTCACCCAGGACCAGGCGGACGGCCCGCGGCTGTCGGCCACCTGGTCCTGGCCTTCGGAGCTGTTCCGCGAGGACGAGGTGCGGGCGCTGGCCGAGGGCTGGTTCAAGGCGCTCGGCGCCCTGGTCACCCACGCCGAGACGCCGGATGCGGGCGGATTCACCCCGTCTGACCTTCTGGTGGACCTCAACCAGAACGAGATCGACCTGCTGTCGGAGGAATGGGGTTTCTGAACCCCGCCCGCACGGCGAACAGGGGAGCCGGGCCGCTCAGTGTGCGCGTGCGGCTTCCCTGCTCCTTCGTTTCGGTGACAGAAGCCTCACGAGCGGCCGTTCCACGGCCACGGTGAGCAGCCAGGCGAGGGCCAGGCTCGCCGAGAGATCGAGGCAGACCACGCCGATCGCCTTGGGGACGGAGTAGAACTCCTCTCCGAACTGCTGGAAGAAGAAGTTCATCACCGGCCAGTGGATGAGGAGGAAGGCGAAGGAGATGTCTCCGAGCCACTCCATGAAGCGGTTCGCGGCGATGGACCGGTCGCCCCGCAGGTCGGCCGCCGCGAGGGAGCCGAGGAGCAGCGTCACCGGCACGATGGTCATGGCGACCAGCCGGTACTCCGCGGGGGTCTCCAGCGCGGCGAAGTAGAGGACCGCGAGCAGGACCGCGAACGGCAGCGGACCCGGGCCGGTCCAGCGGCCGGCCATGACGATGCGGGCCGCCAGGATCCCCAGGACGAACTCCAGCAGCCGGGTCACCGGGAAGATCTGGATGATCCAGAACGCGTCCGTCGAACCGGCGGGCGCGTTCGGTGCCATCCCGGCCTCGGCCGGTACGAGGGCGCGCACCACGGCGGGTATGGCGAAGACCACGGCCAGGACGGCTCCGACGCACCACCACAGGTGCTGGACCTTGACGCGGGACATCGCTCGATGGAGTACGGGGAACAGCAGGTAGAAGAAGACGACGCAGGTGAGCGACCAGCTCGGGGCGTTGGCGGCGCCGAAGATCTGAGGGTCGGGCGACCATGCCTGCAGAAGCAGGAAGCTCATGGCTCCCGCCTCGAAGGTCGTCACGGAGCCGGCGAAGACGACCATGGCCACGGCGAACGTCAGCCAGTGCAGGGGGACGATCTTGGCAAGCCTGCGGCGCCAGAAGAGCAGGGGCGAGTCCTTCTCACGGTGGATCCAGGTGAGGATGAATCCGCCGAGCACGAAGAAGCAGGACAGTCCGACCTTGCCTATTCCGCCCAGATAATGGCGGTACCACTGCGCGGCTTCGGGATCCGCGAAGGGGACGATGAGCGCGACGTGGCCGATGAACACGACGAGCATGAGAGGGAAGCGGATGCCGGTGAGGGAGGGCAGCCGGGGCCGTGAGAGGTCGGGGGACATGATGTCTGCTCCTGTGTGGGGGGATGGTCAGGAGAGACCACAGGATGAGGAAGGGTGTCCCTCCGGTTGGAGGGACACCCCTTGCGTCATGAGATGTGAGTCTGTGACGCCACTTCCTCGTCGTGGCCTCCCTGTCGGGGTGAAGGGACGGAGGGCAGGGGGTCCGTCGGCGGCTGCTCGGTCCGGCCGCGGGGGCCCGACAGCAGTTGGACGAGCGGACGTTCCACGCCGATGGTGAGCAGCCAGGCGAGGATGATGCTGACCGTGAGATCCAGCAGTGCGACGGCGATGAACTCGGATACCGAGTACATCCGTTGCTGGCCGAAGACCTTGGCGAAGAACATGATCACCGGCCAGTGGACCAGGAAGAACGCGAAGCTGATGTCGCCCAGCCACTGCATGGGCCGGGTCGCGAGGAGGGACTTGCGCCCCGCGATGTCGGCCGCGGCGAGACTGCCGGCGAACAGGGCGACCGGGATGATCATCGCGGCGACGAGCCGGTATTCACGCGGTAGCTGGTAGGCGACGAAGAAGCCCGCCAGGAGCAGCGCTGTGGCGGGCAGAGGCCGGGCGGCCCCGATCCACCGGCCGGAGATGACCAGGCGTGCCAGAAGAATTCCCAGGAGGAATTCCAGAACGCGCGACACGGGGAAGATCTGGATGAAGTAGAAGGCGTCCAGGGAGGACGCCGGCGACAGGGGGTGGATCATGGGGTCTGCGGGGACCACCGCCCGTACGACGACCGTGATGGAGATGATCGCGGCCACCACCGCGCCGGCGCACCACCACAGACGTCGCGCCGGAACGCGCCGCACGGCCCGGTGCAGGGCGGGAAAGAGCAGGTAGAAGAGGGCCAGGCAGGTCAGTGACCAGCTGGGGGCGTTCATGCTGCCGAAGATTTCGGGATCGGTCGACCACGACGAGACCATCAGGAAGTTGAGGACGGCCGCCGTGCCGGAGACAGCCGGATAGGCGAAGATCGCCAGCGAAAGGCCGAAGGTCACCCAGTGCAGGGGCGCGATCCGTACGAACCTGCGCCGCCAGAACTGCAGTGCGGAATCGTGTTCGCGCGCGGTCCACACCAGCAGGAATCCGCTGATGAGGAAGAAGAGCGAGAGACCTGCCTGGCCGATCCAGCCGGCCCAGGTGTAGTAGGTCTCTCCGGCCTCCGGTGAGCGGAGAGGGATCCCGAGGTGGATGTGGTTGAGGAATACCAGGAGTAGTGCTGGAAATCGGACTCCGGTGAGTGATCTCAGCCGGGAGCCCTTGGGTCTTTCCTTCGTCTCGGTCATCATCATTCCCCCGTTTCGTGGAGTGGGTTCGGTGCGGACAGGATCCGGCAGCCGGATCGGTACGTCTGGACCGAGGGCCGCGGAGATATGACGAAACCCTGCAGGATGTGTTCTTGCAGGGTCTTCGTCGCAGAGAGTCCGGACAGCGTCCATGAGCGGTCGCGGTCCGGCCCCCTGCCGTTGTGGGGTGGAGTTACTGCTTCGACGCGGCCTTCTCGTAGGCGCGGATCGTCAGCGGAACCGCGACGACCAGCAGGGCCAGGGAGAGGGCCACGGCCATGGGGACCGCGTGCTGCATCGGGAACGCCGCGTTGGCGGGGACCGGCGGCGCGTTCCCGAACAGCTCCCGAGTGGCCTGGACCACGGAACTGACCGGGTTCCACTGGGAGATCGCCTGCATCCAGCCGGGCAGGCCGTCGAGCGGGATGAACGCGTTCGACAGGAACGCCAGCGGCATCACGATGATGGAGCCGAGGGCGTTCACCGCCGCGGCGTTGGCCAGCTTCAGGCCCAGCAGGGCACCGAGCCAGGAAGCGGCCAGCCCCAGGAGGAGCATCACGCCGAAGCCGCCCAGGGCCGACGGAATGCCCTCGTGCACGCGCCAGCCGATCACGTAGCCCGGCACCGTCATGAGCGCGAAGCTCCAGACGGTCAGGATCAGATCGTGGGTGGTCCGGCCGATGAGGACGGCGGAACGGGACATCGGCAGCGACCGGAAGCGGTCCATCAGCCCGTTGTCGAGGTCGGAGATGACTCCGAGGGCGCTCAGGACCATGTTCCCGAGCACGACCTGGGCGAAGATGCCGGCCATGATGTAGTCCTGGTAGGACTGGCCGCCCGGCACCTCCATCGCGCTGCCGAAGAGATAGCCGAAGACCAGGACGAAGAGCACTGGCAGCAACGTGACACTCAGCAACTGCTGTGGTGTGCGCGCCAGATGCCGAAGGTGCCGGCCGATGAGGGCAGAGGAGTGGACAAGGGTCTCGGTCATGCCGCTTTCTCTCCCTGAACGGTCTGCCGCTCTGCGGTGGGTCGGGCTCCCGGGCCTGTCTCGTCGGCGTCGTCGGCTTCTTCGGCCGACACCGGCTGCCCGGTGAGCGCGAGGAAGACGTCGTCCATGGAGGAACGGCGGATCGCGAAGTCGACGGGCTCCACCGCCGCCGCCTTCAGTTCGGTGGTCACCGAGGCGAGGGTGTTCACGCCGCCGGCCAGCGGAATGGAGACGGTCTTCGTCTTCTCGTTGACCGACGGGACCTCGGCGGAGGCCTGGCGGACGGCCCGCATCGCGGCCGGAAGATCGGCCTCTGTCGCCACGGACACCTCCAGGCGCTCGCCGCCGACCTTCCGCTTGAGCTCCTCCGGGGTGCCCTCGGCGATGAGCCCGCCCTGATTGAGGACGGCGATCCGGTCGGCCAGCTGATCGGCCTCCTCCAGGTACTGCGTGGTCAGGAGGACGGACACCCCCTTGTTCACCTGTTCCCTGACCATGCCCCACAACAGCTTCCTGCTGGTCACGTCGAGGCCGGTGGTCGGCTCGTCGAGGAAGAGCACGGTGGGGGTGGTGACGAGGCTTGCGGCGAGGTCGAGTCGGCGCCGCATGCCGCCCGAGTACGTCTTGGCCTGCCGGTCGGCGGCATGCGTCAGGTCGAACTGCTCCAGAAGCTCTTCCGCCCTGGTGTGCGCCTTGCGCTTCCCCAGTCCCAGGAGAACACCGATCAGACGGAGGTTCTCCCGCCCGGTGAGTAGGGCGTCGACTGCCGCGTACTGCCCGGTCAGACCGATACGGCGACGGATCTCGCGCTTGTCCTTGGCGAGGTCGAACCCGGCGACCGTGACCTTCCCGCTGTCGTACGGCAACAGCGTGGCGAGGATACGCACGATCGTGGTTTTCCCCGCACCGTTCGGACCGAGCAGTCCCAGCACCTCGCCCTTGGCGACGGACAGGTCGATGCTGTCCAGCACCACATTGTCCGCGTATTTCTTGCGGAGTCCTTCCGCAGAGATCGCTGTCTCCATATCCGTCCACTTCCACATCGGGGATTGGCCAAGCGTTACGGGCATTTCTGCTCATCAAAGAGGCGGCCGGAGGACCGCCGCAAGGGAGGAGTCAGCTAGCTGCCACGGGCGGCCCGCCGAGAGACCGGAGCCGGTCGTGGACCAGGCGGCCGATCTCCGAGACGGGGCCCGGCGACATCATGTCGTTGTGGGTCACGGCCAGGGGGTGGGTGTCGATGCCCCCGCCGACGTACGGACTCCACTTGTCGACCATGCGCTGCTCCGCCTCCTCACCGTGTTCGGTGGTCGAGACGATCACCGTCATGCCGCCCCGCAGCTTCTTGGGACGGAATTCCGTCACGATGCGGTAGTTGTTCTTCATCACCTTGGCGAACGCGTCGATGTGATGCGGTTCGAGGCTCCCCAAGGCGCTGTCCCGGCTGCTGACCATTTCCATGACCTGGGCGTATTCGAATACGACGTCCTCACCGATGGAATCGACGTCGAATCCCGCGACCATCAGCAGTGCGCGGAAGACGATCTGCTCGGTGTATTCGGGCTGATCGGCGCCGAAGTACTCCTCGAACGGAATCTGGTCGAGATTGACCAGAAGGCCGATCTCCTCTCCCGCATCCTGGAGTTGGGTGGCGATCTCGTAGGCGGTCAACGCACCCATGGACCAGCCGATGAGGTGGTACGGGCCGTGCGGCTGGACCTTACGGATCTGCTCGATGTAGTCCGCGGCCATCTCCGGTACGCTCCGGGCCAGTTCGTCGCCCGGCTTGAAACCGCGTGCCTGCAGGCCGTAGACGGGGTATTCGGCGCGGATGTGCTTGAGGAACTCGCCGTATCCCCAGGCGAGCCCGCCCGTGGCGTGCACCGCGAACAGCGGCGGCTTCTCCCCGTCGGCGCGGAGCGGCAGCAGGCCTTCGAAGCCGTCGCTCGACGACCCGGAGCCGAGGCTCTCGACGAGCGATGCCACGGTGGGCGTCTCGAAGAGGGCGCGGTTGCTGATCTTGACACCGAGGACCGAGCGGATCCGGCTGGTGAGCTGAAGGGAGACGATGCTGTCGCCGCCCAGTTCGAAGAAGTTGCCGTCGATGCCGACCCGTTCCAGGCCCAGGGCCTCCGCGAACAGACCGCACAGCAGCTCCTCCCGGGGCACGCGCGGACCACGCGACCCGGCCAGCTCACCGAGGTCGGGGGCGGGCAGCGCCTTGTGGTCGAGCTTGCCGTTGGGCGTCACCGGCAGGGCGTCGAGCCGTACGAAGGCGGTGGGCACCATGTACGAGGGCAGGGACGCCGCCAGGTGCCGGCGCAGCTCCGCCTGATCGGCGGCCCCCTCGTCCCCGGCCACCGTGTAGGCCACCAGCGCGGGCTCGCCGGTCTGCTGCGCCCGGACGGTGACCACGGCCTGCGCCACCCGGCCGTGGGAGAGCAGCGCGGACTCGATCTCTCCCAGCTCGATGCGGAAGCCCCGGATCTTCACCTGGTCATCCGCGCGCCCCAGGTACCTGATCTCACCCTCTGCCGTCCAGCAGGCCAGGTCGCCGGTCCGGTACATCCGCTCGCCCGGACCGCCGAACGGGCAGGCGACGAACCGCTCCGAGGTCAGCGAGGACCGACCGAGATAGCCACGGGCCAGGCCGGCGCCGGCGATGTACAGCTCACCGGCGACTCCGGCCGGGACCGGGCTCAGACCCGAGTCCAGGATGTACACCCGGCTGTTGTGCACCGGGCGCCCGATCGTCGGAGTGCCCGTGCCGGCCGTCAGCGGCCGGCCGATCGTGGCCGCGACGGTGGACTCGGTCGGACCGTAGGCATTCACCATCCGGCGGTCCGGAGCCCATCGGTCGACGAGTTCCGCGGAGGTGGCGTCGCCGCCGACCACCAGGGACCGGAAGGCGGGGAAGCCGCCGGCCGGTACCGATGCCAGCGCAGCGGGCGGAATCAGCGCGTGCGTCACCTCGTGTTCCAGCAGCACCTCGGCCAGCACGTCCCCGGCAAGCGGCCCCGGGGGCGGCACCACGAGTGTGGCGCCCGCCGCGTACGTCATGCAGATCTCCAGCACCGATGCGTCGAAGCTGGGTGATGCGTACTGCAGTACCCGGCTGTCACCCGTGACGTCGAACCGCTCCACCTCCACGGCCGCGAAGCTGGCCAGCCCGTGGTGGGTGACCGCGACGCCCTTGGGGCGGCCGGTCGAACCGGACGTATAGATGAGGTACGCGGGCTGTGCCGTGTGGATCGGCACCGCCGGGTTGTGCGTTGGCCGCCCGGAGAGATCGGTGCCGTCCAGGAGGAGGCGCGGTGCGCCACCGCCCTCCGGAAGCCGTCCCGCGTGCTCCGTGTCGGTGATGACCAGCACCGGGGCCGCGTCATCGAGGATGTAGGCGATGCGTTCGGCCGGATAGTCCGGGTCCACCGGCAGATAGGCGGCGCCGGCCTTCACCACGGCGAGCTGGGCCACCGCGATCTCCACCGAGCGGGGCAGTGCGAGGGCGACGACGGACTCGGCCCCCACGCCGCGTTCGAGCAGGATGTGCGCGAGCCGGTTGGCGCGTTCGTTCACCTCCGCGTACGTGAGCCTGAGATGCCCGGCGTCCACGGCGACCGCCGATGGGGTGCGGGACACCTGGGCCTCGAAGAGCCCGGGCAGGGTGACCGGTTCGAGGGGCCGTTCGGTGTCGTTCCACTCGACCAGGATCGTTTGCCGCTCCTGCGGAGTGAGGACGTCGACCCCTGCGACGGCGCGCGCGGGATCGGCGGTCACCACGTCGAGGAACTGCTCCAGCCGCACGGCCAGCGCCTCGACCGTCTCCGGGTCGAAGAGCTCCAGCGCGAACTCGATGCTGCCCTCGATGCCCGCCGGGGCGCCGTCCGGGTCCAGCCGCTCGCCGAACTGGAACGACAGGTCGAACTTGGCGACGTCCGTGCCGGTCGGGTACGGGAGCATCCGGGCCCCGGGCACCTCGGTCTGCACGGTCGCGTTGTTCTGGAACACCAGCATGACCTGGAAAAGAGGGTGCCTGGCCATGGAACGGACCGGGTTGAGTTCCTCCACCAGGCGCTCGAAGGGCACGTCCTGGTGCGCGTAGGCGGCCAGGTCGGTCGCCCTGGCCTGTTCGACGAGCTCGCGGAAGGACGGATTGCCCGAGAGGTCGGTGCGCAGGACCAGCGTGTTGACGAAGAAGCCGACGACGTCGTCCAGCGCCTCGTCCGTGCGGCCCGCGATCACGCTGCCGAGCGGGATGTCGTCCCCGGCGCCCAGCTTGCCGAGCAGGGCCGCGACCGCGGCCTGCATCACCATGAACACACTCGCGCCGCACGCGTGCGCCAGGTCCACGACCCGCTGATGGATGTACGCGGGCAGCCGCAGCGGAATCGTCCGGCCCCGGTAGTCCACCACCGGCGGACGCGGCCGGTCCATGGGCAGCGGTATCTCCTCGGGGAGATCCGCCAGCGCCGCACGCCAGTAGTCCAGTTGTCCGGCCAGCGCGCTGTCCGGGTCGCTCTCCTCGCCCAGCACCTGCCGCTGCCACAGGGTGTAGTCCGCGTACTGGACCGGCAGCGGTTCCCACCCCGGGGCCGCCCCGGACAGCCGCGCCCGGTATGCCGTCGCCACATCCCGTGCCAGGGGCGTCAGCGACCAGCCGTCGCCCGCGATGTGGTGCACCACGATCAGCAGCACGTGCTCGTCGGCGGAGACCCGGAAGAGCCGCGCCCGCAGCGGGATGTCCCGCGCCAGGTCGAAACCCTCCCGGGCCGCGGCGCCCACCGCGCCGTCCAGTTCCGTCGAGGACACCACCGTGACCGGCAGCTCCGGGGCGGCCGCATCGGAGCTGAGGATGTCCTGGCGGGGGCGGCCGTCGGTGTCGGGGAAGACCGTCCGCAGACTCTCGTGGCGGTCCACCACATCGCGCAGCGCGGCCTGGAGAGCAGCGGGGTCCACGTCGCCGAGCAGCCTGGTGGCGAGCGGAATGTTGTACGCGGCGTTCGGCCCCTCGAAGCGGTTGAGGAACCACAGCCGCCGCTGGGCCGGCGACAACGGGATCTCCGCCGGACGCCGCATCACGCCCAGCGCCTGACGGGAGCCGTCGGCGGTGTCCAGGCGCTGCGCGAGCCCGGCGACGGTCGGCTGTTCGAAGATTTCGCGCACCGCGAGTTCGACGTCGAACACCGTACGGACGCGGCTGACCAGGCGGGTGGCGAGGAGGGAGTGGCCCCCGAGCTGGAAGAAGCTGTCGTCGATTCCTACGGTCTCCAGGCCGAGGATCTCCGCGAAGAGCGTGCAGAGGACCTCCTCACGCGGGTCCCGGGGGCCGCGGGACGAGGCCAGGCCGCCGAAGTCGGGCGCGGGCAGGGCCTTGCGGTCCAGCTTCCCGTTCGGCGTCAGCGGGAACGCCTTCAGTACCACGAAGGCCGAGGGCAGCATGTACTCCGGAAGCGTCAGCGCCGCCCGGCTCCGCAGCTCGTCGGCGTCCGGCTCCTCATCGCTCCGCGCGGGCACGACGTAGGCCACCACACGCTTGTCACCCGGCCGGTCCTCCCTGACCAGCGCCGTGACCTGGCCGACGGCCGGATGGGCGGCGACGGCGCTCTCGATCTCGCCCAGTTCGATCCGGAAACCGCGGATCTTCACCTGGTGATCGACACGGCCCACGAACTCCAGCTGTCCGTCCGGCCGCCACTTCACCAGGTCGCCGGTGCGGTACATCCGCTCGCCCGCGGTGCCGAAGGGGCTGGCGACGAAGCGCTCGGCGGTCAGGCCCGGCCGGCCGCGGTACCCGTGTGCGACTCCCTCTCCCGCGATGTAGAGCTCTCCCGGTATGCCCGCCGGCATCAACCGCAGCCCGGCGTCCAGCACGTACACCTGGGTGTTGGCGATGGGACGCCCGATGGACGGGTCGCCCTCGGCGAAGACCTCGGCGGCGGCGGACCAGATGGTCGTCTCCGTCGGGCCGTAGAGGTTCACGACCCGGGAGCCGAGCGCGGCCATCGACCGGGCCAGCGGAGCGGGCAGCGCCTCCCCGCCGACCAGCATGTGCAGGCCGCGCACGGCTTCGGGGCGCTCGGTGACCAGACTCTGCCAGAGCGAAGGGGTCGCCTGCAGGATGGTCGCCCCCCTGCTCCTCACCAGCTCGGCGAGGAGCGCGGTGTCCCGGACCTCGTCCGAGGCGGCGATCACCACCGACGCTCCGCAGACCAGCGGCAAATACAGCTCAAGCCCTGCGATGTCGAACGCTACCGTCGTCACGGCGAGCAGCCGGTCGGACGGCTGCGGAGACACCCGCTCACGCATGGCGAAGAGGAAGTTGACCAGGTTCCCGGCCGACACCACGACACCCTTGGGCCGGCCCGTGGAACCGGAGGTGTAGATGGCGTACGCCGGGCTCGCGGGCGAGAGCGGACCGGGCCGTTCCACGGCGGCCAGGTTGTCCTCCGAGAGGGCCGCCAGAGCGGCCTGCGTGGTCCCGCCGTCGACGACGACCAGGTCGGAGGGGTCCACCGGCAGTCCCGTCGCCGTGCTCGTGCCGGCGATCACACAGACGGGCCGCGCGTCCGAGAAGATGTACGAGACCCGGTCCGCCGGGTAGTCCGGGTCGATCGGCAGGTACGCCGCGCCGGTCTTGGCCACCGCGAGCAGAGCGATCGGCAGCTCCGCGGTCCGCGGCAGGGCCACCGCCACGTAACTTCCCGGTCCGACCCCGCGGGCGATCAGGAGCCGTGCCAGCCGATTGGCCCGGGTGTTGAGCTGCGCGTAGGACAGGCGTGTGCCGCCGGACAGCAGTGCCTCGGCGTCGGGTGTCCGCGCGGCCTGGGCCTCGAACAGCTCCGCGAGGACCGCGTCGGGCACGTCGCGGGCCGTGTCGTTCCAGTCGACGAGCTGCCGGCGGCGCTCGGCGTCGGACAGCACATCGAGCTCGCGCACCGGACGCAGGGGATCGGTCATCGCCTCAGCCACGCGCAGCAGGTGACCGAGGACGCGTTCGGCGGCTTCCGGGGCGAAGACATCGCCGCGGTAGTCCGCCCGCACCAGCAGCCGTTCACCCATCGGCATCACCGTGACGCCGATCGGGTAGTGCGTGGCGTCGAGGGGCTCGGTGCCCCGAACCGTCAGATCGCCGAGCGACTGTGCCATCGCCTCGTTGTCCACCGGGTAGTTCTCGTACACGAGGATCGTGTCGAAGAGCTCACCCAGCCCGGTCATCTCCCGGATGTCGGTGAGCCCCACGTGCTGGTGGGCCATCAGCTCGGACTGCTGGTCCTGGACGCGGCGCAGGAGGTCGCCCACCGTTTCGGCGGGATCGAGCCGGACCCGTACCGGCAGGGTGTTGATGAACAGCCCCACCATCGACTCGATGTTCGGGATCTCCGGCGGTCGGCCCGACACCGTGGTGCCGAACACCACGTCGTCCCGGCCGGTCAGGTGTCCCAGGGTGATGGCCCAGGCGACCCCCATGAGCGTGTTCAGCGTGACGCCGTGCTCACGGGCCCTCTCACGCAGGGCCACCGCGAACTCAGGTGACAGCTCCTGCGAGATTCGCTCCGGGACGACCGGCAACCGCCCGGGGGCCACCGGCGCCAGCAGCGTCGGCTCGTCGAGACCGTCGAGCGCCCGGGTCCACGCCTCCGCGGCAGCACCGCGGTCCTGCTTGGCCAGCCAGACGAGGTAGTCCCGGTAGGGGGCCACCCGGGGCAGAGCGGAGTCGTCTCCCTGCGCGGCGTACAGCTCGAACAACTCTCCCAGCAGCACCGGGTAGGACCAGCCGTCCAGCAGGATGTGGTGGTTGGTGATCGTGAAGAGGTGCTGCCCCTCACCGAGGGCGACCAGACTGAACCGCACCAGCGGGGGAGCGGTCAGATCGAAGCGCCGGTTGCGGTCCTCGTCCAGGTGACGGGCCAGCTCGGCCTCACGGCGCGACGGAGACAGACCACTGAGGTCGAGCTCGGACCACGGCAGCCGCACCTCGGCCGGGATCACCTGGACGGCCTCCCCGTTGTCCAGAGTCCGGAACCCGGCCCGCAGGTTGGCGTGGCGCTTGAGGAGGGTGTCCGCGGCCGCCCGGAGCGCCGCGCCGTCCAGCTCACCGCCGATCTCGAAGGAGAACTGGACGGTGTAGACGTCGTAGCCCTGCTGGTCGTAGAGGGCGTGGAAGAGCAGACCTTCCTGGAGCGGGGCGAGCGGCAGAACGTCCGACAGCTTCGGCTGCCCGGCCTCCAGTTCGTCGATCTCGCTCTGCGCCAGCCGGACCAGTGAGAGGTCGGACGGTGTGTGGCCGCCCGTACCCGGGCCTTCGGCGTGCGTGACGATCGCCCGCAGGGCGCGGAACCAGGTCTGGGCCAGGTCCCGCACCTCGTCCTCGTCGAACAGCTCCTGCGGCCAGGACCAGTTGGCGACCAGGGACGGCCCCTGGGGCGTCTCCCGCGCCATCGAGTTGAGCGTCAGCGCGTGGGTCAGCGGCATCTGGGGGTCGGCGGCTCCGCCCAGCCCGCTCCCGGAGTCGCCTTCCTCCTCGGAGGCCGAACCGCCCAGCCTGTGTCGGGGTTGAGGTGGCGGAGGAGGCCGTAGCCGGCGCCGTTGTCGGGCAGGGCCCTGAGTTGTTCCTTGATGCTTTTGACGGCGTTGCCGACGGCGGGGCCGCCGGTCCAGATCTCTTCCCAGGCGTCTTCGGTGATGCCGGGGGAGAGGTGTACGGGGTAGAGGCTGGTGAACCAGCCGATGGTGCGGGAGATGTCGGCGCCGGGGACGAGTTCCTCACGGCCATGACCCTCCAGATCGATCAGCGCGCTGGAGCAGTCGCGGCCCCGCCGCCGCTGCCAGTCCGTCACCGCCAGTGCGAAGCCGGTGAGCAGTACGTCGTTGACGCCCGCGTGGAACGCCGCGGGCACCTGGGACAGCAGCGCCCGCGTGATGTCGGCGGGCAGCGAGACCGACAGGCCCCCGGACGTCGCCACGACGTCACGGCGCGCGTCGAGCGGGCGGGAACCGAGGAGGGGATCCTCGCCCTGGAGCATGGCGGTCCAGATGTCCAGCTCGCCGGTACGCTCCCCGGCCGCCCGCACCAGCCCGTCGGCCCAGGCGCGGAACGAAGTGCCCACCGGTTCCAGGTCCGGCTCACGGCCGGCTGAGACCGCCTCGTACGCGGCGACGAGGTCGGGCATCAGGATGCGCCAGGACACCCCGTCCACGACGAGGTGGTGCGCCATGAACATAACCTGCCCGGGGGCGTCGGGACCCGCGTCGTGCCACACCACCTGCACCATCACCCCGTCGCGGGGGGACAGCCGCTCCTGGGCGGCCTGCGCGGCCTCGCTCAGCGGCACGGCACGCGCGTCGGCCCGGCGCACGACATCCTCGGCCCGGACAGCGCCCCGGGGGGGAACCTCCAGCGACCAGGTGCCGTCCGGCGCCCTGTCCAGCCGCAACCGCAGCGCGTCGTGGTGGTCGAGCACCCCCTGGAACGCCTTGGTCAGCGTCCCGAGGTCGTAGTCGCCCGGGACCTGCATCATCATGGCCTGGTTGAACCCGTCCACGGGACCGCCGGTCTCCCGCAGATGGTGGATGATCGGCGTCAGCGGCACCGCGCCGGTCGCGCTGTCCGGGCCGGACTCTCCGGCGGTGCTGCTCCCCGCCTCCTCGGCGAGCTGTGCGGAGGCGGCCAGCGCCTCCACGGTTCGCAGCTGGAAGACGTCACGGGGCGTGAGAGCCAGTCCAGCACGGCGGGCCCGGCTGACGAGCTGAATCGAGATGATGCTGTCGCCGCCGAGCTCGAAGAAGCTGTCGTCGATACCGACCTCCGGCAGGCCGAGAACCTCCGCGAACAGTCCGCAGAGCAGTTCCTCGCGCGGAGTGCGAGGGCCGCGGCCGACGACCTGGCGGCTGAAGTCGGGTGCGGGCAGCGCCTTGCGGTCCAGCTTCCCGTTGGCGGTCATCGGCAGGTCGTTCAGGACGACGAACGCCGACGGCACCATGTACTCCGGCACCCGGTCCGACACATGGGCGCGCAGCACCTCGGTGTCGGCGCTCGAGCCGGCCGGGACGACATAGGCGACGAGGCGCTTGACGCCGGGCTGGTCCTCCCGCACCACCACCGCGCTGTGCGCGACCGACGAGTGGCCCGTCAGCACCGAGTCGATCTCGCCGAGCTCGATGCGGAATCCGCGGATCTTCACCTGGTCGTCCGCGCGTCCCAGGTACTCCAGCAGCCCGTCGGCCGTACGGCGCACGACATCGCCGGTGCGGTACATCCGCTCGCCCGGACCGCCGTACGGGTCCGCGACGAACCGCTCGGATGTCAGAGCCGAGCGCCCCGGATAGCCGCGCGTCACCTGCGGTCCCGCGATGTACAACTCGCCCGTCATGCCCGCGGGAAGCAGTCTCAGCCGACTGTCGAGGACATACGCCCGGGTATTCCCCAGCGCCCTGCCGATCAGAGGCTTCTCGCTCTCCGAGAAGGGGAGGCAGAGGGTGACGACGGTGCATTCGGTCGGGCCGTAGTAGTTGAAGGCGGAGACGTCGGGCAGCTCCCGCATCTCCTGCCAGAGAGCGTCGTCGGTCGCCTCGGCACCGATCTCCAGCAGGCGCGGGCGGTGCTCGGCGGCATCCATCAGTCCGGCCGCCAGCAGCTGCCGCAGATAGGTCGGCGTGGAGAAGACGAAGTCGAGGCGCTGCTGCCGTACGTAGCCGACCATCTGCTCCGGGTCCCGGCGCACCTCGTCGTCGATGACGTGCAGCTCATGGCCGTCCAGCATCCAGATCAGACCGTTGACCGACGCGTCGAAGGTGAAGGCCGCCGTGACGCCGGCGCGCACCTGCCGGTCTCCCAGCGCCTGCGCCCCGGGCCGGAAGAGCTGGGCCCGCTGACTGTGGAAGAGGCTCACGGCGTTGCGGTGCTCGACCGCGACGCCCTTGGGCCGGCCCGTCGAACCCGAGGTGTAGATCACATACGCGAGGTGGCCGGACCCCACCGGGGCGATCCGATCGGCCTGGACGAGGTCCTTGTCCGGCAGACCGGCCAGGGCCCGCTCGGTCGCGGGGTCGTCCAGGACGACCCGCGGTGTCCCGGCCGTCACGTCGGGCAGCCCCGCCGCGGTGCCGTGATCGGTGATCAGGCACGCGGGAGCAGCGTCGTCGAAGAGATACGCCACCCGGTCGGCCGGGTACTCCGGGTCCAGGGGCAGATACCCGGCACCCGACTTGAGCACCGCGTACAGGGCCACAACCAGGTCCGCCGAGCGGGGCAGCGAGAGAGCCACGACCCGCTCGGGCCCGGCCCCCTGCTCGACGAGCAGCCGGGCCATACGGTTGGCACGGCCGTTGAGCTCGGCGAACGTCAGCCGCTCCGTGCCGCACACCAGAGCCGTGGCGTCCGGGGTGAGTGCCGCCTGCGACTCCAGCAGGCCGTGCAGCGTCTCCCCGGCCGGCAGCTCCAGCACGGGTCCGGTGCTCTGCGCCAGCAGCAGCGCGTTCTGCTCGGGGGAGCCGAACTGCCTCAGCCCAACCGCACGTTCGGCGTCCGCGTCGACCGTGGCGAGAAGAAGCACGAGGCTGTCGGCGAGAGACCGCGCCAGCGCGGGATCCAGCACATCCGGCTGGTAGGCCAGGGCGAGTTCCATGGTCTCGCCGACGAGTACGGCGATGGTGAGCGGGTAGTGGGTGTCGTCGCGGTTCTCGCTCGCCACGATGCCGAGCGCACCGGAGGACTTCTGGAGGCTCTGAGAGTCGACCGGGAAGTTCTCGAAGACGAGGATCGAGTCGAAGAGCTCGCTGTGCCCGCTCAGCCGCTGGATCTCGTTGAGCCCGAGGTGCTGGTGCGGCATCAGCTCCGACTGCTCGTCCTGAATCCGGGCCAGTAGATCGTTCAGGGTCTCGGCGGGATCGATGCGGACCCGTACCGGCAGGGTGTTGATGAACAGACCCACCATCGACTCGACCCCGGGGATGTCGGCCGGACGGCCCGAGACCGTCGCACCGAACACGACGTCGTCGCGGCCGGCCAGTCGCCCAAGCGTCATGGCCCAGGCCGCCTGGACCACGGTGTTGACCGTCACCCCCGCCCGCCGGGCGGCCCGGCCGAGCGCCGCGGTCCGCTCGGCCGACAGCTCCACGCTGAGCTGTCCCCGGCTGAGTGAAGTGCTCCGGCTCCCGGTGGCGAGCAGCGAGGGCCCGTCGAGGCCCGCCAGGGAGTGCCGCCAGGCCGCTTCGGCGGCCGGGCGGTTCTGCCGGCCCAGCCAGGTGAGGTACTCGCGGTACGGCGTCACACGAGGCAGCCCGGAATCGTCACCGCCTGTGCCGTAGAGCTCGAACAGCTCACCCAGAACGCGGGCGAACGACCATCCATCCAGCAGAATGTGATGATGTGTCACCAGAAACCGGTAGCGGTCCTGACCGACGCTGATGAGAGTGAAGCGCATCAGCGGAGGACGGGCCAGGTCGAACCGGCGGGCGCGGTCGTCGGCGATCAGCCGTGCCAGCTCCCCTTCGCGTTCGGCGTCGGACAGGCCACGCAGATCGACTTCGGCCCACGGCAGTTCCACCTCGCGGGAGATCACCTGGACCGGTTCGCCGTTCTTACGGGGCCGGAACCCGGCTCGCAGACTGGCGTGCCGGCGCAACACACCGGCAGCGGCCCGGCGCAGCGCTTCCGCGTCCAGCTCACCCTCGATCGCGAAGCTGAGCTGGATGGTGTAGACGTCGGCGTCGTCCTCGTCGTACATCGAGTGGAACAGCAGCCCCTGCTGCATGGGCGAGAGCGGGAGAACATCCTCGAGCCCGGACTTCTTCATCGCGTTTTCCTTCGGCATCAGTGATCTCCGCTCAGAGCAGGAAGTCGTCTTCGAACTCGGCGATCTCGTCCTGCGACAGACCTCCGAGCGAGAAGTCGGAGGCGGTGCGACCGCCGGCGTCCGGCCCTTCGGCGTGCGTGACGATCGCCTCCAGGGCCCGGAACCAGCTCTCCGCCAGGTCGCGTACGTCTTCCTCGGCGATCAGTTCCTGCGGCCATGACCAGCCGGCCGACAGCGTGGGCCCGTCGGGTCCGTCGATCGCCGCGGCACTGAGGACGAACGCGTACCTGAGCCGCATGCCGTCGTCGCTGCCGCCGCTCACCCCGCTGTCCGCCTCGGGAGCGGGAGACCTGTCGGGGTTGAGGTGGCGGAGGAGGCCGTAGCCGGCGCCGTTGTCGGGCAGGGCCCTGAGTTGTTCCTTGATGCTTTTGACGGCGTTGCCGACGGCGGGGCCGCCGGTCCAGATCTCTTCCCAGGCGTCTTCGGTGATGCCGGGGGAGAGGTGTACGGGGTAGAGGCTGGTGAACCAGCCGATGGTGCGGGAGATGTCGGCGCCGGGGACGAGTTCCTCACGGCCATGACCCTCCAGATCGATCAGCGTTCCGGTGGTGTTCTGCCCGCGGCGGCGTCGCCAGTCGGCGACGGCCAGTGCGAACCCGGTGAGAAGGATGTCGTTGACGCCCGCGTGGAAGACGGCGGGAACGGTGGTGAGCAGGGGCTCGGTGAGGTGGGTCGGAAGCTCGACGGAGAGCGCGCGGCTGGTGGCCGCGGTGTCCCTGGCCGGGTCGAGAGGACGGTTGCCGAGCAACGGGTCCTCGGCCCCGAGCATGGCGGTCCAGGTGTCCAGTTCCGCGGTGCGTGCCTCGGTGGAGGCGGCCTCGACCAGCCCCCGGGCCCAGCCGCGGTAGGAGGTTCCGGGCTGTCCGAAGTCGGGCTCCCGTCCGGCCTCGACCGCGTCGTGGGCGGTGGCGAGGTCCGGGAGGAGTATGCGCCAGGAGACTCCGTCCACCACCAGGTGATGCGCCATCAGGAGCAGTCGCCCTTCGGCGCCCGGACCACCGTCGAACCAGACGGCCTGGAGCACGACACCGTCGTCGGGCGCGAGAGCCTCCTGAGCCGGCTTGGTCTCCTCCGCCATCAGGCTGCGCAGTTCGCTGCCGTGGACGCCGGCGGTGTCGACGCGGCGCAGGAGCGACGAGGCGTCGACGTCGCCCCTGGGCCGGACGCTGAACGTCCATGGGCGGCCCTCGGCCCGCGTGGTCCGCAGGCGCAGGATGTCGTGGTGGTCGATGAGGGACTGGAGCGTCGTGGTGAGTGTCTCCACGGTGGCGGTGGCGGGTGTCCGGACGACCATGGCCTGGTAGAAGCCGTCGATCTCGCCGCCTGCCTCGGAGAGCCAGTGGATGATCGGCGTCGCCGGGAGCTCACCGGTCCCCGCTTCGGGATCGTTCGGGGTATCGACCGCGCTGCCGTCGGTGGCCACCGCGATGGCGGCGATCGCCTCGACGGTGCGGTGCTGGAAGACGTCGCGCGGCGTGAAGACGAGCCCGGCCGCACGGGCGCGGCTGACGAGCTGGATGGAGACGATGCTGTCGCCGCCGAGGTTGAAGAAGTTGTCGTCGATGGTGATGGTGTTGAGGTTGAGGGTTTCGGCGAAGAGGGTGCAGAGGGTTGCTTCGCGGGGGTTGCGTGGGCTGCGGCCGGTGGTCTGGTGGGTGAAGTTGGGTGCGGGGAGGGCTTTGCGGTCGAGTTTTCCGTTGGTGGTGAGGGGGAGTTCGGTGAGGGTGATGAATGCTGCGGGGATCATGTGGTCGGGGAGGTGGGTGGCTGCGTGGGTGCGGAGTTGGTCGGTGTCGGGGGTGTGTCCGGGGGTGGGGAGGGTGTAGGCGATGAGTTGTTTGTTGCCGGGGTGGTCTTCGCGGAGGAGGACGGTGGTGTGGGTGATGTGGGGGTGGGTGGTGATGGCGGTTTC
>NZ_LZRD01000059.1 GCF_001687325.1 Streptomyces sp. PTY087I2 | reverse complement strand
CCTCGCCGCGCACGCCCTCGCCGCGCACGCCCTCGCCGCGCACGCCCTCGCCGCGCACGCCCTCGCCGCGCACGCCCTCGCCGCGCACGCCCTCGCCGCGCACGCCCTCGCCGTGCGCGTCCCCGCGCGCACCCTCGCCGTGCGCACCCCCGCCGTCCGTGTCCTCTCCATACCCCCGGGCGTACTCCGGCGCGCGCCCCCGGTTCCCCGCCAGCGCGTGCAGCAGGCGCACCTGCGCGGGATCGGTGTCCTGGTACTCGTCGACGTACACCGCGTCGTACCGGCCGGCCAGCTCCGCCGCGACCTCGGGGCGCTCGGCGAGCAGGACCGCGCGGTGCACCAGCTCGGCGTAGTCCAGGACGCCCTGGGCGTCGAGGATGTCGAGGTACTCGGCGAGGAACTCGGCCGCCGCCGTCCAGTCCGGGCGGCCGGTGCGGCGGGCGAAGTCGGCCAGCGCGTCCGGGCCGAGGCCCAGTTCCCGGCTGCGGGCCAGCACGGCGCGCACCTCGTCGGCGAAGCCGCGGGTGGTCAGGCAGGCGCGCAGCTCGTCCGGCCAGCGGATCCGGCCCAGGCCCTCCTTCTCCAGGTCGAGCTGGCCCGCGAGCAGTTCGCGGACGGTGACGTCCTGCTCGGGCCCGGACAGCAGGCGCAGCGGATCGGCGAACAGGTCGGCGTCCTGGTGGGCCCGGACCAGGGCGTAGCAGTACGAGTGGAACGTGGTGGCCTGCGGGCCCCGGGCCGCCCCGAGCCGGGCCGCCATCCGGTCGCGCAGTTCGACGGCGGCCTTGCGGCTGAAGGTGAGGACGAGGATGCGGGCGGGGTCGCCGCCCCGGTTCACCCGGGCCGCGACGGATTCGACGAGGGTGGTGGTCTTGCCGGTGCCCGGCCCGGCGAGAACCAGCAGCGGGCCGCCGGGGTGATCAACCACCGCGCGCTGGCCCGCGTCCAGGAGAGGGGGATCCACGGAACCCGGCGGAGTGCGCACCAGTCGGTACGCACCCGTGGTCCGCGGCCGTGACTCACGGCGCGGACTGTGCCGGGTGGAGGAGGAACTCACGTGGATCGCCGGTCCTGGTGGGTGTACAGGTGATGAGGAACAGGTTCGGGGCAGTCGGGACAGCCCGAGGAGAGGGGCGGAGCGTGCCGCGCGATGACGACGCTACGCCGACGACGGCGCGGGAGGCAGCGGATGTGCTGCGTCCCTCGTCACGTGTGCGGCCGCGTCGGGCCGCTGCTGCCGGGGGCGGATGGCGGAAGCTGTCAGGTGTGAGCTTCCTCGCCCGGACCGCCCGGGCCGCCTTCGCTTCGCCCGGCGCCACCGGCCGCACCGCCTGTGCCGTCGCCGCCCGGCCCGCCCGCGCCGCTGTCCGGACCGCCACCGGAACCACCGGGCCCGGCCGCGTGCCTGCCGTCCCAGCGGGCGCGTCGCATGTCGATGCGCGGGATGTGGCCCTCCGCCCGGCGGGACGCCTCGCGCAGCGGCGTGGACTCCGCGCGGTAGTGCTCCAGCGCCCGCAGCTCGTGGGCGGGGAGCAGCGTCCCGTCGGCGCGGACGACCCGCCACCACGGCACGGCCGACCCGTACAGCGCCATGACCCGGCCGACCTGGCGCGGCCCGCCCTCGCCCAGCCACTCCGCGACATCGCCGTACGTCATCACCCGGCCGGGCGGGATCAGCTCGGCCACGTCGAGGACGCGCTCCGCGTACTCCGGCAGCTCCGCGTACACCGGCGGTCCGGCGCCGGGCGGGGCGGTGCCGGAGCCGCCCCCGTCCGTCTGGTCCTGGCTCATCCGGCCCATCCTGCCGTACGCCACCGACAGCCCGGCCGAAACCGTGTCCGTCCGGGCACACAGTGTGCACGTGGGAGCAAAGGAGCGTATGTTGCGCTTCCCGCGCCCGTGCAACGCACCCTGATGCCCCTCTCTGTCTACGGGCCGTGCCACCATCATGCGGGCGGTGACCGGTGATACCAGAACACGAAGACGAACCAGAGGCGACGAAGGAGCAGGGCGTGCAGCCACCGAAGGCGGCGGACGCCTCCGATGCCGGGGAGCGCCCGCAGGCTGCTCCCGAATCCTCCGCGTCGCCCCGCGCCGCCGCCGGAACCTCCCGCGCCGACGGCCCCACGACGTCCACCACCGGACATCTGGCCGGCTCGACGCTCGCCTCCGCCGAGGCCGCGCTGACCGACCGCGTCTCCGGGGACGAGCCGCTGCTCCCCGCCCGGGTGCACCGCCCTTCCGACCTGATGCGGCTGCTCATCGGCATCGCCGCGATCGGTGTGCTGCTCGCGATCGCCGCGTTCGCCCAGGGCACCACCACCGGTCTTGAGGACGACATCTCCAAGGGCACCGAGCAGGCGCCCGATCTGCTGATCAAGATCGCCGGTCTGGTGTCCAGCATCGCCGTGCTGCTGGTGCCGGTCGCCTTCGCCATCGAACGCCTCATCAAACGCGACGGGCTGCGCATCGCGGACGGGGTGCTCGCCGCCGTGCTCGCCCACGGGGTGACGCTCGCCACCGACCTCTGGGTCTCGCGGACCGCGCCCGGCACCATCCAGGACGCGCTGACCCAGCCGCAGACGACGGGCGGTCTGACCGACCCGGTGCACGGCTATCTCGCGCCGGTCATCGCGTACATGACGGCGGTCGGGATGGCGCGGCGGCCGCGCTGGCGCGTGGTGCTGTGGGTGGTGCTGCTGCTCGACGCGTTCGCGATGCTCGTCGGCGGGTACACCACCCCGTTCTCGATCATCCTCACCGTGCTGATCGGCTGGACGGTGGCGTACGGGACGCTGTACGCGGTCGGCTCGCCGAACGTCCGCCCCACCGGCCAGCACCTGATGGCGGGGCTGCGGCACGTGGGCTTCCGCCCGGTCGCGGCGATGCGCACCGAGGACGCCCCGGACAAGGACAGCACCGACCAGGGCGACCGGGGCCGGCGCTATCTGGTGACGCTGGAGGACGGGCCGCCGCTGGACGTCACCGTCGTCGACCGGGAACAGCAGGCCCAGGGGTTCTTCTACCGGGCCTGGCGGCGGATCACGCTGCGTACGCTCACCCAGCGGCGCTCGATCCAGTCGTTGCGCCAGGCGCTGGAGCAGGAGGCGCTGCTCGCGTACGCGGCCATCGCCGCCGGGGCGAACGCGCCCAAGCTGATCGCCACGTCGGAGCTGGGACCCGACGCGGTGATGCTGGTGTACGAGCACATCGGCGGCCGGTCGCTGGACCAGATGGAGGACGAGGAGATCACCGACGATCTGGTGCGCAGCGCCTGGCGTCAGGTGAAGGCCCTCCAGTCGCGGCGGATCGCGCACCGCAGGCTGACCGGGGACGCGCTGCTGGTGGATCGTTCCGGCAGGGCGTTCGTGACGGATCTGCGCGGCGGGGAGATCGCCGCGGGCGATCTGGTGCTGCGGATGGACGTGGCCCAGCTGCTGACCACGCTGGGGCTGCGGGTGGGGGCCGAGCGGTCGGTCGCCGGGGCGCTGGCCGTGCTCGGCCCGGACGCGGTGGCGGACTGTCTGCCGCTGCTCCAGCCGATCGCGCTGAGCCGCTCCACGCGGGCGACGCTGCGCCGGATCGCCCGCGAGCGTTCGCAGCGCGAGCGGGAAGCGGTGGTGGAGGCCTCGCAGACGGCCAAGCAGGCGAAGGCGGAGCAGGCGAGCACCGAGCAGGCGGCGGGCGGCCCCGCGACCGGATCCGGGGCCGGGTCCAAGGCGGGGTCCAAGGCCGAGCGGAAGTCGCTGCGCACCGAGAAGCAGGCCGAGAAGCGCGCCATCGACGATGCGCTGGAGGAGGCCCGCGAGGAGGATCTGCTCGCCCAGATCCGCCGTCAGGTGCTGCTGATCCGCCCGCAGGCCCCGGTCGAACCGGTCCGCCTGGAGCGGATCAAGCCGCGCACCCTGTTCAGCTTCATCGCCGGGGCCATCGCCGCGTACTTCTTGATCTCGCAGGTCACCCAGGCCGACTTCGGGACGGTCGTGGAGCAGGCGGAGTGGGGCTGGGTGGCGGCCGCCCTCGGCTTCTCGGCGCTGAGCTATGTGGCGGCGGCGATGAGCCTGCTGGGCTTCGTGCCCGAGCGGGTGTCGTTCCTGAAGACCGTGCAGGCGCAGGTGGCCGGCTCGTTCGTGAAGATCGTGGCGCCCGCGGCGGTCGGCGGCGTGGCGCTGAACACCCGCTTCCTCCAGCGGGCCGGGGTGCGCCCCGGTCTCGCGGTGGCGAGCGTGGGAGCGTCGCAGCTCTTCGGGCTCGGCGCCCACATCATGCTGCTGGCGCTGTTCGGCTATCTCACGGGTACGGAGAAGACACCGGACTCGCTGACTCCGTCCCGGACCGTGATCGCGGGTCTGCTGACGGTCGCGGTGCTGGTGCTGGTGGTGACGGCGATCCCGTTCCTGCGGAAGTTCGTGGTCACCCGGGTGCGGTCGCTGTTCGCCGGGGTCGTGCCGCGCATGCTGGACGTGGTGCAGCGGCCGCAGAAGCTGCTCACCGGCATCGGCGGCATGCTGCTGCTGACCGGCCTGTTCGTGCTCTGCCTGGACGCCTCGATCCGCGCCTTCAGTGGCCCGGACGTCCCCCAGCTGAGCTACGCGAGCATCGCGGTGGTCTTCCTCGCCGGGAACGCGCTCGGCTCGGCCGCCCCGACGCCGGGCGGTATGGGTGCGGTCGAGGGGGCCCTGACGCTGGGCCTGATCGCGGTCGGGCTGCCGAAGGAGGTGGCGGCGCCCGCGGTGCTGCTGTACCGCGTGATGACGCTGTGGCTGCCGGTGCTGCCGGGGTGGATCGCCTTCAACCAGCTGACCCGCAAGGGCGAGCTGTAGGGGGACGGCCGGGGCCCCGCGAGGGCGAGCGGCGATCGGGCCGGGCGGGCGCGAGCGGTAGCGGCCGCCCGCCCGCCTTCTCGTAACGGCCCCGCCGCCCGTCCGCACCCGCCCCGCCCGCCACCCGCATGGACCGCGCCCGGCCGCGCTCCCCGGCGGCCCGCCGCACGATGGGGGCATGAGGACTTCCCCCGCCCTGCGCGCCGCCGCCCTCGCCGCCACCGCCACCGTGCTGCTGCCGCTGGCCGCCTGTTCGGACGACGGCGACGGGGACGGGTCCTCGACGCCCACCGGGGCCTCGACCGCCTCGCCGACCGCCACCGCCGACGACCTGTCCTCGCAGAAGCTGGACTGGTCCCCCTGCCCGCCCCCGAACACGGCCCAGGGCGGCGGCGAGTCACCGTCCCCGCTGCCCGGCGGTGTGGTGTGGGAGTGCACCTTCATGGACGTACCCCTCGACTACGCGAAGCCGGACGGCCGCACGATCGAGCTGGCGCTGATCCGGGCCAAGGCCAAGGACCAGCAGCGGCGGATCGGCTCGCTGGTCTTCAACTTCGGCGGGCCCGGCGCGTCCGGTGTCGCGACGCTGCCCGCGTTCGGCACCGAGTACGACCGGCTCCGCACCCGGTACGACCTGGTGAGCTTCGACCCGCGCGGGGTCGGCCGCAGCGAGGGCGTCCAGTGCGCGGACGACGCCCAGCTGGACGCCTTCTACCAGGAGGACTCCACCCCGGACGACGCGGCCGAGGAGAAGCAGTTCGTCCAGGGGCAGAAGGACTTCATCGCGGACTGCGAGGAGAACTCCGGCCCCGAACTCCCCTTCGTGGGCACGACGAACGCCGCCCGCGACATGGACCTGCTGCGTACGGTGCTGGGCGACGACAAGCTGTACTACTTCGGCATCTCGTACGGAACCGAACTGGGCGGCGTGTACGCCCATCTCTTCCCGGACAAGGTCGGCCGGGCGGTCTTCGACGCGGTGGTCGACCCCACGAAGAACGCCGAGCAGTCCTCCCTCGGCCAGGCGGAGGGGTTCCAGCTCGCCCTGGACAACTTCACGAAGGACTGCGCGGAGCGCGACGACTGTTCTCTGCCCGGGGCCACCCCGCAGGAGGTCGAGCAGGGCATCGCCGATCTCCTGGGCGAGCTGGAGGAGGAGCCCATCGACGGGCTCGGCGACCGGGCCCTGACGCAGACGCTGGCCACCACCGGTATCGCGTCCGCGCTCTACTCGAAGGAGACCTGGCCGCTGCTGGAACAGGGTCTGGACGAGGCGGGCGGCGGGAACGGCGGGCTGCTGCTCGCCCTCGCCGACTCCCTCAACGGCCGCGCGGAGGACGGGCGGTACGACAACTCCAACGCCGCCAACATCGCCATCAACTGCGCCGACTCCAAGCAGCGGTTCACCCTGGAGCAGACGAAGGCGGCGCTGCCCGCGTTCCGCAAGGCGTCCCCGCTGTTCGGCGAGTATCTGGGCTGGGGGCTGATGGGCTGCACCGGCTGGCCGGTGGCGGGCGCCTGGGAGACCCCGGACGTCAGCGCCCCGGGAGCCGCACCGATCCTGGTCATCGGCAACACCGGCGACCCGGCCACCCCGTACGCGGGCGCGAAGGCGATGGTGCAGCAGCTCGGCAAGGGAGTCGGCGTGGAGCTGACGTACAAGGGTGAGGGGCACGGGGCGTACAACAGCAAGGACGCGTGCGTGCAACGGGCGGTGGACGGCTATCTGTTGAACGGCCGGGTCCCGAAGTCCGGCACGGTCTGCGGTTGATCCCCTCCTCGACTTCCTTGCGGCACACGGCGGTTGGCCGGTGGTTAGCATGACCGCACATCCCCTGAGGGAGGGAACCCGGATCATGCGTGCGCACCGCCGTACCCGACAGGCCGCCGTACGGACGGGAGCGGCCCTCCTCTCGGCCGTACTGCTCGCCGGTTGCGGCCTGTTGAGCAGCGAGCCGGAGCCCTCCGGGACCGCCGACGGCCGCCCCGCCGACGCCTCGCCCACGCCGACGGATCCGGGGGACTCCCCCACGACTCCGCGGCTCCCCTCCGCCCTCACCTCCCAGCGCCCCGACTGGAAACGCTGCACGGCCCCGCCCGGCGGCAACTCCCCCGGATCGGACTGGCGTTGCGCGAGCGTGGACGTACCGCTGGACTACGCGGAGCCGGCCGGGAAGACACTGTCCATCGCGCTGATCCGCAAGGAGGCCCGCGACCGGGGGCGGCGGATCGGCTCGCTGCTGTTCAACTTCGGCGGCCCGGGCGGATCCGGCGTCGCCACGCTGCCGCGCGCCGCCGGGCAGTACGAGAAGCTCAACTCCCGCTACGACCTGGTCAGTTTCGATCCGCGCGGGGTCGCCGCCAGCTCCGCGGTGCGCTGCCGTTCCGACAAGGAGCAGGAGCACGCCCACCGGACCGTCGATCTGACCCCCGACACGGCGGCGGAGGAGGCGGCGTTCTTCGCGGACGCGGCGGACTTCGGCGCGGGCTGCGAGCGCCGCTCGGGCGAGCTCCTGCCGCACGTCGGTACGTCGAACGCCGCCCGCGACCTGGACCTGATCCGCCAGGTCCTGGGCGACGACAAGCTGTCCTACCTCGGCTTCTCGTACGGTACGGAGCTGGGCGGGACGTACGCGCACCTCTTCCCGCACCGGGTGGGGCGCACCGTGCTGGACGCGGTCGTCGACCCGACGGCCGACGGCATCGGGCACGCCCGCAACCAGACCGTGGGTTTCCAGCGCGCCCTGGAGAACTACCTCAAGGACCGCGGCCAGGACCCGCGTACGGGCTCCGAGCGCATCGCCCGGCTGCTGGCCCGGATCGACCGGAACCCCCTGCCGACCGCCTCGGGCCGGGAGCTGACCGAGTCGCTCGCCATCACCGGCATCGTCACCCCGCTGTACTCCGAGTCGAGCTGGCCCGCGCTGACGGCCGCGCTCGACGAGGCGGAGAACAGCGGCACGGGCGATGAACTGCTGCGGCTCGCCGACTCGTACAACGGCCGTGACGCGCAGGGCCGTTACGACACCCAGAGCCACTCCCAGCGGGCGATCTCCTGCGCCGACTCGGCGTCCCGCCCCACCCCGGACGAGGCCCGGGCGCTGGTGCCGGAGTTCCGCGGGCTGTCGCCGGTCTTCGGCCCGTTCCTGGCCTGGGACACCGCGGGCTGGTGTGCTCAGTGGCCGGTCGACGGCGAGCACGAGACGCCGGAGACCAGTGCGCCGGGCGCGGGCCCGATCCTGGTCGTCGGGACCACCGGCGACCCGGCGACCCCGTACGAGGGGGCCCGGCGGATGGCGGACGAGCTGGGCCGGGGCGTCGGCGTGCTGGTCACCAACAAGGGCGAGGGGCACGGGGCGTACGGCTCCAACGACTGTGTGACGTCGACGGTCGACGCCTACTTCCTGGACGGGAAGGTCCCGGCGGACGGGAAGACCTGCGGATAGCCTCCGGCATGGCGAAGGGCCGGTCCGCGCTGTGCGGACCGGCCCTTCGAAAGCCATGCGCGTACTAGTACACCGGCTTCTCGGGCTCGATCTGGTTGACCCAGCCGATCACGCCGCCGCCGACGTGCACCGCGTCGGCGAAGCCCGCCGACTTGAGGACCGCGAGGACCTCGGCGCTGCGGACGCCGGTCTTGCAGTTCAGGACGATGCGCCTGTCCTGCGGGAGGTCCTGGAGGGCGTTGCCCATCAGGAACTCGTTCTTCGGGATCAGCCGGGAGCCGGGGATCGCGACGATCTCGTACTCGTTCGGCTCGCGGACGTCGATGATCTCGATCTTCTCGTCGCCGTCGATCCACTCCTTGAGCTGCTTGGGAGTGATCGTGGAACCGGCCGCCGCCTCCTGGGCCTCCTCGGACACGACGCCGCAGAAGGCCTCGTAGTCGATGAGCTCGGTGACGGTGGGGTTCTCGCCGCAGACCGCGCAGTCGGGGTCCTTGCGGACCTTGACCTGGCGGTACTGCATCTCCAGGGCGTCGTAGATCATCAGCCGGCCGACCAGCGGGTCACCGATACCGGCGAGCAGCTTGATGGCCTCGTTGACCTGGATGGAGCCGATGGACGCGCAGAGCACGCCCAGCACGCCGCCCTCGGCGCAGGAGGGGACCATGCCCGGCGGCGGGGGCTCCGGGTAGAGGCAGCGGTAGCAGGGGCCGTGCTCGGACCAGAACACGGAGGCCTGGCCGTCGAAGCGGTAGATCGAGCCCCATACGTACGGCTTGTTCAGCAGCACCGCGGCGTCGTTGACGAGATAGCGGGTGGCGAAGTTGTCCGTGCCGTCCACGATCAGGTCGTACTGCGCGAAGATCTCCAGCACGTTGTCGGCTTCGAGCCGCGTCTCGTGGAGGACGACGTTCACGTACGGGTTGATACCGAGCACCGAGTCCTTGGCCGACTGCGCCTTGGAGCGGCCGATGTCGGACTGGCTGTGGATGATCTGGCGCTGCAAGTTCGACTCGTCGACCTCGTCGAACTCGATGATGCCGAGCGTGCCGACACCGGCTGCGGCCAGGTACATCAGGGCCGGCGAGCCGAGGCCGCCGGCGCCGACACACAGCACCTTGGCGTTCTTCAGGCGCTTCTGTCCGTCCATCCCGACATCCGGGATGATCAGGTGGCGGGAGTACCTGCGGACCTCGTCGACGGTGAGCTCAGCGGCTGGCTCGACCAGGGGTGGCAGCGACACAGGAACCTCAACAATGCAGGTGGTCGGATTCTACGTAGACCGGCTTCTTACGGTCGACTACGTACGGTTGTTCTCCTCGTAACACTGCCACGCCCCTCCTCATTCCGAGATACCGGGTCCGATCCGCGAGACGATTTCGTCCCAGTAACTGGGCAGCGCCGCGAATGGATCGCTTTGTCCGGTTCGGCCGTCGCGGCCGTCGCGGTCGTTTCGATCACTCCGGTCGCTCCGGTCGCTCCGGTCGGTGAAGAAGATCGTCCCGGCGCCCTGCCAGCGGGCGACGCGCATGGCCTCTTCCAGGTGGGTGCGCGGAACCCCGTGGACGAAGTGGGCGAACCGCTCCGGCGGGTAGTCGGCGGTCCACTCGGCCACCTGGGACCAGCGGTAGTCGGTCCAGGGGCCCTGGAAGGTGACCAGTTGGTCGGCGGCCTCCGCGTACCCGGGGTACGGGTGGGTGCCGTGGCCCAGCACCAGGCGGCCCCCGCCGTCCGCGCTGTCGCTCTCCGTCAGCAGCGCGTGCAGGGTGCCGGTCAGCCGCCGGACGGCGGGCAGGCTCGCCCGGTCGGCGGGGCAGCGGGCGAGGTAGAAGCCGCCGATGCGGTACCAGTCGATGAAGGACCGGGCGTCCGCGATCAGCTCGTCGAAGGGCCGCTCGCCGTGGGCCAGGTCGAGATGGCCGAGCAGTCTGCCGCCGGAGGCCCGGACGGTGTCGTCCGGGGCCTCGCCGTGCAGGGCGCGTTCGCGGGCGTTGTGCAGCCGGCCCGCCGCCTCCAGGCAGTGCGGATCGGGCCGGGAGCCGGGGCCGTTGGCGATGTTGAGGACGGCCCAGTGCAGCGGGGTGCCGGGGCGGGCCAGCTCGGCCCATTCGGCGGGGGCGAGCAGCGGGTGGGCGTAGCCCGGTACGCCGAAGCCGAGCGGTTCGCCGCCCGCGGTCCGGCGGGCGTCGGCGGGGGCGGTCAGATACGGCACGCCGCCTCCATCCAGATGTCCGCGAGGGACTCCTCCAGGTTGATCCGGGGCCGCCAGCCGAGCCGGTCGCGCGCGGTGCGGACGTCGGCCTGCTGCCAGGCACCGCAGCCGTCCGGATACGGGGACGGGGTGGCGGAGAGGTGTTCCATGACGGACTCGGCGGAGGTGCGCGGGGCCCCGATGGGAATGCGCGGCGGGGGCGAGTCCAGCTCGTGGAGCGCGCCCGCGTACCCGGCGACGCGGGCGAGTACGGAGGCGGCGTCGCGGAGCCGGACGGCGCGCCCCGTGCCGATGTTGACGACACCCTGGGCGGCGGAGAGCGAGGCGGCGTGGACGGCCCGCGCCACGTCCCGTACGTCGACGAAGTCCCGCTGCACACCGAGCCCGCTGAGCTTCAGCTCGCCGTCGCCCGCCTGCATGGCCCGGCGCATCGCCTCGGCGAGCCGGCCGAGCGGGGAGCCGGCCGGGGTGCCGGGGCCGACCGGCGAGAAGACCCGCAGGACGACGGCGTCGAGGCCGGAGCCGAGGACCAGTTCGGTGGCGGCGAGCTTGCTGACGCCGTACGGGCCGCCGGGGCGCGGGACCGCGTCCTCGGCGGTGGAGGAGCCGGGCTGCGAGGGCCCGTACTCCGAGGCGCAGCCGACCTGGACGAGCCGGGCCCCGCAGCCGCTGCGGCGGAGCGCCTCGCAGACGGTGGCGACGGCGACGGTGTTGTGCCGGGTGAGGTCGCGGGCGTTGCCGCGGGTGGCGCCCGCGCAGTTGACGACGACCCCGGGGTGGACGGCGTCCAGGAAGCGGGTGAGGGCCCCGGGGCTGCCGCCCGCGAGGTCGAACCGGACGTCGGCGTCGTCGCCGCGCCCGAGGGCCGTGAGGTGAACGGCGGGGTCGGCGAGGAGACGGTCGGCGACGAAGCGGCCGAGGAATCCGTTGGCTCCGAGCAGCAGCACCCTCATCGCGCACCGCCTCGGTGCCGACGGCTCACTGCCGGTGCGGGGGATTGGGGGGTCATGGCGGGTTTCTCCTAGGTCAGTCAGTCGGTCGTACGGTGCCGGGACGGGCCCGCGGCGTCGGCTCCGCGGGAGTGATCGGGAGTGATGCGGGGTGGTACGTGGGTGGGGCGGTGGTGGTACGTCGGTGGGGCGGTCGGGGCCTCGGTGCTCAGGCCCGGGTGTGGGCGGAGGCCCGGGAGAGCGCGAGGGCGGCGTGCAGCAGCAGCCCGAGTGCGGCTCCGCCGCAGGCGAGGGCGGACACGGCTCCCGTCCCGCCTGCCGAGACGAGGGCGTCCACGGGTCGGGCAAGGGGTTCGAGTCCGGGCAGCCGGGCGGCGAGGACGAGGGCGGGTGCGCCGGCCTCGACGGCGCACGCACCGGCCAGCGCGACGGTCCCCGGCTCGGGCAGCCCGTGGGCGGCGAGCAGCCGGGCCACGAAGAACAGCACCCCGAGGGCGACGGCCGCCACGGGCACGCCGCCCCCGCCGAGGCCGAGGTCGGCCAGGTACAGCAGGGGCAGCAGCGCGCCGAGGAAGAGGGTGACGGCCGCCAGGAGCAGGGGGCGTACGCCCGCGCCGAACTCCTCCAGGGCGCGGCTGCCGGACAGTTTGCGGTGGGCCCGGACGGTGAAGAGGTGGGCGCACCAGGCGGCCGGGGCGATGGCGGCGGCGAGGCCGAGCAGCGGGGCGGCGTTTCCGTCCCACGGGCCGTCCGGGCCGCCGGTCATGACCTGGGCGAGCAGCTCCTCGCCGTACACCGTGTAGCTGAGGAGCCAGCAGGCGTACATTCCGGCGCGGCCCGCTCCTTCGGGGGCGCGCAGGGGGCCGCGCCCCAGGCAGGCCCGGAGCGCCAGGCAGGCGAGCAGCGCGCCGACGACGGTGACGAGGGCCCGCGTCCCGTCGCCTAGGAGGCCCTCGGTGACCCGGAGCACCCCGGCGGTCGCGAGGCAGGCGGCCCCGGGGAGCAGGGCGAGGAGGGTCCAGGCGGCCCGCGCCTCGGTGTCGGGGCCGGGCCCGGGGGGTCCGCCGGTGGCGGGATCATGGGCGCGGGGCGGCATACGGGCGTACAGCTCCTCGGCGAGGGCGAAGACGTCCCGGTGGCGGTAGCGGGCGGCGGTGCGGTCGGTGAGCCCGTGGGCCTCCAGTCCGGCGGCGATCTCCAGCGGGTCCACGGCCCGTTCGCACAGGTCGCGGTGGTCGTGCAGCAGGGTCTTCACCGGGTCGGCCGGCCCCCGCCGGGCGGCGCCCCCCGCCCGGCGCGCGGAGGCGCGGGGCGGAATCTCCGCGGGGCGTTCCGGGGCGGCAGCGGGGGTCGTCGCCGGGTCGTCCGGACGGGTCATCGGGAGGTCTCCGTGGTCGTGAAGCGTGGGGTCGTGGCGGGTCGGGGCATCGACGGACGGGTGGTCATGCATCGCCGTCCCCCGCCGGGGCCGCCGCGGCCGCGCAGACGCTCTCCGGCTCCGGCTCCCGCGTGTGTTCGGGCTCGGGCTCGCCCGGCCGGTCCGGCAGGCGGGGTCCGGGCGGGGCGGCCCAGCTGGGCACGGCTGCGGCGGGGCGCTCCGGGGCCTCCGGGGGCCGGAGGTGTGAGCCGGGCTGGGTCCACGGGCCGAGAAGGCGGGCCTCCGGCGGGGTGGCGAACGGCAGCGGGTCGCCGTGGGCGTCCACCGTGTCGGCCTCCCGGCGCACCGGGGTGTGCGACATCAGCTCCAGGTAAATGCCGCGAAATGCCGCGAGGTTCTGTTCGACGGTGAAGAGTTCGAGCGCGCGGGCCCGCGCGGCGGCGCCCAGCCTGGCCCGGCGCTCGGGGTCGCGCAGCAGCGCGACACAGGCGTCCGCGAGCGCCTTGGGGTTGCGCGGGGGCACCACCAGGCCGGTGCCGCCGATGACTTCGACCACCGCGCCCACATCGGTGGAGACCGTGGCCCGGCCGCAGAACATGGCTTCGACGAGGCTGACCGGGAAGCCCTCGACGGTGCTGGAGAGGACGATGACGCCGCCCGCCCCGTACGCCTCGGCGAGGTCGGGGATCTCAGGGCCGCCGATCTCCTCGAAGGTGACCGGGCAACTGCCTTCGGTGTGGGCGCCGGTGGCCTCGTCCGGGAAGAGCTGGGCGGCCAGGGCCGTGCAGTGCGCGAGGTAGGCGGTGGCCTCGTCGCCCTCCGCCGGGGCGCCGAAGATCCGCAGCCGGGCGGCGGGCCGGGCGCGGCGGACCTCGGCGAAGGCGTGGAGGAGGGCGATCAGGTCCTTGGCGGGCTCGATCCGGCCGACCCAGACCAGCGTGTCGGGGCCCACCGCATCGGCGCCGTCGCCGTGGTCCGCCGCACCGAGCCGTTCGGCGTCCTCGCCGACCGGGCCGAAGCGCTCCGCGGCCATGCCCGGGTAGACGGTGCGCTGCTTGGCGGGGTCGGCTCCGCAGCGCTGCTGCCAGCGGCGGACGTGGGTGTTGCCGGGGGTGACGAGCGCGGCCTGCCGGTAGATCTCGGTGGCGAGGCGGCCGTGGAACGCGGCGAGGAGGGCGCGCACGGGGGCTCCGTACGCGGTGCCGGACGCGGCGGCCAGGTAGTGCGCGCGCAGCGGGACGCCGTGCTCGGTGACCAGCAGCGGCACCCCGAAGAAGCGTTTGGCCAGGAGTCCCGGGAGGGCGGCCGCCCCGCCGGAGGCCGCGTGGCAGAGGTCGACCGCGCCGAGGCTCTCCTGGTCGTACCAGTCGAGCGAGAGCGGGCGCAGCGCGCGTTCCAGCTCGGCGGCGAAGGCGAGGTGGTCGGGGACGGTGGCGCTCCGCACGGTCCGGCCGGTGCCGTGGGCGCGGGTGGCCGCCTCCAGGATCCGCACGGTGGTCTCGGAGCGCAGGGCGAGGTGGAGTCCACCGCGCTCGCGGGCCAGCTCGGCCAGCCCGTAGAGCCCCGCGGTGAAGAGCTCGGCGCCGGGGCCGTCGCCCGCTTCCGTCCCGGCCGGGTCGGGGGTGCAGACGGCGGTGGCGAGGGCGGTGAAGTGCTCGGTGAACCGCTTGCGGTCGCGCCGCCCGTAGGACTGCTCGCCGCCGGTCACCAGCCGGGCCAGCAGGCCGCGTTCGCCGCTGCCGCGCAGGGTGCCGTCCTCGGGGGTCCACAGCGGCGCGGTGCGCACCCGGCTGACCTGGTACGGCAGTTGGACCCAGCCCTGGGCCTCCTGGTGGGCGGAGCGGCTCAGTGCGAACAGGTCGAACTCGTGCTGCGGCAGCCCGCGCACCAGCCGGTCGCACCAGAGTCTGGACTCACCGGTCGCATACGGATAACCACCGTCGGTGAGCAGTCCGATCCGCACGAGTACACCCCCGATCTCCCTTGTGGGCGGCCGCCGTTGAACCGGCGACTCGCAGCGGGACGACCGTAAGCGGATACGCCGGTGGCGCGACGGACGGTTGTCCGTCGCGCCACCGAAAGGGGTGAACCGTCGTAACTTTCCCGCGCCGGTCGCGTTCCGTCGCGATACGGCGGTCGGTTGTCACGGGGAGTCAGGCCCGGGCCAACTCCTGGCAGGCCGGCCGACAGGTCTCAAGGCATCAACCCTTGGGGTGAACCCAGGGGTTGGGCTTGCACTTGATGCCTTCGAGTTCGAGGGTCTTGGTCTGCTGCTGCATCACCGGGGCGAGCGCGCCGGGCGTGCGGCAGCTCACGTGGTTGTACCCGAGCCGGTGGCCGACCTCGTGGTTGATGAGCATCTGCCGGTAGGGCAGCAGCTTGTCCGGGCCGAAGGTGGCGGCGCCCTGCGCCCAGCGATAGGCGTTGATCATGACGCGGTCGGTCGAGGCGGAGTCGCAGGAGACGTTGTCGATCGTGGTGTCCAGACCGGACTTGGCGCACCAGTCGCCGGTGGTCCCGGGGCTGGCGAGCGTGATCACGAAGTCCGGCTGCCCCGACGAGATGCGCTCGAAGGTCATCGCGCCGTTGTGCGCCCAGCTCCGGTCGTCGTTGAGCGTCTTCTGCACGGCTTCGGCGAACAGCCCGGCGTCGAGGCCGAGTCCCTTCTCCACGTCGATCCGGTAGCGGTGCTTCTGCCCCTTCCCGGGGGCCTTCGCCAGGCCGGGCACCGCCTCGAACTCGCCGGTCGCCTTCAGATCGGGGGCGAGCGGATACGGCTGCGCCATCTTGGCGGCGTACGAGAGGGGCTTGACCTCGGGCTTCGGCGCGGCCCGCTCCGGGGTCGGGCGGGCGTCGGAGCGGGAGGCCTCGCCGTCGAGGCCCTGCCGCTCCACCTCGGCGGCGCGCGCGGCGGCGGAACGGTCACCGGAGTCCTCGGCGACCTGTCCGGCGACCACGACCGCGAGCACGGTGGTCACCGCGGCGGCGGCGATCCCGGTGAACGTCCGCCCCTTGCCGCCCCGGGGCGCGGCCGGTTCGTCGGGCTCCGCGGCCTCGGTGTCGTCCGGGCCGTCCGGGCTTCCGGCCGACGGCGCGGCCGGGGCCCCGGGGGCCTCGGCGTCGAAGGCGTCGACGAACTCCTGGCGCGGGCCCGGCACCGGGGGTCCGGCGGGCTGCTGCTGGGCCGCCCGGCCGTCCGCGGCGCGCTGGGCCGCGCGCTGGGCGGAGACCTGGCGGGCCACGGCCTGCTGCCGGGCGGCGACGTCCTGGGCTCCGAAGGGCCCGGCGGCTCCGCCCGGACCGCCGGGATACGTCCGGGCGTCGCCGGGGCGGCCGTCCGGACCGGGGTACTGGTGGGGCGCCTGCGGATGGGGAGCGGCGGGTGCGCCGTAACGCGGCTGCGGCCCGGTGTTCCAGGTACCGCCCCAGCCGCCGCCCTGCTCACGCTGTTCGGGGTGGCCGCCGCGCACCTGCGGGGCGTCGGGCGGGAACGGGCCCTGCCCGTCGCCGGTCAGCGGGGAGAACAGGTTCCGCCCGTCCGTGGCCGGTGCGGGCGCGGTCCGCCTGCGGCGGCCGGTGCCGGACGCGGGACGCCCCGCGGCGCGCTCGCCGCCCGGCTCCGCCGCTGTCGCGTCCGGGCGGATCGCCCCGGAGCCCTTTCGACTGTGTCGTCCCACGCCCCGGATCAGCTCCCGCCGCTATCGTCCAGCAGTTCCCGGAACGCCTGGGCGACCGCCTCCGGGTACTCCATCATCGCCACGTGCCCCGCGTCGGGCAGGGTCAGCAGCCGGGCGTCGCGGAAGGCCGCGGACGCCTTGCGTGCCATCCGGTACGAGACGAGCCGGTCCCGTCCGCCGTACACGAGCTGGGTCGGTGCGAGCACCCGCTCGGCCTGGCGCCACAGTCCGTGCTGGCCCCCCAGGGTGTACGCGTCCACGATGCCCCGGGCCGAACGCGTCATCGCGTCCCAGAAGTACGGCAGTTCCAGCCGGCGCTCCATCTCGGCCACCGCATGACGGAAGGCTTCCTCGGAGACCCGTGCCGGATCGCCGTAACAGAGTGCCATGACTCCGCGCGTCCGCTGCTCCGCCGTCCAGCCCTTCGTGAGCCGGGCGAACAGGGAAGCGACCCCCGGCACCGCCAGCAGACCGGTCGGGACGGCCTCACGTTGCACCCGCCACTCCGGCAGGGCGGGCGAGATCAGGGTGAGGGTGCGCACGAGGTCGGGGCGGACGGCGGCGACCCGGGTGGCGACCGCGCCGCCCAGCGAGTTGCCGAACAGATGGACGGGGCCCCGCTCCTCCGCGTCCAGCAGCCTGATCACCGCGCGGGCGTGTCCGGTCACCGAGTAGTTGCCGTCGTCGGGCGGCGGCGAATCCCCGAATCCGGGCAGGTCGACGGCTTCTCCGTCGACCAGGCCGGACAGCAGCGGCATCAGCGCGGACCAGTTCTGCGACGAGCCGCCGAGCCCGTGCACGTACAGCGCGGGGGGCAGTCCGGTCCGGTCTCCCGGGCGGCAGCGGATGTTCAGACCGATCCCCGGCAGGGACACGGAGCGCAGCCGTTCGCCGTCGGCGACCCGGACGGCACTGACCGTGGGGGCCACCGCGGCGGCGGCGGCCTGGACACCCGGCAGCTCGGTCGAAGACATGCGCCAATGTTACGAGACGATCACGCACTGATTCATGTGTTCGCCGTCACAAGGCCGCATCGCGGGGTAGACGTGTAGCTCCTAGGCTTCAGAGGAAGAAAAGGGAAGGGAGCTGCGCATGTCGATCGACCCGAGCGACCCGGACACCTTCGAGAGCACGGAACCGGACGAGCCGGGACCGGAAGCCCCGGAGGCCGACGCCGCCGAGCAGCGCGCGGACGTCCGGCCCGAGCACGACGAGCGGGCGGAGAGCCTCGACCCGGCCGCCGCCAACGAGGCCGATGTCGCGGAACAGCGCAGGGTGATCCCTTTCGACGAGGACGATTACCGCTGAAACGCCCCGGTTTTGCTCACGACCGCAAAGAACTGTGGCTTCCACAGCCGTCCGGTCCATGAAATTCTGCGTCCGCGCCGCGCACACCCGGGTTACCCAAAAGTACGATGGCTGTACGGCGCAGCGTGCACGGACCGGCTGTGCTGGAACACATATTTGGGAGGCGGCGTGACAGCCATCGAGCAGACAGAGGCGGCGCGCCCGCGGGGCACCCGCCTGCCCCGCCGCGCCCGACGCAATCAGCTGCTGGGCGCCGCGCAGGAGGTCTTCGTCGCGCAGGGCTACCACTCCGCCGCGATGGACGACATCGCCGAGCGGGCCGGGGTCAGCAAGCCGGTGCTCTACCAGCACTTCCCCGGAAAGCTGGAGCTCTATCTGGCCCTGCTCGACCAGCACTGCGAGTCGCTGCTCCAGGCCGTCCGCACGGCGCTGGCCTCGACGACGGACAACAAGCTGCGCGTCGAGGCGACGATGGACGCCTACTTCGCGTACGTGGAGGACGAGGGCGGCGCGTTCCGCCTGGTCTTCGAGTCCGACCTGACCAACGAGCCCGCCGTGCGCGAGCGGGTGGACCGGGTGTCCCTCCAGTGCGCCGAGGCCATCTCCGACGTGATCGCCGGGGACACGGGCCTGTCCAAGGACGAGTCCATGCTGCTGGCGGTGGGGCTCGGCGGCGTCTCCCAGGTGGTCGCCCGCTACTGGCTCTCCAGCCAGTCCTCCATCCCCCGTGACACGGCCGTGCAGCTCCTCACCTCGCTGGCCTGGCGGGGCATCGCGGGCTTCCCGCTGCACGGTGTCGAGCAGCACTGACCCCTCCGTGACGGGACGCCTGACGCCGTGTTCGCTGCGGGCGTTGCCGGTCGGGCCCTGAGCGCCGCTTCCGCCGGGCTAATGTGGCTGCGTACGGCGCGGTTCGCCGCGCAGGGACTGACCGTCGGAGGGACATAGCCGTGGAGGTCAAGATCGGGGTGCAGCACACGCCCCGCGAGATCGTTCTGGAGAGCGGGCTTTCCGCCGAGGACGTCGAGAGCGCGGTCGCCGCGGCGCTGGGCGGCAAGGCGGAGCTGCTCAGCCTCACGGACGACAAGGGCCGCAAGGTTCTCGTGCCGGCCGACCGGATCGCGTATGTGGAGATCGGCGAGCCGACCACCCGGCGGGTGGGGTTCGGGGCGCTGTAGTCCACGGACGCGTCGATCAGGTGATCACAGGAGTGGCCCGGCGGGATCTTCCCGCCGGGCCACTCCTGTGTCGGGTGCGGGGGTGCCGCTCCCCCGTTCCCGTACGGGTCGGAAGGGGCTGTCGGAGGGTTGCTCGCCGCGGCCGGGGGGTAGTACCGCCTACGACCGATTTGCCCGCCCCGCACACCCCCGCGAGGTGATCCTCTGTGTTCTGGGAATCCTTCGGCGCCGCCGTGCTCGGACTGGCCCTGTCCTGGGTGGCGCTCCGATCACTGGCCGACCGGCTGCCGGCCGGCCGTGCGGTTTATCTCACCGGCACGCTGGGCGCCCTGTTCGGCGCGTATCTCACGCATGCAGCGCTGGGGCCCGGCCATGTCCTGGCGACGCTGATCGGAGCCGTGTCGGTCGGAGCGGTGACGCTCTCGCTCCTGATCCGACCACGCGGCCGCCGCCTCGCCCGGTCGGCGGCGGCCCAGTAGCTCTAGGCGGCCAGGCCGAGAGCGGCCATCCGCTTGGTGTGGGCCTCCGTGATCCGGGAGAACATCCGGCCCACCTCGGCCAGGTCGAAGCCGTCCGCGACGCCGCCCACCAGCATCGTCGAGAGGGCGTCGCGGTCGGCGACCACCCGCTGGGCCTGCGAGAGCGCCTCGCCCATCAGCCGGCGGGCCCACAGCGCGAGCCGCCCGCCGACCCGCGGGTCGGCCTCGATGGCGGCGCGCACCTTCTCCACCGCGAAGTTCCCGTGCCCGGTGTCGTCCAGCACGGACAGCACGAGGGACCGGGTGTCGGTGTCCAGGCGGGCCGCGACCTCACGGTAGAAGTCGCTCGCGATCGAGTCGCCGACGTACGCCTTGACCAGGCCCTCCAGCCAGTCGGAGGGGGCGGTCTGGCGGTGGAAGTCGTCGAGCGCCTTGGCGAACGGCTCCATCGCGGCCGTCGGCTCCTCGTCCACCGCGGTCAGCCGCTCGGTCAGCTGCTCGAAGTGGTGGAACTCGGCGGCGGCCATCTTCGCCAGCTCCGCCTTGTCCCCGAGGGTCGGCGCGAGCTTCGCGTCCTCGGCCAGCCGTTCGAAGGCCGCCAGCTCTCCGTAGGCGAGGGCGCCGAGCAGGTCCACGACAGCGGCGCGGTACTGCGGGTCGGCGGCCGCGGTGGCCCAGTCCTGGGTGGCGATCCCGGTGGCTCCGGAAGAGTCGGCGGGGTTGTCGGTGGCGTGGTCTGGCGTCTCCATGAAACGGAACGATAGCCCTCCCGGCGCGGGGCGGAAGGGCCTGGTCAGCCGGGGCCGCCATACCGTTCCGATGAATTCGTCCAACACACATGCGCGAATCCGGGGTACAGTGGTATTGCGCTTACTGAGCACTGTGCTGTGCCAGGGGCGCGCCCTTTGAATGAGGATGCCCGGTCGGAGGCCCGATCGGCTCCGACCCGACAGCCCTCCACGCGGTGCGTACGACACGTACGACTGCAAGATGAGGGGCCCCCTCAGCGGCACGAGCGCTCGAGCGACGGCAGTGGTCCCGCGCCACCCGGCCCCACCACGGCCGGATGACCAACCCGGCACGGTACGACCCCCAGCGTTCGCCTCGGACCGCGTCTCACAGAAGAGGCAGCACCCTGACTACGTTCCGCGACCTCGGTATTTTTCCCGAGACGGCCGAAGCCCTTGAGGCGGTCGGCATCACGTCCCCCTTCCCCATCCAGGAGCTGACGCTCCCCGTCGCCCTCTCCGGCTCCGACGTCATCGGCCAGGCCAAGACCGGCACCGGAAAGACGCTCGGCTTCGGCCTCCCGCTCCTGGAGCGCGTGACCGTCCCCGCCGACGTCGAGGCCGGGCGGGCCAAGCCCGAGCAGCTGACCGACGCGCCGCAGGCGCTCGTCGTCGTCCCCACCCGCGAGCTGTGCACCCAGGTCACCAACGACCTGCTCACGGCCGGCAAGGTCCGTAACGTCCGCGTTCTCGCGATCTACGGCGGCCGGGCGTACGAGCCCCAGGTCGAGGCCCTCAAGAAGGGCGTCGATGTGATCGTCGGCACCCCGGGCCGTCTCCTGGACCTGGCGGGCCAGCGCAAGCTCGACCTCTCCCACATCCGCGGGCTCGTCCTCGACGAGGCCGACGAGATGCTGGACCTGGGCTTCCTGCCCGACGTCGAGCGCATCATCACGATGCTGCCGGCCAAGCGCCAGACGATGCTGTTCTCGGCCACCATGCCCGGTGCCGTCATCAGCCTCGCCCGCCGCTACATGTCGCAGCCGACGCACATCAACGCCACGTCGCCCGACGACGAGGGCACGACCGTGAAGAACACGGTCCAGCACGTCTACCGCGCCCACAACATGGACAAGCCGGAGATGCTCGCCCGCATCCTCCAGGCCGAGGGCCGCGGGCTCGCGATGATCTTCTGCCGGACGAAGCGCACGGCCGCCGACATCGCCGAGCAGCTGGAGAAGCGCGGCTTCGCCTCCGGCGCGGTCCACGGCGACCTCGGCCAGGGCGCCCGCGAGCAGGCGCTGCGCGCCTTCCGCAACGGCAAGGTCGACGTCCTGGTCTGCACCGACGTCGCCGCGCGCGGTATCGACGTCGAGGGTGTGACCCACGTCGTCAACTACCAGTCGCCGGAGGACGAGAAGACCTACCTCCACCGCATCGGCCGCACCGGCCGCGCGGGCGCCAAGGGCACCGCGATCACGCTGGTCGACTGGGACGACATCCCGCGCTGGCAGCTGATCAACAAGGCCCTGGACCTGAAGTTCCCGGACCCGCCGGAGACGTACTCCACCTCTCCGCACCTGTTCGAGGAGCTGGGCATCCCGGCGGGCACCAAGGGTGTGCTGCCGCGTGCCGAGCGGACCCGTGCGGGTCTGCGCGCCGAAGAGGTCGAGGACCTCGGCGAGACCGGCGGCCGCGGCCGCAAGGCCGCCGCTCCGGCCCCCGCCCGTGAGGAGCGCGAGCCGCGCACCCGTACGCCGCGCCAGCGCCGCCGCACCCGTGGCGGGGCCACGGCGGAGGCGGGCGCCGCGACGGTGCCCGCGCCCGCCAAGGAGGCCACCCCGGTCGCCCCGGCCGGTGACGAGGCGCCCGAGGCGCCGCGTACACCGCGCCGTCGCCGTCGTACGCGTTCCGGCGCGG
>NZ_LZRD01000058.1 GCF_001687325.1 Streptomyces sp. PTY087I2 | reverse complement strand
GGAGGATTTTCCTCCGGCCCGGGCCCGCCGCGCTGTCCGGCTTCCCGCGCCGCCGCCCGACGGCGACGCCGTCGCCGCCGCCCGACGGCGACGGCGTCCGGTCAGTGAGCCTGAGCTCCCTGGGTGCCCTGCGGAGTCGCCGGCGTGATGCCCAGCGTCGTGGCGTACAGGGACAGCACGAGCTTGCCGATCGCCGGGTAGGCGCCCAGCGGCTCGGCCGTCGCGCAGCCCGCCTCCTTCGCGGCGGCGTCCAGCAGACCCGGGTCGACCTCCGGGCCCACCAGGTACGGCGCCAGCGCCAGCTGTGCGGAGCCGGAGCCCTGCAACTGCTCCGCGATCGACAGCGCGGCGGCCATCACCGGTACGGCGAGCCGGGCGGCCAGCAGCATGCCGGTGATCCCGGCGGCCTGCACGGCCTCCTCGCCGCCCACGGTGGCCAGCACGATGCCGTCGGCGGCCGTGGCGACGGTGAACAGCCTGGCCCGGTCGGCGCGCGCGAGACCGGCCTCCGACAGCCGTACGTGCAGGGCCTCGGCGAGCAGCGGGTGCGGGCCGAGCACATCGGTCAGCTCGGCCTGCGTACCGCTGTCCATCAGGGCCTGCCGTATCCGCCGGATCAGCGCGCTGTCCGGACCCGCGAGCAGCGGGACCACGACGGCGGACGGACCGGTGGGCTCGGCGACCTCACGGCCGGCCGCCACGGCCTGCTCGAAGCGCGCGACGCGCTCGGCGGCGTTGTGGGCGAGAACGGTGGAAAGGGTCGGGTACTCGGCATCGTCGCCGTCGAGGTAACCGATCCGGGCGTTGAGGCCGGGCAGCTCGGAACGGGCGATGCTGATGACCTCCTCGGCCAGGCTGCGCGTGGCCGAGGAAGGGGTACCGGGAACGGCGAGAACGAGCGCGGCAGCGCCCTCAGGTGCGACCACGGGCTCCGGGCGGCGGTGCCGTCCGGACTGGCGAGGTCGCGGCATTCGTACAGGCAGGCCGGAAGCGGGCCCAGTGGGGGTGCTCATGGCGCCGCATGCTACTGGTTTTACCTGCCCCTCTGTTCGGGGAGGGGCAGGTCGAGCGTTAACTATCCGCTTATGTCCGATGAGTGATGTACCGCCGGAGTGTCCCTGTCTGTCGGCTCGCAGTTCACCCGGATTTCCCGTCCGCTTCCCTCCGTCAGCCCGACCGGGACTCGTCGCCCGCAGCCGTCTCCCGGCGCTGTCCGGTCTCCTGCTCCAGAGGCACGAACAACATCGTCGGGTGACGCGGCAGACGCAGATCCCCGGCCGCCAGGGCGCGCGCGATCCGGAGTGCGCCCGTCAGCGGATCGCCCGTCGCGACGGTCACCCGGACCCCCGGCAGCAGCCGCGCCAACTCCTCGCGCAGGGGAGCGATCAGCGGCTCGCCCATCCGGAACAGGCCGCCGGTCAGAGCCACTTCGCCGGTCTCACCGTCCCCGTCGGCCTCGCCGCCCGGCCCGGCGGGCGACGGGCACACGGCCGCCGCGGCCTCGGCGACATGGCCCGCGGCCTGCCGCAGAATGCCGGCGGCGACCGGATCCGCTCCGGCGCACGCCGCCACCTCCGGGGCGAACGAGGCCAGCACGGCCGGCCGGTCGGAGCGCGGATACAGCAGCCCCGGCAGCGCCTCCGCAGGACCGAACACGGCCCGCAGCCGGTCCAGCAGTGCGACCGAACCGCCCCGCCGCCCGTCGTGGGCCCGCATGGCCGCGTCCAGCCCGGCCCGGCCGATCCACGCGCCGCCGCCACTGTCACCCAGAAGATGACCCCACCCGTCGGCCCTGTGCCACTCCTTCAGGTCCGTACCGAGGGCGATCATGCCCGTGCCGCCCGCGACGACCGCGCCGGGGCGCTGCCCCACCGCGCCCGCGTAGGCCGTCACCGCGTCGGCGGCCAGCGCCACCCGGCGTACCCCCAGGGCGTCCGCGAGCGCGCCGGGCAGCTCCGCCCGCAGCTGCTCGCCCAGCGTCGCCATCCCGGCGGCCCCGACCGCCACCGCCGCGACCTCATGCGCCGCAGCGCTGTTGCCTCGGGCCTCGGCCGACGCGGCGGCCGTCGCCCGGGCCAGCAACTCCCGGGCGGCGGGCAGCAGCTGGTCCAGCAGATGCCCGGCGTCGATGCCGCCCGGACCCGTCCGCACCGGCTCGGCGCAGACCGTCGTCGCGAGGGGCTCCGGCTCTCCCGCCCGGCCGAGCGCCACCCGCAGCCCGGAGCCCCCGGAGTCGACCCCGAGGACATACGCACCGGGACCGGCCGGACCGCCGGCCGGCGCGGCGTCCGTCACGGAAGCCGCCAGTCCACCGGCTGCGCCCCCTGGCGCTCCAGCAGTTCGTTGACGCGGCTGAACGGCCGCGAGCCGAAGAAACCCCGGTCCGCGGACATGGGGGAGGGGTGCGAGGACTCGATCGCCGGGTAGTCACCCAGCAGCGGGCGCAGATTGCGGGCGTCACGCCCCCACAGGACCGACACCAGCGGCGTGCCCCGGGCCACCAACGCCTTGATGGCCTGCTCGGTCACCTCTTCCCAGCCCTTGCCCCGGTGGGCGGCGGGCCGCCGCGGCGCGGTGGTGAGCGCCCTGTTGAGCAGCAGCACCCCCTGCCTGGTCCACGGAGTGAGATCGCCGTTGGACGGCCTGGGCAGCCCCAGGTCCCCGTGCAGCTCCCGGAAGATGTTCTCCAGGCTGCCCGGCAGCGGCCGGACGTCCGGGGCCACCGCGAAGCTCAGCCCGATCGCGTGTCCCGGGGTGGGATACGGATCCTGGCCGACGACCAGCACTCTCACCTCCTCGAACGGCTGCTGGAACGCCCGCAGCACATGAGCCCCGGAGGGCAGGTATGTGCGTCCCGCGGCGATCTCCGCGCGGAGGAAGTCGCCCATAGCGGCGATGCGTTCGGCGACGGGTTCGAGGGCCTCGGCCCACCCCGGCTCGATGATCTCTTTCAACGGTCGTGCTGCCACGGCCCGCACTCTACTGCTGATACGACCACTCCGATCAACTGCCGTCGGTGCTCCGGCCGGCCACCCGTCAGCCGAGCGCCACCGCCCGTACGCACAGGACGTCCGGCAGATGGGAGGCGAGCTGCTGCCAGCTGTCCCCGTCGTCCGCGCTGGCGTACAACTCGCCGTTGCGGTTGCCGAAATAGACCCCGGCGGGGTCCGCGTCGTCCGTGCAGAGTGCGTCCCGCAGCACCGTGCCGTAGTGCGCCCCGGCAGGCAGGCCCTCGGAGAGCGGCTCCCAGGTGCGCCCCGCGTCCGTCGTACGGAACACCCGGCAGCGGTGGTCCGCCGGGACCCGGTCGGCGTCGGCGTTGATCGGGAAGACGTACGCCGTGTCGCCGCGGTGCGGGTGCGCGACGGCGGCGAACCCGAAGTCGGAGGGCAGCCCCGCGCCGATGTCGCTCCAGTGGTCACCGGCGTCGTCGCTGCGGAACACGCCCCAGTGGTTCTGGAGATAGAGCCGGTCCGGGTCGGCCGCATCCCGGGTGACCTTGTGGACGCACTGCCCGAACTCCGGGTCCGGATCCGGGAGGAAGACCGCCGAGACGCCCTTGTTCGACGGCTCCCAGCTCGCCCCGCCGTCCTTCGTCCGGAACACCCCCGCCGTCGACACGGCGACCGTCACGGCCCGGGCGTCCCGGGAGTCGGTCAGGACGGTGTGCAGCCCCTCACCTCCGCCGCCCGGCTCCCACCGCGAGCGGGTCGGGTGCTCCCAGAGCGGACGGACCAGCTCGAACGACTCGCCCCGGTCCTCGGAACGGAACAGCGCGGCCGGTTCCGTGCCTGCGTAGACCACGTCCGGCGCCTCGGGGCCCGCCGGATGCAGCTGCCAGACGCGCTCCAGCGAAGCCCCGGTGGACTTGGGGAACTTCACCGCGGGCTGTCGCGGCTCGACCCAGGTCTCGCCCAGATCGTCCGAGTGGAAAACGGACGGCCCCCAGTGCGCGCTGTCCCCGCCGACCAGGATTCTCGGGGTGTCCCCCCGGGTGTCCACGGCCACCGAGTAGATCGCCTGCGCGTTGAAGTGCGGGCCCGTGATCTCCCAGGTCCCGCCGCGTCTGCGGCCGATGAAAAGACCCTTGCGGGTGCCTGCCGTGAGCAATACATCGGTCATGGTCCTGGACCTCCCGGAAACGCCGTTGTGCCGGAACAGTGCCAGTCTGCACCCGGCCACTGACAGCGGCCCGCGCACACGCCCTCCGCCCGCGCCACAGCCCTGCGTCACAGCCCCGGAGTGCGGCCCTGGCGCGGTCCGCGTGTGCGGTTCCCTTGACCGGTGTCCGGCGGCGGCCCTAGCGTCCGAGAGTCGTCGTAGAAAGCGCTTGCGATGCGGTCGGGAGACCGTGCCGCCGAGACTCAGGAGCCCCCCCGTGGTGACCTTCGAAGGACTGCCCGGCGCCGTCGCCGTCTCGCACCTGAACGTCTACGACTGGCCCGCCGCCGACGGGCTGCGCGGGGGCACCCCGCATCTCCATCTGACCTGCTCGGAGGGGTACGTCGTGGTCGGCGGCAGCGGGTCCGTGCAGACCCTGACGACCGCCGGGTACCGGGAGACGCCGCTCACGCCCGGGGCGCTGGTCTGGTTCACCCCGGGCACCATCCACCGGCTGGTCAACGAGGGCGGGCTGCGTCTCATCGTGCTCATGCAGAACAGCGGGCTGCCCGAGGCGGGCGACGCCGTGCTCACCCTGCCGCCCCGCAGGCTCATGGGCCCGGACGACTACCGCACGGCGGTGGCGCTGCCGGTGGACGCGGATGAGGCCGCGCAGGAGACGGCGGCGCGGGCCCGGCGCGACCTCGCCGTGGAGGGGTTCCTCGCCCTGCGCGAGGCGGTGGAGGACGGCGACCCGGAGCCGCTGGCCGCGTTCCACCGGGCCGCCGCCGCGCTCGTCCGCCCCCGTACAGGGGAGTGGCGCACCCGCTGGGAGAACGGGGCCGCCACGGCCGCCGCCGCGACCGCCGATCAGCTCGACGCCCTGGACCGGGGCGAGGCCGGCCACCTCGCCGACGCCCGCGTCCACGCCGAACACCCCTCGGCGTACGGCAGGTTCGGCATGTGCGGCCGCCTGGACATCTACCGCACCTGATCCGGCGCCGCCGAGCAGCCCGGCCGACGGCGGGCCCGCCCGTACGACCGGCCGCCCGGGAGCTGACATGCTGGTCACGGCAGGCCGGCGGCCAGGAACAGCCGGAGCCGGAGCCGGACGGGCTCAGCGACACCGAGGAGACGACGATGAGCAGCGGGACCGGGATCACGGACGCCGACGGCCACCCGGTGCCGATCACGGTCACCGCGGGCGAGCGCGTGCCGGTCATGGGCGTGACAGGCGCCCCCGCTCCGGCCACCCCCACCGAACGCGACCCCGCCCCCGCTCCCCGTATCGCCATCCGCCTCACACCCCCGGCGGGCGAGCTCGTCTGGTCCTGCACCCCCGAGGCGGCCCGTGAGCTGGCCGCCGCGCTCCTCCGGGCGGCCGAGGAGGCCGAGAACGCGCCGGCGGCGCGCCCCGTCACGGTCGAGGCGGGCGAACTGCGCCGCGGTGACGTGCGCGACGGCGACCGGGCCATGACCGTGGAGAGCGCCCGGACCGACGGCTCCACGGTCCATGTCACCTGGAAGTCCGGGGCAGGACGCAGCTGGACCCAGGCCTACGCCGCCGATGCCGCCATCACCCTCAAGCGGCGACTTCCCGAAGGCCGTTGACGCCGGGGCCCTCCCGTCCCGGGCGGCACGACAGCGCTTGGCCGCAGGGGCGCCGTCGCGTCGGTAGGGTGGCCCGTGATGTTTACCGAACAGGGCCCCACCGTGCGCGAACTGGCCGTCCAGGCGCTCTCCTCGATCGAGCGCGGCTACGACCTCCTCGCCCCGAAGTTCGACCGGACGCCCTACCGCACCCCGGACCGCGTGCTCGACGCCGTCACCGACGAGGTGCGCCGGCTCGGCCCCTTCGGCACCGGGCTCGACGTCTGCTGCGGCACCGGCGCGGGGATGGGCGTCCTGCGGCAGGTGTGCCGTGAGCGGGCGGTCGGGGTCGACTTCAGCGCGGGCATGCTCGCCGAGGCCCGGGCCGCCTTCCCACCCGGGCGAGAAGGGTCGACAGGGGAGAAGCCGGCGGCGGAGGCACCGGCGGCGGAGGCACCGGCGGCGGAGGCACCGGCGGCGGCGAGGTCGACAGCAGACAGGCAGGCAAGCGACGGATCGTCAGCAGGCGGACCGGCAGCAGAGAGCCCGGCAACAGACGGCCCGGCAATCGACTGGGTACGGGCCGACGCCCGCTCCCTCCCCTTCGCGCCCGCCTTCGATCTCGCCCTGAGCTTCGGGGCGTTCGGCCATTTCCTGCCCGCCGAACGCTTCGGCCTCTTCGCCGAGGTGTACGGATCGCTCCGCCCGGGCGGACAGTTCGTCTTCCCGATCGGCGCACCGCCCCCGGTGGGATCCCGCGCCTACTGGTCACTGCTCGGCTTCGACGCGGCGATGCGGGTGCGCAACGCCCTGTGGCGGCCGACGTTCGTCATGTACTACCGCACGTTCCGGCTCGGCGACGTGCTGGAGGACCTGATGAAGGCCGGATTCGTCGTACGGCTGATGCCGCTCACCGCACTGGGCCGCCGCCCCGACGGCAGCCCCCGCGCCCGGCTGGTCGTGGCGACCCGGGAGTGACCGCGCGGGCCGCTCAGGGGTGCTCGTCCCGGGCCGCCGACAGCAGCCCCGCCCAGTCGGGGATCTTCACCGGGCCCCGCCCCAGCGAACGCCCCAGCTCCGCCTCGGCCCGCTCGATCGACAGCCACCCGGCCCACTCGACCGGCCGCAGCCCCCACTCCCGCAGCACGGCCAGCGGATCGTCCGCCGCCGTACGCCGCGTCAGCGCGGCCGCGTCCGCCAGCAGCGAGGTCACCGTCTCCTTGGCGCAGGACCGGTTCGAGCCGATCACCCCGGTCGGCCCCCGCTTGATCCACCCCGCCACGTACTCACCCGGCGACGGCACCCCGCCCCGCAGCACCCGGCCCGCCGCGTGCGGCACCGTCCCGCGCACCGGGTCGAACGGCAGCCCCGGCAGCTCCACCCCGCGATAGCCGACCGCCCGCAGGACGAGCTGCGCCTCGATGTCCTCGTAACGACCGGTGTCCCGTACGCCCCCCGACCCGTCCGGGGCCGTCCGGGCGAACCGCACGCCCGCCACCCGCCCGCCGCGCTCCAGCAGCTCCACCGGCCGCAGGAAGAACCGCAGCCGGATGCGGCGTCCGGCATCGGCCGAGCCCGGCGCCCCGCCCGGCACGGCCCCGCTCCCCGCCGACCAGCCGCGCAGCACCTCCAGGTTCCGCCGCACCACGGCGGGCAGCGGCAGGGCACCGGGCAGCCCGTCCGGAGCGGCGTACGCCGGGTCGAGCGCCAGCTCCGTCGGGTCGACGGCGACCCGCGCCCCGGGCAGCGCCCCCAGCTCCCGCAGCTCCTTCGTGGTGAACCGGGCCTGGGAGGGGCCCCGGCGGCCCACGATGTGCACATCGCGCACCCGGCTCTCCTCCAGTGCGCGCAGCGCGGCGCGGGGCACGTCCGTGCGGCGCAGTTCACCGGCGCCGCGCGCCAGGATCCGGGCCACGTCGACCGCCACATTGCCCACGCCGATCACGACGGCCGAACGGGCGCCCAGGGCGTCCCGGGCGAACGGGTCGGCGCCGATGTCCGGGTGGGCGCTGTACCAGGAGACGAAGCGGGTGGCCGAATAGCTGCCCGGCAGGCTCTCGCCCGGCACCGCCAGTGCTCGGTCGGCCGAGGCCCCGACGCAGTAGACGACCGCGTGGTACAGCTCCGCGAGCCGGGCGGGGGAGACCCCGTCCGCGCCGCCGACGCCGACGTTGCCCACGAAGGTGACGCGCTCGTCCTCCAGCACCGCCCGCAGACTGTTCTGAAGCGACTTGATCTTCTCGTGGTCGGGGGCCACCCCGTACCGCACGAGTCCGTACGGGGTGGGCAGCCGGTCCAGGACGTGCACGCGCACATCGGGCACCAGCGACTGCTGGAGGAGGGCCTGGGCGGTGTAGACCCCGCTGGGACCGGAACCGACGACGGCGACGGAGAGCACGGCGCACCTCTTTCCCGGAGGTTCCCTCCAGGATGGCACCGCCGGGCCGATCCGCACCGCCTGGCGCACGGAGCGGCGTGACCGGGCCGGGGCTCGTCGCAGGGGCGCGCGGCCGGGCCGTGGGGCTCGTCGCGGAGGCAGGCCCTAGTGGCCCGTTCCCGGGCTCAGTCCATCATTCCGCGCATCCGGTTGATCTCCACGGTCTGCTGGGCGACCACATCGCCGGCCATCTCCTCGACGAAGATGTCGTTCCCCTCGGTGAGCGCCTCCGTGGCCATGGTGATCGCCCCCTGGTGGTGGGTGATCATCAGCTCCAGGAAGAGTTTGTCGAAGGCCTTGCCCTCGGCGGCGCGCAACTTCTTCAGCTGGGCCTCGGTCGCCATACCGGGCATCCCGGAGTGGTCATGGTGCTGCTTGCGCCGGTCGCCGCCGTTCTTTTTGAGCCATCCTTCCATCGCGCCGATCTCCGGCTTCTGGCCCGCCGATATGCGTTCCGCGAGCCGCTTGACGGCGCTGTCGGAGGCCCGTTCCGGGGCGAGTCCGGTCATCACGAGCGCCTGCCCGTGGTGTTCGATCATCATCTGCGCATAGCGGAAGTCCGCGGAGTTGGCGGTGTCCCGGCCGGTCTCCTCGGCGGCCTCGTCGGCGGAGAGCGTCCGGGCGGGCTCGCCCGGTCTGCCGGGCGCGATCACGCCGGGACCGGTGTCCTTGGCCTTGTCCGACTTTCCGTCACCGCTGTCCGCGTCACAGGCTCCCAGGACGAGCACGGCGGCAACCGCCGCCGCCGCGAGAGCGGTTGAGCGCAGAGCTGCGGTCCGGCGATGGATCAACACGATGACCTCCTGTGCCACGGGGTTTGTTGCAGACCGTCCTAACACGCTTCCACCGGCCGAAGATCAAAAACTTTCATTACGTCTGTGTTGCCATCTATTGATGTGTACATGAGAGCGACGATACTGCCGGGGGTTCCACAACCGTTCGACCCCGAACGGATACAAGGGAGGACGCAGTGACCTCGTTGCACACCACCCGCGTGCGGCGCAGACGTCTGGGCGCGGTGGCAGCCGCGGCCGGACTCCTCGCCACGCTGCTCACGGCCACCACAGCGGCCGCGACCCCCGACCCGGGCGACGCCCCGGCCGAACGCGGTTCCGTCTCCAAGAGCGACCAGGCCGAGGCCAGGGCCGCGATAACCGGCGGTGACATACCCGGCGTGGACGAGATCGTCCACAGCCCCAACATCAAGCACCTGACGAACGTGCCGAAGGGCGCCCTCCAGGGCCTCAACACGGACCTCGCGTTCCAGGGGAAGTACGCGTTCGTCGGCAACTACGACGGCTTCGTCATCTACGACATCAGCAAGCCGAAGAAGCCGAAGACGGTCTCCCAGGTTCTCTGCCCCGGCTCGCAGAACGACATCTCGGTCTCCGGGAACCTGCTCTTCCTCTCGACGGACTCCTCGCGCAGCGACGACTCCTGCTCCAGCACCTCGCAGCCCGCCACGGAGAAGTCCTCCTGGGAGGGCATGAAGATCTTCGACATCAGCAACAAGCGGCAGCCCAGGTACATCGCCGCCGTGGAGACCGCCTGCGGTTCCCACACGCACACGCTGGTGCCGGACGGCAAGAAGAACGTGTACATCTACGTCTCCTCGTACGCGCCCAACGAGACGTTCCCGGACTGCCAGCCGCCGCACGACGGGATCTCCATCATCAAGGTGCCGCTCAAGGCGCCCCAGAAGGCCCGGCTCATCGACTTCTCCGTGCTCTTCCCGGACGGCGGTAACCCGGGAGCGCCCGAGAACCCCGGCGTCTCCAAGACGACGGGCTGCCACGACATCACAGTACTGCCGTCGAAGGACCTGGCGGCCGGCGCCTGCATGGGTGACGGTCTGCTGTTCTCCATCAAGAACCCGGAGCGCCCGAAGATCATCGACCGGGTCCAGGACAACGTGAACTTCGCGTTCTGGCACTCGGCGACCTTCAACCAGGGTGCGAGCAAGGTCGTCTTCACCGACGAGCTCGGCGGCGGCGGCGCGGCCACCTGCAACGAGGAGATCGGCCCCAAGCGCGGCGCCGACGGCATCTACGACATCGTCGGCAAGGGCGACCAGCGCAAGCTGGTCTTCCGCAGCTACTTCAAGATCGACCGTCACCAGGCCGACGCCGAGGTCTGCGTCGCCCACAACGGCTCGATCATCCCGGTCAAGGGCCGCGACCTGATGGTCCAGGCCTGGTACCAGGGGGGCGTCTCCGTCTGGGACTTCACCAACTCGGCGAAGCCCAAGGAGATCGCGTTCTTCGAGCGCGGCCCGGTCACCCTCGACCAGGTCACCACGGCCGGCCCCTGGTCGGCGTACTACTACAACGGTCACATCTACTCCAGCGACATCGCCAAGGGCTTCGACGTACTGGAGCTGAACGACCGGCGTACCGACCCGGCGAAGCGGGTCAAGCTGGACGAGCTCAACGTGCAGACGCAGCCGGACTACTTCGGCCGCTGATGTCCGTCGGCTGATCCGTCAGCGCGACGCGCAGCAGGTTCGTCCGGCATTCCGGGGCTGGTGTCTCCCGGGCGGTCACCCGCCCGCGAGGCGCCGGCCCCGGTGCGTGCGGAGCGGAAATTCATTGACCGATGAGCCGGGTGGGGACATGCTGGATCCCTGCGCGCGGCGGACTCCGCAACTCCGGTCCCCGGCGCGGTCCACGGCCGTGTCCCACGGGATACGCCGGAGGATGTGCCCGGATCCGGCGACGCGGGGGATCGCCGGATCGGGCGCGATCTCCCGCGGACTCGCGGCTACGGTCCGTCGCTACGGTCGGTGGCGGTTCAGACGGGGGTGCGTACGCTTCCGCCGGCAGCGGCGGCCCACTCCACCAGCAGCCGCTGGTATTCCGCCTCGTCCTGCGGCGTCAGGGACCCGCCCGAACGCTGCCACAGGTCGCGGATCTCCGCGTTGACCTCGGCTGCGGAACGGGTGGACAGGGACGACGACATCGGGGACATGCCCACCAGGCTACGACCACGGGCGGCTCCCTTTACCCCTTCTGCGACGGGATATGCCTCACACCCCGGCCCGATCTCCCTTTTCCCGCCGCCGGTACCGTCTCCTGCCTGCTGTGGGCATCGGCCCTCACCCGCTGTGGGCTCAGGCCGGGACCAGCCCCAGGGAGCGCAGGGCGTCGGGCCGCTCCGGCACGGGCAGATGGTCCACGAACCGGACCTCGCAGCCCAGGGCGGCCGCACCCCCGTCCGCGATCCGGTCGTCACCGACCATGACCACATCCGACGGATCCCGGCCGATCATCGCGCAGGCGATGCGGAACAGCTCCGCGGCGGGTTTCTGGAGCCCGTGCTCGAAGGACAGCACATAGGCGTCGACCAGGTCGTCGAGCCCGTGCGCGCGGAAGACCGGACGCAGGTCCCAGCCGATGTTGCTGACCACGCCGACCGCGATCCCCGCCCTCCGCAGCCCCTCCAGGACCTCCGCCACGTCCGGATAGGCCTGCCAGGCCTCCGGCCGCATATGGCGGTCGTACAGCGCGTCGTACAGCCCCGGATCGGGCAGCGTGACGGTCCGGGCCAGACCGGTGTACGCCTCGCGGTGCAGCGCGGGCGTCAGGTCCCGGCGCGCCATCGCGTCGGCCAGCCCCTCCGGCACCCGGAGCGGAGGCGGACCGCCCGGCAGGGCACCGGCCTCCGTGAGCCCGGTCACGTACGGCTCGAAATCCTCCTGCGGTACGTCGATGCCCTCCTCGCTCAGCACGGCGGCGAGCCAGTCCCGGACCGGCTCGATCCTGAACAGCGTTCCGGAGAAGTCGAACAGCACGCCCTTGGTCACCATCGGTGCGATCCCTCCCGGGGCGCCGCGTACCGGGCGTACCCGGCGGCGCTCAGCGCCACCACGGCCACCCCCAGCAGCGCACCGCCCACGACATCGGTCAGCCAGTGCACCCCCAGATATACCCGAGTCCCCGCGACGCCGACCGCCGAGACGACCGCCACGGCCAGGGCCGCGCCCCACAGCCCGGGGCCCGCGCCGTACAGCCGCAGCAGCCACAGGAGCAGCCCGCAGCTCACGACGGCCGTCATCACGTGCCCGGAGGGAAAGGCCGCGAACTGGGCCGAGTCCACCGGGTCGGGCCACTGCGGACGCTCCCGGTCCACCGCGGTCTTCAGCCCCTGCTGGAGGAAGGAGGCGAACAGACTCGTCACGGCCACCCACAGCGCGAGCCGGCGCGCCCCTCGCCACCACAGGACGACCGCGGCCACCACGATCAGGGCGCGCATGACCCAGGGATCCCACACCCAGTCCGTCAGCGTCCGGCTCACCCGGACCAGACCGGGGTCGGCCACCGCGTGCCGGTGCAGCGCGTCGGCGACCGCCCGGTCCAGGGACATCAGCGGCGACCAGCGCGCCGCCACCAGCGCGAGCAGCACCAGGGCCGCCGCGCCGGCGACGGCTCCGGTCCACAGGGCGGGCGCGGTGCGGGGGGAACGGTCCGGCGCGCGGAAGCGGAAGTGGGGGGAAGACATGGGGGGATCCTCGCGGAGGGCACCGCCCGAAGGCCAACTACCCGAGCGCGCGGAGTCCCGGGACGAAGGCCACGACCACCGGGACGACCGGCACCAGCGCGGCGGCGGCCGTCAGCCGGAGCCTGCGGCCCGCCGTCAGCCGTTCGACCGGGGCGAGCAACCGGTTGACCCGGAGGGGCACTTCGGCCTGCGGGGTCGGGCAGGGGCCGAACACCCCGCGGTCCTCGTTGAGTCCGACCAGGGCGAGCGCGGTCGTCAGCCTGCCGAAACGGCGCGACGCCACATCGTCGGCGGCCAATTCGACCAGCCGGTGCATCTCGTCGCGGAACGCGGCGAACACCGGGATCTGCGGGAAGCCGATCGCCAGCGCCGACGAACAGTGCAGCAGCCAGTCGTGCCGGGCCTGGGCGTGCCCCTGCTCATGGGCGAGCACGGCATCGAGCTGGCGCCCCTTCAGGCGTCCCAACGCTGCGGTGGTGATGACGAGTTGAGGCGCTGATCCGGGCAGCCACCAGGCGTCGGGGCGTTCGCCCTCCAGCACCACGAGACGGTCCGCCCCGGGCTCCTCACCCGGCATCAGCGGGGCGCGCACCAGCAGTTCCGCCCGGCGCTGCCTGCGGCGACGCCGTGCCCGCCCGATCTCCCGCAGGAGCATCGCCCCGGTCCACACCCCGCCCAGCGCCAGCAGCACCGCGATGACCGCCGACCACGGCCCGTACGCAGCCAGGGCGTACGCCTCGACGACGGCGTGCGGGGCGGGGGCGAAGACATGGCCGCGCACCGCCTGCCAGGCGGCGGCCGCGCTCAACGTCATGGACAGGGCGAACGACAGGAGGACCGCGGCCACCACGCACTGCCAGACCCACAGGGCCACGACCGGCTCGCGCTCCGGCCACCGGGCCCGCGCCATCACGCGCGGGGTCACCAGGGCGGTCAGTGCACCGAGCAGCAGCAGCGCGAGGGAGACCAGCATGGCTTCAGCTTAGGAGGGGCGGGCCGACCGGAGGTATGGCCCCGACCGGCAAGTGACGCAGGCCACTGTTTGCCGGGGGTTCTGTCCCACTTCCCGTCTCACAGGGTGAGAAGCATGGCGAACATGCCGATGCCCATCGTCAGCCGGCAGGCCGTCGTGAGCTCGGGCCGGCCGTCCGTCCCGCCCCCGAAACCGCCCGGCCCCCGGCCGTCGGCACCCGTGTCGCCGGCTGTGGTCGCGGCGGCTCCGGGCAGCAGCCGGCCGGCCGAGCCCAGCACGTAGAACGCGTAGTAGACGAGCAGGACCCCGGTCAGCGCGGGTATGCCCCCGGCTCCCGCCGCCGCCCCGTGCCCGGCATGGCCGCCCCCGCCGCTCCCCGTCACCGCAGGGGCCATCGCCACGGCCATGTAGACCATGGCCAGCGAGCCGACGAGATGGTGCAGATGGTGGCCGCCGCTCAGGGCGGGCCGCAGCGCCCGCAGCGCGGCCGCGCCGAACAGCACCGCGTACACCGCCCAGGCCCAGCCCGGAGGCGACAGCACCGCCGCCGGAACGGCCATCGCCGCCATCCCGAAGCCCATGAGCGCCTCCGAGCGCGCGGTGCGCCGTTCCCGGGGCGTCCCGGCGCGGGTCCGCAGAAGGCAGTAGGCGCCGCTCACCGCGCACAACACCATCAGCAGCCAGCCGGTCGCAGCCCCTCCGTGCACGGCGTGCCTCCCCCCCCGGTCGGACGTACGGCACTGTTGCGGGTCGCCCCATCGCTGCCCACGCCGACGCCGCCGAACCCGGCGCACAGGGGAGTGAAGGGAGCGCGCCGGGGCCCGTCGGGGGCGCTCCGGGTCGCGTTACGCTCGACCGGATGCGCGACAGCGACCGTACGCACGGCGGCAGACGCGTACGTACGTAGTACGTACGCCGTTGGACGCGCGTGTACGGCAGCAGAGAAACGGAGAGCCCCACCATGGACACCGCCACGCCCGGCTCGGCCCGGCTGACCTTCCGTGACGCGGCCGAGGCCGACGTCCCGGCGCTGGTGGCCCTGATCGAGTCCGCCTACCGCGGTGACTCCAGCCGCACCGGCTGGACCACCGAGGCCGACATCCTCCAGGGGCAGCGGACCGACGAACAGGGCGTGCGCGATGTCATCGACGCCCCGGCGAGCAGGCTCCTCGCGGTCGAGCGCGGCGGCGAACTCGTCGCCTGCTGCCAGCTCGAACACCGGGGCGACGCGGCCTACTTCGGCATGTTCGCGGTACGCCCCGGACTCCAGGGCGGCGGACTCGGCAAGCTGATCATCGCCGAGGCGGAGCGCGTGGCGAAGGAGAGCTGGGGCGTCGGTGAGATGCACATGACGGTGATCTCGCTGCGCGATGACCTGATCGCCTGGTACGAGCGCCGGGGCTACCGCCGTACGGGAGCGCTCACCCCGTTCCCGTACGGCGACGAGCGCTTCGGCGTCCCGCAGCGCGACGACCTGGCCTTCGAACTGCTCGTCAAGAACATCTGACGGCCCACCGGAACGACCGGGCCGGGCGCGCCCTTACGCGGTGAAGCGCCCGGTGCGGCGGATCTCGGGGAAGTCGGTCGTCACGCCGTCCAGGTTCAGTGCCCGGGCCAGGCGCAGCTGGTCCTGGGTGTTGACCACCCAGCCGATCACCTTCACGCCCTCGGAGTGCGCCCGCTCCACCACCTCCAGGGTGAGGCGGCGGATGTTCAGCGCGAGCGTCGCCGCGCCCGCCGCCTTCGCCCGGTCCACCACGTCCGCGCCCCAGCGGCTGGCGATGAGGACCGTCCGGACGCCGGGCACCAGCCGGGCGATCTCGGTGACGGCCTCGTCGTGGAACGAGGACACCTCGACCCGGCCGACGAGATCCCGCTCCAGCAGCACGTCCGCCAGCGCGCGGGCCGCCGCCACATCCTTGATCTCCGCCTGGAGCGGGGAGGAGACGGCCTCCAGCACCTCTTCGAAGACGGGGATCCGCTCGCCCTGGCCGGCGTCGAGCTCGCGCAGCTCCGCCAGGGTCCTGGCCGCGATCGGCCCGGTGCCGTCCGTCGTGCGGTCCACGTCCGCGTCGTGCATCACGGCGAGCGCGCCGTCCTTGCTGAGATGGAGATCCAGCTCGATGGCGTCCATCCCGGATGCCTCGGCGCGGACGAAGGAGCGCAGGGTGTTCTCGGGCTCGACGCCCATCACTCCGCGATGACCCAGGGTGAGAAATGACAAGGCGACCTCGTTTCCGTCGGCGGCTTCCCGTCGACTGCTCCTGCCCGCGCTGAGGTACGGCAATACGGCACTGGGGAGGGTAACGGCCCGGGCGCGCGATGTCCCACGCCGTGCGCGCCCGGCCGCCCGGATCCGAGCGGCGCTGCGGGAACTGCGCCCCTACCCGGCATCCCGCAGGAAAAACAGCGGTGACCATAGGGGGTACGCAGGATAATTTTCAGGTCTCCCCTTGCCGGGGTGAACCCTGCACGGCTACGGTGATGTCACGCGAGGTTCTCCCGTGGAGGAAGTGTTATGACGGAAATTCTTGTGCACGACGCCACTGACGGCGCGATAACTACGGCCCCGCGGGTCGTCGAGCACCCGGCCTGGCCCGTGCTCAGGGATGCCGTCGAGGAGATCCGCCCCTGGCAGTCCAAGGACGGATCCATCGACTTCGAGGCCGACGGCGCCCCGTCCCCGGCCGACGTCGAGCGCGTCCTCGACCGGGTGATCGGTGCGGTCGAGGAACTGTCCCCGCTGCTCCCGCACGACGCCGCCTACCACCGCGCCCTCGTCACCGACCTGCGCCGCTGGGCCGCCGACGGCTTCCGCGTCCCCGACTTCCTGGACTCGCTGCTCGCCTTCCAGCCCGCGCGGATGCGGGCCGACGGCCTCCAGCACCTCGTCGTCTTCGCGATGTACACGCAGAACGGCAACCCCGACCGCAACCTCGAAGCGGTCGTCCTCAAGATGGTCTGGCCCGAGTGGCTCGCCCAGCTGGAGGCCACCCGCTACGACAACCCGCTCTTCTGCGGCATCACCTTCGAGGACTTCACCTCCGGCTACGACACCCACTCCGCGGTGCTCTTCCCGGAGACCATCGCCGTGCGCGAGGCCCCCGAGCGCTTCAGCTGGGGCGGCATCTTCTGCGACCGCGAGGCCGCCCGCTTCCGCCGTGTCACCGAGGCCTCCGTCGACCTGCTCGGCCTGGAGCTGCCCGACGACATCCGCGACATGATCGGCGACCAGCAGCGCTGCGAGCAGGCGTTCGTCCTGTGGGACATGGTCCACGACCGCACCCACAGCCACGGCGACCTGCCGTTCGACCCGTTCATGATCAAGCAGCGCCAGCCGTTCTGGATGTACGGCCTGGAGGAGCTGCGCTGCGACCTCACCGCCTTCAAGGAGGCCGTGAAGCTGGAGGCCGAGGGCAACGCCCACGGCCGCGACGTGCAGTACGCGGTGCTCTTCGACCGGATGTTCCGCTTCCCCGTCTCCGGTGAGCGCGTCCGCAACTACGACGGCCTCGGCGGCCAGCTGCTCTTCGCCTACCTCCACAAGCACGACGTCGTCCGCTGGACCGACAACACCCTGAAGATCGACTGGGACCGTGCCCCGGAGGTCACCAACCAGCTCTGCGGCGAGATCGAGCAGCTCTACCGCGACGGCATCGACCGCCCCAAGCTGGTCCACTGGTTCGCCGCGTACGACCTCGTCTCCACCTACCTCGCCCCGCACCCGGGATCGCGCTGGGCCAAGGGCCCCGACGCCCTCGACCTCACACTTCCTCCTCGCAAGCTCGTCGACGACGTGCTTCCGGACGAGTTTCCCCTGAGCATGTTCTATGAGGCGCTCGCCAAGAAGCTGAAGCACGTGATTGCCTCTGCCAAGGGAATCACCGCGGCGAACGACGAGCGGGCAGCCGCGTGAACCATTCTCCCGAGGAGGCGGTGGCCATGAACGGAAACGGCACGGGCGAGGGGACGGGTGCGCTCGAAGGAGCCGTGGTCGCGGTCGCCGGAGCGGCGGGACCCGCGGGCCGCGCGACGCTGCTGCGACTCGCCGAGGCCGGCGCCACCGTCGTCGGCTGCGACGCCAACCCCGAACGCCTCGCCGAGGCGGTGGACGCCGCCCGGTACGCCCACGGGGGCGCGACCGTCACGGGCGAGACCGTCGATCTGCTCGACCTCGACGCCACCCGCGACTGGGCCAAGCGCACCGAGGCGGAGTTCGGCCGCATCGACGGCCTGGTCCACCTCGTCGGCGGCTGGCGCGGCAGCCCGACCTTCCAGGAGACCGTGCTCTCCGACTGGGACGCGCTGGAGAAGCTGCTGATCCGCACCGTCCAGTCGACCTCGCTGGCCTTCCAGGAAGCCCTGGAGCGCAGCGACAAGGGCCGCTACCTGCTGATCAGCGCCGCCGGAGCCAGCAAGCCCACCGCGGGCAACGCCGCCTACTCCGCCGCCAAGGCCGCGGCCGAGGCGTGGACCCTCGCGCTCGGCGACGCCTTCCGTAAAGCGGGGGGCGAGGACGGGCCGCGTACCGCTGCTGCCATCCTGGTGGTCAAGGCACTGGTGAATGACGCGATGCGCGCCGAGCGCCCGAATGCGAAGTTCGCGGGCTTCACCGACGTCACGGAGCTGGCCGAGGCCATCGCCGGTGTCTGGGACGAGCCCGCCCCCGAAGTGAACGGAAAGCGCCTGTGGCTGACCCCGCAACCGTGAGGACCGACGCGCGACGTCACCACGATCCGCAGGTACGCGGCTTCGCCAGTGACAACTACGCCGGAGCGCACCCGGAGGTCCTCGCGGCCATTGCGCTGGCCAACGGCGGCCACCAGGTCGCCTACGGCGAGGACGACTACACCGGCCACCTCCAGCGCGTCATGCACAGCCACTTCGGCCCCACCGCCGAGGCCTTCCCGGTCTTCAACGGCACCGGAGCCAACGTGGTCGCCCTCCAGGCGCTCACCGACCGCTGGGGAGCGGTCATCTGCGCCGAGTCCGCGCACATCAACGTGGACGAGGGCGGCGCGCCCGAACGCATGGGCGGCCTCAAGCTCCTCACCGTGCCCACCCCGGACGGCAAGCTCACCCCCGAGCTCATCGACCGGCAGGCGTACGGCTGGGACGACGAGCACCGGGCCATGCCGCAGGTCGTCTCGATCACCCAGAACACCGAGCTGGGCACCGTCTACACCCCCGACGAGATCCGTGCCATCTGCGACCACGCCCACGAGCGCGGCATGAAGGTGCACCTCGACGGGGCCCGGATAGCCAACGCGGCCGCCTCCCTGGACGTGCCGATGCGGACGTTCACCAACACGGTCGGCGTCGATGTGCTGTCCTTCGGCGGCACGAAGAACGGCGCGCTGTTCGGCGAGGCCGTCGTCGTGCTGAACCCGGACGCGGTCCGGGCGATGAAGCACCTGCGCAAGCTCTCCATGCAGCTCGCCTCCAAGATGCGCTTCGTCTCCGTCCAGCTGGAGGCGCTGCTCGCCAAGGACCTGTGGCTGCGCAACGCCCGGCACGCCAACGCCATGGCCCAGCGCCTCGCCGAGGGCGTCCGGGCCATCGACGGGGTGGAGATCCTCTACCCGGTCCAGGCCAACGCCGTGTTCGCCCGGCTGCCGCACGCGGTCACCGAGCGGCTCCAGGAGCGCTTCCGCTTCTACTTCTGGGACGAGGCGGCCGGCGACGTCCGCTGGATGTGCGCGTTCGACACCCGCGAGGACGACGTCGACGCCTTCCTCCAGGCGATCAAGGAAGAGATGGCACGCTAGCGCCACCCTCGCGCATTGCATGATTATGCGACCGGCCGGAAATCGATTGATCTCCGGTCGGCCGCTTCGTACGCTCCGGGACCATGCAGCTGATCCAGCAGTCCCCGGACATCGCCGCCTATCTGGCCGCAGACGAAGCCATCGACCATGAACACCCCCGGGTGCGGGAGGTGGCGGCCGACCTGGCGCGCGATTCCGACGACGCATACACATACGCCCGTACCGCCTTCACGTACGTACGCGACACCGTCCCGCACTCCGCGGACTCCGGCGATCCACGCGTCACCTGGCGCGCCTCCGACGTGCTCACCACCCGCACCGGCATCTGTTACGCCAAGTCCATCGCGCTGACCGCCCTGCTCCGGGCCCACGGCATCCCGGCCGGCCTCTGCTACCAGCGCCTCGCCGACGACGACGGCACGAACCCCGTCGTCCACGGCCTGGTCGCGCTCCGCCTGCCCGGACCCGACCGCTGGGCACGGGTGGACCCCCGGGGCAACAAACCGGGCATCGACGCCCAGTTCTCGCTGGAGGAGGAGCGGCTGGCGTGGACGGTACGCGAGCGGCTCGGGGAGGTGGACTATCCGACCGTGTACGCCGCGCCGCCGCCGGACGTCCTCCACGCGCTGAAGAGCGCCCGGGACCGCACGGAGCTCTGGCGGACCCTCCCCACGCACCTGTGAGCCCCCGGCGTACGTGCGCACCGGGGGCTCAGGAGGAGGGAAAAAGGCGGAGGGGGCCGGTCAGCCGCGCTCGCGCACCTCGGCGGGCGTCGGAGCCGTACCGCCGAGATGGGCCGGTACCCACCAGGTGTCGCTCGCGTCCTTCGGCCGCACCGGGTAGGCCCGCTGCGCCGTCTCCAGCAGCTCCTGGACCCGCTCCCGCAGCCGCCGGGTGATGGCGCCCGCGTACTGGTCGGCGGGCGCCTCCACGGCCTCGCCGACCCGGATGGTGATCGGGATGTGGCTGCGCTTGAAGTTGCGCGGCCGCCCCTTCGTCCAGATCCGCTGCGTGCCCCACAGCGCCATCGGGATCAGCGGAACCCCGGCCTCCTGAGCCAGGCGCGCGGCACCCGACTTGAAGCTCTTCAGCGTGAAGGACTGCGAGATGGTGGCCTCGGGGAACACGCCGACGATCTCACCGGAACGCAACGACCGCAGCGCGTGCGCGTAGGCGTCCTCGCCCTGGTTGCGGTCGACCGGGATGTGCTTCATTCCCCGCATCAGCGGACCGGAGATCTTGTGCCGGAAGACCGACTCCTTCGCCATGAACCGGACGAGCCGCTTCTGCGGAAGGGCGCCGAGCCCGGTGAAGATGAAGTCGAGATAGCTGATGTGATTGCTGACCAGCACCGCACCACCGGTCTTCGGGATGTGCTCCGAACCCTGAGTGTCGATCTTCAGGTCGAGCGCCTTGAACATGGTGCGAGCGGCGCCGATGACCGGTCGATAGACGAGTTCTGCCATCTGGGGAAGACCCTTCTTCAGTGCCTGGGGAGGGTTCTCCCGGCGGAAGTTACGCAGCCGTAGGTTTTCGGCATTGTGGCGATGGTGCCCCATGCGCGAGCCGGTGGCCAGTCCCGGCGGACGCGGAGCGCGAGATTCTCGTCACGTGCGCATGACCCGCAAGCTGCGGGAATGCCGTGGCGGCGGCCGGTGCTGACCCCTTACGAAGAGCTCTGATCAGGAGGCACCAGGTGGACCGCCGGACCCGCGGACAGCGACTCGACGCAGACCGACTCGGCGCGGAACTGGGGGAACGCGCAACCCTCGTCCAGTTCTCCAGCGCCTTCTGCCAGCCGTGCCGGGCCACCCGCCGCACACTCATCGAGGTGGCCGGGATGGTCGACGGCGTCGCCCACATCGAGATCGACGCCGAGGATCGTCTCACGCTGGTGCGGGAGCTGGGCATCACGAAGACGCCGACCGTCCTGGTGCTCGACGCCGAGGGCGAGGAGGTCCGCCGGGCGACCGGCCGGCCCCGCACGGTCGACGTCGTCGCGGCGCTGGGGCACGCCATATGACGGACCGTGACGCATCTCCCACATTCCGGAACCCGCTTGACTGCACGCACCACGCATCGTCAGTCTGACGTTATGCCGCCAGAACTCCTTCTTCACGGCCGGGTCCATGTGGACCTCGCACGCTACGCGAGTGCGCGCTGTCCGGGTGTCTGAGCACCCACGGACCCGTACGCCACTCCCGCAGAAGGACACGCCCATGACGGCAACGCCCGACCTCGCCCCCGCCCCGACGGCCGCCACGCCCGAACTCTTCCGCTCCGTCTTCCGCCGCCACGCCGCGGGCGTCGCCGTGATCACCGCCGCGGGGGAGCGCCCGGTCGGCTTCACCGCCACCTCGCTGACCTCCGTCGCCGCCGAGCCCCCGCTGATCTCCTTCGGCGTCGGTACGTCGTCCTCCAGCTGGCCCGTGCTGTCCCGGGCCGCGTATGTCGGCGTCCACATACTCGGCGAGCACCAGCAGGAACTGGCCGCGACCTTCGCCCGCAGCGGAGCCGACCGATTCGGCCCGTCGACCGACTGGAGCAGCGGCCCCGAAGGCGTTCCGCTGCTGGCCGACGTGTCCGCCTGGCTGGTCTGCCGGGTCGTGTCCCGTGTCCCGGCCGGGGACCACCGCATCGTCATCGCCGAGGCCGTGGCAGGCTCACCCTCAGGGGCCGGCCGCCCGCTGGTCTATCACCAGGGACGGTTCACGGCTCTGCGAGACTGAGGTCACGCACGCACGGCTCTGCCGCGTTGGCAAGGTCACAGTGCGGTGCGCTTGCTCAGGGGTAACAGTCTGGGTGTACTGGCGAGTAATATCGGCCTCGGAGCCTCGGTCGTCCCGACCGGATCCGGCCCGACAAGGCGCCTATGCTGCGTGCAACAAGGCAGCCCGGAAATGACGATGCAGTAGGAGAGCCGGCGTGAGCTTGAGGATCGTTGTCTGTGTGAAGTACGTGCCCGACGCGACCGGTGACCGGCGTTTCGCCGATGACCTGACGCTGGACCGTGAGGATGTCGACGGTCTGTTGTCGGAGCTGGACGAGTACGCGGTCGAGCAGGCGTTGCAGATCGCGGACGAGGCGGATGATGCGGAGATCACCGTGGTGACGGTGGGTCCGGAGGATGCCAAGGACGCGTTGCGCAAGGCGTTGTCGATGGGTGCGGACAAGGCGGTTCACGTCGAGGACGACGATCTGCACGGTACGGATGTGATGGGTACGTCGCTGGTGCTGGCGAAGGCGGTCGAGAAGACCGGCTATGACCTGGTGATCTGCGGGATGGCCTCGACGGACGGTGTGATGGGTGTGCTGCCGGCGTTGCTGGCGGAGCGGCTGGGTGTGCCGCAGGTGACGCTGCTGTCCGAGGTGTCGGTGAACGACGGTGTGGTGACCGGGCGGCGTGACGGTGACACCGCGACCGAGCAGTTGGAGGCGTCGCTGCCGGCGGTGGTCTCGGTGACCGACCAGTCCGGTGAGGCGCGCTACCCCTCCTTCAAGGGGATCATGGCGGCGAAGAAGAAGCCGGTTNATGGCCTCGACGGACGGTGTGATGGGTGTGCTGCCGGCGTTGCTGGCGGAGCGGCTGGGTGTGCCGCAGGTGACGCTGCTGTCCGAGGTGTCGGTGAACGACGGTGTGGTGACCGGGCGGCGTGACGGTGACACCGCGACCGAGCAGTTGGAGGCGTCGCTGCCGGCGGTGGTCTCGGTGACCGACCAGTCCGGTGAGGCGCGCTACCCCTCCTTCAAGGGGATCATGGCGGCGAAGAAGAAGCCGGTTGAGTCCCTGGATCTGGAGGACCTGGAGCTGGAGGCGGACGAGGTGGGTCTGGCGGGTGCCTGGACGGCGGTCGATTCGGCGACCGAGCGTCCGGCGCGCACCGCGGGCACGATCGTGAAGGACGAGGGTGAGGGCGGCAAGCAGCTCGCCGAGTTCCTCGCGGGCCAGAAGTTCATCTAGGCCCCACCGTTCCACGGGGGTGTGTTTCCCCCTTTCCTCTCTTCTCTCGTCTCGTCTGGAGTGCGTTGTCATGGCTGAAGTTCTGGTTCTGGTCGATCATGTGGATGGTGCGGTCCGTAAGCCGACCCTGGAGCTGTTGACGCTGGCGCGTCGGCTCGGTGACCCGGTCGCGGTGGCACTGGGCGCGGGTGCCGAGGCGACCGCTTCGGTGCTGGGTGAGCACGGTGCGGTGAAGGTGCTGGCCTCGGATGCCCCGGAGTTCGCGGACTATCTGGTGGTGCCGAAGGTCGATGCGCTGAAGGCGGCGTTCGACGCGGTTTCCCCGGTGGCGGTGCTGGTGGTGTCCTCGGCGGAGGGCAAGGAGATCGCGGCGCGTCTGGCGTTGCGGATCAAGTCGGGCATCATCACCGACGCCACCGACCTGGAGGCCGGGGATGAGGGTCCGGTGGCGACGCAGGCGGTGTTCGCCGCTTCGTACACGACGAAGTCCCGGGTGTCTCAGGGTGTTCCGGTGATCACGGTGAAGCCGAACTCGGCTCCGGTCGAGCCGGCTGCTGCCGCGGGTGCGGTGGAGGCCCTGCCGGTGTCGTTC
>NZ_LZRD01000057.1 GCF_001687325.1 Streptomyces sp. PTY087I2 | reverse complement strand
CGCGGTGCCGGCTCCGGCCGCCGCGCCGAACCCGGGTCCCGGAGCGGCCGCCGTCGCCGACGCGCAGGCGGCCACCCGCCGCGAGGGCGACCGGCTGCGGTTCGTCGGCGCTGCGACCCGGCGGATCGCCCGGGGCATAGACCTGGACGAGATCGTCCTCGGGCTGTGCCGGGCCAGTGTGCCGACGTTCTCCGACGCGATCCTGGTCTACCTCCGCGATCCGCTGCCGGTGGGCGACGAGCGGCCGGTGAGCCCGTTCGTGCTGCGGCTGCGGCGCAGCGACCGGCTGCGCGTCAGCGACGAGGAGGGCGCGGAGGCGGCCGGTTCCGAGACGGAGCGGCTGCGGCCGCTGATCCTGGACCCGCAGGCCGACCTGATGCCCGCCGCGGAGCTGTGCGAGGTGCGGGCGGGCGGGGCGCTGGCCGAGGTGCTGCGCGGGGTGCGGCCGGTCTTCGGCGACTCCGCCGCGGCGCGGGCCGCGCTGCCGGAGCTGCTCGGCCCCGGCCGGTCCGTCCCCACCGGGCACCGGGCGATCCTGGCCCCGCTGCGCGGCCGCCGGCGGGTCATCGGGGCGGCGGTCTTCGTGCGCGGCACCGAGCGCACCCCGTTCGAGGCCAGCGATCTGCTGGTCGCGGCGCAGCTGGCGACGCACACCGCGCTCGGCATCGACAAGGCCGTGCTGTACGGGCGCGAGGCCTACATCGCCGACGAGTTGCAGCGCACGATGCTGCCCGACTCGCTCCCCCAGCCCACCGGCGTCCGGCTCGCCTCGCGCTATCTCCCGGCGGCCGAGACCGCCCGGGTCGGCGGCGACTGGTACGACGCGATCCCGCTGCCCGGCAGCCGGGTCGCGCTGGTCGTCGGCGATGTGATGGGCCATTCCATGACCTCGGCGGCGATCATGGGCCAGCTCCGGACGACGGCGCAGACCCTGGCGCAGCTCGATCTGCCGCCGCAGGAGGTGCTGCACCACCTGGACGAGCAGGCGCAGCGGCTCGGCAGCGACCGGATGGCGACCTGCCTGTACGCGGTGTACGACCCGGTCGCGCACCGGATCACCATCGCCAACGCCGGGCACCCGCCGCCCGTGCTGCTGCATCTGGGCGGGCGGGCCGAGGTCCTGCGGGTGCCGCCGGGCGCCCCGATCGGGGTGGGCGGCGTCGACTTCGAGGCCGTGGAGCTGGACGCGCCCGCCGGGGCGACGCTCCTGCTGTACACCGACGGTCTGGTGGAGTCGCGGCTGCGGGACGTGTGGACGGGCATCGAGCAGCTGCGGGAGCGCCTGGCGGCGACCGCGCAGCTCACCGGGGACGACCACTCGCCGCCGCTGGAGGCGCTCTGCGACGACGTGCTGGACATGCTCGGCCCGGGCGACCGGGACGACGACATCGCGCTGCTGGCCGCCCGCTTCGACGGGATCGCGCCGAGCGATGTGGCGTACTGGTATCTGGAGCCGGAGGACGCGGCTCCGGGCCGGGCCCGGAGGCTGGCCCGGCGGGCGCTGAGCCGCTGGGGTCTGGACGAGCTGGCCGACGAGGTGGAGCTGCTGGTCAGCGAGGTCGTCACCAACGCGGTGCGCTATGCGGAGCGGCCGGTGACGCTGCGGCTGCTGCGGACGGACGTGCTGCGCTGCGAGGTCGGGGACGACTCCCCGCAGCTGCCCCGGCAGCGCCGGGCGCGCGAGACGGACGAGGGCGGGCGCGGGCTGTTCCTGGTCAACCGGCTGGCCCGGCGGTGGGGAGCGACGCGGCTCTCGACCGGCAAGGTGGTCTGGTTCGAGATGGCGGCGGCGCGGGGCCAGTAGCGGGCGGCTTCCAGGACATGAGGGAGGGGCGGGCCGTCGGCCCGCCCCTCCCTCATGTCCGTCACTGCGGGGCCACTCCGTTGGCGCCGGGCCGCTCGCCCGGCTGGCCGTCCTCGTCCCCGGGCAGCGGCGGAATCTCCGGGGTCTTGGTGGGCGGGGTGGTGGTCGGGCTGTCCGTCGGCGGCGCGGGCGTCGTCGGGGTCTCGCTGGGCGTCTGGCTCGGCGTCTCCGAGGGCGTGTCCGACGGGGTCGGCTCCTCGGACTCGGTGGGCTCCTCGGAGGGCGTCTCCGACGGGGTCGGCGGGGCGGGCACCTCGCCGCGCTCCACGTCCTGGAGGTCGAACGTCTTGCCCGACCCGCCGCCGAGGGCGCCGAGCGTGTAGTCGGCCCAGATCCGGGCCGGGAAGCCGCCGCCGTTGGCGCGGCCGGAGTTGGCCGTACCGGTCAGGGAGACCTGCTTGCGGCCGCCGTCGCCCTCGCCGAAGAGGGCCACGACCGTGGTCAGTTCCGGGGTGTACCCGGCGAACCAGGCGGACTTGTTGTCCTCGGAGGTGCCGGTCTTGCCCGCAGCGTCGTAGGCGGGGGTGTTGGCCGCGCTGCCGGACCCGGCGTCGACGACCCCGGTGAGCGCCTTGGTCACGGTGTCGGCGGAGGCGCGGCTGATGGCCTGCTCCCGCTTGGGCTTCTCGGGGTTGACCGTACGGTCGCGGTGCTCGGCGGACTGGAGGATGTGCGGGGTGACCTTCTGGCCGTGGTTGTCGAGCGTGGCGTACGCGCCGGCCATGTCCCAGGTCGAGGCGTTCATCGTGCCGAGCGAGACCGCGGGGCGTTCGGGGAAGTTCTTGTCCGGTACGCCGAGGTCGAGCGCCGTCTCCTTCGCGGCGGCGGGCGTCACGTCGACGATCATCTGCGCGAACACGGAGTTGACCGAGCTGTTCATGGCCCGCTGGACGGAGATCGGCCCGTAGCTGCGGTCGTCCTCGTTCTGCGGGTTGAACGGGGTGTCGCTGCCGACGACGGGGCGCTTGCTCGTGCCGTCGTAGATGGTGTTGAGCCCGATCAGACGACCGTCCTGGGTCTTCGACTCGTTCTCCAGGGCGGCGGCGAGCACCAGCGGCTTGAAGGTGGAGGCGGGCTGGTAGTCCTGGCGGGTGGCGTTGCTGATGTAGTGCTTGATGTAGTCCTCGCCGCCGTACAGCGCGACGACCTTGCCGGTCTTCGGGTCGACGGAGGTGGCGCCCGCCTGGACGCCCGCGTCGACCTTGCTGCCCTTGCGGTCGAGCTGGGACTCCAGCTGGTCGTCGACCGCCTTCTCCAGCGCCTGCTGGCGCTTCTTGTCGACGGTGAGGGTGAAGGTCCAGCCGCCGGCCTCGCGGTCCTCCTCGGTGACGCCCTGCTTCTCCAGCTCCTCGTTGGCCGCCTCGACGAGATAGCCGGTCTGGCCCTCCATGCCCGCGGCCGGCTTCGGCTTCTGCGGGTGGGCGAACTTCAGCTTCGCCTTCTCGGACTCGGTCAGCCAGCCCATCTCGACCATGTTGCGCAGGGTGTAGGCCCAGCGCTCCTTGACCAGCCTCTTGCCGGTGTCGCTGGCGGTCGCCCAGTCGTACTGGCTGGGGGCCTGGAGGAGGGAGGCGAGGTAGGCGCCCTGGGAGACGTTCAGGTCCTTGGCGTCGACGCCGTAGTAGGCCTGGGCGGCGGCCTGGATCCCGCTGGCGCCGCGTCCGTAGTACGCGGTGTTGATGTACCCGGCGAGGATCTCCTCCTTGGACATCTGCTGGTCGATCTTGAGCGAGATCACCAGCTCCTGGAGCTTGCGGCTGACCGTGGGGTCCTGCGTCAGGTAGTAATTCTTCACGTACTGCTGGGTGATGGTCGAGCCACCCTGCTTGCCCTTGCCGCTGAGCGTGTTGAGCACACCGCGGGTGGTGCCCTTCAGGTCGACGCCCTGGTCCTTGTAGAAGGTCTTGTTCTCGGCAGCGACGAAGGCGTGCTGGACCTTCTCGGGCACCTCGTCCAGGTCGACGATCTGCCGGTTGACGCCCTTGCCGGTCCGGGCGAGGACCGTGCCGTCGCTGTACTTGTAGACGTTGCTCTGCCGCTCCGCCATGACGTTGGCGGCGGGGATGTCGACGTACAGGTAGAGCGCGCCGAAGGCGCCCATGCCCAGCAGGACAATCCCGAAGAACGTGCCCAGCAGCTTCTTCCACGTGAAGAGTCTGCGTATGCCGCCGCTCTTCGCGGCCCGGCGCGACTCCCGCGCCTGGGCTCGTCGCGCATCCGCTCGACCCATTGGTGTGTTGCTCCCGCTTCTCTGCTCGGCCGGTTCGCTCGGTTTCCTCGGTTCGCTCAGACCTGCCAGCTAACACCGACGACAGGGACAAAAGACAAGCGATCCGGCCTTTTACGGACGTGAGAATCAGCACCCGTTCCCTTAGGAACCGACTCCCCAAGGGTGGACAAGGTTGCGAGAACCGATAATGTGTAATCACATTGCTAGCGCGGTGCGATACCGCGCCGAACGGGGGATCCCATGACCGAACAGCACGACGACCGCCGCCCGCAGACCCCGGCGACGGATCTCTCCATCGACGCTCCCGACATGCCCGCGCCGCAGGTCAGGGAGGTCGTCGCACACTCCATCCCGGGCGGCCTCGGGCTGCTCCTGACCGTGCTCGGGGTGTTCGCCGGGGTCGGTCTCGCCATCTTCGGCGGGGTGACCGGGGCGAACGGCAACAACGCGGTCGGCGTCCCGCTCCTCATCCTCGGCGTGCTCCTGGTGATCACTTCGTTCTTCTGCATGAGCGGTGTGAAGATGGTCGCTCCGGGCGAGGCCCGGGTGATCCAGCTCTTCGGCCGGTACGTCGGCACCATCCGCGCCGACGGGCTGCGCTGGGTCAACCCGCTGACCTCCAGCCGCAAGATCTCCACCCGCGTCCGGAACCACGAGACCGCCGTCCTCAAGGTCAACGACGCCTACGGCAACCCGATCGAGCTGGCCGCGATCGTCGTCTGGAAGGTCGAGGACACCGCCCAGGCGCTCTTCGAGGTCGACGACTTCCTGGAGTTCGTCGCCACCCAGACCGAGTCGGCCGTCCGGCACATCGCCATCGAGTACCCGTACGACGCCCACGAGGAGGACGGCCTCTCGCTGCGCGGCAACGCGGAGGAGATCACCGAGAAGCTGGCCGTCGAGCTGACCGCCCGGGTGAAGGCCGCGGGCGTCCGCATCATCGAGTCGCGCTTCAGCCACCTCGCGTACGCCCCCGAGATCGCCTCCGCCATGCTCCAGCGCCAGCAGGCGGGCGCGGTCGTCGCGGCCCGCCAGCAGATCGTCGAGGGCGCGGTGGGCATGGTCGAGATGGCCCTGACCCGGATCGCCGAGCAGGACATCGTGGAGCTGGACTCCGAGCGGAAGGCCGCCATGGTCAGCAATCTGATGGTGGTGCTGTGCGGCGACCGCAGCGCCCAGCCGGTCCTCAACACGGGCACCCTCTACCAGTGACCGACCAGACGCCTCCCCGGCGGACGCCGGCGTCCCGGTCGCAGCAGCGCAAGCAGATGCTGCTGCGGCTGGACCCCGCGGTGCACGACGCACTCGCCCGCTGGGCCTCCGACGAACTGCGCAGCGCCAACGCGCAGATCGAGTTCCTGCTGCGGCGGGCGCTCGCGGAGGCGGGCCGGCTGCCCGGGGCGGCACGGCCGATCCCCCGCCGGGGGCGGCCGCCCAAACAGCCGCCGGAGGTCCCGGAGACGCCGGAGCCTCCGCCCGGGACAGGCAGCCGGGACACCCCGTAGCACCGCGCCCCCGGCGCGTACCGACAGAGCGACCCCGGTCCGATTTCCGGTCCGGGGTCGCTTTTCGGACGCGTATACATCAGGGGTATACACACCGTGTAGAGTGCTCCTCATGTCTATCGGTCACACCCTCCTCGGGCTCCTGGAGTCCGGCCCACGGCACGGCTACGACCTGAAGCGGACCTTCGACGAGAAGTTCGGCCAGGACCGCCCGCTGCACTACGGCCAGGTCTACTCGACGATGTCCCGGCTCCTGAAGAACGGACTCGTCGAGGTCGACGGCGTCGAGAGCGAGGGAGGCCCCGAGCGCAAGCGGTACGCCATCACCGACGCCGGGATCACCGATGTCTCGCAGTGGCTGGCCCAGCCCGAGAAGCCGGAGCCCTACCTCCAGTCGACGCTCTACACCAAGGTCGTCCTCGCACTGCTGACCGGCCGCAGCGCGGCCGACCTGCTGGACACCCAGCGCTCGGCGCATCTGCGGATGATGCGCGTCCTCACCGACCGCAAGCGCAAGGGCGACCTCGCCGACCAGCTGATCTGCGACCACGCCCTGTTCCACCTCGAAGCCGATCTGCGCTGGCTGGAACTGACCGCCGCCCGTCTCGACCAGCTCGCCAAGGTGGTTGCCGCGTGATTCCCGAAGGCTCCCTGCTCGCCGCGCACGATCTGCGCAAGACCTACGGCTCGACGCCCGCCCTGGACGGCGCGTCGTTCTCCGTGCACCCCGGCGAGGTCGTCGCCGTGATGGGCCCCTCCGGTTCCGGCAAGTCGACCCTGCTGCACTGCCTGGCCGGGATCATCACGCCCGACTCCGGCACCATCACCTACGCGGGCCGCGAGCTGTCCGCGATGTCGGACGCGGAGCGCAGCGCCCTGCGGCGCAGCGACTTCGGCTTCGTCTTCCAGTTCGGCCAGCTCGTCCCCGAGCTGACCTGCGTGGAGAACGTCGCCCTGCCGCTGCGGCTCAACGGTGTGCGACGCAAGGCCGCCGAGCGGACCGCGCTGGAGTGGATGGAGCGCCTGGAGGTCGACGACCTCGGCTCCAAGCGTCCCGGCGAGGTCTCCGGCGGGCAGGGCCAGCGGGTCGCCGTGGCCCGCGCGCTGGCCGGGTCGCCGAAGGTGATCTTCGCCGACGAGCCGACCGGGGCGCTGGACTCCCTCAACGGCGAGCGGGTGATGGAGCTGCTCACCGAGGCCGCCCGGTCCGCCAACGTCGCCGTGGTCCTGGTGACCCACGAGGCCCGGGTCGCCGCCTACTCCGACCGTGACGTCACCGTGCGCGACGGGCGGGCCCGGGATCTGGAGCACGCCGCATGACGCTGCTCGATTCCCGTCCGGCCCCGCCTGCCGCACCGGAGAGCCCGAAGCCGCCCTCGCGGGGCGCGGCGACCCTCCGCGACCTCGGCCTCGGCGTCCGGTTCGCCGCCGCCGGCGGCCGCGAGGGCTGGATCCGTACGCTGCTGACCGCCGTCGGCGTCGGCCTCGGGGTGGCGCTGCTGCTGCTCGCCTCCTCCGTGCCGTACATGCTGGACGCGCGTTCCGCCCGCGACCAGGCCCGCAGCGAGGTGGAGGTCTCCGCCAAGGACTCGGCGAAGTCGGACACCTCGGTGCTGCGGCTCGACACGAGCACGGAGTACCGCGACCGGACCGTCATCGGCCGGCTGCTGCGCGCCGACGGTTCCGCGCCCGTCCGCCCTCCGGGGGTCGCCCGCTTCCCCGGGCCGGACGAGATGGTGGTCTCCCCCGCACTGAAGGAACTGCTCGAAGCCCCCGGCAACGAGCTGCTGCGCGAGCGGCTGCCGTACGACATCACCGGCACGATCGGTGACGCCGGACTGCGCTCCCCCAACGAGCTGTTCTACTACGCGGGCAGCGACACCCTGACGCCCGCGGCGGGCGCCGGCCGGATCTCCGGATACGGGACCGACCGCCCGGCCGACCCGCTCCCGCCGCTGCTGGTCGTGCTGACCGTCATGGTCTGTGTGGTGCTGCTGGTGCCGGTGGCGATCTTCATCGCCACCGCCGTGCGCTTCGGCGGCGACCGCCGCGACCGCAGGCTCGCGGCACTGCGCCTGGTCGGCGCGGACATCCGGACGACCCGGCGCGTCGCCGCCGGAGAGGCACTGTTCGGGGCGGTTCTCGGGCTGCTGATCGGGCTGGCCTTCTTCCTGGTGGGGCGGGAGTTCATCGGCTCGGTGGAGGTCTGGGACGTCAGCGCGTTCCCGGCCGACGTGGTGCCCGATCCGCTGCTCGGCCTGCTGATCACGGTCGCGGTGCCGCTGACCGCCGTCCTCGTCACGCTGGTCGCGATGCGCTCGGTGGCGATCGAGCCGCTCGGTGTCGTACGCCGGGGGAAGAACCGGGGCCGTCGGCTCTGGTGGCGGCTGCTCGTGCCCGCCGCGGGTCTGGCGGTGCTCGGGATCACCGGCCGGGTCGACGAGTACGCGTACGAGCCCGTGAAGCCGTTCCCGATCGCGGCCGGGGCCGTGCTGGTGCTGGTCGGTCTCGCCCTGCTGCTGCCCTGGCTGGTCGAGGCGTGTGTGAAGCGGCTGCGCGGCGGTCCGGTGCCCTGGCAACTGGCCGTGCGCAGGCTCCAGCTGAGCAGCGAGGCCGCGTCCCGCGCGGTCAGCGGGGTCACGGTCGCGGTGGCGGGGGCGATCGCCCTCCAGATGCTGTTCGCGGCGATGAACGCCGACTTCAACCAGGTGACCGGCCAGGACCCCGCACGGGCCCAGTTCGCCGCGTACTCGGATGATGTCACCGGCGAGGCGGCCACCTCCGCCATCGAACAGTTCCGCGCCACCAAGGGCGTGGAGGTGGTGATCGGCTCGGTGGAGGCGTACGCGTCCAAGCCCGGCGTCTACGCGGACGACGACATCCCGCCCACCACCTCGCTGACCGTCGGCACCTGCGAAACCCTGCGCGAGCTGGCCCGGATCACCTCCTGCGCGGACGGGGACACCTTCGTCGTCCACCCGCCGGGCGACAAGGACATGTCCGCCTGGATCGACCGCACGGCCCGCAAGGGCAAGGTCGTCGAGGTCGGCACCGGGGAGGGCAAGCCGCTGCGGTGGACGCTGCCCGCCGGCTCCCCGACCGTGCAGGGCCGCAAGGACCCGATGGGCGACGTGCACTACGGGATCATGGCCACCACCGGCGCGGTCGACGCGAGTACGCTGCCCGGCGCGCAGATCACCGCCCAGATCCGGGTCGACCGGAGCGTGCCGGACGTCGCCGAGTACGTACGGAACACGGCGGCCCGCATCGATCCCGGGATGCGCTTCATCACCCTGGACTCGGTGGAGCGCGACCGCCAGTACGACAGCATCCAGACCGGGCTCAAGGTCGGGGCGAGTGTGGTGCTGCTGCTGATCGCGGCCTCGATGCTGGTCTCCCAGGTGGAGCAGTTGCGCGAGCGCAAGCGACTGCTGTCGGTGCTGGTCGCCTTCGGCACCCGGCGTACGACGATGGGCTGGTCGGTGCTGTGGCAGACCGCCGTCCCGGTCTTCCTCGGCCTGGTGGTCGCGGTCGCGGGCGGGCTGGGGCTGGGCGCCGTGCTGGCCTGGATGATCGCGAAGTCCGTCTCCGACTGGTGGCTGTTCCTGCCGCTGACGGGGGTCGGCGCGGGGCTGATCCTGCTGGTGACGGCGGCGTCGATGCCCTCGCTGTGGCGGCTGATGCGGCCGGACGGGCTGCGGACGGAGTAGCGGGAGCGGTGATCACACGGGTGCGGCCGGGCGGACGTCCGGCCGCACCCGTGTGCGTTCACCGGCCGCCGCACCCGTGTGCGTTCATACGGGAGGGGCGTCGACCATCCGCACCGGCAACGGCTTCATCGCCTCCCGCAGCGCGGCCGCGAACTCCTCGAACTCGCCGCCGCGCGCCGACCCGGTCCGCATCGCCAGCGCGACCCGCCGGGTGGGCGCCGGGTCCGCGAAGTACCCGGTGGCCAGGGCGTCGTTGCGGCCGGTCTCCACCGTGACCGCGGTGCGCGGCAGCAGCGTCACGCCGAGCCCGCCCGCGACCAGCTGGACCAGGGTGGAGAGCCCGGCGGCGGTCGTGGTGACCGGGGCGCCCTGGGTGCGGCCGGCCTCGCGGCAGATGTCCAGGGCCTGGTCGCGCAGGCAGTGCCCCTCGTCCAGGAGCAGCAGCGGCAGCTCGCGCAGCGCGTCCCGGGGGATGTCGGCGCGGCCACCGAGCCAGTGGTCCTGCTCCATGACCAGCACGAAGTCCTCGTCGAAGAGCGGGATCTCGGTGACGCCCGGCACCCCGAGCGGCACCGCGAGCAGCAGCAGGTCGAGACGCCCGGCGGCGAGCCCTTCGAGCAGCGAGGAGGTCTGTTCCTCATGGACCTGGAGGTCGAGATCGGGGTAGCGCTCGTGGACGAGGCGGAGCACGGTGGGCAGGAGATACGGGGCGACGGTCGGGATCACGCCGAGCCGGAGGACTCCGGTGAACGGGGCGCGGACCGCCTCCGCCTCCTCCATCAGCGCGGCGACGGCCTCCAGCACCACCCCGGCCCGCACCGCGAGCCGCTCCCCCGCGGGCGAGAGCAGCACCTTGCGCGTCGTACGCTCGATGAGCTGGACACCCAGTGCCTCCTCCAGGGCGGACACCGCTCCGGAGAGTGCCGGCTGACTCATCCCGATTGCTGCCGCCGCGTCCCGGAAGTGCAGATGTTCCGCCACGGCCGTGAAGGCCCGCAGCTGGGACAGGCTGGGCTGCTTGACGGGCGACTTACCGGACTGCTTGGGGCGTACGCCCTGATTTACCTGGACCACTGATAGGCACCTCCGATCATCCGGACCGAGTGTAGCTATTTCTGTGATCAATGCACTCTGTGCCAAGGTGGGAGCCGTCCAACCCTCAGGAAGGCCCTCAAAAAGGGAATTCCAGACGTTGCAAGGAGAGCGCGTGCTCACTGTCGGTGACAAGTTCCCCGAGTTCGACCTGCCTGCTTGTGTCTCGCTGGAAAGCGGCAAGGAGTTCGAGCAGATCAACCACAAGACCTACGAGGGCAAGTGGAAGATCGTCTTCGCGTGGCCGAAGGACTTCACCTTCGTGTGCCCGACGGAGATCGCCGCCTTCGGCAAGCTGAACGAGGAGTTCGCCGACCGCGACGCCCAGATCCTCGGCTTCTCCGGTGACTCCGAGTTCGTGCACCACGCCTGGCGCAAGGACCACCCGGACCTGACCGACCTGCCCTTCCCGATGCTGGCCGACTCGAAGCACGAGCTCATGCGTGACCTCGGCATCGAGGGCGAGGACGGCTTCGCCCAGCGCGCCGTCTTCATCGTCGACCAGAACAACGAGATCCAGTTCACGATGGTGACCGCCGGTTCCGTGGGCCGTAACCCCAAGGAGGTCCTGCGGGTCCTCGACGCCCTCCAGACCGACGAGCTGTGCCCGTGCAACTGGACCAAGGGCGAGAACACCCTCGACCCGGTCGCGCTCCTCTCGGGCGAGTGAGCTGATACCGACATGGCTCTCGACGAACTGAAGTCCGCCATACCGGACTTCGCCAAGGACCTGAAGCTGAACCTCGGTTCGGTCATCGGCAACAGCGACCTCCCGCAGCAGCAGCTGTGGGGCACCGTGCTGGCCTGCGCGATCGCCTCGCGTTCGCCGAAGGTGCTGCGCGAGCTGGAGCCCGAGGCGAAGGCCAACCTCTCCGCCGAGGCGTACACCGCGGCGAAGTCGGCGGCCGCCATCATGGCGATGAACAACGTCTTCTACCGGACCCGGCACCTGCTGTCGGACCCGGAGTACGGCACGCTCCGCGCGGGCCTGCGGATGAACGTCATCGGCAACCCGGGCGTGGAGAAGGTCGACTTCGAGCTGTGGTCGCTCGCCGTCTCCGCGATCAACGGCTGCGGCCAGTGCCTGGACTCGCACGAGCAGGTGCTCCGCAAGGCCGGCGTGGACCGCGAGACCATCCAGGAGGCCGTCAAGGTCGCCTCGGTGATCCAGGCCGTCGGTGTGACCCTCGACGCCGAGGCCGTACTCGCCGAGTAGTGACACCGCACCACCCCTGACACACCTGTACGGGAAGAGCCCCGGGACGGCCGACCGTCCCGGGGCTCTTCTTCGCGTTCCGTGCCGTTCCGCTACTCCTGCGGCGGCCGGTTCTCCCGCAGGCGTTCGGCCGGTGCGTCCTGCGGGCCCGGGCCGGGTGGCGCCGGCGCGGGCCCGGCGTGCGCAGGGCTCATCGACAGGGCGGTGGCCCCGTGCTGTCCGCCGCGTTCGCCGGGCTCCCCGTACGAGCGGAGGTAGCCGACCACGGTGTTGATCACGGCGACCAGCGGTACGGCGACCACCGCGCCGCCGATGCCCGCGACGAGCCCGCCCGTCGCCACCGCGAGGACCACCGCGAGCGGGTGCACCCGCACCGCGCGGCCGAGAATGAACGGCTGGAGGATGTGGCCCTCGATCTGCTGCACCGCCAGGACCACGACCAGCGCCCACAGCGCGGTCCACACGCCTTCGGTGACCAGCGCGACGACCACCGCGAGCGCCCCGGAGACCACGGCGCCGACGAGCGGGATGAAGGCGAACAGGAAGATGAAGACGGCCAGCGGCACCGCGAGCGGCACGTTGAGGACGTAAAGGCCGAAGCCGATGAAGATGGCGTCGATGAGGGCGACGAGCACCGTGCCGCGCACATACGCGGTCAGGGTGCGCCAGGCGCGCGGTCCGGCGCCGGCGACCCCGGGGCGGGCGGCGGCGGGCACCAGCTTGAGCGTCCACTCCCAGATGCGCCGGCCGTCGTAGAGCAGGAACAGCGTGGAGAACATCGCCAGCAGCAGCCCAGTGAGGAACTCCACCATCACGGTGACGCCCTGGAGCCCGGCGGAGGTGATCTCCTCGGTGTTGGTGCCGATGGTGTCGCTGAGGTTCTTGGCGATGTCGTTGATCTGCGACTCGGTGACGTGGAAGGGGCTGTCGAGCGCCCAGCGCTTCAACTCGTCGATGCCGTCCCGGACCCGGTCGGAGAGCGTGTCGAGGTTCTCCATCACCTGCCACACCACGAACCAGCCGACCAGGCCGATGATGACGAACCCGAGGACGGCGGTCACGGCGGTGGCGAGCCCGTGCGGCAGCCCGAACCGCTTGAGCCGGACCACGGTCGGCTGGAGCATCGCGGTGACGAGCAGGGCGGCGGCGAAGGCCAGCACCACGAGCTGGACCGCGCTGATCACCCGCATCAGCACCCAGAGCGTCCCCGCGAGGACGAGAAGGCGCCAGCCGGCCTCCGCGGCGACCCGCATCCCCCACGGGATCGCCGCCACCGGGTCCGGCTTGGCGGCGACCGAGGGCGCGTAACTGGGCGGCGCGGGCACCTGCCCGGGCTCGCCGCCCTCCAGGACGGCGGGGGTCCCGCGCACCACGACGGGTTCGTCGTCGGCGGCGGCGCGCGCCCGTCGTTCGTCCAGCCGCGCGCCCAGCTCCGTCAGTTCGGACCCGAAGCGGCCCAGCCAGCCCGGTAGTTTCGACATGCCTGCTTTCCTTCCCCCATCTTCGCCGCCCAGCGCCCTCGGAGCCGGGCGCTCGCCGGGATGCGACCGTACACGCGCGAGGCCCCCCACCGTCTGGACGGTGAGGGGCCTCGCGAGGTTGAGAGGGCGAACGGTTGAGTTTCGCCCGCTCCCTCTAATACCAGTTGTTGGCCTGCCAGAAGGACCAGGCGCCACAGGGGGAGCCGTAACGGCTGTCCATGTAGCTGAGGCCCCACTTGATCTGGGTGGCCGGGTTGGTCTGCCAGTCGGCGCCGGCGGAGGCCATCTTGTGGCCCGGGAGCGCCTGCATCAGACCGTACGCCCCGGAGGACGGGTTGGTCGCGCGGTAGTTCCAGGTCGACTCGTGGTTCACGATGTTGCTGAAGCACTGGAACTGGTCGGCGGGGACCATCTGACGGGCCATCGCCTGGACCTGGGCCACGGTGTACGAGCCCTGGGCGGCGAACGAGGAGGCGTCACGGACGGAAGAACGGCTGGCGCGCTCGGCCTCTTCCTTTTCCTTCTTCTCCGCCGCGGCCTTGCGCTCGGCCTCGACCCGGTCCTCGGCCGCCTGCTTCTTGGACTTGGCGTCCTTGGCGGCCTGGATGCGGGCCGATTCCTCGGCCGACTTCTTCGCGGCGGCGTCGGCCGCGGACGCCTGGGCGTCGGCCTGCTGCGTCAGCGAAGCGGTCTGGACCTGGGCCTGCTGGCCCGCGGGGATGTCTGCGAGCAGCGTGGTGTCGGCTGCGGCCGCCTCGAAGTTGTTGTCGTCGGCGGCAGGTGTGCCGCCCGCAGCAACGCCTACGACGGCGCCTACGGTGGTGACCGCGGTGGCGGATGCCACGGCGAACCCCCGGACCGAGATCCGGCTCACATGGTGTCCTTCCAGCATCGCCCGCTTAGGTGACCTCGCGGGCGCGTTCGTGCCCCTGACGCTGGCCTCCCTACTGCGTGGGTCACGGGAGGCACGGGCCCGATGGGCAACCCCCGCGAGGAGGCTGCCGCGTGGTGCTCGCGGGCGGCATACGGGCGTCTCGTGTTGAGTTGTGTGGTGCGTGGCGCCTCTGGAGGTGCCCAAGTGCCGTATGCGGGGCCTGACGGAAGCAAGACTCTGCCGGACGGGGATGCCACGGGGCAATTCTGTGCTGAGTGGGAAAGGTCACACCCTGTTTGGGCCATCGGTTTTACGGAAATGACGGCGCAACACGATGCCGCCCAGCTAAGCTCTTTGGCTCGCCGGGCGGCACGAACAAGGACATGCAGGTCAGATGTGTCCTTCCTCCAGCATTTCGGTCACCAGTGCGGCGATCTGCGAACGCTCCGAACGCGTGAGCGTCACATGCGCGAAGAGCGGATGACCCTTCAGCTTCTCGACGACGGCGACGACTCCGTCGTACCGGCCGACCCGGAGGTTGTCCCGCTGGGCCACGTCGTGGGTGAGCACAACACGCGAATTCGCCCCGATCCGGGACAACACGGTCAGCAGGACGTTCCGTTCGAGCGACTGGGCCTCGTCGACGATCACGAACGCGTCGTGCAGCGAGCGGCCGCGGATGTGGGTGAGCGGCAGGACCTCCAGCATCCCGCGTCCCAGCACCTCCTCGATGACCTCGCGCCCGGCGACCGCCGAGAGCGTGTCGAAGACCGCCTGCGCCCAGGGGCTCATCTTCTCGGCCTCGCTGCCGGGGAGATAGCCGAGCTCCTGCCCGCCCACCGCGTACAGCGGGCGGAACACCATCACCTTCTTGTGCTGCTGCCGCTCCAGCACCGCCTCCAGGCCCGCGCAGAGGGCCAGCGCCGACTTGCCGGTGCCCGCGCGGCCGCCGAGCGACACGATGCCGACGTCGCTGTCGAGGAGGAGGTCGAGCGCGATCCGCTGCTCGGCGCTGCGCCCGTGGATGCCGAACGCCTCCCGGTCGCCCCGCACGAGCCGGACGTTGCCCTCGGCCGTCACCCGGCCGAGCGCCTTGCCGCGCTCGGACTGGAGGACCAGGCCGGTGTGGACGGGCAGCTCGGCGGCCTCGGGGACGTACAGCGTCTCCTCACTGAACAGCAGGTCGATCTGTTCCCCGGCGAGGGACAGCTCGCTCATACCGGTCCAGCCGGAGTCCGTGATGGCGAGCTCGGCGCGGTACTCCTCGGCGAGGAGGCCGACGGAGGACGCCTTGATACGGAGCGGCAGGTCCTTGGAGACGACGGTGACGTCGTACCCCTCGGCCTGGAGGTTGCGTGCGACCGCGAGGATCCGTGAGTCGTTGTCCCCCAACCGGTAGCCGGCGGGCAGGACGCCGGGATCGGAGTGGTTGAGTTCGACACGGAGCGACCCGCCCAGGTCCCCGAGCGGGATCGGGGCGTCCAGCCGGCCGTACCGGACCCGGAAGTCGTCCAGCAGGCGCAGGGCCTGGCGGGCGAAGTAGCCGAGCTCGGGATGGTGCCGTTTGGCCTCCAGCTCCGTGACCACCACGATCGGCAGCACGACTTCGTGCTCGTCGAAGCGGGCCATGGCACCGGGGTCGGCCAGCAGGACGCTGGTGTCGAGAACGTATGTGCGCCGGTCGGGCATGCGGCGCTTGCTGCTGTTCACCACGGAAGGACGTACCCCCTCGGACGAGGTCGGGGAGAGCGACGGACGGTCGCGGAGCTTCCCGAAGGGAGAGGACGGACCGGGATCGGGCCCTCGTGCGCGGGCCGGACCACGGCCACCGCGTCGGCCGCACGCTGTGTACGGTCCTTCGTGTGCAAAGGGCCTCCCGGGCGAGCGGACCGGATTCCGCTCACTTGGTGACGACATCCGCCTGGTTGATGACCGGATGTCGACCTGTCAGGGGTATTCCCTTATCGGCCCGAAGCCATGCCGCTGCATATGACACGGTGTGGAGAAGTCCCGGTGGACGCGCGGTGACGCCCTTGCGGCTCAGGCCCCGTAGCGCCGGTGGCGGGCGGCGTAGTCGCGCAGGGCCCGCAGGAAGTCGACCTTGCGGAAGGCCGGCCAGAAAACCTCGCAGAAGTAGTACTCCGAATGGGCGCTCTGCCAGAGCATGAAGCCCGAGAGCCGCTGCTCGCCGCTCGTCCGGATCACCAGGTCGGGATCGGGCTGGCCCCGGGTGTAGAGGTGCTCGGAGATCAGGTCGGTCGAGACGACCTCGGCCAGGTCCTCGAAGCTGGTGCCCTTCTCGGCGTGCTCCAGGAGCAGCGAGCGCACCGCGTCCGCGATCTCCTGACGGCCGCCGTAGCCCACGGCCACATTGACGATTATCCCGTCGATGTGGGACGTCGCCTCCTCGGCCTCCTTGAGGACCGTCTGCGTCTCCGGCGGGAGCAGGTCGAGCGTGCCGACGTGGTGGACGCGCCAGCGCCCGTCCGCGGCGAGGTTGCGCACGGTGTTCTCGATGATGCCGAGCAGCGGCTTCAGCTCGTGCTCGGGCCGGTCGAAGTTGTCCGTGGACAGCATCCAGAGGGTGACGACCTCGACATCGGTCTCGTCGCACCAGCCGAGCAGCTCGGAGATCTTGTCCGCGCCGGCCTGGTGGCCCTGCACGGCCGATCCGCCCGACGCCTTGGCCCACCGCCGGTTGCCGTCGAGGATGACCCCGATGTGCTTCGGCACCTGGTCGTGGTCCAGGCGGCCTTCCACCCGGCGCGCGTAGAGCCTGTACACCAGGTCGCGGAAGTTCACTGCGTTCACCCTCTCGGTTCCGTACGGGCCGGGGCCCGCCCTCCCCGTCGCCGGGGGTACAGCAGGGGACGTCCCCCGCGGGGGACCGCCGCACGACCCGCGCCGCTCGCACGATCCCTGGGCGGTCCGCGCCTTTACCACCGGCACGGGCCACGCGGGTCTTCGCCGCGCCGCACATCGGCGTTCCCCGAAGCCGCCACATTACTGCGAGCGGGTCACGGGGGCCCAACCCGGTCTGTCACAACTCCGTGATAAGGAGAGAAACGTGACTGATTACCTCTCCCCCGACCTGTACTACCGTGCCGCCCCCTCGCGCTACGACTCCATGGAATACCGCCGGTCCGGGCGCAGCGGCCTCAAGCTGCCCGCCCTCTCGCTGGGCCTGTGGCACAACTTCGGCGACGACCGGACACTGGACTCCCAGCGGGCGATCCTGCGCCGCGCCTTCGACCTCGGGGTGACCCACTTCGACCTGGCCAACAACTACGGGCCGCCGCCCGGCTCGGCCGAGCTGAACTTCGGCAAGCTCTTCGCTCAGGATTTCGCCCCGTACCGGGACGAGCTGGTCATTTCGACCAAGGCCGGTTATCTGATGCACCCCGGCCCGTACGGCGAGTGGGGCTCCAGGAAGTACCTGCTGTCCTCGCTCGACGCCTCCCTGAAGCGGATGGGAGTGGACTACGTCGACATCTTCTACTCGCACCGCTTCGACCCGCACACCCCGCTGGAGGAGACGATGGGCGCCCTGGCGTCCGCCGTCCAGCAGGGCAAGGCGCTGTACGTGGGCGTCTCCTCGTACAACGCGGAGCAGACCGCCGAGGCGGCCGGGCTGCTCAAGGAGATGGGCGTCCCGGCCCTGATCCACCAGCCGTCCTACTCCATGATCAACCGCTGGATCGAGGACGACGGGCTGCTCGACACCCTGGAGGCGGCCGGAATGGGCTGCATCTCCTTCGTACCGCTCGCCCAGGGGCTGCTCACGAACAAGTATCTGAAGGGCATCCCGGAGGGCTCGCGTGCCACCCAGGGCAAGTCCCTCGACCCGGGCCTGCTCTCCGACGAGGTGGTCCGCCGGCTCAACGGCCTCGACGACATCGCCCGGGGCCGCGGCCAGTCGCTCGCCCAGCTCGCCATCGCGTGGGTGCTGCGCGACAGCCGGATGACGTCGGCGCTGATCGGCGCGTCGAGCGTGAAGCAGCTGGAGGAGAACGTGGCGGCGCTCGCGGGTCCGGCGCTCACCGCCGAGGAGCTGAACGAGATCGACACCTTCGCCGTGGACACGGCGGGCACCAACATCTGGGCCGGCCGCGGCTGACGCGGACTCAACGGGGCTTCGCCCCAGAGGGGCTTCGGGCCCGGTCCTCGGGCCCGGGCGCCGGCCCACAAAAAACGGGCCGGTCCGTGGGGGGGGATACGGACCGGCCCGAGGGGGGGTTTCCACCATAACCCTTCGTAAGTGCCGACGCGTGCCACGCCACTCCATAATTACTCTCCGAATATGCCGGACTCCGCTCCGAGCAGGGCCCGCCCCGTCTTCGGGCCCCCTCCAAAGCCCGTTCGCGGCCGTTATCGACCTCCGTATCGAGGGGTCGCCGGGCGCCACCGCCTTGACGCCGCCGGGGCCGGGGGAAGAGGACAGAGGTTGACCTCATGCGCCTCTAGGTCCGGGGCATGACGACACGCTCCCCCGCGACTGCATCCGCACCCGCGCCCGTGACCTGTTCCAGGCGATGTGGCCGCGCTGGTGGCAGGTCCTGCATCTGGCGGGTCACCGGGGCGCCCTCGCCTACGCCCCGAACCGGGGCCGGAAGGCGACGTACACGAACCCCGGGTGCACCCCGCTGCCGGGCGCCGCGAGCGGCTGTTCCCGGGGGCGGCGTACGAGCGGGCTCTGGCGGGCGGGCAGGCGGGGAACTTCCCGGTGCTGCTGGTGGACGGCGTGGTGGCGGGCGTCTGGCACCAGCGCCGCTCGGGCCGCCGGACCAGGGTGACGGTGGGACCACACGCGTAGGGCCCGGGGGGGTGCGTACGCGTGTACGTACGCAGGGTTGGGCGGGTACGCCGTCAGAGGCGGCGTGGGTCGAAGCGGATCGCGATCGCGTCTCCGGCGACGACCACGAAGTCCCCTTCCTCGCACCGGATGACGGCCTGGAGCACCTCGCCGCCGTCGTCCCTGACCTCCTGGGTGCCGACGACCGTCCACGCTCCCCCGTACGGCACCGGCGGCAGGAGCGCGGGCGGCGCGTGGTGCCACTGGCCGGCCGGGACGCACCAGTCGGGTAACCGGGGCCAGGCGCCCGGAGTGACGTGCAGCGTCCGGTCGGAGGCGCAGGTCAGCAGGACGGACTGGTCCTCCGCGAGGACGAACTCGACGGCTTCCGGCTCGCCCGCCCGGCCCTCGGGCCGGTAGTAGACGCCGAGGACGGCGGTGATCCTGGCCCCCGTGAGCCAGTCGGCGTTGCCGGGCCGCGCGCGCCCGGCGGGCCCCGCGCAGTCTTCCCTCTCCACGGTCATGCCCGCTCCCCCTCCTTCACTGTGCGTGCCCTCGAAAAGTAGGACGGTGGCCCGCACGATCCCGTTGCCTCCGGGGCACGGCTGAACTGACGTACGGGGTAAGCGGGTTGACCTGTGGTACGGGATCCGGCCAACGTCACGACGGCTTGCGGGCTTCGATCAGGAAGCGGGCGGTGCGGGCGCGGAACGGTCCCTCCGTCTCGATCTTCCGGTGCAGCGCGGCCAGTTGGGGACGGTACTGCTCGACGGTGAAGCCGGGCACCATCCAGATCACCTTGCGCAGGAAGTAGACCACCGCGCCGATGTCGCGGAACTCGGTGCGCAGGCTCTCCGAGCGCAGGTCCACCACCTCCAGACCGGCCGCCGTCGCGGCGGCCCGCGCGTCCTCGGGGTGCCGGCCGCGACGGACCTCGGGCGGCTGCGGGCCGAGGAAGTACTCCACGAGTTCGAAGACGCTGGCCGGTCCGACCTGCTGGGAGAAGTACGTACCGCCGGGAGCGAGCACGCGCGCGATCTCCTCCCACCACGTGGTGACCGGATGGCGGCTCACCACGAGGTCGAAGGCGGCGTCCCCGAAGGGCAGCGGCGGCTCGTCCTCGTCGGCGACGACGACCGCCCCGAGCGGGTGCAGCAGGGCGGTGGCGCGGGCGATGTTGGGCGGCCAGGCCTCCGTGGCCACGGTGACTGGCGGCAGCTTCGGCGCGGAGGCCAGCACCTCGCCGCCCCCGGTCTGGAGGTCGAGCGCGGCGTGGGCCCGGGCGAGCCGGTCGGCCATGGCGCGGGCGTACCCCCAGGAGGGGCGTTCCTCGGTGGCGCGGCCGTCGAGCCAGGAGAAGTCCCACCCGTCCACGGACACGGCGTCGGCCTCGGCCACGAGGGCCTCGAACCGGTCACGGGAGGCCGCGGAGTCGAAGTCGGGGCCGGAGGGACGGTCGGCGGGCGTCGGGGCGGAGGCGGATGGGTCGGACATGGGGGAATCGTGTCAGGCCGCCCCGGAGCACGCGAACGGATTCCGCCCGGGCCGCCCGGCGGGGGCGCGCCCCGGCTCACCCGGCCAGCGCCCCCAGCAGCACTCCGGTCAGCGCCCCGGCGATCATGAACGGGCCGAACGGGATGCCGGTCCTGCGCCCCGCCCGGCGCAGCAGCACGAGGGCGAGTCCGTACGCCGCCCCGAACAGGAACCCGGCGAACCCGCCCAGGAACAGCACGGTCCAGCCGTACCAGCCGAGGGCCACGCCCAGGGCGAGGGCGAGCTTCACATCGCCGAAGCCCATGCCGTTCGGGTTGATCAGGAAGAGCAGGAGGTAGAAGCCGCCGAGGACCAGGCCGCCCAGCAGCCCGGAGGTCCAGGACCCGGCGTGTCCGGGGAGCAGCGCGGCCCCGCCGAGGAGCAGGACGGCGGCGGCCGCCAGCGGCAGGGTCAGCGGGTCGGGCAGCCGGTGGACCCGCCGGTCGACGACGGCGAGGAGCACGGCGACAGGGGCGAGCGCGAGCCACCCGACGAGCTCGGGCCGGGCCCCGGTGGCGGCGGCGAGCGCGACACAGGCGAGGACGGTGACGAGGGGGGCGAGGGTGGTGGGGGCGTAGGTGGGGGTCGCGGGGGGCTGGGTCGGCGATTCGGGGGCTTCCGGGCCGGGCGAAACCTGCGGTTCCGGGGCAGGCGGCTCCGTGACCGAGGCTCCCCGGACTTGCGCTCCCGCGTCGGCGCACGGTCCGCATCTGGCCGGGCCGAGCCAGCCGCGCGCCGGGCCGGTGAGCGGGTGGCCGGCGGGGCACGCCGTACGCCAGGGTTCCTCGGGCTCGACGGCGAACCGGTAGGCGGCACGCGGGATCAGCAGTCCGGTGGCGGCACCCCAGACCGCGGCGAGGGCGAGCAGCACGGCGTCCACGGGGCGACCCTAACGGGGTCCGGGAGCAGGGGGCTTGGGTCCGGGGGCCCAAGGCGTCCGGCCAGGACCCAAGCGTCGCCGTTCCGGGTCCGGGCGCGTCCGGCGGGGGCTACGGTCGGTGCCCATGAGGACATGGCGCGATGGCGACGGGACGCTGACGGTCGATACGAAGTCCGAGGCCGAGCCCGGGGCAAGGGCCCGGGAGGTACCGCTGCGGATAGCCGCCTCGTACCGGGCCCGTACCAAGGGGCTGCTCGGGCGGGACGGGATCGAGGGGGCGATGATGCTCACCCCGTGCGGGAGTGTGCACACCTTCCGGATGCGGTTCCCCATCGATGTGGCGTACCTGGACCGGAAGTTCAGGGTCCTGGCGGTCACCACGATGAAGCCCGGCCGCCTCGGGCTCCCCCGGCTGCGGGCCCGGCACGTGGTAGAGGCGGAGGCCGGGGCGATGGAACGGTGGGGGGTGCGGCCGGGCGTACGGCTGGAGCTGAAGGCGGCGTCGGCCACCGCGCCGTAAACCCTCCAGGAGCTTACGGCGGGCCCGCGCCCAGCAGGGTCCAGGCTCCGTAGGCCGCGGACGCGCAGGCGAGGGCGGTGAGCACGGCGGCCGTGCGGCCCGTGGTGCGCAGCCGCAGCAGGGCGACGGCGGGCGGGAGCAGCAGCGGGAAGGCGGGCATCATCAGCCGTGGCCGGGAGCCGAAGTATCCGGCGCCGATCAGCGAGATGACGACGATCGTGATCGCGTACACGAGCACGGGGAGCGGCTGCCGCTGCCGTACGCACAGGACGACCAGCCACCCCAGCAGCCCCAGCGCCGCGCACAGGCCGAGGGCGGCGGGCCACGGGAGCCCGGCGATGAAGGCGGCGAGCGCGCGGCCGCCGTCGATGTCGTTGCCCCACTGCGCCTGGACGTCGAAGTAGGCGACCGGGCTGCCTTCGCGTACGGCCACGAACACCACGTACGCCAGCCAGCCCAGCGGTGCGAGCGCGACGCCCGCGATCATCCGGGCGTGGCGGCGGAGCACCGGGCCGGCGCGGCGTTCGGCGCGGTACTCCCGTACGAGGGTGACGGCGGCGGTGATCGCCAGGGCCGCGATGAGGGCGGCCGCCGAGGGCCGGGTGAGCCCCGCGAGGACGCACAGCGCGCCCGCGACGATCCAGCGGCCCTTGAGGACGGCGTACAGCGCCCAGGCGGCGAGCGCGGTGAACAGGGTCTCGGTGTACGCCATCGACTGGACGAACGCCGTCGGGCAGACGCCCCACAGCGCGGCCAGCACCACGCCCGTACGCCGTCCGCGCAGGTGGGCACCGACGGCGAAGATGCCCCAGGCGGCGAGCAGCCCGGCGGTCCAGGCGACCAGGAGCCCGGCGCCGCCGGGGGTGAGCGGAGTCACGGCGGAGACGGCGCGTTCCAGGGCCGGGAGGAGTGGGAAGAACGCCAGATCGGAGTGGACGGAGCCGTCCGGGAGGGTGACGGTGTAGCGGTAGCCGTGCTCGGCGATGCGCTGGTACCAGACGGAATCCCAGCGTCCGCTGAGCGGCCCCAGGGGGTCCTTCCCGGCGGCGGATGCGGCCGCCCAGAAGGCCAGGAGCCCCAGGGCCCGGGCTCCCGCGTAGACCGCGAGCGCGGGCACGGCGCCCCGGAACGCGACGGCGACCCGGGACCGGGTGGGAGGGCGGGGGGCCGGGTCCGGGGCCGGGCCGGAGGGCGTCCGGGTGCGGAGCTGGTGATCGGACATACGGCCGATTATGACGTCGGTGAGGGGGCGGGCCGTGCCACGGGAAGCGGGGTCGGGGACCGGACGGGCCGCGTCCGGCAGGGGGCCGGGCGGGAGTGCGGGCCGGCGGCCGGGCTGCCGAGCGGCCGGCAGGGGTCCGGGCGTCCCGGCGGCCAGCCGGCGCG
>NZ_LZRD01000056.1 GCF_001687325.1 Streptomyces sp. PTY087I2 | reverse complement strand
GCTCGAGGCCGCCAGCGCGAGCGTCAGAGTGTTCCAAGTGCCGGCCTGGGAGTCCTTCGCCGCGCGCGTGGTGTCGAAGGCGAGGTTCCCCGCAGGGCAACTGCTGCTGCTGTATCCCTTGGAGTCATTGACGGTGTCCAGGGTGTAGAGCTTGCCGGGCTGCTTGTTCCACGTGTGGCTGGACTGGAGGTACTGGGTGTGCCACAGCTGAATGCCGCGGTTCTCGCACGACCAGGACCAGGTATTCCTGATCTGGAAGCGGGAGGAACTGATGACCCGGTTCTTGTCCTGGAGGTTCTTGGTGTTCATGCGGAAGTACGAGCGCGCCAGGCCGTTGGTGACGTTCTCGTATCCGGCGCGGGCAGTGGTGGTGCCGCCGTTGAAGCCTGCCCCGTTGAAGAAGGACGAGTTCGGGTGCTTTTTGTACATGATGCCCCAGGAATGCCGTGATCCCTGGACGGCCGGGTCGATGTAGACGGGGTACCGCGTGTTCTCGCCACTCAGCAGGTCCGTGTCCGGGAGGATCGTCAGGCTGTCGTCCGCCACCTTGACCTCCATGGCGGCGTCACGAGCCCCGAATCCGGGCTCGAACGCATCCGTGGCGGGCGGGGACGGCGGGGCGGACGCCCGGCCGGAGGTACGGGCCGCCGACGCCTGGACAGGCGCGTCGCCGCTGTCCCACATACGTGGCGTGGGGGCGGTGAACACTTCCTGCCCGGCGGGGTCCACGGCCCGGACGTTGCCGTGCTCGTCGGCTTCGACCTTCAGCCCCTTCGTCTCCAGGCCGAAGTCGAGCTCGGTCAGCTCGGGGTTCCTCGCAGCCTCGGCGTTCTTGACGACCAGCACCTGGTTGTAGCCGCCATTGTGCGCCTTGAGCTTCAGGTCGACACCGTCCAGAACGCCCGGGTAGGTGGCCGTGTCCGCCTCGACCACGGGCCTGGGCAGCGGCCGGGGCCAGCCGATCGACATCGACCGTCCGTCCCGCACGACCGTGGCGAGCGGTCCGTCACCGCCGCCGGAGAACCGGATGCCGACCTCTGTCGCCCCGGGCGAGAGCGTGCCGTCCTCGTTCTTGACCAGGTCGGTGTCGATGTCCACGAGCTTGTTGTCCTGGCGGACCCACTGCGGCACGGCATAGGCGTCCTCGGTGAACTGACCGTCGGGATTGGCGAAGGTCTGTGAGGTCTCGGTGCGTTGGGACAGTACCTCCACCGGGTGGCCGGAATCCGCCGCCTTGACAAGGGCAGCCGCCTCGTCCGCAGCACGCCCCGTCTCGACCTTCGGAGCTGTCGCACCCTGCTCCTCCGCCTCGGCGGGCAGAGCAGTGACGAGCGGGGCCGCCAGAGCGAGGGCGACGACAGCACCCACCCATCCGGAGCGCCACCGAAAGAACAACCGCCTATCTCTTCGAGATTTACCCATCGACTTACTTTTCATTTTCTCCATAGATCGATCGTGCCATTGGCGTTGCGACTCCCCATGCAACTTGACGGTTTTGCCCCGACTCCGACTGCGTCGCAGCAACCCCACCCCCTGAGAACAGAGGGAGAGTTATCCCTGATGGGAGACGCTCCAGAGTCCGTGATGATCCGACATGTAGCGCTATGGCGACCCTGATCACCGCACACAGATAACGACTCGGACAACAAATAACCCCCACCTCTTCATTTGCGGATCTTGATGTTATCTTTACCATCGCTTTTCTATGTCTTCACTTCACTGAGGGGGATTTGTGTCCGGTTTGCCAGTTTCGGATTTCCGTCGATCCAGACGTGCGACCGGCGCACGAGGCCGGACGATCGCCCTGTTGCTGACGACGTATCTCGTGGCCGGGCTCCTGGGTGGGCCGGTTGCCGCAGCCGCAGAGTTGGAGTTGGGGGATGTGAAGCAACCGCCCCCCGTGCCCGTCTCCAAGGTCATGGGGACCGCTTTGAACAAGCCAGATGAGACGGCGTCGAAGAACGCCCCTTCCGACAAGGCTCGTTGGCCCGACCCCGGCGTCGCCGTGGTCGACCTCTCGGAAGGGACGGACGGACCTCAGGAGGCGGAGGCGGGTTCGCTCCCCGTGACGGTGGACGCTTCCGGGGACACCGAACGGCCGGGACCGGCGGCCGAACAGGTGCAGGTGCAGGTGCAGGTGCTGGACCGGCCGGACGCAGCGGCCGCGGGCATCGACGGTCTGCTTCTCGCCGTTCAGGGCCACGGAGAGGAGCGGGGCCGGGCAAAGGTCGGCGTGGAGCTGGACTACTCCGGCTTCGCTGGAATGTACGGCGGAGACTGGGCCTCCCGGTTGACCCTGCGCAAGGTACCGAACTGCGCCCTGGTCACCCCGGATCGGAAGGACTGCCGGCCGGGCGAGCCGGTCGAGACCGCCAACGACGTCGCGCAGAGGACCTTGTCGGCCGAGATCCCGCTGGATGTCACGGCCGTGAGCGCCGAGCGCTCCGGCCGCCCTGTCCAGGGGGCCGCGACGGCGGCTCGCTCGACGGCGGGTGTGCAAGCGGCTCCCGCTGCGGCGTTGTTCGCGCTGACCGCCGCGCCGTCCGGCGCATCCGGCGACTTCACATCCACCACCCCTTCGGCATCTGCGAGTTGGGAAGCGGGCGGGTCGTCCGGCGGCTTCTCCTGGTCGTACGACATCGATACGCCGGGAGTGCCGGGAGGGCTGGAGCCGAGCCTCGGGCTCTCGTACTCCTCCCGCGCGGTCGACGGGCGCACAGCGGCAACCAACAACCAGGCCAACTGGATCGGGGACGGCTGGTCCATGTCGCCGGGGTCCATCGAGCGGCGCTACACCTCGTGCGAGAGCGACAAGAAGGGCGGCAACAACCCGTCCCACAAGGTGGGCGACCAGTGCTGGAAGAAGGACAACGCGACCCTGTCACTGGGCGGATCGTCCAGTGAACTGGTCAAGGACGACACCTCCGGCGAGTGGCGCAAGAAGTCCGACGACGGCACGCGCATCGCGCAGCTGAAGAGCACCAACCGCGCCAACGGCGACAGCGACGGCGAGTACTGGCGCGTCACCGCCCCCGACGGCACCCGCTACTACTTCGGGTACAACCGACTGCCCGGCTGGGCCGAGGGCAAGCCGGAGACCGACTCCACCTGGACCGTGCCGGTCTTCGGCAACCACTCCGGCGAACCGTGCCACGCGTCCGCTTTCAAGGACTCCTGGTGCCAGCAGGCCTGGCGATGGAACCTGGACTACGTCGTCGACCCGCACAGCAACGCCATGGCCTACTACTGGGCCAAGGAGTCCAACCACTACCAGCGCAATGTCGACGCCGCCTACAAGGGCACTCTGACCCCCTACACCCGTGGCGGACACCTCAAGCGGATCGAGTACGGGCTGCGGTCCGGGACCCTCTACGGCGCCAAGGCCGCCGCCAAGGTCGACTTCACGACGGACGAGCGGTGCCTGAAGACCAGTTCCTTCGACTGTGCGGCCGACAAGTTCACCTCGGCCAACGCCGCCAAGTGGCCCGACGTCCCCTTCGACCAGGTGTGCGGCGCGAGCGACCCTTGCGTAGGCAAGTCCTCGGCGTCGTACTTCACCCGTAAGCGGCTGACCGGCATCACCACGTCCGTGCTGGACGGCGGGGTGTACAAGAAGGCTGACTCCTGGCAGCTGGAACAGACTTTCCCGTCGACCGGGGACGGTACGGCCCCGCCGCTGTGGCTGGCCTCCATAACCCGGACCGGGCACACCTCGGGCACCCCCGTGACCCTGCCGTCGGTCGAGATGTCCGGGCAGCAACTCCCCAACCGGGTCGCGGGAGCCGTCGACACCATCCCGGCGTACAACCGCTATCGCGTCTACGCCATCAAGAACGAGACGGGCAGCACGCTCGGCGTCACCTATTCGACGGCGGAGTGCAAAGCGGGCAGCCTCCCGAACCCTGCGAGCAACACCAAGCGCTGCTACCCGGTGATCTGGTCGCCCCCGGATGCTCCGGCAGCGGGCTACGAGCCGTACCAGGACTGGTTCCACACCTACGTGGTGGACCAGATCCTGGAGTCCGACAACACCGGCGGCGCCCCGGTCAAGCGCAACGACTACACCTACCTCGGAGGCATCGCCTGGGCGAAGGGGGACGACGAGTTCACCGAGGCCAAGCACCGAACCTACGGCCAGTCGAAGGGGTACGGGCATGTCCAGACACGTACCGGCGACCCGGCCGAGGGCAAGCAGACGCTGACCGAGAACCGCTACTTCCGTGGAATCGCCGGGGCTCAGGTCGCTGACGGCGAGGGTGTGAAGGTGGACGACCACGAGGCGTTCGCCGGCATGACCCGGGAGACGGCAACGTACAACGGCTCGGGCGGTGCCCTGCTCTCCGCCACCAGCTCGGTCCCGTGGCGATCGTCCGCCACCGCCTCCCACTCGCGCGACGCGGACGGGCTGCCGACGGTGCACGCATATCAGACCGGTGTGAAGAAGGAAGAGACCCGCACAGCCGTCACCGGGGGCACGTTCCGGCGCACCGCCACCGAGCGCACCTTCGACTCCTACGGTCACGTCCGGACGGAGAGCGAGGCCGGGGACACGGCCAAGAGCGGTGACGAGCAGTGCACCACCGTCTCCTACGCCCGCAACACTGACGCGAACATCCTCACCACGGTCGCCGAGACACGGACCGTGGCGAAGGCATGCGGCACCACACCGCAGCTGCCCGCAGACCTGATCTCCACCGAACGCCACTACTACGACGGCTCCACGACGCTGGGCGCCGCCCCCATCAAGGCGAACGAAACCCGGCGTGACGAGAATGACGGTGCAGGCACCGGCTTCATCACGGTGAACACCGCCGGTTACGACGCCTACGGGCGTCAGACCAGCGCCACCGACGCGTCCGGCGCCGACACCAAGGTCGAGTACACCCCCGGCACCGGCCAGGCCGCGACCAAGACCGTCACCACCAACGCGCTCGGGCACGCCACGACCGTCCACACGGATCCGGTCCGTGGAGTGACCACTTCCACGGTCGACGCCAACGGCAAGCGCAGCGACATCGACTACGACGCGCTCGGCCGGGTGACGAAGCTCTGGGGCCCCGGCCGCTCCAAGGCCGATCATCCGAACACCCCCGCAACGCAGTACTCCTACACCCTTTCCAGGACCCTGCCCAACGTCGTCACCACCAAGGAACTCAACCACCAGGGCGAGTACCTGACGTCGTACACCTTCTACGACGGCCTCCTGCGGCCCCGGCAGACCCAGAGCCCGGCCGTCGGAACCTCCGGAACCGGCCGCGTCGTCACCGAGACCCGGTACGACACCCGCGGGCAGGCCTGGAAGAGCTACGACGCCTACCACGCCACCGGAGCGCCGTCGGCCACCCTGGTGGCCGGCGACGACTCGAAGGTCCCGTCCGCCGTGGAATCGCAATTCGACGGAGCCGGGCGGCCGGTGGCCCAGATCTCGCTGAAATACGGCGACGAGACCAAGCGCACCACCACCATCCACGACGGCGACCGCACAACCGTCATTCCCCCCAAGGGCGGTACGGCCACGACGACCATCGTCGACGCGCTGGGGCAGACGACCGAGAGCCGCTCCTACACCAACAGCGCCCGTACGGAGTTTCGTGCCACGGCGTACCACTACGACCGGCACGGCAAGCTGGCCAAGGTGACCGACCCCGCGGGCACCGCCTGGACCTGGGCGTATGACAGCCGGGGCAGGCAGACGTCGGCGGACGACCCGGACAAGGGCGCCAGCACCACGACCTACGACGATGCAGACCGCCCCAGCACCGTCACGGACGCCCGTGGCATCACCCTCACCACGCTCTACGACAAGCTGGGACGCCCTGAGAAGCTCCAGCAGGGTGCGACGGTCCGGTCCTCCTGGACCTACGACACCGTCGCCAAGGGCCAGCCTGCTTCGGACACGCGCCATGTGGACGGCAAGGCCTACACCACAAAGATCGACGGGTACGACGACCGCTACCAGCCCACCTCCTCGACGACCGTCATTCCCGCCGCCGAGCAGGGCCTGGCCGGTACGTACACCTGGACGTACGGCTACAACCAGTACACCGGCGCCCAGGAATGGCTGAGGCATCCCGCCATCGGGAACCTTCCCGCCGAACGGGTCACCACCAATTTCAACCCCTCGGGCCTCCCGGTCTCCACCACCGCGGGCAGTGTGCCCCTTGTCGGCAACGTCACCTACGACGCCCTGTCACGGCCAGTTCGGACCGAACTCGGCGCCCTGGGACGGAAGGTGTATGACACCCGGGTCATCGACGAGCACACCGGGAGCCTGGTCCGACGCACCCTCGACGGCGATCAGGCCCTCAGGATCGAGGACACCCGCTACTCGTACGACGCCGCGGGGAACACTCTCCGGATCTCCAGTACCTCCGGACAGGGCTCGGCCGCCACGACCGACACCCAGTGCTTCGCCGTCGACGCATTGCGCCGGATGACGGAGGCCTGGACCACCAAGTCCGCGTCGGACGACTGCGCATCAGGTCCCTCGGCAACCACCGTGGGCGGCCCGGACTCCTACTGGCACTCCTACACCTACGACGTGGCGGGCAACCGTGCCAAGGAGGTCCGGCACGCCACGGCTTCCGGCGTCTCCGACGTCACCCGCACATACACACCGGGCAAGGCCGGCGAGGCCAACCCGCACGCTCTGCGCTCGATCACCACGACGGGCGGTCCTGACGACGGCGACCGGGAGAACTTCACGTACGACAAGGTCGGTAACACGGCGTCCCGCAGCGGAGGCACCCGTGGCCAGGGTTTTGTCTGGGACGCAGAGGGCAACCTCGCCGAGATCACGGAGAACGGCAAGTCCACCGCCTACCTCTACGACTCGTCCGGCGACCGCCTCCTGGCCCGCAACGCGGACGCCACAACCACGGCGTACCTGCCAGCCGGAAACCAGCTGACCGTCACCGCGTCCGGCGCGAAGACCGCGACCCGCTACTACGCCCATGGCGGTGAGACGGTGGCCGTGCGCAGCGCGACGGGCATCAGCTTCGTCTTCGCCGACCACCAGGGCACCGGCCTGACGGCCGTCAGCTTCACCGAAGGTCAGGCTGTCACCCGGCGCAAGCAACTCCCCTTCGGGGAGGGCCGCGGCGTCACCGGAACCACCTGGCCCGGCGACCGGGGCTTCGTGGGCGGCACGACCGATCCGACGGGCCTGACCCACCTGGGCGCCCGCGAGTACGACCCGGCTCTGGGCCGCTTCCTTTCCGTGGATCCGCTCATCCTCCCCGGCGACTCGACCCAGCTCAATCCGTACGTCTATGGCAACAACAACGCCGCCACTTTCTCCGACCCGACCGGCGAAGCGTACGAGGAGTGCGTGAGCGGACAGTACAACTGCACCTACGGAAAGGGAGGGACAGGCGACCTGAAGAAGGTCGAATTCGGCAAGAACTACAAAAAGGTGACCAAGTCGGTCGGCGGCACCATCTCCCCCAACTACACGATCCAGCAGAACACCGGCTACAGGCACGTCTACACGAAGGGCAGCGGCGTCACCGCGCCGACGGCGGCCCAGCGTGCAGCTTCCGCCGAGATCGAACGCCAGAATCGAATAGACCGGGAACGCAAGGCGGCCGAGGCGCAGCATAAGCAGAACCAGAAGGACGAGGGGTTCTGGGTCGGTCTCAAGAACTCAGCAGTCGGCCAATGGGTCGGCGACAACTGGGACGGCATCAAAACCGGCCTGACGGTAGTCGCCTTCGGGGCCTGCATCGCTGCCTCCGCGGGAGCATGCATCATCGTGGGCGCGGCCGTTGCCACCACGAAATTCATTGGCGACAGTGCCAAGTCCGGAAATCTAGAGCTTCGGGCATACGCCAAAGATCTCGCCTGGACAGCGGTCGGCGGCGGATCCGCAGCGGCGTTCGCTCGCGCATTCGGAGGGGCCAAGAACTGGCGTCAAGCCTATCGGGAATATCCTTGGAAGACGCACACTGTCATGACGAAGGTCCGGCCGGCTACGAGCACGAAGCACGCAGTGATACGCCCGGAAAAACGACTCAACAAGGGTGTCACGTACGGAAATTTGAGCGTGAACGCTGGCTTCAATGCCGCATTCTGTGGCGCGAACACGGCAAGCCTTGGGTCCTACCCCGGAAACTTGGGCAGGAGTCTCGGACCCTACAGTGGAGTCTGCTAGCTGAACAGCGTGGGGGCTCCGCCGACGCCCCGACCGAGCCCCCACACCTCCGCCGCAGCCGCCTCCCGTTCAGGAACAATGCCCAGCAAAGGGTAAGGAATGAATAAATCGTCGCAGGATTCGATCACCCTTCGCAAGATATCGTTCGTCATGCTGTCCTGGACTATCATGGCTGTAATGATCTTTTGCGCGGCGGCTGCGATCGGCCTGATTCAAAACCCGCTCATCGGGGTCGCCGCATGCTTGGGAACGATCGTGCTGACCCGGCGTATCGGGACGGCGAGGATCGTACTCGGGAAATCCGAACTGAAGGTCGTGAATCCGGTTTTCACCTATCGGGTTCCCTACCGTCTCGTCATGGAAGTCGACACGTCAACGGACGGCACCCTGACCGTGCACACCACCGAGGGCGAGGAAATCCACTCGACGGCATTCGGAGGATCACTCCTGAACCACTTCTTCGGGACATCGGACCGGGCCGTCGCGCGGATCAAAGAGATCGTCCGGCAGCGCAGGGGCCCTCGCAACGGCGAAGAACGCTCACGGCGGACCGTGACCGTTTCGTGGATAGCGGACTTCTGCCTGCTCGGCGCCGTCTGCGTCAGCGTCGCAGCTCTCTTCGCGTCCGGGTGAGGACCGCGGGTTGTCACGGACCGTGACGCCGCCAACAATGGCTTGCACAGAGGCGATTACTGTGCGGACGAGCGCGACCAGCCCGAGGCGCTGGCTGTCGTGGGGCTCTCCATTCCCGTGGCACTCGTGGGGTACGGCCCTGGCCGGGGCCTGGGGGCCGGGTGCCAGCATCAGCCACGAGCGGGCCATCGGCGCGGTGAACTATCGCGGTGAGCCAGTGGGGGCAACGACAGTGTCCGCAGGTGTCGGCACGGGTATTGAGGCAGCGGCCTCACCAGCCATGGAACCAAGATCGGACACATGTTCACCTGGTAGCAGCCGTGGGGCTCGCCGGCCTCGGCGAGCCCCACGGCACTGGCCCCGTACACACTTCCCTGTTGAGTTGAATCGAGCTTCGACATGCTCCAGATCGAACCGAATACCCTCCTGGCCGACGGGGGCACCTCGCCAGCCAGCACTCTTATTTCGATAATATTCTTCTTGACTTTTGGTGGGTTCGGCCTCATTCTGGCGATAAACCCACGCCAGATAGCTGAACGCTTTCTCGATCTGACGCCCAAAATGCTGTTCGGTTTCGCCGAAGGCGTGGAGCCACGTATCGCACGTTTCGTGGGGGCGTGCGCCGCCCTGCTGTCACTCGTGGGAATCATCTTGGAGATTCCTGTGGCCTTGCGCTCTTAATTTGGGCCTTCCGCACACACTGAGGTGGAGGGAAAATTGAGAGTTCACTCATCGAGCAGAGACGATTCGAAGAAAGCAAATCGGGATATGATTACCCTGCACAGTAGATCGTTCGTCGCTCTCTCCCAAATCATCCTGATCGCTATGGCGCTTTTCGTGATCCTTGCAGCCGAAGATGTTTCCTCCGGCGCGGCTGGCGGCCCACTCAGCGGGATAGCCGCGTGCCTGGGGACGATCGTTCTGACCCGACACATCGAAGCCTCCCGGATCGCGCTCGGGAAATCCGAACTGGCGTCGCGAATCCGCTCTTCACCTACTGGATTCCCTATCACCTCGTGATGGAAGTCGACACGTCGCAGGGCGGCACCCTGACCGTGCACACCTTCGAGGGCTAGGAGATCTACGCAACGGCCTTCGGCGGATCACTCCTGGACCACTTCTTCGAGACATCGGACCGGGCCGTCGCGCGGATCAAAGAGATCGTCCGGCAGCGCAGGTGCCCACGCACCGAAGCACAGGCCCGGCGGACTCTCACCGTCTCGTGGATCGCCGACTTCTGCACCCTGGCCACCATCGGCGTCGCCGTCGCGGCTCTCCTGGCGTCCGGCTACCCCCTCCCCCCCCCGCTACCTTCTTCGTGGCTCCGCAATGGGGCCTCCGGCCTTCGGGTCCGGCATGACTTCCCCCCTTGTTGTTCAGACCGCTCGATCAGTCCTCCGGCCGAAGCCGCTGCCGAGCCGCCTTAAGCCGCTGGTCATAGTCAGGCGCGAACAGCTCAGGAAGCGCCTTGTCGAGCGTTCCGGCAATCCGATGGATCGGCGCCCAGACCGCCGGATCGTCGACAACGCGGCTGAGGTCCGTCATCTGGAGCTTCTCCAGCCAGTGCGACAGCACCAGCGCCTCGTCACTCGTGAGCTTGATCGTCACCTGGCCATCACTCATGCACACCCCTACGGCTCGACCCGCCCCTGACCGCACGAACCTACTGGCCTTGGACCTTGACCAAACACATAGGGCCCCCAGCGAGCCGAGGGCCAGGTAACACAGTTGCGATACCTAACTGCGGCCCAATGCCGGAGAGGTGTTAAAGGTAGTGAGATATTTCGGAATCACAATCTTCTTCCTTGGGGTCGCAGGTCTTCTTGTCGCGACCAAAGGAAGGCGCGGCTGGGAAAATTGGGGAACCGCAGGACGATGGTCGGCCGCTGCAAGTGGGCTGGCGATTGCGATTGGCCTGATCATCATGGATCGCACCCCCACCTAACTCATGGACGAGGCCGTCAGCACACCTACACCACGAGCAGGGGGAACGCCCGCCACCCTGAGGAATTGGAGAAATCAGTGAGAACTTCCGGAGGCCCAACGCACGAGACTCTTCTCTGGTGGGTGGCGATCTCGTCCATAGTGAGCTGGTTGTCGCTAGGAGGGGCACTCTTCCTCTACCTCGACTTTCCGTGGCGCGCCGCCGCTGCTGCAGGGATGGCCGCCCCCATCCTCCCGTGGGCGATGGTGATGACACAACACAGGAGACAGCCGACACCGACACCGACACGTCCCAATTCCGCATATGGATGGCTGGAGTTGGAGGCCATGGGCGTTGCACTCCTGGCCGTGTCAATCACCTTGGGTTGGGCATCCTCGAAGGAGGGGGCATTCCTCACTCGCCTGTCTGAGAGTTCCATGGCCTGTGCATTCTTGGTGATCATCTGGGGTTTGGCTGTGGCGTATTCCCGCTGGAGGAAGTCCAGACCGTGACAAGGGAGGGGGGTAGCGCCAATGCCCTCGACCGAACAGACTGCACAGCGAAGACACTCAAACCATTCAACCGGTTGGCGGGCACGCGGTGAACTACGCGGATATTTTCGAACTGGCAGGGCGCGGCCCGACCGAGATGAGCGTCGCGAGTCTCGTGTTTTTCGGAGTCATGTTTCCGATAGGCGTTCTCATAGGGGCCAATATCGCGCATTCCGCAGATCGGCTGTACGAGTTCCTGCTGGTTGTCCTGCCGGGCCCCGTGGACCGGGTGTCGCCGAGGTCGCTCCGCTTCCCCGGCTGGGCCATGGCGCTTCTGTCCTCCATCGGGCTGGTGGTCGAAATCCGGACGGGATTGCAGTGAGGGCCGCCCGTAAAGCAGTTGCCCGGGGTCGGGCCGTGACATAGCTTCTCGGTCGGCTCCGGGGTGGTCCAGACCAAGCCTCGGGGTGTCGAGCTACGTCAACGAGGCATCGATTGACCACGGAACAGGCCGTCCACCCCTCGCCGGGCGACACCGGCGACCCCCTGCCGGGCATCTTCTCCCGGTCCTACGCGGCGGTCACGCTGACGTTCGCCACGGTGATGTTCCTGACCGGGTTCGCCGCGCTGGCCGTCGTGCCGACGCTGCCGACGGCCGCCGAGGATCTTGACGGCGTCGCGCTCTTCCCCCTGGTGGCGAGCTGTTTCGTGGCTGCCAGTCTGCTCGGCGGGGTGCTGGGCGGGCACTGGGCCGACCGCTCGGGCGCCCGGCGGCCGCTGGCGCTCGGCATGGTCCTCTCCGTGGTGACGCTGCTGGTGTCGGCGTCCAGCCTGTCCGTCTGGCAGTTGGTGGTCGGGCGGTTCGTCGACGGTCTCGCGGCCGGGATGGTCGCCGTGTCCGTGACGACCGCCATCGGGCAGTCGTACCCCGAATATCTGCGGCCCAGGATGCTCGCGATGATGAGCGCGAGCTGGATCATCCCGTCGCTCGTCGGGCCGCCGATCGCTGGCGTCGTCGCCGAGACCTGGTCCTGGCGCGTGGTGTTCTACGGTCTGGCCGCGCTGACGGCGCTGCCCGCGATCGCCCTGGTGGCGGTGTTGCGCCGGGCCCCGGCGGGCGACGGGACGGGCGGGGCGGCCTCGCCCGATGGCCTTCCGCCCGCCGAGGAACGTGCCTCCCGGCCACCGCTGTTGGTCGCGGCGATGCTCAGCCTGGGCGCGGCCCTCGGCCAGTACGGCGTGTCCGGGTGGGACGTGCGCCATCTGCTGTTCGTCGCCGCCGGTGTCGCGCTCCTCGTGGTCTTCGCGCCCCGGCTGCTGCCGGCCGGCACCTGGCGCTCCGCCCGCGGGCTGCCCACCACGGTGCTGCTGCGCGGGCTGACGTCGGGTACGTACTTCACCGTCGAGGCACTGGTTCCGCTGATGCTGATCACGGAGCGGCGGGTGGCCGCGGTGACGGTCGGCGTGGCGTTCACGGCCTCCGCGGTGCTGTGGGCGGGCGCGTCGTGGGTGCAGGGGAAGCTGCTCCAGGACGTCGCCCGGCACCGGCTCGTCACGGTCGGCGCGCTGATCATGGCGGCGTCCGTGGCCTTCGCCGTCGCGGGCAGCTTCGCCGGGGCGTCCCCGCTCCTCGCGATGGTGGCCATGCCGCTCGCGGCGATCGGGATGGGCATGCTCGACCCCTGCGTCACGGTGCTCTCGCTCTCCCACAGTTCGCCGGACCGGCTGGGCCACACCACCAGCGCCATGCAGACCAACATGAACCTCGGCCAGGTCGTCGTCCTCACGTTCGCCACCGCCGTGCTCAACGCCGGTCTGGCGGCCGGGGCGAGCCGGCTCGGCGGTTACGCGATCGCCTTCTCGCTCCTGCTCGTACCGACCCTGCTGGTCGCCGTCCTGGCCGTCCGCGCCCGGAAGGACTGAGCCACGGGGTGCGCTGCTAGATTCGTCCGCCATGCGATCACGAGATTACGACCTCGAATTCCGGGAACGGGCCGCCCGCATACGTACCTGGGGCGTCGGCCTGTTGATCCTGGCGGGCCTGCTCTGGAGCTGGTGCGCCATTCTGCTGATGACCGAGTACGAGGTCGAGACACGCGGCGGCAGCACGAGGGAGTGCGCTGCGCGGCTCTTCACGGAGGGCGGCACCGCCAACGACGGTGTGTGGGCCGGGGATTACTGCGCGGCCGAGCGCGACTGGCCCGAGGCGCTGGCCGTCCTCGGGCTGTCCATCCCCGTGGCGCTCGTGGGAACCGCCCTCGTCACGACCGGCAGCGTGAGCCGGCGGATGAGCGCGCACGCTCAGGCGATGCGTGAGCTGGACCGGCTGACGGAGCGGCGTGAGAAGGAGGCCGAGCAGGCCGAGCAGGCCACGGGGTGAGCGGATGCCCCGGTGACCCTCCGGGAATTCGGTCGCGGCCCGCCGGGTGAGCCGTTAGCTTCCCTCCGGGCGCCGGGTCTGCCCGGGGTTCTACGACGAGGGAGACGAGGGAGCTGCGTATGAGCGGCCAGGGGCAGCGGACCGACCGACTGAGCGTTCTGATCGAGCAGTTCGACCAGGCGCGGGAGATGGCCGAGGTCCGGCTGCGGGGGCTCGGGGACGAGGAGTACCTCTGGGAGCCCGCACCCGGCAGCTGGTCGATCCGGCGCCGGGAGGAGGCGACGACCCCCCGGGCGTACGGTCCCGGCGCCTGGGTCATCGACAAGGGGGCCCCGGAGATCCCGGCGAACGAGTACGCGGAGGTCGCGCGGCAGGTGGCGGACGGGATGTCCGTCGCGAAGATCGCCGAGGACTGGAGCGTGAGCGTCGAACGGGTCGAGGAGGTCCTCGCGTTCACCGGTGAGCCGGAGCCCGACGTCGTACCCATCACGACCATCGCGTGGCGGCTCGGGCATCTGCACTCCGACTTCGCGGGCCGCTGGGAGTGGACCTTCGGCGAGCGGCGGCAGGACCCGCATCTGCTGGTCGACTTCACCCCGTCCGCCTCGCTCGCGCTGGAGCGGTTCTGGGCGACCCTCGACCGCCACCGCGCGAGCATCGGCGCGCTCACCGAGGAGCAGCTCGACACGGTCGGCCTCTCGCAGTACCCGTACGGCTCCGACCCGGACGACGCGTACATCGGCACGCTCGCCAACGGCAATCTGGAGCTCATCCACCACATGGCCGAGATCGCGCTGCTGCGCGACCTGTGGCGGGCCCGCCGGTAGCGGCAAGGTCTCAGCCCGCCAGCTCCCACACCAGCAGCTCCGCCGGGCCCGCCACCGCGACCGCCGCCAGGCCCCGGGCGTCGGTGATCCGGGCGGCGTCACCGGGGCCCAGCTCCTCGCCGCCGAGGCCGACGCGGCCCCGCACCACGTGCACGTACAGGCGCACCGCGTCCGGGACCGCCGTGCGTTCGTCCTCGGTCAGGCGGCGGACGTGGAGCATCGCGCCCGCGCCGGGCAGGGCGTACGGGGTGGAGTCGGCGATGCCGGGCACCACCGTGTACGAGGGTTCGCCGCCCGGCTCCAGGGGGGCCAGCCACATCTGGAGGAAGGTCAACGGGTCGGTGCCGTCGTTGCGTTCGACGTGGCGGACCCCGGAGGCGGCGCTCAGGTGGGCCACGTCCCCGGCGCGGACGACGGTGGAGTGGCCGGCCGAATCGCGGTGGGTCAGCTCGCCCTCGACGACCCAGGTGACGATCTCCGTATGGCTGTGCGGGTGCTCCTCGAACCCGGCGCCGGGCGCGAGGCGTTCCTCGTTGCAGGCCAGGATCGGGCCGAAGCGGAGGTTGTCCGGGTCGTAGAAGGGGCCGAAGGAGAGGGCGTGCCGGGTGTCGATCCCGGCGGCCTCGTCCCCGCCCCGGTAGCGGTCCTCGGACCGGTGCACGGATATCACCCGGCCCACGGTAGCCCGAGAGTCCCCGCCCGGGGTTCCGCTGACCGCCGGGACGGCCCGGCACGGCGAGGGCGGGGCGTCCGTACGGCCCGGCACGGCGAGGGCGCGGGCTTGCGGCCGACGTTCCGTTACCCGCCGGTACCGGGCAGCGTCGCCCCGCCCCACCGATCCACCGGCCCGATAAGGCAGTCTTGTCCTCGTGCCCCGACCCGATCCTGAGCAGCCCGCCGCCCACGACGCCCACCTGCATGCCGCGACCCTGAAACGGCTGGAGCAGTCCTCCGGCCGGCTGGCCGCGAACGCGATTGCCCGCATGGACGAATCGCTGCCGTGGTACCGGGCGATGCCGCCGGAGAACCGGTCCTGGATCGGCCTGGTCGCCCAGGCCGGTATCGCCGCGTTCACCGAGTGGTTCCGGCATCCCGAGACCCCGCAGGCGATCTCGACCGATGTGTTCGGCACCGCCCCGCGCGAACTGACCCGGGCCATCACCCTGCGGCAGACCGTGGAGATGGTGCGTACCACGATCGAGGTCATGGAGGCCGCGATCGAGGAGGTGGCCGCCCCCGGCGACGAGTCGCTGCTGCGGGAGGCGCTGCTCGTCTACGCGCGCGAGATCGCCTTCGCCACCGCCCAGGTCTACGCCCAGGCCGCCGAGGCCCGGGGCGCCTGGGACGCCCGGCTGGAGTCGCTGGTGGTGAACGCCGTGCTCTCCGGCGAGGCCGACGAGGGCGCCGTCTCCCGGGCCGCCGCGCTCGGCTGGAACTCCCCCGAGCACGTGTGCGTCGTCCTCGGCACCGCGCCCGACGGGGACAGCGAGCTGACCGTGGAGGCGATCCGCCGCGCCGCCCGGCACGCCAAGCTCCAGGTCCTCACCGGGGTGCTGGGCAACCGGCTCGTCGTCATCGCGGGCGGCAGCGACAATCCGCTCCAGGTCGCTAAGGGCCTGATCGGGCCGTACGCGGCCGGGCCGGTCGTCGCCGGGCCCGTCGTGCCCGACCTGCTGGCCGCGACCCGGTCCGCGCAGGCCGCGGCGGCCGGGCTGAAGGCGTGCTCGGCGTGGCAGGACGCGCCGCGCCCGGTGCTGGCGGACGATCTCCTGCCGGAGCGCGCGATGGCCGGAGACCCGGCCGCGCGGGATCAGTTGGTGGAGGAGATCTACAGACCGCTGGAGGAGGCCGGTTCGGCTCTTCTGGAAACGCTGAGTGTCTATCTGGAGCAGGCGAGCAGTCTGGAAGGCGCCGCCCGGATGCTCTTCGTCCACCCCAACACCGTGCGCTACCGGCTGCGACGTGTGACCGACGTCACCGGATGGTCACCCTCCGATGTGCGCTCCGCGTTCACGCTGAGGATCGCCCTGATCCTGGGGCGCTTGGCGGCAGCGGACCCTCAGTCCTAGACTTTTGTTGGACTTCAACAATTCCCCCAACGGTTCTTCGTCCCTGTCCCCACGGGCGTGCGGAGCCGTCCACAAGAGAGAGTGTGAGGGTGCTCGTACTCGTCGCTCCCGGCCAAGGCGCTCAGACGCCCGGCTTCCTGACTCCCTGGCTCGACCTCCCCGGTGCCGCCGACCGCATCGCGGCCTGGTCCGACGCCATCGGGCTCGACCTTGCCCACTTCGGCACGAAGGCCGACGCGGACGAGATCCGCGACACGGCCGTGGCCCAGCCGCTCCTGGTGGCCGCCGGTCTGCTCTCGGCGACCGCTCTGGACGCCGCCGCCCCCGACGTCGTCGCGGGCCACAGCGTCGGTGAGATCACCGCCGCCGCGCTCGCCGGTGTCATCGAGGACGAGGCCGCCCTGCGCTTCGTCCGGACCCGCGGGCTCGGCATGGCCGAGGCCGCGGCGGTCACCGAGACCGGGATGGCGGCCCTCCTCGGCGGTGACCCCGCCGTGTCGGTGCCGCACCTGGAGAAGCTCGGGCTGACCCCGGCCAACATCAACGGCAGCGGCCAGATCGTCGCCGCTGGCACCGCCGCCCAGATCGCCGCCCTGGAGGCCGACCCGCCCGAGGGTGTGCGCCGGGTCGTCGTGCTGAAGGTGGCCGGCGCGTTCCACACGCACCACATGGCCCCGGCCGTGGAGAAGCTGCGCGCGGCGGTCGGCGACCTCACCGTCTCCGACCCGACCGTGCGCTACGTTTCCAACGCCGACGGCCACACCGTGGCCACCGGCACCGAGGTCGTCGCCCGGCTGGTCGGGCAGGTCGCCAACCCGGTCCGCTGGGACCTGTGCATGGAGACCTTCCAGTCCCTGGGGGTCACCGCACTCGTCGAGCTGAGCCCCGGCGGCACCCTGACCGGGCTCGCCAAGCGCGCGCTGCCCGGCGTGAAGACGCTCGCGCTGAAGACCCCCGACGACCTCGACGCGGCCCGCGCGCTCATCTCCGAGCACGCAGGCGTCTAAGGAGCGAGCATGTCGAAGATCAAGCCCAGCAAGGGCGCCCCGTACGCACGGATCCTCGGGGTCGGCGGCTACCGCCCGACCCGGGTCGTGCCGAACGAGGTGATCCTCGAGACGATCGACTCGTCCGACGAGTGGATCCGCTCCCGCTCCGGCATCGTCACCCGCCACTGGGCCTCCGAGGAGGAGACCGTGGCCGCGATGTCGATCGAGGCGTCCGGCAAGGCCATCGCCGACGCGGGCATCGACCCCGAGCAGATCGGCGCGGTCGTCGTCTCGACCGTCTCGCACTTCAAGCAGACCCCGGCCGTCGCCACCGAGATCGCGCACCGGATCGGCGCGGGCAAGCCCGCCGCCTTCGACATCTCGGCCGGCTGCGCGGGCTTCGGCTACGGCCTCACGCTCGCCAAGGGCATGGTCGTCGAGGGCTCGGCGGAGTACGTCCTCGTGATCGGCGTGGAGCGGCTCAGCGACCTGACCGACCTGGAGGACCGCGCGACGGCCTTCCTGTTCGGCGACGGCGCGGGCGCGGTCGTCGTCGGCCCCTCCCAGGAGCCGGCCATCGGCCCGACCGTGTGGGGCTCCGAGGGCGACAAGTCCGAGACCATCAAGCAGACGGTCGGCTGGAACGAGTTCCGCCTCGGCGATGTCTCGCAGCTGCCGCTCGACTCGAAGGGCGAGGTCAAGTTCCCCGCCATCACGCAGGAGGGCCAGGCGGTCTTCCGCTGGGCCGTCTTCGAGATGGCGAAGGTCGCCCAGCAGGCGCTGGACGCGGCCGGGATCGCCCCGGAGGACCTGGACGTCTTCATTCCGCACCAGGCCAACATGCGGATCATCGATTCGATGGTGAAGACCCTGAAGCTGCCGGAGCACGTCACGGTCGCCCGTGACATCGAGTCCACCGGCAACACGTCCGCCGCCTCGATTCCGCTCGCCATGGAGCGGCTCCTGGCGACCGGTCAGGCGAAGAGCGGCGACACCGCGCTCGTCATCGGCTTCGGGGCGGGTCTCGTCTACGCCGCGACGGTCGTTACCCTCCCCTAGGCACACCGGACCTTTGGGTCCGTATGCACGAACACTGAAGAAACCCACCGAAGGAGCGCCAAGATGGCCGCCACGCAGGAAGAGATCGTCAAGGGTCTCGCCGAGATCGTCAACGAGATCGCCGGTATCCCGGAGGAGGACGTCCAGCTGGACAAGTCCTTCACCGACGACCTCGACGTCGACTCGCTGTCCATGGTCGAGGTCGTCGTCGCCGCCGAGGAGCGCTTCGACGTGAAGATCCCCGACGAGGACGTCAAGAACCTCAAGACGGTCGGCGACGCTGCCGACTACATCCTGAAGCACCAGGGCTGATCCCAGCCCGGCTGTGTCGCCACCCGGCGGTGGCGCCGCTGATTCACGACCCTCTACACGTGGAGAAGATTTTCCAGTGAACTCGACCAATCGCACCGTGGTCGTCACCGGTATCGGCGCAACCACTCCGCTGGGTGGCGACTCCGCATCGACCTGGGAAGGTCTGATGGCCGGCCGGTCCGGCGTCAAGCCCCTCGAAGGCGAGCGCTTCGCCGACCTGCCCGTCCGGATCGCCGCCCTCGCGGCCGTCGACCCGGGCGACGTCCTTCCCCGCCCGCTGGCCCGCAAGCTGGACCGTTCGGCGCAGTTCGCGCTGATCGCGGCCCGCGAAGCGTGGGCGGACGCGGGCTTCACCGCCAAGGCCGGCGAGGACGAGGCCATCGCGCCCGAGCGCCTCGGCTCGGTCATCGCCTCCGGCATCGGCGGCGTGATCACCCTGCTCGACCAGTACGACGTGCTGAAGGAGAAGGGCGTACGCCGCGTCTCCCCGCACACCGTGCCCATGCTCATGCCCAACGGCCCGGCGGCCAACGTCGGCCTGGAGGTCAACGCCCAGGCCGGTGTCCACACGCCCGTCTCCGCCTGCGCGTCCGGCGCAGAGGCCATCGGGTACGCCGTCGAGATGATCCGTACCGGCCGTGCCGACGTGGTCGTCGCCGGTGGCACCGAGGCGGCGATCCACCCGCTGCCGATCGCCGCGTTCGCCAACATGATGGCGATGTCCAAGAACAACGACGAGCCCGAGAAGGCCTCGCGTCCGTACGACACCGGCCGGGACGGCTTCGTCCTCGGCGAGGGTGCGGGCGTCGTCATCCTGGAGTCCGCCGAGCACGCCGCCAAGCGCGGTGCGAAGGTCTACTGCGAGGTGCTGGGCCAGGGTCTGTCGGCCGACGCCCACCACATCGCGCAGCCCGAGCCCACCGGGCGGGGCATCGCCGCCGCGATGCAGAACCTGCTGGACTCCAGCGACCTCAAGCCGTCCGAGGTGGTCCACCTCAACGCGCACGCCACGTCGACGCCGCAGGGTGACATCGCGGAGGTCAAGGCGCTGCGGAAGGTGCTGGGCGACGACCTGGACCATGTCGCGATCTCCGCGACGAAGTCGATGACGGGTCATCTGCTGGGTGGCGCGGGCGGTATCGAGACGGTGGCCACCGTTCTCGCGCTGCACCACCGCATGGCCCCGCCGACCATCAACGTCGACGACCTCGACGAGGCGATCGAGGCGGACATCGTGCGCGGTGAGCCCCGGGCGCTGCCCGAGGGGCCGATCGCGGCGATCAACAACTCGTTCGGGTTCGGTGGGCACAACGTGGTGCTGGCGTTCCGGTCCGTGTGACCTTGCCTTTACGGGTGAAGCCCGCTTCCCGGTTCTCGGGAGGCGGGCTTCCTTGTTTTCGGGGCTCTGCCCCGGACCCCGCTCCTCAATCGCCGGAGGGGCTTGAAATACGCCCCGGTCACCGCGAGGCCAGGAGCACCGGAGGGGCGTGAAATGCTCGCCGGTCACCGCGAGGCCAGGAGCACTGGACGGGCGTGAAATGCTCGCCGGTCACCGCGAGGCCAGGAGCACTGGACGGGCGTGAAATGCTCGCCGGTCACCGCGGGATCAGGAAGCACCGGCAGGGCTTGAAATGCGGCTAGACGACCTGGTGCAGCCAGCGGACCGGGGCGCCCTCGCCCGCGTGGCGGAAGGACTCCAGTTCGTCGTCCCACGGCTTGCCGAGCAGGGAGGCGATCTCGGCCTCCAGATCGCTCTCGCCGCGCACCGAGCGCGCCAGCGCGGCCCGCAGCCGGTCCTCGGGGACCAGGATGTCGCCGTGCATGCCGGTGACGGCGTGGAAGATGCCGAGGCCGGGGGTGGAGCTGTAGCGCTCGCCCTCGGCGGTGGGACACGGCTCGGCGGTCACCTCGAAGCGCAGCAGATCCCAGCCACGCAGGGCGGAGGCGAGCTGCGAGGCGGTACCGGCGCGGCCCTTCCAGGAGAATTCGGACCGCCAGGTGCCGGGCGCCGCCGGCTGTCTGATCCAGTCCAGCTGGACCCGCACACCGAGGACGCCCGCCACTGCCCACTCGACATGTGGGCACAGCGCGCGCGGTGCGGAGTGAACGTACAGGACTCCACGTGTCGTCACCGGAACCTCCCGTGTGGGACGAGGTACGCCTTCCCCAGCGGCCTCGCGTCCGTACCGCCTCTTTCCGGCCAGAGCCCGAGGTTGTCATCAGTAAACAGCATCGGGAGTTAATCTCCTGAAAAGGGACAGTATGTGACGTGACGTAATGTACCGGAGCCGTCCGTGTGTGCGCGGGCGGGCGGAACGCCACTGGTTCGACGGGGAAAAGCTACCGTGCGCCGGGGCCGTCCGTGTGACGTACCGTCGGTCTCAGGCCCCTGATTCGCCGGGTTTCACCCGGCAGGGCGCGCACGGCCCCGACCTGGGGATCATGTGCTTGCCGGGGGCATGTCCAGAGGCATACGCCACAGGTTGACCGGAGGGGATCCGACCGATGCCGGAGCGTGCGACACGCCCACGGATGCGTACCGCTGCCGCCGCGCTGACGGCGCTCTCGTTTCTCGGCGTCGCCGCGCTGGCCGGATGCTCCGGCGGGGGCCCGGAGGGCGGCGTGTCGCAAAACGCGCCGGCCGCCTCGCGCAGTGCCTCGCCGTCCCCCTCCCCCACCCCGGACTGGAACACCGAGCCCCGGTCGATCGCGGCGGTCGGGGACTCGATCACCCGGGGCTTCGACGCGTGCTCGGTGCTGGCCGACTGCCCCGAGGTGTCGTGGGCGACCGGCACGGACGATACGGTGCGCAGTCTCGCGGTCCGGCTGCTCGGCCCGTCGAAGGCGGCGGACCGCAGCTGGAACCACGCGGTGTCGGGGTCGCGGATGGTGCAGCTGCCCGAGCAGATGAAGCGGGCGGCGAAGAAGCGGCCGGAGCTGGTGACGGTGATGACGGGCGCGAACGACGCGTGCCGGGACTCGGTGCGGCTGATGACGCCGGTGGCGGACTTCCGGGCGTCGTTCGAGGCGTCGATGCGCCAGCTGCGGGCCGGGGCGCCGAAGGCGCAGGTATACGTCTCCAGCGTGCCGGATCTGAAGCGGCTCTGGTCGACGGGGCGGGCGAACGAGCTGGGCAAGAGGATCTGGCAGCTCGGGATCTGTCAGTCGATGCTGGCCGACGCCGACGACCTCGGGCCCGCCGCCGTCGCCCGGCGGGACGCGGTGCAGGACCGGGTCAGGGCGTACAACGACGTGCTGCGGGACGTGTGCGCGAAGGATCGTCACTGCCGTTACGACGGCGGGGCTGTGTTCGACTTCCGGTTCACCGGGGCGCAGCTCAGCCCGTGGGACTGGTTCCACCCGAGCCGCGACGGCCAGGCCCGGCTGGCGGAGATCGCCTACCGCAATGTGACGGCGGCCGAGCCTCCGGCGTAACCGATGACCGTCACCAGCGGCACGCGCTCGGTTCAGCGGGCCAGGCCCAGGGTGACGCCCAGGCCGACCAGGACCGAGCCGATCGAGCGGTTCAGGGCCTTCTGGCGGCGCAGCATCGCGCCGCGCAGCCGGGAGTGCGAGAAGAACAGCGCGACGAGGGCGAACCAGCCGAGGTGTGCGGCGGACATGAAGAGTCCGTAGCCCGCCTGCTGCCACAGCGCCGTGCCGGGGCCGACGACCTGGGTGAACGTCGCGACGACGAACAGGGTCGTCTTCGGGTTGAGGGCGTTGGTCAGGAAGCCGCTGCGCAGCGCCCCGAACGGGGTGAGCCCGGGCCGGTCCGACAGGTCGACGTCGAGGTCGGCGCGGGCCAGGAAGGTGCGCACCCCGATGTAGATCAGGTAGGCGGCGCCCGCCAGCTTGACCGCGGTGAACAGGGCGGTGGACGAGGCGATGAGTAGTCCTACGCCGAGCATCGTGTACGTGACGTGGACCAGGACGCCCGCGGCGACCCCGGTGGCCGCGAGGACGCCGGTGGTGCGCCCGTACAGATAGCTGTTGCGGACGACCATGGCGAAGTCGGCACCCGGGGAGACGACCGCGAGGACGGTGATGGCGGCGACGGCCAGCAGCTCGGTCACGCGGTCCGCTCCTTCGGGGCGGCGGCCCCGCCGGGGCCGGTGGCGGGGAAGCCCCTGGCCGGGTCGACCAGGTCGCGGGCGAGGAGGGTGGCCCCGGCGACCGCTCCCGGCATCAGGAACACGGCGACGAGCGGGACCAGGAACGAGAGGGCCAGCGGGACGCCGAAGCCCAGCACCAGCGGCAGCCGGCCGCGCAGCAGCCCGAGCCGCTTCTTCAGGGGCAGCCCGCGCCGCTGGAGGGCCACGCCGGTCAGCTCCTGCGCCAGAAAGTAGCCGGAGACGCAGAAGCCGAGGGCCGGGACGACCGTCTGGCCGACGACGGGGATGAAGCCGCAGGCGAAGAGGGCGATCCCGAAGAGCGCGACGCGCAGCAGGATGCGGACCGAGTCGCGGGCGGAGATCAGCAGTTCGCGCCAGAGCGGCAGCCCCGACTCGGGGACCTCGCCGCCCTCGCTGCGCTCGACCTCCTCCGAGAGCGAGTCGTAGAACGGCTGGCCGACCAGGAGGGTGACGGCAGTGAAGGTGATGACGGCGAGGAAGAGGCCGAGGACGAAGACCAGGGCGGTCAGGGTGTTACGGAGCAGGCCGAGCCAGGGCGAGGACCAGTCGTCCGCGAACGGGGTGGCCCAGGCGACGAAGTCGTCGGCGCCGTAACCGAGTCCGATCAGCGCTCCGGCGTAGACGACGAGGGTGATGAGTCCGGGCAGCAGTCCGAAGCCGAACCACCGTCCGTGCCGGAGAACCCAGCGTTGCCCCTTCACCAAGTAGCCGAATCCTGCGCCGAGATCGCTCATGGGCGTCAGCGTACTGGCGTGCGGAAACGGCGAGGACCGCACCCCGGGGTGGGGTGCGGTCCTCGCGCGGGGCCTTAGGGGGTGTCTTGTCGATCAGGCCGGATCAGGCGACCGAGAGCTCGACCTTGATGTTGCCGCGGGTGGCGTTCGAGTACGGGCAGACCTGGTGGGCCTTCTCGATGAGCGCCTGTGCGGTGGCGGCGTCGACGTTCGGGATGGAGGCGCTGATCGCGACCTCCAGGCCGAAGCCGCCGGCCTCGGTCTTGCCGATGGAGACCGCGGCGGTCACGGTCGAGCCGGAGATGTCGGCCTTCTCCTGGCGGGCGACGACGCCCAGCGCGCCCTGGAAGCAGGCGCTGTAGCCCGCCGCGAAGAGCTGCTCGGGGTTGGTGCCCGCACCGCTGCCGCCCAGGGCCTTCGGCGGGTTCACGACGACGTCGAGCTGACCGTCGTCGGAGGAGACCCGGCCGTCGCGGCCGTTCTCGGCGGTGGCGACGGCGGTGTAGGCGACGTCGATCTTCTGGATGGTCATGGTGTGACGATTCCTCCGGTTGGTGCGCCGCGACTCGCGCCCACGATCGCGACGGCCTGCGGACGAGCCTAACGCGTGGCCGGTGGAGGGAGGCGCCGGGTCAGACCAGGGAGACGATCATCTTGCCGGTGTTCTCGCCGCGCAGCAGGCCCACGAAGGCGTCGTAACCCTTCTCGATGCCCTCGACCTCGGTCTCCTGGAACTTCAGCTCGCCCGAGGCCAGCCAGCCGGCGACCTCCTGGACGAACTGCGCCTGGAGGTCGGAGTGGTCGCTCACGAGGATGCCCTGGAGGCGCAGCCGCTTGCCGATGATCATCGCCATGTTGTTCGGGCCGGGGGTCGGCTCGGTGGCGTTGTACTGGGCGATCATGCCGCAGATGGTGGCGCGACCGTGCACGTTGAGCGAGGAGATCGCGGCTTCGAGGTGCTCGCCGCCGACGTTGTCGAAGTAGACGTCGATGCCGTCGGGGGCGGCGGCCCTGAGCTGGTCGCGGACGGGCCCGTTCTTGTAGTTGAACGCGGCGTCGAAACCGTACTCCTCGACGAGGAGCTTGACCTTCTCGTCGGAGCCCGCGGAGCCGATGACCCGGGAAGCGCCCTTGAGCTTCGCCATCTGGCCGACCTGGCTGCCGACGGCCCCGGCCGCGCCGGAGACGAAGACCGCGTCGCCCTCCTTGAAGGAGGCGACCTCGAACAGGCCCGCGTAGGCGGTGAGTCCGGGCATGCCCAGCACGCCGAGGTAGGCGGAGAGCGGGGCGACGTCGGGGTCGACCTTCACCGCGTGCTTGGCGGGCAGGTCGGCGATCTCGCGCCAGCCGAGGCCGTGCAGGACGTGGTCGCCGACGGCGAAGCCCTCGGCGTTCGAGGCGATGACCTCGCCGACCGCGCCGCCGTCCATGGGGTGGTCGAGCTTGAAGGGCGGGGTGTAGGACTTCACGTCGTTCATCCGGCCGCGCATGTACGGGTCGACCGAGAAGTGCTTGTTACGGACGAGGATGCGGCCCTCGGCCGGAGCGGCCACCGCGGCCTCACGCAGCGCGAAGTCCTCGGCCTTGGGCCAGCCGTGCGGGCGGGCGACGAGGTGCCATTCGCGGCTGGACGCGGGAAGTGCTGAAGACATGGGCTCGGGTTCTCCTCAATGTCCTACGGGGGGGGGCGGGCCTCCGCGCCGTACGGCACGAAAAGCTTCATGACATGAAACAACCATGCTCCTGAATATTTCATGTTGTCAAGTAAATCGGTACGCTGTCGTCCATGGCCACTCGTCCAGACACCCTGACCCTTGAGGTCGTCGAGCTCATCGGTGCCGTCGTGGCGCGCTACCACGAGGAGTACGACCGGGCCGCCGCCGAGCACTCCCTCACCGGCGCACAGGCGCGGGTGCTCGGGCTGCTCTCGCTGGAGCCCCTGCCGATGCGGAAGATTGCCGTCCGGCTGAAGTGCGAGCCGTCGAACGTCACCGGGATCGTCGACCGGCTGGAGACCCGGGGGCTGGTCGAGCGCCGGCCCGATCCGGCCGACCGGCGGGTGAAGCTGGCCGCCGCGACGGAGCAGGGCCGGCACACGGCCCGTGAGCTGCGGGACGCGCTGGACTTCGCCCGGGAGCCGCTGGCCGGGCTCTCCGAGGCCGAGCGCACGGTGCTGCGGGATCTGCTGCGCCGGATGCTGGGCGGGGAGACCCCGTAGGCGTCGCGCGGAGGGTCTTACACGCACCACCAGAGGAAGCGGGTGCAGGTCGGGGACGGGGTCGGGTCGGGCGTCGGCTCCGCCGGGGCCGGCGGCGGGGGTGCGGGCGCGGTCGTCGGCTCCTGCGGGCCGCCCGGGCCCGGCGGGTCGGCGGGCGGGCTGTCCGGGGCGTCGGACGGGTCCGCCTCGTCGGGGTCCGGGGAGGCGGTGGGCTCCTCCGGGGCGTCCGGGGCCTCCGGGGCGGAGGCGTCGGGGCTCGGCGACCCGGACGGGCCCGGGCTCCCGCTGCGGGCGTCCACCGGTTTCGCGTCCGTGCCGGGGCCCGTGGTCGCCCCGGCCCGCGTGCCGACCGGGCCGGGATCGCGGGGCGCGTCGGCGGAGGTCTCCGCGGGCGCGGGCTCGTCCGGGTCGCGGGGCGCGTCGCTGACGAAGTCGGCCGCGGTGTCGTCCCGCCCGGGCTCCAGGGCCAGTTCCGCCAGGCTCAGGGC
>NZ_LZRD01000055.1 GCF_001687325.1 Streptomyces sp. PTY087I2 | reverse complement strand
CGCCGGCCCCGTCCACGCCCGCGCCCGCGCCGAAGCCCACGCCGAGCCCCACGCCCTCGCCCGAGCCGCCGCCGAAGCCCGCGCCCCCGGCGCCGAGCCCGCCGCCGTCCCCGAAGCCGACGCCCACTCCCACGCCGTCCCCGAAGCCGCCCAAGCCCACACCGCCGCCGCCCGCGCCGGAGGTGTACCAGGTCAGCGAGTTGGCGTACTCCGTGTTCGGCGACCACACCGAGCCGGAAGTGGTGATGGGGCAGAGCAGTTGGGTCTGGCAGCGGTCGAACGTGTCGATCGCCTCCACCCGTTACGCGCACGGGGTGACCGTGCACGCCCGCTCCTCGGTGACCATCCAGCTGAACCGGCCGTGCACGCGCTACGAGGCCATGGTCGGCGTGGACGACCTGACGCTCGGGCTCGGCGCGGTGCGCTTCTCCGTCTTCAACGGGGACGGGACGAGGCTGTGGCGCTCCCCGGTGATGAAGGGCGGCGCTCCGGCCGTCCCGGTGAGCGTGGGCATCGCGGGCCAGTCCTCGATCCGCCTCGTGGTGGAGCCGGAGGGGCCGATGGGCGGGGTGGCCCTGGCCGACTGGGCGGAGTCCCGGATCAGCTGTACCTGAGCCGTACGCGCGCCGCGCGGATCCGCCTGGCCGCGGCCCCCAGCCAAAGATCCGCTACGGCGGGTTCCGGTCAGGGCTGGAGTGTGCGCCGGGCGGGGATCACTCCGCCCGCGACCGCGCGCTGGCGCGGGGCCGCCGTGCCCGTCCAGCAGGTGCCCCGGCGGGTCACCAGGCGGCGCAGCCACAGTTCGGTGGAGGCCAGGTCCGCCAGGCCGTCCAGGGGCAGCGGTTCGCCCTCGGACGCGGCGCGCAGGGCCTTGCGGACCACCCGGGCCTCGACCAGGCCCGCGTCCGCGAGCAGCGGGGCGTCGAACAGGGCCATCAGCTCGGGCAGCGCGGTGCGCAGGCCGGTCCGGGTGACGGCGGTGGACGTGGCCTGGGAGGGCGTTCCCCAGCCGGGCGGCAGATCGTGGATGCCCGCCCCGCCGAGCACCCGGCGCAGGATCGCGGCCCGTGCGCCGGGCTGGACCCGCAGCGACTCGGGCAGGGCGCGGGCCGCCCGGACGACCTGGTTGTCGAGGAACGGGGCGTGCAGCCGCTGGCTGCGGATCTCGGCCGCCTGCTCCAGGATGCGGTGGTCGGCGGCGGCGCGGGCGAGGGTGGCGCGGGCGCGGGCCTCGCCGGGGCGCTGGACGGAGGTGGGCCGGATCGCCGCCTCCTGGAGGCGAACCGATACTTCGGCCAGTGCCTCCCCCGTCAGCCAGCGCGCCGCGGGCCCCGGGCGCGACCAGGCGAGGGCGGCGAGCGAGGCGTCGGCGGGGGTGGCGAGGTCGGGGGCGTGGCGGTTGGCGTCGGGGAGGAGCCCGGCGGCGGACTCCAGGCCGGTGCGGTACGACGTACGGGCCAGCCGACGGGCGGCCCGGTAGACCGTCAGCGGGACGAACAGGGAGTGCGCCGTGGGGCCTTCGGCCTTGGTGAGGGCGGCGACGGGGCGCAGGAGATGGCGTCTGCGCCGGTCCATCAGGAGGTCGGCGAGGCGGGCCGGGTGCGCGTCCAGGACCTGCCGGGCCCCGGTCCCGACGAGGTGGTCGGCGCTGCCCGCGGAGAGCCGGCGGCGGTGCCGGTCGGCCAGGACGAGCGAGGGGGCCGGTTCGTCGGTCAGGGTGACGGTCTCCAACCCGGCGTACGGCAGGGCCTCTTCGCCCGCCGCGACGACGACGTGGTGCAGGCGCGGGTTGGCGGCGATGGCGCGGGCCCGCTCCATCTCGCCCTCGTTGCCGCGGGTGGTGAGGTCGTTGAAGGTGACGGCGAGCAGCCGCTCCCCCGCGCCGGTGCCGTGGCCGAGGAGGGTGCCGGGCAGTCCGGGCAGCCCGGAGGCGAGCAGGGCGAGGGTCGCGGAAGCGCTGCCTCCGGAGAGGTCGGCGCCGATGCCCGCCACGGGTCCGCCCCGGGCCGCGCGCCGGTCGGCGGGGCCCATGCCGGGGACGGGCCCCGGGTCCTGCGGCATGCTCTCCGGCGCGTGGCGCGGGGCCGTGAGCCGGGCGCGTACGGCTTCGACGAGCGCGTCCCGTACGCCCTCCACCGCGTGCACCGGGTCGGCCTGCGGTGCGGCGACGGCGAGCGAGGCGACGGCTTCGTAACCCGTGATCTCCCGCGAGCCCTCGCGCAGGATCAGGGCGTGGCCCGGCGGGACCCGCCTCACGCCCTCGTAGGGCGTGCCGTCGCCGAGGGCCTCGGGGGTCTCCGGGCAGGCGAGCAGGGCGGCGAGGTGCCCGATGTCGAGCTGGGCCTCGATGAGGTCGGCGAGCGGCAGGGCGGCAGTGGCGTAGGCGGTGCCGCCGGCCCAGGGGGTGTGGAAGACGGGCCGGGCTCCGGCGAGGTCGCCCGCGACGGTGATGCGGCGGCCGATCTGCACCACGGCGGTGTAACTGCCGGGCCAGGCGGTGAGATGGCGCATCGCGCCGCCGCGTGCGGCGAGCAGCCCGACGCGCAGCTGTTCGTCGGTGGCACCGCAGCAGCCGAGGACCGCGAGGCGGGCGGTGGGGGCGCCTTCGGGGGTGGCGACGCCGATGACGCGGATCTCGTCGGGCCGCCAGTCGCCGACCGCCCACAGCGGATCCGGGTCGCCCCACAGGAGTTGGGAGCCCACGGGGTGAACCGTGCGCCCCTCTCCGCCGTTTCCGACGGCGCCGACGGTGCCGAAGCTCGCGGCGATACTGCTCCATCCCACCAACCAACGCATCGCCGCCTCCACAGGCTGTGGACAAACGGCGCACGAGATGAGCGAGAACGCCGCTGCGGGACATGCTGCCACGACAACGCCGCAGGAGAGGGTGTACGGGCAGCGCACGCCGGAAGAGCATGCGCCCCTGGCAAAGGCCCGACGTGGTCTTCACCGCGACGACAGCAACGGAACTGCTGGTTCCGGGAGTTGCGACGGTCGGGCCGTACGGTCCCCGCGCCGCCCCGGCCCGCTCCCCGAGGAAGGGGAGGGGCCGGCGCCGCCCGGAAACAGCGTCGATATCCGGCCATAGTCGGATCGTTGGCCAGACCCTCACCGGACCGTCGCTATTCGGCCATTCTCTCGAAGTGCCGCCCTACGCGCATACCGTGCCGCGCCCCCCTGGCGACCCCTCCACGCACAGTCCGGGAGGTGGGCCTCACCTCCCGGACCGGTCCGCCGCCCGCGGGGAATGGAGCGGCGGTTTCCCCCAGCCCACTGAGTCCAGTGCAGCGGGCCGACCCACGCAGGACTCAGCCAAGCGCCCCGCCACGGGAGGGGCCAGAGCGCACGGCCGGGCGCACGGCCACACACCGGGAGCACGCCCCACCCCGGCCCGTACCCCCCGCCCCGGACACCCGGACCGCCCGCACGGACAACAATCCCGCCATCCGGACGTCTGCCCCTTAACGGTAGGGATAGGGAGAACTACGCTGTGTTTACTGGTGTTCTCGACAGGGGGGCATATTCCTCGGGGCTCGGCCACATGCGTGTGCAGGCGGAGTACGAGGGTTCGAACCTGGGGAGGCATCGGTACGAATGCCGCGCGCCGTCCTCGGTGACGCGGCGGCCGTCTGTGTGTCGAGGGGTGGCGCATGTCCAGGGAGCAACGCGGGCCGAACGAGAAGCTCGGCACGGTTCTCGCCCTCGCGGGAATCAGTAACGCCGGGCTCGCCCGGCGGGTCAACGACCTCGGAGCACAGCGCGGTCTGACACTTCGCTACGACAAGACCTCGGTGGCCCGGTGGGTCGCCAAGGGGATGGTGCCGCAGGGCGCGGCGCCGCATCTCATCGCGGCGGCGATCGGGGCCAAGCTCGGCCGCCCGGTGCCGCTGCACGAGATCGGCCTCGCCGACGCGGACCCGGCCCCGGAGGTCGGTCTCGCCTTCCCCCGGGACGTGGGCGAGGCGGTCCGGTCGGCGACCGAGCTGTACCGGCTGGATCTGGCCGGGCGGCGGGGCGGCGGCGGGATCTGGCAGTCCCTGGCGGGATCCTTCTCGGTGAGCGCCTATGCGACACCCGCCTCCCGCTGGCTGATAACCCCCGCCGACCCGTCGGTGGCCCGGGACCCGACGGCGGCGCAGGCGGCGGTCCTCGGGGCGCGCGGCGGCGGACCCGACGGCCCCGGCACGGCCGGAGCCCACGGGCCGGGCACCGCGCCGGACGCCCGGGGCGCACACATCCTCCACACCGGCGGCACGGCAGGCTCCGTCCCCGTACAGCCGGGACCCGATTCCGCGGCGGACGCCTCGCCGCTGCGGGTCGGCCACAGCGATGTGTCGAAGCTGCGCGAGGCGGCCCAGGACGCCCGGCGCTGGGACTCCAAGTACGGGGGCGGCGACTGGCGTTCCTCCATGGTTCCCGAGTGCTTACGCGTCGACGCCGCACCCCTGCTCCTCGGCTCGTACACCGACGAGGTCGGACGGGCTCTGTTCGGCGCGTCCGCCGAACTGACCCGGCTGGCCGGCTGGATGGCCTTCGACACCGGCCAGCAGGAGGCCGCCCAGCGCTACTACATCCAGGCCCTGCGCCTGGCCCGGGCCGCCGCCGACGTCCCGCTCGGCGGCTATGTCCTCGCCTCGATGTCCCTCCAGGCGACCTACCGCGGCTTCGCCGACGAGGGCGTCGACCTCGCCCAGGCCGCCGTCGAGCGCAACCGGGGTCTCGCCACCGCCCGCACCATGAGCTTCTTCCGGCTGGTGGAGGCCCGCGCCCATGCGAAGGCCGGCGACGCACCGGCCGCGGGGGCCGCGCTCAAGGGCGCCGAGAGCTGGCTGGAGCGGTCCCGGGCGGGCGACGCCGATCCGTCCTGGCTCGGCTTCTACGGCTACGACCGGTTCGCCGCCGACGCCGCCGAGTGCTACCGGGACCTGAAAGCCCCCCGCCAGGTGCGGCGCTTCACCGAGCAGGCGCTGTCCCGGCCGACCGAGGAGTTCGTCCGCAGCCACGGACTGCGGCTCGTCGTCTCCGCCGTCGCCGAGCTGGAGTCGGGCAACCTGGACGCGGCCTGCGCGGCGGGCACCCGGGCGGTGGAGGTCGCGGGCCGGATCTCCTCGGCCCGCACCACGGAGTACGTGCGCGATCTGCTGCACCGCCTGGAGCCGTACGGGGACGAGCCCCGGGTCGCGGAGCTGCGCGAGCGGGCCCGCCCGCTGCTGGTCACCCAGGCCTGAACCGGACGCACACCCCGCCCACCGGGCCGGTGCCGGGCGGAGTGTGCGCCACGCCCTTCCCATCTCGGGTTTGAGCCGGTTGTCAGTGGGTCAGTGCACTATCGGGGTGGGAGGTGGCGTGATGATGACGCACGCGGCGTACGACTGCGATGTGCTGGTGATCGGCGGCGGGATCGTCGGTCTGTCGACCGCGTACGCGCTGACCCGGGCGGCCCCGGGCACCCGGGTCACGGTCCTGGAGAAGGAGAGCGGCCCCGCCCGCCACCAGACCGGCCGCAACAGCGGCGTGATCCACAGCGGCATCTACTACCGCCCCGGCTCCCTCAAGGCGCGGTACGCGCTGCGCGGCTCGGCGGAGCTCGCGGACTTCTGCGCGGAGCACTCCATCGCGCACGCCACCACCGGCAAGCTGATCGTCGCCACCGAGCGCTCCGAGCTGCCCCGGCTGCACGCCCTGGTGCAGCGCGGCCGCGAGCACGGGCTGCCCGTGCGGGAGCTGGGCCCGGCCCAGATCGCGGAGCACGAACCGGAGGTCCGGGGCCTGGCGGCGATCCGGGTCGGCACGACGGGCGTCTGCGACTTCACCGCCGTGGCCACCCGCTTCGCGACCGAGGTCACGGCGGCGGGCGGCATCGTGCGGTACGGCGCGGAGGTCACGGCGATAGACCGGCGCCCCTGGGGCGTCGCGGTGCGCACGGCGGACGGGCTGGTCGTGCGGGCCCGGGTGCTGGTCAACTGCGCGGGGCTCCACTGCGACCGGGTGGCCCGCCTCGCCGGTGACGACCCGGGGGTGCGGATCGTCCCGTTCCGGGGTGAGTACTACGCGCTGGCCCGCCCCGAGCTGGTGCGTGGTCTGGTCTACCCGGTGCCGGACCCGGCGTTCCCCTTCCTCGGCGTCCACCTCACCCGGGGCTTCGACGGCTCCGTCCACGTCGGGCCGAACGCGGTCCCCGCCCTGGCCCGCGAGGGGTACACCTGGCCGCGGGTCCGCCCCGCCGAACTGCTGTCCACGCTGAGCTGGCCGGGCACCTGGCAGATCGCCCGCCGCCACTGGCGGTACGGGGCGGGCGAGGTGCACCGCTCGCTGTCCCGGTCCGCGTGCACCCGGGCCGTCCAGCGGCTGCTGCCCGCCGTCACCGAGGACGACCTGCGCCCGTCGCCCGCCGGGGTGCGGGCCCAGGCGGTGCTGAGGGACGGCACGCTGGTCGACGACTTCCTGATCCGCGAGGCCCCGCACACCGTGCATGTGCTCAACGCCCCGTCGCCCGCCGCGACGGCGTGCCTGCCCATCGGACGGGAGGTGGCGCGGCTGGCGCTGCGCCGGGCTCGGGGGACGGGGTGGAGGCCGCCCGCCGTAGAATCCGGTCATTGTGTCTGAGCAGCCCCTGAACCCCACCCCCGCCGGATCCCCCGACGTGCCGTCGGCCGACGCGACGCCGGCCGGCCCCGCGCGGACCGGCTCCACGGCGGCCGACGCGCTCGCCGACGCCACGGCAGCCGAAGCCGCGACCGGCGAGGCCGCGACCCGCGAGGCCCAGGCCGCCGATGCCACGGCAGCCGAAGCCCCGGCCTCCGACGAAGCCGCCGCGCTGCGGGCCGCCTCCTTCGAGCGGGCGCGCCGGCTGCGCATGGAGCCGCGCTTCCCCGGCGGCCCCGCCGCCGACCCGGCCGGTTCGCACCACGAGCGCCGGATCCGCAGCTTCCAGCCGCGCCGCAGCCGGGTCACCACCGGCCAGCAGGAGTCCCTGGAGCGGCTGTGGCCCAAGTGGGGCCTGGACATCGACGGCAAGCGCGTCCTCGATCTGGCCGAGCTGTTCGACGGGCTGCCCGTGGTCCTGGAGATCGGCTTCGGCATGGGCGAGGCCACCGCGCAGATGGCGGCCGACGACCCGGGCACCGGCATCCTCGCGGTCGACGTCCACACCCCCGGCCAGGGCAATCTGCTGGGCCTCGCGGACAAGGCGGGCTCGACGAACGTACGGGTGGCCAACGGCGACGCGGTGATCCTGCTGCGCGAGATGCTGGCCCCCGAGTCCCTGGACGGCCTGCGCGTCTACTTCCCCGACCCGTGGCCCAAGGCCCGGCACCACAAGCGGCGGCTCATCCAGCCCGAGTTCCTGGACCTGGTGGCCCCGGTGCTGAAGCCCGGCGCGATCGTCCACTGCGCGACCGACTGGGAGCCGTACGCCGAACAGATGCTGGAGGTGCTCACCGCGCACCCCCGCTTCGAGAACACCGCGGCCGACGGCGGATACGCCCCGCGCCCCGCGTTCCGGCCGCTCACCCGCTTCGAAGGCCAGGGCCTGGACAAGGGGCACGTCGTCCACGACCTGCTGTTCGCCCGCGTCTGACGCACCGGCCGGCTGTCCGACGCACGCATCCGGCCGCCGGGCGATGGCCGGATGCGCCGTCGCCGGGTGTCAGTGCTCCTCGTTAGGGTCGACAAGGTGTCCGACCCCTCCGTGCAGCATCAGCAGGCGCACCCGGCCGTCCCGGTCCTCCACGAGCAGCGGCTCGACGAGGTCCTGGGCGCCGCGCCGGAGCACGGCCGGGCGCGTTACCGGCCGCGCCGCGTCGGCATGGTGTGGCGCAGCAAGGTGTTCCGCGCCGGGGCCGTGATCGTCGCGCTCCTGCTGTGCGGCCTGGTGATCCTCGCGCTCGTACGGGAACAGACCGGCCCGGAAGGGTTCCTGGTCGGCCTCGGCCTGGCGGTGCTGCCGGTGCCGCTCCTGATGGCCGCGTTCCGCTGGCTGGACCGGGTCGAGCCGGGGCCCTGGCGGAACCTGATCTTCTCCTTCGCCTGGGGCGCGTGTGCGGCGGCGCTCGTCGCGATCATCGCGAACTCCTTCGCGACGCGCTGGATAGCCACCGCGACGGCGGACCCGGCGAGCGCCGACACCCTGGGGGCGACGGTGATCGCCCCCGTGGTCGAGGAGAGCGCGAAGGCGGCGGCCGTGCTGCTGATCTTCGTGTTCCGCAGACGGGAGTTCAGCGGGGTGGTGGACGGCATCGTCGTCGCCGGCTTCACCGCGACGGGCTTCGCGTTCACCGAGAACATCCTCTATCTGGGCAACGCCTTCGGCGAGGACCAGCAGCTCGGCAGCTCCGGATTGGCCTCGGTGACGGCGGGGACGTTCTTCGTGCGGATCGTCATGTCCCCGTTCGCGCACCCCCTGTTCACGGTCCTCACCGGCCTCGGCTTCGGCTTCGCGGCCGTCAGCGCCCGCCGCCACCGGGTCCGCCGGATCGCCCTGCCGGTGCTGGGTCTGCTGCTCGCGATGGGGCTGCACGCCCTGTGGAACGGCTCGTCGGCCTTCGGCCCGTACGGCTTCCATGTGGTGTACGGGATCGTCATGGTCCCGGCGTTCGGCCTGGTGACCTGGCTGGCGATCTGGTCGCGCCAGCGGGAGCTGCGTACGCTCGCGGCCGAGCTGCCCGCGTACGCGGCGGCCGGCTGGCTCACCCCCGCCGAGCCGTCGGCGCTCTCCTCCATGCGGGCCCGGGGCATGGCCCGCGACCTGGCCCGCCACTGGCAGCGGGACCGGACCCGGGGCCGGGCGGCGGCCCGCGCGGTCGCGGAGTACGAGTCGTTCGCGACGTCGCTCGCGGGTCTGCGCCGCCGGGCCCGCCACGGCGCGGTGGGCCCGGACTTCGGCGCGCGGGAGCGGGAGTTGCTGCACCACCTGTGGCAGCGCCGGGACATCGCGGCCCCGGCCCTGACCCACGCGGCCCGCCTCACGTCCGGCCGGGGCCCGTACCACGCGCCCCACGGCCGCCACGCGCCGATGCCGTACGGACAGCAGCCGTACGGATACGGGTACGGGTACGCCCCGGCGTACGGGCAGCCCCACGCGCAGCCGTACGGCTACGGACACGGCTACGGCGACCCCGGCTCTGTCAGGCCGACGCCTCGGTGAGCAGCGCGAGTTCCCGGTCCGTCAGCCGGAGGTCGGCGACCGCGACGAGGGCGGGGAGCTGTTCGACCGTACGGGCGGAGGCGATCGGGGCGGCGACGGTCGGCTGTGCGGCGAGCCAGGCGAGGGCCACCGTCGCGACCTCGGCGTTCCGTTCCCCGGCCACCCGGTCGAGGGCGGCCAGCGCCTTGCGGCCCTGCTCCGACTCCAGGTGCCCGCCCGCCTTGGCGGAGCGCGCGCTCTCCACCGTCGTACCGGGGCGGTACTTGCCGGTGAGGAAGCCGGAGGCGAGCGCGTAGTAGGGGACGGCGGCGAGGCCCGCGCCGGCCGCGGTCTCCTGGAGGGCGCCCTCGTAGGTGGCGCGGGAGACCAGGTTGTAGTGCGGCTGGAGCGCGACATACCGGGCGAGGCCTTCGCGCTCGGAGAAGGCGAGGGAGGCCGCGAGGCGCTCGGGGCTGATGTTGGAGGCGGCGATGTGGCGCACCTTGCCGTCCTTCACCAGCTGGTCGAGGGCGGTGATGATCTCCTCGACCGGGACGGTCTCGTCGTCGAAGTGCGTGTAGTAGAGGTCGATGTGGTCGGTGCCGAGCCGGCGCAGCGACGCCTCGGCCGCGCCCTTGATGGTGCCGGCCGCCAGCCCCCGGTAGTCGGGGTGGGCGCCGGCCTTGGTGGCGACGACGATGTCGGACCGGTTCCCACGGGAGGCGAGCCACTTGCCGATGACGGTCTCCGACTCGCCGCCCCGGTTGCCCTCGGCCCAGGCGGAGTAGGCGTCGGCGGTGTCGATGAAGTTGCCGCCGGCCGCGACGTACGCGTCCAGGACGGCGAAGGACTGCTTCTCGTCCGCCGTCCAGCCGAAGACGTTGCCGCCGAGGGCGAGGGGGAAGACCTGGAGGCCGGAGGTGCCGAGGGGGGTGCGCGCGGAAGTCATGTCAGGGTTCAACGGGCCGGGCGGGGGCCGGTATTCCGCCGCGGACTCCCTTCGGGCCGGTGGCCTCTCCCCCGGACAGACCGGCAGCCCTGACGTCGGGGGGTGTGCGTCAGGGCTGCCGGGGTTTCGGGGTGGACCGCCGGAGAAGGGCGGCCCGGGGGCTCAGACCGAGAGGCCCTTGCTGTTCAGCCAGGCCATCGGGTCCATCGCGGAGCCGCCCGCGGTGCGGACCTCCAGGTGGAGGTGGACGCCGGTGACGTTGCCGGTGGCGCCCATGCGGCCGATGGTCTCGCCGGTGGTGACCTTCTGGCCGACCGAGACGTCGATCGAGGACTGGTGCGCGTACCAGATCTCCGTGCCGTCATCGAGCTGGAGCACCGTGCGGTAGCCGTACGAGCCGGACCAGCCGGCCGACGTGATCGTGCCGCTGTGCACGGCCTTGAGCGGCGAACCGGCCGCCCCGGCGAAGTCGAGGCCGGTGTGCTGGCCGGAGGACCACATCGCGCCGGACTGACCGTAGGTCGAGCTGATCGTGTACGAGGAGGTCGGCAGGGAGAAGCTGGCGGCGAGCTTGGCCAGACGCTCCTCCTCCGCCTTCTTCTTCGCCGCTTCCTCTTCCGCCTTCTTCTTGGCGGCGGCTTCGGCCTCGGCCGCGTCCTGCTGCTTCTTGGCCTCCTCCGCCGCCTTCTCGGCCGCGGCCTTCTCGGCTTCGGCCTTGGCCTCGGCGTCGGCGCTGGCCTGCTGCTGCTCGGCCTGCTGGAGGATCCGGGCGCGCAGCGCCTCGCCGGCGTCGGTGCCCTGCTCGGCCTCGGCGCTGGTGAGCCCGGCGGTGGTGAGCGGCGCGGCCGCGGCGACCGGGACGGCATCCGCTTCGTCGTCGGACATGAAGGACCCGACGCCGGGAAGGGACTTGGCGTCGGGGAGGTTGTCCGCGATGGAATCGGGAAGAGAGATGGAGACGGGTGCCTTGTCCTGAGCGGTGGCCATGCCCCCCGCTCCGACGGCCGCTATGACGCCGACCCCGAGGACGGTGGAGCTACGGGCCAGACCACGCTGCTTGGCCACACGGTGCCTGCCGCGCACGGGACGGATGGAGTCCTCGGTGGGATTCCATTCCCCCACGGACCGCTCGGCACCACCGTAGCTGTCGGTGCTGAAGGGTGACGGGGCCTCAGGGGCAGGCTTGTTGGACGCCACGTGGGCGCACTCCTTTCCTTCCTTCTCGCCTACCGGGTTAGCTGACGGGTTCGGAGCAGGAAGGTCTCCTACGGGCCCCTCCGCCTCTCACGAGACGCAGGCGTCCGATTCACCCCATGTAGGTGGTTCCCCGGTTCCCTTGCGGAATTCGGCGCTCGCGCGCGGCGCCGTCCCTGTCGACGGCTGTGACGACCGCGCTGCGTTATCGAACGTTAATAGACACCCGGGCCCGATTCCAAGCTGTTCCTGTTGATCATTAACGAACAGGGGCGGGAGGTACGGGGGTCAAGCGGGCGGAAACGGGCGACTTGACCGGGGCTCAGGCACAGGCCTTTTTCTGACGGTGTATCAAATGTTATGCGGAGCGGTGCCCTTCGATTACGCACCGTGGCATCGTGCCGACGTCAGTGAGCCGCGTCCTCGTCGCCCCGGCCCACGATCTTCACGGTCGTCCGCCGCACAGGCTGCCCCTCCGCCGGCCGGCCGACCGCGATGAGCGCCATGTCGTCCGTGGCCCGCCCGCCGGTGTGCAGCCGTACGTCATCGGTCAGCGCGGACAGCAGCTCCTCCGGCCCCGGGAAGATCCGGCCGCGCAGCCGGGCCGCCGGATCGTAGAAGACGCCGTTCGCGTCCCGGGCCTCGGACAGGCCGTCCGTGAAGGCGAGGAGCGTCGCGCCGGGAGGCATGGCCCACTCGTCGGCGCGGTCCGGCCACACCCCGAGGTCCATCCCCAGCGGCATGGCGGGCACGGAGGGTGCCAGCACCTCCAGGGCGCCGTCCGCGTGGAGCAGGATCGGCTCGGGGTGGCCGCGGTTGACGAGGCGGACCGTGGCCGCCCCGGGCGGGATCTCGGCCAGTACGGCGGTGATGAACCCCTCCATGGCGTCCAGCCCGTACCGCCGCGTCCCCTCCCGGGCCAGCGCCCGCTCCAGCCGCTGGGCCACGCCCTCCAGCGAACGCTCCTGCTCGGCGGCCTCCCGGAACGCGCCGATGATCACCGCCACCGCCTCGACGGCGTCCAGCCCCTTGCCGCGGACGTCGCCGACCACCACGCGTACGCCGTACGGGGTGTCCGCGACGGCGTACAGGTCGCCGCCCACGAACTCGTCCGCCTGCGCCGCCTCGTACCGCGCGGCCACCTGGAGCCCGCCGATCCGCTCGGCCGGCGTCGGCAGCACGGCCCGCATGGCGGTCTCGGCGACGGCGCGGGCCGAGGCCAGCTGCTCGTTGCCTCGCCGTACGACGCCGTTGATGACGAGGGCCAGCACCGAGCCCGTGAGCACGGTGATCATCTCGATGACGGGGACGACCTGGGTGGACGTCCCGTCGGAGATCCGCATGACGATGACGGAGATGACCGCGGCGATGCCGGTGCGGACGGTCCGGGAGAGCGAGAAGAAGGGGGCGGCGATCAGCGGGGCCGCGACGAAGAGGGGGACGGCGGTGAAGTTGGGCGGGGCGAGCGAGTCGAACAGCAGTCCGCCGAGGATGAGCAGGGCGGGCAGCATCCGGATGAACCGCCCGGTGCCCCGTCCGCCGCCGGACGTCAGCTCCCCCTCCCGGGAACCGAACACGGCACGGCTCAGGGCGTCCATGCTCCCCGCCGCTCCGCTGCGCCGTCCTTCGGCCATCCCCACCTGTGCACTCCTGCCCGGTCCACCCACGGCTGCGGACGGTACCGCGCCCTGTCCAGGCTTCCCGGAGCCGCGCCGAGCGGCGACCGGGCATCGGCCGAATAGGGGGAAAAACCGCGGTGGCGGCCCGGCCGGCCGTGGTCAGTCGGAGAGCCGGTGGTGCGCGTAGACCGTCAGTGCGTCCCGTACGAAGGCGGCGGTGCCGTCTCCGTGGCGATCGTAGTTCTTTCCGAAGCGCGGGTCGGCGACATACATCTCCCCGAGCCCGATGACGTACGAACGGCTGGGCTCCTTGGCCGAGGCCAGCCAGGCGCAGTGCCGCCGGGCGAGTTCCTGCGCCTCGGGCCCGTCGGCGGCGAGCCCGGCCTCCCTGGCCCGGCCCCAGTCGCGCGCGATGGCCTCGTGCTCGTCCTGGAACGCCTTCTTCTCCGCGTCCCCGAGCGAACGCCACCAGCGGTCGCCCTCCTCGTACGCGTCCCGGCCCCAGCGCTCGGTGACCTCCTGCTCGTGGGCGGTGTGGTCGAAGCCGTCGAACACTTCAGCGGCCATGAGTTCCATCCCCTCCTGGGTCTTGTGGAGGGTGGTCCGCACCGAGGCGATCTGCCGTCCGATGCGCGCCTGCTCCTGTTCGAGCAGCCGCAGATGCGCCCGCAGCGCCACCGCCGTGTCCCGCTGCCCCTCCAGTACGTCCTTGATCGCGGGCAACGAGAGCCCGAGCTCCCGCAGCAGCAGGATGCGCTGTAGCCGGACGAGGGCGTCCTGGTCGTAGTAGCGGTAGCCGTTGCTCCCGATCCGGCTCGGCGCAAGGAGACCGAGGTCCCCGTAGTGCCGGAGCGTGCGGCTCGTGGTGCCGGCCTGGCGGGCGATTTCCTGAATGGACCACTCCATGCCGGAAACGCTAGATCTTTACGCTGCGTCAAGGTCAAGCGTCCTCGACCGGCCCCGGAGAACGACTCGGGCCCGGGAAACGACTCGGGCCCGGGAAACGACTCGGGCCCGGCACGCTGTCTGCGTGCCGGGCCCGGATCTTCAGTAGCGGGGACAGGATTTGAACCTGCGACCTCTGGGTTATGAGCCCAGCGAGCTACCGAGCTGCTCCACCCCGCGTCGGTGAACACAACTGTACGGCATTCCGGGGGTGCCGTTGACCAATTACTCCGGGCATCCCGCCGGGCCGTAGCCTTATTGCACATTAGTCGCAGTAACGACAGCTACGCGAGAAGAGGACTCCGTGCGGACTCCAGTGGTGCTGGGCATCGAGTCGTCGTGTGACGAGACGGGGGCGGGGATCGTCTCCGGCGGGCGGCTGCTCGCGCATGTCGTGGCGTCGAGCATGGACGAGCACGCCCGTTACGGCGGGGTGGTGCCGGAGATCGCCGCGCGGGCGCATCTCCAGGCGTTCACCCCCGTCGTCCGGGAGGCCCTGGCGCAGGCGGGGCTCGGGGTGCGGGACATCGACGCCGTCGCGGTGACCACGGGGCCCGGGCTGTCCGGGGCGCTTCAGGTCGGTCTGGCCGGGGCCAAGTCTCTGGCGTACGCGGCGGGGGTGCCGCTGTACGGGGTGCACCATCTGGCCGGGCACGTAGCCGCCGACACCCTGGAGCACGGGCCGCTGCCCGATCCGTGCATGGTGCTCATCGTCTCCGGCGGGCACACCTCGCTGCTGCTCGTCCGCGATCTGGTGCGCGATCCGATCCTGCACCTGGGCGACACCGTGGACGACGCCGCGGGCGAGTGCTTCGACAAGGTCGCCCGTGTCTTCGGGCTCCCGTATCCGGGCGGGCCGGCCATCGACCGGGCCGCGCGCGAGGGCGACCCCTGTGCCGTCGCCTTTCCCCGGCCGCTGCTGGGGTCGAAGGACGACCCGTACGCGTTCTCCTTCTCCGGGCTGAAGACCGCCGCCGCCCGCTGGGCCGAGCAGCACCGCCTGCGCGGCGAGGACATCCCCCTGGCCGACGGGGCGGCTTCTCTCCAGGAGGCCGTCGCGGACGTCCTGACGCGCAAGGCGCTGGCCGCCTGCCGCCGGTACGACGTCCGCACCCTGGTCGTGGTCGGCGGGGTCGCGGCGAACTCCCGGGTCCGGGCGCTGGCCGAGGAGCGGTGCGAGGCGGCGGGCGTCGAGCTGCGCGTACCGCCGCTGACGCTGTGCACCGACAACGGGGCGATGATCGCCGCCGTCGGCGACCTGCTGGTACGGGCCGGCGCCGACCCGGCGCAGCTGAACGTGTCCATCGACCCGTCGGCGCCGCTGGAGTACGCCGCGCTGCACCCGGTAGCCGCCACACCCGCGCGGGCCGCCTGAGGATTTCCCTCCGCTCAGGACGCCCCCGGGACGCGGAAGCCGGTTCCCTCCACCGGATACGGCACGTACGTCCGTCGGTCCGGGTCGATCGCCAGTCGGCCGCCGGCCGGGGGCCGGGCCCGCTGGGCGCAGTCGCGGCGTTCGCAGATGCGGCAGCCCAGCCCGATCGGGGTCGCCGCCCGGGGGTCGTCGAGGGCGACGCCCTCGGCGTAGACGAGACGGTGGGCGTGGCGGAGTTCGCAGCCGAGCGCGACCGCGAACTCCGCGCGCGGGGCGTGGTGGCTGTAGCCGCCCCGGGTGATCGTGCGGGCGACCCAGAAGTAGCGCTTGCCGTCGGGCATTTCGGCGACCTGGGTCAGGGTGCGGCCGGGCGCCGAGAACGCCTCGTAGACCGTCCACAGCGGGCACGTACCGCCGAGGCGGGAGAAGTGGAAGTCGGTCGCGGACTGCCGCTTGGAGATGTTCCCGGCCCGGTCGACGCGGAGAAAGGAGAACGGCACTCCGCGGTGGCCGGTGCGTTGCAGGGTGCTCAGGCGGTGGCAGACGGTCTCGAAGCCGACGCCGAAGCGGGCGGACAGCAGCTCGATGTCGTAGCGGACGGCCTCGGCGGCGGTGTGGAAGACGGTGTACGGCATGAGGAGCGCCCCGGCGAAGTAGTTCGCCAGGCCGATACGGGCCAGGACGAACGATTCGGGCGAGGTCAGCTCGGCCGCGCTGTCCGCGAGTTCGTCCATCAGCGGGCGCTGTTCCAGTAAGGCCAGCTGGGTGGCGAGCTGGAACGCCCGCTGGCCGTCGCTGAGCCACGGGGAGAGGAAGAGAAGGCCGGTGTCGGGGTCGTAGCGGCGAGCGTCGGCGGTACGGCCCGGGGCCGCCTGGACGACGTGGACGCCGTGCCGTTCGGCGAGGAGGGCCGTCAGGGGGTCGGCGGCCCGGCCCGGGCGCAGCTCCAGGGCCTCGGCGGTGCGCTCGGCCTCCGTGTCGAGGGGGCCGAAGTGGTTGTGGTGGGCGTAGAAGAAGTCGCGTACCTCGTCGTGCGGCTCCGCACCGGGCAGCAGGGTCTGTCCCGACGCCGGTGCGGCCAGGGCGGCCGCCTGTTCGGCGGTGTCGCGGTAGCGGTGGTGCAGGGCGACCAGGGCGCGGGCCACCTCCGGGTGGTCGCGGGCCGCCTCGGCGATCTCCTCGACGGCCGGGACCGCCACCCCGCACGCCTCGTCGGCCAGGGCCGCGCGCAGGTCGGCCGCGAGCCGGTCCCCGGCGGCCTCGGAGAAGAACTCCGCGTCGACGCCGAAGACCTTCGCGATCTGGAGCAGCACGCTCGCGGTCAGCGGCCGCTGCCCCAGTTCGATCTGGTTGGCGTAGCTCGCGGAGATGCCCAGCGCACGGGCCATGTCGACCTGGTTCATGCCCCGCTCACGGCGGAGGCGGCGCAGCTTGGAGTGCGCGTAGACCTTGTGCTCGTTCGCTCGTCGGGCCACGGGATCCCTCCTGGTCGCATGCCTTCCGCAGGCGGCGTACACCAGCGACTGTACTTGCGAACATCCCGTCCGCGTTATTCGCAGAATTCGCAGATTCGCCGCTCGTTCCTGGTGAAGATCCGCAGATTCGACAGGTGGTCGCGGGGCTGTGGAACGGGCACTGTCCATGGCATCAGCGCCCGCCGCTCTCTGCGAGGAGTCCCGTGATCGACCACCAGGTACGCGTCCACCCCAGCGCCGCCCGGCTGCCCCGCGAGGAGCAGCTCGCCTGGAAGCTGGCCGTCGTCGCCACCGGCACCCAGGAGGCCGAGGCGCTCGACAAGGACGCGGCGTCCATGGCCGCCAACCGGATCATCGACAACGCGTCCGTCGCGGTCGCGTCCCTGCTGCGCCGCCCGGTCGCCGTCGCCCGCGCCCAGGCCCTCGCGCACTCCGCCGCCGCGCCCGGCGCCGCCGTCTTCGGCTCCACCGGCCGGGTCTCGCCCGAGTGGGCGGCCTGGGCCAACGGCACCGCCGTACGGGAGCTGGACTTCCACGACACCTACCTCGCCGCCGACTACTCCCACCCCGGCGACAACATCCCGCCGCTCCTCGCCGTCGCCCAGCACACCGGGCGCTCCGGCGCGGACCTGCTGCGCGGGATCGTCGCCGCCTACGAGGTGCACGTCGCGCTGGTCAAGGGCATCTGCCTGCACGAACACCGCATCGACCACGTCGCCCACCTGAGCGCGGCCACGGCCTGCGGCCTGGGCGCCCTGCTGCGGCTGCCGGCCGAGACCGTGTACCAGGCGGTCCAGCAGGCGGTGCACACCACCACGGCCACCCGGCAGTCCCGCAAGGGCGAGATCTCCAGCTGGAAGGCGTACGCCCCGGCCTTCGCCGGAAAGGCCGCGATCGAGGCCGTCGACCGGGCCCTGCGCGGCGAGACGTCCCCGTCCCCGATCTACGAGGGTGAGGACGGGTTCCTCGCGTGGATGCTGAACGGCCCGGAGTCCGACTACACGGTCCGGCTGCCCGAGCCCGGCGAGGCGCGTCGCGCGATCCTGGACACGTACACGAAGGAGCACTCCGCGGAGTACCAGGCCCAGGCGCTGATCGACCTGGCGCGGCGGATGCGGGAGAAGACCGGGCCGCTGGAGAAGGTGCGCTCCGTCGTGCTGCACACCAGCCACCACACGCACAACGTCATCGGCTCCGGTGCGAACGATCCGCAGAAGTACGACCCCACCGCCAGCCGGGAGACCCTGGACCACTCGGCCCCGTACATCCTGGCCGTCGCCCTGGAGGACGGGGGCTGGCACCACGAGCGCTCCTACGCCCCCGAGCGCGCCGCCCGCCCGGAGACCGTCGAGCTGTGGCGGAAGATCACCACGGTCGAGGACCCGGCTTGGACCCGCCGTTACCACGACCCGGACCCGGAGCGCCGGGCCTTCGGCGGCCGGATCGTGATCACGCTGGAGGACGGCACGGTGATCGAGGACGAGCTCGGTGTCGCCGACGCCCATCCGGCCGGGGCCCGCCCCTTCGACCGCCCCGCGTACGCGAACAAGTTCCGCACCCTCGCGGAGGGGATCGTCGCCCCGGACGCCCAGGACCGCTTCCTGTCGGCGGCCGAGCGCGTCGCCGAGCTGTCGGCCACCGGCCTGGACGGACTCTTCCCGGCCGTGGACACCGAGGCGGTCGCCGCGTACGACGCCACGCTCCCCCAGGGCCTGTTCTGATGGCCCGCCCCCGTACCCACGGCCCGTACTCCCCCAGCGCGCGCCCGACGGCGTCGCCGACGATCCGGAGGCACACCCCATGACCGCCACCGCACCGGAGATCCACCGCGGCCTGACCGGTGTCTTCGTCGACACCACCGAGATCTCCACCGTCATCCAGGAGACCAACTCCCTGACCTACCGGGGCTATCCGGTCCAGGACCTCGCCGCCCACCGCTCCTTCGAGGAGGTCGCGTACCTCCTCTGGCACGGCGAACTCCCCGACCCCGCCCAGCTGCGGGACTTCCAGGCCCGCGAGCGCGCCCTGCGCCCCCTGGACCGCAGCACGCTGGAGCTGCTGACCCGGCTGCCGGAGACCTGCCACCCGATGGATGTGCTGCGTACCGCCGTCAGCTTCTTCGGCGCGGAGGACCCGCTGGAGGACGACGGCACGCTCGCCGCCAACCGGGCCAAGTCCCTGACCCTGCTGGCGAAGCTGCCCACCGTGGTCGCCGCCGACCAGCGCCGCCGCCGGGGCCTCGCGCCGATCGCGCCGGACCCGGAGCTGGGGTACGCGGAGAACTTCTTCCACATGTGCTTCGGTACGGTGCCCGAGCCGGAGGTGGTCCGCTGCTTCGAGATCTCCCTGACCCTCTACGCCGAACACAGCTTCAACGCCTCGACGTTCACCGCCCGCGTCGTCACCTCCACCCTCTCCGACCTGTACAGCGCGGTGACGGCGGCGATCGGCGCGCTGAAGGGCCCGCTGCACGGCGGCGCCAACGAGGCCGTGATGCACATGCTCAACGAGATCGGCGACCCGCAGCGGGCGGGCGAGTGGCTGGACGAGGCCCTGGCCTCGAAGCGGAAGATCATGGGCTTCGGCCATCGGGTCTACAAGCACGGCGACTCCCGCGTCCCGATCATGCAGGAGGCCCTCGACCGCCTGGTCTCCCGCGCGGGCGACCCCGAGGTGACCCGCATGGCCACGCTGCACGCGGCCCTGCGCCACGCCATGGTCACCCGCAAGGGCATCCACCCGAACCTGGACTACCCCGCCGGGCTCGCGTACCACCTGATGGGCTTCGACATCCCCGTCTTCACGCCGATCTTCGTGATGAGCCGGATCACCGGCTGGACCGCCCACATCACCGAACAGCTCTCCCACAACGCCCTGATCAGGCCGCTCGCCTCCTACGACGGCCGCGAGCAGCGCCCGGTGCCGGCCGCGTCCTGACCGGCGGCCGCCATGGACGACCGGGGCTGAGGGGCCCGGGTCCGCCGCCGGGCTGAGGGGCCCGGCGGCCCAGATGGAGCGGGGTGTGACGAGTGTGCGTCGCACCCCGCTCCGGCGCGCCCGCCCCACCTCGCCGGTGTCCGTGCCGGGCAGCCCGAATCGGCATTCGCCCGCGAACTCCCCCACCCTGCCCCTACGATGCGTTCTGCCCCCGGATCTCGCGGTCCGGGGGCCACAAAAGAATGCCCGCACAACTGGGGGAAGCCGGTGGGAATCCGGCGCTGGCCTGCAACCGTGAACGGCGCTCCACACGCCGTGAGTCGGAGTACCCGGAGGTGCGGTGTGCACCGCTTCTCACTGTCATGGTCTTGCAGGACGAAGCCCCGGCCCGGCTCGGCACCTCCGTGCGCTCCCCGAGGGACGGCGCGCGTGGTGTGCCCGGGTGAGGTCGACGGGTTCGCTTCGGCAGACCCGGAGATCCGATCGGGAAGGCATCTCATGCACCGGACACTCACCCACCGCTCCGCGATCACCGCGGCCGCCCTGGCCCTCGCCCTCGCCACCCCCTCCGTCGCCCTGGCGCAGGCGGGGCCCGCGGCGAACACCAACAAGGCCGTCAAGGTGACGGTCACGGTCAAGGGGCCGGACGGGCTGCTCTTCAAGGGCAAGGTCAGAACCAAGGGGCACGACGTCACCACGGCGACCGGCGGCACGCACAAGTGCGACGGCACCAACGGCGGCGCGAACCCCTCGAAGGTCCCCACGCCGACCGCCGCACTCGACGACGCCGCCGAGAAGAACGGCTTCACCTGGGACGGAGCCTGGTACGCGTCCTTCGACGACTTCTCCGTCGACACCATCAAGAACGTCAGCGGCGGCGGCTCCGCCTACTGGAACATCGCGGTCAACGGCACCCCCACCCCGGTCGGCGGCTGCCAGTTCAAGATAGCCGCCGGTGACCGGGTGTCCTTCACCTGGACGTCCTTCTAGTCCGCCTCCTCCACGTCCGGCCGCATCACCTGAGCCGAATCGAGCAGCGCCTCGACCACCTCGTCGAGGTCGAGGCGCCGCTCGACGCCCCGCAGCCGGGGCAGTTCGGCCCGGGTGGTGACCCGGCGCGGGGCCAGCAGGCTGCAACAGTCCTCGTCGGGAAGCACGGAGATGTCGGCGGTGCCGATGGAGCGCGCCTCGTCGATGATCTCCTGCTTCTCCCGGCCGAGCAGCGGGCGCAGCACGGGCAGCGTGGCGGCCTCGTCCACGGCGACCATGTTGGCCAGGGTCTGGCTGGCCACCTGCCCCAGGCTGTCACCGGTGACCAGCGCCTCGCCGCCCGTGCGGGCGGCGAGGGCGGACGCCGTACGCACCATGAGCCGCCGCTGCGCCACCACTTGGAGCCGTCCCGCGCCCGCGACGGCGAGCTGTTTCTGCGCCTTGCCCAGAGCGATGACGTGCAGTTCGCCCGGCGGCTGGTAGCGGTTCAGTTCGCGGGCCAGTGCGTACGCCTTGTACACGGACGCCGGGTTCGTGTACGGCGCCCCGTTGAAGTGGACGAAGTCGCAGGCCAGCCCGCGCCGCATGGCCCGGTGGGCGGCCACCGGCGAGTCGTAACCGCCCGAGAGCAGCACCAGGGCGCGCCCGCTGCTGCCGACGGGCAGCCCGCTCAGCCCGGGGAGCCGCTCCCAGGAGACGTAGGTCTCCTTGCGGTCGATCTCCACGGTCAGACGGACGTCCGGCCGCGCCAGGTCGACCCGCAGGCCGGGTATCGCGGCCAGGACGCGGGCGCCGACCTGCGCGTCCACCCGGGACGAGGTCAGCGGGAACCGTTTGTCCCGGCGCTTGGTCCGTACGGCGAACGAGGTGCCGTGCCGCTCGGGACCGCTCAGGGCGTCCACGGCCGCGGCGACAATGGCGTCCAGGTCGCTGGGGACGCGGACGGCCGGCTCGACGGAGTTGAAGCCGATCACCCGGCGCGCCCGCTCCACCAGCGCCTCGCGGGGGACCTCGCCGCCCAGCACGGTCACGTTCTGGGCACACTTGATCCAGGTGGAGCCGCCGATGCCCCGCAGGGCGACCCGCAGGTTGTCGTGCAGCCGCTCGACGAAGAGGTGCCGGTTGCGGCCCTTGAGGAAGACCTCACCGTGCTTGAGCAGCACGCAGGGGCCCGAGGGAGCGGGGTCGGCGGCCCGTGGGGCGGGCACAGGGCCGCCGACCGACAGTGATGTCATTGCTCAGAAGTCCCAGTCGTCGTCGGCGGTGTCCTCCGCCTTGCCCATGACGTACGAGGAACCCGACCCGGAGAAGAAGTCGTGGTTCTCGTCGGCGCCCGGGGACAGCGCGGCCAGGATCTCCGGGTTGACCTCGGTCTCCTCCGCCGTGAAGCGGGCCGGGTAGCCGAGGTTCATCAGGGCCTTGTCGGCGTTGTAGCGGACGAAGACGGCCACGTCGTCCATCAGGCCGAGGGGTTCGTACAGCTCTCCGGAGTACCGCAGCTCCAGCTCGTACAGCTCCTCCAGCAGCTCGTACGTGAAGGCCCGCATCTCCTCCTGGCCGGCCGGGGACAGCTTCTCCAGACCGCGCTGGTACTTGTAGCCGGAGTAGTAGCCGTGCACCGCCTTGTCCCGCAGGATCAGCCGGATCATGTCGGCCGTGTTGGTGAGCAGGGCGTGCGTGGAGAAGTGCAGCGGCAGGTAGAAGCCCGCGTACAGCAGGAGCGAGGACAGGAGCGTGGAGGCGACCTTCCGCTTGAGCGGGTCGTCGCCGTAGTAGTGGGCGAGGACCTTCTTGCAGCGCTCCTGGAGTACGTCGTTGCCGACGGCCCACCGGTAGGCGTCGTCGATCTCGGCGGTGTTGGAGAGGGTGGAGAAGACCGAGGAGTAGGAGCGGGCGTGCACGGCCTGCATGAAGGCGATGTTGGTGTACACCGCCTCCTCGTGCTCGGTGCGGGCGTCCTGGATCTGCACGATCTCACCGACGGTGGCCTGGAGGGTGTCGAGCATGGTGAGGCCGGTGAAGACCCGCATGGTCAGGGTGCGTTCCTCGGCGGTGAGCCGCTGCTGCCAGGAGGCGAGGTCGCCGGAGAGCGGGACCTTCTCGGGCAGCCAGAAGTTGGCCGTGAGCCGGTTCCACACCTCCAGGTCCTTCTCGTCGGTGACGCGGTTCCAGTTGATCGGGCGCAGCCGGGCGGCCGGATCGTGGCGGTAGGAGGGCGGGGTGACCGAGATGTCGGTCACCGGGGTGGGGGTGGTGGTCATCGTGGTGCCTTCAGGTGCGTGCGGCGGGCGGTCACGGGGTGCGGCGGGTCACAGGGTGCAGGACAGGCAGTTCTCGATCTCGGTGCCCTCCAGCGCCTCCTGGCGCAGCCGGATGTAGTAGAGGGTCTTGATGCCCTTGCGCCAGGCGTGGATCTGGGCCTTGTTGAGGTCGCGGGTGGTGGCGGTGTCCCGGAAGAACAGCGTGCAGCTGAGGCCCTGGTCGACGTGCTGGGTGGCGGCCGCGTAGGTGTCGATGATCTTCTCGTAGCCGATCTCGTACGCGTCCTGGAAGTACTCCAGGTTGTCGTCGTCCAGGTGCGGGGCCGGGTAGTAGACCCGGCCGAGGCGGCCTTCCTTGCGGATCTCGATCTTGGCGGCCACGGGGTGGATCGAGGCGGTCGCGTCGTTGATGTAGCTGATGGAGCCGGTGGGCGGGACGGCCTGGAGGTACTGGTTGTAGATGCCGTGCTCCTGGACGGACGCCTTCAGCCGCCGCCAGTCGTCCTGGGTCGGCAGATGTACGCCCGCCTCGGCGAACAGGGTCCGGATCCGGTCGGTGGCCGGCTCCCAGGCCCGCTCGGTGTACTTGTCGAAGTACGAGCCGTCGGCGTACGCGGAGTGCTCGAACCCGTCGAAGGCGGTGCCCCGTTCGATCGCGATCCGGTTCGAGGCACGCAGGGCGTGGAAGGCGACGGCGTAGAAGTACAGGTTCGTGAAGTCGACGCCTTCCTCGCTGCCGTAGTGGACGCGCTGCGAGGCGAGGTAGCCGTGCAGGTTCATCTGGCCCAGGCCGATGGCGTGCGAGCGCTCGTTGCCGTGGGCGACGGACGGCACGGCGTCGATGTCCGACTGGTCGGAGACGGAGGTCAGCCCGCGTACGGCGGTCTCCACCGTCGCACCGAGATCACCGGAGCCCATGGCGGCCGCGATGTTCAGCGAGCCGAGGTTGCAGGAGATGTCCTTGCCGACGGTCTCGTAGTTCGCCGCGGCGTCGTAGGTGCTGGGCGTGTTGACCTGGAGGATCTCCGAGCACAGGTTGGACATGTTGATCCAGCCCGGGATCGGGTTGGCCCGGTTCACCGTGTCCTCGAACAGCAGGTACGGGTAGCCGGACTCGAACTGGAGCTCCGCGATCGTCTTGAAGAACTCCCGGGCGCTGAGCGCGGTCTTGCGGATACGGGGGTTGGCGACCAGGTCGTCGTAGTGCTCGCTGACCGACAGGTCGGAGAGCGGCCTGCCGTACTCGCGCTCCACGTCGTACGGCGAGAACAGGTGCATGTCCTCGTTGCGCTTGGCCAGTTCGAAGGTGATGTCGGGCACGACCACACCGAGCGAGAGGGTCTTGATGCGGATCTTCTCGTCCGCGTTCTCCCGCTTGGTGTCCAGGAACCGCATGATGTCGGGGTGATGGGCGTGCAGATACACCGCGCCCGCGCCCTGGCGTGCGCCGAGCTGGTTGGCGTAACTGAAGGAGTCCTCCAGCAGCTTCATCACGGGGACGACACCGGACGACTGGTTCTCGATCTTCTTGATCGGCGCGCCCTGCTCCCGCAGGTTCGTCAGCAGCAGCGCCACGCCGCCGCCGCGCTTGCTGAGCTGGAGCGCGGAGTTGATGCCGCGCCCGATGGACTCCAGGTTGTCCTCGACCCGCAGCAGGAAGCAGGAGACCAGCTCACCGCGCTGCGCCTTGCCCGCGTTGAGGAAGGTCGGGGTCGCGGGCTGGAAGCGGCCCGACATCATCTCGTCCACCAGCGCGGAGGCCAGCTTCTCGTCACCGGCGCCGAGGAACAGCGCGGTGGCGACGACGCGGTCCTCGTACCGCTCCAGGAAGCGCGAGCCGTCGAACGTCTTGAGCGTGTACGAGGTGTAGTACTTGAACGCGCCGAGGAAGGTACGGAACCGGTGCTCGTGGGCGTACGCCTGCCGGTACAGGCCCTCCAGGAAGCTCCAGTCGTAGCGCCGGAACGGGGCCGCCTCGTAGTAGTCGTTGTCGATGAGGTGGTCGATCTTCTCCTTCAGCGACCCGAACTCCACCGTGTTCGGGTTGACGTGCTGGAGGAAGTACTGCCGGACGGCCTCGCGGTCCTTGTCGAACTGGATGCGGCCGTCGCAGTCGTACATGTTCAGCATGGCGTTGAGCGCGTGGTAGTCCCGGCGCGTACCGACCGACTCGCGTCCGGCGGGCGGCGCGGTGATCGTCGTGCTGACGATGCTCATGCCCTCGGCCTTGCCGAGGGTTCCTGTCGTGTCCAAAACTTCCGCAGCCCTTCCCTCACGGCACGGACATCGCGGTCCGTGCCCAGCAGTTCGAATCGGTACAGCTCCGGGACCCCGCACTTCGCCGAGATGACCCGGCCGGCCAGGCAGTAGTCCGCGCCGAAGTTGGTGTTGCCGGAGGCGATCACCCCACGCAGCAGCGCCCTGTTCGTCTCGACGTTCAGGAAGCGGATCACCTGCTTCGGGACCGCGCCGGCGCGTTCACCGCCGCCGTAGGTCGGCACGATCAGGACGTACGGCTCGGTGGCCTCGGGCATGCCCTCGCGGCGCGGGTGCAGGGGGATGCGGGTGGCGGGCAGCCGCAGCTTCTCCACGAAGCGTTTGGTGTTCTCCGAGACGCTGGAGAAATAGATCAGACCGCTCAACGGTCGCCGCCTCCTCTCGCTCGTTCCCGGCTCCGTCGTCCGAGGACCGGGGAAGGGGCACGGCGGCACGCGAGGCGGAGAGCGGGGCGGGGGTCGGGAAAGACCTGCCGGGCCCGGATCCGTACGACGGCCACGCGGCCCTCCCTCGGGGCCTCGAAGCGCGCACACCCGCATCCGGGTGCACGCGCCGGTGGCAGGTCTTCGGACTCGCGGGCGCGTCCTGACGACGTCAGGGCACCTACTGGCCGTCGCTTCCCGGGGCCTTCTCACGGACCCAGTGCGTATGACGGCGGTCGTTCCCGCTCACCGCTGCGGGGCAGTCCCGGATTCGCACCGGGTTCCCTCTTGCCTCGCGGGGCACCCCTGCGCCTCGCGAACCACCAGCGATGACAACACTACATCTGGAGGAATGGCGATGCACGTAACCCCAGATGTTGTGTTCCCTGCCGAAGTTAGGTATACCTAACTCGCAGAGCGGGGGGCCGGTGCTCCGGCGGAACGGGGCCGTCCGGTGACGGCGCGCATCCGCTCCGCGCGCTCGCGTATGGAGGCGGTCAGTTCACTCCGGTCGCCCGGCCGAGGGAGCGGAGAGCGCTGGGGGCCGGCAGCGGTGCCGCCCGGCGGCACGGCGCCGTCGAGATCGTCGGCGAGGGCGTCGGCGAGGGCGTCCAGAAACTCCGCGGCCTCGGTCAGGACATCCCTCATCCGGTGCATCCGGGCGTTCTGGCTGCCCAGTTGTCTGCGGGTGGCGAGCAGCCCGTCGAGGTCCTTCGCGGGCACGGCGACCATGGGTGTTCCGTTCACCATGACCTCGTGCGCTTGTCGTCTCATCGATGGGCCCCTCGTGGTGAAGAAGCGGTTCGGGACCGGGGCGTGGTGCGCCCCGGTCCCGAGGTGGTGCGGAGGATCAGGAAGCGGGCAGTTCGTCGCGGACGGTACGGGCGGCGGCGACGAGGTTCTCCAGGGAGGCCCGGGTCTCGGGCCAGCCACGGGTCTTCAGGCCGCAGTCGGGGTTCACCCACAGCCGCTCGGCCGGGATCGCCTCAAGCCCCTTACGCAGCAGGGCCGCCGCTTCCTCGGTGCTGGGGATGCGGGGCGAGTGGATGTCGTAAACACCCGGTCCGGCCTCGCGCGGGTAGCCGTGGGCGGCCAGCTCGCGGGCCACCTGCATGTGGGAGCGGGCGGCTTCCAGGCTGATGACGTCGGCGTCGAGGTCGTCGATGGCCTGGACGATGTCACCGAACTCCGCGTAGCACATGTGGGTATGGATCTGCGTGTCCGGCCGCACCCCGGCAGTGGCCAGCCGGAAGGACTCCGTCGCCCACTCCAGATAGGCGGCGTGGTCGGCGGCGCGCAGCGGGAGCGTCTCGCGCAGCGCGGGTTCGTCGACCTGGATCACCGAGGTGCCGTTCGCCTCCAGGTCACCCACCTCGTCGCGCAGGGCGAGGGCGACCTGG
>NZ_LZRD01000054.1 GCF_001687325.1 Streptomyces sp. PTY087I2 | reverse complement strand
GGAGCCGGGGCGGCCCGGTCAAGGGCGGACGCCTGGCCGTCGGCGGCCGGAGCCGGGGCGGAGCCAGGCGTGGGCGGCGCCTGGTCCTGGGCGGGCGGGACGGCGTCCTGAACAGCCGCAGCCGGGGCGGGCGCCTGGTCCTCGGCGGCCGGTACGGGACCAGGCGCGGCCGGGGCCCCGGCCGCCCGGGTGGGCTCCTCCGGGGTCGGGGAGACCGCCGAGGCCGGGCCGTTGGCCGGCTCCGGGTGGTCGGCTCGCCTCGGTGTGGGGCGGCTCCACCACTTCGCCTGCGGCCCGGTGGGCTTCCCGTCGTCCATGTTCTCCCCGCAACTGGCCTCTGTCGTACGCCCCACAGAGGCGTCCCTCACCGGAATTCAACCAGGTTTGCGAAACCCTGCGCAGGGTCCCGTCAGGGACGGGGGGAGAGCGGGCTCGCCAGATCGTTGGCGGGCGATCCCGAGGACGGCCCCGAGGGCAGCGAGGAGGGCACCGTCTTCGGCACCGCACCGCTGCCGAGCGCCGCCGCCAGCAGCGGGGCGCCCGAGGTCGCCGGACGTATCAGCGGCGGCACGGACACGTTCAGCACGGGGAGCATGAACGGGTGTCCGCCCGAGGTCGACGTGCCGAACAGCGGCGGAGCGGTCGGCGGTCCCTGCCGGTTGACCGGAGGGGGGACGGCCGGAACCACCGGGGTGGGCCCGGTGAGCGACGGGGGCACCGCGTTCGTCCCGGTCCCGGCGCTGCCGGAGCCCGGCTGCTCGGCCGCCGGGCCGTCGCCGGTCACCGCGAGGGCGCCGCCGCCCCGGCGGCTGACCGCCGTGGCACCGTTCTCGGCGCGGGTCTCCGCGTCGAGCGGGGTGACGTTGTTCCCGGCGCCCTCGGCGCGCAGGGAGGATTCGGGGCCGGAGTCCAGCGGCAGGGTGCCGCCCAGCGCGATCGCCGCGAGGGACACGGCGCTGGCCGCGGCGAACGCGAAGCGCCGCCCGCGCCAGGGCGAGCGGTCCGCGTCGCGGCCCACCTCGTGTATGCGGAAGGCCGAACCGGAGGCGGCCCCGCCGCGCAGCACGGCGGTGGAGCCGTGGGTGGCGGGGAGATAGCCGAAACCGTCCAGCGGGGAGGGCCCGGTGTCGGCGCGCGTGCTGCCGCCGGAGGGCCGCAGACCGGGGAAGAACTCGTCGGCGAAGGGCCCCCGGCCGCCGAACGGTCCACCCGAGCCGGTGTCGTCGCCGCCGGGACCCCCGGGAAGGCCCTGGAGACGGGCCAGGAACCCCTCGGAGGGCGAGGGTGAGGCGGACATGGCGAAGGCGCTCTTCAGGCGGCGCTGGGCGTCGGCCTCGGCCTTGCACTTGGCGCAGGTCGCCAGGTGGGCCAGGACCCGCTCACGGGCGTCGTGTTTCAGCTCACCGTCGACCAGCGCGGCGAGCCGGTCCCCCAGGTGCGCTTCGGCAGGGGTGGGACCGGTCGGACCTGTGCCACTCACGCCGTTCCGCCCTCCCCCGCCAGGACCGCGTCCGCCAGGGAGCGCTGCTCGGCGCGGGCCTCGGGCGAACGGTGCTTGAGCGCCTTGCGCAGATGCGAGCGGCCGCGGTGGATCCGGCTGCGCACGGTCCCGAGCTTCACCCCGAGGGTCGCGGCGATCTCCTCGTAACTGAGGCCCTCGATGTCGCAGAGGACCACGGCCGCACGGAATTCGGGCGCGAGGGTGTCCAGCGCCTGCTGCACGTCGGCGTCGAAGTGGGTGTCGTTGAAGATCTGCTGCGGGGACGGCTCACGGCTCGGCAGCCGCTCGGCCGCGTCGTCGCCGAGCGAGTCGAAGCGGATGCGCTGCTTGCGCCGGACCATGTCCAGGAAGAGGTTGGTCGTGATGCGGTGCAGCCAGCCCTCGAAGGTGCCGGGCGTGTACGTCGACAGCGAGCGGAACACCCGGACGAAGACCTCCTGGGTCAGGTCCTCGGCGTCGTGCTGGTTTCCCGTCAGCCGGTAGGCAAGGCGGTACACGCGACCGCTGTGCGTGCTGACGATCTCTTCCCATGAGGGCGGGGTCCACGCCTGAGAGTCCGCATCAGAGGCGAAGGTCGCGGTCGGTGCGGAGTCTTCGGAAGAACGGTCAGCAATGTTGGTCACGGATTTCGGCTCACCGGCCGACCTGAGCAGGCGCCTCAGCACCCCTCCCCGGTCCACAGGCGCAGCCGCACCTCCCCTATCGGCTCTGGTGGTGTCCAGTGGAGCCCCTACCATAGCCACCTCGCCCGTTAGCTCCGGATAAGCCTTTTTCCCTGTTGGGGCCGGGCGTCGCCCGGGACTTTCAGCCGGCTCACCGGTCCGATCCGCGGACCCGGTCGCCGAGCTTTCCCCACTCCTTGCACAACGCCCGGTCCCATCTGCGGGTTCCCGGGTCCAGCGGATACAGTCACCGTTGCGCCAACTACGGGGACAGGAGAGGGTCATTACCGCCAACCGGCAGACGAGCTGGGCGTTCGCCGACGCCTTTGTCGCCGAGGACGAAGCACTGCACGTGGCCCGGGAGCGGGCTCGCGAGCTGGGGCTTCGCCCGGTGTCACCGGGCACCGGCGCTGCGCTGCGCCTGCTGGCCGCCGCCGCGGACGCCAAAGCGGTGGCGGAAATCGGCACGGGCACCGGCGTGTCCGGCATCTATCTCCTGCACGGAATGCGCCCCGACGGGGTCCTGACCACGGTGGACCCCGAGCCCGAGCGTCAGCAGTTCGCCCGCGAGGCGTTCCGCGCGGCGGGTTTCGCCACCAACCGGGCCCGGTTCATCCCCGGCCGCGCCCTGGACGTCCTGCCCCGGCTCGCGGACGGCGGTTACGACCTCGTCTTCTGCGACGGGGACCGGCTGGAGAGCCTCGACGTGCTCGCTGAATCGTTGCGCCTGCTGCGTCCGGGCGGTCTGGTCTGCTTCGAGGGCGTCTTCGCGGACGGCCGCACGGTCGACTCGGCGGCCCAGCCGGCCGAGGTGCTGCGGCTGCGGGAGCTGCTGCGCGCGGTGCGCGAGAGCCAGGAGCTGATGTCGACCCTGCTGCCGGTCGGCGACGGGCTGCTCTGCGCGGTCCGGCGCGGCTGAGCGGCACGAGGACCACGGCCGGGCGGAAACGCACCACTGCCCGGCACGGAGACCGTGCCGGGCAGTGGTGGAAGGTGATGGGCGTTCCGCGTCAGCCGACGACTTTCTTCAGCGCGTCGCCGAGGGCATCGGCCTCGTCCGGAGTCAGCTCGACAACAAGCCGACCGCCGCCTTCGAGCGGAACGCGCATGACGATGCCCCGCCCCTCCTTTGTCACCTCGAGCGGGCCGTCGCCCGTCCGCGGCTTCATGGCCGCCATGCTCGTTCCCCTTCCTGAAACCAGCTCATCGCAACCGGCGGCCCCATGACAGGCGCTGCCTCACCGGCATCGAACACATTGCTTCTTCGCCATTATCCCGCATCAATGACCCCGATGACCAACATCGGTCTGCATCGCTTGCGCAACGCGCTCTCTCAAAACCACCCAATTCGGCGATCCGGCTGCGATACTGCGCCGCCCCGGACCCCCAGGTGAGAGCCAATTGTTAGACGCAGGTCACATCTCTGCCCCGGTCCACGTCGGCCATGCTTGCCTGCAAGGAGCAACGATGCCCGAGCAGCGAGGGGAAACCGGAATGGCCGACGAGCAGGCGAACACCGTTCTGTACGACGTGAGCGAGGGGCTCGCGACGATCACGCTCAACCGACCCGACGCGATGAACGCGCTGAGCACGGCGGCGAAGGTCGCGCTGCGGGACGCGCTGCGGGAGGCGGCGGCGGACCCGGCGGTCCGGGCGGTGCTGCTCACGGCCACCGGGCGCGCCTTCTGCGTCGGCCAGGACCTCAAGGAGCATGTCGCCACGCTCGTGGCGACCCGCGAGGCGGGCGGCGGCAACGCGCTGAGCACGGTCCAGGAGCACTACAACCCGATCGTGCGGGCGATCACGGAGATGCCGAAGCCGGTCGTGGCCGGGGTGAACGGCGTCGCGGCCGGGGCCGGGTTCGGTTTCGCGCTCGCGGCGGACTACCGGGTGGTCGCGGACACCGCCTCCTTCAACACCTCGTTCGCGGGCGTCGCACTCACCGCGGACTCGGGCGTGTCCTGGACCCTGCCCCGGCTGATCGGGCAGAGCCGCGCCGCCGATCTGCTGTTCTTCCCGCGGTCGATCTCCGCGCAGGACGCGCTGGAGCTGGGGATCGTCAACCGGGTCGTCCCGGCGGACGAGCTGGCCGAGCAGGCGGCGGCGGTGGCCCGCACCCTGGCCGCCGGGCCCACGGTGGCGTACGCGGCGCTCAAGGAGTCGATGGCGTACGGCGCCGGGCACACGCTCGCCGAGACTCTGGAGAAGGAGGACGAACTCCAGACCCGGGCGGGCGCGTCGCAGGACCACACCATCGCGGTGGAGGCCTTCCTCGCCAAGGAGAAGCCGGTCTACCTGGGGAAGTAGCCGCTGCTCAGCCCGGTGCGCTGCCGCCGCCGCGCGCCACGCAGTCCGCGAGGTGGTCGTCGACCAGTCCGCAGGCCTGCATCAGCGCGTAGGCGGTGGTGGGGCCGACGAAGCGGATCGAGCGCTTCTTCAGCGCCTTGGCGAGCGCAGTGGACTCCGGCGTGACGGCCGGGACGTCCGACAGCGCGCGCGGTGCGGGCCGCCCGGCCGGGTCGGGGGCGTAGGACCAGATCAGCTCGTCCAGCTCCCCGGCCCGCCAGCCGGCGAGCACCTTCGCGTTGGCGAGGGTCGCGTCGACCTTGGCCTTGTTGCGGATGATCCCCGGGTCGGCCAGGAGCCGTTCCCGGTCGGTGTCGGTGAACTTCGCGACCGCCTCGATCCGGAATCCCTCGAAGGCGGTACGGAAGGTCTCGCGGCGGCGCAGGATCGTGAGCCAGGAGAGCCCGGACTGGAAGGCCTCCAGGCAGAGCCGTTCGAACAGGGCGTCGTCGCCGTGGACCGCCCGGCCCCACTCGGTGTCGTGGTAGGCGAGGTAGTCCTCGGTGGACAGGCCCCAGGGGCAGCGCAGCCCGCCGTCCGGGGCGGCCACGGCTCCGCCGCTCATCGGCCGTCCTCCTCGGTGCGGTCCGGGCCGTCCGCCCGGTCGTCCGGTTCCGTCGCGGGCCGGTCGCCGGGCCGCTTGAACAGGTCGGTGCCCGTCGTCACCGCGGCCGCCCGGTCCCCGGCCAGGGTGGATTCCAGCTCCGCGATCCGGGCGTCGCGCTCGGCCAGCTCGGCGCCGAGCCGGGACAGCGCCTCGTCGACGTCCACCATCCGGTAGCCGCGCAGGGCCATCGGCAGGCGCAGCGCCTCGACATCCGCCCGGCCGACCGGGCGGGCGGCGGGCAGCGGGTCGGTGAACCGCTCCGGCGGTACGTCCTGGAGCACCGCGCTCCCACCGCCTCCGACCACCGCGAGGGTGACCGCAGTGACGACCACGACCATCGTGAGCAGCAAGAACCAGAACACGCGCATCTCCCCGGGGGCGGAAACCTCGTCCGGCTCCGATCGTGCCATGCGGCACCGACAGGTCGGGGCCGGGCCACGAAAGGCCGTAGGGTCGGCAGGCGGGTCGTAGGCGGATATCTGAGGAGGAAAGACGGGATGCGCAGCGGGGCACTCAGGCTGGGGCGGCGGGAGTTCGGGCCGCACGAGCCGGTGATCATGGCGATCGTGAACCGGACCCCGGACTCCTTCTACGACCAGGGCGCCACGTTCCGGGACGAGCCGGCGCTCGCCCGGGTCGAGCAGGCGGTGGCCGAGGGCGCGGCGATCATCGACATCGGCGGGGTGAAGGCGGGCCCCGGCGAGGAGGTGACCGCCGAGGAGGAGGCGCGCCGCACGGTCGGCTTCGTCGCGGAGGTCCGCCGCCGCCACCCGGACGTGGTGATCAGCGTGGACACCTGGCGGCACGATGTGGGCGAGGCGGTCTGCGAGGCCGGGGCGGATGTGCTGAACGACGCGTGGGGCGGGGTGGACCCGAAGCTGGCGGAGGTCGCCGCGCGGTACGGGGCGGGGCTCGTGTGCACGCACGCGGGCGGCGCGGAGCCGCGGACGCGGCCGCACCGGATCGCGTACGACGACGTCATGGCGGACATCCTGCGCGTGACGGTGGGGCTTGCCGAGCGGGCGGTGGAGCTCGGGGTGCGGGCGGACGGGATCATGATCGATCCCGGTCATGACTTCGGGAAGAACACCCGGCATTCGCTGGAGGCGACGCGCCGTCTTGAGGAGATGGCGGAGACGGGGTGGCCGGTGCTGGTGTCCCTGTCCAACAAGGACTTCGTGGGCGAGACGCTGGACCGGCCGGTGAAGGAGCGGGTCATCGGGACGCTGGCGACGACGGCGGTTTCGGCGTGGCTGGGGGCGCGGGTGTACCGGGTGCATGAGGTGGCGGAGACGCGGCAGGTTCTGGACATGGTGGCGTCCATTGCCGGGCATCGGGCGCCGGCCGTTGCGCGGCGGGGGCTGGCGTAGGCGTTGCCGCCTGCGCTGCCGCCTGCCCCGGCGGGCGGGGCATGGGGCGCTGCCCCTGGGCCCCGCTCCTCAAGCGCCGGAGGGGCTGGAACCGATGCCCTCAATCGCCGGACGGGCTTGATTGCGCCGGGCGGGCTGAGAAGCAGTTACCGGCCGACCTCCTTCGTGACCAGCATCACCGCTTCCTCCACGTCGTCCGTCACGTGGAACAGCAGCAGGTCCTTCTCCGAGGCCTTGCCGCCGGCCACCACCGTGTCGCGGAGCCAGTCGATCAGGCCGCCCCAGTACGCCGTGCCGAACAGGACGATCGGGAAGCGGGTGACCTTGCCGGTCTGGACGAGGGTCAGGGCCTCGAAGAGTTCGTCGAGGGTGCCGAGGCCGCCGGGCAGGACCACGAAGCCCTGCGCGTACTTCACGAACATCGTCTTGCGGACGAAGAAGTAGCGGAAGTTGACGCCGATGTCGACGTGCGGGTTGAGGCCCGACTCGAAGGGCAGCTCGATGCCGAGGCCGACCGAGACGCCCTTGGCCTCGCGGGCGCCCTTGTTGGCCGCCTCCATCGCGCCCGGGCCGCCGCCGGTGATCACCGCGAAGCCCGCGTCGACCAGGGCCTTGCCGATCGCCACCCCGGCCTCGTACTCCGGCGATCCGGCAGGGGTGCGGGCCGAGCCGAAGACGCTGATCGCGCTCGGCAGTTCGGCGAGCGCGCCGAAGCCCTCGACGAACTCCGACTGGATGCGCATCACCCGCCAGGGGTCGGTGTGCACCCACTCGGAGTCGCCCTCGGAGTCCAGCAGCCGCTGATCGGTCGTGCCGGGCTGGACCTGCTCCCTGCGGCGCAGGACCGGGCCGAGCCACTGTTCCTCGGGGCTGACCGCGCCCTCGGGAACCTCCGCACCCTCGGGAATCCGTGCGTCTTCGGCGTTGCCCATGTTGCGCTCCCTCCACCGACCTGCTTCGTGCCGGGTCGTACGAGTCGTGCTGCGTACGGCCAGCGTAGATCGGCGGAGGTTACGTACGGGGGAATGCCGTGCGTCAGGCGGTCAGCCAGGAGCGGAGGCGGTTCTCGCAGTGGGTGATCTTCTCGACCGCCACGTGCTCGTCGCGCTTGTGGGCGTACATCGGGTCGCCGGGTCCGTAGTTCACCGCGGGGACGCCGAGGGCGCCGAAGCGGGAGACGTCGGTCCAGCCGAACTTGGGCCGGGCCGTGCCGCCGACGGCCGTCATGAAGGCCTGGGCGGCGGGGTGGGAGAGGCCGGGCATGGCGGCGCCGGAGTGGTCGTCGATGACGATCTCGGCCACGCCGCAGTCGGCGAAGACCTCGCGGACGTGGGCGACGGCCTCCTCCTCGGTGCGGTCGGGAGCGTAGCGGTAGTTGACGACGACGGTGCAGGCGTCCGGGATGACGTTGGTGGCGACGCCGCCCTCGATGCCGACCGCGTTGAGGCCCTCGTGGTATTCGAGGCCGTCGATGACGGGGCGGCGGGGCTCGTACGCGGCGAGGGCGGCCAGGATCGGGGCGGCGGCGTGGATCGCGTTGGACCCCCTCCAGCTGCGCGCCGAGTGGGCCCGCTCCCCCGTCGTCCGCAGGTGGACCCTCAGCGTGCCCTGGCAGCCGCCCTCGACCTCGCCGTCGGAGGGCTCCAGCAGGACGGCGAAGTCTCCGGCGAGCCAGTCGGGGTGCGCGTCGGCGATGTGACCGAGGCCGTTGAGGTGGGCGGCGACCTCTTCGTTGTCGTAGAAGATGAAGGTCAGGTCGCGGTTGGGCTCGGGGACCGTCGCGGCGATCCGGAGCTGGACGGCGACGCCGGACTTCATGTCGGAGGTTCCGCAGCCCCAGAGAATGCCGTTCTCGTCGAGGCGGGAGGGGACGTTGTCGGCGATGGGCACGGTGTCGATGTGCCCGGCGAGGACGACGCGCTCGGCGCGGCCCAGGTTCGTGCGGGCGACGACGTTGTTGCCGTACCGGTCGACGGTGAGGTGCGGCAGGGCGCGCAGGGCCGATTCGATCGCGTCGGCGAGGGCCTTCTCCTCCCCGCTGACCGAGGGGAAGTCGACGAGCCGGGCGGTGAGCGCCGGTCCGTCCAGGGTGAGGTCAAGGGCGGGGTCAAGGGTGCTGTCGGCCATGGACCCGACCCTAAGCGACAGGGGTATCGGCCCCGCCCGGGGCCTCCAGTACGGTGGGCCCCGTGTCCAGGAAAGCCAGCCCTCGCCGACGACGCCTCTTCCGCTACGGGGCCGCCTTCGCCGTGCTCGCGGCGCTCGGCGGTTATCTGGCCGTGCAGTACGACTCCTCGGGCTCGAAGAACCCGCCGCGCTGTGTCGTGGAGGCGAAGGACGGGGACGAGGGCGAGATCCAGCGTTACGAGATGAGCCTCGCGCAGGCCGTGAACGCGGCGACGATCTCCGCGGTGGGCACCACCCGGGGGATGCCCGAGCGGGCGGTGACGATCGCGCTGGCGACCGCGCTCCAGGAGTCCACGCTCCGCAACATCGACTACGGCGACCGGGACTCGGTGGGCCTGTTCCAGCAGCGGCCCTCGCAGGGCTGGGGCACCGTGGAGCAGATCATGGACCCGGTCTACTCGGCCGGGAAGTTCTACGAGGGCCTGGCCGAGGTCCCGGGCTACTCGCGCCTCCCGCTGACCGTGGCCGCGCAGCGCGTGCAGCGCAGCGGGTTCCCGCAGGCGTACGCGAAGCACGAGCCGGACGCCGCGCTGCTCGCGGCCGCGCTGACCGGGCGCAGGGCGGCCGCGCTGAACTGCACCCCGTCGACCGCCACGGCCGAGGGGCCGGGGGACGCCGGGCGGGTGCGGGCCGAGCTGGTGCGGGCCTTCGGCAAGGACGTGCTGCCCACCGCGAAGGCCGCGGGCGCGTCCGCCGCCTCGACCGTCTCGGTGCCCGTCCCGGCGACCTCGGCGCGGGCCGAGGACAAGGCGTCGCCGCGGCGCGGCTGGGAGCTGGCGCACTGGGCCGTGGCGCAGTCCGAGGCGCTGCGGATCGAGCGTGTGAGCTATGCGGACCGGGTCTGGGACGCCGGTAAGGGCTGGCGGACGGAAGACGCGAAGGGCAAGGAAACGGGCACGACCGCGGTCAGGATCCAGGTCGTTCAGTAGTACGTCCCATCACCCGTACGGGCCATGGGGGCCGGTCCCCCGGACTCTTTCCGCGCGACTTCCCGCGGTCTCGCTTCTCTCCTCCGATTCCCTTGCCGGTCAAGGGAAGTGACGGTTCATCGGGTCCCGGCGGTATGGATTGTTTGCCCGGGTTCTTCCGCTGCGGATAATCGGACGCATTACTCAGTCTTTACCTTTGCCCGCCGCAACCTTCCCCTCCCCCGAAGCGGTTGTCAGTGCGTCCGATCACCGGACAGACAGATTCGTGCACAAACCGCTGAAGGAGCATCATGTCTCTCCCCCTGACCCGTCGGATCGCTCGTGCCGCGCTGCTGATCGCCGCCGGCGCGACCCCCGTGGTCGGTGCGGCCGGTGCCGCGAGCGCCGCAGATCTCCCGGCGGCCCCGGAGCTGGGCGGCCTGACCGCACTGGACGGCGCGAACGTCGGCGACACCCTCGACAGCGCCGCCCGGCAGGGCACCCAGGCCGCCGGTGAGACCGGCGGCCGGCTCGTCGGGACCGCGCTCCCGGCGGCGGGCGAGACCGCCGGCAAGTCCGCGAAGGTCGCCGTCCCGGCCGCCCAGGAGACCGCCGGGCAGGCCGCGGGCAACGCGGGCGAGGCCCTCGGCGGGGTGACCGACGCCGCCGGTGGCGGGCTGCCGACCGACGGCCTCGGCAACGGGCTGCCCGCCGACGGCCTCGGCAAGGGCGGCCTGCCCACCGACGCCCTGCCGCTGAACGGCCTGCCGATCGGCTGACCGCCTCACACATACGCGAGAGGGCCTGAGGAGTGCGCACTCCTCAGGCCCTCTCGCGTATCCGGGTCAGGACAGGCGCTTGACCGCCGCCGCCACCCGCTCGTCCGTCGCGGTGAACGCCACCCGGACGAAGCTCGCGCCTGCCGGGCCGTAGAAGTCGCCGGGCGCGACCAGGATGCCCCGCTCCGCGAGGTACGCCACGGTGTCCCAGCACGGCTCGTCGCGGGTCGCCCACAGGTAGAGGCTCGCCTCGCTGTGCTCGATGCGGAAGCCGTGCGCCTCCAGGGCCGTACGGAGGGCGAGGCGCCGGTCGGCGTAACGGGCGCGCTGCTCGGAGACGTGTACGTCGTCACCGAGGGCGGCGACGGTGGCGGCCTGGACCGGAGCGGCCGTCATCATCCCGCCGTGCTTGCGGATCAGCAGCAGCTCACCGAGGACGGCCGCGTCGCCCGCGATGAACGCGGCCCGGTATCCGGCCAGGTTGGAGCGCTTGGAGAGGGAGTGGACCGCCACGATGCCGTCGTAGTGGCCGCCGCAGACGTCCGGGTGGAGCACCGAGACCGGTTCGGCGTCCCAGCCCAGCTCCAGGTAGCACTCGTCGCTGAAGACGAGGACGCCGTGCTCGCGCGCCCAGGCGACGATCCGGGTCAGCTCGTCCTTGGCCAGCACCTTGCCGGTGGGGTTGGACGGCGAGTTGAGCCAGAGCAGCTTCAGCCCCGCCGGGTCCAGCTCGGTCGGGTCGTCGTAGACGACGGGCTCCGCGCCGCAGAGCCGGGCGCCGACCTCGTACGTCGGGTAGGCGAGCCGGGGGTAGGCCACCTTGTCGCCCGCGCCGAGCCCGAGCTGCGTCGGCAGCCAGGCCACCAGCTCCTTGGAGCCGACGACCGGCAGCACGTTGGCGTGGCTGACGCCGACCGCGCCGAGGCGGCGCTCCACCCAGCCGGTGAGCGCGTCCCGCAGGGCCTCGGTGCCCCACACCGTCGGATAGCCGGGGCTGTCCGCGGCGGCGACCAGCGCCCGCCGGATCAGCTCGGGGACCGGGTCGACCGGGGTGCCGACGGACAGGTCCACGATGCCGTCCGGGTGGGCCTGGGCCGTCGACTTGTAGGGCGCGAGCTTGTCCCAGGGGAAGACCGGGAGGCGGGAGGAGACTGCGGACACGGGGCTCTGCTTTCTCGGGACTTTCGCGGGGCTTTCGCGGGGCTTTCTCAGGCGGTCCGGATACCGGCGGCGGCACCGGGAAACGGCTCGGCCCCGCACGGGGACGAGCCGTACGGGACCGGGCTGCGCGCGGGGTGCCGCCGCTTACTGGTTCTGCGGCGGCAGCGCGGCGACGAACGCGTGGTCGCGCTCGATGAGACCGAGCTTGGAAGCACCGCCCGGCGAGCCGAGGTCGTCGAAGAACTCGACGTTCGCCTTGTAGTAGTCCTTCCACTCCTCCGGAGTGTCGTCCTCGTAGAAGATGGCCTCGACCGGGCACACCGGCTCACAGGCTCCACAGTCGACGCACTCGTCCGGGTGGATGTACAAGGACCGCTGGCCCTCGTAGATGCAGTCGACGGGGCACTCTTCGATGCAGGCCTTGTCCTTCACGTCGACACAAGGCTGCGCGATGACGTAGGTCACGCTGTCGTTCCTCCTCGGTAGGGCGTTGGCTCTCGCGCGGGAGCGCGGCGTCGTCGATGCCCGCCCCTAGTATCTCCGTTCTCGGGCACGATCCGAACAGGAGGGGCGGACAGAGCTGTGGAATTCACCATCGGCGGACGGCTGGAAGTCCGCATCACACCCGCTGACGTGGGCAAACGTGTGTCCGTACGGCGCCGCACGGACGGCGACGGCACGGGCGTGGAGTTCACCGACGTGGTCGGCGTGCTCACATCATGGAACGACGGTGTGGTGGCGATCACACGGAAGAGCGGGGAATCTGTCCACATCGTGGAATCCTCCCTGGTCGCGGGCAAGGTCGTACCCGCCGCCCCGGCCCGGCGCCGGGGCCCCGCCGCCTCCTTCGAGGAGCTGGCGGCCGTCACCGCGCGGGCCTGGCAGCCGGTGGAGAGCGAGGCGCTGGGCGACTGGCGGCTGCGCGCGGCCGGTGGGTTCACGCGGCGCGCCAACTCCGTCCTGCCGCTCGGCGATCCGGGTCTGCCGCTCGGCGAGGCGTTCGGGCGCGTCCGCCGCTGGTACGAGGAGCGGGGCCTGCCCGCGTACGTCCAGACGGCGACCGGGGCCGAGGGCACGCAGGAGCTCCTGTGCGCGGAGCTGGAGGGGCACGGCTGGCGGCGCGAGGTCTCGGCGGAGGTCCGGATCGGCGCGCTGGCGCCGGTCGGTGACCGGGACGCGGAGGTGTCCGCGGTCCGGCTGACCCGGGAGCCGGACGCGGCCTGGCTCGCCCGCTACCAGCGCTTCTCCACGCCGGGCCCGCATGTGCTGCGGGTGCTGGGCAGCGGCCCTTCGGTCTGGTTCGCCACGGTGCCGGGCGGTGGCGACGCTCCGGACGCGATCGGGCGGTGTGTCGTGGACGGCCGGTGGGCCGGGTTCATGGCGGTCGAGGTCGCCCCGGAGCAGCGGCGGCGCGGACTGGCCACGACGGTGATGACCGCGCTGGCCCGCCGGGCGCTGGACGAGGGCGCTTCGGCGGCCTGGCTCCAGGTCGAGGAGGACAATGAGGGGGCGCGGGCGCTGTACGACGGCATGGGCTTCGCGGGCCATCACCGGTACCACCACTACCGCTCGGCGTGAGGGGCCGCGCGGCAGGCTGCCGGGGCCGGTACCGGGGCGGGGACAGGACGAGCAGGGGCGTGGGTCGGATATGAGCGGGCTGGATTCCGGGGCGGCCGAGCGGCGGCGGCAGTTCGCCGAGGAGGCCCGGTCCGAACGGCCGGACCTCGCCCTCCTGTGCCTGCTGCTGGGCGCGGAGGCCGGACCGGTGGGGCCGGCCGAGGTCGTCCCGCTGACTCCGGGCGAGCCCGTCCCCGACCCGTACGGCATCGACGCCGCGCAGATCGAGCTGGACCGGCTGGCGGGGCTGCTGCCCTACGGCTCCCGCTCCCCCGCCGGCTGGGCCTCGGCGCTGGCCGAACTGCTGGGTGAGCGCTGCGGGTTCGGCGGCTCGTCGGCCGACTACCAGCGGCTGGACTCCTCGCTCCTCCAGCAGGTGCTGCGCCGTCGCCGGGGCCTGCCGATCCTGCTGTCGGTCGTCTGGATCGAGGTCGCGCGGAGGGCGGGCGCACCGGTGTACGGGGTGGCGCTGCCCGGGCACTTCGTGGTCGGGTTCGGCGACCGGGAACACCCGGTGCTGGCCGATCCGTTCGCCGGGGGCGCGCCGCTGACCGGCCAGGACGCGGAGCTGCTGGTCACGGGGGCGACCGGGGCGGCGCTCGATCCGTCGATGATGGTGCCCGCCCGTCCGCTGGAGATCGTGCTGCGGATCCTGAACAACATCCGGGCGTGGGCGGCGGCCCGGCCCGAGCGCACGGACGTGGCCCTGTGGGCGGTGGAGCTGTCGCTGCTGCTGCCCTCGCATCCGGCCAGGCTCCGCTACGAGCACGCCCAGCTCCTCGTCCAGCGCGGTGAATTCCTGCGCGGGGCGGCGGAGATGGAGGAATATGCGGAGATCCTCGGCGAGATCGAGCCGACGGCGGCCGAGAACATCCGGCGCAAGGCCCACGCGGCGCGCGCCCTGCTGAACTGAATCCGGGCGTCCGGTGCACTGAATCCGGGCGTCCGGCGGGGAAATCCATGGATCCGCTCCGATCCGCGGATCCCCGCATCGACGGAAATCCGCCTCGCGTCACGCGTGCCAGCACGTCTGCCGTGGCGAGACGGATGGGTCCGTGAGCGATGTGCGCTCCCGGTTTACATCCGAACGCCCCCTTTCGCGCCCAACGGTTGCGTTATTCGGCCCGTTCGTCGGCGTACGCGAATGCCCATGCGCTCAACTGGAAACCCGTCACCGGGCGCGCACGGCCCATCGCATTCCGCGTTGGGCGGCCGGAAGAGAAGAGCTGAGGGCAGATTGATGACAACCGTGCTGCTGGTCCACACCGTGCCGTTGTGGCGCGCATCGCTGGCCTCGCTCCTCGGCACGGGGCGGGGCATAGAGGTCCGCACCGCCGAACGCGGTGCGATACGCGCCGCGCTGACCGGCCCCGGCCCCGATGTGCTGCTCACCGACCTCGACTGTCCGGGCGCACGGGACGTACTCGACGAGCTGAAGACGGTCACCGCACCACATGGAGGAACGTATCCTCTCGCCGTGCTCACCCGCAGCGATCAGCCGCGCGGCCTGCGGCGGGCGTACGAGGCGGGGGCGCTCGGCTACATCGACAAGTACCGCCCGGTGGACGACCTGTCCGAGGTGATGCACAAACTCGCGGACGGCGGACGGCATATCGACGAATCGCTGGCCTTCAGCCTCCTCCAGGTGGCCGACATGCCGTTATCGCCACGGGAATTGAGCGTGCTCTCGATGGCCGAGGAGGGGGACAACGTGGCCGGGATAGCCGCGCGGCTGCATCTGACCCCGGGGACGGTCCGCAATTATCTGGCCGCCGCCATCCGGAAGTCCGGGGCGCGGAATCGGCTGGACGCGATCAGACGGGCGAAGGAGGCGGGGTGGATCTGACGGCGTGCTCCGCGCCGGGCTCCCAGAGGCCGGACAGGTCGCGGTAGAGGGCGCTGGAGCGCAGGAGTTCGGCGGGGGTGCCGCACCGGGTGTGCGGGCCGTCCATCACCAGGGTCCGGTCGGCGCGGCGGGCCGAGCTGAGCCGGTGGGCGACGACGACCAGCGCGCCCGGCAGGGCGGCGAACGCCAGCTCGGCGCGGGTCTCGGCGGCCGGGTCGAGCCGGCTGGTGGCCTCGTCGAGGATCAGCAGCGGCGGGGCGGCGAGATAGGCCCGGCCGAGCGCGACGAGCTGCCGTTCGCCCTGGGAGAGCCGGTCCGGTTCGACGGCCGCGTCGAGGGAGCCGAGCCGGGAGAGCAGCGCGTCCAGGCCGACCGCGTCCGCCATGGCCGCGATCTCCCGGTCGTGGGCGTCGGGTCGGAGGTAGCGGAGGTTGTCCCGCAGCGAGCCGCTGAACACATAGGCGTGCTGGGGCAGCAGAACGCGTACGGAGGTGGCGTCGGCGGGCCGCGCCGGGCGACCGCGCCACCGCACCGCTCCCCCGGTGGGCCGCTCGGTCCCGGCGAGGACGGCGGCCAGGGTCGACTTGCCGCTGCCGCTCGGGCCGACGACCGCGAGGTGCTCGCCCGCCCCGACCGTGAGGGAGAGCCGGTCCAGGACGGGGTGGGCGCGGGGCCCGTACGCGAAGGTGACGTCGCGCAGTTCGGCGACCGGGGTGTCCCGGGCGGGGCTCCGAGGGTGCGGCGGGGAGTCGTCGGAGGTGACCGGGGCCGGTTCGTCGGCGGGCGGGGGCGGGGCGTCCGTGAAGCGGTCCAGGACCACGACGAGGCGGCCGCCCGCCGTGCCCAGCATGGTCATCAGCGCCTGGACGGCGGGGGCGAGCGCCTGGGTGAGGTAGGTCAGCGCACCGACGAGACCGCCCGGCGTGAGCCCGTTCCGCAGCAGCCAGGGCGCGCCCAGGAGCAGCAGGAGCGGCGGGAACCGGCCGCAGACCGCGAGGGCCACCACCCGTACGGCCGACCAGCGGGCCAGCGAACGGGAGGCGGCGAGCTGCGCCTCGGCCAGGGCCCGGGACTCGGCCACCATCCGCTCGGCGGTGCCGGCGGCGGCGATGTCGCGTACGGAGGCGGCGAGTTCGCCCGCGTGCGCGGCGTACGCCTCGTCGGCGGCGAGGTAGGCGCGCTGGCGGGCGGCCATCGGCGGCAGGGTGCCGAGGAACAGGGTGGCCCCGAGGACCAGTGGCGGCAGCACGATGAGGAGGAGGGCGGGCGAGAGGGCCAGCAGCCCGGTGACGGCTCCGGCGGCCGTGAACACGAACGACCGCAGGGTCAGGACGAGTCCGGCCCAGCCGTCCCGGGCGATCTCACTCTGATGAGTGACCTGGGAGAGGGACCGGGTACTGACGTCTCCGGATCGGCCGAGCGCCCCCGACAGCGCCCGCGCCACCGCGCGCCGCACCAGCCCGTCGCGCAGCGGCTCCACCAGGTCGGCGAGCCGGCCGAACACGCCGCGGGCGGCGAGCACGGAGGGCAGCACGGCGACGGCGGCGACGGCCAGCCAGAGCAGTCCGGTCACCGGACGTCCGGCGAGGAAGCCGTCGTCGAGGGCGCGGGCGACCCCGTACCCGCTGAGGAAGGTCTGCGCGAACTCCAGCAGCGACCATCCGGCCAGGCGCAGGATCGCCCCGGTACGCGCCCGCAGGAAGGGCCGGGCGTCGCGGGCGACCCGACGGAGGGCGGTGTCGCGTGCGGGGCGGGCACCGTCGTTGCGTGCGGGGTGTGCCGGGTCGGCGTCGGGCTTCATCGGGTCTCCGCTGCGGCGAGGAAGGAGGGTGTGGTGGTGTCCGTGCCGCTGGCTGTGGTGGCTGTGCGGCTGCTGCCGCTGCCCGCGTCGGCCGTCGTGTCGCCCGTACCACCGCTCTCCGTGCTGAAGACCGCCCGGTACTCCGGGTCCTGCCACAGCTCGTCGTGGCGGCCCGTCGCGCGGAGGCGGCCGTTCTCCAGCCAGGCGACCCGGTCCGCCCGTGCGGCCGAGGACAGGCGGTGGGCGACGATGATCCGGGTGCACTGCCCGGCCCGGGCGTCCAGGGCGCGGCGGACGTGGTGCTCGGTCACGGTGTCGAGGCTGGACAGCGCGTCGTCGAGGATCAGCAGCCGGCCCGGGTGGGCGAACGCGCGGGCCAGGCCGAGGCGTTGGCGTTCGCCGCCGGAGAGCGGGGCGTCGGCGACCGGGGTTTCGTAGCCGTACGGGAGCAGCGCGAGGAACCCGTCGGCGCGGGCCGCGCGGGCCGCTTCGCGTACGGCGTCGGGCGAGGCGGTCCAGGGGCCGTGGGCAATCGTGTCCTCGACGGTGGTGCCGAGGAGGGCGGGGCGGGCGAAGGCGTACGCCACCTCGCGGCGGAGCCGGGCCGGTTCCATGCCGTCCAGCGGGACGCCGTCCAGCAGCACGCTGCCGCTGTCCGGGTCGAGCAGCCGACCGGCGACCGCGGCAAGTTGGGACTTGCCGGAGCCGGAGCGTCCGACGACGGCCAGGGACGTACCACCGGGGACGGTCAACTGGACGCCGGTCAGCAGGGGTTGGCCGTCGTGTACGACGCCGACGTCCCGGAGTTCGAGGTGTCCGGGGCCGTCGGGGACCGGGCCCAGGCCGCGGTGCGGCAGCGGGGCGAGGGTGAGGAGCGGGTCGAGGCTCCGGGCGGCGGCGCGGCTGCGGGCCAGGGAGCCGAGCGCGCCGGTCAGGGAGCCGATGCCGACGGCGAGGCTCGCGTAGCGGGAGGCGGCGACGAGTTCGCCGACGCCGATCGCGCCCGCTCCGAGCCTGAGTCCGGCGACCGCGAGGACCAGCAGCATGAGCAGGGGCAGCAGGAGCCCGCTGCGGCCGACGGCCCGCCCGTACACGGTCCAGGTGCGGCGGCCGTGGTCGGCGAGGGCGGTCAGGGGTTCCAGGACGCGGCGGTGTTCGCGGGCGCCGGTGCGGGCGGCGCGGATGGTGTCGGCACCGTCCAGGGCCTCGGTGAGCCGGTGGGCGATGAGCGACTGGGCACGCTGGTAGTCGGCCCCGGCGTCGGCGGTGTTCCGGGTGAAGGTGCGCAGCAGGGCAACGAGGAGCGGGGCGCCCAGGAGGAGGGCGGCTGCCGTCCAGACGTCGATGAGGAGGAGGCCGACGAGCGCGCCGAGCGGGAGCAGGACGCCCGCGACGGCTCCGGCGGCGGTGACGGGCGCGGAGGCGGCGTCGGCGGTGCGGGCGGTGAGCCGGGCGGTGAGGTCGCCGGTGGGCAGGGCGAGGGCCCGACGGGGTTCGGCGGCCAGGATCCGGGCGGCGGTGCGGGTGCGCAGGGACGCGGTGAGCCGGGCAGTGGTGGTCGTGCCGGTCACGGCGGCCGCCGCGTCGAACCCGGTCTCCGCGAGGGTCAGGGCGGCGCAGAGCAGCAGCCCGGACCAGGGCACGGGCCCGCCGGAGACGAGCCGGTCGACGGTGTGGCCCAGGGCGGCGGGCAGGGCGAGGGCGGCGAGCGCTCCGCCGGTGGAGCAGAGGAACAGCCAGGCCAGGGCGGCCGGGTGCTGCCGGGCGAGCCGCCGGGCGCCGGACGCCGTGCCGGGGCTCGGGTCCGGGTGCGGCAGCGGCACGGGGTCGCCTTTCGGGTCGGTCGGCGGGACGGCCCCTTGCGGGCACGTGGCCGGCCGGCCCGTCGGTGGTGCGCACCGACGGGCCGGCCGGTGCGGGTCACGGGGTGCAGAGGACCACGCTGAGGGAGCTGTACTCACAGACCAGCAGCGAGACCTGGCTGCCCGTGGCGAGCTCGCCGAAGGAGTCCTCGGCCGGGGTGTCCATCGCCTGAAGATCGAGAAGCGCCATGATGTGTCCTTTCGGGGACGGTTGGTGGTGCTTTGGGCGGTGGTGCTAGAACGCCCCCGGGTGGGGCCGTTCCGACGACCCCGGGTGGGGCCGGTCCATGGGGCCGCTCGCGCGGCCGGGGTGTGCCGCCGCCGGAGCGGCGGCGGGGAGGAAGGGAAGTCCGATGGGGCGGCCGGATGCGGCGCCCAGGGCGAGGAGAGCGCCGGCGGTCCCGGTGGCCAGGTCCATCGACAGGCGCATCAACTGCTCGCCGGGGAAGGCGAGTCCGCCGCCGTACGCCAGGGCGTGGCTGCCCAGCAGATCGGTGTGGCGGTCGATCCCGCGCTTCCGGTCGGCCGGGTCGCACAGCGGGGTGGCCGCGAGGTGCAGCAGGAGTCCGGCGGAGCCCCTGAGCAGTCCGGGCTGGACGTAGAAGGCGGAGAGCGCGGCCGGGAGCAGGGCCCGGCCCGCCGCCTCCAGGTCCGGGTCGGGGCGGTGGGCGAGGTAGGCGTCGATGACGGCCGCGATACCGGCGCTGCCCGAACCGACGTACGGCATCAGCCGCTTGCCCTCGACGACGAGGAGCGCCCCGTCGTCCCCGGCCCGGCAGCGTTCCAGGTCGCGGCGGAGTGCGGCGGCGGCCAGGTCGAGCAGGGTGGTGTCCCCGGTGGTCGCGTACCGGCGGATCAGCAGCAGGGCGATGCCGCTCGCGCCGTGCAGCAGTCCGGTGCGGGGCGACGGCGGACCGTCGACGAGCGCGCGGACGGCGAGGGCGGTGCAGCGGGCCGCGGCGGCGGACAGGGCCGGGGCGTCGGCGGCGGAGGCGGTGCGGGCCAGGTCGTCGAGAGCGAGGCCGATGCCCGCGTACCCGTTGTGCAGCCCGGGCGCCAGGCCCTCCAGGGGCTGGTCGAGGACGATCCGGAGGAGGTCGGCGGCCTCGGCGGTGCGGCCGATGCGGTGCAGGGTCCAGGCGATCCCGGTGAGCCCGTCGTAGAAGCCGAGGGGACTGCCGGACGCCGGGTCCTTGGCGTGCCGCAGGAGCCAGTCCTCGGCCGGCGCGCAGGGCGGGGCGCCGGTCTCGTGGAGGGCGTAGAGCACCCCGGCCGCCCCGTACGCGAAGGACTGGCCGCCGGTGGCGGTGGCGAACTGGGCGATGTCCCCGGGGAAACAGCGGTCGTCGCGCTCGGGTGTACAGGAGGCGGTGACGGCCCGGACGAGTGCGTCGCGGGCGCGGGGCCAGTCGCGGAGGTCGGCAACTACCGCCGGATCGGGGGCGGAAGCGGACGCCGTGCCGAAGGCGCGGCCGGGGCCCAGGCCGGACGCCGTACCGAAGGCGCGGCCGGGGGCGGAAGCAGACGCCGTACCGGAAGCGCGGCCGGGGGCGGAAGCGGACGCCGTACTGGAGGCGGGGCCGGAGGCGGAAGCAGACGCCGTACCGGAAGCGGGGCGGCGACCCGGGCCTGAAGCCTTACCGGAAGCCGCTGCCGGATCGGGGGCGGCAGCGGAAGCCGTACCGGACGCGGGCCCGGGGCCCATACCGGACGCCGTACCGGAAGCCGCCGCCGGAGCGAGCCGGGAAGAGGCCTCCCCCGCATCCCGCAGGATCTCCTCCACCGCCGGCCTCAGCGCCTCCTCCGCCACCGGGAAGGCGCGGGCGATGTCCCGGGCGAGGCCGGCGGCCTTCGTGCGGTCGATGCCGAACAGCGTGGTGAGCGGCAGGTACAGGGCGAGCCGCAGACAGGCGAGCGCGTAGCGGTCGATGTCGGTGCCGCGCCGGTCGGGCGGGGCGACGAAGGCCGGGTTGGCGACGATCTGGCGGCGGCGTTCGGCGGCCGGGGAGGCCGCCTCGAAGTCGAGCAGGACGATCCGCCCGGCCTCCTCGTCGACCATCACGTTGCTCATGTGCAGATCGCTGATGACGATGCCCCGGCCGTGCACCGCCTCGACGGCCCGCTCGACCTGCCCGTACAACTCCTCGGCCCACGCGGCGTGTTCGGCGAGGAGTTCGGCCGACGGGTGCTGCCGGGCGAGCGGGAAGCGGCGGGCGAACACGGTGTTGAGGGTGGTGCCGGGGATGTACTGGAGCACCAGGAAGTGGTGGTCGCCGACCTCGAACACGTCCCGGACGTCCGGTACGCAGTCCAGCCCGGCCAGTTGTTCCAGCGCGGTCCTCTCCCGATCGAGTCGGGCCACGGCGTCCGCCCCGTCGGCGGCCAGACCGGCGTACGGCCGGGCCTCCTTGAGGACGACCTGCTCGCCGGTGCGGGTGTCGCGGCCGAGGTAGACCCCGCCGCCGTTGGAGAAGTGCAGCGCCTTCTCCACGGTGTACGGGAGGTCGGCGAGGCCCACGGCGGCCCGGGCTTCGAGGTGCGGCGTCAGAAAGCCGGGCGGGGTCACCCAGGAGGGGACGCGGAAGGCGGGGCCCCGGTCGTCCGGGACGAGCCGACCCTGCGGATCGGCGACGGCGGGCACGGGCCGCCCGTCAGGACCAGAGCAGAAGCGGGCGGCGAACGCCCCGTACCGGGTGTGCACGGGCCCGTTCCCGCACCGCAGATCGCTCAGGATGTACGGTCCGTGCTCGCCCTCCAGGAGCTGCGTCAGGGCGGTGCACACCTCGGGGAACGCTTCCTCGGACGGCGGGTAGACGGTGATGAACTTCCCGCTGCCCGCCCGGTCCGCGTACTTCGCGTTCCGCAGGGCCAACAGCCCCGCGTTCGGTATGCACTTGAACGCCAGCCGGTGTTCCAGGCAGTGGGCGACGACCCGGGCGAGCACGGAGGCCGCGTTGTCGAGGGCGGCCGAGACGTGGATCTTCCAGCCCTGGGGCGGCAGCCGCAGCCCGTCGGGGTGGTACGCGAGCCAGTCACCGCGCCGGGAGCGGGTCCACCCCTCGGGTGCGGAGCCTCGGACGGCCGCGTAGAACGAGTTCTCCTCGTCGACGGCTCCGCCCGGCCCGAGGGAACGGTGGGGTGCGTCGTAGAAGCGGCGGTCCGCCTGGCAGTACGCGGCGTACTCCGGATTCACGCACGGCCCCCTCGCTCGGTTCCTCCGCGTCGTTCGCGGCGAGAGAGAAATTGCCATAACGACGAGCGGTGCCCATAGTCACCGTTGTCACGACTCGTACATGCGCGCCAACCATGCGGAGCGCACCACGTACTGATGCGTAACCGCGCGTCGCCCCGCCAGGAAAGGGCACCGGCCGGGGGCGCGCGGGGGCGTGCATCGGGCGCTTTCGGTTCCCCTCAGCCCGCGCCGCGCACCAGGACGTCGCCCGCTTCCGTACGGAAATAGAGCACGGAGCGGCCCGCCCGGCGGCGGCGGACCAGTCCGGCGTCCAGCAGGATCCGCAGATGGCGGCCGACGGAGCCCAGCCCCTGGCCGGTCAGCGCGACGAGCTGCGTCGTGCTGAGCGGGGAGGCCAGCAGCAACAGGACGGCGGCCCGCGCCGGGCCGATCAGCGCGCCCAGGGCGGCGGGTACGGGCCTGCGCCCGGCCTCGGCGAGCGCGCCGGAGCACGGGTACACCAGCCCGTACCGGTGCGGGATGTCCCAGCAGACCCAGGACCGGTCCGGGGTGACGGGGATGAACAGCAGCTGGGCGCGGTCCAGTTCGCGGGGCGGGTTGTCGTGGGTGTTGATCTGGAGTCGGCTGCCGCCCAGCCAACGGACCCCGGGCCGCATGCCGTTCAGGGCCTCGGCCCAGCCGGCCCGGCCCAACTGGTCGGTACGGGCGACCACATCGGCCTCCAGCACCCGCTGCCGTCTCGGCCAGTCGGGCAGCACGGTGTGCGTCCAGACCCATGCGACGGCGTCGGCGGCGCGCTCGGCGAGGTCGTCCCGGTCCAGCGCGGCGGGCAGCGGTCCGCGCAGCGCCTCGGCCAGATCGGCGCGCGCCCGGTCGGGCGGGGTGGCCCGGACCCGCGCCAGCTCCTCGGCGAAGGAGGGCGGGGCCTGGCCCGGCGGGGCGGGGACGGGTGCGGGAGTGAGGAAGTCGGCGGTCCAGCGGGGCGCGAGGGCGGAGCGGATGACGAGCGCGGAGAGGGGGTCGTCGGCCGCCCGCTGCCGGTACGTGGGCAGATGGGTCTCCAGCCAGGCGCGCTCCCCCGGGTGCGCGGCGGTGGCCCGCTCCAGGACCAGCAGGCTCGCGACGGCCTCCGCGAGCGGCGAGACGACGAACCGGCTGCCGGCGAGCGTGTCGGCACTGACCTGCCACCAGCCCACGCCCACCACCGCCCCGTTCCTGGGAGACCCATCAGCCCCCCGCCGCCCTGTCTGCCCTGCTCGGCCCTTGCCGCTCAAGCCGCCCCGTCTGCCCTGCCCGGCCGTGTCGGCCCTTGCCGCTCAAGCCGCCCTGCCCGTCCTGTCGGCCCCGGCCGTTCAGGAGACCCACCGCGGGCTTTCGCGTCCGCGCGAAACAGTAACCGCCCCCGGGACGGCGTCCGGAGACTCCCTCCATGCGCACCTACCGCGAACTGTTCCGGACCCCGGAGTTCACGCCTTTCTTCGCCGCCGCCTCCGTGCAAACGGCCGCCCAGACCGCGACCGGCCTGGCTCTGGGCACCCTCGTGTACGCCCGGACGGGCTCGCCCCTGCTGTCGGCGCTCGCGATGTTCGGCCCGTCGCTGGCCCAGGTGGCCGGGGCGCTCACCCTGCTGTCGGCGGCGGACCGGGTGCCGCCGCGCGCCGCGCTGACCGCTCTCGCCCTCCTGTCGGCGGGGGCCGCCTGCGTCCAGGCCGTCCCCGGGCTGCCGCTGGGGGCCGCGTTCGCCGTCCTGCTGGTGACGGGGGCGGCCGCGTCGCCGGGCGGGGGTGTGCGGTACGGGCTGCTCAACGAGATCGTGCCGCGCGAGGGGTTCCTGCTCGGCCGCTCGGTGCTGAACATGACGGGCGGCGCGATGCAGATCTGCGGATTCGCGGTGGGCGGGGCGCTCGTGGCCGTGTTCTCGGCGCGCGGCACGCTGCTGGTGGGGGCGGCCCTGTACGTCGTCGCGGCGGCCGTGACCCGGCTCGGGCTGACCGCCCGGCCGCCCAGGGTGACCGGACGCCCCTCGGTCCGGGAGACCTGGCGGACGAACGCGCTGCTCTGGTCGTCCACGCCGCGCCGGTACGTGTTCCTGGCGCTCTGGGTGCCCAACGGGCTCGTCGTCGGCTGTGAGTCCCTGTACGTGGCGTACGCGCCCGGGCACGCCGGGCTCTTCTTCGCCTGCGGGGCTCTCGGGATGCTGGCCGGGGACACGCTGGTCGGGCGGTTCGTCACGCCCCGGTGGCGGGCCCGGCTCGGCGCCCCGCTCCGGCTGCTGCTGGCCGCGCCGTACCTCCTCTTCGCCCTGCGGCCCGGGCTGCCCCTGGCACTGGCGCTGGTCGTCCCGGCGAGCGTCGGCTTCGCCGCGAGCCTGCTGCTCCAGGAACGGCTGCTGGCCCTCACCCCGGGGGAGCTGAGCGGCCAGGCGCTCGGGCTCAGCTCCTCCGGGATGCTCGCGATGCAGGGCGTGGGTGCGGCCGTGGCGGGCGGTATCGCCCAGCTGACCTCTCCCGCGACGGGCATGGCGGCGGTCGCGGGGCTCTCGGTGGCGGTGACGCCGGCGCTGGCCTCCGGGCTGCGTACACCGACCGACGCCGACGGGGGCAGACTGCTCGGAGCGAACGGATCACCGCGAGCTTCCCGTACACCCCACACCTCACACCCCGCACCGGAAGAGACGACATGAGCGACGAGACCAGGCCCAGCCAGAAGCAAGCCATGCTCTCCGGCGAGCTCTACCTCGCCGACGACCCCGAACTGGCGGCGGAGGCCCTGCACGCGGCCGTCCTCAGCGAGCGCTACAACGCCACATCGGCCGCCGACCCCGAGGCCCGGCGCGCGGTCCTGGCCGAACTGCTCGGCGAGGTGGGCGAGGGCGTGGAGGTACGGCCGCCGCTGCGGGTCGACTACGGCTACCAGACCACCATCGGTCCGCGTACGTTCATCAACTTCGGCGCGGTCCTCCTGGACGTCGCCCGCATCACCATCGGCGCGGACGTCCAGATGGGCCCGAACGTCCAGCTGCTCACCCCGACCCACCCCGTCGCCCCCAAGCCGCGCCGCGCCAAGTGGGAGGCCGCCGAGCCGATCACCATCGGCGACAACGTGTGGCTGGGCGGCGGGGTGATCGTCTGCCCCGGGGTGACCATCGGCGAGAACACGGTGGTCGGCGCGGGCGCGGTCGTCACGAAGGACCTGCCCGCGAACGTGGTGGCGGTCGGCAACCCGGCCCGGGTGATCCGGACGATCGGCGAGGAGGAGGCGTAGGGGGTGTCTGACAATTCCGCCCGCACTCGACGCCATCAACGAGCCTGAGGCGTAACCCCGCCCGCACTCGACGCCATCGGCGACCCGGAGACGTAAAACACTCCGCTACGCCGCCCGCCAGGCATCCGTCACGCACGAGACCTCGAAGTGCCACCAGCCCTCGTCCCGCCCCCGGGCGAGCAGCGCCTTCACCCCGCGCAGGTCCGCGCCGCCGGGCACGGTCAGGGCGACCAGCGGGAAGTCGGCGCTGAAGACCTCGCCCGTGAGCCCGAACGCGGCGAGCCGCTCGTGCACGGCCCGTACGTCGTGCCCGAGCGGCCCGTCCGGCACGGGCAGCACCCGTACCGTGCAGTTGCCCGAGTCCGCCACCCGGCCGGCCGCCCAGTGCACCCCGTCGTCGTCCGTCCGAAACCGTACGGTCTCGCCCTCGGCGACCCCGTCCCGGAGGAAGGGCACGTTGTCCACCCGCGCGGTGTCCGGGCCGAGCCGCGTCGCCCACAACCCCTCGGTCTCGTACGGCAGCGGCCCGTCCTCGTCCGGGACCAGACGGAACCAGACCTTGATCTGATCGGCTTCGCGAGGTGGGCGTTCCGGACGGGCGGGGGAACTCATGGCCCCATCGTCCCCCGCGCGCGGCGCGTCCGCCTGTCCACGACGACGGCCCCGACCATGGCCACCACCACGACCAGGCACGCCATCGGCTCACGGCATCAGCTTCTGAAGTCAGTGGCCGTCCCTCACCGCGCCGGGACCGTCAATTTCCCGACATTCAGGGTCAGTTGTTGGATTCAGCGGCATCTTCTGAGGCTTCTGATGCACACCTCTTGACGCGTACAGGCCCACAGGGGAAACATCGGCGTAACGAGAGAGCGCTCTCTCATGACCTCCCCCAGGCTCTCTCGCCCGTTCGTCGTGCACACGTACCACGACCCAGGAGACGTACCTCATGCATGCTCCCCCCACCGCACCACGCACCCGGCTCCGCACCCGGGCCCTCGGGTTCGCCGCGCTCGCCGTGGCGATGCTGATGTCCGTGCCCACGGCCCAGACCGCCTTCGGCGAGGAGGCCAAGGCCGTGCCGGGCGGCGGCGACCTCGGGCCGAACGTCCATGTCTTCGACCCGTCGACGCCCGACATCCAGGGCAAGGTCGACGAGATCTTCAAGAAGCAGGAGTCCGCGCAGTTCGGCCTCGACCGCCACGCGCTGATGTTCAAGCCGGGCACGTACGACAACATCAACGCGCAGATCGGCTTCTACACGCAGATCGCGGGGCTCGGCCTCAACCCGAACGACACCACGTTCAACGGTGATGTGACGGTCGACGCGGGCTGGTTCGACGGCAACGCGACGCAGAACTTCTGGCGTTCGGCGGAGAACCTGACCCTCAACCCGGTCAACGGGACCAACCGCTGGGCGGTCTCCCAGGCCGCGCCCTTCCGCCGGATGCACGTCAAGGGCGGGCTGAACCTCGCCCCCGACGGCTACGGCTGGGCCAGCGGCGGCTACATCGCCGACTCCAAAATCGACGGCGAGGTCGGCCCGTACTCCCAGCAACAGTGGTACACCCGCGACAGCTCCGTCGGCGGCTGGGTCAACGGCGTCTGGAACATGACGTTCTCGGGCGTCGAGGGCGCACCGGCCAACAGCTTCCCCGAGCCGCCGTACACCACGCTGGAGACCACACCCATCTCGCGCGAGAAGCCGTTCCTCTACCTCGACGGTGACGACTACAAGGTCTTCGTCCCGGAGAAGCGCGAGAACGCGCGCGGTGTCTCCTGGGCCAACGGCACTCCGGCCGGCGAGTCGATCCCGCTGGACCAGTTCTACGTCGTGAAGGAGGGGGCGGACGCCGCCACCATCAACGCGGCCGTGGAGCAGGGCCTGCACCTGCTCTTCACGCCCGGCGTCTACCACGTCGACGAGACGATCACCATCAACCGCGCGGACACCGTGGCCCTCGGCCTCGGCCTGGCCACGATCATCCCGGACAACGGGGTGACCGCGATCAAGGTCGGTGACGTGGACGGGGTGAAGCTCGCGGGCCTCCTGGTCGACGCGGGCCCGGTGAACTCGGAGACGCTGATCGAGGTCGGCCCCGAGAACGCTTCGGCGGACCACGCGGCGAACCCGACGTCGCTCCAGGACGTGTTCGTACGGATCGGCGGCGCGGGCCCCGGCAAGGCGACCACGAGCATCGTCGTCAACAGCGACGACACGATCATCGACCACACCTGGGTGTGGCGGGCGGACCACGGTGAGGGCTGGGGCTGGGAGACCAACCGGGCCGACTACGGGGTCCGCGTGAACGGCGACGACGTCCTGGCGACCGGGCTGTTCGTGGAGCACTTCAACAAGTACGACNCCACGCGGCGAACCCGACGTCGCTCCAGGACGTGTTCGTACGGATCGGCGGCGCGGGCCCCGGCAAGGCGACCACGAGCATCGTCGTCAACAGCGACGACACGATCATCGACCACACCTGGGTGTGGCGGGCGGACCACGGTGAGGGCTGGGGCTGGGAGACCAACCGGGCCGACTACGGGGTCCGCGTGAACGGCGACGACGTCCTGGCGACCGGGCTGTTCGTGGAGCACTTCAACAAGTACGACGTGGAGTGGTACGGCGAGCGCGGCCGCACGATCTTCTTCCAGAACGAGAAGGCCTACGACGCCCCCAACCAGGAGGCGATCCAGAACGGCGACACGAAGGGCTACGCCGCCTACCGGGTCGACGACTCGGTGGAGCAGCACGAGGGCTGGGGCATGGGCAGCTACTGCTACTACAACGTCGACCCGACGATCGTCCAGGGGCACGGCTTCAAGGCACCGGTGAAGCCCGGTGTGAAGTTCCACAGCCTGCTGGTCGTCTCGCTGGGCGGCAACGGCCAGTACGAGCACGTGATCAACGAGGTGGGCTCCCCGACGTCGGGCACGGAGACGGTCCCGTCCCAGGTGGTGAACTTCCCTTAGTCCTCTCCGGCTGAGGGAGTCGTACGGAAGCGGGGCCCGGCTGCTGGTGAGCGCCGGGCCCCGCTTCGCCGTGCCCTCTCCGCTCAGGTGCGCCCGTACCGGATGGTGTGGTCGGCGAACTCCAGCGCCATCTCGGTGGTGACGGTGGGCCGGGTGCGGCTGATGGTGCGCAGGAACTCCTCCGTGGTCGGGTAGGCGCGGGTGCCGGTTTCGAGGGTGCGCTCGAAGACGGCCTGGGCGACGGTCCGGGCGGCCTGTTTGATGTCGGCGGGGGTGAACCCCTCGCTGGCGTCGGCGAGGAGAGCGGTGTCGGCCTCCGCTCCCGTACGGGCGAGATAGCTGGCCCAGAGCGCGGTCCGGGCCTCGTGGTCGGGCGGCCCGACGGGCAGGACGTAGTCGAACCGGCCGTGGCGCAGGAACGCGGGGTCCAGCGCGGCGACGGTGTTGGTGGCGCAGATCAGCAGGCGTCCGTCGCGGTCGCGGAACCGCACGATGGACTTGAGCAGCTCGTTGACCACGCCGACGGACACCGGGTCGGCGAGATTGCGCGCCCCCGCGACCTCCTCCACCTCGTCGATGAAGACGAGGACGTGGTCGAGCTGGGCGATCTCCTCGAAGCGGCGGCCGAGCCCGTTGGCGAGGCCGTCCTCCAGGGCGAGCCGGGAGGGGAACAGCTCGACGAACGGCCAGCCGAGCCGGCTGGCGACGGCCTGGGCGAAGGTGCTCTTGCCGGTGCCGGGCGGGCCGAACAGCACGACGGCCTGCGGCGGCTCGACGCCGTGCTCGTCGGCGATCTCGGGGTGCGCCAGCGGCAGGACGATCCGCCGCTCGACGAGCCCTTTCTCCTCGGCCATCCCGGCGAGCCGCTCCCAGAGCCCGGCGGGCGGGACGGTCGCGCCGAGCGAGGCGAGCACGGCGGAGCCCTCGGCGGTCACCGACTGGACCTTCTCGAAGTAGGTGAGCCCCCGGTGCACCCGGAACCCGGAGTTCACGAGTGCGGTGGCCCCGGTCTCGTCCTCGGGCAGCACCGCCGCCACGAGCACCGCACCGGCCCCCTGCAACCGGTGCTCCAGCGCGGACAGCAACGCCGTGCCCAGCCCCAGATTCCGCCAGGCGGGATGCAGGGCGATCCGCAGCACCCACGCCCGTTCCCCGTCGACCCGCCCCACGGCGGCCCCGACGAGATGCCCGTCGGCCACGGCCACGACCCCGGGGTTCTGCCCCTGGAGCGCGGCGACGACCTCCGACAGCCGGAACACGGCGGGCTCCCCGGTGGTCCCGCTCTCGCCGTCGAGGCGCACGACGGCTTCGAGGTCCTCCGGCACGAAGTCCCGCACATGCCACACGGCCATGATCCGGTCCCAGCCCAGCTGTCGACGGCCCCCGTCCCTCCATCATGGGACGGACGGGGGCGGGACGCCCGTCGGCGAGACCTCCGGGACCGGATCGTGTACGGGAGCGGCCCCCGCCCGGGCGTCCGGGCGGGGGCCGTCAACGGTGCGTACGGGCGGGAGGCTCAGCCCTCGCCGGTCAGGCTGATGGTGACCGTGCGCTCGGCCGGGGTCTTCCCGGTCAGGGCGGTCTTCATCGCCTGGGCCACGTCGTCCGGACCGACCTGGTGCTTCTTCCCGTCGGCCTTGACGGCCATGATGCCGTCGAAGACGCCGTCCAGCAGCGTGTCGATCGCCTTCTTGTCGTAGACGTCGACCAGTCGGCCGTCGACCGGCTTCATTGACAGGATCTGCGGCAGCGACCGGGCCGGGCCGAACTGGATCTGCTTGGGACCGGCCTTGATGGTGATCAGATCGGACATCGCGGGCTCGGCGAACTCCTTCATCGCCCGGTTCAGTTCGGCCTGGGTGATGGTGGGTTCGCTGGTGGTGACGGGAAGTTCGACCACCTTGGCCTGCCCGGTCTGGACCTGGGCGCGGTAGGCGTCCCGGACCGAGATCAGGGACTGGCCGGCGTCCAGCGTCTTGCCCGGCTTGCCCGGCACCGCGACGGCCTTGTTCGGCTCGAAGCGGATCGTGCCGTCGTTGGCCGAGCCGGACGCGCCCGCCAGGTCGGTCAGCGCCACGCCGAGCTTCTCCTCGTCGACCGGGATCACCGGGTCGGCGGGGCGTTCCCCGCCGAACAGCGAACCGATCACCGAGACGGGGTTGTAGTCGCTGCCCGCCGCGCCGCGCACGGTCTCCTGGCTGTCCAGGGTGAGACCGGCCTTCTCGGGGTCGAGCTTCTCCTCCTTGCCGTCCACGGACAGCGTCAGAGGCGTCTTGGCCCGCTCGCCGAGGGCGGCTTCGAGCTTGGTGACCGCCTCTTCCTTCGTGCCGCCGCCGATGTCGACGCCGAGCACCGTGGTGCCCTTGGGGACCTCGGCGTGGTTCAGCAGAAGACCCGCGCCGTACGCGATGCCGAGCAGGACGACCGCGGCCACGCCGAGCAGGACCAGCTTGGAGCGGCCCTTCTTCGCGGGGGCGGAGGCGGGGGCGGCGGTCTGCGGCGCGGGGCGCGGGGCGGTGGGACCCGGCGCGGGAACACCCGGTCCGCCCGGACCGCCGGGGCCGCCCGTCACCGGGGCGCCGGAGGTGCCGGGCCCGCCCGGGAACGTGGCGCGGGGCTCGCTGGGCACCACGGGGATGCCGCTCGTCAGCGTGTCGCCCGAGACATGGCCGCCGGAACCGGGTTCGGGCGCGGGTGCCTGCGGCGTGAGGATCGCGGTGTCGTCGGACATCCGCGGCGGTACGCCACCGGGGGCGCCCGGAACCATCGGGCCGGGGCCGCCGAGACCGGGGATACCGTCGAGGTTCGGGGTCAGCGAGGAGGTGCCGGTGACCGGTCCCGTGGTGGGGCCGGACGGGCCGGGCGTACGCACTCCGGGCCCGGGGGTGCCACGCGGGCCGCCGGGGGGCTCGGTGCCGTAGCTGTCGAGCGCGCTGCGGCCGGAGCCGGAGCCGGGCGCACCCGGGCCGCCGCCGGACTTGGGGGCGTCAGAGAAGTAGGGCAGATCGGGGCGCGAGCGCCCGGCGCCGGTGTCGGGTGCGCCGTTGGGGGTGCCGGGGGCGGGGTTGCCGGGCCCGTTGGGGCTGCCGGAGGCCGGACCGCCTGGACCGCCTGCGTTCGGACCTCCGAAGCCGCCCGAGCCGGGGCCGTTGGGGCCGCCTGCACCAGGACCGCCAGAGGCCGAACCGAGGCCACCCGAACCGGGGCCGCCGGGACCACCGGATCCGGGGCCACCGAGACCACCTGCACCCGGGCCGCCCGAGGCGGGGCCGCCGAGGCCGCCAGGGCCGCCTGCACCAGGACCACCCGACCCCGGGCCACCCGGGCCGCCCGCACCAGGACCGCCGGAGGCCGAGCCGGGGCCACCGGGGCCGCCCGCACCCGGGCCACCCGCGCCACCCGCCACCGGCGCCTTGCGCGGGGCGAACCAGTCGCTGCCGCTCTTC
>NZ_LZRD01000053.1 GCF_001687325.1 Streptomyces sp. PTY087I2 | reverse complement strand
CTGCAACTCGACCCCATGAAGTCGGAGTTGCTAGTAATCGCAGATCAGCATTGCTGCGGTGAATACGTTCCCGGGCCTTGTACACACCGCCCGTCACGTCACGAAAGTCGGTAACACCCGAAGCCGGTGGCCCAACCCCTTGTGGGAGGGAGCTGTCGAAGGTGGGACTGGCGATTGGGACGAAGTCGTAACAAGGTAGCCGTACCGGAAGGTGCGGCTGGATCACCTCCTTTCTAAGGAGCATCTAGATTCCGTAAGGAATCCAGAGCCACTACGTCGGCAAATGTTCGACGGTGGTCAGCTCATGGGTGGAACGTTGACTATTCGGCACGATGATCTGGTCACCATTAGTACTGCTTCGGCGTGGAACGTGGTGAACAGGGCATCGGGCCGGGCACGTTGTTGGGTGTCTGAGGGTACGGCCGTATGGTTGTCCTTCTGATCCGGCCCCAGTGAACTCGCCCTCATGGGTGGGGTGGTGGGTGGCTGGTCGTTGTTTGAGAACTGCACAGTGGACGCGAGCATCTGTGGCCAAGTTTTTAAGGGCGCACGGTGGATGCCTTGGCACCAGGAACCGATGAAGGACGTGGGAGGCCACGATAGTCCCCGGGGAGCTGTCAACCGAGCTGTGATCCGGGGGTTTCCGAATGGGGAAACCCGGCAGTCGTCATGGGCTGTCACCCGCTGCTGAACACATAGGCAGTGTGGAGGGAACGAGGGGAAGTGAAACATCTCAGTACCCTCAGGAAGAGAAAACAACCGTGATTCCGGGAGTAGTGGCGAGCGAAACTGGATGAGGCCAAACCGTATGCGTGTGATACCCGGCAGGGGTTGCGCATGCGGGGTTGTGGGATCTCTCTGTCATGGTCTGCCGGCTGTGAGACGAGTCAGAAACCGTTGGTGTAGGCGAAGGACATGCGAAAGGTCCGGCGTAGAGGGTAAGACCCCCGTAGCTGAAACATCAGCGGCTTGTTTGAGAGACACCCAAGTAGCACGGGGCCCGAGAAATCCCGTGTGAATCTGGCGGGACCACCCGCTAAGCCTAAATATTCCCTGGTGACCGATAGCGGATAGTACCGTGAGGGAATGGTGAAAAGTACCGCGGGAGCGGAGTGAAATAGTACCTGAAACCGTGTGCCTACAAGCCGTGGGAGCGTCGCTGTATGTGCTTGCACATACAGTCGTGACTGCGTGCCTTTTGAAGAATGAGCCTGCGAGTTAGCGGTGTGTAGCGAGGTTAACCCGTGTGGGGAAGCCGTAGCGAAAGCGAGTCCGAACAGGGCGTTTGAGTTGCACGCTCTAGACCCGAAGCGGAGTGATCTAGCCATGGGCAGGTTGAAGCGGAGGTAAGACTTCGTGGAGGACCGAACCCACCAGGGTTGAAAACCTGGGGGATGACCTGTGGTTAGGGGTGAAAGGCCAATCAAACTCCGTGATAGCTGGTTCTCCCCGAAATGCATTTAGGTGCAGCGTCGTGTGTTTCTTGCCGGAGGTAGAGCACTGGATAGGCGATGGGCCCTACCGGGTTACTGACCTTAGCCAAACTCCGAATGCCGGTAAGTGAGAGCGCGGCAGTGAGACTGTGGGGGATAAGCTCCATGGTCGAGAGGGAAACAGCCCAGAGCATCGACTAAGGCCCCTAAGCGTACGCTAAGTGGGAAAGGATGTGGAGTCGCAGAGACAACCAGGAGGTTGGCTTAGAAGCAGCCATCCTTGAAAGAGTGCGTAATAGCTCACTGGTCAAGTGATTCCGCGCCGACAATGTAGCGGGGCTCAAGCGTACCGCCGAAGTCGTGTCAATCACACATATAGGGCCAACGCCTGTGTGGTTGGGTAGGGGAGCGTCGTGTGCCGGGTGAAGCAGCCGTGGAAGCGAGTTGTGGACGGTTCACGAGTGAGAATGCAGGCATGAGTAGCGATACACACGTGAGAAACGTGTGCGCCGATTGACTAAGGGTTCCTGGGTCAAGCTGATCTGCCCAGGGTAAGTCGGGACCTAAGGCGAGGCCGACAGGCGTAGTCGATGGACAACCGGTTGATATTCCGGTACCCGCTTTGAAACGCCCAGTACTGAATCAGGCGATGCTAAGTCCGTGAAGCCGGCCCGATCTCTTCGGAGTTGAGGGTAGTGGTGGAGCCGATGAACCAGACTTGTAGTAGGTAAGCGATGGGGTGACGCAGGAAGGTAGTCCAGCCCGGGCGGTGGTTGTCCCGGGGTAAGGGTGTAGGACGTTGTGTAGGCAAATCCGCGCAACATGAAGTCTGAGACCTGATGCCGAGCCGATTGTGGTGAAGTGGATGATCCTATGCTGTCGAGAAAAGCCTCTAGCGAGTTTCATGGCGGCCCGTACCCTAAACCGACTCAGGTGGTCAGGTAGAGAATACCGAGGCGTTCGGGTGAACTATGGTTAAGGAACTCGGCAAAATGCCCCCGTAACTTCGGGAGAAGGGGGGCCACACCTGGTGATAGCACTTGCTGCTTGAGCTGGGGGTGGCCGCAGAGACCAGCGAGAAGCGACTGTTTACTAAAAACACAGGTCCGTGCGAAGCCGTAAGGCGATGTATACGGACTGACGCCTGCCCGGTGCTGGAACGTTAAGGGGACCGGTTAGCTGCTCTTCGGGGTGGCGAAGCTGAGAACTTAAGCGCCAGTAAACGGCGGTGGTAACTATAACCATCCTAAGGTAGCGAAATTCCTTGTCGGGTAAGTTCCGACCTGCACGAATGGCGTAACGACTTCTCGACTGTCTCAACCATAGGCCCGGTGAAATTGCACTACGAGTAAAGATGCTCGTTTCGCGCAGCAGGACGGAAAGACCCCGGGACCTTTACTATAGTTTGATATTGGTGTTCGGTTCGGCTTGTGTAGGATAGGTGGGAGACTGTGAAGTGGCCACGCCAGTGGTTGTGGAGTCGTCGTTGAAATACCACTCTGGTCGTGCTGGATGTCTAACCTGGGTCCGTGATCCGGATCAGGGACAGTGTCTGATGGGTAGTTTAACTGGGGCGGTTGCCTCCTAAAGAGTAACGGAGGCGCCCAAAGGTTCCCTCAGCCTGGTTGGTAATCAGGTGTTGAGTGTAAGTGCACAAGGGAGCTTGACTGTGAGACCGACGGGTCGAGCAGGGACGAAAGTCGGGACTAGTGATCCGGCAGTGGCTTGTGGAAGCGCTGTCGCTCAACGGATAAAAGGTACCCCGGGGATAACAGGCTGATCTTCCCCAAGAGTCCATATCGACGGGATGGTTTGGCACCTCGATGTCGGCTCGTCGCATCCTGGGGCTGGAGTCGGTCCCAAGGGTTGGGCTGTTCGCCCATTAAAGCGGTACGCGAGCTGGGTTTAGAACGTCGGACGAACCTCTGGTGTGCCAGTTGTTCTGCCAAGGGCATGGCTGGTTGGCTACGTTCGGAAAGGATAACCGCTGAAAGCATCTAAGCGGGAAGCCTGCTTCGAGATGAGTGTTCCCACCCCCATGAGGGGTTAAGGCTCCCAGTAGACGACTGGGTTGATAGGCCAGATGTGGAAGCCCGGTAACGGGTGGAGCTGACTGGTACTAATAGGCCGAGGGCTTGTCCTCAGTTGCTCGCGTCCACTGTGTTGTTCCCGGGTTGCGAACAGTTATCGCGCCGGTTGAACAGTTTCACTACTTAATTGAAGAGTGTGCTTGTTCGCTAGAACCCGATAGGGTTTCGGTGGTCATTGCGTTAGGGAAACGCCCGGTTACATTCCGAACCCGGAAGCTAAGCCTTTCAGCGCCGATGGTACTGCAGGGGGGACCCTGTGGGAGAGTAGGACGCCGCCGAACAATCTTTCAAGGACCCCTGGTCCCAGCGTTCACGCTGGGACCAGGGGTCCTTTTGTTTTTTCCGAAGCGCGTCGGCTGGTCGGCTGCGCGAGAATGTCTGTGGTACCCGAAGACAGGAGTCACACCCATGTCCACCAACTCTCCCGACGACCGTCCGGAGCGCGAGCCGCGTCGCCGGGACGGCGGTGACAGGGGCGGTTACCGCGGTGGTCGTGACGACCGGTCCGGTTCCGGCGCACCTCGACGCGACAACGACCGTGGCGGCTTCCGCCGCGACGACCGGGATCGCGACCGCGGCCCGCGTCGGGACGACAGCCGGCCCTCCGGTGGCGGCTTCCGCCGTGACGACAACCGGGGCGGTGGCTTCCGGCGCGATGACAACCGCGGTGGCGGCTCTGGTGGTGGGTTCCGCCGCGACGACAACCGGCCTTCCGGTGGTGGGTTCCGTCGTGACGACCGGGACCGGGACCGGGATCGGGACCGTGGGCCTCGTCGTGATGACGACCGTGGTGGGTACCGGGGTGGCCGTCCCAGCGGTGGCTTTGACCGGCGTGATGACCGGGGCGGGCGTCCCAGCGGTGGCTTCGACCGTCGTGACGACCGTCCGCGCGGTCCCCGTCGTGATGACGACCGGCCCTCCGGCGGCGGCTTCCGGCGCGACGACAACCGGGGCGGTGGCTCCGGTGGTGGGTTCCGCCGTGACGACAACCGTGGTGGTTTCGATCGGCGTGATGACCGTCCGCGCGGCCCGCGTCGGGATGACGACCGGCCTTCCGGTGGCGGCTTCCGGCGTGACGACAACCGCGGTGGTGGGTTCCGCCGCGACGACAACCGTGGTGGTTTCGATCGGCGTGATGACCGTCCGCGCGGTCCCCGTCGGGACGATGACCGGCCCTCCGGCGGTGGCTTCCGGCGCGACGACCGTGACCGGGACCGTGGGCCTCGTCGTGATGACGACCGTGGTGGGTACCGGGGTGGCCGTCCCAGCGGTGGCTTTGATCGTCGTGATGACCGGGGCGGGCGTCCCAGCGGTGGTTTCGACCGGCGTGACGATCGCCCGCGTGGTCCCCGTCGGGACGACGACCGGCCTTCTGGCGGTGGCTTCCGGCGCGACGACCGGGATCGTGACCGTGACCGGGGCGGTTCCGGTGGTGGGTTCCGGCGTGATGACAGCCGCGGTGGTGGCTTCCGTCGTGACGACAACCGTGGTGGCGGGTTCCGCCGCGACGACCGGGGTGGATACCGCGGCGGCCAGCGTGACGACCGGGACCGTGGTGGCTTCCGGCGCGATGACCGGGACCGTGACCGCGACCGGGAGCCGATCAAGCGGCTGCCGATCCCGGACGACGTCACGGGCGACGAGATCGACAAGGACGTACGCCAGGAGCTCTTGAGCCTGCCGAAGACCCTTGCCGAGGATGTCGCGCGCAACCTCGTCATGGTGGCCCGGCTGATCGACGAGGATCCCGAGGAGGCGTACGCGTACTCCCGGATCGCCCTCCGGCTCGCGTCCCGCGTCGCCGCCGTGCGTGAGGCGGCCGGGTTCGCGGCGTACGCGACGCAGAAGTACGCCGAGGCGCTCGCCGAGTTCCGGGCGGCCCGGCGCATGACCGGGTCCGTCGAGCTGTGGCCCGTCATGGCGGACTGCGAGCGCGGGCTCGGGCGGCCCGAGCGGGCGATGGCCATGGCCGGCGAGCCCGAGGTGCAGAAGCTGGACAAGGCCGGGCAGGTCGAGATGCGGCTCGTGGCCGCCGGGGCCCGTCGTGACATGGGCCAGATCGACGCCGCCATCGTGACGCTCCAGAGCCCCGAGCTGGCGTCCAGCTCCGTGCAGCCGTGGACCCCGCGTCTGCGGTACGCGTACGCGGACGCCCTGCTGGAGGCCGGGCGCGAGGACGAGGCCCGCGAGTGGTTCGGGAAGGCGCTGGAGGCCGACAAGGACGGCGCCACGGACGCGTCGGACCGGCTCGCCGAGCTGGACGGTGTGGAGTTCGTCGACGTCCTCGGTGACGACGACGCGGACACGGCCGGGGAAGCCGCGCCTCGTGACGAGGACGGCCCGGCGGACGGCTCCGCCAAGGGCTGATAGCCGATGAGAAGAGGGGCGGCACTCCGGTCGGAGTGCCGCCCCTCTCTCGATCGACGGTCAGTCGAGGGCCAGGCTCCGCATGACCAGGCCCGTGGCCGGCTTCGGGCCGAACGACGTCGACTTGCGAGGCATCGTCACACCCTGCTGGGCCAGGTCCCGGACGACCTCTTCGCGTACGGGATGCATCAGGACCGCCGTGGCGTCGAGGCGTTCCGCCTGTTCGACGGCTGCGGCGGTGTCGTGGATGTAGCCGATGTGCTCGGGTGCGTCGGGGATCCGCCACACCTCGTCGAGCAGCGCGGAGTGCAGGACCGTCGCGTCCAGGGTGCGCCAGGCCTCGGGGCGGTCCGCCCGGACGGTGCGGGCCAGCAGAGCAGGGTCGGGGCGGTCCACCAAGTGGAAGCTCCCGTCGCCGGCGAGGAGGAACGCGTTGCCGGCGGCCGCCGCTTCGGCCAGGACGTCGAGGGCCCGGGGGAGCGGCCCGTCGACCCGCTGGACGCGGAAGTGACCGGTGAGCGCCTTCAGGGCCCGGGAGACCGGCAGGCCGCGCAGGAGCCGGTGGATGGCACGGACCTGGAGCGGGTGGCGGGCCGTGTCGACGAGGAGGACGAGGCCGTAGTCCCACGGGCCCGGCGCGGTCTGTTCTTGCTGGAGCCGGAGGTAGGTGGCCCAGCGGTGGTGGCCGTCCGCGATGAGCGCCTGGCGCCGGGCGAGGTCTGTCTCGATCTCGCTCCGGTCCGCCGGGTCCGTCACCGCCCACAGCCGGTGCCGGAAGCCGTCCTCCGTCGTCGTGGCGAGCAACGGTTCCCGCAGGACCGTGCGGTCGATCACCGCCGCCGCCCCCGTCGGCGTACCCTCGTCGCCGCGGTAGGTCAGCAGCAGCGGTTCCAGATGGGCCCCTGTCGTCCGCATCAGCTCCGCGCGGTCCGCGACGACGTCGTCCATGACGTCCTCGTGGGGCAGCACGATGCCCTCGGCGGCGGGGGAGAGGGCCAGCGCGCCGATCAGGCCCCGCTGGAGGATCTCGTCGTTGCGCTGCTCGTAGACGTACAGCACCGGGTCCGGGTCCGGGGCGATGACCCCCTCGGCCAGCCAGCGGTCCAGCGTGGCGGCCGCCTGGCGGTGCCGGTCCCGGGCGGTGTCGGCCTGGGGGAGGATGAGGCGCACGATGTTGTGCGGATCCGCGGACTCCAGGTGGTGCAGCCCGTCCGGCCGGACGACCACGTCGTACGGGGGCGAGGTCACGGCGGCAAGGCTGCCGACCCGCTCGGGGACGTAACGCAGTCCGCGGAACGGGATCAGCCGCAGCCCCTGGTCGACGGGACCTGAAGTGTTCATCAGGGCATCGTATGTGTGCCTGGGGCATACGCGATGATCGGGGCAGACGCAGAGCGAAGAGGAGCGAGTCATATGAGCCACCAGCAGGACCGCGTTCGGCCGTCGGGGAGTCCGTCGGGGAGCGCCACGGCGCTGAGCGAGGCGTACGACACGGCTCTCCTCGACCTCGACGGGGTGGTGTACGCGGGCGGCGAGGCCATCGTCCACGCCGTGGACTCGCTGGCCGCCGCGCGGGCCGGGGGCATGCACCTCGCGTACGTCACCAACAACGCCCTGCGGACGCCGGACGCGGTGGCGGCGCACCTGACGGAGCTGGGTGTGCCCGCCGAACCCTCCGACGTGATCACCTCCGCCCAGGCCGTCGCCCGGCTCGTGGCCGATCAACTGCCGCCCGGGGCGCGGGTGCTGGCGATCGGCGGCGAGGGGCTGCGGGTCGCGCTGCGGGAGCGCGGGCTCGATCCGGTGGAGTCGGCGGACGACGACCCGGCCGCCGTGGTCCAGGGGTACGGCGGGCCGGACATGACGTGGGGACGGTTCGCCGAGGCGAGTTTCGCCATTCGGCGCGGGCTGCCGTGGTTCGCGTCCAACACCGACCTGACCATTCCGAGCGCCCGGGGCATCGCGCCCGGCAACGGGGCCGCGGTCGAGGTCGTACGGATCGCCACCGGGGCCGAGCCGCAGGTGGCGGGGAAGCCGCTGCCGCCGATGCACCGTGAGACCGTGCTGCGGACCGGGGCGAAGCGGCCGATCGTCGTCGGGGACCGGCTGGACACGGACATCGAGGGGGCGTTCAACGGGGGTGTCGACTCGCTGCTGGTGCTGACCGGGGTGACCGACGCGGCCCAGCTCCTCGCCGCCCCGCCGGAGCACCGGCCGACCTATGTGGACCGGGACCTGCGGGGGCTGCTGACCGGGCAGCCCGAGGTGACGCCGGACGGGGACGCGTACCGCTGCGGGGGCTGGACGGCCGCCGTGCGCGGGGACGCGCTGGCCCTGGACGGGGAAGGCGACGCGCTCGACGGGCTGCGGGCGCTCTGCGCGGCGGCCTGGACCTTCGCCGGGGCGGGTGTGTGCGGGCTGGAGACGGGGAAGGCCCTCGCGGGGCTCCAGCTCTGAACCAGCTCTCGGTGTCGCCGGACGCCCCTTGTCCGTCAGGGCGTTGAGCGTGCTCGGCGGCCGCCGGGACCCGTGGCGGCAGAAGGAAGATAGGTTAACCTAACCTGGTGCTGCTCGGTGGTCCGCCCGTGCCCCGCGCCGTACCGCTTCACCTCGCCGACTCCGGGAGTACGACCATGCAGCGCCTCACCGCAGAATCGGTGACCCTCGGCTACGACCAGCGGGTCATCACCGAGAACCTCTCGGTCGAGATTCCCGACAACTCCTTCACCGTGATCGTCGGGCCCAACGCCTGCGGCAAGTCGACCCTGCTGCGGGCCCTCGCCCGGATGCTGAAGCCGAGCCAGGGGCAGGTGCTGCTGGACGGGCAGACGATCCACCAGCTGCCCGCGAAGAAGGTCGCCCGGACGCTGGGGCTGCTGCCGCAGTCCTCCATAGCCCCCGACGGGATCACCGTCGCCGACCTCGTCGCCCGCGGCCGCTACCCCCACCAGGGGCTGCTGCGGCAGTGGTCGCCGGAGGACGAGCGGGTGGTCAACGAGTCCATGGAGTCCACCGGCGTCGCGGAGCTGGCCGAGCGCTATGTCGACGAGCTGTCCGGCGGTCAGCGCCAGCGGGTCTGGATTGCCATGGCGCTGGCCCAGCAGACGCCGCTGCTGCTGCTCGACGAGCCGACGACGTACCTCGACATCCAGCACCAGATCGACGTACTGGATCTCTGCGCCGAGCTGCACGAGACGCAGGGGCGGACCCTGGTCGCCGTGCTCCATGATCTGAACCACGCCGCGCGGTACGCCACGCATCTCATCGCGATGCGGGACGGGGCGATCGTCGCGGAGGGGGCGCCTTCGGACGTTGTCGACGCGGAGCTGGTGGAGCGGGTGTTCGGGATGCGGTGCCAGGTGATCGACGATCCGGAGACGGGGACGCCGCTTGTCGTGCCGGCCGCGCGTAAGGCGCGGAAGGTTGCCGCCTGAAAGGCTTGTCCTCAATCGCCGGACGGGCTTGATCTGCCCGGGCTCGATGGCGCTTGCTACAGCAGTGATCTCAGCCTCAGCAGGTCCCTGAAGCCTGCCTCCAGGCGTACGCGGCCCGCGGCCCACGCCTTCGCGAAGTTCAGGTCGCCGTCCACCAGGGCGACCAGGTCGTCGCCCGTCATCGCGAGCCTGATCTCGGCCTTCTCCCTGGGCGGTCCCTCCACCGTGTCCGCCACCCGGATCCGGCCATCCGCCAGCCTGCCGGTGAACGTGATGTCGAGGTCCTTGATGTGACAGCTCAGCGAGCGGTCGAGGGCAGCCGCGCTGCGCACGTCGCCCTCGGCGGCTGCGAGGTTGTCGGAGAGTTTGTCGAGTGCGCTGCGGCACTCCGCCATGGTCGCCATCGTGCTCGACGGTACACCGGCCGGTCGCGGTAGCGTTTCGGCATGAGCGACTGGACGCCGGAGGCGGGGACACCGCCCGTGAGCACGCCCGACGAGCCGGTGGACGGAGAGCCGGCCGCCGCGGCGCCCTCCTTCGAGCCCGCCGGGCCCGCGCCCCTCGGGGTCGTGCGGACCCCCACCGGCCATGCCGCGGTGGACGCCCGGCTGGAGCGGCTCGCCGACGCCGACCACCTCCCGGCGGACGGGCACATCGAGGTGTACGAGGATGTACACCGTGGCCTCAAGGACGCGCTGACCTCGCTGGACGCCCGTCCGGCCGCCGCACCCGGGCCGCCCGGGCCCACGGCCGTACCCGGAACCTCATCCGCGTACGACAACACGCACGACCACAGGAGCTGAACCGAACGTGGCAGGAGTGGCACGTCGCCGCCTCGACGCCGAGCTGGTACGCCGCAAGCTCGCCCGCTCGCGCGAGCACGCGAGCCAGCTGATCGCCGCGGGGCGCGTCACCGTCGGCCGGACCACCGCGACCAAACCCGCCACCCAGGTCGAGACGGCCGCCGCGATCGTCGTCACCCAGGACGACGACGACCCGGACTACGTCTCGCGCGGCGGGCACAAGCTGGCCGGGGCGCTCGCCGCCTTCGTGCCGCTCGGGCTGACGGTGGAAGGGCGGCGGGCGCTGGACGCGGGAGCCTCCACCGGCGGGTTCACCGATGTGCTGCTGCGGGCCGGGGCCCGGCAGGTCGTCGCCGTGGACGTCGGGTACGGGCAGCTCGCCTGGTCATTGCAGTCCGATGAACGGGTCGTCGTCAAGGACCGTACCAACGTACGGGAGTTGACCTTGGCGGACATCGACGGCGAGGCGGTGGACCTGGTGGTGGGGGATCTGTCCTTCATTCCGCTCGGGCTCGTGCTGCCCGCCCTCGCCCGGTGCGCCGCGCCCGACGCGGACCTGGTCCTCATGGTCAAGCCGCAGTTCGAGGTGGGCAAGGAACGGCTCGGCAGCGGCGGAGTCGTGCGCAGCCCGGAGCTGCGCGCCGAAGCGGTACGGGAAGTGGCGCGGCGGGCCGGGGAGCTCGGGCTCGGTGTGCGCGGGGTGACGGCCAGTCCGCTGCCCGGCCCTTCGGGCAACGTCGAGTACTTTCTGTGGCTGCGGGCCGGCGCACCCGAGCTGGATCCCGCGGATGTCGACCGTGCAGTGGCGGAGGGGCCTCGTTGACGACGAATGTGACGACCGATACGGCACGAACAGTCTTCCTTCTGGCGCACACCGGCCGCCCGGCCGCGATCCGCAGCGCGGAGCTCGTCGTGCAGGGGCTGCTGCGCAACGGGCTCGGCGTACGGGTCTCGGCGGCCGAGGCGGCCGATCTGCCGCTGCCGGACGCGGTGGAGACGGTCACCGACACCAGCCCTTCCGCCGTCGACGGCTGCGAGCTGCTGATCGTCCTCGGCGGTGACGGCACGCTGCTGCGCGGCGCGGAGTTCTCGCGCGCCTCCGGGGTGCCGATGCTCGGCGTCAACCTCGGACGCGTCGGGTTCCTCGCCGAGGCGGAGCGCGACGACCTCGACAAGGTGGTCTCCCGGGTCGTCACCCGCGACTACGAGGTCGAGGAGCGCATGACGATCGACGTCCTCGTACACAGCAACGGCGACGTCGTGCACAGCGACTGGGCGCTCAACGAGGCGGCCGTGCAGAAGGTGTCGCCCGAGCGGATGCTCGAAGTGGTCCTGGAGATCGACGGCCGTCCCGTCACCGGGTTCGGCTGCGACGGGATCGTCTGCGCGACCCCGACCGGTTCGACGGCGTACGCCTTCTCGGCGGGCGGGCCCGTCGTCTGGCCCGAGGTCGAGGCGCTGCTGATGGTCCCGATCAGCGCCCACGCGCTGTTCGCCAAGCCCCTGGTGACCTCGCCGACCTCCGTGCTCGCCGTGGAGGTCCAGCCGCACACGCCCCACGGGGTGCTGTGGTGCGACGGGCGGCGGACCGTGGAGCTGCCCGCCGGCGCGCGGGTCGAGGTGCGGCGCGGGGCGGTGCCCGTACGGCTGGCGCGGCTGCACCAGGCCTCGTTCACCGACCGTCTGGTGGCGAAGTTCGCGCTGCCCGTCTCGGGGTGGCGGGGCGCGCCCCACTGACGGTCGCCGGGAGCGTCCGCGGCCCCCGTCCTACCCGGGAGAGTGAATCCGGGAGCGGGGGCCGTCGCGCGTCCGGCCCGGGACCTCGTAAGGTCATGTCCGTGTTGGAGGAGATGCGGATACGGTCGCTCGGAGTCATCGACGACGCGGTGGTGGAGCTGTCACCCGGTTTCACCGCGGTCACGGGTGAGACCGGCGCGGGCAAGACCATGGTCGTCACGAGCCTCGGGCTGCTGCTCGGCGGGCGCGCGGACCCCGCTCTCGTACGGGTCGGGGCCAAGGCCGCGGTCGTCGAGGGCCGGATCACCGTGTCCGAGGGCGACGCGGCGGCGCTGCGGGCCGAGGAGGCCGGGGCGGAACTCGACGACGGTGCGCTGCTCATCAGCCGTACCGTTTCGGCCGAAGGGCGCTCACGGGCCCACCTCGGCGGCAGATCCGTGCCGGTGGGGGTCCTGACCGAGCTGGCGGACGAACTCGTCGCCGTGCACGGCCAGACCGACCAGCAGGGCCTGCTCAAGCCCGCCCGGCAGCGGGGCGCCCTGGACCGGTACGCCAGGGACGGTGTGGAGGTCCCGCACGCCAAGTACGCGGCCGCCTACCGGCGGCTGCGGGCCGTCGCGGCCGAGCTGGAGGAGCTGACCACCCGGGCCCGGGAGCGGGCCCAGGAGGCGGATCTGCTGCGGTTCGGGCTGAACGAGGTCGCCGCCGTCGAGCCGTTGCCGGGGGAGGACGTCGAGCTGGCCGCCGAGGCGGAACGGCTCGGGCACGCCGAGGCCCTCGCCTCCGCCGCCTCCCTCGCGCACACCGCGCTGGCGGGGAACCCGGAGGACCCGGAGAGCGTCGACGCCACCACCGTGGTCGCCGCCGCCGGGCAGGCCCTGGACGGGGTCCGGGCCCACGACCCGGCGCTGGCCGCGCTGGCGGACCGGGTGGGGGAGATCTCCATCCTGCTCGCCGATGTCTCCGGCGAGCTGGCCGGGTACGCCGATCAGCTCGACGCCGATCCGCTGCGGCTGGCCGCCGTGGAGGAGCGCCGGGCCGCCCTCACCACCCTGACCCGTAAGTACGGCGAGGACATCGCGGCCGTGCTGGCCTGGGCGCAGGAGGGCGCGGGCCGGCTCACCGAACTGGAGGGTGACGACGAGCGGATCGGCGAGCTGACCGCCGAGCGGGACGCTCTGCGGGCCGAACTGTCCGTGCTCGGGCAGGCCTTGACCGACGCGCGTACGGAGGCCGCTGCCCGGTTCGCCGATGCGGTGACCGAGGAGCTGGCCTCGCTGGCCATGCCGCACGCCCGGGTCTCCTTCGCCATCCGGCAGACCGAGGCGGCGGATGAGGCGTCCGGCATCGACATCGGCGGGCGGAGCGTCCTCTACGGCCCTTCGGGCGCCGACGAGGTGGAACTGCTCCTCGCCCCGCACCCGGGCGCCCAGCCCCGGCCGATCGCCAAGGGCGCGTCGGGCGGTGAGCTGTCCCGGGTGATGCTCGCGGTCGAGGTCGTCTTCGCGGGCTCCGACCCCGTACCGACGTATCTCTTCGACGAGGTCGACGCGGGCGTGGGCGGCAAGGCGGCGGTGGAGGTCGGGCGGCGCCTGGCCAAGCTCGCCAAGTCCGCACAGGTGGTCGTCGTGACCCACCTGCCGCAGGTCGCGGCCTTCGCCGACCGGCAGTTGCTGGTCGAGAAGACCGTCGACGGTTCGGTGACCCGAAGCGGCGTCACCGTCCTGGAGGGCGAGCACCGGGTCCGGGAGCTGTCCCGGATGCTGGCGGGCCAGGAGGACTCCGAGACGGCCCGCGCCCACGCGGAGGAACTGCTGGCGACGGCGCGCGCCGACGGGTGAGGGGCGGTGCGCGGTGCGCTCCTGTCCGGCTCGGCCCCGCGTGGTCGGGGGCGGGCGGGGTGCCTCCGCCCCCACCCCTTCCGTCGCCGATGACGGCAACCCTGGACCTCTGTATTCACCCGTGAGGGTGATGCGGTGTGGTCGGTTGCCGCCGTGGGTGCGGCAGCAACGTTACGGCGGTGCCGGAACGTGCGTACGGGCTGGCATCCTTGGCGCTGTACTTACCGCCGACTCCGGAGCCCCGGGGGAGCCAATCAACGTGTCACAGCTGCGTACGGTCCAAGTCCTGGGCGGCGGCAGTGCGGGCAGCAGCGCGCACGTCGGTTCGCTGGCCGCCGGGCTGGTGGCGCGCGGGGTGCAGGTGACCGTCTGCGCGCCGGCCGCCGTGGACCGCGCCTACGACTTCACGGCGACCGGAGCCCGCTTCCTGCCGGTGCCCCGGCGCAGCGACCCGGCCGCCGTCGCCGCGCTGCGGGCCGCCTGCACGGGCGCGGACGTCGTCCACGCCCACGGACTCCACGCGGCCGCCCGCACCGCCCTCGCGCTGAGCGGACGCGCCGTACCCCTGGTGACGACCTGGCACACCCGGCGGTACGCGGAAGGCGCCCGCCGCCAGATCCTGCACCTGCTGGAACGGCGCGCCGCACGGGCGGCGGCCGTGGTCCTCGCCCCCTCCTCCGACCTGGTGGACCGGGCCCGGGAGCGGGGCGCCCGCGATGCCCGGCTCGCCCCCGTCGCCGTCCCGCCCCCGCACCCGGACGGAACGGTCGACGAGGGCAAGGTGCGGGCCGAACTGGGGGCGGTGGACCGGCCGTTGCTGATGGCCGTCGGCAGTCTCGTACCGCATCACGGCTTCGGCACCCTGCTGGACGCGGCGCGCGCCTGGCGGCGGCTGGACCCCGTGCCGCTGCTCGTCATCGCGGGGGAGGGGCGCGACCGGGAGGCCCTGCAACGACGGATCAGGGACGAGGAGTTGCCCGTCGTGCTCGTCGGATCCCGGGAGGGTGTGGGGGAGTTGGTCGCCGCCGCCGATCTGGCCCTGCTGCCGAGCCGGTGGGAGGGCCGCTCCCTGCTGGCGCAGGAGGCGCTGCGGTCCGGGGTGCCGCTGGTGGCCACGGCGGTCGGCGGTGTGCCCGAACTGGTCGGCGAAGCGGCCGAGTTGGTGCCGTACGGCAATGCCGAGGCCCTTGCCCGTACGGTCGTGAGACTGCTCGGGGACCCGGCGGCGCGGGCCCGCCTCGCCGAGGCCGGGCGGGTGCAGGCGGCGGGCTGGCCCACCGAGGACGACACGATCGCCCATGTGCTCAGCGTCTACGACGAGTTGGCGCAGCCGCTGGCGACGGGGCGCGGCCGCTGAGCTCGGTGCTGCTCTGTGGTGCGCCGGCAGGCCGGTTCCGTCAGCTCGCGTGGCGGCGGGCCCGCAGCGCCAGGCTCAGCGCCAGCACCGTCTGCGGGTCGTCCAGGTCCGTGCCCAGCAGCTCGCCGATCCGGGCGAGCCGGTTGTAGAGGGTCTGGCGGTTGAGGTGCAGTTCGCGGGCGGTCTCCGCCTTGCGGCCCGCGTGCGCCAGATAGGCCTGGAGCGTCGGCAGCAACGGCGGGCGCGAGGTGCGGTCGTGCTCGCGCAGTGGGCCGATCGCCCGGTTCACGAACGCCGCCAGGTCCGGATGGTCCCGCAGCCGCCACAGCAGCAGGTCGATGTCGAGCCGCCGGGCGTCGTACCAGGGCCGGTCGTCCAGGCCCTGCGCGGCCGTCGCCGTCTCCGACGCGTGCCGCAGCCCCGCGCCCGCCGCCGCCCAGCCGCCCGCGACGCCGACCACGACCACCGGCGGCTGCGATCCGGCCCGGTCGAGACCGGCCCGCTCCACGCCCGCCCGCAGCGCCGCCGCCACCCGGTCCGCGACCGCCGTACGCTCGCTCTCCGACCGCAGCCCCAGCAGCAGCGGGACCCTCCCCTCCACGGGCCGTACGCCGAGCAGCACCGGCACGCCGACCGAGGCCAGCTCCTCCAGGACCGCACGGGCCAGCAGCGCCCAGTTGCCCGACGGGGACAGCTCGGGGGCCAGCCGCATCACGACCGGGAGCAGCGGTGTCTCGCCGGGCCGGAAACCGAGCACCCGGGCCTGGGCGGGGGCGTCCTCCGGGGCGATCCGGCCCTCCGCGAGGTCGGTGAGGAAGTCGCCCCGGCCCCGGGCGGCCAGCTCCTCCTCCTGCCGGGCCTGCATCAGCACGACCGCCAGGAGGCCCGCCGCGCGCTCCGCCGCCATCCGGTGCACGGTCGCCAGCGGCCCGGCCACCGCGAGCAGCACCAGCCGCGCCCGTACCGCACCGGTCTCCGGCCCGCCGCCGGGCACGTCCACCAGCAACGCGCCGGTCGGCGGCGACTCCCGGGCCGCCCGGTCGCCGCGCATGCCCTCCCAGACCTGGAGCGGGTCCGCGCCCACTGGGCCGGTTCCCGTGGACGCCGCGTACAGGAGCTGGCCGTCGGGCGTCTCCAGGAAGACCGGATTGGCGGTGAAGTCGGCGAGGATCCCGAGGACCTGCGGCACCCCGCCGCCGTCGAGCAGCGCCCGGGTGGCGCGCCGGTGCACCTCCTCCGCCTGCTGGAGCAGCGCGTAGTGCCCGTTGACGATCTCGGTGTGCACCTCCTCGGTCACCGCGACGAACGGCACCTCGCGGTGCAGCTGGACCAGCGGAAGCCCGGCCGCGCGGGCGGCGTCCACGATGGAGGCGGGTAGTCGGCCGAAACGCGGGCCCAGCTCCACCACCAGGGCCGCGATGCCCCGGTCGGCGAGACGGCGGACGAAGGCGCGCTGTTCGGCAGGGCGGGCGCCCAGGCCGAGCCCGGTCGTCAGAAGCAGCTCGCCGCCCTTGAGGAGCGAGGCGATGTTCGGGACCTCGCCCGCGTGCACCCAGCGCACCGTACGGTTCAGCCGGTCGGCCCCGGCCACCACCTCCGGGAGCCCGGCGCGCAGCCCCGGCAGCTCCAGCGCCCGCTGCACGGTGATTCCGCTGTGGCTCTCCACGTACCCGGCCCGCTTTCCCCTGGTGCCCTGCCCGCTTCCCGGGCGGTCGTCCTGATCCGGACTGTCCTGTTCAGGACGCTACCGCCCGGGGCCCGGGGTGCGCATGGCAGGGGAGGCCCGGATGCCGTGGTCAGGGACGGCCCGGACGGCTCACCGCCCGTCACCGCTCGGCCGGCAACCCCGCCAACGCCCCCCGGCCGCGCCGCAACGCCTCGATCTGCTCGTCCAGGTCCGCCGGCTCCCCGTCCAGGATCGCCCGCAGCTCCGCACACCAGTCGAAGCCCGCCTGCTCGCCCCGGGCACACGGCAGCACCTGACGGATCACATCGGTGGAGAGCCCGGCCCGCAGCAGCGCCCGGATCTTCCGTACGGAGGCCACCGCGTCCTCGTCGTACGCGCGATAGCCGTTCGTCCCGCGCCGCGCCTCCAGCAGCCCCTGCGCCTCGTAGTACCGCAACGACCGCGCGCTGACGCCCGTCCGCCGGGACAACTCCCCGATCAGCATGGATTCCCCGCCCTCGACGCTTGACCTTGACACCGGTGTGAAGCTCTAACGTCCCAGCCATGAACGGAGATTCCCCGCACATCGCGCACCTCGACGGCTGGCCGGCGGCCACCGGTGACCTGGCACCGCTCGCCTTCTCCGGCCACGCCCACTTCACCGCCGCACAGATCCGCGACGGGCGGATCCGGGGCCTGGACCTCCATCTGGAGCGGCTGCGGTCCGCGTCGGTGGAGCTGTTCGGCCGGGCCCTGCCGGAGGACGTGGTCCGCGCCCACCTCCGTACCGCCCTCGCCGCCGCACCGGCCGCCAATCTCTCGCTGACCGCCACGGTCTCCTCCACGGCGGGGGAGTTCGCCGCGCCCGACGGCGACCCGACACTCCTGGTGCGGACCGGACCGGACCGCCGTCGTCCGGCCCCGCCGGTCCGCCAGGCCGTCGCCGACGGCTTCGACGACGCCGCCTTCTGGACATGAACTCCTGGACCCCGGGGATCCCCGTCCACCGCATCGGCTCCACCGAACTGCCCGCCGCGCCCCGGTCCCTGGAGACCCTGCACCGGGCGTACACAGCAGAACCGCCCACCGCGCCGTGAGGAGCGCGACGGGCGGTTCGGTGACCGGCCTCAGCCCACGTACGCGCCGCTGGCCGTCAGCCGCAGCGCCGTGTCGATCAGCGGGACGTGGCTGAACGCCTGCGGGAAGTTCCCCACCTGGCGCTGGAGATTGGAGTCCCACTCCTCGGCCAGCAGACCCAGGTCGTTGCGGAGCGACAGCAGCTTCTCGAACAGCTGGCGCGCCTCGTCGACCCGGCCGATCATCGCGAGGTCGTCCGCCATCCAGAACGAGCAGGCCAGGAACGCGCCCTCGTCGCCCTCCAGACCGTCGACGCCCGCGTCCTCGCCCTCGGTGGGGTAGCGCAGGATGAAGCCGTCCTCCGTGGACAGCTCCCGCTGGATCGCCTCGATCGTGCCGATGACCCGCTTGTCGTCCGGCGGCAGGAAGCCCATCTGCGGGATGAGGAGGAGGGAGGCGTCCAGCTCCTTCGACCCGTAGGACTGGGTGAAGGTGTTGCGCTCCTTGTCGTAGCCGCGCTCGCAGACGTCCCGGTGGATGTCGTCGCGGAGCTCGTACCACCGCTCCAGCGGGCCCTCGACGTCGCCGGACTCGACCAGCTTGATCGTCCGGTCGACGGCGACCCAGGCCATCACCTTCGAATGCACGAAGTGGCGGCGCGGCCCGCGCACCTCCCAGATGCCCTCGTCGGGCTCCTCCCAGTGCTTCTCCAGATACTCGATCAGCTTGAGCTGGAGGCCCATGGCGTAGTCGTTGCGGGTCAGACCCGTCATGTGCGCCAGGTGCAGCGCCTCGGTGACCTCGCCGTACACATCCAGCTGGAGCTGGTTCGCGGCGCCGTTGCCGACGCGGACCGGGCTGGAGTTCTCGTAACCGGGCAGCCAGTCCAGCTCCGCCTCGCCCAGCTCGCGCTCGCCGGCGATGCCGTACATGATCTGGAGGTTCTCCGGGTCGCCCGCCACCGCGCGCAGCAGCCACTCACGCCACGCCCGGGCCTCTTCCCGGTAGCCGGTGCGCAGCAGGGAGGAGAGGGTGATCGCGGCGTCCCGCAGCCAGGTGTAGCGGTAGTCCCAGTTCCGTACGCCCCCGATCTCCTCGGGGAGCGAGGTGGTCGGCGCGGCGACGATCCCGCCGGTGGGGGCGTAGGTGAGGGCCTTGAGCGTGATCAGGGAGCGGACGACCGCCTCCCGGTAGGGCCCGTGGTACGTACACTGCTCGACCCATTCGCGCCAGAAGTTCTCCGTCGCCTCCAGCGAGTTCTCCGGCTCGGGGAGGGCGGGCGGCTCGTGGTGCGAGGGCTGCCAGCTGATCGTGAACGCCACCCGGTCCCCGGGGCCCACCGTGAAGTCGGAGTACGTGGTCAGATTCTGGCCATACGTTTCCGCTTCGGTGTCCAGCCAGACCGAATCCGGGCCGGCGACCGCGACCGTACGGTTGTCGACCTTGTGCACCCACGGCGTCACCCGGCCGTAGCTGAACCGCATCCGCAGCTCCGAGCGCATCGGCACCCGGCCGCTGACACCCTCCACGATCCGGATGAGCTGGGGCGCGCCGTCACGCGGGGGCATGAAATCGGTCACCCGTACGGTGCCGCGCGGTGTGTCCCACTCCGATTCCAGGATGAGGGAGTCACCGCGGTAACGCCGCCGGTCCGCGGAGGCTGGTTCCGTTCCCTCCGCTCTCGCGGGGCCCAGGCGCCAGAAGCCGTGCTCCTCGGTGCCCAGCAGCCCCGCGAAGATGGCGTGCGAGTCGAAGCGGGGGAGGCACAGCCAGTCCGCTGTGCCGTCCCGGCAGACCAGGGCGGCGGTCTGCATGTCTCCGATGAGTGCGTAATCCTCGATGCGCCCGGCCACGTGCGTCTCCAGTCGAACGGCCATGTCGCCCCGTCAAAGGGCGCTTACTGCGGGTCAAGGGGGTCGTAGGGTCTTTCACCCGGGAAGATCCGACGAGTTCCTGTACCGGTGGGCGGCCTGGGTGGTGCCGCCGCCCGGCCGTCTCGGCAGCGAGTGTTTGAGCAGGATACGACGCACCACGAAGATCCGCGCGACGGTGTCCGCAAGATCTCTGAGCTGATCGGGTGGGACGTGAAATGCCTGCGGTGAAGCTGTGACGCCCTTGTGCAGGGTGTGGCCGGAAGCAGCCTCCCGCCGTCGCTGTTACCCTGGTAGCCCGTGGACGGTGGTCGTCTCTGACAGCGGACGAGGCCCCCGAACCGCAGCGACGGCACCCCCGGAATCCCCGGTTCGGCTGCCGTTCGCACCTCAGAATCGCGACCACGGGAGCCCCCTTTGGCTATGCAGCCCACATCCACGACGACCAAGCACATCTTCGTCACCGGGGGTGTCGCTTCCTCCCTCGGCAAGGGTCTGACTGCCTCCAGCCTGGGTGCCCTGCTCAAGGCACGGGGCCTGCGGGTCACCATGCAGAAGCTCGACCCCTACCTCAACGTCGATCCCGGCACGATGAACCCCTTCCAGCACGGTGAGGTGTTCGTCACCAACGACGGCGCCGAGACCGATCTGGACATCGGCCACTACGAGCGGTTCCTCGACGTCGATCTCGACGGCTCCGCCAACGTCACGACCGGCCAGGTCTACTCCCAGGTCATCGCCAAGGAGCGGCGCGGCGAGTATCTGGGCGACACCGTCCAGGTCATCCCGCACATCACGAACGAGATCAAGCACCGTATCCGCCGCATGGCCACCGACGACGTGGATGTCGTCATCACGGAGGTCGGCGGCACGGTCGGCGACATCGAGTCGCTGCCGTTCCTGGAGACCGTCCGCCAGGTCCGCCACGAGGTCGGCCGGGACAACGTCTTCGTCGTGCACATCTCGCTGCTGCCCTACATCGGCCCCTCCGGCGAGCTGAAGACCAAGCCCACCCAGCATTCGGTGGCCGCTCTGCGCAACATCGGTATCCAGCCGGACGCCATCGTGCTGCGCGCCGACCGTGAGGTCCCCACCGCCATCAAGCGCAAGATCTCGCTGATGTGCGATGTCGACGAGGCCGCCGTGGTCGCCGCGATCGACGCCAAGTCGATCTACGACATCCCCAAGGTGCTGCACACCGAGGGCCTGGACGCCTACGTCGTGCGCAAGCTCGACCTGCCCTTCCGCGACGTCGACTGGACCACCTGGGACGACCTGCTGGACCGGGTCCACAACCCCGACCACGAGGTCACCGTCGCCCTGGTCGGCAAGTACATCGACCTGCCCGACGCCTACCTCTCGGTCACCGAGGCGATCCGCGCCGGCGGCTTCGCCAACAAGGCCCGGGTCAAGGTCAAGTGGGTCACCTCCGACGACTGCCGCACCGCCGCCGGCGCCACCGAGCACCTCGGCGACGTGGACGCGATTCTCATCCCGGGCGGCTTCGGCGAGCGCGGCGTCGACGGCAAGGTCGGCGCCATCCGCTACGCCCGCGAGAACAAGGTCCCCCTCCTCGGCCTCTGCCTCGGCCTCCAGTGCATCGTGATCGAGGCGGCCCGCAACCTCGCCGAGATCCCCGACGCCAACTCCACCGAGTTCGACGCCGCCACCTCCCACCCCGTCATCTCGACGATGGAGGAACAGCTCGCCTACGTCGAGGGCGCCGGCGACCTCGGCGGCACCATGCGCCTCGGCCTCTACCCCGCCAAGCTCGCCGAAGGCTCCGTCGTGCGCGAGGCGTACGCGGGCGAGCCGTATGTCGAGGAGCGCCACCGCCACCGCTACGAGGTCAACAACGGCTACCGCGCCGAGCTGGAGAAGAAGGCCGGACTGGTCTTCTCCGGCACCTCCCCGGACAACAAGCTCGTCGAGTACGTCGAGTACCCGCGCGAGGTGCACCCCTACCTGGTCGCCACCCAGGCGCACCCGGAGCTGCGCTCGCGCCCGACCCGCCCGCACCCGCTCTTCGCGGGTCTGGTGAAGGCCGCCGTCGCGCGCCAGGTCGCCGCCGAGAAGGGCGCGGACGCGTAACACCGAGGCATTACGGTTGACCGGGGTACGGATCCGCTGCGGATCGGTGCCCCGGTTTTCTTCTGTTTCGTGGGAGGACGTAGGCACATGGGTATCCAGGACACGCCCGAGGAGTGGCAGGTCACCGGGACGGTGACCCCCTTCACCGGCAACAAGACCAGCGTCCGCACCGACCAGGTGGTGATGCCCGACGGGTCCGTCCACGGCCGTGACTACCAGGTCCACCCGGGCTCCGTCGCCGTCCTCGCGCTCGACGACGAGGACCGGGTCCTCGTGCTGCGCCAGTACCGCCACCCGGTACGCCACCGGCTCTGGGAGATCCCGGCCGGACTGCTCGACATCCCCGGCGAGAACCCCCTGCACGCCGCCCAGCGCGAGCTGTACGAGGAGGCGCACGTCAAGGCCGAGAACTGGCGGGTGCTGACCGACGTCTACACCACGCCCGGCGGCTGCGACGAGGCCGTACGGATCTTCCTGGCCCGGGACCTCTCCGAGGCGGAGGGCGAGCGGTACGCGGTCGCCGAGGAGGAGGCCGACATGGAGCAGGCCCGGGTGCCGCTGGACGAGCTGGTCCGCTCGGTCATCGCGGGGGACCTGCACAACAACTGCCTCGTCGTCGGGGTGCTCGCGCTCACCGCCGTCCGCGCGGGCGACGGCATCGACGCGCTGCGCCCCGCCGAAGCCCCGTGGCCGGCCCGGCCCTTCGAGGCCTGACGGTCCGTCCGGCGCCCATTCAGCCCCTGATCGGTCATACGAGATGCTGATCCGATCGGGGGATATCGGGGGCGGCCCCGCCTCGCTCCGCGGTGATCGTCCCCGCCGCTGAACTACGCTCGAACCGCGCCCGACCGGAGTTCCGGCGGGCATCGCGCGCAGCGAAGTGGAGCGTGGCTCGTGACCGATCAGGCGGTGGACACCAGCGGCCCGGCGAAGGCCCCCGGGGCCGAGGAGCCGTCCGGCGCCGCCCCACCCCGATTCTTCGGCCGCGAACGGGAGTTGAAGGATCTCCGGGCGGACATCGAGCGCGCCGGCCTGGACACCCTGGCCGGCCGCAAGGCCCCCCGCGCCCGGGTCCTGCTCATCGCGGGCCGCCCCGGCTCCGGCCGCAGCGCACTCGCCGAGGAGCTGGCCGGGGCGCTCACCGGAACCGACGCCGCCGGGGCCGCCCGGGCCGCCGCCGGCGCCCTGCCCTGGGCCGTCGCCGGTACGGGCTCCGGCGACTACCCCGACGGGGTGCTCCGGGTCGGCCTCACCGACCCTGACGGCGAGCCGGTCCCCCCCGAACGCACCGCCGGCGAGATCCTCGGCCTCCTCGGAATCGCGGTCCCGCCGGGGGCCGACCAGGACGAGCTGTCCGAGATGGTCCGCGAGGCCCTGGCCGGGCGCCGCCTCGTCCTGGTCCTCGACGACGCGGCCGACGCCGAACAGGTCGACCCGCTGCTCCCGGAGAACCCCGACTGCCTCGTCCTCGCCACCGCGACCGGGCCGCTGACCGGCATCCCCGACGTCCGGCCCTGCACCCTCGGCGGACTGGAGAAGGGCGCGGCGGTGCGGCTGCTGGCCCGCGCCATCGGCCAGGTCCGCATCACCGTCGACCCCCGCACCGCGGAGCGGCTGGCCGAGGAGTGCGGCGGGCAGCCCGCGGCGCTGGCCCTGGTGGGCGGCCTGCTCGCGGCCCACCCCATGGCCTCGGTCGCCGATGTCGCGGGGCAGTTGCACGAGCTGCCCGACCCCGACGAGCAGCAGCCCGTCGGCGCCCGCCCGCTGGCCCGCGCCTTCCGACTCGTCCACGACTCGCTGCCGCAGACCGCCGCCCGGATACTGCGTCTGCTGGCCCTCGCCCCCGCCGGACTCGCCGACGCCCACACCGCCTCCGCGCTGGCCGGCTGCTCGGTCTCCGCCGCCCGCGCCACCCTCGACGACTTCGTGAAGCTCGGCCTGCTGCGGACGGACGGCGCACCCCACCCCCAGTACGCGGTGCCCGGCTGCCTCGCCCCGATGCTGCGGGCCCTCCTGGAGGACCGGGACCGCCCGGCCGAGATCCAGCTCGCCCGCGCCCGGATGCTGGAGCGGACCGTGCGCCGGCTCCAGGCCTGCCGCGCGGTCACCGAGCCCGAGGGGTCCACCGCCCGCGGCAAGCTCGCCGGACTGCCCCGCTCGCTGCGCTTCCCGAACGCCGAGGAGGCGGGCGCCTGGCTGCGGGTCCGCCAGCCCGCGCTGCTCGCCTCGGCCCGGCTCGCCGTGGCCGACGGGGAGCTGGACACCCTGGCGCGCCGCCTGGTCGCGGCCCTGGTGCGGGCGCTGGCCGCGCACCGGGGGACGGAGGAGGCCGCCCCCGAGCTGTACGGGCTGCACGGTCTCGTCCTGGACGTGGCGCTCCGCCGCGAGCTGCCCCGCGAACAGGCCGCCGCCCTGCTCAACCTCGCCGACCTGGACGCCCGCACCGGCCGCACCCGGGAGGCGCTGACCCGCTACCGGGCCGCGCTGGACGCCGGAAAGGCCGCGAAGGACCTGTACGCCACCGGCCGCGCGATGGAATCCGTAGGCGGCGCGTACGAGGAGCTGGGGGACTACCACCGGGCCGCCGACTGGTACGGCCGGGCGCTCTCCCAGCGCCTCACCCAGGGGGAGCGGGCCGACGAGGCCCGGCTGTACGGGCGGCTCGGGGCGGTCCACACGTACGCCGGGCGCTACGGCGAGGCGCTGCGGAACTGGCGCGCCGCCGCCGCCGGCCACCGCAGGCTCGGCGACCCGGCGGCCCAGGCGCGCTCGCTCAGCGAGGCGGCCCGGGTCCAGGAGTACGCGGGCCGCCCGCACGATTCGCTCCAGACCTGCCGGGAGGCCGTCGAGCTGGCCCGGCGCGCCGGTGACGTGCGGCTTCAGGCCGCGCTCCAGCTGCGGCTGGCGGACACCCTGGACCGGCTGGGGGATCCCGCGGCGGCCCGGTTGCACCGGGGCGCCGCCGATAGATTGCTGGGCGAGGAGGCCTCAGCCTACGAAATCCGCAGTGCTTCGACAGAAAATTAATGCTTTGTAAGGCTAGACAGCGCGAAGTCCTTCATTAGACTGGCTCTGCCGCGCTCCTTCGTGGCGTCTCCATTTATGATGTATATGTCCGGGTGTGCACCGCTGTGTCCGGATGACCCTCCGAGCCAAGGACCGTGATCGACGTGAAGGTCGGCATCCCCCGCGAAGTCAAGAACAACGAGTTCCGGGTGGCGATCACCCCCGCCGGAGTGCATGAGCTCGTCCGCCACGGCCACCAGGTCGTCATCGAGCACGACGCCGGCGTCGGCTCGTCCATCCCGGACGAGGAGTACGTCGCCGCCGGAGCGCAGATCCTGGCCACCGCCGACGAGGTCTGGGCCGCCGCCGACCTGCTGCTGAAGGTCAAGGAGCCGGTCGCCGAGGAGTACCACCGCCTCCGCAAGGACCAGGCGCTCTTCACCTACCTGCACCTCGCCGCCTCCCGCGAGTGCACCGACGCGCTGCTGACCTCCGGCACCACCGCCATCGCCTACGAGACGGTTGAGACCGCCAATCGCGCGCTCCCGCTGCTCGCCCCGATGTCCGAGGTCGCGGGCCGCCTCGCCCCGCAGGTCGGCGCGTACCACCTGATGCGCTCGGTCGGTGGCCGCGGCGTGCTGCCCGGCGGCGTCCCCGGCACCCACGCGGGCCGGGCCGTCGTCATCGGCGGCGGCGTCTCCGGCTGGAACGCCACCCAGATCGCCGTGGGCCTCGGCTTCCACGTCACGCTGCTCGACCGCGACATCAACAAGCTCCGCGAGGCCGACAAGATCTTCGGCACCAAGGTGCAGACCGTCGTCTCCAACGCCTTCGAGCTGGAGAAGGCCGTCGTCGAGGCCGACCTCGTCATCGGCGCCGTCCTGATCCCCGGAGCCAAGGCCCCGAAGCTGGTCACCAACGAGCTCGTCGCCAAGATGAAGCCCGGAAGTGTACTTGTCGACATTGCAATCGATCAGGGCGGCTGCTTCGAGGACTCGCGTCCGACGACCCATGCCGAGCCGACCTTCCCGGTCCACAACTCGGTGTTCTACTGCGTCGCCAACATGCCCGGCGCGGTCCCGAACACCTCCACCTACGCGCTCACCAACGCGACGCTTCCCTACATTGTGGAGCTCGCCAACCGCGGCTGGGCCGACGCCCTGCGCCGCGACGCCGCGCTGGCCAAGGGCCTCAACACCCATGAGGGGCAGGTGGTTTACCGCGAGGTGGCCGAGGCGCACGGTCTCCCGCACGTCGAGCTGAGCACGCTTCTCGGCTGACGGGTCAACCGGATCCGTCAACATCGCACGTCCGGCCGGACCTTGCCGTGCAAGGTCCGGCCGGACGTGTATCGGGCCCCGTGAGGCCCTTGCGCAACTCGCGCCGAACGTAACCCTTTACCCGTTTCGTGCAGCGGTGAAATGTGCGGCTTGGTCGCTGTGCACCCTTGACAGCGAGGCGTTCGATTGCCGACACATCGGGCCGGGTCCGGCGGATTGTGTTGCTGCGGACCGGTGACACGCCATAGAGTCGCCAATCGTCGGCATGGTGCCACGCTGACCTATCGATAAGTTTCCTGGTCACGTCCAAGGAGGTAAGACGACTTGTGAATGAGTCGACAATTACTCCTGGGGGTGGTCAACCAGGGATGCCTGCACGGGGTCTGAGCCCGATCGGGCTCGAAGCTGTCGGCTCCGTCGCGGTCCGCACCTTCGCCACCCAACAGCACATGACGACAGCCCCCCAGATGATGGACGGCCCAAACGTGAACGCCACGGCCGGCAACGAGAGCAGCCGGGACACCGACCGCTTCGCCGACTTCGCCGAGGTGCCCGAGGGGCACTTCTACGACCCCGACGCCGAGTACGAGCCCGATCCGGAGTACGCGGCCACCCTCGCGCCCGACGCCGCGCGTCAGCGCCGCGAGCGCATCGGCCCGACCGGACGGCCCCTGCCGTACTTCCCGATCCCGGGTCCCCTGACCGACCACGGCCCCGCGAAGATCATCGCGATGTGCAACCAGAAGGGCGGCGTCGGCAAGACCACGTCGACCATCAACCTGGGCGCCGCGCTCGCGGAGTACGGACGCCGGGTCCTGCTCGTCGACTTCGACCCGCAGGGCGCGCTCTCCGTGGGCCTCGGGGTCAACCCGATGGAGCTGGACCTCACCGTCTACAACCTGCTCATGGAGCGGGGCATGGCGGCCGACGACGTCCTGCTCAAGACCGCGGTCCCCAACATGGACCTGCTGCCCAGCAACATCGACCTCTCCGCGGCCGAGGTGCAGCTCGTCAGCGAGGTGGCCCGCGAGTCCACGCTCCAGCGCGCCCTGAAGCCGCTGATGGCCGACTACGACTACATCGTGATCGACTGTCAGCCCTCGCTCGGCCTGCTCACCGTGAACGCCCTGACGGCCGCTCACAAGGTCATAGTGCCGCTGGAGTGCGAGTTCTTCGCGCTGCGCGGGGTGGCGCTGCTCACCGAGACCATCGAGAAGGTCCAGGAGCGGCTCAACCCGGAGCTGGAGCTCGACGGCATCCTCGCCACCATGTACGACTCCCGTACGGTGCACAGCCGCGAGGTCCTGGCGCGCGTCGTCGAGGCCTTCGACGAGCACGTCTACCACACCGTCATCGGGCGTACGGTCCGCTTCCCGGAGACCACGGTCGCCGGCGAGCCCATCACCACCTACGCCTCCAACTCGGTCGGCGCCGCCGCCTATCGCCAGCTCGCCAGGGAGGTGCTCGCCCGGTGTCACGCCGAGTGAGTCTGCCGGGGGCCGACGAACTGTTCCGTACCACCGGAGGCGGGATGGGCCTCCAGCCGTCCTCCCCCGCGGAGCGGCGGCGCAAGGCGAACGGCGAGCCGCGGGTGCCCGCGCCCGCCGGGGAGAGCGATCCCTCCGGCCCGGCCCCGTCGTCCGCCGACCGTGAGGAGCACGCCGCGGCCGACGCCGACGGCGGCGACTCGCGCGGCCGTGGCGGCGAGGGCGAGCGGGCCCCGTCCGCCAAGGCCGCCGGTGAGCGCCCCGCCGCCTCCGCCCCGGCCGAGCAGCAACCGGCGGTCCAGCCCCAGCGCAGGCGCGGCGGCGCACGCGGCGCGAACCGCCGCCCGAGCGGCCGCGAACGCCACGACGAGAAGATCACGGTCTACGTCTCCGCCGAGGAGCTGATGGATCTCGAACACGCCCGGCTCGTCCTGCGCGGCGAACACGGCCTCGCCGTCGACCGGGGCCGTATCGTCCGCGAGGCGGTGGCGGTGGTCCTCGCCGACCTGGAGTCCCGGGGCGACGCGAGCATCCTCGTACGGCGGCTGCGCGGCCGCTGAGCGGCACGGCGCGGGTAGCCTGCCTCGCAGGACCCATCGGCCGCCGCCCCACCCCTGGACCCCCATGCCCACGCCCGACGACCCCACCGCCCCGCGCCGCCGCGCCCTGGGCCGGGGACCGGGCGTGGCGGCGTTCCCGGAGCCGGAACCGGAGCCCGTACGAGAGCCGGAGCCCGAGGCCGTTCCCGTACCGGAGGCCGAGCCGGAGCCCGTACCGGAGCCGGAAGCCGTTTCCGTACCGGAGGCCGTACAGGAGCCGGCGGCCGAACCGGCGCCCGAAAGCGATGACAAGCGGTTCACCGTCCGCCTCGTGAACTTCGAGGGCCCCTTCGACCTCCTCCTCCAGCTGATCTCCAAGCACAAGCTGGACGTGACCGAGGTCGCCCTCTCCAAGGTCACCGACGAGTTCATGGCGTACATCCGCGCCATGGGCCCGGACTGGGACCTCGACCAGACCACCGAGTTCCTCGTCGTCGCCGCCACCCTCCTCGACCTGAAGGCCGCCCGGCTGCTGCCCGCCGCCGAGGTGGAGGACGAGGCGGACCTGGCGCTCCTGGAGGCGCGGGACCTGCTCTTCGCGCGGCTGCTCCAGTACCGCGCGTACAAGCAGATCGCCGAGATCTTCCAGGGCCGCCTGGAGTCGGAGGCCCGCCGCCACCCGCGTACGGTCGGCCTGGAGGACCAGCACGCCGAGCTGCTGCCCGAGGTGGTCATCAGCATCGGGCCCGAGGGCTTCGCGAAGCTCGCGGTGAAGGCGATGCAGCCGAAGCCGAAGCCCCAGGTGTACGTGGACCACATCCACGCCCCCCTGGTCAGCGTCCGGGAGCAGGCGGGCCTGGTGGTGGAGCGGCTGCGGGCGGCCGGGGAGGCGGTCAGCTTCAGGACACTGACCGAGGACGCGCCGGACACCCTGACCGTGGTCGCCCGGTTCCTGGCCCTGCTGGAGCTGTACCGCGAGAAGGCCGTCACCCTCGACCAGGACGAGGCGCTGGGCGACCTGCTGGTGGCCTGGTGCGGCGGGGAGGGCGCGGAGCCGGTGGTGACGGACGAGTTCGACCAGGAGCTGAACGGGACCCCCGAAGAGGAAGGCGTACGGGAATGAGCGAGCAGCCGGGCCGGGAGCGGGACGAGGACGCCGTCGCCTCGCTCGACCTCAAGCCCGCCCTGGAGGCGGTCCTCATGGTCGTCGACGAGCCCGCCACCGTCGACCACCTCGCCAAGGTGCTCCAGCGGCCCCGCAGGGCCGTGGCGGACGCGCTGCGGGAGCTGGCCGACGAGTACACCGTGCAGCGCCGGGGCTTCGACCTGCGGCTCGTCGCGGGCGGCTGGCGCTTCTACACCCGCCCCGAGTACGCGGCGGCCGTGGAGGGCTTCGTCCTGGACGGCCAGCACGCCCGGCTCACCCAGGCCGCGCTGGAGACCCTGGCGGTCGTCGCGTACCGGCAGCCGGTGAGCCGTTCGCGGGTCTCGGCGGTGCGCGGAGTCAACTGCGACGGGGTCATGCGGACCCTCCTCCAGAGGGGCCTGGTGGCCGAGGCGGGCGCGGAACCCGAAACAGGTGCGATCCTGTACAGGACGACGAACTACTTTCTGGAGCGAATGGGCCTGCGCGGCCTGGACGAGCTCCCGGAGCTCGCGCCCTTCCTCCCGGAGGCGGACGCGATCGAGGCTGAGACGCTAGAGGGTGTGCCGTCGTTCGATCCGGACGCACCGGACACCCCGGATACTCACGCAGACGACAAGACGGAATTTTGATGCGAAGCAGTGGCAGGAACAGCGGAAGCGGCGGCGGCAGCGGCCGGAGCGGCGGCCAGGGCGGCGGCCAGGGCGGCGGTCGCCCCGGTCAGGGCGGCGGACGCGGTCAGGGAGGACGCCCCGGCGGTCAGGGCGGCGGCGGACGCGGCGGCAGCGCTCAGGGCGGACGCTCCGGCGGCGGACGCGGCG
>NZ_LZRD01000052.1 GCF_001687325.1 Streptomyces sp. PTY087I2 | reverse complement strand
CGGGCTCGGCGGCGGGCGGGGCGTAGGGGGCTGGGGCGGGGGTCGGTGCATAGGCGGCGGGCGGCGCCTCGCCCCGTACGGCGGCACGAGCGGCGTCCGGACCGGCGGGACCCACGGGCGCAGGCCCCTGAGCGGCATGGACATCGGGCCCCGGCACGTACCCCATGGGAGCGGCACCGGCGGGCGGGGCGGCGAACGTGGCGCCGGCAGCGGCGGCGGCCGAGGCCCCGCGCTCCAGCCGGTCGAGCCGGGCCTGCAACGACCGCTCGTCGTCGTACGCGGCGGGCAGCAGGACCCGGGCGCAGATCAGCTCCACCTGGAGGCGCGGCGAGGTGGCGCCGCGCATCTCGGTGAGCCCGTCGTTGACGAGGTCGGCGGCGCGGCTGAGCTCGGCGGCGCCGAAGACGGAGGCCTGGGCCTGCATGCGCTCGACGACATCGGCGGGGGCGTCGATGAGCCCCTTCTCCCCCGCATCCGGCACGGCGGCGAGGATCACCAGATCCCGCAGCCGCTCCAGGAGATCGGCCACGAACCGACGCGGATCGTTGCCGCCCTCGATGACCCGGTCGACGACCTCGAAGGCGGCGGCCCCGTCACCGGCGGCGAAGGCGTCCACGATCGAGTCGAGCAGCGAGCCGTCGGTGTACCCGAGGAGCGAGGTGGCCATGGCATACGTCACACCGTCGTCGCCCGCGCCGGCGAGCAGCTGGTCCATGACGGACATCGAGTCACGCACGGATCCGGCCCCGGCGCGCACGACGAGCGGAAGGACGCCGTCCTCGACGGGACTGCTCTCCCTCTGACACACATCGGCGAGATAACTGCGCAGGGTCCCCGGAGGCACGAGCCGGAACGGGTAGTGGTGCGTACGCGACCGGATCGTCCCGATGACCTTCTCGGGCTCGGTCGTCGCGAAGATGAACTTGAGGTGCTCCGGCGGCTCCTCGACCACCTTCAGCAGGGCGTTGAAGCCCGCCGGGGTGACCATGTGGGCCTCGTCGATGATGTAGATCTTGTAACGACTGGAGGCGGGCCCGAAGAAGGCCTTCTCGCGCAGATCACGGGCGTCGTCCACACCACCGTGGGACGCGGCGTCGATCTCGATGACATCGATGGACCCCGGCCCGTTCCGCGCGAGGTCCCGGCAGGACTGGCACTCCCCGCACGGGGTCGGCGTGGGCCCCTGCTCGCAGTTCAGACAGCGGGCGAGGATGCGCGCGCTGGTCGTCTTTCCACAGCCGCGCGGCCCGCTGAACAGGTACGCGTGATTGACCCGGTTGTTCCGCAGGGCCTGCTGGAGCGGGTCAGTGACATGCTCCTGACCGATGACCTCGGCGAACGACTCGGGGCGGTAGCGGCGGTACAGCGCAAGGGACGACACATCTACGAGGTTATCGGGACCGACTGACACCCGGCCCCACAGCACCTCACGGCAAACGCAAAGGGCCCCCCACGCACCCGCCAGAGCCAACCTACCCTTGCTGCCTTCCGGCCCTGGGGGAGTTCAGTCAGATAGCGCCACGTGAGGGGCTGACGCCCACCTTAGCGGATCCCCACCCCCTCCGGTCCACCTGCCCTCCCCCACCGAACGACCTGCGACGCCCCCGAACCCCGCTCCCGGACGATCTCCGGCGAACGTGTTCGCGAGCACCCTCCAACGTCTTGTATTGTTTGCGGCGGAGGATTCGCCTAGTGGCCTAGGGCGCACGCTTGGAAAGCGTGTTGGGGGCAACCCCTCACGAGTTCGAATCTCGTATCCTCCGCCATTGCTCTCACCGGGCAATACGTCGAAGGCCCCCGCAGCTCGCTGCGGGGGCCTTTGCGGTTATACGGACCGCGTGCTTCCCCGGCCGACAACAAGCACAAGCTGCCAGTACACGGCGTCGCACACAGATGACGCGGGCGGCGGGACCGCTCAGGGGTGCAGCCTCTTCACCATGACCGCGTACACCGGGGAGTCGGCGAAGGGCTGCTGCTCGCCCGCCTTCTCGTAGCCCCACGTCTCGTACAGCTCCTGAACTTTTGGGTGGGTCACGTCGACCAGGAGCACCGCGAGGTCTTCGCCGCGCTCCTTCAGCAGGGCTTCGTGGAGCCGCTCCGAGATCCCCTGCTTCCGCCACCGCGGGCGCACCATGACCTCGGAGACGGCGTAGGTCACGGTGTAGCCGTTGTTCGGCACGAACGCGGTGGGGCGCCACCACTCACGGCCCGGCTGGAGCGGGGCGCCGTACGCGAAGCCGGTCGGCTCGTCGCCGTCGAAGGCGACGACGCAGGTGAAGCCGTCCATTGCTGACCAGTGATCGACGAACCACGGGAACCGCTGGTTGAACTCGTTGCCCATCGCATCGGCGTAGGCGTCGGCGTGCACATCGATCAGCATCTGCCTGAAGCCCTCGGGGAGGCTTCATCTCGCATGCGATCTGCCCAGTCGCACGCATACGCCGTTGACGGCGCCGACCACGATGACGCGGAGGTGCTGGTAGGTCGGCGGGCAGTATCCGTCCGGGCCCCGGGCCACGGGCGCTCGGTTCAGAGCGTCTTCACGGTGCACGTCTCACAGCTCTTGTGCTGTGATCCCTGGAAGTTGCCGGTTGAATTACTGATCGTGGCCTTGGAGTTGTTATGGATCCACTTCTTCCATGTGCCGTCGGTCTTGACACGGACCCAGGCGTGCCCGGCACATGAGGTGCCTGTCTTCTGCGTGTAGACCAGAGTGCGGCTGGAGTAGGCGTCGTAGTACGTCTTCACGCCGCCACAGGTGCGCGACAGATCCGCCGTGGCCGCGGACGCCGGCGCGGCGACCAGCGCGACCGTGCTCACCGCAGCTACCACCGCACCCACCATGGTCTTCCCTCGACTGCCCATACCGTTTGTTCCCCCTTGGAGCGCCCAGGCTGACCGCCTGTCAGCCGACAGCGAGCATTCAGCTTGACGCACGGAGAGCCAGACACCCACCTACAACTATGCAGGGTTGACCTCTCCAGGCCCCGCCAACACCTCTGTACGACAAGGCCCCTCGCCCCGAGGAGACGATGCACGGCTTCGCGGTACGGGCCATGCACCGGGGGAGCGTCCACGTACTGGATGGCGGGGCAAGCTGCCGGAGGCGGCAACGGCACCCCTCCTCATGCCGGTCCTTGCCTCGACGAACCAACGGTGTCACCATTGGTTCAAAATAAGCGGGCGAGCGTTTGCGAGGTGCGGTGACATGGTGGGCGACAGGAAGTGGGCGTCCGGGGCCGGGGTGATCGCGACGGCTACGGCTGTCGCGGCGGCCGGCGCGGGGGTGCGGTGGGTGTGGCGGCATCAGGACGAGCTGATGATGCGCCCGCCTTTGAACGAGTGGACGTTCTCGCACATGTCGCTGCTGCTGCCGACGGAGACCGTGCCGCGCGCCGGCCGCCCGAGCGTTCTGCCGCGGGCTCCCCGGCCGCTGGAGTTCACGTACGAGTGGGACGGGGCGACAAGGACGCTGTCCGACCTGCACGCCCGGACGCATACGACGGGGTTCGCGGTCGTGCACCGGGGGCGGCTGGTGCACGAGGCGTACCCGGGGCGGTTCGCGGGGCCGGACCGGCGGCTCCAGCTGTTCTCGCTGACGAAGTCGGTGACGTCGGTGCTGGTGGGGATCGCCCTGGAGGAGGGCGCGATCGGGTCGACGGACGACAAGGCCGTCACGTACTGCCCGGAGCTGGCCGGTTCGGCGTTCGACGGCCCGACGGTCGAGGACCTGCTGCACATGAGCAGCGGGGTGGGCGGCAAGGAGGACTACGAGGACCCGGACGCCCCCGTCAACCGGCTGATGCGGGCGGTGACCGGGCAGGGAGGGACCGTACTGGAAGCCGTACGGTCGGTTCGGCCGCACAGCGAGCCGGGCGCCCGGTTCAACTACTCCACGCTCGACACTCAGGTGCTGGGCTGGGTCCTGGAGGCGGCGACCGGCCGGACGCTGGCGCAGTACGCCGCCGAGCGGCTGTGGGGGCCGATCGGAGCGGAGTCCGACGCCTACTACGCGCTGTCGCGGAGGGTGCCGCGTACGGCCGTCGGCGGCGGTTCGTTCAACGCCACGGTGCGGGACATGGCCCGGCTCGGCCTGCTGATGGCCCACGACGGCCGGTGGGACGGGGAGCAGGTCGTCCCGCAGTGGTGGGTCGCGCGCAGCCGCGGGGCCGGCCTGCCGCGCCTGGAGGGCAGCGCGCTCGGTGAGGCGTACCCGGCCCATTACGGGTACTCCAACCAGTGGTGGACCCTCGGCGGGCCGCACCGCGCCTTCACCGGCCTCGGGATATACGGGCAGTTCCTCTGGGTCGACGCGGAGGCCGACGTGGTGGTGGTGAAGACCAGCGCCTGGCCGGTGGCCGACGACCCCGCGCTGGACGGCGAGACCGTGACGGCGCTCTCCGCGCTGGTGGCCCACCTCTCGGCGGACGGGTAGTCGTCCCCTGGGGCCGGTGGTCACGCACCTAGGATGGGAGCATGACGGATCCCGACAGCCCGGCCCCCAGATCCGTCGGCTCCAGGCGAGGACGGCCGCCCTCGAACGCGCTCAGCCGGGAACGCATCCTGGACGCGGCGCTGGCGGTGCTGGAGCAGGAGGGCCCGGAGGCGCTGACGCTGCGCAGGCTCGGCGCGGATCTGGGGTCCAACCACACGGCGGTGCTGCGCTACTTCTCCGGCAAGGACGACATCCTGCTCGGCCTCGCCGAACAGCTGATCGCCGAGGCCGTCGACGGCTTCGAGCCCGGCCCGACCTGGCGGGCGACCCTGACCGAGCTGGCCCGCCGGGTGCGCCGGGCCTGCCAGGCGCACCCGGCCCTGGCCGTGCTGGTCGCCTCCCGGGTGTCCCGGCGCGACGCGGAGTTCCGGGGAGCGGACCTGGTCATCGGCGCGCTGCTGGAGGCGGGTTTCGGCGCGCGGGAGTCCGCCCGCTACTACCGGGCGCTGGTCGACGTCACGCTCGCGATGGCTTCGTTCGAGGCCGCGTCGGCGGTACTGGCCGGGCCCGAGCGGGAGAGCGACCGGATGGCCTGGCAGCGCGAGTACCTCATGGCTTCTCCGCAGCGCTTCCCTCAACTCGCCTCCGTAGCACCGTATTTGGCAGAGGCCGACGAGGACGATCAGTTCGAGTTCGTGATGGGGCTGCTGCTGGACGCGGTGGAGGCACGCTCCGGTCGCCCCGCGTGACACGGTCCCGCGTCGCTCCCGCCGCCGACGGACCAGGCCGCCACCAGGGTCCCTCATAAGGCAATCCCCCACGAAAAAGGGAAGACCTCACCCATGGGGGCCGGCTCTGACCGGGAGGAAGGCCCTACGCCCGAACCTGGATCAAGGCATGCGTACCGCTCGTGCGCCAAGCCGCACCGGACCGTTCCAGAGCCTCCAGCGTCTTCTGCTCCAACCCCACCACCACGTCGGACTTCAGTGTGCGCAGCGCCGCGACCGCCCCGGGGAAGTACGCCGTGCGGTCCGCGAACGATGTCGTCGCGTCCCACATCCGATCGCCGACCAGCCGACGGTAGTTGAGGTCGCCCTTCAGGATGGTCAAGGTGGCCGCCGCCAACTCCGCCCGTAGGTCCCCCGGCATCTCCTCGTACGGCAGCGGCGCGCAGAAGAACGGATGGGTCCGGACCTCCAGGCGCCCCGTCGCCATGGCGTCCCAGAGGCGGCGTCCGATCCGGCCCGCCTCACCGGGCGCCTCCACCAGACGACGCAGGCAGTCGACGACGTCGGCGGTCATCGCGTCGGAGACGTAGTACGGGTAGGGCTTCACGTGGAGCACGATCCGCTCGGCATGGCGGTGCAGGAGGAGGTGGTCGATGAGGATCAGGTCCGGGATCAGCTCCCGCCCCGCGTTGTCCGCCACCACGGCGACCGTGGCGCCGGCTCCGGCGGCAGGAGCTGCCAGAGCAGAGCGCTGTCGTCGGCGACCAGGTCATCGGCCGCGGCGCCGGGTGCCGCGTCCCCCTCCGTGACGCGGAAGCCCAGGTCCGCGCGGTTGCCCCAGACCGAGGCGCGGAGCAGGGCCGTGGCTCGCTCCTCGGCCGGTACGTCGGCGAGCGCGTCCAGGGCGCGAAGCTCCTCGTCCACCGCCGTGCCGCGAAGCTCGGCCTGTTTGAAGGGGGCGAAGGGGTCGACGCCCTGCCACGGGCCCGTACCGAAGTACCCGACGGCGCCGAGGAGCCTGCGGTAGAAGTAGCTCTCCGCCCACAGGAACGGGGCGTCGAACCACGATCGCCCGAAGAGCTCCCGCTCCCGTCCCCAGACCGACCACTGTTCATGGTCGGGTTCCGAGAGGGCTAGCGGTTCGATCACCCCGTTGTTATTCTGCTCCAGCAGGGCATCGAGTGCCTCGTGCCGGCGGGGGCCGTACGGAAAGGCGTCCCGTACCTGCTGGATCAAGGCCGGATGGCGCTTGGTCAAGACACCCCAGGCGAACGAGCCGGGTTCGTTGCTCACGATGACCGGTGCGTCCCGTTCGGGGGTCGGGCGGGGGCCACTGCCGGGGCCGTCATCCGGAGTGTGGGCCGATTTCTCCGCCATGGTCCGAGCCTCTCGCTTGCCGCTCACTTCCAACCTTGCCGGACGGGCAGCAGGCTACCGCCCGCGCTGATCGCGCAGGCGGAGCGCGGAGACCAGGAAGAAGACGCCGCCGAGGAAGGCGTAACCGGCCAGGCTGGTCAGGGATGCGCCGTCCTTGCCCGCCTGGGCGATGAACGAGGCGCCGGCGAGGGTGGAGATGCCGCCGCTGGCGATCATCGCCCACTGGCCGCCGAGTTGACGTCGTACGGCGCCGACGACGAGCTGGACGATGCCCGCGGTGATCGCCCAGGCGCCCCAGACCCGCAGGACGGCGGGGATACCGGAGGTGGCGGCGACGGCGAGGCCGATGCCGGTGAGGGCGCTGAGCGCGACGTTCGCGTACAGGGCGCGTACGGGTTGGCCGTTCGCCCGGGCGGACCGGATGTCGACGACCGCGCAGGCCACGTCGAACAGGGGGTAGATCACCAGCAGCGTCGCGGTGAGCGCGCCCAGCGTGTCGGCGGTCGCGAACAGCAGGGCGGCCCATGCGGCGGCGAATGCGAAGCGCAGGAGGTACAGCTTGCGCAGGGCGGTGGGGACGCTGATGGGAGGAGTACGGGTACCGACGAGGGTGTCCATGGAAGTTCCTTTCGGGGAAACCGAGTTGGAGTCGGTCGGCCGGGCACCGGAGGCCCTCCACGCATGAGGGAGAACGTTCGGTCTCTCTCATCATTCAAGGGAACCGGCCCTCCGCTGTCAAGACCGAACGTTCTCCCTCACGCGTGCGGTAATCTGGCCGCATGAGCGAAGGCACGGGAAGGGGCAGTACGTCGGCGGCGCGGGCGCGGTTGCTCGAGACGGCGACGAAGATCTTCTACGCGGAGGGCATCCACTCCGTCGGCGTCGACCGGATCATCGCGGAGGCGCAGGTCACCCGCGCCACGCTGTACCGGCACTTCACCGGCAAGGAAGAGCTCGTCCTCGCCTACCTCGACCAGGCCGACCGGGGCATCCGGGCGGGCATCGCGGCCGCGCGGGCGGGCGAGCAGTCGGCGGCCGACGCGGTCCGGGCGATCGCCCGGTTCATCACCGGAGGCATCCAGAGCCCCGGCTTCCGCGGCTGCGCCTTCCTCAACGCGGCGGCCGAGTACCCCGACCCCGCCCACCCCATCCACCAGGCCGTCCTGGCCCACCGCCAGTGGTTCCTGGAGACCGTCACCGAACTGCTGGCGCAGGTCGGCGACGAGCCCGCCGACGGAGCCGGCCGGCACCTCGTCATGCTCCGCGACGGCGCCATGGCCGCGGGCTGCCTCTCCGACCCGAAGCCGATCGCGGAGACCTTCCTCCTGGGCGTCGAGGGAATTCTGCGGGCGCGGGGGGTCTGACCACGACGGCAGGCGTCAGGCGGCCCGGGCGGGGAGCAACAGCGGCACAGCGGCCAGGAAAAACTGCCGCCGTGCCGCGCGCGGGTGGCTCAGTTTCTGCGCGCGATGACCAGCAGCGCCGTGGGGTGGGTCCGGCCGGGATGCCCCAACTCCCGTACGGTGACGGTGCGCATGCCTGCCCGAGGCAGGGCCCGGCGCCAGTCGGCGACGCTCAGCTCCCATCGGGCGACCGGGTGGCGGCTGCCGTCGGGCAGTCGAATGGTTCCCTGGCGCGGCTGAGGACCACCCGACGGTCCCGCCCCGGGGCGCCCGGGATGAGGCACCGAGAAGCTGAGCAGTCCGTGCGGTCTCAGATGACGGGCGATGGCCGCCAGCAGTGACCGGGGGTCGACCAGGCCGACTGCCCCGAAGACGGAGTAGACGATGTCGAAGACCGTCTCGGTGTGCTGGAGAAAGCGCATCGCGTCACAGGCGAGCAGTGTCAGGCCCGGAACCTCTCCGTACCGCTCCCGGGCGTGCTGGATCTGCAGGTCGACCAGATCGACAGCGGTTACCTGCGCATGGTGACGGTCTGCCAGATGGGCGGCGTTCTGCCCCTGGCCACAGCCCAGTTCCAGAACACGCCGCCCGCGTAAAGACCGGCCCAGCACCTCCGCGCCCGGCCCCACCCCCGGCCACGTTCCCCACTCCATGCGGTCCGCCGTCCCTTCCGGCCCGCCGAGGGCCGATCGGGTATGGACGGCGTACTCGTACCACGGGGAGCCCTTGCTGATCACACTGATCTCCGATGCTTCAGAGTCGGGGCGATGGAACCTGGATGGGTGCCGCCCGGGGCGGTGCAACGCCCCGGGCGGCGGTTGGGTCAGCAGCCGACGGGCACGGATCGATGCGCGTAGACGCGGGCGATCCAGTCCTTCTTGAAGGTCTCCAGGTCGCGCCGGAACACCTCCATGGCGGCGCCGTACGGTGCCACTACGCCGCCGGTCTGGTCAGCTGCCGCCTGACAGCCGTGGACCAGGCGCCCGCCCAGTGCCGCGTGGGCCTTGACCGATTCGAGGCGGCGGTGCTCGTTGAACCACGCGCCGTGGTACAGCTCGTCGAGCATGCGCCCCTCTTCGTCGTCCAGGCCGAAGACCACCGACGTAGCCGCGGGGAAGAACCAGCACGGGCCGACGTTGGAGATGTGGCCGTCCAACTCCACTTTGTTCAGCGCCATGAGTGTGGCTGCCTCGTGGAGCATCCGCAGGTGATCGGTGGTGACGTGCGGCAGTCCGGCAGAAGTGAGGAGCTCACCCCGGAAGAGGTGTCCGTAGACCTCGTAGGCGGTGCGAAGCACCAGCGCCGGGTCACCGGTCGGCCTCGCGTGCTGCCGGATGAAGTCCAAGGTCAGCTGCTCGACCGCGCTTCCGGTCGTCTCGCTCACCGGCAGGAGCTCATCACGCACCTTCTCCCAGTCCGCGATCAGCCAGCTGTGGGACTCGAGCCGGAAGAAGTATTCGGCCGGTTCGATGGTGAGATTCCTCCCAGCGACCCGAACCCCCGGCAGGCGGTTCCAGCCGGGGTGGAATGCGGAGGGGAGCCTTACTTCGATGCTGTCGGCGGTAGCCAGGATCGTACTGCTCATCACTTCTTCTCCCTTTGCTTTCGCATTCGGGCACAGGAATGCCCGGGCGTGCCGAGGTGGATATGCCTCGAACGCATCGTCATGAGAGGTCGATCACCTGTGCGCCTGGGCCCCGGAGCGGCGATCGGGATGAACTGTAGGCGAACATGGATTCCCCCACGCCGCGTCTTTCGCCTCGGGGAGAAGAATTTTCCTGCGGTCGGCCTCATGCCCCATGAGACCTCACCGTACAAATATCTTCCTTGCCGACTTCCGGTCCGCATCCGACCCACCCCACGTACGGACGGCCGCAGGCGCAGCGCATACTGGCCTCATGCCCAATGAGGCCGACACAGCCTCCGGAAAGGAATTCAGTGATTCTTTCTGAAAATATTATCGACGTCTTTGTCGCACAGGCTTGGAGTATCGGCCGGTGAGCGTGGGCGGCGCGGGCATCCCTCGCCTGCAGGAGCTGGCCTACGTCGAAGCGGCCGCCCTCGCGGTGGCCGAGGGGAAGCCCTTCGAACACATCCGGCTGGCGATTCTCGACCGTGCCGAGGCGCTGGCACGTGGCACCGACCACGACGGTTCCTTCGACGCGGCGAAGTGGCAACGGCGGCGGGCCGACGCGATGAGCTACGTGCACAACACGGTTGATGTCCTGAAGGAGCTGATGCGCCTCGGCTGGGTGGAACGCCATGTGCTGCCCTCCACACCCCGCTCGGCCTACGCTCACGCGGACGTGACCTACGAGACGACCCAGGCGGGCCGCGCGTGGGCGGAATTGGTGCGGCAGGACCGGCTGGCGGGCTACAACGCGCTGGTAGGCGCACTCCTGGACGCCCACCCTCAGTTCGAGGGCTATCTCCGTCTGGTCGGCGCCCGTCCGGACAGCACGACCGACCACTTGACCGTGCCCCTTCTGCGCAACGACGGCCCGTCGGACGGAAGTCTCGAACGGTATCTCGCCGCGTTCATCTCCCATGTCACCGACGCCTCGCGGGCCGGGGACCTGGGCTGGGCCGCCCCGCCCGACGTCATCGAGGAGAGTCTGCGCGGCTATGTGACGCGCGCTGTCCAGCGGTCCAAGGCCCGGGCCGGGCAACGCCGCGTCCAGCAGCGGCCGTCCGGCGCGACCGGAGCAGAGGACTCGCTCATCACCCGGAAGAGATTCATCCTGCTGTGCGAGGAGGCGGCCGTTCGCCTCTCGCTCGGCTCCGCCGGGTGCCCGATGGACTACATCAGCCACGAACTGCTGCGCCGCTGGACCCGGTTCCTAGGGCTCGCGAACTTCAGCTACTACGCGCCCGGCCCGCCGGCGCTACGCCTGTGGGCCACCGGCCGGGTCGAGGGTTCCGGCTCCGGGCCGGTCTTCCGGCGGTTCGTCGGACACGACGTCAGATCCTCGGTTCTGCGGTCTCTCCCTCAGATCTGGAGCACACCGGACGGTCACTTGGACGACGCCTCCTACCATCCGGTCTGGCGTGTCAGAGCGGCGGTCTGCTGGAAGCTGCGCATCAGCGACGACGAATTCGATGCGGCCATCGACGCCGCCTATCGCGGCGAGTTCCCAGACCTGGGATTTCGCATCCACCTGGACGAGGCCATTCAACTCAGGACCCCGGGGTCGGTCCGGCCACTCGTACTACGGAACGGCTTGGGCCATGACCGGGTCTTCCACGTGATGAGCCTCTTCGGGGCCCGCAGCAGCGAGGAGGCTTTGACACGATGAATTCCACCCCTCTCCTTCCGGGTATCGTCTGGATCAAGAAAGAGTGGAACTTCCGCAACAACCCGTTTCCCTCCACCGGCATGGCGAGAGTGGGAGGAAACGACGACCGCGAGAACGGCTTGCTGTACGAACCTGACGTTCACGCGGACCAATTGCGCGAGGCCATCGAGAAGTTCGTCCTAGGAATGTCCTTCTCCGGCCTCAAGTTCGGATACCTGTGGTCGGCCGGAGTCATCCCCAACGACTCCGACGCCCGAGGCTTCGGGAAATCGGTACTCCTGCAGCATCTATCGAGGAGGATCAACTCCGATTTCGGCCGGGCTGTCTACGAAGAGGCCGGGCTGGACGAGTCGGATGCGGCCGAGATCCCGATCTGCTCGGTCTTCACCAGCTTCGACACCGTCCATGTCCGCTCGCTGGGCGCGGCACTGTTCGCCGGGGTCGAGTACGCGGTCAAGTTCCGTGCGGGGGAAGCCCCGACCCTGGCGGGAAGACTGCGGGGCAGACTGGCCGAACGGATCGGCGACAGCGATGTGAAAGCCCTGACGAAGGCGGTCGCGGACAGCCATCGCGCGGTGCGCGGCAGAACGCTGGGGCCGCCGGACGACAAGTTGATCGTCGCCCTGTGCGACGAGGATCCGCATGCCGCCGTCGACTATCTGACGAAGATCTCCCCCATCTCCCGCTCCCGGAACGGCGCCGTACACATGGCGACCTTCCTCGTCTTCGCCGCCGCGGCCGGCATCAAGCATGTCCTGCTCTGTTGCGATCAGTTGGAGGACCTGGCCAGCACGACCACCGCGAAGGCGAAGCGCGAATTGGAGGTCGAGCGCTTCCGCGACGTCATCGTGGAGACGCTCCCGATGGCGGACATGATGACGCTGATCGCCACGATGCATCCACGGGCGTCCGCGATCATGAAGCATGCCTGGACGCTCGCCGACCTGCCCAGCTTCGACCTCACCCCGGGCAACCGCTTCAGCACCGTCGAGTTGCCTCCGCTGCGGGACGCCGCCCAGGCAGCCCAGCTCCTCAGGCGCTACCTCGCGGCGGCGGCCAAGGATGACGCACGCGATGACGACCTCCACCCGTTCACCGCCGATGCCGTGGCCCGGCTCTTCGAGCGAGCGGCCCGCAAGCCCCGTGACGTGCTGCGCAAGGCGCACATCGTGCTGGTGGCAGCCTCCACGCAGAACCTGTCGCGCATCACCGGGTCCGACGTGGAGAGCATCCTCGGCGTACCCGGCCAGCAGACAGCAGCGGCCCAGAACGAGATCCCGGGGACCATCGACTGGAGTCGTGGCTGACCGCACGGGGCTCACAGGCCGCGGGACAGGTCCTGCCACAGCCAGAGTTCCCTTGCGGTTTCGTAGTAGATCTTGCGGTCGTTTTCGCCGACCGGGACCCGCTGTTCGTACCGGCGCACCAACTCGGTGACCGCGGCCTCCATGTGGCCTCTCATGTCGTTCCGCAGCGCGTCGTCCCAGTCGAAGACGCTGGAGCTGTCGTGCAATCGCTCCCACGGCAGGAACCGGCAGCCGGCCCAGTGGATGAGCTGGGGAGCGTGGAGCATGAGCCTGCCGTGCCCCTGGTGACGGCGGCTCTTCGGGAGCGTCTCCAGCGCTGCCCGCGCCGCCCGGTAGGACTCCACGGCGCGCATGATGCCCAGCGGAGTCATCCGCGAGTGGAAGAGCGACAGATAGGAGGGCGAGCCGATGTCGTCCCAGAGGGATACCAGGCCTTCGTCGCTCACCGTCCGATGGGCCAGTTCGGGCCCGGGGCCCGAGAGACAGGCGAGTGCCCGCGTCACCTCCGTCAGGTAGTACGTCGTACCGCTCGGCCCCGCGATCACTCCGCGCCGGACACAGAACGTCCACCCCTCCCAGTTCGCTCGCACGAGGCGCTGGATGTGAGGGCACAGCAGCAGGCGGTCCCGCGCGACGCGGATGTTCCGGTAGCGGTCCGCGTGCCCGTGCATCCTGCGTGCCCGTTCCCGCTCGCTGCCGCAGTGGACCTCGACCTTCAGCAACGTACGTTCCAGATGGGCGGGGCCCAGTTCGTCCTGCGCCCGGGCCAGGGCCTTGAGCCGTTGGTAGCCGTCGATGAGTTCGATCCCGTGAATCCAGATCCGGTCGGTGAAACCCTCCGACCTCGCGGGAGCGAGCATGTCGGCTCCGAGGACGATCCAGCCGGACGCCTCGAAATCCTCCGGACTGTCCCGGGCCTGCTGCTCCAGGGCGAGCGTCTCGGGGGTGTCGTGCAGATAACCCCGCATGACCGACAGGCGCTCGGCGGCGTCCGCCCCCGTCACCAGACGGACCAGCTCGACAGCCGGAACGTACAGGACGACGAGCGGCCCGAACCGTGATGTGCTCTGCGGACGCAGAAGGATGCTCGGGCCATCACTGGCCATCGGCGCGTCAGAAAAACTCTCGTTCACGCCCTACCAACGCCGTCGGCGGCAAAGCGTCGCGTCCGGCCCCGGCGGAGCCCCCCCCCCGGGTCTGTCGTTCGGGGCCCGGCCTCTGTAGGCGGTGAAACCACGGCCGTACAGACTTGTCGCATGTTCGATCGCCATGGCGGGAAATCAGCCATGCACTCTCAGAATGCGCACCCGTGTGCGAAAGAAGCCCCAGCTTCCTGCCAGCACCACGTGTTCCGCGGAGTGGAGGCGAACAACGCTTTCCGGACAACTCTCATCGGTCCAGGGGAGACCAGACAACCTGAAGGGCCGAACAGTGCCTCTCACAGGCCGGACACAGCGTCGCCGCAGGTGAGTTGGGGCCGTGCTGATCGTCCACGTTCCATCGCGCACTCGGAAGCCGGAAGTACGAGGAATGATGACCAGATCCCCGCAGGGCCGCACCAACCGTCTCACCCGCCCCTCGATCGCCGTTGCCGCGGCCGTCGCCGTGACGGCGGGTGTCGTCGCCGCCGCGCCCGACGCCAAGACGGCCGAGCCGACGCCGAAGCTCAGCCTGATCGCCGCCACCAACTCGGTGACGCTCGACTCGTGGAAGGAGGATCCCGGTGTCTATCTCGATCTCGGGACCTATCTGACCTCGGAGAACGGCGCCTTCGAGCTCAAGGTGACCCGTAAGTCGTACAAGGACCCGGTCGTCGCCACGCAGGTGCTCCGGAACGGGAAGAAGACCACGACCAAAGCGCTTCCCCCCGGGCTCGTGAAGGACTTCTCCGGGCTGCCGGACTTCGCGCAGATCTCCGTCACCGACGCGGCCGGCAAGACCGTGCTGAAGCAGACCGAGGCCTTCTGCCCCAACAACGCCTCCGGGCGGATCCGGCCGGACGCGCCCGCCAACTCGAAGTATCCGCAGAGCTGTCCGGTGAACCCGTTCACCCTCGGCTCGGTCTGGGGCGTCGAGAACGGCTGGGCGTCCAACACCTACGCCGGGTACTACGCCGAGCCGGTCAAGCTGGCGGCCGGGACCTACACCGCCAAGATCTCCGTGACGAAGAAGTACCGCGACCTCTTCGGCATCGCCAACAAGCCGCAGTCCGTCAAGGTGACGGTCCGTGAGCGCAGTTGGGAAGAGGAGGAGCAGGGCGCAGACGCCGCAGCCAGCAGCGCGGCTCCCAAGTCCGGCAAGTCCGCCAAGTCCGCCGCCGGACACCAGGGGCACCAGGGGCACGACCAGCACGCGGGGCATGACGGGCACCAGGCCGCCGCCGACGCACCCGCCGCCTCCGCCCATGCCGCGCACGGCGCTCCCGCCCGTCCCGAGGCCCCCGCCGCCCGGACGACCGGCGCCACCCCCACCTTCAACGTCGGTCACGGGCCCTACCCGCCCGCTCCGCCCGCCCTGCCCTGGGCGCTGAAGAAGGAGGCCCTCCAGCGGCAGGCCTTCTCGGCCGCCAAGGTCGGCGACCGGCCCGGGCAGACCGACGGGTCGCGGCAGGCGCCCGCGGTCAAGCCCAACGCCAAGCGGCCCACCGGCAAGGCCACCGTGCCCGACGTGCCCAAGCCGGACCTGCGCTCGCTGCCCGCGTACGGCATCACCGTCAACGACGGCTACGAGGAGAAGTCCGGCCGGGACTACCTCGCCTTCAGCGCCAACGTGTGGAACGCGGGCCCGGCCAAGCTCGTCGTGGACGGCTTCCGCTCGCCGGGCAAGGAGCTGATGGACGCGTACCAGTACTTCTACGACGCCAAGGGCAAGCAGGTCGGCTACACCCCGACCGGCACCATGGAGTGGGACCCGCGCCCCGGCCACGAGCACTGGCACTTCACGGACTTCGCCAGTTACCGGCTGCTGAAGGCCGACAAGAAGGAGTCGGTGCGCAGCGGCAAGGAGGCGTTCTGCCTGGCCAACACCGACGCCGTCGACTACACGGTGAAGAACGCCAACTGGCACCCGGACAACACCGATCTGTCCACCGCGTGCGGCCAGGAGAACTCGATCTCCGTCCGCGAGGTGCTCGACGTCGGCTCCGGTGACACCTACACCCAGGACCTGCCCGGCCAGTCCTTCGACATCACGGGCCTGCCGAACGGCACGTACTACATCCAGGTCCTCGCCAACCCGGAGAACCGGCTCAAGGAGACCAACTACAAGAACAACAGCGCCCTGCGCAAGGTCATCCTCGGCGGCAAGAAGGGCGCCCGGACCGTGAAGGTCCCGGCCCACCAGCTGGTGGACGCCAACTAGTCGCTTTCAGCGGGGCGTTGATGCGCTCCGTGCCGTACGATCCGTCGGCCCCGGGAGAGTTTCCCGGGGCCGGTGGCATGTGGGGAACCAAACCCAAGTTCTCGCCAAGTCACCCGTGCACCCGTAACCCCGGCCCCGTATCGGCGTGTCGCCACCGTCGTACCGCCGCCCCGCCACAACTCCCCCGGTCAGAGGCGTGGCCGAGAGCGGCGGAGAGGGCCGGGTGCCGTGGAGGACTCCCTTCCGTTATGCCCGTACGGGGAAGGGGTGTACGGCGGACAGCACCGCCGACCAGGCAACGCATCGGTTACCCGCGCGTATCGCATGTGTGGCGCAATTCACCTCTCTCAAGGGGTGGTTCTGGAAGCATCTACGCCAACGGGAACGGGCCATACATACCGCCGCGGGGGGGGGAGAGTGGCCATGGGGCTGCTCGGCGATGAGCTGGCGTTCGGGCGGGCGCTGACCGCCCCGGAGTACGAGAGCGTCATGGCCCTGGGGCACCGCAAGGAGTACCCGGCCGACGCCCCGCTCCTGACCGAGGGCGACCGGACCGGCCATGTGGTCATCATGATCCGCGGCTGGGCGACCGTCTCCCGCACCACCGACCGGGGCGCCACCCGGCTGATACTGGGACTCCGTGGCCCGGGCGAACTCCTGGGGGAAATGGCCGCGTTGGACAAACACCCGCGCAGCGCCACCGTACGGGCTCTCGGGACCGTCGAGGCGACCGTCATCGGCGGCGACGCGTTCCGCCGGTTCCTCGCCACCCATCCCCGGGTCAGCGGGCTGGTGATACGGCAGCTGACCTTCCGGCTCCGCAGCGCCGACCAGGAGCGCTCCGCCCTCGCCTCGCTGACCGTCCTCCAGCGCCTGGCGAGCCGACTCGCCGAACTCTCCGGGGCCGCCGCCCCGGGCCCCTACGCGCCGCCCGTGCCGGGCCCCGGAAACAGCGGCACCGTCGTCCACCTCGCCCAGGACGAACTGGCCGCCACCGTCGGGGCGACCCGGGAAGCCGTCGCCAAGGCGCTGCGGCTGCTGCGCACCCAGAACATCGTGCGCACCGGCACCCGCATGGTGCAGATCCTCGACCCCGAGCTGCTCGCCCTCCTGGCGGAGGGACACCGGGAGTAGAAGCTCTGCCCCGCCGTGTGTAAACGGCTACAGACGGCCTACGTCCCGGGCCGGAAGCTGTACGGGACGGCAAGCGGAGAGAGAGCGGAGCGCGGGGTGGAACACGGGGTGGAACACGAGGCGTCGGATGCCGGTGAGGCACGCTACGAGCTGGTCATCAGTGTGGACGCCAGACGTTCCGGGCAGTACGGCGACGCGGAGAAGCCGCGGATGCGGCAGCGGATCTACCGGGTCCTGGAGTCCGCGCTCGCCCAGGCCCGGGTGGCCCAGGACGCCGTCCACATGGAGGACCGCGGGGACGGCGTGCTGATGTCGGTCCCCGGCCGGATCGCGGTGTCGCGGCTGCTCGGCCTGTGGATGGTGGAGGTCCACGAGAACCTCCGGGAGGAGAACGGCTCCCTGCTCGTGCCGCTCGGGCTGCGGGTGGCGATGCACGTCGGTCCCGTACGTCACGACAGCCGGGGCATCAGCGGGCGCGCGGTCGACCTGACGTGCCGGCTCGCCGACTCCACCGTCGCCCGGGAGCTGCTGGACCGCGAACAGGCCGATCTGGTCCTCGCCGTCTCCGACTCCCTCTACGCCGATGTGGTACGCGCCGGGGGCAAGTTCATCGATCCCGCGCGCTTCGCCCCGGCGCGGCTCGTCCTGAAGGAGGGCGCCGTCACCGCCTGGTTCCACCTGCCGGGACGGCCCGCGCCGGACACCGGGTCGATCGGTCGCGCTGCCGTCTCCTCGGCGGAGCCCCCGCGTGGGCCCGTGGACGGCAGTGATGTGGACGGCGAGGAGGGGGACGGCGAGGGCGACGAGGACGGCGACGCGTCCGTCCGGTACACCGCGCGGGGCGACCTCTCCGTGCATCAGCACAACGTCTACCAGCAGCCTGTGCACATCGGCCGCGTCACCGGCCCCGGCCCCCGGAAGGACTGAGCATGGCCGACGAAGCAGTGGCCGACGCCCCGGCCGAGCCCGCGCGTCCGGAGCCGAAGGACGACCGCTCGCCCGACGCACCGCCGCGCGGCGGTGGGCGGAAGGACGACAAGGCCAAGGACGCCCCGGACGGTCCCGACGTCCCCGACTCCGCCGACGACGAGGCCGCCGAGCGGGAGAAGGAGCGCGAGCGCGCCGCGGACCGCTTCAAGGATCTGACCCGCGACCCGCTCGCCGAGGAGGAGGGCGAGAAGGAGCCGACCGACCTCGCCGCCGCCGCGCGCGCCCGGCGGTCCGGGCGGAAACTCCTCACCAGCGGCCGGGACTTCACCAGTTTCGACCGCTCGCGCATCGAACACGCCCACGTCGGCGACATCAACGTCACCCTCGACGCCCGGCGTTCCGGCCTCACGATGCGCGACGGCCCGGTCCCCGAGGAGGAGTTACGACGGCTGCGGCGGGCCCACATCGTGCCGGCGGGGTACGTACGGCTGCGCCGGGCGCTGGAATCGCGGCGGCTGCTGGTGCTCGGCGGAGCCCCCGGCACGGGCCGGACCAGCACCGCCCTGGCGCTCCTGGAGGAGGTGACCCGCAACGGCGCGGGCGCCGGGAACAGCGAGCGGGTGCGCCGGGCCGCCCCGGAGGAAGGGGTGCGCAAGCTGGTCGACGAGGTGGCCGCCGGGGAGGGCGGCCGCCTGCCCGGCACCGGGTATCTGCTGGAGCCCGCGCTCGACCGGCCGGGCACCCTGCCGCCCGACGAGACGGACCTGGACCAGCTGGCATCGGCCCTGGCCCAGCGGGGCTCGTACGCGGTCGTCGTGGTGAGCGTCGGCTCGGCGGCCAACCCGCTGCTGGCCGGGCGGTACGGGGCGATCTGCCCGCCCGCCCCCACCCGTGAACTGGTCGCCGTCCGGCTGCGGGAGCGGCTGGAGGAGGAACACGGCGACACGGAACGGGACGGGGGCGGGAGCGGGAGCGGGGGCGGGGGCGGGGGCGGAAGCCGGGACGGGGGCCGGGGCACGGTCGACGGCGGGAGCCGGGACGGGGACGGCAGCCCGGACGGAGGCCGGGGCACGAGCGAGGCCGGGAGCCGCGACGGGGCGCTCTCCCGGCTGTTGGAGCGGGCCGCCGAGCTCCGTGAGGATCCCGAGGTCACCGAGGCGGTGGGGCTCGACGATCTGCGCCCCGCCGAGGCCGAGTTGTTCGCCTCGCTGCTGGCCGGGCATCTCCTGGGCACCGTCGACCGCGAGGAACTGCTGTCCGGGTGCCGCGGGCTCGCGGCCGTCCAGGCGTACGAGTGGTTCGCCGGGGTGGACCGGGCCCTGGCCGCCCCGCCCCCGGGCGACGGCCGGACGCCCGTGCGCTCCGGCACCGCCGCCCTGTTCCACCCGGTGGCGTTCCGGATCGCGCTCGCGGTACTCGGCGGCGCCTCGCACAGTGCCGTGTCCGCCGCCGCCCACCTGCTGACCTGGGAACTGTCCGTACAGAGCGATCCGGACAACACCCCGGCGCGCCCCCTGTTCTGCGACGACCCGGAATCCGACCTGGCGCTCTCGCGCGCCCGGCAGGTCGACGGCACCGTCGACGTGGCGGGCACCGAGGTGAAGGGGCGGCTGGTCTACTACCGGGGGGCCGCGCTGCCCGCCGCCGTGCTGGCCGAGGTCTGGGACCGGCACTTCCCCGTCCGCCTCCCGGTCGTCCGCTGGCTGCGGCTGCTCGCCGACGACCCCCGCCCGGAGGTGTCGATGCGAGCCGCGGTCGCCGCCGGTGAGCTGTCCGTACGGGACTTCGAGCACGGGTACACCGAGGTGGTCCGGCCGCTGGCCGAGGCGCCCACACCGCGCCGCAGGGTGTTCGCCGCCGCCGCGCTGGACCAGGCCGCCGGGCACGCCTCGCACCGCAAGGCGGTGCGCAAGGTGGTCGACGACTGGTCGCGGTACGGCTCGGCCTCGCTGCGCTGGACGGCGGCGATGGCGCTCGGCTACGGGCGGTCCGCCGACTCGATGGACGACACCCTGGACACACTGGCCCGGATCGGGACCCGCGACGACGGTGAGCTGCTGGCCGTGGCCTCGCTGAACGTGGTCCGGCTGCTGCTGCTCCCGGAGTGCTCCGTCGTCCTGAAGCGGCTGGCCGACTGGACCGGGCACCGCGGCGAGGAGTACCAGGACCTCGCCCTGGTGACCATCGTCCGGCTGGCGCTGATCGATGTGGACGACGTCCTCGACGAGGACCCCGGCACCCCGTTGGCGGACCGGGGCGACTGGCCGCTGCTGCTCGCCCTGGCCGCGACCCGGCCCGAACTGACCGGGCGGCTGGCCGACCTGTTCTGGACCGCGCTCAACACCGCACGGTCCCAGGGAGTGGCGCTCGACGCCCTGGAGCACATGCTGCGCTCCGCGACGCGCAAGAACGGCCGCGAGTGGACGCGGCCGGGACTGGCCGCGCTGCTGCCCGCGCTGATCGCCGAGGAGCGCGACCAGCGGCGGCTGGACTGGCTGCTGCGCCGAATGATGAGGGATCAGGACCGTCCGCTCACCACCGAAGCGGCACGCGCCCTGTGGCGGCTCGCCGTGCCCGCGCGGCAGCGGCGATCCGACGAGGAGGAGAGTCATGGCTGAGGAGAACGGCGTGGCCGGCAACGGCGTGGCCGAGGACGACGCTCCCGCGGCGTCGAGGCCCGCGGGCCCGTTCCTGCGGGAGTACAAGCCGACGGGCTCGTTCCGGCAGGGCGGCGCCCGCACCACGTCGGTGCTGTTCTACCGGCGGGGCTACAGCGTCGCGGGCGTCTCCGGCATCGAGCACTACGACAAGCCGCCGCTGGCCCGGCCGCACACCATCTGCGAGATCGCCGCCGGCACCTATGTCACCACCCTGCGGATGGAGCTGCCCGCCACCGGCGGGGCGACGTTCTTCAAGGCGGAGGTGGACATCCACTGGACCGTCGAGGACCCGCACCTGGTGGCCGTGGAGGTGGTCACCGACATCGCCCAGCGGCTCACCGCGCCGACCCTGGAGCGGCTGCGGGACATCTCCGCCCAGTACCCGGTGCACCAGGCGGAGCAGGCCAACACCGCCATCACCCAGACCTGCGTCTCCGGCCGGTGGAACGACCTCGGCGCCGACCTCGGGCTGCGGGTGCGGCTGTACGTACGGCTGCGGGTGGACGACCGGACGATCGGCCACACGGAGGCCGTCCGGGAGGAGGCGTCCGGGGCCGAGCTGAACATGATCCGCCAGCAGCGCTACCTGACGATGCTGCGCGGCGGTGAGCTGGAGCAGCTCAGCCACATGCTGGCCGCGGATCCCGAGGCGGCCAACGACTTCCTGGAGAAGATCCGCCAGGAGGGCCGGCAGGACGAGAAGGACCGCGTCGACCGGCTCTTCGACATGGTCGCCAGCGGCCAGATCCCCTCCAGCGAGATGGACGCCCAGGCGCTCGCCTATCTCAACCGCGAACGCCTCAGCATCCAGGGCCTCGTGGGCAACCGGCTCGCCCGCAGGACCCCGCGGGAGCTGGAGCCCGCCCGCGAGGAGCCGTTCACCCCCGACTGGGCGTCGGACGAGCCTCCGGTGCGGCGGCCCCGGCCCGACCGGGACCGGAGCCATGGCCAGGACCGGAGCCGGGACCAGGACCGGGACCGGAGTCGCAGCCGGGACCGGGACTCCGGGCCCGCGCCCGAGCCGCCCGCGCCGCGCGCCCGCACCCGCGACGACGGCTGGGGCTGGGCGGAGGACGACGGGTGAGCGCCGACGGCGGTACACGGACTTCCCCCGCCCCGACCGCGCCGGTGCCGGACGGGGGTCGGCACGGGCCGGACAGGGCGGGGGAACGCATCGCGGAACGGCTCCTGGTGACTGTCCGGGAGGACCTGGGCAGGGCCGACTCCAAGGCGGCGGTGCTGCTTTCGGGGGCGCTCGCCCTGCCCGCCTTCCTCATCGGGCGGCACGGCTCCCCGGACTGGCAGGGCCCCGGCGACCTGGCGCTGGTCGTGGCCGGGCTGCTGTGGGTGGTCGCGGTGGCCGCCCTGGTCCGCGCGCTCCTGCCGCGTACGGGCACGGTCCGCGACCAGGAAGGGGTGACGTACTTCGGGGACCTGCTGGCCCCGTTCGACTACGACGTGCTGGCCGCCCGGATCAACGAGGCGGGCCGCGATCCGGTCGGCTGGCTGCTCGTCCAGGCCGTGGACGTCAGCGCCATCCTGTCCGCGAAATACCGGGCGATCCGCTGGGCGGTCGCCACGCTCGCCCCGTCGGCCGCGCTGGCTCTCGCCTGGAGTCTGGCCGCGCGCTGACCGAACCGCACGGGTGCGCCACGTCCAGAGGCGCACCACCGACGACTACACAGAGCGATCGAACACGTACGTCGAGCTTCACGACACCACGCAGACACGCAGACACGCAACGACAGTAAAAGGGGACGGTCGTGCGAACTGACCGAAGAAGAGGCCCGGCCGGCACCGGCCGGGCCGGGCGGGCGGCGCTGTCCGTCCTGGCCGGTGCGGCCGTGCTCATGTCGCTGACAGCACCGGCCGCCCCCGATCCGGAACCGGCCGCGGCCGCCGCGCCCGCCTTCGCCTCCGTCAACTACGCGGTGGCCGTGGACCAGTCCGCGAGCCTCGCGCCCGAGGACATCAAGGCGGAGAAGGCCGCCGCCGCCCGGATCGCGCTCGGTGACGTCTCGGCGACCTCGCACATCACCGTGTTCGGCTTCGCCGCCGCCGAGTCGGCCGACCAGCGGGCGGTGGACCCCGCCTGCCCCCGCACCCGACTGGACGCGGCCGGGCGGGAGTCGATCGGGGGCTGTGTGGAGAAGCTGCGCGGCCGCAAGAAGAGCGAGGGCACCGGTACGGACTTCCCGAGCGCGATACGCCAGGGCGTGCACGAACTGAGCTCGGGCACCGACCCGTCGGTCCCCCGGGTGCTGTTCCTGCTCACCGACGGGGAGATGGACGTCACCGGCAGCCCCCAGTACGGGGATCCGGCGCACCGCGAGGCGGAGGGCAAGCGGCAGCTGGAGCGGGAGCTCAAGAACGCCGCCGCCAAGAACGTACAGATCTGGCCGCTCGGCTTCGGTCCCGCACCGGACAAGGAGCAGCTCGACAGGATCGCCGCGGGCGGCTACCAGAAGGGCTGCGTCGACCTGCCGTCCGCCCGCCCCACCGCCCGTAAGGTCTCCGGGGCCAAGGACGTCGGGCCGGTGCTGGAGCGGATCTTCGCCGCCGCGCACTGCCTGCGCTACCAGCCGGGACCGAGCAAGCGCCCGCCCGCCACCCTGCCCATCACCATCTCGCCGCTGGCGACCGTCGGCTCCATCGTCGTCGACAAGGGCTCCCCCGAGGTGACCGTCACCTACACCGACCCGCTCGGCAACAAGGTGCCCACCACGGGGACGTTCCAGGACTCCACCTTCGAACTCGCGGGCGGCGGAAACACCGTGGAGGCGCTGAAGATCATCGACCCGGTGCCCGGCCGGTGGAAGGTCGATGTGAAGGCTCCCGAGGGCCACCGCTCGCTGCCCGTCGGCGTCAGCGTCCTGTGGCAGGGCGAGCTGCGCGGCTCCATCACGATGGACCCGCCCTCCCCGCAGGCCGGGCAGAAGGCGACCGTCACCATGCGGCTCCAGACCCGTGAGGGCTACGAGATCAAGGATCCGGCCGACTACGCCGGTCTGAAGGTCAGCAGCGAGCTCACCGGCGACGGCTTCGCGCCGGTGCCGCTGCGGCTCACCGACGACGGCAAGGGCCCCGACCCCACGAAGAGCGACGGCTCCTTCAGCGGTACGGTCACCGTCCCCGAGAGCGCCGACGGCGCCCTGAAGGTCAGCGGCACCCTCACCGCCTCCGGGCTCAGCGCCGACACCCGCAGCGAGGGCGGCCAGGTCTCCCCGGGAGCCCTGCCCGTCACCACGGCGCTCGGCCCGGTCCGCGGCGAAGGCCACCCCGGGGACACCGTCACCGCGAACCTCTCCGTCACCAACACCACCGACGCCCCGCACACGCTGCGGCTCTCCCTCGCGGATGTCCGGGCCGGGCTCCTCGGCGTGAGCCCCGCCGAGATCGTGGTGAAGCCCGGCGCGTCCACCACCCACGAGATCCGGCTCAGGATCGGCGAGGCGAAGGCCTTCGAGGGGCGGCTCGACGACGGCCCGCTCGGCATCGGCGGCACGGTCACCGTCCAGGACACCACCGACGACAACCGCACCCTGGTGCGCACCCCGCTCTCGGTCCAGGTCACCGCCGAACCCGGTCTGCTGGACCGGTACTGGTGGGTGCTGGTCGGCGCCGTCGCGCTGGCCGTCGTCGGCGTCCTGCTGGCGCTGGCCTGGATCCGGCAGCGGCGCGGCCGCCGCGACCCGTACGGGCTGATGCTCCATCTGATCTCCGAGGACGGCGACGTGCTCGGCGTCCACAAGGCCGGGCACGGCCAGAAGCAGTGGTACGCGTTCGACATCGCCGAGGCGCACAGCAACCCGCGCATCGAGCGGCGCGCCCACGGCCAGTACGCCGTGCAGCGCAGCCCCGAGGGCGGTGCGGTGCTGCGCAGGCGCGGCGGCGCCCGGACCCGGCTCACCGCGAACGGCCGGGTGGAACTCACCGACCGGCTGAGCCTCGCCCTCGGCGAGGACTCCGTACGCCCCACCGCCCCCGGGCGGCCCGATCCGGTGAGCACCGGCGGACACGACGACTACCTGTGACGCCCATCGACGTACCGGCCCCACCCCGGCCGGTAGCGGGAGGAACCCCATGAAGATCTTCCAGCCGATGCTCTTCGTCGGCCTGGGCGGGACCGGCGGCCTCGTCGGCGCCGAGCTGGAACGCCGGCTGCGCGTGGACCTGTGCGGCCCCGACGGCACCGCGCTCCAGCACATCGGCGGCCTCGCCCCCTACCAACTGCCCGACTGCCTTCAGTTCGTGTACGCGGACTTCAGCGAGTCCGACCTCCAGCGGCTGCCCCAGTTCAACGTGGACTCCTCGCTGCGCGCGGCCTACGCCCGCACCTCGCGGGCGACCCACAACCTCCTGCCGAACTTCGACAGTTCGCCGGAGGTGACCCAGATGCTGCGGGCCAGCCTGCGCGACGAGGTCGCGGGCTGGCTGCCCCCGCGCGACGGCGAACCGCGCGTCACCCCGCTGCACAACGGCGCGGGCCAGCTGCCCACGGTCGGCCGCGCGGCGCTCTTCGCGACCCTGCGGCACTCCCTCCAGCCGGTCCTGGAACCCCTCCTCCAGGCCATCGACGCCATCGCCAAGTCGGCGGGCGAGCTGAGCGAGCTGGGCGGCGGCCGGGTCACCGGCTGCGACGTCTTCGTCGCGTTCTCGGTCGCGGGCGGCACCGGCGCCGGGATCTTCCTGGACTACCTCCACCTGATCAACCAGGCCTTCAAGATGCGCCGCTTCAACGGCGTGAAGATCTACCCGCTGGTCGTCATGCCCTCCTCGTTCCCCGCCGCGACCGGCGGCGGGCGCGAGGCCGAACTCAACGCCGCACGCTCGCTCGTCGACCTGTTCCGGCTGGTCGACGGGCAGAACGCGCCGACCGCCGGGGCGGAGATCGGCGACCTCGACCAGGAGACCGGCCTCGGCATCCGCTACCCGGGCACCACCCCGGTCCGGCTGCGCACCGGAATCCTGCCGACCGCGTTCCTCTTCAGCCCGACCGCGGGCATCCGCCAGGACGATCTGCGCCGCTCCATCGTCTCGCTGGTGATGTCGCTGATCGGCACCGAACTGGGCGACAGCCGCTCGCAGGGCCGGTCGATGGCCGGCGACGACGACTTCCAGACCTTCGCCGCCAGCTTCATCAACCGGGGGGTGCACCGCAGCGCCCTGTCCCCCACCGGCATCGGCCGCCAGGGCGTCTCCACCAGCCTGGTCGCCTCGATGACCGCGCCCATGGACCAGCTGGCCGATCTGGTGGCCGGGCGGCTGCTGCGGGTCGCGGTCACCGAGCTGGTGGAACGCCCGCGCAACCCGGCGAAGGACGACGCGGTGCCGCTGGTCCGCCAGCTGTTCGCCGACTCCCAGCTCGAAGAGCTGTGGGAGCGCAAGCAGTTGCCCGTGGAGGACCCGCAGCCGCTACCGCGCGGCGGCAAGGCGATCGAGGAGGCGCTCAACAACCGGATCGGGGACATGCAGCGGCTGCTGTCCGAACTCCAGGGCATCGCCGACCGCCAGGCCGCCGCGATGGCGGGCCGCTTCAGCCCGCGCCCGGCGATCGAGAAGCTGCTCCAGAGCGTCGACCCGTTCCTCGCCGAACGCCTCGTCCGGGGCGTACCCGACAGCGAGGACGAGATCACCCGGCTCGGGTTCCTCGGCATGCTCACCGCCCGCTCCCGCTCGCCCAAGCGGCCGCCGGGCGTCACCGACCAGCCGCCCAAGACCCCCCGGATCAAGGGCCGGATCGCCGGAATGTCCCCGGCCCGCTGGGGCGACGACGACGTACGGGCCGCCCTCCAGGCCCAGGACAGCTGGTACCGCTGGCGCAGCCGGGCCGTGTGGCACGAGTCCTGGCGCGAGCAGCAGCAGCGCTGGCAGTCGCAGGCGGACACGGCGGGCACCGACCTCGGGCGGCTGGTCAACGCCTTCCGCAAGCAGGCCGACCAGGAGCGCAAGTCCGCCGAGCAGAAGGGCATGGAGCTGTACGCGGAGCGCACCGGCATCTCGTACTTGCTGCCGCCGCAGCGCAGCCTCAACCACTTCTACGAGGACGTCGTGACCCGCCTCGTACGCCGCGAGGGCCTGCGCGAGAGCGACGACGAGGCGTCGCTGCTGCTGCGGCTCGTCGACGGGGACACCTGGCGGGACGTGCACGCGCGCAGCCATCGCAGCCCCGACGGGGCGGTCGGGTCCGTCAAGGCCCGGCTGGAGGGGCGGATCACCCGGCTCTTCGCGGAGAGCGGGGCGCAGGTGGAGGAGCGGCCCCTGCTGCCCTCGATGAGCACCCTGCTGGCGGCCGCCGCCGGTGACGCCGACGCCACCGAGCAGGTCAGCAAGGAAGCGCTCGACCTGTTCAGCCGCAAGCTCGCCGGTCTGCTGCCGGTCGGCTTCACCCCGGAGGGCACCGGACCGCTGCGGGTCCTGGTCACCCATCCCCGGGTCCATGCGGCGGAGGAGGTGCAGGAGTACCTCGCCAAGGCGCTGCGCCTGCCGTCCGACGCGAAGAACGCCGTCGAGTACCGGGGCGTGGAGAGCGACTCGATCACCGTGGTCCTCTTCCGCAGCGAGATGAGCCTCACCCAGGTGCCCGAGGCCCGCAAGGTGCTGCGCCAGTGGGCCAGGGCCAAGGACGACGAGCAGGCCCATGACGTCCTGCGCTGGCGCCAGCGCCTCGGCTTCGAGGACGACTGGATGGTCAGCAGCGAGGAGGACCGGCGCACGATCCTGCACCGCCTCCTGTGCTGCCTGTGGAACGGCCAGGTGGACGTACTGGAGGGCGCATCCTCCTCGCCCGCCCGGGTACGGCTGCGGCTGTTCCCGGAGAAGGGCGCGAGCGTCCCCGGCGTACGGCTGCGGCTCGGCGACTTCCCCGGCGGCATCTCCAGCTGGTCGGAGCTGCTGCGCTCCTACGAACGCTGGACGGTCCTGGACGACGAGCGGACCGTGGAGGACTACTGCCGCAAGCTGATGGGCGCCCAGCCCCTCGGCCTCGCCCGGGCGGGCACCGAACCGCACCCGCTCTTCGTCGAACTGGTCGAACGCATCGCCCCGCGCCAGCTGGAGCTCCTGGAGGAGCGCCGGGAGCGCGGCGGAGAGCGCGTGGACGGCTGGATCCGGCCGCTGTGGGAATTCTGGGCGGAGACCCTGCCCGCCGCCCTGGACACGGAGTTCGGCGACCAGCACGCGATCCAGCCCACGCTGCGCACCCTGCTGGAACACGCACGCGGCGGCACCCCGAAGCCCCGCCCCGCTCGACCCGCCCCCGAGCGCCGACGCGCCCCGGCGGACGACGAGGACTGGGGCACGACGCCCCCGAGCACCGACGAACACCCGGCCGCCGAGGAACGGCCCCGCGAGAGCAGCCTGCCCGCGCCGCGCTCGGCGCACCGCTCCGTCCCGCACGAGCCGTACGGAACCTACGAGCGGGAGGAGCGGTACGAGCCGGAGGACCGGCACGAGCCGGAGGACCGGTACGACGGCGGGACGCGACGCGCGGAGCCGAGGAACGGGCGGGAGCGGTACGAGCCCGGGGAGGAGCGGTACGAAGGGAGCTCCTCGCGCGGCGAGCGGGCGCGGGACGAAGGGCGGCGGGACGAGCGGTTCAGCGACGAGCCGTTCGGCGACGAGCGCTTCACCGAGCCCCGGCCGTCCCGCGATGACCGGTTCGACGACGGTCCGGACGGGTTCGGGGGGCACGACCGGCCGCCGGTCCGCCGGCCGGCGGCGGACGGCTGGGACGGCGACGGGTGGGCCGCGGACGAGGAAGCCGCCGGGCGCTCCGGCCGGAACGGGGGCCCGCAGTGACGTCCCAGGACGACACCACCGCCGTGGTCCGGCTCGACCTGCGCTCCGGGGCCGCGGCCCTGGCCACCGCGCAGGCCGTGCGCGACCGGGTGGCCGAACAGCTGGGCCGGGCCGGACTGCCGGAACCCGACTACCCGTTGTTCCTGGTCACCGACACCCCGGCCGGGCTGACCGACCACCAGCTCCAGTACGAACTGCTCTCCGGCTACCGGGCGGTGGGCGAGACCAGGATCCTGGTGCTGCTGGTCGGCAGCTCCCCCGGTTCGTACGCCGGCGGGGAGGAGGCGTTCCTCCCCGATCGCCGGCTGGTGCGGCCCACCACCCTGCGGGGCTCCTCGACCGGCCTGGTGTGGGCCGGTGATCTGCGTTCCGCCCGGACCGCCCTGGACCGGCCGGAGCCGGACGACCCCGCCTCGCTGGCCGTCCTGGTGGACCTGTTGTCGGTCCCGGACGTCTTCGTCCGGGTCCTGGAGGGCCTGCGGAAGCTGCCCGACTCCGTCGCCGCGCCCGGTGTCCGGCTGCTGGAACAGGATCTGGCCGCGGAGGTCAGGGACCGGGCCTGGCGGGACGCGCTGACCCGGTTCGCGGGTGAGGACTCCGGGTCCGGCGCCCCGGTCGACATCACCCCGGACGCCCGGCTGCCCGAACCGCTGCGCGTACTCGTGGCGGGGCGGGACGCCCGGGGCCAGGGGCACCGGCGGCCGGACGGCCCGGTGAACCTCGCGTACCGCGCGTGCGCGGAGTCCCTGGACCGCGCGGACGAGGACCTCGTCGCGCTGCGGGCCTTCCCGGGCCTGCTGCACCCGGCCCGGCGTGAGGCCCTGGAGGCGGATCTGCACCAGGCCCGCGAGGATCTGGACGGGTTCCGCACCCTGGTGGAGCGGGCTCTCCAGGGCGGCGGCGGTGCGGCGGCGCCCACCGCGGAGGCCACCGCCCGGCTCGGCGCGCTCGGGCTGCGGGTGCCGTCGGCCGACAGCGCGGGGGAACGCGTCGGCGAGGGGCTGCGCGAACTGGCGGGCACGCTCCTCGGCGACGGGCTCGCGCTGCGTTCGGTGGCCCAGCACTTCACCGCGCTGGCCGGCCGGGTCGAGCCGGTGCCGGGCACCGCGCTGCTGCACCGGCTCGCCGACCACTCCGAGGAGTCGGTGAACCGGGGTTCCGCCACCGAGTACGCCGCACCGCCCCGCACCCCGGGCGGGGTGCTGCTCATGGCGGGCGCGGCGGGGCTGCTCGGCGGCCTGTGGCAGTGGCCCGCCGTCGCGGCGGCCCTGGTGGTGCCGGTGGTGTTCGTGCTCGTCGCGCTGCTGGGCGCGGGCCGACTGCGCTCGGGCCGGCGCACCGCCCGGTGGCCGGCGGGCCCCCGGGTCGCCG
>NZ_LZRD01000051.1 GCF_001687325.1 Streptomyces sp. PTY087I2 | reverse complement strand
TCCTCGGCGGAGGGCAAGGAGATCGCGGCGCGTCTGGCGTTGCGGATCAAGTCGGGCATCATCACCGACGCCACCGACCTGGAGGCCGGGGATGAGGGTCCGGTGGCGACGCAGGCGGTGTTCGCCGCTTCGTACACGACGAAGTCCCGGGTGTCTCAGGGTGTTCCGGTGATCACGGTGAAGCCGAACTCGGCTCCGGTCGAGCCGGCTGCTGCCGCGGGTGCGGTGGAGGCCCTGCCGGTGTCGTTCGGTGCGGGTACGACGGGGACGAAGGTGACGTCGCGGACGGCGCGTGAGTCGACCGGGCGTCCGGAGCTGACCGAGGCGGCGATCGTGGTCTCGGGTGGTCGTGGGGTCAACGGTGCGGAGAACTTCCCGCTGATCGAAGCCCTCGCCGACAGTCTGGGGGCTGCGGTGGGTGCGTCGCGTGCGGCGGTGGACGCGGGCTGGTACCCGCACACCTCGCAGGTCGGGCAGACCGGTAAGTCGGTCTCGCCGCAGCTGTACATCGCTTCGGGTATCTCGGGGGCGATCCAGCACCGGGCGGGGATGCAGACCTCGAAGACGATCGTCGCGATCAACAAGGACGCCGAGGCCCCGATCTTCGAGCTCGTCGACTACGGCGTCATCGGCGACCTCTTCACAGTTGTTCCCCAGCTGACCGAGGAGATCAACACCCGCAAGGGCTGACACCCCCTCCTCGCACGACTCCCGCCCGGGCCGCACGGTGAACCCCACCGCGCGGCCCGGGCGCGTGCGTCACCGTCGTTCTTCGGCCGTACGTGCCGACGGGCCCCGGTCGTCACGGTCCCGATTGTCACGGTCCCGGTCGTCACGGTCCTGCGTGCCGAGGCCGAACGTGGTGAAGGCCGTGCGCTCCGGGAGCGGGTAGAACTCCTTGCCCGTCAGCGCGTTGACGATGACGGCCGACCGCCAGGCGGCCAGGCCGAGGTCCGGTGTGCCGACGCCGTGCGTGTGCCGTTCGGCGTTCTGCACGAAGACGGAACCGGCGATCTCCGGTGCGAGCACGAGCCGTTGGGCCTCGTCGACCTGTGGACGCCCCGACGCGTCGCGGACGATGTACGGATCGAGAGCGGCGAGCAGCTTGTCGACGGGGCGCTCCCGGTAGCCGGTGGCGAGCACGACGGCGTCCGTGACGAGTCGGCCCCGCGCCTCCTGCTGGCCGTGCTCGACGCTCAGTTCGATGCGCCCGTCCCCGGTGGTGGCGGCGCCGGTGACCTCGATGCCGGGGGTGAGCGTGACGTCGGGCCAGTCGCCGCCGAGGCTGCGCCGGTACAGCTCGTCGTGGATGTCGCCGAGCGTGTCCCCGCTGACGCCCTTGTACAGCTGCCACTGGCGGGGCAGGAGCCGGTCCCGGGTGGCCTGCGGAAGTCCGTGGAAGTAGCGGGTGTAGTCGGGCGTGAACTGTTCCAGCCCGATCTTGCTGTACTCCATGGGCGCGAAGGCCGGCGTACGGGCCAGCCAGGTCAGCCCCTCCGCCCCCTCCGGCCTCGACCGCAGCAGGTCCAGCAGGACTTCGGCGCCCGACTGGCCCGAGCCGACGACGGTGATGTGGCGGGCGGCCAGCAGCCGGTCCCGCCGGTCGAGATAGTCCGCCGAGTGCAGGACGACGGAGGCGGGGTCCCGGACCAACTCCCGTAGCGGCTCGGGGACATGGGGTTCCGTGCCGACGCCGAGAGCGAGGTTACGGGCATGGGTCAGCCCGGTCGTCAGCGTCTCCCCGTCGGGGCCGAGCCGGGTGAACTCCACGGCGAACGCGCCCTGTCCGGGATCCCAGGCGACCGTGTCGACCCGGTGGCCGAAGCTGGTGGAGGGCAGTTCGGTGCTCACCCAGCGCAGATAGTTGTCGAACTCCGAGCGGTGGATGTGGAGCTGCTCGGCGAAGTAGAACGGGAAGAGCCTGCGGCGGATCTTGATGTAATTGAGGTACGACCAGGGGCTGGTGGGCTCGACGAGGCTCACCAGGTCCGCCAGGAAGGGCACTTGCAGGGTCGCGCCCTCGATGAGCAGCCCGGGGTGCCAGTGGAACGCGGCGCGCTGCTCGTGAAAGGCGGTGCGCAGCCCGGGAACGCCGTCGGCCAGTGCGGCGAGCGAGAGGTTGAAGGGCCCTGCCCCCACTCCCAGCAGATCGAGGGGCGGCGTGCGCGGTCCGGGTGTCATCGGGTTCCTCCGGCGGGGGTCGCGGGTGCGGCGGGGGTCGGTCCCGGGCGATTCGTGCGCATCGTCGACATCATGGCGACAGCCTTTCCCTCCCCGGGACTTCGGTACCGTCGGCCGCCGAGGCTTCCCTCACGCCACGGATTTCGCCACGGTCCTCGGCCGGTTCGCTCACGGCACGGTCGGCCGCCGCTGTGACGAGGTCGAGCAGCGGGAGCAGATCGGCCGTCGCGGCGTTCGGGTGCAGCAGGGTGGCCTTCAGCCAGAGGCGGCTGCGGCCGTCGCCGTCCGCCGCCACTGCCCGGCCGAGAACCGCGCGCCCCTCGGCGAGCAGAGTGCGGCGGACCGCCGCCACCACGGCGTCGCCCGCCTCGTCGCTCAGCGCGTCGGCCACGGCGGGGCGGAACAGCACGGTGCTGATCCCGATCCCGCCCGGGCGCAGGCGGAGTTGCGGGTGCGCGTCGACAGCCCGGCCGAACTCATGGGCCGTACGCACGCAGTGCTCCACCAGCTCACCCAGCCCCCGGCGCCCGAGGGCCCGGAAGGTGACCGCCATCTTCAGGGCGTCGGGGCGTCGGGTGGTGCGGATCGAGCGGCCCAGCAAGTCGGGGAGTCCGGCCTCGGTGTCGTCGTCGGCGTTGAGGTAGTCGGCGCGCAGGGACAGCGGGGCGAGCATCGCGGCGTCGGCGACGGCCAGCACCCCGGCGGCGACCGGCTGCCAGCCGAGCTTGTGCAGGTCGAACGTGACGGTGGCGGCCTGCTCCAGGCCCGCGAGCTGGGCGGCCAGGCGGTCGCTGAACAGCAGCGGGCCGCCGTAGGCGGCGTCGACGTGGAGCTGGGCCGTGTGCCGTTCGGCGATGCGGGCGATCTCCGGGAGCGGGTCGATGCGCCCCTCGTCGGTGGTCCCGGCCGTGGCGACGACCAGGAGCGGCGCCCCGGCGAGACCGGCCAGGGCGCGGTCCAGGGCGTCCGGGTCGATCCGGCCGTCGGAACAGGCGACGACCGTGGGGGCGGGCAGGCCGAGCATCCAGGCGGCGCGGTGGACGCTGTGGTGGGCGTTGGCGCCGGTCACCACCCGCAGCGGGCCGGGGGCCGCCCGTTCCCGGGCGAGGAGCAGGGCCACCAGGTTGGACTCGGTGCCGCCGCTGGTGATGAGCGCGTCGGGGGCGGGGGCCGTGGGGTGGACGAGCCGGGCCAGGGCGGCCGTGGTCAGCTCCTCGATCACCCCGGCGGCGGGCGCCTGGTCCCAGGAGTCCATGGAGGGGTTGAGGGCCGCCCCCGCCAGTTCTGCCGCGGCGGCCACGGCGAGCGGCGGGCAGTGCAGATGGGCGACGCAGGCGGGGTCGGCCGGGTCCGCCGCCCCCTCCGCGACCGCGCGCACGAGGTCGCCGAGCGCGGCCTCGGGCCCGATGCCCTCCTCGGGCAGGACCGGGGAGCAGAGGGCACGGGTGCTTTGGGCCACGGCCTCGGGCCCTCCGGCCGGCAGCGGGCCGCCCCGGGCCGGGGCGGCCTCCGCCAGGGCGTCGAGGACGACGGCCGTGAGGGCCCGCAGATGCTCCGGCCCGTGCGCGCCGCCCGCGACGAGCCCTCCCCGCACGCCTGCGCCCCCGGGGCTCGACGGCGTACCAGGATCCGAAGGCGTACCGGCGCTCACGCCCAACCCTCCACGTTCCACGGAGGGTTCACCGGGGAGCGGGGGCGGAGCAGGCGGCATGGCGAGGACCTTCGGTCGTGGTGCGGACGGGCCGTACGGCAGCGGCCCGCGCGGGGCGGCTCCGGAGGCGGAAAGATCCACCACCGGGGCTCGCTGGTTAGGCTAACCTAACTTCGGAGGTGTGAATGACACGCGATCCGCCTGCTCAGAGAGGCTACTTCGCGCACCAGGGGCCCGAGTTGTCGGACTCCGATTCCGTGCCGGGCGTCCGCCTCATGGCACGTCACTTCCCGCACACACCCCGTCCTTTCATGACCGCCGGTCCGGAAGCGGCACGCTGTCAGCGGGCTCGGACACACACCGGTGGGGACGGGTACGGCCCGGTGCGGGAGCGGCGGTGACCGCTCCCGCACCGGGCCCGGATCACGCCGCTTCGGTGGGCAGCTCCGCGCGGATCTCCCGCGCGGCGGCGACGAGGTTCTCCAGGGAGGCCCGGGTCTCGGGCCAGCCACGGGTCTTCAGGCCGCAGTCCGGGTTCACCCACAACCGCTCGGCCGGGATCGCCTCAAGCCCCTTACGCAGCAGGGCCGCTGCCTCCTCGGTGCTGGGGATGCGGGGCGAGTGGATGTCGTAAACACCCGGTCCGGCCTCGCGCGGGTAGCCGTGGGCGGCCAGCTCGCGGGCCACCTGCATGTGGGAGCGGGCGGCCTCCAGGCTGATGACGTCGGCATCGAGGTCGTCGATGGCCTGGACGATGTCACCGAACTCCGCGTAGCACATGTGGGTATGGATCTGCGTGTCCGGCCGCACCCCGGCAGTGGCCAGCCGGAAGGACTCCGTCGCCCACTCCAGATAGGCGGCGTGGTCGGCGGCGCGCAGCGGGAGCGTCTCGCGCAGCGCGGGTTCGTCGACCTGGATCACCGAGGTGCCGTTCGCCTCCAGGTCACCCACCTCGTCGCGCAGGGCGAGGGCGACCTGGNGGCAGTGGCCAGCCGGAAGGACTCCGTCGCCCACTCCAGATAGGCGGCGTGGTCGGCGGCGCGCAGCGGGAGCGTCTCGCGCAGCGCGGGTTCGTCGACCTGGATCACCGAGGTGCCGTTCGCCTCCAGGTCACCCACCTCGTCGCGCAGGGCGAGGGCGACCTGGCGGGCGGTCTCGCCGAGCGGCTGGTCATCGCGCACGAAGGACCAGGCGAGCATGGTGACCGGCCCGGTGAGCATGCCCTTGACGGGGCGCTCGGTGAGCGACTGCGCGTACGTGGTCCACCGCACCGTCATCGGCTCGGGGCGCGAGATGTCCCCGGCCAGGACCGGCGGACGCACATAGCGGGTGCCGTAGGACTGGACCCAGCCGTGCTGGGTGGCGAGGTAGCCGGTGAGCTGCTCGGCGAAGTACTGCACCATGTCGTTGCGTTCGGGCTCACCGTGCACCAGCACATCGATCCCGGCCTTCTCCTGGAAGGAGAGGACCTCGCGGATCTCGTCCTTGATGCGCTCCTCGTACCCGGCCCCGTCGATCCGCCCCGCCCGCAAGTCGGCCCGCGCCGTACGCAGTTCAGTGGTCTGCGGGAACGACCCGATGGTCGTCGTCGGCAGCAACGGCAGCCCCAGATGCGCCCGCTGAGCGACAGCCCGCTCCGCATACGGCTGCGAACGGCGGCCGTCCGCGTCCGTGATCGCCGCCGTACGGGCACGCACCGCCGGGTCACGGGTGATGGGCGAGCCGGCACGGGAGGCCAGATCGGCCCGGTTGGCGGCCAGTTCGGCCGCGATGCCCTCAGTCCCGCTCGACAGGCCCTTGGCCAGAGTGACGATCTCCTCAGTAACCCTCGATGGCCTTCTTCAGTTCACGGTTCTGACCCTGACGGGGGTAGCCGTACACGGTGGCGCGTGCTGCCGCGGCTGCGGACTTCGCTGTCACGTGACTCTCCTTCGCGAGCGTGTCTGCGGTGCAGATCCCGGGACGGGACGCGGACGCGAAGGAATGACGCATCGGGCGGACACCGGGCCACGTCGAACCGTGCCCGTCCACCTGATGGTTCCGCCGACCCGCCCACGAGGTCACCGAGATCTCCGCACGCGAACGGTCGCATGCGGGCAACGGGCAGGTCTTCGGACTCGCGGGCACGTCTGCCGGGGCAGACACCTACTGGCCGTCGCTTCCCAGACCCGGTCGGGCCCAGTGCGTAAGACGGCGGTCGTTCCCGCTCACCGCTGCGGGGCAGTCCCGGATTCCCACCGGGTTCCCTCTTACGACACCCTGCCTGGCGGACAGGGCGAACCAGCTGCTGGGGGGCAGCCTAGAGGGACGACCACCAGGCGCACACCGTTGTTCACACTTCGGACGGTGAGGTGAGATACGGGGCGGCTCTTTCCGGCCGTCCCCGGCTCGCGTCGCCCGGGGGCGGTCCGGTGCGCCGGCGTGCGCCCGGCAGTAGCGCGGCGGGGACCAGCGCGAGCGCGGCCGTCGCGGCGAGCACCAGCAGCGCCGTCCCCATCGCCCCCTCCCACTGTTCCGCCTGTACGCCACCGGCCGCGGGCAGCAGACCGGCGGCGACGGCGATGCCGAGCACGGGGCCGATGTTCACGGCGGTCTGCTTGAGGCCGCCCACCACTCCGGCGTACCCGGGCGGCGCGTCGCCCACCACCGTCCCGGTGGCCGTGACCATCACCGTGGCGTACCCGGCGCCCAGCAGCGCGAAGGTGGCGCCCATGGCCACCGGTCCGGTGCCGCTGTCGGTGGCGGCCAGCCATCCGATGCCGAGAACGACCAGCAGCGAGCCGCCGAGCGCGGTGGTCCGCGCCCCCAGCACCCGCAGCAGCCGCCCGGCGAGCGGCGCGCCGACGATCATCATCGCCGTCAGGGGCAGGCTGCGCAGGACGCTGTCGAGCGGGTCCAGACCCAGCGCGTACTGAAGGAAGTACGTGCTGGTGAACAGCGCGCCGAACATGCCGCTCGCGGTGAACAGCAGCATGGCCATGGATGCGGTGACGGGCACGGACCGGGCGACCGCGGCCGGTACCAGGGGGTTGCGGCTGCGGCGTTCGTGGCGGACGAGGACAGCGGCGACAGCGGCCGAACCGAGCAGTCCCGCCACCGTGCGCCGGTCGGCCCAGCCGTGCAGTTCCACCCCGGCCAGGGCGTTGACGAGGAGGGCGAGCGCGGCCGCGAGCAGGAGGGCTCCGCCCGCCTCCAGGCGGCGGCCCGCGTCCCGCTCACCTCCGGCCGCCGGGACCCGGGCCGCCAGGCAGAGCAGGCCGATCACGAGCGCGGCGGGCACGTTGATGACGAAGACGGACCGCCAGCCGAACTCCTCCACCAGGAAACCGCCGAGCAGCGGACCGGCGGCGGCCGCCGCCCCGATGGCGCTGGTCCGCAGGGCGACCGGCAGACCGAGCCGGTCGGGCGGGTAGACCTGGCGCAGCAGCGCCAGCGTCGCGGGTTGCAGCAGGGCTCCGCACACTCCCTGTGCGGCGCGCAGCGCGATGACCCAGCCGACCGTGGGCGCCACGGCTATCCCCGCGGACGCGGCCCCGAAGCCGAGCGATCCGATCAGGAGCAGGCGGGTGTGGCCGTACCGGTCCCCCAGCCGTCCGGCGAGCACGAGAAGACTCGCCACCGCGAGGAGGTATGCCGTGCTCGTCCACTGCACCTGGGCGAGGGTCGCGGAGAGATCCCGCTGAAGGCGGGGCTGGGCCACGAAGAGGACGGAGCCGTCGAGCGCGACGATCATGGCCCCGGCGATGCTGCCCGCGAGGGCGAGGCGGGGCCGGGCGGGGGTGGTCACGGATGGGGTCACGGGTTCACCGGTCCGAGGTGGGCGTCCACGGTCCGGGCGATCAGCCGGGCCAGGCTCTCGCGGGCCTTCGGGTCGCCCGGCGAGGGGGTGTCGAGGGTGAGGGAGAGGCTTCCCCAGCTCCACAGCTGGGCGATGCCGTGGAGGTTCGCCCAGAGGGCGGCGGCCACGACGTCCGGGGCGGGCTCGGGTCCGGGGGGCGGCCGGCGGGCGGCGGTGGTCTGCCGGTGGCGGGCGACCAGGGCGACGAGCGACGCGAACAGCGGGAGGGTCTTCTCCCGCAGCCTGGGCCGGCCATCGGCCTCGTCGCCGCCGTCCAGCAGGTCGTGGCGGAACATCAGCTCGAACATCGGGCGGTGCTCGACGGCGAATCCGACGTAGACGTCGGCGAGCAGACACACCTGGACGCGCGGGTCGCCGTCCGGGTCCGGCCGGAGGCAGGTGTCGAGCCGGTCCTTCAAGGCGTCGAACCCGCGCCCCGCGATGGCGGAGAGCAGCGAGCGGTGGGTCGGGAAGTAGCGGCGCGGGGCGCCGTGCGAGACACCGGCGCGCCGGGCGATCTCCCGCAGCCCCAGCGCCGCGATCCCCTCGGTCGCCACGATCTCGACGCCGACGTCCACCAGTCGTTCCCGCAGCGGGGTTCCGTCATCCATGGAGAACTTCTAACACCACCGAGTAGACAGTGTCTACTCGGTGGGTGGGCGTCACGGCTTCCCCGGCCGTTCGGCTGTTCGCCATCCGCTCCCTGACCGTCGGTCAGGTCGCTCGTCTCGACTGTGCGGAGGCAGTGACCCAGATGTAACCGAATGGCGTAGGGGAATGCGGAACCACGGAGCGTCACAAGCCGTTCTTCTTCCCACTACACGGCCCTGCCGATCCCCGGCAGGGCCGATCGAGGAACGGAAAACGTCATATGAAGAAGACAGTTGGGTGGGCCCAGGACGGCGACGACTGGACGATCACCGTGAACGGCACGCAGTACCGCGCGGTCGAGCGGCCGACGGACGGCCGGGTGGACAACTACCTGGTGCGGGGTGACGACCTGAGCGCCGAGTGCCCGAGCCTCGGTCATGGACTCGGCGTCATCCGGGAACACGAGTCCCGGCGCTGACCCCGGCCGGTCAGCCGAGCGGGCCGCCCACCGAACCGTCCGCGCCTTCCGCCGGGCGGCCCGCCGCCTCCTGGCCGCCCGCCGCCTCCTCGTCGCGCGGCCCCTGCCGCAGCAGATAGGTGTCCATGATCCAGCCGTGCCGTTCGCGGGCCTCCGCGCGCAGCCGGCTGATCTCGTCGGCCACCTCGTCGAGCGGGCCGGAGACCAGGATCTCGTCGGGGGTGCCGATGTACGCGCCCCAGTGGATCCACAGGCCCCGGCCCGTCAGGTGGGTGAAGGTCTCATGGCCGTCGAGCATCACGACGATGTCGCCGTCGTCCTCGGGGAAGCCCTGGGCCAGCCGCCGGCCGGGGGTGATGTGGATGGGGCGGCCGACCTGGTTCAGGGTGACGCGGTGCCGGGCGGCGAGGGCCGAGACGCTGCTGATGCCGGGGATCACCTCATGGCCGAATTCCACCGTGCCGCGTCCCCGGATGTCGTCGAGGATCGCGAGCGTGCTGTCGTACAGCGCCGGGTCGCCCCACACCAGGAAGGCCCCGCACTGCCCCGGTGCGAGCTCCTCGATGATCAGGCGTTCGCAGATGTCGGCGCGGCGGTGCCGCCAGTCGTGCACCGCCGAGGTGTAGCGCGCGGCATCGTCCTGGGTGCGGTCGCGCCACGGGTCGTCGGCCTCCACCACGCGGTAGGGGCCGGTGAGGTGTTCGTCGAGGATGTCGCGGCGCAGCCGGGTCAGGGACTCCTTCTCCTTGCCCTTGCCGAGCACGAAGAAGACGTCGGCCCGGCGCATGGCCTTCACCGCGGCGAGGGTCAGATGGTCGGGGTCGCCGGCGCCCATGCCGATGACGAGGATGTGCCGGGGTGTCTCGCTGATGTCTGCGATGTCTGCCATGTCGGCCGATCATGCCAGGGGCGAGGCGGGGTGGACTTACTAGGACGTCCAACTATATGTTCGTGAGCAGCGGGGTGGCCGGTGTGCAGCCGATCACCCTCAAGGCCCGTGGTGTCAGGGAAGCCGGTGTGATTCCGGCGCGGTCCCGCCACTGTGACCGGGGAGTCCGTCCTCGCAGGACATGCCACTGGCGGTGAAGCAGCCGTCGGGAAGGCAGGGGGACGGGCGTCGATCCGGGAGTCAGGATACCGGCCGCGGGTTGTTCCGTGTTTCCACGAGGATGGAGCAGACACGCATGGCACCGGTCCGCACCCACGGCCCCGCAGGCACGTCCCGGCGAGCGGTTCTCCCCGCCCCCTGACGGCCTTCGCCCTTCGCGTCCCCCTCCGGCGGCAGCCCTTCCGCGCCCCCGTGCACCCGACCGGTGCGTGGGCCGGTGGCAGCCGTGCGCCATCCCCGGATCTCTCCTGACGATCTCACCGACGAGAGCAGGTTCCCATGGTCCGCGAACTCACCCATTTCATCGGCGGCAAGCACACGTCCGGCACCTCGGGCACGTACGGCGATGTGTACGACCCCAACACCGGCCGGGTCCAGGCCCGGGTGCCGCTGGCCGGCCGGTCCGAGACCGAGGCGGCGATCGCCGACGCCGTCGAGGCCCAGCGCGAGTGGGGCGAGTGGAACCCGCAGCGCCGCGCCCGCGTGCTGCTGCGCTTCCTCCAGCTGGTGGAGAAGGAGAAGGACTCCCTGGCCCGGCTGCTCTCCTCGGAGCACGGCAAGACCGTGGCCGACGCGCACGGCGACATCGCGCGCGGACTGGACGTCGTGGAGTTCGCGGCCGGTGTCCCGCATCTGCTGAAGGGCGAGTTCAGCGACAACGCGGGCTCCGGGATCGACGTGCACTCGCTGCGCCGACCGCTCGGCGTGGTCGCGGGCATCACCCCGTTCAACTTCCCCGCGATGATCCCGCTCTGGAAGGCCGCACCGGCTCTGGCCTGCGGTAACGCTTTCATCCTCAAGCCGTCCGAGCGCGATCCGTCGGTGCCGCTGCGGCTGGCCGAACTCTTCCTGGAGGCGGGTCTTCCGCCCGGGGTGCTGAACGTCGTCAACGGCGGCAAGGAGGCCGTGGACACCCTCCTGGAGGACCCGCGCGTCAAGGCGCTCGGCTTCGTCGGCTCGACGCCGATCGCCGCGCACATCTACGCCACCGCCGCCGCCCACGGCAAGCGGGCGCAGTGCTTCGGCGGGGCCAAGAACCACATGATCGTGATGCCGGACGCCGATCTGGACCAGGCGGTGGACGCGCTGATCGGCGCCGGGTACGGCTCGGCGGGCGAGCGGTGCATGGCGATCTCGGTGGCCGTGCCGGTCGGCGAGGCCACCGCCGACGCGCTGGTCGCCAAGCTGACCGAGCGGATCGCCGAGCTGCGGATCGGCCGCTCGGACGACCCGGACGCCGACTTCGGGCCGCTGGTGGGCCGTGACGCGGTGGACCGGGTGCGCGGCTATGTCGACCTCGGTGTGGAGGAGGGCGCGGAACTGGTCGTGGACGGGCGGGACTTCACCTTGGAGGGGCACGAGGACGGCTTCTTCGCGGGTGCTTCCCTCTTCGACCGGGTCACTCCGGACATGCGGATCTACCAGGAGGAGATCTTCGGCCCGGTGGTGTCCGTGGTCCGTGCGGCGGACTACGAGGAGGCGCTGCGGCTGCCCTCGGAGCACCCGTACGGCAACGGCGTGGCGCTCTTCACCCGCGACGGCGACACCGCCCGCGACTTCACGCGCCGCGTCGACACCGGCATGGTCGGCGTCAACGTGCCGATCCCGGTGCCGGTGGCGTACCACACGTTCGGCGGGTGGAAGCGGTCCGGCTTCGGCGATCTGAACCAGCACGGCCCGGACGCCATCCGCTTCTACACCCGGACCAAGACCGTCACCTCGCGCTGGCCCGCCTCGGGAATCCGGGACGGCGCGAGCTTCACGATTCCGACCATGGGATGAGCGCTGTGACCACCCTGCTCAGCGACGACCAGCTCGCGGTCGTCGAGACCACACTCGACTTCGCCCAGGAACACCTGGCCCCGCACGCGGTGGCCTGGGACCAGGAGAAGCACTTCCCCGTCGACGTGCTGCGCAAAGCGGCGAATCTCGGCCTCGGCGGCGTCTACGTACGGGAGGACCTCGGCGGATCGGGGCTCTCCCGCTCCGACGGGGTCCTGATCTTCGAGGCCCTGGCCACCGGCTGCCCGTCGGTCGCCGGGTATCTCTCGATCCACAACATGGTCGCCTGGATGGTCGACCAGTACGGCACCGAGGCGCAGCGTGCCCGGTATCTGCCGGAGCTGTGCACCATGGAGCAGTTGGGCAGCTACTGCCTGACCGAGCCGGGCGCGGGCTCCGACGCGGCGGCGCTGCGCACCCGTGCGGAGCGCGACGGCGACCACTACGTCCTGACGGGCACGAAGCAGTTCATCTCCGGGGCGGGCGCCACCCACCTCTACATCGTGCTGGCCCGCACGGGCGAGGACGGGCCGCGCGGCATCTCCGCGTTCCTCGTCGAACGGGACGACGCGGGGCTCTCGTTCGGGGCCAACGAGAAGAAGATGGGGTGGAACGCGCAGCCCACCCGGCAGGTCGTGCTCGACGGCGTGCGCATCCCGGCCGACCGGATGCTCGGGGTGGAGGGCGAGGGCTTCCGCATCGCGATGAACGGCCTCAACGGCGGCCGGCTCGGCATCGCCGCCTGCTCGTTGGGCGGTGCGCAGAGCGCGCTGGACCGGTCCCTGGCCCATCTCGCGGACCGGGAGGCGTTCGGGGCCCGGCTACTGGAGGCGCAGGCGCTCCAGTTCCGGCTGGCCGACATGGCGACCGAACTGGCCGCCGCCCGCGCGCTGGTGCGGCAGGCAGCCGAGGCGCTGGACCGGAAGGCGGCCGGAGCACCGGAGTTGTGCGCGATGGCCAAGCGGTTCGCCACCGACACCGGGTACGCGGTCGCGGACCGGGCGCTCCAGCTCCACGGCGGCTACGGCTATCTCTCCGAGTACGGCATCGAGAAGATCGTCCGGGACCTGCGGGTCCACCAGATCCTGGAAGGGACCAACGAGATCATGCGCGTCATGGTGGCCCGGAGTCTGACGGGAGCCCTGCGATGACCGAGGAGCCCGTCATCGTCCGTACCGAGGGGCGGACGGGGGTGGTGACCCTGAACCGGCCCAAGGCGCTGAACGCCCTGACCCACGCGATGGTGGAGACGATCGCGGCGGCCCTGGACCGGTGGGAGCACGACCCGGAGGTGGCGACGGTCGTCATCACCGGGGCCGGGGAGCGCGGTCTGTGCGCGGGCGGCGACATCCGGTCCATCCACGAGGACGCCCGCGTGGGCGGGAAGGCGTCGGCCGCGTTCTGGCGCGACGAGTACCGGCTCAACGCCCGGATCGCCCGCTACCCCAAGCCGTACGTGGCGGTCATGGACGGCATCGTGATGGGCGGCGGGGTCGGCGTCTCGGCGCACGGCAGCGTCCGGATCGTCACCGAACGGTCGAAGGTGGCGATGCCGGAGACCGGGATCGGCTTCGTGCCGGATGTCGGCGGTACGTATCTGCTGGCGCTGGCCCCCGGGGAGCTGGGCACCCATCTCGCCCTGACGGGTGCGGTGGTGGGGGCCCGGGACGCGCTGCTGTGCGGGCTCGCCGACCACTTCGTACCGTCGGACGACCTGCCCGCGTTCCTCGCCGCGCTGCGGACCGAGGCCCCGGCGGCGGTGCTGCACCGCCACGTCCGGGAGGCGCCGCCCGGGACGCTGGAGGACAACCGCGCCTGGATCGACCACTGTTACGCCGCCGACACCGTCGAGGAGATCGTGGAGCGGCTGCTCGCCTCCGGCGTTCCGGCGGCCGGAGAGGCCGCCGCCACGATCCTCGGCCGCTCCCCCGTCGCGCTGAAGGTCACCCTCGCCTCGCTGCGCCGGGCCCGCGAACTCGGCCCGCTGGAACGGGTCCTGGAGCAGGAGTACCGCGTCTCGTACGCGGCGCTCTCCTCCGCCGACCTGGTGGAGGGCATCCGCGCCCAGGTGATCGACAAGGACCGCTCCCCCCGCTGGACCCCGGGGACACTCGTGGAGGTCACGGACGCGGACGTGGCCCGGTACTTCGCACCGACCGGCGACGAGGAACTGTCCCTCGCCGCATCCGACTCACCGCAGGAGGTGCCCTGGTGACCACGACCGTCGCCTTCGTCGGGCTGGGCCACATGGGCGGTCCGATGGCCGCCAACCTCGTCCGGGCCGGGCACCGGGTGCTCGGCCACGACCTCGTCGAGTCCGCCCTCGTGGATGCCGTGGCGAACGGGGTGGAGCGGGCCGGGAGCGCAGCCGAGGCCGCCGCGATCGCCGATGTGGTGATCACGATGCTGCCCGCGGGCCGCCATGTCCTCTCCCTGTACGAGCGGGAGGGACTGCTCGCCGCCGCCCGCCCCGGCACCCTGTTCGTCGACTGCTCGACCATCGACGTGGCCGACTCGCGGGCCGCCCACGCGGCGGCGGAGGCGGCCGGTCACCGTTCCCTGGACGCCCCGGTCTCCGGCGGGGTGGTGGGGGCCGAGGCGGGCACGCTCACCTTCATGGCCGGGGGCGAGGAGGCCGCGTTCGCGGAGGCCGAACCGCTGCTGTCCGTGATGGGGAAGAAGGCGGTGCACTGCGGGGCGGCGGGCGCCGGGCAGGCCGCGAAGATCTGCAACAACATGATCCTCGGCGTCTCGATGATCGCCGTGAGCGAGGCGTTCGTGCTCGCCGAGAGCCTCGGCCTCTCCGACCAGGCGCTGTTCGACGTGGCGTCGGCGGCGTCCGGCCAGTGCTGGGCGCTGACCGTCAACTGCCCGGTCCCCGGCCCGGTTCCGGGCAGCCCCGCCAACCGTGACTACCGCCCCGGGTTCGCCGCCCCGCTCATGGCGAAGGATCTCGGGCTGGCCGCCAACGCGGTGCGCGCGGGCGGGGTCGACGCCGAACTGGGGCTTCGGGCCGCCGAGTTGTACGCGCGGTTCGCGGAAGGGGCCGGGGCGGACCAGGACTTCTCCGGGATCGTCCGGGCCATCCGGGCCGCTTCCTCCACCACCGCAGCCGACACAGAGAAGGGCGCCACCCCGTGAGCGAGAACAACGAGAGCGCGGCCGCCCCGGGCCCGTACAGCACCATCCTCGTCGAGCGCCGGGGCCGTACCGCCCTGCTCACCCTGAACCGGCCCAAGGCGCTCAACGCGCTGAGCCTGGACGTCATGCGGGAGACCGTCGAGGCCACGGAGGCGCTCGACCGCGACCCGGACGTCGGCTGCATCGTCGTCACCGGCAGCGGGGAGAAGGCGTTCGCGGCCGGGGCGGACATCAAGGAGATGCAGCCGCAGAGCTACATGGACATGTATCTCAGCGACTGGTTCACCGCCTGGGACCGGCTCGGTCAGCTGCGTACGCCCACGATCGCCGCCGTACGGGGCTACGCCCTGGGCGGCGGCTGCGAGTTGGCGATGCTGTGCGACCTGGTGATCGCCTCGGAGTCGGCGGTCTTCGGGCAGCCGGAGATCCGGCTCGGCGTGATCCCGGGCATCGGCGGCTCGCAGCGGCTGACCCGGGCGGTCGGCAAGGCGAAGGCGATGGACCTCTGCCTGACCGGCCGGAACATGGACGCCGAGGAGGCGGAGCGGGCCGGCCTCGTCTCCCGGATCGTGCCGGACGCGGAGCTGCTGACGGAGGCCTTGGCGGTCGCGGAAACCGTCGCCGGTATGTCTGCGCCGGTCGCGATGATGGCGAAGGAGGCGGTGAACCGGGCCTTCGAGACGACGCTCGCCGAGGGTGTGCGCTTCGAACGCCGCCTGTTCCACGCGGTGTTCGCGACGGCCGACCAGAAGGAGGGCATGAAGGCGTTCACCGAGAAGCGGCCCCCGGAGTTCACGCACCGCTGACGCGCTCCGCCGACGGGCGGGGCGCGGGGCGCGGACCTCCCAGCCGCGTCCACGCCCCGCCCGCCGGGGATGATCCGGACCGTGATGCGCGTTGTATCCGGTTGTGTCCGGCTCCATAGGGCGAGCCGGGCCCTCGATGAGAGCTGGAGGCGGCGCTGTGCACGGTGAGTACAAGGTTCCCGGCGGCAAGCTGGTCGTGGTGGACCTGGAGGTGGCGGGCGGGGCGCTGCGGAACGTCCGGGTCGCCGGGGACTTCTTCCTCGAACCGGACGAGGCGATCCTCGCGATCGACGCGGCCCTGGAGGGCGCCCCCGCCACCACGGACACCGCCGGGCTCGTGGCCAGGATCGAGGCGGCGCTGCCCGACGCCACGGTGATGCTGGGGCTGAGCGCGGAGGGCGTCGCCATCGCCGTACGCCGGGCGCTGGCGCGGGCCACGGAGTGGAGCGACTACGACTGGCAGCTGATCCACGAGGCCCCGCAGTCGCCCGCGCTGCACATGGCGCTGGACGAGGTGATCACCGCCGAGGTGGCGGCGGGGCTGCGGCCGCCGACGCTGCGGGTCTGGGAGTGGGACTCCCCCGCCGTGATCATCGGCAGCTTCCAGTCGCTGCGCAACGAGGTGGACCCGGTGGGCGTGGAGCGCCACGGCATCGATGTCGTACGCCGGATCTCGGGCGGCGGCGCGATGTTCGCCGAGCCCAGCTCCACCATCACGTACTCGCTCGCCGTGCCGCAGGCGCTGGTGTCGGGGCTGTCCTTCGCCGACAGTTACGCCTATCTGGACGACTGGGTCCTGGAAGCCCTCGCGGACATGGGCATCAAGGCCTGGTACCAGCCGCTCAACGACATCGCCACCGAGGTCGGCAAGATCGCGGGGGCCGCGCAGAAGCGGGTGGTCGGGCCGGACGGCGGGCCGGGGGCCGTGCTGCACCACGTGACGATGGCGTACGACATCGACGCCGACAAGATGCTGGAGGTGCTCCGCATCGGCAAGGAGAAGCTGTCGGACAAGGGCACCCGGTCGGCGAAGAAGCGTGTGGACCCGCTGCGGCGGCAGACCGGACTGCCGCGCCAGGTGGTGATCGAGCGGATGATCGACTCGTTCCGCAGGCGCCACGGCCTCACCACCGGAAGCGTGACCGACGCCGAGCTGGCCCGCGCCGAGGAACTCGTACGGACCAAGTTCGCCACGCCGGAGTGGACAGCCCGGGTGCCGTAGGGCTCCCTGGGCCGGCGGGCGCCGCCGCATACTGGTCGTATGGACAAGGCGGCGTCCGGCTCCGGGGTACGGGAACGGCTCGGCAGGAGCCTGTTCGCCCGGGTGGCGGGGCCTTCCGGGCCGGAGAACCGGGCCCGGATCCACGACACCCCCGGCCCCCGCTGGTTCGGCCCGGACCGGCCGGTGCGCCGGGTGCACGGGGACGCGTCCATGTTCATCGGCGGGCTGCGCGCCCTGCTCCTCCAGTCGCTGCACCCCCTCGCCATGGCCGCCGTCGCGGGCCACTCCGGGTTCCGGGGCGATCCGTGGGGGCGGCTCCAGCGGACCAGCACGTTCCTGGCGGTGACCACGTTCGGCACGGCCGAGCACGCTCAGGAGGCGGTGGACCGCGTACGGTCCGTGCACGAGCGGGTGCGCGGGACCGCACCCTCCGGGGAGCCGTACCACGCGGCCGATCCGCACCTGCTGTGCTGGGTGCACATCGCCGAGGTCGACAGCTTCCTCCGCGCCCATCAGCGGTACGGGGCACGGCCGTTGGACGGCGCGGGGTGCGACGGGTACATCCACGACATGGCGACGGTGGCCCACGCCCTCGGCATCCCCGACCCGCCGCACGACCGGGCGGAGCTGGCCGCGCGCATCGCCGCCTACCGCCCGGAGCTGCGCGCGACCCGGGAGGCCCTGGACGCGGCCCGCTTCATCCTTCTGCACCCGCCGCTGCCCTGGCCGGCCCGTCCCCCGTACGCCGTACTCGCCGCGAACGCCGTGGCCGCGCTCCCGCCGTGGGCCCGGGAGCCGTTGCGGCTGCCCCGCGTGCCGGGGGTCGAGGAGATCTGCGTACGGCCCGCCGGGAAGGCCCTGACCAGGACCATCCGGTGGGCGATGACCCCGCCCGCGGGAGGCTGAGGGCCGCCCGGGTGCCGACGTACGCCAAGGCGGTGGGCATCCAGCCGCGCACCCTGGAGCTCTTCGAGCGGATGGGCCTGGTGCGGGAGGTGCTGGACGCGGCGGTCCCGATGCGCGGGCAGCTGACGTACGTGAACGGGGCCGAGCAGGGCCGCGGTCGCGGGCACGTCCTGCTGGTGTACGGGGACCACCCGGCGGGCGACGCGACCGTCGATCTCGCCTCCGCCGCACGGGAGTTGACCGACGGGCGGATGGAGACGCACAAGATCCTGCCCGCCGATGCCCCGGTCCGACGGACGGGCACCCCGCATCACCACGACAGCCGGGGCGAGTTCGCGCGCCGGTACGGGGCGGGCGAGGGCGCGGCGTTCGTCGTACGGCCGGACGGATATCTGACGGCCTGTCTCCAGCCGCCCAGGGTGGGGGCGTTGAAGGAAGCTTTGCAGCGGGTCTTCGCCCCGTGAGCGCCGCCGTCGTGGTCAGTCGACGGTGACGACCACCGAGTGCCATCCGCTCGCCCCGTCCGGAACCGTCTTCGTGCGCTCCTCGGTCTGCGTCTCGCCCGTGCCGTCCGTGGCGCGGACGGTGAGGGTGTGGCTGCCCGGGGTCGCCTTCCAGGGGTAGGTCCACTGGCGCCAGGTGTCGACGGTGGCCTGGTCGGCGAGTTGGGCGGGTTTCCAGGGGCCTTCGTCGACCCGGATCTCGACCTTCTCGATGCCCCGGTGCTGGGCCCAGGCCACCCCCGCGACCATGACGGTGCCCGCCTCGGGGCGTCCGAAGGGCTTGGGGGTGTCGATCCGGGACTGGGTCTTGATCGGGGCCTTCCGGGCCCAGTTCCGCTTCACCCAGTACGCGTCGTAGGCGTCGAACGTGGTCAGCTCGATGTCCTCGATCCACTTGCAGGCCGAGACGTACCCGTACAGTCCGGGCACGAGCATCCGGACGGGGAAACCGTGGACGAACGGCAGCGGTTCGCCGTTCATGCCGAGGGCGAGCATCGCGTCCCGGCCGTCCATGACGTCCTCGACGGGGGTGCCGAGCGTCATGCCGTCCACCGAGCGGGCGATGATCTGGTCCGCCTTGCCGCCCCGGGACGGCGGCTTCACCCCGGCCTCCTTGAGCAGGTCGGCCAGGCGGACGCCGATCCACCGGGCGTGGCCGATGTAGGGGCCGCCGACCTCGTTGGAGACGCAGCACAGGGTGATCTCGCGTTCGATCAGCGGCCGGTTCAGCAGGTCCTGGTAGCTGAACTCCAGGTCGCGGCGGACGCCCTCGCCGTGGATGCGCAGCCGCCAGGTGTTCGCGTCGACCTTGGGGATCACCAGGGCGGTGTCGACGCGGTAGAACTTGTCGTTGGGCGTGGTGAACGGGCTGATGCCGCGCACCCTCGGCCGTGCTCCCGCCGGGATCGGCCGGGCGGGCGAGGCGGGGGCGGGCAGCCGTACGGCGTCCCGGGAGGCGATCGCGTCCCGGGCGCCGCGGTCGTTGAGCGTCCGGCCGACGGCTCCGGCGGCGGTGGAGGCGGCGGCCGCCGCGGTGGCGGCGATCAGGAAGCCCCGCCGGTCCCAGCCGCCCTCCTCGCCCCGCTCGTCGGCGCGCTCGGCGGTGAGCCTGCCGACGAGGACGTACAGCAGGACCGCCCCGGCCACCGCGCCGGTCAGGGACGGCAGGCCGTCGGTGAACCCGGTGGAGTCCGGCCTGCTGACGGCGGCCGCCGTGCCGACCGCGCCGAAGACCAGGACGGCGGCGGAGCCCGTACGCCGGTGGCGCAGCGCGAGCAGGCCGACGGCGACGGCGAAGAGGGCGAGCGTGGCGAGGATGCCGAGCTGGAGGACGATCTTGTCGTTCTCGCCGAACGTGCGGATCGCCCAGTCCTTCACCCCCGTGGGCGTCCGGTCGATGGCGGCTCCGCCGACCGCCGTGACGGGGCTCGCCTCGGGTCTGACGGCGGCCGAGACGAGTTCGGCGACGGTCAGCGCGGCGAACCCCGCGAGCAGTCCGCTCAGGGCGGCGAGGGGGTTGCGGGTCAGGGCGGTGCGGTTGATCCTCACGGTCCTCATTCGGAACCGGGAGGCGGCCGGATTGCCCCGGACACCCGTACGGCTCCGCGACCCACCCGTTCGGGGGGGGACGCACACGCGAACCGCCCCGGCCGGCACGAGGCCGACCGGGGCGGTCACGGACCGGGGCTGCGCGGCCGCCCCGGTCTCACATCACGTCAGGCGAGAGACGCGATCGCGTTGTTGAACGTGGCGGACGGGCGCATGACCGCCGCGGCCTTGGCCGGGTCGGGCTGGTAGTAGCCGCCGATCTCGGCCGGGGAGCCCTGCACCGCGATCAGCTCGGCGACGATGGTCTCCTCCTGCTCGGCCAGGGTCTTGGCGAGCGGGGCGAAGGCCTCCGCGAGCTTGGCGTCGTCGGTCTGCTGCGCCAGCTCCTGGGCCCAGTAGAGGGCCAGGTAGAAGTGGCTGCCGCGGTTGTCGATGCCGCCGAGGCGGCGGCTCGGGGACTTGTCCTCGTTGAGGAAGGTGCCCGTGGCCCGGTCCAGGGTGTCGGCGAGGACCTGGGCCCGCGCGTTGTCCGTGGTGGTGGCCAGGTGCTCGAAGCTGACCGCGAGGGCCAGGAACTCGCCCAGGCTGTCCCAGCGGAGGTAGTTCTCCTTGACGAGCTGCTGGACGTGCTTGGGGGCCGAGCCGCCCGCGCCGGTCTCGAAGAGGCCGCCGCCGTTCATCAGCGGGACGACGGAGAGCATCTTGGCGCTGGTGCCCAGCTCCAGGATCGGGAAGAGGTCGGTCAGGTAGTCACGGAGCACGTTGCCGGTGACGGAGATGGTGTCCTCGCCGCGGCGGATGCGCTCCAGGGAGAAGGCGGTGGCCTCTTCCGGGGACTTGATGGAAATGTCCAGGCCGTCCGTGTCGTGGTCGGCGAGGTACGTCGTGACCTTGGCGATCAGGTTGGCGTCGTGCGCGCGGGTCTCGTCCAGCCAGAACACGGCCGGGTTGCCGGTGGCGCGGGCGCGGCTGACGGCGAGCTTGACCCAGTCCTGGATCGGCAGGTCCTTGGTCTGGCACATGCGGAAGATGTCGCCGGCGCCGACGACCTGCTCCAGCACGACCGCGCCGCTCGCGTCGACGACGCGCACGGTGCCGGTGGCGGGGATCTCGAAGGTCTTGTCGTGGCTGCCGTACTCCTCGGCCTTCTGCGCCATCAGACCGACGTTGGGCACCGAGCCCATGGTGGCGGGGTCGAAGGCGCCGTTGGCGCGGCAGTCGTCGATGACGACCTGGTAGACACCGGCGTAGCTGCTGTCCGGGAGGACGGCGATGGTGTCGGCCTCGTTGCCGTCCGGGCCCCACATGTGACCCGAGGTGCGGATCATGGCGGGCATGGAGGCGTCGACGATGACGTCGCTGGGGACGTGCAGGTTGGTGATGCCCTTGTCGGAGTCGACCATCGCGAGGGCGGGGCCCTCGGCGAGCTCGGCCTCGAAGGACGCCTGGATCTCGGCGCCGACGTCCGGCAGCGAGCCGAGGCCCTTGAGGATGCCGCCCAGACCGTCGTTGGGGGTGAGGCCGGCGGCGGCGAGCTGGTCGCCGTACTTGGCGAAGGTGTTCGGGAAGAAGGCGCGGACCGCGTGGCCGAAGATGATCGGGTCGGAGACCTTCATCATGGTGGCCTTGAGGTGCACGGAGAACAGCACGCCCTCGGCCTTGGCGCGGGCGACCTGCGCGGTGAAGAACTCGCGCAGCGCGGCGACGCGCATGACGGCCGCGTCGACGACCTCGCCCTTGAGGACGGGTACGGACTCGCGGAGCACGGTGGTGGTGCCGTCGTCGCCGTGCAGCTCGATGCGGAGCGAGCCGTCCTCGGCGATGACCGCGGACTTCTCGGTGGAGCGGAAGTCGTCGACGCCCATGGTGGCGACGTTGGTCTTCGAGTCGGCCGTCCAGGCGCCCATGCGGTGCGGGTGGGCCTTGGCGTAGTTCTTGACGGAGGCGGGGGCGCGGCGGTCGGAGTTGCCCTCACGCAGCACCGGGTTCACGGCGCTGCCCTTGACCTTGTCGTACCGGGCGCGGACGTCCTTGTCGGCGTCCGTCTGCGGGTCGTCCGGGTAGTCCGGAAGCGCGTAGCCCTGCTCCTGGAGCTCGGCGATGGCGGCCTTGAGCTGCGGGATCGACGCCGAGATGTTCGGCAGCTTGATGATGTTCGCGCCGGGCGTCCTGGCCAGCTCGCCCAGCTCGGCGAGTGCGTCATCGATACGCTGCTCGGCCTTGAGGTGCTCCGGGAAACTGGCGATGATCCGGCCCGCGAGGGAGATGTCACGGCGCTCGACCGTGACGCCTGCGGTCGAGGCGTAGGCCTCGACGACGGGCAGGAACGAGTAGGTCGCCAGGGCAGGGGCCTCGTCGGTGTGCGTATAGATGATGGTCGAGTCAGTCACCGGGTGCTCCGCTCCACGTCTGCAACATTGCTTGACATCAAGATATCTCTTCGGCGTGCCGGGCTCCACAAGGCCCCCGTACGGCTTCGCGGCCGGGACGCCGGGCGGGCGAGCGGGGCCGTGACCGCGCGCTCACGACGCGTGAGAACCTCCCGGCGGCCCCTGGGCGCCGAACGTCAGCGTGAACAGCGCCCCGCCGCCCGGCGCCGCCCCCGCCGTCAGCTCCGCCCCGTGCGCGCGGGCGATCTGCCGGGCCATCGCCAGCCCGAGACCCGAGCCGGGCAGGGCCCGCGCCGCCTCCGCACGGTAGAAGCGGTCGAAGACGTACGGGACGTCTTCGGCGGGGATCCCCGGACCGTGGTCCCGGACCGTCAGCTCCAGGCCGTCGTCGTGGGTGGTCAGGCCGACCTCCACCGGGGTGCCCGGCGGGCTGAACTTGGCCGCGTTGTCCAGCAGGTTCGTCAGCAGCCGGGCCAGCCGCGCCGGTACCCCCGGCCGGACCGCCTCCGCCGCGCCCGCCCCCACCTCCAGCAGGAACGGGGTCTGCGGCCAGTGCGTCCGGGCCACGGCCACCGTGTGCTCCGCCACCTCCGCGAGCCGCACCTCCTCCAGGAGCGGCAGCGGCTCCTCGTCCCGGGCCAGCTCGATCAGATCGTTGACCAGCCCGGTCACCTCCCGGATCCCCCGCCCCAGCGCCCCCGACGCCCGCTCGCGCTGCGCGGGCGTCAGCCGGTCGCCGCGGGCCAGCAGCTCCGCGTTGGTGCGCAGCGCGGTCAGCGGGGTCCGCAGCTCGTGCGAGGCGTCCGCGACCAGCCGGCGCTGGGAGCTCACCGACTGCTCCAGCTCCCCGAGCATCGTGTTGAAGCTGGCCGCCAGCCGGGTCACCTCGTCCTGGCGGCCCGGCGGGCCCGGCGGCAGCTCGATGCGGTGGCGCGGGTCCCGGGTCGCCGCGATCCGCTCGGCGGTCGAGGTCAGCCGGGCCACCGGGGCCAGGCCCGTGCGCGAGACGGCGTACCCGAGCAGCCCCGCCAGGAGCACGCCCGCCCCGCCGACCGCCGCCAGCAGCACGGCCGCCTGCCGCACGCCCTTCTCCACCGGGTCCGCCCGCAGCGCCACCTGGAGCGCCCGCCCGTCCCCGAACGGGGTCGTCAGCATCCGCAGCGGCTGCCCGAAGCGGCTGACGTTGCTGTAGTACGGGGCCCGCTGCCCGGCCGCGACCTCCCGTACGGGGGTGGCGACGGGCAGCAGATACGCCGCGTCCGGATCCGCCGCCGGGTCGGCCGGGACGATCTGGGCGCAGGCGGGGGCGGAAAGGTAGCGGCACTCGCCCGCCACGGTCTGCGGGCCCTCGCCCCGGTTCTCCTGGATCACCCGGGTCGCGGACTGGGTGAGGGAGAGGTCGAGCTGGTGCAGCAGCTCGTAGCGGATGATGAAGAACGCCGCCGCGCACACCCCGACCGCGACCAGCGCCACCGCCGCCGAGGCCGCCACCGCGAGCCGCGTCCGCAGCGGCCGCCTGCGCCGCCAGCGGGCGCCCAGGCGGCGCACCCCGCTCACGCCACGTCCAGTCGGTAGCCGAGCCCGTGCACGGTGTGGACGAGGCGCGCCTCGCCGCCCGCCTCCAGTTTCCGCCGCAGATAACCCACGTACACCGCCAGCGAGTTGGAGTCGGGCCCGAAGTCCTGGCCCCAGACCCGCTCCAGGATCACCTCGCGCGCCAGCACCTGGCCCGGATGGCGCAGCAGCAGCTCCAGCAGGGTGGCCTCGGTGCGGGAGAACTCCACCGGCCGGCCGCCGCGCCGCCCGGTGCGCGTCACCGGGTCCAGCGTCAGATCCGCGAAGGCCAGGTCCCCGTCCGGCGCGGGCGGCGCGGCCCGTCGCAGCAACGCCCGTACGCGCGCCACCAGTTCGTCCAGGGCGAACGGTTTCACCAGATAGTCGTCGGCCCCGGCCTCAAGACCGTCCACCCGCTCGCTCACCGACGACAGCGCAGTCAGCACCAGCACCGGCGTCCGGTCCTCCATCGCCCGCAGCCTCCGGCAGACCGCCAGACCGTCGAGCGCCGGCATCATCACGTCCAGGACCAGCGCGTCCGGCTCCCAGGCGGCCACCGCCGACAGTGCCGCCAGACCGTCGCCGACGCCACGGACCTCGTACCCCTCCACGCTCAGACCGTCCTCGACGGCGGCCCGTACGTCCGGCTCGTCCTCGGCCACCAGAATCCTGCCCGTACTCCGCATACCACTCGTACTCCGCGTGCCGCTCATGCCTGAAGCCTGCCAAACCGGACTCTTAGAACCCTCTTAAGCCGCTTCCCGAGAGTGGCGGCCATGCGCACACCACTCTCCGTCGTGATCGGTGCGGGCGGCACCGGCGGCCACATCTACCCCGGTCTCGCCCTCGCCGAGGCCCTGCGCCGCGCCGACCCGGACGCGGTCATCTCCTTCATCGGCACGGAACGCGGTCTGGAGACGACCCTGATCCCGGCGGCCGGATACCGGCTGCACACCGTCGACATGATCCCCTTCGACCCCGCGCTCGGCGCGAAACGCTTCCTCCTCCCGGCCGCCCTCCTGCGCTCGGGAGCCCAGGCCCGTTCGGTCCTGCGCGCCCAGAAGGCGCAGGTCGTCGTCGGGATGGGCGGCTACCCGAGCGCCCCGGCGATCGTCGGGGCGAAGATGGCCGGACTGCCCAGCGTGATCCACGAGTCCAACGCGGTCCCGGGACGGGCCAACCAGTTCGCCGCCCGGCTCACCGAACACCTCACCATCGCCTTCGACGGCAGCCGCGCCCATCTGTCGGGCGGTGAGCGGGCGCGGACCGTCGGCATGCCGATCGCCTCGTCCCTGGCCGCCCTGGACCGGCCGGCCCTGCGCGAGGAGGCCCGGCGCGCCTTCGGGATACCCGAGGGGGCGCGGGTCGTCCTCTTCAACGGCGGCAGCCTCGGCGCGGCCCGGCTCACCGCCGCGGCCGTGGGCCTCGCCGCCCGGTGGCGGGGGCGCGAGGACGTCCACCTCCTGATCAAGACGGGCCCGGCCGCGCTCGCGGAGACCCGGCACAAGCTCGTCGACGCGGGTGCGGGGCCCGTCGCTGCGCAGGCCGTGCCCTACCTCGACCGGATGGACCTCGCCTACGCGGTCGCCGACCTGGTGGTCTGCCGGGCGGGCTCGGCCACGATCGCCGAGCTCGCCACGACCGGGGTACCCGCCGTCCTCGTGCCGTACCCGTACGCCCCCGGCGACCACCAGACCCACAACGCGCGGGTCCTCTCCGACGCGGGGGCGGCCTATCTCGTCCCCGACGCCGAGACCACCGCCGACCGCCTCGCCGGACTGATCGACCCCCTGCTGGCCAATCCCGCACGGCTCGCCGTGATGGGACGCGCGGCGGACCCGGGCCACCACGCCCGCGCCGCCGACCTGCTCGCGGAAACCGTCATCCGCCTCGCCGGACAACCCACCACCGAAAGGGAGTTCACCTCGTGAACAGCACCACCGCCGACATGAACAGCACCGCCGTCGACTGGGCCGGCCGTACCGTCCTCGTCACCGGGGCCGAAGGCTTCATCGGCTCCACCCTCGTGGACCTGCTCGTCGAACGCGGCGCGCGCGTCCGGGCGTTCGTCCATTACAAGCCGTACGCCGACAAGGGCCACCTCGCCCGCTACCTCGACGACCCGCACGGCCCGGTCGAGTTCATCGCCGGGGACGTGGGCGACGCGGGCCGTGTGATGGACGCGGTCGAGGGCTGCGACACGGTCTTCCACCTGGCCGCGCTCATCGGCATCCCCTACAGCTACGACTCCCCCGGCGCCTACGTCCGGACCAACGTCGTCGGCACCGAGAACATCGCCGAGGCCTGCCGCCGCCACTCCGTCCGGCGCCTCCTGCACACGTCCACCAGCGAGGTGTACGGGACCGCGCTGACGGCCCCGATCAGCGAGGGCCACCCGCTCCAGCCGCAGTCGCCGTACTCCGCGTCGAAGATCGGCGCGGACATGATGGCGCTGTCCCACTGGCACGCGTTCGAGCTGCCGGTGACGGTCGTGCGGCCGTTCAACACCTACGGGCCCCGCCAGTCGGCCCGGGCCGTGATCCCCGCGATCCTCGCCCAACTGCACTCCGGGGCACGGGAGATCCGCCTCGGCTCGCTGACCCCGACCCGCGACTTCACCTATGTCACCGACACCGCCGCCGGGTTCCTGGCCCTGGCCGGCTGCGACCGGGCACTGGGAGAGAGCGTCAACCTCGGTACCGGCCGGGAGATTTCCGTCGGGGACCTCGCGAAGGCCCTCATCGCCGCCGCCGGCCGGGATGCCGAGATCGTCGTGGACCCGGCGCGGCTGCGGCCCTCCGGCAGCGAGGTGCACCGACTGCTCTCCGACAACACCCGCGCCCGCACCTGGGCGGGCTGGGATCCCGTAGTCGGCCTGGAAGAAGGCCTGGAGCGAACCTCGGCCTGGGTGGCGGACCACCTGCACCTCTTCGCACCGGCGCGCTACCAGGTCTGAGCGTCCCGCGAGGCGGAGGCGGACGCCCGCCGGTCAGACCGGCGGGCGGTGCTCGAACCAGCGCAGGTCGTCCTCCAGTTGGGCGGCGAGCGCGATCAGCCGTTCCTCGCTGCGGGAGGGCCCGAGCAGTTGGGCGCCGACCGGGAGGCCGGAGCGGGTGAAGCCGGCGGGGACGTTCACGCCGGGCCAGCCGAGGACGTTCCACGGCCAGGCGTAGGGGCAGGCGGCGGCCATCGCGATGTCGGTGCGCCAGGCGCTGAGGTCGTCGAACCTGCCGATGCGGGGCGGCGGCGCGGCCGTGGTCGGGGTGAGGAGCACGTCGAACCCGGAGGCGTCGAAGAGGGCGCCGATCCTGCGGTGCTGGCGCACTTCGCGGGCGCGGGCGGCCCGCACCACCCGGCCGCCGAGCCGCGTCCCGGTGCGCAGGGCGCTGCGGGTGCGCGGGTCGAGCAGGGCCGGTTCGGGGTGCCGGGCGGCGAATTCGGCGATGCCCACGGTGGCGCGGGGCACGAAGGCGAGGCCGATCAGCCCGTACCGGGGGCGGGCCTCCTCGACGTGGTGGCCGAGCCGGGCGAGGGTGTCGGCGAGCGCGGTGACGGCCCGGCGCACCTCCGGGTCCGGTCCGGCGCCGGTGAGGGTGAGCGGGGGACGCCAGGCGAGGGCGATGCGCAGGCGGCCCGGGTCGCGGCGGGCGGCGTCGGCGGCGCTCACGGCGGGCGGGCGGTGGAAGTCCTCGGGGTGCGCTCCGGCGACGGCGTCCAGCAGGAGCGCCGCGTCGGCGACCGTACGGGCGAGGGGGCCGTTCACAGTGAGCCCCTGGAAGGAGTCGCTGTGCGGGTGGACCGAGATGCGCCCGCGCTGCGGTTTGATGCCGACGAGGTGCGTCCACGCGGCGGGGATGCGTACGGATCCGGCGCCGTCCGAGCCGAGGGCCGCGGGGACGAGCCCGGCGGCGACAGCGGCGGCGGAACCGCCGGACGAGCCGCCCGGGGTGTGGTCGGTGTTCCACGGGTTGCGGGTGGCGCCGAAGGCGGTTCCCTCGGTGAAGGGCCACTGGCCCAGTTCGCAGGAGTTGGTCTTGCCGACGACGACGGCTCCGGCGGCGCGCAGCCGGCGGACCGCCTCGCTGTCGGTCGCCGCCGGGGGCAGGTCGCCGTCGCAGCCGAAGTGCGTGGGCAGGCCCGCCACATCGGTGTCGTCCTTGACGGCGACCGGTACGCCGAGCAGGGGCAGCCGCTCCCCCGCCGCGAGCCTGCGGTCGGCCTCCGCCGCCTCGGCGATGGCGGCTTCGGTCCGCAGATGGCGGAAGGCGTTGAGGGTGGGCTGGGTGGCCTCGATACGGGCGAGGGCGTCGGCGACAAGTGCGGTGGAGGTGGTGGTGGCGTCGGCGAGCCGGCGGGCGCTCTCCGCGAGTCCGGGGAGCGGCGACGGGACGGGAGCCGCCGGACGGGGGCCGCGGCCGAAGGCCCGTACGGCCGGGCCGGTCTGCTCGGTGGGTCCCGCTCCGGTCGGTCCTGCTTCGGTGGGCTCCGCTTCGGTGGGCTCCGCTGAGGACATGGGCGTGCCGCCTCCCTCGGGTCGCGGGGCCGGCCGGTCGTCCCGGCTGCACCCCCACGTACTTACTGGAGGGTAACGAGAGGAGGCGGCACGCTCAACCGTTCGGGCCGCTCCACCCGTTGCGGGTACGACCGGTACGGCACGTGCTGCCGGTGCTTACGGCTCCGGCGTCACGGGCGTACGTGGATCTCGCCGATACCGGTGCCGAGGGCCCCGCAGTGGGCGGTGGACTGGCCGGACTCGCCGGGCCTGAGGGTGACGCGGTTGCCGTCGACGTCCGGGGACCAGCCGCAGACGAGGTGGACCCAGAAGGTCTGTGTCCGGCTGCCGTTGTTCCGACAGAGCGCGAAGCCCGTGTAGTCGTCGTTGGCGTGCTTGCCGGTGTGGCAGGACAGGCCGGGCGGGATCGCGGCCGGGGCGGCGGTCGCGGTCGCCGAGGTGACCGGGATGGCCAGCGCGGCCGCCGTCGCCGTGGCGGCGAGCGCCCGCAGGACGAACCGGGAGCGCTTCCCCGCCGCCGTACGGCCCTTGCTCCTCGTCCCCGTACTCAGGTTCATCGATGGTCTCCTTCGTGCTGCGTGCGTGCGTACGTGATCCCGGGCGGGATCACCGCAGCTTTGCCCACGCTCCGTGGCCGAAAACACCGTGGCGCTTCACTCTCCGTACGCGCGCCGGGCGGCGCCCCCTCTCCCGGCGTACGCTCGAATATGCCGGTCATCCCGGTTCGCACCCCCTGACCGGGGCCTTTCGAGGAGGCGACGTGAGCGGACACCGATGGGCCGCCCGGGCGGCCGCGGGTGCGGCGGCCGTCGCTCTCACCGTGACGAGTGGCACCCTCGCGCAGGCTGACGACGACATCGACACGCTCCCCGCCGAGAAGATCGCCGAACGCGCCCGCGACGCCCTGGTCGACGTCCGGTCCCTGCATCTGAGCGCGCGCGGCAGCGTCGACGGGACCGGGGAGGACATGAGCGTCGACCTCACGCTGGACCGCGACGGCAACTGCGCGGGCGGGGTGGACATGGGGGACGACGGTTCGGTGGAGATCGTGAAACGCGGCGACGACGTCTGGCTGAAGCCGGACGCCGCCTTCTGGAAGAACCAGGTGCCGATCGGCGGCGCCACCTTCGACAAGATCCTCGACGGCCGCTACATGAAGGCCTCGGCCGACGACCCCCGGCTGCTGGAGGTGACCGAGGCCTGCGACCTGGACACGTTCCGCGAGCTGATCACGGACAACACCGGCAGGGCCGATTTCGACGGGCTGACGAAGGGCGCGAAGACCGAGGTGAACGGAGCGCCGGCCGTCCCGGTGACCCGGACCGAGGACGGTGAGCGCGTGACGGCCTACGTGGCCACCGAGGGCACGCCGTACCCGGTCCGGATCACCGTGCGGAACGCCGAGGGGCAAGGGACCGTGGACTTCTCCGGCTTCGACCGGCCGGTGCCCACGGCCACTCCCTCGGCGGACGAGACGGTGGACATCACCGCCCTGCTGGGCCGCAGCATCAAACCGATCTAGCGCACGACCCGAGCCCGGCCCGGGTTCTCAGCCCGCCGCCGGACTCTCACGACGCGTCAGCGCCACGTACAGCAGCAGCGAGGAGGCGAGCCCGACCGCCCAGCCGTAGTCGGCCAGCGGCTTCAGGAACGGGATCAGGCCGTCGGCGGGGAACGGGCCCTTCCCCGGCGCCGAGTGCGAACCGCCCACCGCGAGAACGCCGCCGACCGCGAAGGCCACCACCGCCCGCCAGTTCCAGCCGCTGCGGTACCAGTACCGGCCGCCCGGGCGGTAGAGCTCGGGGAGGTCGAGGACGGTGCGGCGGACGATCCAGTAGTCGGCGATCAGGATGCCCGCCACCGTACCGAGCAGGCCGCCGACCAGGCCCAGCCAGGTGAAGATGTACAGCTCGGGCGTCTCGGTGAGCTTCCACGGCATGATGACGACCCCGATCACGCCGGTGATCAGCGCCCCGGTCCGGAAGCTGATGAGCTTCGGCGCGAGGTTCGCCAGGTCGTACGCGGGGGAGACGACGTTCGCCGCGATGTTCACCGAGACCGTCGCGATCAGCACGGTGACCAGACCGAAGACCAGACCGAAGACGTTGTCGGTCCGGGCGACGAGCTGGACCGGGTCCCAGAGGGGCACCCCGTACACCGCCTGCGATCCGGAGGTGACGAAGACGGAGAGCAGCGCGAAGAACGTCATCGTGGTCGGCAGTCCGAGCGACTGGCCCCAGATCTGGGCGCGTTGGCCCGCGCCGAAGCGGGTGAAGTCGGGGATGTTGAGGGAGAGCGTCGACCAGAAGGCGATCATCCCCATCAGCGAGGGGAAGAAGACCGGCCAGAAGTCGGCGCCCCAGCCGAGCGCGGAAGGCTGGTCCAGCAGCGGGCCGAAGCCGCCCGCCTTGACGGCGACCCAGATGAGCAGCACGACCGCGCCGACCAGGACGAAGGGCGCCGCCCAGTTCTCGAAGCGGCGCAGGGTGTCCATCCCCCGGTAGATGATGGCCAGTTCGAGGGCCCAGAAGAGGACGAAGCAGAGCCAGAGCGTCCAGGGCTGCCCGCCGATCTCCGCCGCGCCGGCCCAGCCGCCGAAGATCTTGCCGAGCAGCGTGAAGATGCCGACGCCGCCGATCCAGGTCTGGATGCCGAACCACGCGCAGGCGACGGCGGCCCGGATCAGGGCGGGCAGATTGGCGCCGCGCAGGCCGAAGGAGGCGCGGGCCAGAACGGGGAAGGGGATGCCGTACTTGGGCCCGGCGTGACCGGTGAGCAGCATCGGCGCCAGCACGATCACATTGGCGAGCGCGATGGTGAACACGGCCTGTTTCCAGTCCATGCCGAGCGCCACCAGACCGGAGGCGAGCAGCCAGGACGGGATGTTGTGGGCCATGCCGATCCACAGGGCCGCGAAGTTGTACGTCGTCCAGGTGCGCCGCTCCACGGGGACGGGCAGCAGGTCGTGGTTGGCGAAGCGGGGGTCGTCGGGGAGCTGCCGGGGGTCGAGTTCGACGCGGCCGGACGCGGCGGCGGGCGCGGGTATCGCGTCCGGGGGCGGTGGGGTGGGCGGGACGGTGGCGGTCATGGCGGTGGAGCCCTTCGCTCGGGAGCGGTGCCGTGCGGGGCGATGCGGGCGGGGCGCGTACGAACTGTGGGGAGGGGGAAGGCGGTCAGGCCGTCAGGGCGGGGATGATCTCGGATCCGTACGCGTCGATGGTCGCCTCGCGGGCGTCGTGCATGTTGTAGACGGCGAACTGGTCGACGCCGAGGCTCTTCAGGTGGAGCAGCTTCTCGATGTGCGCCTCCGCGGGCCCGAGGAGGCAGAACCGGTCGACGATCTCGTCCGGGACGAAGGCGGTGTCCGGGTTCCCGGTGCGGCCGTGGTGGCTGTAGTCGTAGCCGGAGCGGCCGGCGATGTACGCGGTCAGCTCGTCCGGCACCATCCCCGAGTGCTCGCCGTAGCGGGCGACCAGGTCCGCGACATGGTTGCCGACCATCCCGCCGAACCAACGGCACTGCTCCCGGGCGTGGTCGAGGTCGTCGCCGACGTACGCGGGGGCCGCGACGCAGATGGTGACGGAGTCGGGGTCGCGTCCGGCGTCGGCCGCCGCGTCCCGTACCGCCTTGATCATCCACTCGGTGAGGAAGGGGTCGGCGAGCTGGAGGATGAAGCCGTCGGCCTTCTGCCCGGCCAGGGCCAGGGCCTTGGGACCGTACGCCGCCATCCACACCGGCAGCCGGCCGTCCTTCACCCAGGGGATCTGCACGGGCTGCCCGTCGACCGTCGCCTCCCGGCCCTCGGCGAGGTCCCGGATGACGTCGATGGCCTCCCCGAGGCGGGCCAGGGTGTTGGGGCGGCGGCCCGCGACGCGCATCGCGGAGTCGCCGCGCCCGATGCCGCAGACGGTGCGGTTGCCGTACATGTCGTTGAGGGTGGCGAAGGTGGAGGCGGTGACCTCCCAGGTGCGGGTGCCCGGGTTGGTGACCATCGGGCCCACGGTCAGCTTCTCCGTGTGCTCCAGGATGCGGCTGTAGATGACGAACGGCTCCTGCCAGAGCACCGCCGAGTCGAAGGTCCAGCCGTAGCGGAACCCGTTGCGTTCGGCGCGCCGCATCAGGCCGACGACGGCGGAGGCGGGCGGGTCCGTCTGGAGGACGAGGCCGAAGTCCATGGCGGGATCTCCTAGTCGAGGTACTGACAGGTGGCGCGGGGGGTGTAGATGCCGTGGCCGGCGCGGCCGGTGAACTTCCGTCCGTCGATGACGACTTCGCCGCGCGAGAGGACGGTCTCGACCTGGCCGGTGATGTGTTTGCCCTCGTACGCCGAGTAGTCGACGTTCATGTGGTGGGTCTCGGCGGAGAGGGTCTGCTGGGCTTCCGGGTCGTAGATGACGATGTCGGCGTCGGCGCCCGGGGCGATGGTGCCCTTCTTGGGGTAGAGGCCGAACATCCGGGCCGGGGAGGCGCAGGCGATCTCGATCCAGCGGCGGCGGGTGATGTGCCCGTCCACGACGGCCTGGTGCAGCAGGTCCATGCGGTGCTCGACGCCCGGCATGCCGTTGGGGATCTTGGAGAAGTCGCCGCGGCCCATCTCCTTCTGCCCGGAGAAGCAGAACGGGCAGTGGTCGGTGGAGACGACCTGGAGTTCGTTGTTGCGCAGGCCCCGCCACAGGGTTTCCTGGTGTTCCTTGGGGCGCAGCGGGGTGGAGCAGACGTATTTGGCGCCCTCGAAGTCGGGCTCGGCGAGGTTGTCGGTGGAGAGGAACAGATACTGCGGGCAGGTCTCGCCGAAGACGGGGAGGCCCTTGTGGCGGGCGGCGGCGATCTCCTCCACGGCCTCGTCGGCGGAGACGTGGACGACGTAGAGGGGGGATCCGGCGACCCGGGCGAGCTGGACGGCACGGTGGGTGGCCTCGGCCTCCAGGGCGACCTTGCGGACGTCGCCGTGGTAGCGGGGGTCGGTGTGCCCGGCGGCGAGGGCCTGTTCGACCAGGACGTCGATGGCGATGCCGTTCTCGGCGTGCATCATGATCAACCCGCCGTTGCCGGAGGCCTGTTGCATGGCGCGCAGGATCTGGCCGTCGTCGGAGTAGAAGACGCCGGGGTAGGCCATGAACAGTTTGAAGGACGTCACGCCTTCGGAGACGAGGCGGTCCATCTCCTTGAGCGAGGACGGGTTCACGTCCGCGAGGATCATGTGGAAGGCGTAGTCGATGGCGCAGTTGCCGTCGGCCTTGGCGTACCAGGCGTCGAGCCCTTCGCGCAGGGACCTGCCCACGCTCTGGATGGCGAAGTCGACGATGGTGGTCGTGCCGCCCCAGGCGGCGGCGCGGGTGCCGGTCTCGAAGGTGTCGGCGGCGTACGTCCCGCCGAACGGCATCTCCATGTGGGTGTGGCCGTCGACGCCGCCCGGGATGACGTACTTGCCGGTCGCGTCGATCCGCCGCTCCGCGCTCCAGCCCTCGGCGGCGTCGGTCCCGTGGGCGGCGAGCGCGACGATCCGGCCGCCCTCCACGAGCACATCGGCGTGGATCTCGTCGGACGCGGTGATGACCAGGCCACCATGGATGACGGTACGACTCATGGGAATCTCCTCAACTCGGGGCGCCCCGGCGGTCCTCACGGCGTACGGCCGGGGCGGCCCCGCGCGGTTCGTGGGCGTACGGGCCGACGGTGGCGGAGTCAGTCCGCCGCGTGCAGGGCGTCCGCGAGGATCGCCGCGCCTTCCTCGGCCTCGGCGACGGTCAGGGTCAGCGGCGGGGCGATGCGGAGCACGCTGGTGTTGTGGCCGCCGCCCTTGCCGATGAGGAGCCCGCCGGCGCGGGCCGCTTCGAGGACGGCCGCCGCTGCCTCCGGGTCGGCCTCGTCGGTGCCCGGTTTCACCAGCTCGATGCCGATCATCAGGCCACGGCCGCGCACTTCGCGTACGGCGGGGGAGGCGGCGGCGATCGACCGCAGGCGTTCGATGAGGAGTCCGCCGACGCGCCGGGCGTTGCCCTGGAGGTCGTGTTCCAGGAGGTACGCGAGGTTGGCGAGCGAGGCGGCCATGGTGATCGGTGAACCGCCGAACGTGGAGATGGAGTTGGCGTCGAGGCAGTTCATCACCTCGGCGCGGGCCACCACTCCCCCGACGGACATGCCGTTGCCGATGCCCTTGGCGAAGGTGAGGATGTCCGGCGGTCCGTTCTCGGCGTGCGCCTGCCAGCCCCAGAAGTGCTCGCCGGTGCGGCCCCAGCCGGTCTGCACCTCGTCGGAGATCCACAACACCCCGTGCCGGTCCAGGACTTCGCGGAACGCGGCGAACAGCCCGTCGGGCGGTGAGGTGAACCCGCCGACGCCCTGAATGGGTTCGGCGATCAGGGCCGCCGGGCTACGGGTGTGCCCGAGGAGGTCCTCCAGATCGGCCACACAGGCCCGGATGAACGCCTCGTCGCTCAACTCGGCGTACGGGCCGCGGGTGCGGACGCCGCCGTGGACGTACAGCGTCTGGAGCGGGGACAGACTCGTGGGCGACCAGGCCTGGTTGCCGGTGATCGAGACGGCGGAGAACGACCGGCCGTGGTAGCTGTTGCGCATCGCGAGGATCTGGTTGGACCTGCGGTACGCGGTGGCGAGCAGAAGAGCCGTGTCGTTGGCCTCGGTGCCGGAGGTGGTGAAGAAGACCCGGGCGTCGGGGATGCCGGAGAGCGTGGCGATCCGCTCGGCCATCTCCACCATGGGGCGGTTGAGGTAGAGCGTGGAGGAGTGGATGATCCGCCCGGCCTGCTCGGCGACCGCCTTGGTCACCTCGGGCAGGGCGTGGGCGGTCATGGTGGTGAGGATGCCGCCGAAGAAGTCCAGGTAGCGGTTGCCGTCCGTGTCCCAGACGTGGCGGCCCTCGCCGTGGGTGAGTTCGACGGGGTCGCGGTAGTAGAGGGCCAGCCACTCGGGGCTGACGGCGAGGTGGCGCTCGTACAGTCCGCTCACGGTTCCACCAGCCCGTCGTAGGCGTCGGGCCGTCGGTCCCGGTAGAAGGCCCACTGGGTGCGGACCTCCTCGATCAGGTCGAAGTCCAGGTCGCGGACGACGAGTTCCTCCTCCTTGTCGCTGGCGACCTCCCCGACGAACTGGCCGCGCGGGTCGACGAAGTAGCTCGTGCCGTAGAAGTCGTTGTCCCCGTACTCCTCGCGGCCCACGCGGTTGATCGCGGCGACGAAGTACTCGTTGGCGACGGCGGAGGCCGGCTGCTCCAACTGCCAGAGGTGGCTGGAGAGTCCGCGAGAGGTGGCCGACGGGTTGTACACCAACTGGGCACCGCCGAGTCCGAGTTGCCGCCAGCCCTCGGGGAAGTGCCGGTCGTAGCAGATGTAGACGCCGACCTTGCCCACGGCGGTGTCGAAGACCGGCCAGCCGGCGTTGCCGGGCTTGAAGTAGTACTTCTCCCAGAATCCCTTGACCTGCGGGATGTGGTGCTTGCGGTACTTGCCGAGGTAGGAGCCGTCGGCGTCGATCACGGCCGCGGTGTTGTAGTAGAAGCCGGACTGCTCGATCTCGAAGACCGGGACGACGATGACCATGCCGGTTTCGCGGGCCAGGTCCTGCATACGTTTGACGGTCGGCCCGTCGGGGACCGGCTCGGCCCAGCGGTAGTGCTCGGGCTCCTGGACCTGGCAGAAGTAGGGGGCGTTGAACACCTCCTGGAAGCCGATGATCTTCGCCCCCTGCCGGGCGGCCTCGCGCGCGTGCTCCTCGTGCTTGGCAATCATCGATTCGGTGTCGCCGGTCCAGGTCGCCTGGACGAGTGCGGCGCGTACGACGTGGGACATGAGCTGCTCCTTCGACGCGGCGTCAGAGAGCCTGCACGCGTTCTCTACGCACGTAGATCGGTGCATGGATGGAGAACGTAAGCCCCTCCGTCCGGCGGGGCAAGACCATCGCCGTGAACCGGCTGAGTCGATCATGTTTCGCACCCGACCGGTCCACAACGGACACGCCGGTGATCCTCGACGGAGTTCCGGCGGTCTCAGACCCCGGGCACGCCCGCCACCCGCAGCGCGTGGACCAGGTCCCACTCCGCTTCCCCCGACACCTCGCGGGCCGCGGCGAGGAGGAGCGGAAGCAGCCGGGTCCCGCCGGTCAGGGCCAGTTCGGCGGCCTCCCGCGGAGTGCGTACGCGGACGAAGGCGCCGAGCAGGTCCCGCGCCCGGTCCTGACGGCCCGCGCCGTCCAGTTCGATCGCCGCGCCGGCCACCTCGGCGGCGGGCCGGGCCACCCCCTGGCGCAGGAGCAGCCCGCAGTCCGCCTCCCGGCCGGCAGCGTCCAGCGCGCCCGCCGCGGCGGCGAACCCGGCGGGCGGCAGCGAGGACGCCTCCCAGAGCAGGGTCGTCCAGTCGGCGGCGAGACCGGCGCGGTGCAGGGCGAGGGCGAGCAACGGCAGCCGGGGCGCGGGCCAGGCCGCGACCTCGCAGAGCACGACGTGCGCCTCGCCGCTGCGGCCCTCGGCGCGCAGCCGGACCAACTGGGCGACGGCCCCGGCGACGGCCTGC
>NZ_LZRD01000050.1 GCF_001687325.1 Streptomyces sp. PTY087I2 | reverse complement strand
GCCCCGCGCTCCCCGAGGCCGCCCGGCACCGGCTGGCCCACCTGCTGGCCGGCCGCTCGGCGCCCTCGGGCGGCGGGCGGCGCGGGACCGCGCCCGACCTCACCGAGCTCATCCCGCAGTGGCTGGCCATCGCCAACCGGAGGGGCTTCCGGGCCCCGGCGGCCCTGCTGCCCCCGCTGCTGGACGCCGCCCGCGCGCGGACGGACCTGCGCCCGCAGGCGCTCGCGTTCGCCGGGCCGCGCGGTCTGTGGCTGGCCGGGCTGAACCCCGACTGGAAGTTCGCCCTGCGGGGTTCCGCGAGCGGTGCGCCGCAGCTCGATCTCACGGACCCGGATGCGGTGGCGCGGCTGTGGGAGGAGGGGCTGTTCGCGGAGCGGGTCGCGCTGCTCGACGCCGTACGGGCGCAGGATCCGCCCGCCGGGCTCGCCCTGCTCGCCACCACCTGGCCGGCCGAACGGGCCGAGGACCGGCTGATGTTCCTGGATTCGCTGCGGTCGGGGCTCGGCGCCGCCGACGAGCCGTTCCTGGAGCAGGCCCTGTCCGACCGCAGCCGCAATGTCCGTGCCACCGCCGCCGAACTGCTCTCCGCCCTGCCCGATTCGGCGCTCGCCGCGCGGATGGCGGCCCGCGCGATGTCCTGCGTGCACCCGGACCGTACGGGGGACACCGCTTCCATCGCCGTGGAGGCGCCGCACGAGTGCGACGCGGGCATGCAGCGCGACGGCGTCATGGCGGTCCCGCCGACGGGCCGGGGCGAACGGTCCTGGTGGCTGGGGCAGTTGGTGGAGGCCACCCCGCTCGGCGTCTGGGAGGAGCGGTTCGGCGGGCGTCCGGCCGAGGAGATCGTGGCCCTGCCCGTCGCCGACGACTGGGCCGACGAGCTGCACACCGCCTGGTGCCGGGCGGCGGTCCGGCAGCGGAATCCGCGGTGGTCCCGGGCCCTGCTCGGGCGTCCGTCGGAGCCGGTGGCGAGCGGCCCCGGGACGGCCTCGATAGCCGAGCGGTCAAAGCTCCTGGCGATCCTGGACGAAGGGGAACGCGCCTCCTGGGTGGCCGAGTTCATCGCGGCACACGGGCTGTCGGAGGCGTTCCAGTTGCTCGGGGTGTGCACGGTCCCCTGGGCCGGGCCGCTCGGGCGTGCGGTGGTCGACGCGCTCGACATCGCGCGGGACGGCGGGAGTTATCCGTGGAGCTTCAGCGGGGTGATGGGCCTCGCGGAACGCTGTCTGGACCCGGCCGAGGCCGACCGGCTGGAGGTCCTGACGGCCGCGCAGGACGAGCAGGAGGGGGCGTCGCCGGGGGCGGGAGGCTACTGGTCGGAGGCCTTCCAGCGCCTGGTCTCCACCCTCCGGCTGCGCGCCGCGATGGAGGCGGAGCTGATGGCCTGAGACGGAGGCGGAGGTATGCCCCGGGACGAAGACGGGCCCGTGCGCGGCGAGCCCGTCCGGGGTGCGGCGAAACCCGTCCTGGGTGCGGCGAACCCGTCCGAAGCGCGGCAACCCAATCCCGTGCGCGGCAGGCCCGTCCCATATGCGGCGGGCCCGTCCGGGGGCGCGGCGTGCCATCCGAGGCGGGGCAGGACCGTCCGAGGCGCGGCAGGCCCGTCCGGGGGCGTGCCAAGCCCGTCCCGTGCACGGCGGGCCCGTCCCAGGCACGGCGGGTGCCCATCCAGGGTGCGGCGAGCCCGTCCCGTGCACGGCAAGCCCACCCCATGCGCGGCGTTCAGGCCTGGGCGGCCTGGCGGACGTTGGCGTTGACCCATGCGACGATCTCGCTCGTCGTCGCGCCCGGGGTGAACAGCTCCGCGACGCCCAGCTTCTTCAGCGGCGCGATGTCGTCCTCCGGGATGATCCCGCCGCCGAACACCTTGATGTCCTCCGCCTCGCGGGCCTTCAGCAACTCGATCACCTTGGCGAACAGCGTGTTGTGCGCCCCGGAGAGGATCGAGAGGCCGATGGCGTCGGCGTCCTCCTGGATCGCCGTGTCGACGATCTGCTCGGGCGTCTGGTGGAGCCCGGTGTAGATCACCTCCATACCGGCGTCCCGCAACGCCCGCGCGATGACTTTGGCCCCGCGGTCGTGGCCGTCGAGGCCCGGCTTGGCCACCACCACACGGATCGGACCGGTCACACCCATCACTGCCTCCACCTGGTCTCCCGCGCCTGAAGGGACGGGGATGTGAACGAACGTTATCCACAGCATCCCGCACGCCACAGTTTCGCGGCAGGCGGGGAGGGGGAAATCACACGTGGGACATGTTCGCCAGGCGTCGTCCCCGGTATCACGCGGTGTTACGGCCGCGCGGGGCCCGGCGCTAGGGGAGCCGCTACGAGGTCGCCGTACCACCGCGCCGCCAGCCGCACGGCACGGTGGTACGGCCCTCTCGAACCCGGCCACGGCCGCCCGGCCGGCCGACGGCGCTCCTCGTCCCGCCACCCACAAGGGCGTACGGGGACGGGAGCCGCCGCCTCCGTACGCCGGTGCAGGAGGCCGGCCGTGAAGCTCCCCCCTCTCCCCTTTCCCTCCTTTCCCTCCTTCCCGCTGACCCACCTCACCCGCCTCCCGGCTCTCCCCCGGCTGCCGGGGCCCCGGCTGTCGTCCGCGCTGCTCGGCGCCACCGCACTGGAGCTGTTCGTCCTCGCCGGACGGCTGATCGTCTACCCCTTCGGGCTCACCTCCGAGCGGGGCGGGGCCACGCCCGCCGAGGCAGCGTCCCCCGCGACCACCGAGCCACCGGCCACGACGGCCGCTCTACCGGCCACGGCCGCCACGACGCCGCCCGTCGTCCTGCTGCACGGCTTCATCGACAACCGCTCCGCGTTCGTCGTCCTGCGCCGCGCGCTGACCCGGCACGGCCGCCGCCTGGAATCCCTCAACTACTCCCCGCTGACCCGCGACGTCCGCACCGCCGCCGAACTGCTCGGCCGGCATGTGGAGGAGATCTGCGCGCGCACCGGGCACGGCCGGGTCGACATCGTCGGGCACAGCCTCGGCGGCCTGATCGCCCGCTATTACGTACAGCGGCTCGGCGGCGACCGGCGCGTGCGCACCCTGGTGACGCTCGGGACCCCGCACGGGGGCACCGCCGTCGCCCCCGGGGCGGGCGTTCACCCCATCGTGCGGCAGATGCGCGGCGGGTCCTCGGTGATCGAGGAGTTGCGCGGCCCCGCCCCCGGCTGCCGGACCCGGTTCGTGAGCTTCTGGAGCGAGCTGGACCAGGTGATGGTCCCCGTCGAGACGGCGTGCGTCGACCACCCGGATCTCGACGCGGTGAACGTACGCGTCACCGGCATCGGACACCTCGCGCTGCCCGTGCACCCGACGGTGGCCGCCGCGGTCCGTGAGGCTCTTGAGGCGCCGGAGGCCGGAGAGGACGACGCCACCGCCGCCGGGGCGACATCCGCGGCCTGAAATAGAACATCACTCGAACGTAGGGCCAAGGCTGCGTCTGCCGTCCGCCGAAAGACGGCCGATTGCCCGTTTCCTGTGGACCCAAAACCTGTCGAAGATTGTCGTCCTCACATACCGCCGGGTACAGTCGCGGCCACTGCTTCCCCCTGGGACACCCCTGACCGGGCCCCAGAACAGTCCTGCTGCCGAGGCGAGAGAGACGTTGGTGAACGACCAGCACCCCCACGCCGGGCACGTCGGGTACGACGACCGATCGACCGGCAGCTTCGACACCGACCCGCTCTTCGGCTCGCTCCCCGGCGGCCACGACACCGGCTACGACGTCGGTCACCCCGCCGCCGGATACGGCGACGTCACCTATGGCCAGGGCACCTACGGCGCCGGTTTCGATACCGCGTACGCGACCGGGCAGGCGGACCACAGCGGCCAGTACGACGCCTCCGCGTGGAGCACCGGCGCCCAGCAGACACTGACCCACGACGGCTACGCCGCTCAGGACCACGTCCAGCAGCACGTCCAGGAGCACCCCCAGCACGCCACGCAGGCCCAGGCCACGCAGCAGTGGGACACCTCCGGGGCCTGGCCGCAGATCAACGACCAGGACCTGACCGGCCAGTGGGCGACCGCCGACACCGGCGCGTTCCCCACCACAGACTTCCCCTCCGCCCCGTACGGCACGGACACCGCGTACGGGGCGGAGGCGTACGAGACCGAGGCATACGGCACCGGGGTGTACGGGACGGCCGCCTACGAGACCGGTACGTACCCGGCGGACACCGCGTACGGAACCGGCGCCGTCCACGGGGCGGACGCCTACGAGACCGGGGCGTACGCCACCACCGCCTTCACCACCGGCACCTACGACACCGGGGTTTACGACGCCGGGGCCTACGAGACCGGCGCGTACGGCACGGTCGCGTACGACACCGGCGCCTACGACGCGACCGCCTGGAACTCCGGCGCCACGCCCGGGGACGCCGCGTACGAACCCGAACAGACGTCGCACACGCTGTACGAACACCAGCAGGCCGACGCGACGGCGCCCGAGGGCCCGGCCGAGGCGGACCACCCGGTCGACGAGCCGGTGGCCGACGCGTCCTCCACCGCCGAGTTCGCCGCCCTCGCCCACGACATCGCACCGGACGCCGCACCGCAGCCGGCCCCGGCCCCGGAGCCGGAGCCGGACGCCGAGGACGGCTTCCCCGCCCCGCACTCCGTGAACCGCACCGCGGCCCGCCCTCCCGCCCCGCGCAACCGGGCCCGCCGCCGCAACCCCGCCAAGCGCTCCGCCCTGCTGACCGTCGCGGTGCCCTCCGCCTGCGTGATGAGCGTCGCGGGCATCGCGGCCGCCTCGGTCAGCGGGATGCCCGGCGGCGAGGAGAAGCCGGAGGAGACGACCACCTCCCTGGCGGTCGCCGACCCCAGCACGGTGAAGCCGGTCGCCGCGAACAACCGGCTGGACAGCCAGCTGGCGCAGCTCTCCGAGGGCAGCGACGACTTCCGCGAGCGCGCGAGCCGCACCCAGGAGCGCATCGACCTGCGGGAGCGGCAGGCGGCGGAGAAGAAGAAGCGCGAGGAGGAGGCCGCACGCCGGGAGGCGCTGCGCCCCAAGTTCGTCCTGCCGGTCAAGCAGCACGGGCTCTCCGCCTACTACGGCCAGGCGGGCGTCAACTGGATGTCCGTGCACTCGGGCATCGACTTCCCCGTCTCGTACGGCACTCCGGTGATGGCCGCGACCGACGGCACCGTACGCACCCAGCTGAACAGCGCCTACGGGGTCATGGCGATCGTGACCGCCGCCGACGGCACCGAGACCTGGTACTGCCACCTCAGCAGCACCAAGATCCGCTCGGGCCCGGTGAAGGCCGGCGACGTCATCGCGTACTCCGGGAACTCGGGCAACTCCACCGGCCCGCATCTGCACTTCGAGGTCCGGCCCGGCGGCGGCGCGGCGATCGACCCGCTGGTGTGGCTGCGCAGCAAGGGCCTCAACCCGTCCTGACGGACCGGTCCGGAAGCGAGCAGCAGGTGAGTGAGGGGGAGGGCTTCGGGCCCTCCCCCTCACTCATGTCTCCTACAGCTTCTCGACCGGCGCGTACCGCAACAGCAGCTTCTTCGGGCGCTCGTCGCCGAAGTCGACCGTCGCCTTGGCCTGGTCGCCGTGGCCCTCGACGGCCGTCACCGTGCCCAGGCCGAACTGGTCGTGCGTGACCCGGTCCCCGACGGACAGGGCGACCGTCGGCTTGTCCGAGGAGCGCCGGGTGGCGAAGCCCGAGGGGCCGGAGCGGGAGCGCGAGGAGGACAGCGAGGACGTGATGCCGGAGGTGGGCCCGGCGGGGGCGGCCATCGGGCCCTTGCGCTTCCAGTCCAGGTGCGCTTCCGGGATCTCCTCCAGGAACCGCGACGGCGGGTTGTACGAGGGCTGGCCCCAGGCGCTGCGCATCGCGGCCCGGGTGAGGTAGAGCCGTTCGCGGGCGCGGGTGATGCCGACGTACGCGAGGCGGCGCTCCTCCTCCAGCTCCTTGGTCTGGCCGAGGGCCCGCATGTGCGGGAAGACGCCGTCCTCCAGGCCGGTGAGGAAGACGACGGGGAACTCCAGGCCCTTCGCCGTGTGCAGGGTCATCAGCGTGATGACGCCGGAGCCGTCCTCGTCCTCGTCGGGGATCTGGTCAGAGTCCGCGACGAGCGCGACCTTCTCCAGGAACTCCGCGAGCGTGCCCGCGCCCTCCTCCTCGCCGCGCTCCTGCTCGAATTCGAGGGCGACGGCGGCGAGTTCCTGGAGGTTCTCGATGCGGGTCTCGTCCTGCGGGTCGGTGGAGGCCTGGAGCTCGGCCAGATAGCCCGTGCGCTCCAGGACGGCTTCCAGCACGACGGCGGGTCCGGCGCCGGACTCGACGATCGTGCGCAGCTCCTCCATCAGCGTGTTGAAGCGCTTGACGGCGTTGGAGGAGCGGGCCGCCATGCCGTACGCCTCGTCGACGCGGCGCAGCGCCTGCGGGAAGGAGATCTTCTCCCGCAGCGACAGGGCGTCGATCATGGCCTCGGCGCGGTCGCCGATGCCGCGCTTGGGGACGTTGAGGATGCGGCGGAGCGGGACGGTGTCCTCGGGGTTGGCGAGGACACGGAGGTAGGCCAGGACGTCCCGGACCTCCTTGCGCTCGTAGAAGCGCACGCCGCCGACGACCTTGTAGGGCAGGCCGACCCGGATGAAGATCTCTTCGAAGACACGGGACTGGGCGTTGGTGCGGTAGAAGACGGCGACGTCGCCGGCCTTGGCGTCGCCCGCGTCGGTGAGCCGGTCGATCTCGTCGGCGACGAACTGCGCCTCGTCGTGCTCGGTGTCCGCGACATAGCCGGTGATGCGGGCGCCGGAGCCGGCGTTGGTCCAGAGGTTCTTCGGGCGGCGGCTCTCGTTGCGCTCGATGACGGCGTTGGCGGCGGAGAGGATCGTCTGCGTGGAGCGGTAGTTCTGCTCCAGCAGGATCGTCGTCGCGCTCGGGTAGTCCTCCTCGAACTGGAGGATGTTGCGGATGGTCGCGCCGCGGAAGGCGTAGATCGACTGGTCCGCGTCGCCGACCACGCACAGCTCGGCGGGGGCGTCGTTCTCCCCGGCCGGGCCGACCAGCTCACGGACCAGCGTGTACTGGGCGTGGTTGGTGTCCTGGTACTCGTCGACGAGGACGTGGCGGAAGCGACGGCGGTAGTGCTCGGCGACGTCCGGGAAGGCTTGGAGGAGGTGGACCGTCGTCATGATGATGTCGTCGAAGTCCAGGGCGTTGGCCTCGCGCAGGCGGGCCTGGTAGAGCGTGTACGCCTGGGCGAGGGTCTTCTCGAATCCGTCGGCGGCCTGCCCGGCGAAGGTCTCCTCGTCGATGAGCTCGTTCTTGAGGTTGGAGACCTTGGCGGTGAAGGACTTCGGCGGGTAGCGCTTGGGGTCGAGGTCCAGATCGCGGCAGACCAGGGCCATCAGCCGCTTGGAGTCGGCGGCGTCGTAGATCGAGAACGACGAGGTGAAGCCGAGCTTCTTCGACTCGCGGCGCAGGATGCGGACGCACGCGCTGTGGAAGGTCATGACCCACATGGCGTTGGCGCGCGGGCCCACCAGCTGCTCGACGCGCTCCTTCATCTCGCCGGCGGCCTTGTTGGTGAAGGTGATCGCGAGGATCTGCCCGGGGTGCGTGCCGCGCTCGGCCAGCAGATGGGCGATGCGGTGGGTGAGCACCCGGGTCTTGCCGGAGCCGGCCCCGGCGACGATGAGCAGCGGGGACCCGGCGTGCACGACGGCGGCGCGCTGCTCGGTGTTGAGCCCGTCGAGCAGCGCGGCGGAGTCGATCGCCGGGCGCGGGTGACCGTCCCGGTAGTACCCGTCCCGGGGCGGCGGGGGCGCGTCGTAGACGCCCTCGAAGAGTCCCTCCGGCACCGCTTCGGGCGCGTGGTCCTCGGGGGGCGGCGGGGGGCCGTCCTCCGCGGGCTGGAGGCCGGTCAGGAAGTTGTCGTCAAAGAGGCTGCTCATCGCCTCCCGAGTCTAGGCGGCCGAACTGACAACCTTCCGCCGAAGCCGGGAAGCGGGCGGAAGCGGGCTGCCGGAACCGGGGAATCGCCCGCTCCTCACCCGTACGCACGGAGAGCGCACGTCCACGTTCCGTGAAGGAGCGCCCGGTCGGAGGGGGTGCGGAGCCCCCGATCCGGAAAGGTCACGAAAATGTATCGGGCATATCGCTCATCGTCCTTCCCAGCGGCGGGGCCGGTTGGCTAGCGTGCTCGGTCAGGTGATCCGTACCTCCCTGAGGCGAACCGCGCCTAACGGACACCTCTGCCGAATTCGACCTGCCGTCTCGGCAGTTCGGAACCGGGGACCCACACGCAGAACCGGGGTGAATCGGTCCGTGCCCTCGCATGCGGACCGTAGGACAGCCTTCCGTTCCGTCCGAACCCGACAGCTAACCCGGTAGGCGGTCCACGGAAGGAGATGCCGGTCTTGGCATCGCATCGCAAGCCGCGCACGAAGGTGCGCACCACCACCCCCGCCGTCGGGCTGACGACGGCCGCGCTGGCCTCGGTGACGCTGCTCTCCACGCAGAACGCCACGGCCGCGCCCGCGGAGCCGAAGCCCGCCATCGAGGAGGTCCAGAAGAAGGTCGACGCCCTGTACCGGCAGGCGGGCTCGGCGACCCAGGAGTACAACCGGGCCAAGGCGGCCTCCTCGTCGCAGCAGAAGAAGGTCGACACGCTGCTCGCGGACGTGGCGAAGCGGACCGAGAAGATCAACGAGGCGCGCCGGGCGCTGGGCTCCTACGCGGCGGCCCAGTACCGCAGCGGCGGCATCGCGCCCACGGCGACGTTCTTCCTCGCGGACGACCCGCAGGGGTACTTCGACCAGAGCCGGCTGATGGACCGGGCGACGGAGCGGCAGCAGAAGGCCGTGACCGACTTCCGTACGCAGCAGGCCTCGGCGGCGAAGAAGCGCGCGGAGGCCGTGAAGAGCCTGGAGTCCCTGACCGAGACGCAGGCCACGCTCGCCGCCAGCAAGAAGGACGTCCAGGCCAAGCTGACCGAGGCGCGCGGGCTGCTGTCCCGGCTGACCGCCGAGGAGAAGGCGCGGCTGGCGGAGCTGGAGCGGAAGAAGGAGGCCGAGGCGAAGGAGAAGGCGGCGAAGCTGGCCGCCCGCCAGGCCGCCGAGGCGAAGAAGAAGGCCGAGGCCGAGGAGAAGGCCCGCGAGGAGGCCGCGAAGGAGTCCGGCGGCGGTTCGGGGTCCGGATCGGGCACCGGTACGGGCACGGGTTCCGGGTCCGGCACGGGCAGCAGTTACGCCGCCAAGGCGGAGAAGGTGCTGGCCTTCGCCCGCGCCCAGATCGGGAAGCCGTACGTGTGGGGGGCGTCGGGCCCCTCCAGTTACGACTGCTCGGGGCTGACGCAGGCGGCCTGGCGGGAGGCGGGCGTGACCCTGCCGCGGACCACCTGGGACCAGGTCGAGGTCGGCACGCGGGTCGCCACGGCCGACCTCCAGCCCGGGGACCTGGTCTTCTTCTACGACGACATCAGCCACGTCGGCATCTACAAGGGCGACGGGATGATGATCCACGCCCCGAAGCCGGGTGCGAACGTGCGCGAGGAGTCGATCTACTACATGCCGATCTACGGGAGCGTACGCCCGGCGTGACGCGGGGGCGGGGGCGGCCGGTGACCGGCTGCCCCCGGCAGGTTCAGGCTCTGCCTCAGGTCCAGACGGTGGCGATGAAGATGTTGGCGGCCGTCAGGGCTCCGACCGCGATGAACGGGCCCTTGTCGACCTTCTCCTCGTCGCGCTTGACGTAGACCAGGGCGAGGATCACGACCAGCAGCGCCAGCTTGATGCCGATCTTGACGTTGTTCACGGTCTGGTCGTCGGCCTGGTTGAGGCCGACCAGGGCCATGCCGGTGACCAGCATGGTCAGCGCGCCGTGCAGCATCGCGGGGGTGAACCGGGCGGTCCCCGACCCCATGGTCTTCATCTGCGTCAGGAAGCCGCCCAGCAGGGAGGCGATGCCGATGATGTGCAGGGCGACGAAGACATTGATGAGTACGTCCATGGCTCGGGAGCCTAGCCATGGCCAAAGTTTTACCTCTCAGTGAGGCAAGCCTTCCTCGATCGCCGGTGAGGCGATCCTCCCTCGATCACTTTGATCATCCGTGACCGACGAAACGTCACATCAGGGCAAATAGCTGTCATGGCGACTCTTTTCTCCGCGCCGGGATTAGCGTCCATCCCGGACCCGCCGCCGTTCCCGGCGGACAGCCGAGAGGAAGGATGCCGCCCCCGTGGCAGCGCACCGCAGGTCAGCTCATCGAAAACCCAAGCAGCGCCCGCTCACCGGCCCTGCTGCCCGCACCGCCGCCACCCTGGCGCTCGCCGGGGCCGCCACCGCCGGCTCGGTCACCGGGGCGGGCGCGGCCCCCGCCGAACCGGCCCCGACCGCGGACCGGGTCAAGGCGAAGGTCGACCGGCTCTACCACGACGCCGAGGTCGCCACCGAGAAGTACAACGGGGCGAAGGAGAAGGCGGACGCCGCCACCCGCACCGTCGACGCCCTGACCGACGAGGCCGCCCGCCGCACCGACCGCCTCAACACCGCCCGGCACGCCCTCGGCTCGCTGGCCACCGCGCAGTACCGTTCCGGCACCCTCGACCCGGCGCTGCAACTGGCGCTCTCCTCCGACCCCGACGCCTATCTGGAACGCGCCTCCTATCTCGACCGGGCGGGCGACCGGCAGACCGGGCTGCTGCGGAACATCAAGCGGCAGGTCTCCCGGATCGCCCAGGTCAAGGCCCGCGCCGACCAGGAGACCGAACGCCTCGCCGCCCGCCGCGCCGAACTGCGCGAGCACCGCACCGCGATCCGCGCCAAGCTGGCCGACGCCCGGAAGCTGCTGGACACCCTGACCGCCGACGAGCGCGCCGACTTCGAACGCGCCGCCGACGCCCGGCACGGCGGCGGCCCCGCCCACGCCGACCGCTCCACGGCCCGCAGCGGCCCGGTCGCCGCTCCCAACTCCCGTGCCGGGCAGGCCATCGCCTTCGCGCACGGGGCGATCGGCAAGCCGTACGTCTGGGGCGCGACCGGCCCCAACGCCTTCGACTGCTCCGGCCTCACCCAGGCGGCCTGGAAGGCGGCGGGCGTCAGCCTGCCTCGCACCACCTACACCCAGATCAACGCCGGGCAGCGCATCCCGCGCTCCCAACTGGCCCCCGGTGACCTGGTGTTCTTCTACTCCGGGATCAGCCATGTCGGCCTCTACATCGGCGGCGGCCGGATGATCCACGCCCCGCGCCCGGGAGCACCGGTACGCATCGCGCCCATCGACCAAATGCCTTTCGCCGGGGCGACCCGGGTGGCATAGTCCCCGGCGCCACTACCGGGTGGGCCCGTTCACGGTCCGGCACAACCCGGGCTACCGCCGGATCGGCGAGAAGGTCAATATCTCGCTGGGCCCGGCCGGGCGTTGAGCGACGGGATCAGACCAGCCGTCGCGCCGTCGCCCAGCGGGTCAGCTCGTGCCGGTTGGAGAGCTGGAGCTTGCGCAGCACCGCCGAGACATGTGACTCGACCGTCTTCACCGAGATGAACAGCTGCTTGGCGATCTCCTTGTAGGCGTAGCCGCGGGCGATCAGCCGCAGGACCTCGCGCTCGCGCTGGGTGAGGCGGTCCAGGTCCTCGTCGACCGGCGGGGCGTCCGTGGAGGCGAAGGCGTCGAGGACGAAGCCGGCCAGGCGGGGCGAGAAGACCGCGTCGCCCTCCTGGACCCGGAAGACGGAGTCGACGAGGTCGGTGCCGGTGATGGTCTTGGTGACATAGCCGCGGGCGCCGCCCCGGATCACGCCGATGACGTCCTCCGCGGCGTCCGACACGGACAGCGCGAGGAAACGGACCGGGTTCTCCGCCGTGCCCATCAGGGGGGCGCAGCGGCGGAGGACCTCGACGCCGCCGCCGCCCGGGAGGTGGACGTCGAGGAGGACGACCTCGGGGCGGGTCGCGGTGATGACGGTGACCGCCTGGTCGACGTCGGCGGCCTCGCCGACCACTTCGACGCCGGTCTCCTCGGTGCGGCCGATCTCGGCCTGCACGCCGGTGCGGAACATCCGGTGGTCGTCGACGAGCACGACCCGTACCCGTCGCTCCGGGCCCCCGGTGGCTTCGGTGTTCTCGGTCATTCGCTCGCCCTCTCCATCTCCAGCTCGACCTCGGTGCCCCCGCCGGGCACCGAACGCAGCCGGGCGGTCCCGCCGTTGCGCTGCATCCGGCCGATGATTGATTCTCGTACGCCCATGCGGTCCCCGGGAACCTCGTCCAGGTCGAAACCCGGACCCCGGTCCCGTACGGACACGAAGACCGTACGGCCCTCGACCTCCGCGAAGACCTGGACCGCCCCGCCCTCGCCACCGTACTTGGCGGCGTTCACCATCGCCTCGCGCGCGGCCTGCATCTGTGCGGACAGCTTCTCGTCGAGGGGGCAGTCGCCGACCACGACGACCTCCAGGGGGACGCCGTGCTTGTCCTCGACCTCGGCGGCGGCCCGTTTGACCGCCTCCGCCAAGGTCTCCGGTTCGTCGTCCTCGTCCTTGCCGGTGCCCTCGGGGTTGTAGAGCCAGTTGCGCAGCTCGCGTTCCTGGGCGCGGGCGAGGCGTCTGACCTCGCCGCCGTCGTCCGCGTTGCGCTGGATCAGGGTGAGGGTGTGCAGCACGGAGTCGTGGACGTGGGCGGCGACCTCGGCCCGCTCCTGGGCGCGGATGCGCATCAGGCGCTCCTCGGAGAGGTCCTGGGTCATCCGCACGAGGTAGGGGCCGGCGAGCAGGGCGATACCGGTGAGCACGGCGATGGCGGCGGTGAGGACGTTGCCGAGCTGGGCGGCGGAGCCCCGGACGACGAGGAAGACCGCGAGGCCGAGGCCGACGAGGGCGACTCCGGCGAGGCCGCGGGCCAGGTGCAGCAGCTTGCGGTGGCGGCCGACCTCCATCCAGCGGGCGCGGCGCGCGTTGTCCGCCTGCCGCCAGACGAGGACGGAGCCGGCGCCGATGAGGAGGGTGGGCCAGATGTAGCGGTCGGCCTCGCTGCCCATGTCGACGTTGGCGACGAACACTACGGCACCGACGAGCAGCGCGACCAGGGCGACGAACTGGCCCTTGTCCGGCTTGCGGAGCTTGCGGCGGCCGTCCGCCGAGACCTCGAACACGGAGCGCGGGGCGTCGACGCCGCCGACGCCGAGCGGGACGACGATCCAGAACACCGCGTACAGCACCGCGCCGAGGCCGTCGGTGAAGAACAGCCCGAGGAAGAGGAACCGCACCCAGGCGACCGGCAGCCCGAGGTGTCCGGCGAGCCCGCGCGCGACGCCGCCGAGCAGCCGCCCGTCGGCGCTGCGGTAGAGCTTGCGCACCGGCGGCTCCTCCGGGTCGGCGGCGAGGGAGCTGGCGGCTCGGGCGGTGGCGGCTGGCATACCCCGATCGTCACACGCGCGGACGCGGGGCGGCATCAGGGTCAGCCCCCGAACTGACCCTGAGGCTCTCCCCCGCGTGCGGCCTGGTGCCAACACCCCTCTCCCCGCCCTTCAGGGACGTACGCGAGGGCCCGGCCCGCCCTTCAGGGGCGTACGCGGGCAATATCAGGGACCGTCCAGGGTCGGGGCGGGTCCCGGCGGGCGGTCCGGACCGTCACCATGGAGGCATGACCGCTCCCTCCAACGCCGCTCCCGGCGTCGCGCCCCCCGAAGCGCCGAAGCCGACGCTGCGGCGCACCCCGCGACAGAAGGTCGTCGCCGGGGTGTGCGGCGGACTCGGCCGGTACTGCGACGTGGACCCGGTGATCTTCCGGATCGTGGTCGGTGTGCTGTCGGCGACCGGGGGCATCGGTCTGATCTTCTACGGCTTCGCCTGGCTGCTGCTGCCCGCGGACGGCGAGGACGAGAACGAGGCGCGCAAGCTGCTGTCGGGCCGGGTCGACGGGGCGTCCTTGGTGGCGCTGCTGCTGGCGCTGATCGGCTGTGGTCTGTTCCTGTCGATGCTGCACAACCGGGGCATGCTGGCGTTCGCCGCGCTGCTGACGCTGGCCGTCGTCGGCTTCTCCGTATGGACGCAGTCCCGGCGGACGGCGGCCCCGGAGGACCCGGCGGCCCCGCCCGGCGCACCGGCCGCCCCTCCGGGCCCCGCGCACACCGGCGGCCTCGGCACGCCGCCGCCCGAGGTGAAGGCCCCGCCGACGCCGGGCAGCCCGTCGTGGTGGCGGGATCCGATCATCAAGGACGGCACCACCGGGCCGGTCGGCTCCGGTTATCTGTGGGGGCCGCCGGACACCGACGCGGAGGCGGCGCGGGCCGGGGCGAAGGCCGGACGGCCCACTCCGGATGCCCCGTTCCGTACACCGCGGCCCTCGCCCGCGCCGCGCGGGCCGCGCTCGATCGGCGGCCTGACCTTCCTGGGGGCGCTGGTGGCGGGCGGTCTGGGCACGGGGCTGAGCTGGGAGCACCAGCCGCTGGGCACCGCCCTCCAGATCGGGCTGGTCGCGGCGCTGGCCGTCTTCGGGCTCGGCCTGCTGACCGCGTCGCTGCTGGGACGGACCGGCTTCGGCACGGTCTTCATGGCGATGGTCACGGCAGGCCTGCTGGCGGGCGCGGCGGCGGTGCCGAAGGACATCGACACCTCGTGGACCCGCCAGGAGTGGCGGCCCGCGTCGGTGGCCGCCGTCCAGCCGCACTACGAGCTGAGAACGGGCGACGCCCGGCTGGACCTGTCCGGCCTGAAGGTCCCCAAGGGCGAGACCGTGCGCACCGGGCTCGATGTGGCGGCGGGCCGGGCGGCCGTGGTCGTCCCGGCGAACGTGACGGTGAAGGTGCGGGCCGAGGCGAATCTCGGGGAGATCCGGCTTGAGGAGGGGCAGCGGGTCCAGGTCAGGATCAACAGCGACGAGTCGACCCGGCGGACGCTGCCGCCGCCGGCCGGCACGAAACCCGCCGGAACGATCGAACTGGAACTGGAAGTCGGCATCGGACAGGTGGAGGTCACCCGTGCTGCGTCATGAATTCCGGCCCGGCAGGGCCGTGGCCGGCCTGGTGATGCTGGGCCTGGCCGCCGGGTACGCGGCGGACGCGGCCGGGGCCTGGGAGGTCCCGTGGACGTTCTTCCTGCCGCTGTTCCTCGGCGGACTGTGGCTGGCCGCGACGGTGACCTGGGCCGCCTACATGGTGCGGCGGCGGCGCGAGGCGAGGAAGGCGTCGGCGGAGAGCAGCGGGGCGCCCGCGAGCACCAGCGGCAGCCACGCCATCAGGTAGGGCAGGTCGTTGCCGTAGTAGTACGGGGTGGCCTGCCAGCTCACGGTGAGCCAGAGGCTCAGCGAGATCAGCGCGCCGCCGAGGGCCGCGAGCCGGGCCCAGAGGCCGACGAGGGTGCCGAGGCCGACGAGGAGTTCGCCGATCGCGATGGCGTATCCGAAGCCCTCGGGGCTCTTGAGGGCCAGGTCGACGAGGGCGGGGATGGCGGCGGAGTCGCGCACTCCGCGCATCATCTCGCCGATGGATCCGCTGCCGGTCGCGGACAGGAACGCGCTGTCGGTGAGCTTGTCGAGGCCCGCGTAGACGAAGGTGACGCCGAGGAAGATCCGCAGCGGCAGCAGGGCGTAGGTGCCCGCCTGTTCCTTCAGCGTCCTGCGCTCGCCCAGCCCGTACGAACCCCGCTCGCCGTAACCGTTCATCACCGCTGCCCCACTTCCCGATGTCCCGTCACTGCGACCATACGTACGCCTTCGGGGCGCCGCTCACCAGGGTTGCGGAGCAGATCGGTGAAAGCGGGCGGCGGTCAGTCGGTGACGTCGATCGGGACCCGGTCGGTCTCGACCCCGGCGGCGGTGACGACCTGGACGTCCACGGTTCCCGGCTCGACCTCGACCGGGACGGGCACGGTGAGGACGGTGTCGGTCGGGTTGGCGAAGCCCCCGGCGACGGGGACCAGCGGGACGTGGACGTGGACGGTCCCTATCCGGACGACGAGCCGGGCCAGCCGGTCGGGGGTGCCCGCGCCGGGCGGTACGAAGCCCGCGCCCCGGATCTCGATGTCGTCGCCGGTCCGGATCGCGCCGTCCAGGTCCCCGGCCTCCCGGGCCCGTACGACGGAGAGCACGACGGGCCGGCCGCCCTCCGCGTACTTCCCGGCGAAGTAGGTCGCCGCCGAGACGGCCACCAGCAGTGCGAGCCCCCACGGCAGGTCGGGCAGCTGCTCGGGGCGGCGGGCCAGGCGGACGGCGGCGAACAGTACGGCGACGGCGCTGACCAGTACGTACTGCACATCGGTGAACGACCCGCGCCCGGAGTCGTCGGTGAGCAGGTCGGCGGCGCGCGGCCGGTCCGCGCGCAGCTTCTGGAGCCGCCGGCCCAGCACCCGTACGGTCACGACGCGGCGCACGACGACAGCGACCGCGCACACCAGCGCCAGCACGGCGACGACCCCGGCGGAGCGCACGAGGTCGAGCCCCTCGATCAGCGCGTCCCGCTCGTCCGGGTCGGAGGCCCCGGCCAGTTGCAGCGCGAGGACGAGGACGGCGAAGACGGCGAGGAGCACCCAGGAGGCGGCGACCGTCCGGGAGGTGGAGAGCCGGTTGTCCTCACCGATCAGCGGGGCGAGGAGGCCGCCCCGGGCGCGGTGGAAGCGGGCGGCGGCGGTGAGCAGTCCGGCGGTGACGACGGCGGCGAGCAGGGCGGCGGTACGGGCGGTGGACCAGCCAGCCCCGATCGCGGTGACGCAGACCCCGACGAGGAGCGCGCCGACCGCACCCCAGACGATGAACAGCGTGGCCCGCCAGACCTGGTACAGCCAGGCGTCCCCGGCCTCCCGGGCCCGTTCGGCGACGGCGCGGGCGGACCCGGTCAGCTCGTCGGAGACCCACTGCCGGGAGGCGGACGGGGACTGGGCGACCCCGGCGGGCAGCCCGTCGCCCGCCGCGAGTTCGTCGCGCTTGGCGAGAAACGCGGCGACAGCGCGGCGGTGCCCGCGACGCGCCCCGTGCGGGCAGTCGCCGCAGGTACAGCCGCCGCTGTGCGTACCGCTCGTCCTGGTTTCGTCCAACGCCACGGAGGATTACGCCCTTTCCCGCCCCGGTACAGCCAACTCACTTGCGATATCAGCGAATTGTGCCGTACGGGGCGGCGGGGCCGCGCATCGGGGCGGGCCGGGGGCGGGTGCCGTCAGAACGTTCGACTGATCCGCTGCCACAGGGGCTGGTAGTTGATCCAGGCCACCAGGTCGCTGCCGAGGTGGTCGCGGGTGGTGACGGCGTCCTGGTGCGAGATGAGCAGGGGCTTCCCGGCGGCCCGCGCCAGCAGCTGCACCTGGCAGGCGCGCTCCAGCGTGAGGAACCACCAGGCCGCCGCGTCCACCGAGTCGCCCACGGTCAGCAGGCCGTGGTTGCGCAGGATCACCGCCTTGTGCGGCCCGAGCGCGGCGGCGATCCGCCGGCCCTCGTCCTCGTCCACGACGACCCCGGAGTAGCTCTCGTACAGCGCGTGGTCCTCGTAGAAGGCGCAGGACTCCTGGGTGATCGGCTCGATCGGCTCCCCGAGCGCGGCGAGCGCCCGCCCGTGCACGGAGTGGGTGTGCGCGACGGCCACGGTGTCCGGGCGGGCCCGGTGCACGGCCGCGTGCACGGCGAACGCGGCCTGGTTGACGTGGAAGCGGCCCCGGACGACCTGGCCGTCGCCGTTGACGAGGATCAGGTCACCCGGGGCGATGTCGGCGAAGGGCGCGCCGAACGGGTTGACCCAGAAGCAGTCCGCCAGCTCGGGGTCGCGCACGGTGATGTGCCCGGAGACCCCGTCCTCGTACCCGAGCTGCCCGAACAGCCGCAACGCGCCCGCCTGCCGCTCCCTGCGGTACGCGCGTTCCTCGGCCGGCGAGGCGTGCACGGGCGGCATGGCGAACTGGAGCTGCTCGACGGGGATCGGGGCGGGGTCGGACACGGCGATCTGCTCGGACATGGCGGCTCCTGACGTTCTCAGAGGCGTACAGGACCGGAAGTTACCGCCGGGTGGGGACGGTGAGAAGGGGTGGAGCCCGTGCCAGGGAATTACCGGCGGCCCCGGCGGTAGATCTCGCTGAGGTCCACGTCGATCGGGAAGGGGACGGACAGGTTCATCTTCTGGTGATGGATTCCGGTGGGCGTGTAGGCGCGCGTCGCCGGGTCGAGCTCATAGACGTACACGACGGGCAGATCGTCGTCGCCCTGCTCCACCCGCCAGAAGTGCTTGACCCCGGCCTCGGCGTACTTGCGCGGCTTGACGCCCCGGTCGCGCTCCAGGGAATCGGGGGACACGACCTCGACGGCGAGGACGACGTCCTCCGGTGCGTACCAGGTCTGGTCGGGGCCGGTGTCCGCGTCGGCCCTGTACACCAGGAGGTCGGGCTCCGGGCGGTTGCTGGTGTCCAGCCTGATGGTCATCTCCCGGTCCACGTCCAGATCCGCGGGGACGTGGGCGAGGAGGGCGGATTCCAGCAGCCACATGGCTCGCGTGTGGAACTTCCGCTGCGGACTCATGAAGACGAGACTCCCGTCGATCAGCTCGGTGTGGGGCGGGAGGCCCGGAATCCGGTCGAGGTCGTCCGCCGTCCAGCCGCCTTCCGGCGGGACCGGCCACCGGTACGGCTCCTGATGCTCAAGCCCGGGCTCGGGTGCGGCGCTCATGATTGCTCCCATACGCCGAAGTCTCGTCTCTTCACTCAGCGTACCCATCCGATACGACAATGCCGCCGCCCAAACGAATGAGCGACGGCATCGGCGTTGACCTGGGGGCTCCGGGGTTCAGCCGAGCCCGGGAGGGGTCACTCCCACTCGATCGTCCCCGGCGGCTTGCTCGTCACGTCGAGGACGACGCGGTTGACGTCGGCGACCTCGTTGGTGATGCGGGTGGAGATCTTCGCCAGCGTCTCGTACGGCAGGCGCGACCAGTCGGCCGTCATCGCGTCCTCGGAGGAGACCGGGCGCAGCACGATCGGGTGGCCGTAGGTGCGGCCGTCGCCCTGGACGCCGACCGAGCGGACGTCGGCGAGGAGGACCACCGGGCACTGCCAGATGTCGCGGTCCAGGCCGGCCGCCGTCAGCTCCTCGCGGGCGATGGCGTCGGCCTCGCGGAGCAGGTCCAGGCGGTCCTTGGTGACCTCGCCGACGATGCGGATGCCGAGGCCGGGGCCGGGGAACGGCTGGCGCTGGACGATCTCCTCGGGGAGGCCCAGCTCCTGGCCGACCATGCGGACCTCGTCCTTGAACAGCTGGCGCAGCGGCTCGACGAGTTCGAACTCGATGTCGTCGGGGAGGCCGCCGACGTTGTGGTGGGACTTGATGTTGGCGGTGCCGGTGCCGCCGCCGGACTCGACCACGTCCGGGTAGAGCGTGCCCTGGACCAGGAAGGCGACCTCGGGGCCGTCCTCCTGGAGGATCTCCAGCTGGGCCTGCTCGAAGACGCGGATGAACTCGCGGCCGATGATCTTCCGCTTCTGCTCCGGGTCGGAGACCCCGGCCAGGGCGTCGAGGAAGCGCTTCTCGGCGTCGACCACCTTCAGCTTCGCGCCGGTCGCGGCGACGAAGTCCTTCTCGACCTGCTCGGTCTCGCCCTTGCGCATCAGGCCGTGGTCGACGTAGACGCAGGTCAGCTGGGATCCGATGGCCTTCTGGACCAGGGCCGCGGCGACCGCGGAGTCCACGCCGCCGGAGAGGCCGCAGATGGCGCGCTTGTCGCCGACCTGCTCGCGGATGAGGGCGATCTGCTCCTCGACCACGTTGGTCGTGGTCCAGTTCGGCTCGATGCCCGCACCGCGGTAGAGGAAGTGCTCCAGGACCTGCTGGCCGTAGGTCGAGTGCAGGACCTCCGGGTGGTACTGGACGCCGTACAGCTTCTTCTCGTCGTTCTCGAAGGCCGCGACCGGGACCACGTCGGTGGAGGCGGTGACCGTGAAGCCCTCGGGGGCGGCCGAGCAGGCGTCGCCGTGCGACATCCACACCGGCTGCTCGGTGGGCGTGCCCTCGAAGAGCGTCGAGCCCGCCTTCGTGACGTGCAGCGGGGTACGGCCGTACTCACGCGCCCCGTTGTCGTCGACCGTGCCGCCGAGCGTCGTCGCCATCAGCTGGAAGCCGTAGCACATGCCGAAAACCGGGACCCCGGCCTCGAACAGCGAGCGGTCCAGGGACGGCGCGCCCTCCGCGTACACCGACGACGGACCGCCGGAGAGGATGATCGCGCGGGGGTTCTTGGCCAGCATCTCGGCCACCGGCATGGTGGACGGGACGATCTCGCTGTAGACCCGGGCCTCACGGACGCGGCGGGCGATGAGCTGGGCGTACTGCGCGCCGAAGTCGACGACGAGGACCACGTCGGCCGTGGCGTCGGGGGCGGCGGGGGGTGCTGCTGGCACGGGGCGGCCTTCCGGCGGTGGTGATGAGGGTCGGTTCTTCCGATTCTACCGGCCGTGCGCGGACCCTCCGCCGGGCCGGGCGCGGGGCTCCGCGTCTCACGATCCGGGCCCCGTTTTGTCGGGGCGGCGGAAACAGGGCCATACTGTGCGCCATGCGTCAGCACACGACCTTCGTCTTTACCTATGGCATCCGGCCCGCCGGCTGCCATGGTCGTGCTGCTTGAGCCACTGACAAGCAACGTTCCAGGCGCCCCGGGCCAGCAGGCCCGGGGCGTTTCTCGTGTCCGGGCCCGTTCGCCCCGGGTGGCCTCCGGTCAACAGGAGTCACCACCATGAGCAGCATCGGCATCGGCACCACGGACCTCACCACCGCCACCGGCGCCCACACCGACGAGGCCGCCGCCCTGATCGGCGGCGCCCGCGAGCGTATCGACACCCTCGACGACCGGATCATCGGTCTCGTCCAGGAACGGATGGCCGTCTCGGCGGTGATCCAGCAGGCCCGGATCACCTCGGGCGGCCGCCGGGTCAACCTCTCCCGCGAGACGGCCGTCCTCGGCCACTACAGGGACGCGCTGGGCCGGCCGGGCACCGCGCTGGCGATGACGCTCCTGGAGCTGTGCCGCGGCCGGGTGTGAGGTCCGGTGGGCGGCGCGCGGCCGGAACGGTTCTCCGCCCGCGCCGCACGGGCCGTATCTGCGTTCGGGGCCCGTCTCACCCGTACGGCGCGTGACCAGGAGCGCGGTGCCTTCGTTGGTCCGGGTGTCCGTGCCAACCAGGGGCGGCATCGGTAGGAAACCACGCGTGGCTCCGCCGGGGAGTGTGACGTACCTCAGGTACGTCGTGGGACCACGACCCGGCGTATGTGACCGGTCCGCAGGGGACAGCAGCCCGGTCACCCCATATGCGGCCGATCCCGGGGACGCCCGGGTCGGCCGCATCGGAACGAAGATCCGGGCGGAGGCCCGCTCCCTCCTCCGCCGTCCTTCCGCCGCCGGTCAGACGTGCTGCGCCGCAGCCCGTCGCCGTGCCGCCGCGAACAGCACCAGGCCCGCCGCCAGCGCCGCGGCCGCCGTGCCCGAGGCGATCAGCGCGACCGACCCCGTCGAGGCCAGGCCGCCCCCGCCGCCGGAGCCTCCCGACGTGCCCGCCGCGCCTCCGTCGGACGTCGTGGACGCCGAGGGGCTCGCGGTGCCGGACGGGCTCTCCTCCGGGTCCGGGGCCGCGGTCGGCGAGGTGGACGGATCGCCCGAGCCGCCGTCCCCGCCCGCCGTCGCACCGCCGGAGTCCGAGCCGTCGCCGCCGCCCTCGCCGTTCACGATCAGGTAGGCGGTGTTGTTGCCGGGCTTCGGGTCGAACGGCAGCTTCGGGTCCTGGAGCCAGGGGTTGCGGATGGTGACCGCGCCCTCCGCGCCGACCATGCTCTTGTCGATCCGCAGCTCGAACGGCAGGTCGAGACCGCCGCCGTCCTTTACGACCGGGGAGGTGTCGCAGAAGTAGCGCGGCGCGGGGCTCTTCTGGTCCTCGCGGTAGCCGCCCGCGGCCGTCACCGCGCGGCAGAGGTCCGGCTTCGCCGTGACGGTCGTGCCCTGCGGGACGGTGAAGTCGAGGGTGGCGACGGTCTCGCCGGAGCGCAGGTAGCCGACCCAGGCCGGGCCCTCGTTGCGGAAGCCGATGTCGGCCTTGACGGTGGAGCCCTCGGCCCCGGCCACCTGGTCGCCGTACGCCACGAAGTCGGCCGTGTTCTCCGTACGGAAGTCGGCCTCGTGCTGGTTGTCCCACGGGTCGAGGTCCCCGCCCCGGGCGGCGGCCGCGCTCTTCTTCGCCTTCGCCGGGACCGCCTTCAGCACACTGCCGGAGCCCCGCTCGAAGGGGGCGCCCGCGCGGTGGGCGGTGCGCTGGGCGGCGCTGCCCTCGTGGATGCCGTAGACGAACATGTCGTAGTAGGCGCGGTCGGTGACCTCGATGGTCAGCGGGGTCGCGAGCGTGTACGTCTCGCCCACCTCGAAGGAGCCCTCGACCGAGCAGAGGGCGGTGGTGTAGCCGATGCCCCGGGAGGCCGGGTCGTCCTCGGTGTACTCGCAGTTGGAGTAGCGCTCGGTGATGTCGAGGCCGCGGGAGTGGACCAGGGTGAGGAGGACGCCGTCGGCGGCGCGGGTGCCCCGGTTGGTGAAGGTGATCGGGGCCTGCTGCTTGTCGCCCGGCTTCGTCCGCTCCTTGAAGGGGAGCTCTTCCATGACGAGGTCGGGGCCGCCGACCGTGACCTTCGTGGTGAACGGGGTGAAGGTCGCGCCCTTCGACCGCCCGGTCACCGTGATCGTGCCGGTGTCACCCTCCTGGCTGCCCTTGGCGGCGGAGAGGAGGAGGCCGTCGAGGCCCCGGAGGCCGGCCCAGATGCCCCAGTCCTCGCAGACCGCCTTCGTGCCGGTGACCTTGCAGTCCGAGGTGTCCTCCGCCTCCACGTCGGCGACGCCCGCGATGCCGCTGAGGTCGAAGGTGATGGTGAACGGCGTCTCGTAGTCGTCGTCCTTCTCGTCCCCGTCGGGGTTGTTGACGGTGAACCCGACCGTGGACTGCCGCGGCTCACCGCTCTCCGGGTACGGGTGCAGAGCGGTCTCGGCGGGGCCGCCGAGGGCGAGCACCGGGAGTTCGGCGGCCTGCGCCGGGGCGGCCGCCCCGGCGAGCGAGGCCGCGGCCAGCAGGCCTGCGGCGGCGAGCGAGCCGGCTGCGCGGTGCAGCACGGTTCGCGGGGAACAGCGTGTCATCGGGGACCTCGGGTACTCGGCGGAAGCTGTGTGGCTGCTGTGACGGTTGTCGCGGTACGGGGTTGGACCGCACAGCTCCCCGAACAGTTGTCCTTCCCAAGATCACGGATTGGGCACGGTCCCGGATGACGGGGCGCGGTCAGGGATGACAGGGCACGGTCAGGGGTTGGCCACGGGGGTGTTCCCGACGCCCTCCACGTCCGTCCCGGCCTCCGTCGTCCCCTTCGGCGGCACCACGGGCATGCCCAGGAACGGCAGTTTCAGCGCGCCGAACGCCTCCTTCGGCACGGCGGGCGCGAGCGGTTCGACGGGGGCGAGCCGTTCGTAGGCCGCGTCCTGCTCCGGGCGCGGGTCCGCCTCGCCCTTGTTGGGCCACAGCGACATCGCGCGCTCGGCCTGGGCGGTGATGGTCAGCGAGGGGTTGACGCCGAGGTTGGCGGAGACGGCGGCGCCGTCGACGACGCTGATGCCGGGGTGGCCGTAGAGGCGGTGGTACGGGTCGATGACGCCTTCCTCGGCGCTCGCGCCGATCGGGCAGCCGCCGAGGAAGTGGGCGGTGAGCGGGGTGCCCATCAGCTCGCCGACGTTGGATCCGGCGAAGCCGTTGATCTCCTCGGCGAGCAGGGTGGCGCCGAGGGTCGCCTCCGGGATCTGCGTCGGGTTGGGGGCGCCGTGGCCCTGGCGGGCGGTGAGCAGGCCCTTTCCGATGCCGCCGGGTTTGCGGTACGTGGTGAGGGAGTTGTCCAGCGACTGCATGACCAGGCCGATGATGGTCCGCTCGGACCAGCGGCGGTTGGAGAGCGAACGGGCGGCGAGGGTGGGGTGCTTGATCATGTTGGCGATCCAGCCGCGCACCCGGTGGGCCCCGTAGGGGACCTGGAGGACCGTCAGCGCCCCCATGGCGTTGGAGCCCCTGCCGTAGCGGACGGGCTCGATGTGGGTGTTCTCGTCGGGGTGGATCGACGAGGTGATCGCGACGCCCCGGGTGAAGTCGGCCTTGGCGGGGCCGTGCTTCTTGCGGTAGCGGCGGTCGCTGGTCTGGGCGCCCACCAGGCCCTCGGAGTTGGTACGGGTCAGCTCGCCGAGCTTCGCGGAGAGGCGGGGCAGCAGCCCCCGGTCCTTCATCGTGTGCAGGAGGGTCTGGGTGCCGTACGTACCGGCGGCGATGACGACCTTGCGGGCGCGCAGCTTCGTGGGCTTCGCCCTGCGGCGGCGGTCGGTGGGGACGGTGAGGACCCGGTAGCCGCCCTCGGGGTCGTCGGTGACCGCGACGACGGAGGTCATCGGGTGGATGACCGCTCCGGCCCGTTCGGCGAGGTAGAGGTAGTTCTCGTTGAGGGTGTTCTTCGCGCCGTGGCGGCAGCCCGTCATGCACTCGCCGCACTCGGTGCAGGCCTTGCGGTCGGGTCCCGCGCCGCCGAAGTACGGATCGGGGACGGTGCCGCCGGCCTTGGCCTTCGCGGTGCCGTCGGCGTCCTTGCCGTCGCCGAAGAAGACGCCGACCGGGGTCATGTGGAAGGTGTCGCCGACGCCCATGGTCTCGGCGACGGCCTTGAGGTGGATATCGGAGGGGGTCATGGTCGGGTTGAGGCGGACCCCGAGCATCCGGCGGGCCTGGTCGTAGTACGGCTTCAGCTCGTCCTGCCAGTCGGTGATCGAGGCCCACTGGCGGTCCTCGAAGAACGGGGCGGGCGGCACGTACAGGGTGTTGGCGTAGTTGAGCGACCCGCCGCCGACCCCGGCCCCGGCGAGCACCATGACGTTGCCGAGGAGGTGGATGCGCTGGAGGCCGAAGAGGCCGAGGGCGGGGGCCCAGAGGTAGTTCTTCAGATCCCAGGAGGTCTTGGGGAGCGTGCCGGGGGTGAAGCGGCGGCCCGCCTCCAGGACGCCGACGCGGTAGCCCTTCTCGGTGAGCCGGAGCGCCGACACCGCGCCCCCGAAGCCCGAGCCGACGACCAGGACGTCGTAGTCGTACGCGGCGTCGTCCTCGGCCGGGACATGGCTCACGGCCTGTTTCTGGGCAGGGCTGTCCTGGGACATGGCACTCCTCGGAACGGAATCGGTACGAAAAGGGCGGAAGCCGCTACGGCGTCGGCATCGGCATCGGCGGCTCAGCGCAGCCGGAACGCCTTCATCACCTTGAGGCTGCTCGTCATGAACGCGGCGTACTTCGCGTCGTCCATCCCGAAGGCGGGCGCGAGCGGCATCAGCCGCTGCTGGGCGACGGTCTGGGCCTCGGTGTACTTGAGGATGCCCTCGGAGCCGTGCCGTCGGCCGAGGCCGGACTCCTTCATGCCGCCCATCGGGGACTGGACGCTGCCGTAGGCGGGGGCGTACCCCTCGTTGATGTTGACGGTGCCGGTGCGCAGCCGGGCGGCGACCTCGTGGCCGCGCCGGGAGTCGGTGGTCCAGACGCTGGAGTTGAGCCCGTACGGGGTGGCGTTGGCCAGCGCGATGACCTCGTCCTCGTCGCTGAAGCGGTAGATCGCGACGACCGGCCCGAAGGTCTCCTCGGCGCAGACGGCCATGGGGGCCTCGACGCCGTCCAGGATGGTCGGCTCGTAGAACAGCGGGCCGATGTCGGGGCGGGCGACACCCCCGGCGACGAGGGTCGCGCCCTTCTCGACGGCCTCGTCGACGTGGCGCGCGACGGTCTCCAGCTGGCGCTCGCCGACGAGGGAGCCCATGTCGGCCCCGTACGCGAGGGAGTTGCCGAGCCGCATGGCCTTGGTCCGGGTGGCGAAGCGCTGAACAAAATCGTCGGCGATGGACTCGTGGACGTACAGCCGCTCGATGGAGATGCAGAGCTGTCCGGCGGAGGAGAAGCAGGCGCGGACGGCGCCCGCCGCGGCCTTCTCGACGTCGGCGTCCTTCAGGACGAGCATGGCGTTCTTGCCGCCGAGCTCCAGCGAGACGCCGACCAGGCGGTTGGCGGCGCCGACGGCGACCTCGCGGCCGGTGCGGGTGGAGCCGGTGAAGGAGACGTAGTCGGCGCGGCTGACGACCTCGGGGCCGACGACCGGGCCCTCGCCGAGGACGATCTGGAAGACCTCGGCGGGCAGTCCGGCCTCGATCAGCAGGTCGCGGGCCCACAGGGCGGTGAGCGCGGTCTCGGTGTCGGGCTTCATCACGACGGCGTTGCCGGAGACGAACGCGGGCAGCGCGTCGCCCACGGAGAGTTCCAGTGGGTAGTTCCAGGGGGCGATCTGGCCGACGACCCCGCGCGGCTGGCGCAGTTCGGTGACCTTGGTAAGGGTCGGGACGACGCCGGTGTGGCGGCGCGGCTTGAGGTAGGAGGCGGCCCTGCGCCCGTAGTGGCGGGCGGCGACGGCGACGGCCTGCACCTCCTCGTGGGCGTGCAGCCGGGCCTTGCCGGTCTCCAGCTGGATGAGGTCGAGGACCTCGGACTGGCGGCTCAGGACGAGGTCGTGGAAGCGCAGCAGGACGGCGGCGCGCTGCCGTACGGGGACGGCGGCCCAGACGGGCTGGGCGGCGCGGGCCCGGTCGAAGGCGGTGGCCACGTCCTCGGGGGTGGACTCGGGCAGATCGGCCAGCTTCTCCCCGGTGAAGGGGGTGTGGTTGGCCGTCCGGCCCGACCCGACGACCCCGCGGGTCAGCTGGGCGATCACCTCGGGGGTGACCACGTCGGCGGCCGTGCGCACCCCGGCGGGGGCGACCGCCACGGGGTTCGTACCGAGAGGGGCGTCAGGGGCCTGCGAGTCCGTCATGGGGCCGAGAGTATGTCCAGCCGGAGCCTTTGGGTACCCGTCGGTAACAGTTTTTCACAGGACCCGCCGACCCTGTTCGGCACCGCCCTCGAACGAGCCAGTGATCGCTGGCGACATAACCGCTGATCAGTGGCGTTGCGGCCGACCACTCGGCGGCGGTCGGCCCGCCGCACTCAGGAAGCGTGAATTTTCAGCCCCTCGGTCACCTCGGCGAAGATCGCGTCGCCGTCCTTCGCCGCCTGCCCCTTCGCGGGCGTCTTCACCCGCACATGCCAGTAGGGGTCGCTCTTCTTCTCACCAGGGATCAGCAGCTCCCGGAAGCGGTAGCGGACCGGGTCGTCGCCGGAGGAGGCGTAGGGGATGAAGTCGGTGGTCATCTCGACCGCCTTGCGCCCCTGGTGGGTGGTGTCCTTGTACGTGACGGAGGCCTCCTCCATCTGCGTGGTGCTCGCCCCGCCCTTCTCGTAGTACGTCTTGCGCGCCACCGGGTCGACGCCCGGGTTCTCGTCCATGGCGTCGGGGTCGCTCTTCGGGGCGCGGTGCCAGAAGGCGATCTCGAAGACGCCGCTGGGGTCCGCGTACCAGACCAGTTCGCCGTCGTCGTCCTGGACCCGCTTGTACTCCTCGGGCACCGCCACGTCCGCCGACAGCACCTCGTTCTCCGGCCGGATCTGCCAGTTCTCCGGCGGCCCGTCGCCCGCGAACGGGTTCAGCAGCACCAGCACGAGCGCGACCACCACCGCCAGCACCCCGCCGCCGAGGGCGAACTGGGCGGCCCGGTTGCGGTGCAGCACCGGCGGCACCCACTTGCTGCCGCCGCCGGCGCCACCCGTGGCGAGTGCGGCGTACGGGGAGGTCGCGGGGGCGGGGGCCGGTGCGGCGAGCTGCTGGAGCGTCCGGCGGACCTCGGCGGCCGGCGGGCGCGCGGCGGGGTCCTTGCGGAGCAGCTGCATGACGAGCGTGCCGAACGCGCCGGTGCCCCGGGCGGGCGTCTGCGGTTCGGCGGACAGCACGGCCTGGAGGGTGGCCGGGGTGTGCGAACGGCGGTACGGGGACATCCCCTCGACCGCCGCGTACAGCACGACGCCCAGCGACCACAGGTCCGACTCCGGTCCGGGGCGCTGCCCGAGGACCCGCTCGGGCGCGATGTACTCGGGCGAGCCGATGAACGCGCCGGTCTCGGTGAGCTGCTGCTCGCCCTCGATCTGCGCGATCCCGAAGTCGGTGAGGACGACCCGGTCGCCGGTGCCGAGCATGACGTTGTCCGGCTTGACGTCGCGGTGCAGGATGCCGATCGCGTGGGCGGCCGTCAGCGCGTCGAGCACGGCGAGGCCGATCCTGGCCGCCTCGCGGGGGTCCAGGGTGCCTTCCTGGAGGCGGTCGCCGAGCGACGGACCGCGCACCAGCTCCATGACGATCCACGGCTTGCCGTCCTCGATCACCACGTCGTGGACGGTGACGACGGAGGGGTGGTCGATCCGGGCGGCGGCCCGCGCCTCGCGCCGCATGCGCTCGTGCACGGTGCTGCGTTCGCGCTCGCCGAGGTGGTCCGGTACGCGCGGTTCCTTGACGGCCACCTCGCGGTCGACGACCTCGTCGCGGGCCCGCCAGACCGTGCCCATCCCGCCGTGCCCGAGCCGCGCGATCAGCCGGTAGCGCCCGCCGATCAGCCGGTTCGCCGCACTGTCGGGGGCGCTCGCCGGAGCGGCAGGGGCGTTCGCGGGAGTGGCCGGGGCGTTCGCCGGAGCGGGAATGTGCGCCGGGGGCGCGGGATGCGGTGCGCCGAATCCGCCCGGAGCGTGCGGTGGCTGGAGTCCGTAGCTGGTGGGCTCGTCGGCCCGTCCCCCGTGATCTGTCATGGGCCCCATCCTGGTTCACATCCGGGGCCCGGCACCACAGGGGTCGGTCACCGGGTGCGGAGCCGTGACCGTACAGCAACCCGCGCGCGGCATGGAGCGTTACGTCGAGGGGGCCGACGGGCGGCTCGCCCTCACTGCTGTGCCTTCGGGGCGCGCCAGCTGCGCACCATGATGTCGAACTTCTGCCGGCTGGCTTCCCAGCCCTCCTGCGGGGCGGTCAGATACAGCGCGTACTCGGGCCCGCCGGGGCCGCCGTAGTACATCTGGTCGATGCCGTGCCGCGGTCCCGGGTGGTCCTTGGTCTCGTTCCAGGTGAACTCCCAGAGGGCGCCCGGCCGGTCGCGGAAGGTGTTCTTCTCCATCCCGATCCGGCGGTAGCCCGGCAGCCGCTCGGAGAGCTGCTCCTCCATGTTCTCCATGTGCAGATACGGATGGTCGAAGTCCGGGTCGGGGTCGACGCTGATGCGTATCCGGTGGGCCCCGTTGTCCGGGGTGTAGTCGATCTGCCCCTCGTTCACCTGGCGCTCCCAGTCCCGGGGCACGACGAGGCTGAAGCCCGCCGGGTCGTCGACCCGGTGCCAGCCGTCGGGTATCTCCGATGCGCCCTGCGTGGGGTCGGTGGGCTCGGGGGTGGTCCGGGGCGCGGACGGTGTGCTTCCGGCGGCCGGGGTGTCCGAGCTCTCCCGGTACTTCATCGCGATCAGCCCGGCCGCGCCGCCGAGCACCGCCGCGGCGACGACCACGACGAGCACCGTGCGCCACCGTGATCCGGCGCGCCGGGTCACCGGGGCGGAGGAGGGGCCGGGGACCGGGGCGGCGTGGTCCGGGGCGTGGGCGGCGGAGGAGGCGGTCGTCGCTCCGGGCAGCCGGGCGGTGGAGCCGTCGGAGCCGGGCGGGCGGTCGGAGCCGTCCGGGCTGCCGGGGCCGCCTCCGTCCCCGTAGCCGTAGCGGGCGTTCTCGGGGACCCGCTGGGTGGGGACGTGCGCCTGGGCGGCCCGGGGTTCGCGGCCCTCCATGGCGTCCAGCAGCATCTGCTCGGTCTGCGCGGCGGTGGGCCGGTCGGCCGGGTCCTTGCGGAGCAGCGCGGTGATGACGGCCCCGAGCGGACCGGCGTTGACCGGGGCGGGCGGCTCCTCGGTGACGACGGCCTGCATGGTGGAGATCGGGGACGTACGGCGGAACGGGGAGGTCCCCTCGACCGCCGTGTACAACGTCGCGCCCAGCGACCAGAGGTCGGAGGCCGGTCCCGGGTCGCCGCCGCGTACCCGCTCGGGGGCCAGGTAGTCGATGGAGCCGACCAGTTCGCCGGTACGGGTGATGGTGGAGTCGCCCTCGATCGCGGCGATCCCGAAGTCGGTCAGGAGTACCTGTCCGTCGCGGGCCAGCAGGACGTTGCCGGGCTTGACGTCCCGGTGCAGCACCCCGGCGCCGTGGGCGGCGCGCAGGGCGCTCAGCGCGTGCAGCCCGATGCGGGCCGCCTCGCGCGGGGCGATCTCGCCGCTCTCCTTGGCGGCGTCGGCGAGCGAGGGCCCGTCGACGTACTGCATGACGATCCAGGGGCGGTTGTCGTACTCGATCACGTCGTGGACGGTGACGACGCCGGGGTGCGTGATGCGTGCCGCGGCCCGGGCCTCCTTCTGCGTCCGTGCGTGCAGGACGAGCCGGTCGGCCTCGGCGACGTACAGTCCAGCGGTCAACTCCTTGACGGCGACGGTGCGGTGCAGCACTTCGTCGTGGGCGCGCCAGACCTTGCCCATGCCGCCCCGGCCGAGGACGTCGCCCAGCCGGTAGCGCCCCGCCAGCACCAGTCCGGCTTCCGTGCCCTGTGATCGATCCACGTGATGTCCCCGCCCCGTTCCTCGAATGGCCAGATTACGGAGGCGGGGCGCGGCGGGGATACGGGGGATCGCCCACGAGACCGCACTGTGATGGTTGTCGGCACCGCACAACCCCCGTGGGCGGGCGGCGGCGATGACGTGCGGTCAGCCGGCGACCCGGTACGAGGCGATGGCCTGCTCGTAGATCTCGGTGACCTTGTCCCGGTCGTTCTCGGGGCCGATGACCTGGATGACGTGGTACCGGCCGTCGACGATCATGGCGAGGTTACGGACGAACACCTCGCGCCCGCCGCTCTCCTGCCAGGTGAACTGCCCCTCGGCCATGGCCTGCCGGCCGACGTCGACCCGGCGCACTCCGGACGAGGAGGACCAGCTGGAGTCCCGGAACGGCTGGAGCTCGGGCTCCTTTTCCCTCTGGTAGTCGAGCGGATCGCTGCCGCCCGACTTCACGGTGTCCCGGCCGGGCACCACGAGCAGGGTGAACCCGTCGCTCCCGTACCGGATCTGACGGTCCGCGTTGGCCGGGCTGCGCTGCCAGTCCTTCGGTACGCCGACCTCGAAGCCCTCCGCGTCCTTGCGGAGCGTGTAGCCGGGGGCGAGGGCGGCGGCGGACCGGCTGGTCTGCGGCTGCTGGGAGCCGGGCTCGCCGGATCCGTCCGTCGAGCCCGAGGGCTTGGGCTCGCCCGAGGCGGCGGGCGGGGCGGCGGAACCGGTGGGCGCGGGTGCTCCGTTGTCCTGGCCCTTGCCCTCATCGGCCTTCGGCATGAACATCACGGCGTACGCGATGGCCGCGGCCATCAGCAGCAGGATCAGGACGAGCAGCAGCCGGCCCAGTCTGCGCGGGGACCCCTCGCCCCGGCGCGGGGGTTCCCGCAGCACGCGGGGGCCCTTGGGCGCACGCGGCGCGCGGGCGGGGCGCTCGTCCTCCCAAGGTTCCACGGGTCTGCCCATGGACCGGTCGGGCGGCAGCAGCGACTCGTGGCGGTCCCGCTGCTTTCCGCCGCGCTGCTTCGGCGGCTGCTGGCGCTTTCCCTGGCGGTGCCTGCCGTGCGCGGCACCGCCGAACCGGCCCCGGCGCCGCCGGACCAGCTCGCCCCGGCGGCGTACGACGGGAAGCCGGGTGGCGTCGGGCGCGGGCAGCGGTACGACGTCGGCGCCCGCCTCCGGCTCCGGGGCGGAGCGCACCAGCGAGCGCAGCCAGCCGCGCAGCTCCTCGAAGTCCGGCCGCTCGGTGGGGTCCTGGCGCAGCAGCGACTCGACGACGGGCCGCAGCGGACCGCACTCCTCCGCGAAGGCGGGCGGCTCGCCGCACACCATCTGGACCAGCTCGGCCGCGTTCTCCTCGGGGTAGGGGGCGTGGCCCTGGACGGCGCGGTAGAGCAGCGCGCCGAGCGCCCACAGGTCGGTGGAGGGCCCGATCGGCGGCGCGAGCTGCCAGTTCTCGTGGACCGGGCCGGCCTGTTCGGGGGCCCAGCGCTCGGTGACGGCTCCGACGACGGCGATCCGTGCCTGGCGGGCGCGTTCGGCGGCGAGCGGGGTGGCGGGGCCGCAGTAGACGGCCGGTTCGCCGCCGCCCGCGACGGCGTCCTCCCAGGCCCGGGTGGCGGTCCGCGCGGCCGGGAGCGGCGCGGTGCGGGCCGGCTCCTTCGGGGCGGAGCCCGGCAGTCCGGGCCGCCGGGAGTCGGCGCGCAGGGCGTCCTCGCCGGACCCCCCGGCCGGAACGGGCC
>NZ_LZRD01000049.1 GCF_001687325.1 Streptomyces sp. PTY087I2 | reverse complement strand
CCCCACCGAAATCGCCGCCGTAAAGGCCCACATGGCCAACCTCCGCACCCTGCTCAAACCCGTCTGACCCCAACCACGCCTGAACAACCCGCCACCGCCAGGCCTACCGCCCCCAGCAAGACCAACACACAGACCCCGACGGGACGAAAGCCACGACTCTCTCCTCCGAGAAACCCGCGCCCCACAGCCGGGCAGAGGGCAGAATCGCCACTGACGAACTCCAACTGCGACCACTACAACTCCAGGGGCAGTATGTCCGTTTCTCAAGAAGTGAGCAAAAACCGCTCCCGGAGCGCATAAAGCCGCAGGTCACGAACTGCGGTCCCCGCACGCGCGGGGGTGTTCCCCAGGCGCGAGGGTTCCGGGGGTCCTGGGTCCAGTGGTCCCCGCACGCGCGGGGGTGTTCCCCTCCGCCAGATGCGGTCCGAGGCCGGTCATCTGTGGTCCCCGCACGCGCGGGGGTGTTCCCGACTTCCGCCAGTACCGTGCGGTGCTCTCCGGGTGGTCCCCGCACGCGCGGGGGTGTTCCCTGCGGGCCCGACCCGCTCTCCCGGTCGGAGGCGTGGTCCCCGCATGCGCGGGGGTGTTCCCTGGTGCTTGGCTGCTGTCGCCTGCTCAAGGGTGTGGTCCCCGCACGCGCGGGGATGTTCCGGACGGCGTCGGCAAGGACGGCCGCTACGGTAGGGACGAGCGGCCCGGCTTGCCCGGACGGGTACGCGCTGCATCCGGTACCCACGGATCCGGGCTTCCTCGTCTGCCGGCGGACGAGGGCTCCGACCGAACCGGAGGGCCCGGCCAGCACACCGAGCCCGCTCGCCGCAGGCCTGGACCGCGACCCGCCGCCAACACCCATGAGCGGGCCCCACGGCGGGGCCCGTTCGTCATGACCATGGAGTCATCCGAGGGAGTCGATGGCCTTCACTATGAGGGCCCGTGCTGCCGCGCCGTACACGGCGGTCTGCCGCAACTCCTCGAAGGCCTTGGCGTACAGGGCGATCTCGCTGGGCTGGGTGATGCGGACCCGGGCCGAGACCAGCTCGACGGAGACCAGCGAGTCGTCGTAGACGTGGAACGTCTCGCGCGGCCACTGCTCGCGGTGCGCGGTCGACGGGATGACGCCGAGCGACACGGCCGGCAGGGCCCCGGCGGTCAGGAGATGCCCGAGCTGGGCGGCCATCGCATCGGCGTCGCCGATCCGGTAGTGGAGCACGGCCTCCTCGATGAGGAGGACGAAGCGGTGGCCCCGCTCGTGGATCACGCGGGAGCGGTCGACACGGGCGCGGGCGGCTTCGGCGCTGTCATCGACGGGCAGGTCGCGGAAGCGGGCGCTCATCGCGAGGATGGCGGCCGCGTACCCCTCGGTCTGGAGCAGGCCGGGGACGAGCGAGGAGGAATAGACACGGAACAGCTCGGTCCGCCGGAAGAAGGCGACCGAGCTGTTCTGTAGCTGCATGAGCCCGTGGCGGACCTGGTGGCGCCACTCCGTGTACATGGACTCGGCGTGGAGCGACTGCGCGACGAGGTCCTCGGTCAGGGTTTCCGCGCCGACGGCCCGACACCAGCGGCGGATGTCGCCGGCGGAGGGGGCGGTGCGGGCGTTCTCGATGCGGGACGTCTTGGCGTGGTGCCAGCCGCACCCGGCCGCCAGCTCGGTGACCGTGAGCCCGGCGCCTTTACGGAGGTCGCGCAGTCGCCCTGCGACGACTTCGCGCGCGGCCTGGGCCGAGGAGGAGGGGGATGTGGTCATGAGCCGGCCTGTCCGGGTGCGGTCGTCAGCGGATCTCGTACTGGTCGTGCGGCACGCCCCGGTCCCACACGGTTTCGAACGCCTCGCCACACAGTTTCACGGCTGACGGATCGGTGGTGTGCTCGGGCCCCTGCGAGGAACCGTCACCGGCGAAGTGGTTCCAGCGAACGAGGCGGTCATCGAGTAGCCAGAAGTCGTTGCCGGGCAGGGCAATGCCGGAGGCGCGGCGGCGGGGCAGCCAACGAACCTGCTCGCCAGCGGCGATGTTCGTGAACGTACCGGAGTGCTCAAAACGGATGTACTCGCTGACGGGCTCGGACACGATTCGGGCCCGGCGGATGACGACGCCGCGGCCCACGGCCCCGGCGACCAGGTCGAGCCAGGGCCGCCACCAGGACGCGCGATCTGCGGGGTCATGGCGGAAGCCATTCCGCCACTCGGCGAACGGACCCTTCTCCTTGTCGACGGCGTAGACGTCCCGCATCTCCAGGTGGACGGCGGAGCGTTCGCATCGAGCCAGCAGGTCAGCGAAGTTGGTCGGCGCGTTCGAGGACATCGCACGCCTCCCTGATCATGTCCACCATCCTTGCGGGGATACGGACGACGGCTTCGGTGTCCGGAATCCCGACGGCGTGCCCGGGGAGTTCGAGGGCAGCACACTCGGCTTCAAGTTCGGGGCTCGGCTTCCACCCCTGAAGGACGAGCTCCTTCTTCTCTTGGTCGACCCACACGGTCGGACTCTCGTCGTCACCGGTCTGCGGGTCGATTCCGATGAACTCTAACGACATGGGCACCTCCGATTGGATGGTGTGCAGTTGTGTGCAACACGGTTAGCTACGAAATGAGTTGAGTCAAGAGGGCGTTGCGGCAGTTACCCCCGGAAGTGGGGTTGTGCGCACAGATCTGCACACAGCTGGTGTGCGTGCGCGGCGAATCTCTACGGTCGGCGATATCTCACCGACTGCGATGGGAGGACTACCCGTGATGACGATCAAGGTGTACGAGGTGACCCGCGAGGGGCTCACTCGGATCCTGCGAGAGGAAGCGGAAGTCGTTCCGCTCGCACGGCCGGAGGCCTCGCATCAGTTCCCCGCCTGCGAGTGCCCCCAGTGCAAGGCACCCGCACGGTGACGACGTGCTACGCCGATGGCGGCGCGCGCCCCTTCCCGGAGAGGGCGACACCGACCCCCACTGCTCCGAGGACGGCGTCACCCTTCCCTGCAACATCCGCGGCCACTGACTGACCGCGCAGCTCTCGACTCTCGCGCGGCGTGGGCTACTTCCCGTCCAGCTCACTGACGAGGTTCCCGAGCGGTACGCCGACCGCGCCTGCGGGGTGGTCCCGCACTGCCCGCGACGACGAGTGGTGGACCACCTACCTGGCCACCGAGAAGGCTGCCCAGACCCGCAGCCCTCGACCCCGCCGAAATCGCCGCCGTCAAAGCCCACATGGCCAACCTCCGCGACCTGCTCAAACCTGTCTGAGCCCCAACCATGCCTGAAACCCGCCCCGACGGGACGAAAGCCACGCCTCTCTTCCGGGGAACCCGCGCCACACAGTCAGCAGAGGGCAGAATCGCCACTGACGAACTCCAACTCCAGGTGCGGTATGTCCGTTTCTCAAGAAGTGAGCAAAAACCACTCCCAGAGCACATAAAGCCGCAGGTCACGAACGGTGTTCCCCGCACGCGCGGGGGTGTTCCCAGCAACCACAGGATGCGCGTGCGCGCGGGGCGGTGTTCCCCGCACGCGCGGGGGTGTTCCCCAACTCCCCGCCGCACGCCGCGCCTCATGCATGTGTTCCCCGCACGCGCGGGGGTGTTCCCACCAGGTAGGGGCCGTCGTCCCAGGGAGCCAGGTGTTCCCCGCACGCGCGGGGGTGTTCCCGTCGCCGTCGGCCGGGACATCACCGCCGCCCTGTGTTCCCCGCACGCGCGGGGGTGTTCCCATGGCCGTCCTGCTTGCGGACGGCGGTCCGGCGTGTTCCCCGCACGCGCGGGGGTGTTCCCATGATCTCCGGGGTGCTGCAGACTGAGCAGCGGTGTTCCCCGCACGCGCGGGGGTGTTCCCTCGTCGACCACGGCCTGGTCGCCGAGGCTGAGGTGTTCCCCGCACGCGCGGGGGTGTTCCCGCCATATGGGCCGGGGGTGCCCACCCTCAACCGTGGTCCCCGCACGCGCGGGGTGGTCCCGCACCCTCCGCGACCTCCTCAAAGCGCCCTGGGGAGGCAGGCAGGGCGCCGTCAGGGCGTGACGATGGCGAAGCCGGGGTCCGGGGTGTCGAGGGCGGACATGAGGATGGTCAGGGCGTCCGGGTTGCCCGTGTGCTCGATGCCGGCGAGGCCCAAGCCGCCCAGCAGGTCCATGAGTTGGGGCTTGGTCAGGGTGAGGGTGAGATCCGCGTTGTCGGTAGAGCCGTCGGTGGAACCGTCGGCTGAGTCTTCGGCTACCCGGTGGTGCACCAGGACCCCGTTGCGCAGGCTCGTCCGGTGCGTCTCGTCCAGGTCGGTGAACCGCCACACCACCGCCAGCGAGTGGTCCCAGGCGCGCGGGCCGTTGACGCGGATGGCGAGGGAGTCGAAGATCTGCTCCACGGAGAGCGCGGCGGCCATGCTGTCGGCGGCGATCGGTACGGGCTTCACGCCGTTGCGCAACTCCTGCGCGCCCATGAGGTAGTTGTTGCGCCAGGTTCCGCATTCGGCGCCGTACCCGAGGCGTTCGAAGGTCTCGGCCAGTAGTTCCTTGGCCCGGCTGTCGCCGGGGGCCGCGAAGGTGGCGTGCTTGAGGAGTTGGGCCGCGAACCGCGGATCGCCGGCGTCCAGGTAGGCGCGGGCCTTGGTCAGTACGGCGCCCAGGCCGCCCATGCAGTCCACGTAGCGGTGGGCGGATTCGGTGGGCGGGTGCTCCCAGAGGGAGGACGGGTGGCCGTCGTACCAGCCCATGTAACGGTGGTAGATCGCCTTCACGTTGTGGCTGACCGAACCGTAGTAGCCACGGGCGTGCCAGGCCCTGGCCAGGCGCGGCGGGAGTTCGATCATCTCCGCGATCTCGATACCGGTGTGCCCCTGGTTGAGCAGCCGCAACGTCTGGTCGTGCAGATAGCCGTAGAGGTCGCGCTGCTCGGACAGGAACGCGGTGAGGCGTTCGGTGCCCCAGGTCGGCCAGTGGTGGGAGGCGAAGAGGACGTCGGAGTCGGCGGCGTACAGATTGATGGACTCGGTGAGGTACCGGGACCAGATCCGGGCGTCGCGCACCAGGGCGCCGCGCAGCGTCTGGATGTTGTGCAGGTTGTGGGTCGCGTTCTCCGCCATGCACAGGGCACGCCGTTCGGGCAGGTGGAAGTTGAGCTCGGAGGGGGCCTCGGTGCCCGGCGTGAGCTGGAAGCGGAACAGGACGCCGTCGAGGCGTTCCTCCTGTCCTGTGCGCGTGACCTCCAGGGTCGGCGGCAGCAGGCTCGGCAGTCCGGTGGAGGCGGCGAAGCCGAGGCCGACGCCGATCAGGCCGCGCGGGTCCGGGTCCAGCTCCCACCCGGTGTGGTACGCGCCCCGGCGGAGCATCGCGGTGCCGGCATAGACGTTCTCGGCGACCGAGTTCTCCATGAAGCCGGCGGGGGCGACGATCGGTACGTCGTCGTCGGGGCCGATCACGCCGAGCGTCCCGCCGAAGTGGTCGATGTGGGAGTGCGTGAACACCACGGCGGTGACCGGCCGTTCGCCCCGGTGGGCCCGGTAGAGGGCGAGGCCTTCGGCCGCGCATTCCTGGGAGACGAGCGGGTCGACGACGATCACGCCGCGCTCGCCCTCGATCAGGGTCATGTTCGAGAGATCAAAGCCTCGGATCTGGTGGACGCCCTCGGTGACCTCGTAGAGGCCGGCGCGGGCGCAGAGCTGCGACTGCCGCCACAGGCTCGGGTCAGCGGTGTCGGGGCAGTCCTCCCGCAGGAACGCCGTGGCGTCGAAGTCCCAGACGACCCGCCCGTCCGCCGCCGTGATCCTCGCGTTCGCGGGTCCGGCCACCAGACCCCGGTCCGCGTCCTCGAAATCGGTCCGGTCGGCGAAGTCGGGGGTGCTGCCGGTTTCCGGGGTGCTGTCGATTTCCGGGGTGCTGTCGGTGTCGGTCGTGCTCACGGCGGGGCCTCCTGGTCGGGACGCGGGCACGCCGACGGGCGCTTGCGTGACCGGTAACGCCATCGTCGGCCGCCCCCGGGGCGCTCGCCTGCCGGGGATGAGCCGATCAGGTGAGCGCCCCGGGGGCGGCCGGGCGGGAGAGGAGCTGTCGTGGCGCGTCAGGCCCGGACCGCGTCCGCCCGGTCCGCGAGACGCCCGGTCGCCTGCGCCGGAGCCACCGCCTCGGCGGCCGGCTTCGTACGGTCCGCGAGCTTCAGCCAGATGACGCCGGCGATGATCACGGCCAGCCAGACGCCCTTCGCCACGGTGAGCGTTTCGTCGAAGAAGAGCGGGCCGAGGACGGCGGCACCGACCGCGCCGATACCTGCCCAGACCGCGTAGCCGATGCTCACGTCGATCGTACGGAGAGCGAGGCTCAGCGCGTAGAGCGTCAGGAGGAAGAAGACCACGGCGACCAGCGACCAGGTCAGGACCGTGAACCCTTCGCTGCCGCCGACGGCGAGGGCGTACCCGATCTCGAAGACCCCGGCGAGCAGGAGCGAGAGCCAGGCGTTGGTGGAGGAGTTCTTGGCGGCGGCGACGGTGGAGTTCTTGGCAGCGTTCGGCATGGGAAATGAGCCTCTCTCGGGGAAGTCGTCGAATTCGTCGAAGTTGTCAGGTGGTGTGCGTGGGATGCGCTGCGCTGCGTTACGTGGCGGGGGCCGCGCCCCCTTACGCATCAGGCGGAACCGCTCAGTTGCAGGCCCACGACCCCGCCGATCACGAGGACGATGCCGATCGCCTTGTGCCAGTTCAGCCGCTGACCGAAGAACAGCGCCCCGAGCACGGTGATGCCGACGCCCGCGACCGACGTCCACAGGGCGTAGCCCACGCCGACGTCGAAGGTCAGCAGCGCCTTGCTGAGGAAGAAGGTCGCGGCGGCACCGCTGGCCAGCGTGATCGACGTCCACTTCCGGTTCTTGAAGCCCTCGGCCTTTCCGGCGGCGATGGCGACCAGGATTTCGAAGGCGACAGCGACGGCGAGGTAGAGCCAGTGCATGGGAGGTCCTTCCACGAAAGGTCATTACTTGCTCGTGCATGCAATTGAGTGTCGGCGCAGATCCGTGTCGGTGCGCCGCCCTCACGTCGCAGACTCTTGCATGTGCAAGTAAAGACTGTCAACCATGACCTCCCACGACCGGCCCGGACGCTCAAGTCAGTAACGCGTACGCCGCGTTGAACAGGATCAACGTGTGCACGAACCGCCCCGCCCGCGTCGGCGGGTACCGCCACATCAGCGGCCACGTGTCGCCCCCGAGCGCCGGTACGGGTACGTAACTGATCCGGCCCGTCGCCGAGTTGAACGGCGTCACCTCACGCGGCCACGGCCGCCCCGCCGTCGACCCGGGCGGCACGAGGAAGTACACCCCGCGCCGGCCGTTCGACTCGGTGACCACGGGCCCCGGTTCACCCCCGACCAACTCCTCCATCAGATCGGCCAGTCGCCGCCCCGCGTCACCGTCCACACGGATCGCGTCGAATTGCACGCCCGCCTTGCGGAGATGGAATCCGTACTCCGGAATCCAGTCCGCCGTCACACCGCCATTAGTTGCGTTCACGGGACGATTGTGACCCCCATCACCTAGCGTTATCCATGCCTGCCGAGGTGCGTCGCAAAGCCGTTGACCTGCGCGAACTTCGCTGTAGCGGCGTTGAGTTCAACGGCATCGAGTAGTGACCGGTTGAGTTCGGTTGAGTCGAAAAGAGATCGCGAAATGGCGAGTGCTGAGAACAAGGAAACCGCGAGCCCGATGGCCCGGATGGTGGCCGAGATGGCCCGGACGCTACGCGTCCAGCGCGGGTGGACGCAGGAGCAGCAAGGCAAGGAAATCGGCTACTCGGCGGCGGCGATCAGCGCCATGGAGACCTGCGCCCAGCCCGCCAGCGACGCCATGCTCGTCGAGCTGCAACGGGTGCACGGCAACGGCTCGCGCATCTTCGAGACGGCACGGCAGTACATGCGGATGGAACGGCTGCCCGAGCAGTTCAAGGATTACGCCCTGTTGGAGGAGGCCGCTGTCAGCCTCCAGCTGTTCGTCACCAACGTCGTCCACGGGCTGTTCCAGACAGAGGCGTACGCGCGGGCCCTGATCGGTGGCGGATACCCGCCGCTTCCCGACGCCCGCGTTGAGGAGCTGGTCCAGCTGCGGATGGCGCGCAAGGCCCTCTTCGACCGCGACCCGCTCCCGATGATCGAGATCATCATCGACGAGGCCGTCCTGCGGCGCGTCATCGGCAGCGAGGAGATCATGCGGGAGCAACTGCTCCATCTCGTGGAGTGCGCCCGCCGACGCAATGTCACGCTGCTCGTGCTGCCCCTGGATGCCGGGAAGTATGGCGAGTACGCGGCCGGTCACGGCCAGATGAGTCTGGTGGAGACCCCGGAGCACGAGCATCTCGTCTACCTCGAAGCCCAGGAGGAGAGCCTCCTCATCAGTGCCCCGGCAAAGGTGAGCACGTACGCCCAGCGCTATGCGAAGATCCGGTCACAGGCCCTGGGTCCTCGTGAATCGCTGGACCTCATCAAGCGGTTGGCAGGAGTGACGGAATGAGCAGCACCCTCCGGTGGTTCAAGTCGAGCTACAGCAACGCCAGCGGCGGCGAGTGCATCGAGGTCGCCTTCGACTGGCGTACGTCCTCCTACAGCAGCGGCAGCGGCGGTGACTGCGTCGAGGTGTCCGCCGCCTGGCGGAAGTCCTCGCACAGCAACGCCAGCGGTGGCGACTGCGTCGAGGTCGCCGCCTGCCCCCACTCCGTCCACGTCCGTGACTCCAAGGTCTCCGACGGGCCGGTTTTCGCCGTCGCGCCCGACGCCTGGTCGGCGTTCCTGACCTGGACCGCGTAGGCGTTTCGCCTGTACAGCACCTGTACAGCGCCCGTACTGCGCCCGTGGAGCACCTGCGTAAAGGGCCCCCGCGTCACGGCGGCGCGAGGGCTCGTGGCTGAATACCCCCATACGTAAGCAACACACAGGTGGGGGGCACCACACACATGACCAGACACACCGCTCGTACGAGACGTTTCGCCGCGCTGGCCGCGACCGCCGCGATGACCGTCGCCGCGACCACGCTGTCCGGGGGGACGGCGGGGGCCACGGCGCTGCCGGTCCCGCACGACATCAACGGGGACGGGTACCGGGACATCGTCCTCCCGGCCCCCGGGGCCACCGTCGCGGGTAAGCCGTACGCCGGGGCGATCGTCGTGCTGTACGGGTCGGCCAAGGGCGTCTCCGCCGCCAAGCGGGCCGTGATCACGCAGAACTCGCCGGGCGTACCGGGGACGGCCGAGGAGGGCGACGCCTTCGGGGCGTCGATCGCCCTCGCGGACCTCGACAAGGACGGGTTCGCCGACATCGTCGTCGGATCGCCGCAGGAGAAGATCGGCTCCAAGCAGTCGGCCGGGGCGGTCACCGTCCTGTGGGGCGGCAAGAAGGGCCCGGTGTCCGGCGTCGCCCTGCCGACACGGGAGGAGAAGCTGGGGCAGGCGGGGCAGGACGTCGCGGCCTGGTCCGGGCCCGACGGGGCGCAGGTCCTCGTCGTGAACCGCAACGACTCCACGCGCCTGATCGGTCCGTTCAAGCGGTCCGGCAAGATCGTGGCCTCGTCCTACCACCACAACGAGACCGGCTTCATGAACGCCGCCGCGTACGGGGACCTGAACGGCGACAAGGCCGCCGACCGCGTCCTCGTCGGCGGCCGCAGCGACGACAAGAGCGGCGGATCCGTCTTCGTCAACTCGACCTGGGAGAAGATCAACCGGCTGCACGGCGGCGACGGCCTCTTCGCGGCGGTCGGGGACGTCAACGGGGACGGTTACGGGGACGTCGTGCTCGGCGACCCCGACGACCCGCGCCCGGACGCGCCCCTCGGCCACCTCGGCGGGGCGGTGCACGTGTGGTTCGGGTCGAAGTCGGGTGTGGCGTACGACAAGGCGCCGATGACCATCCACCAGGACACGGCGGGCGTGCCCGGCGGCGGCGAGCGCGGCGACGCGTTCGGGGCGTCGGTCGCGGTGGCCGACCTGAACAAGGACGGGGCCGCCGAGATCATCATCGGGGCGCCCGGCGAGGCGATCGGCAAGAAGGCGGACGCCGGGGGCGTCGTGGTCATCCCCGGCCGTCGTACGGGTCAACTCGGGGCGGGCTCCTACGCGTTCACGCAGGACACCGCCGGGGTGCCGGGTGCGGTGGAGGCCGGAGACCGGTTCGGCGCGACGGTGAGCGCCGGGGACCTGAACAAGGACGGGCGGCCCGACCTCGTGGTGGGCGCGGCGCAGGAGAACGGCCAGGGCGCGGTGTGGGTCCTGCCCGGCGGCAAGTCCGGTCTGCCTCTCTACACGTCGTCGGCGTCCTACGGGCCGGGCTCGCTCGGGCTGTCCGGTGGTGACTGGATGTACCTGGGTGGCGACCACCGGCATTAGCCGGCCCCTTCGTACAGGAAAGCGGCGCGGGATCTCGTGGAGGTCCCGCGCCGCCTTGTCACCTGGCCGGTGTCACCTGCCCCGTATCACCTGGTCAGCTTGATGGAGTTGATCGGCGTGATGTTGAGGTCGCGGTAGAAGCCGGCCGCGAGGACCCTGTCGCAGTCGGTGCCGTTGCTCCCCTTGCACGGATACGCCTTGGCACCGCCGGTCTGGTTGTTGAAGAGCCGCTTGGTGCCGAACTGGTCGTAGATCTTGTGGGCGTCGTACGAGTAGAACCGGTAGGTCGGATTCCCGTTGTTCCAGCCCGCGCCCGGGTACAGGCAGACGGCCCCGGACGGGCAGCCGTGGATCGTGGCGGCCGCCTCCGCCGCATTGGCCGTTCCGCCCATCGAGATCATGGCGCCGGTGGCGAGCACGGTGGCCGCCATGGCGGTCCTGGTGATGGTCCCCCGAATCAGACGCATGTGCCTTCATCCCCCTTCAGGTCGTTCTGACGTTCGTTCACCCTGGCGTTCGTTCATCGCTCGTTTACGAGCTGCTTCGATGATGGGGAGACCCGTGCAAACGGGTCGAAAGGTTTTCGGCACACAGAAAACGGATGCGTTCGTTTCGGGGGATTCATGGCACTCCGTATCCATTTCACGGCAGACGACCTGGCACGCATCACGGTCACTCCCCGTCCTGACCCCATGTGGGAGTTGGTCAACAGCCTGCACACCCTCCAGGCCCGGCAGACCGCCTCCGAGTACGTACCCTGGCTGCGGCACGTACGGAAGCGGCTGGCCAGGAGCGACCTCAGGGGCCCGATCCGGCTGCTCACGACGCTGGTCCCGCCCCGGGGGGACTTCCCGGACTTCCTCACCCCGCCCCACCTGGGCGGGATGGAGGCCGCCCGCGACCTCATCCGCGCCACCCCGGCGGCTCGCCTGCGTTCCGAGATCGCCTCGTGCGCCCGGCACCGGAAGCCGCCGTCCACGTGGCTGCGGCGGCTCGCGGAGGGCGAGCGTGGGGCCCGGCAGGAGCTGGACGGCGCGGTCCTCACGTACTTCCGTGAACTCCTGGCCCCGCAGCTGCACTTGATCGACGACGTGGTGCACGCGGACCGCGCCCTGCACAGCCGGGACGTGCTGGCGGGCGGGGCCGAGCGGCTACTGAGCACGCTGTCGCCGTCGATCCGCTGGGAGGCGCCGACGCTGGTCGCCGACTACCCGCGGGACGGGGACCTCCACCTGGGCGGCCGGGGCATCTCGCTGGTCCCGTCCTTCTTCTGCACGGGGCGTCCCGTCACCCTCATCGACCCCGACCTCCCACCCGTACTCGTCTACCCCGCGAGCCGCCGCCCCGGATCCGCGGATCCGCTGGACGGCCTGCCCGAACTGCTGGGGCGGACCCGGGCCATGGCGCTGTGCGCGCTGGCCTCCCCGTGCGCGACGGGCGAACTGGCGCGGCGGATCGGGGTGTCGGTCGGGACGGCGAGCAAGCACGCGTCGGTGCTGCGCACCACGAAGCTCATCACCAGTACGCGCAGGGGCGGCGAGGTGGTGCACGCCCTGACCCCGCTCGGGCGCGAACTGGCGCAGGGGCGGAGGGGCGGGTCGTGGTGCTGCGGCCCGGACCCCGCGTAGGCCGTGCCTGGGCCCCGCCCAGGCCGCTCCTAGGCCGCTCGTGGGCCCCACTCAGGCCCCGCCGCCCAGGCCGCTCCTGGACCCCTGCGCCCCCAGGCTCGCCCCTAGGCCCCTAGGCCCCTAGGCCCCTAGGCCGCTGCCGCCAGGTCCCGGGACCTCAGCGCCAGCCACAGGTCGTAACGGGCGCTCGGGGGCCGTAGCAGCGAGCGCTGGAGCACCGTTTCGAGGCGGGTGAGGCGTTTGCGGGTGCCGGGTACGGAGATGCCCAGCTCGGCGGCGGCCGGGCCGAGGCGGCCCTCGCACCGCAACCAGGTGCGCAGGGTCTCCTCCGCGCCGAGAACGGGGGCCAGTTGCTGGTCGGCCCAGTCGCGTACGGCGGGGCGGCACAGGATCGCGTCGAGGCCGCCCGCCGCCATTGACGTACCGGGGGCGTACGGGACCGGCGGGGCCGACGACGGGACCTCGGGGGTGCACGCCGGGGCGGGGGTGGCGCGGACGCGCAAGGCCAGGTCCAGAGCGGCCTGGTCGGCCAGCCGGTGCAGGTCGAGGCCGAGGAGGTCGCCGATGAGCCGCAGCCGGGCGGCGAGGGTGTTGCGGTGGACCTTGAGGTGGTCGGTCGCGTGCGACGAGAAGGCCAGCCAGGAGGCGGCCGTGGCCAGCAGCTCCTGGCTGCCGGGGTCCTGCGCGCGGCGCGGAACGTGGGTCAGGAGCGGGTTCAACAGCTCGTCGGCCCATCGGCGGCCGGCCGGTCCGACGACGAGCGCGGGGTCCGGCGAGACGCCGAACCGGGCGTGCCGGGTGGGCAGTTCGCGGGCGACGGCCAGGGCGTGGAAGGCCTGGCGGTAGCCGGTCGCGGTATCGGCCAGCGGCACGGGCTCGCTGACGCCCACCACGCAGTCGCCCACCCGGGCGGCGACGGTCTCGTCCGTGGGGGCGGCCCCCGGCTCCGGCGGCTTCTCCTCCGCGTCCTCCGCGGGCATGACGAGGATGAGGTGGCGGGCGTAGACGGGGCACCGCACGATCCAGGAACGGCCGCCGTCCGCGTCCACGCAGACCCGGGCCACCTCGTCGCGCCCGTCGCCGGAGCACTCCACGACGCAGACCCGCACCGGATCGGGGAGGCGGGGGCGCAGGGCACCGGCGACCTGCTGGGCGATGGAGAGCTGACCGGTCATCAGCAGATGCAGCACCGCCTCACGGCCCCGGGACTCGGCGAGGTCCACCCGGCGGCGCTTGCGCTCCAGCGTCTCGGCCTGGAGGCACAGGGAGAGCGGCAGGACGACGTCCGCCAGCAGCATGGAGAGCCCGGCGGCCACCGGCCGGGGCGTGACGACGGCGAGCACGGGGCCAGCGGGGTCGCCGACGCCCGGAGAGAAGACGGTGAGCGGGAAGAGCAGGGCGGTGTGCGCACCGGTGTCCACGGAGTACGCCTGCACCCCGCGCTCGGTGAGGGCGCTCGCGCCCTCGGCGACGAGCCCCGCGACATCGGGGACCATCGCCCCCGCCGTACGGGCCGCGGCGTGCAGCACCGTCCCGTCCGGCTCGACGAGCCCGGCCCACCCCTCGGCCCGCCCGGCCAGCCAGCGCAGCAGCCCGGCCGTTCCGCCCGTGCGGGCCAGCCGGTGCATCCGCAGAAGGTCGTCCGCACGCTCCCGTACTCGCATGAGTCCCCCGTTCCCCGCCCTGTTTCCCGCCCCGTCCGGCCTGTCCGGCCTGTCCGCCCTGGCCGCACTGTCCTCCCTGCCCTTCCTGTCCTCCCTGTCCTTCCTGGACACGGCCGTGTCGGCGGTGACCCGGCCATTCTGACTGTGCGGACCGATACCCCGGTGGCCGTCCCATTGGGCGTATTGAATCTCCCGGTCTCCCTACCCTCCGATCTATCGTCCGAACGTGTTCCGGCACGTCGGGGGAGACGGGGGAGGCCGGAACACGGGAACGCGGGAACGCGGCGGCAGGGGCTCACGGGGGTGGTCGCTGTCGCCGGTTGCCGCGCTCCCTGGGTGTGATTGTCAGTGGTGCCTCCTAACGTCGTACGCGGAAGTCGGCTTCAGGAATCGCTCCCGGCTTCGACGTCCGAGGAAAGGCGCCCCATGGAGTTCCGCATCGAACGCAGTGCCCTGACCGAGGCCGTGTCCTGGGCGGCCCGCGTCCTGCCCGTGCGCTCGCCCGTTCCCGTACTGGGCGGGCTGCTGCTGGACACGGAGGCCGGAGCCGGGGACGAGGCCGGGGCCGGGCGGCTGCGGATCTCCGGGCTGGACTACGAGGCGTCCGCGCGCATCGACGGGGAGGCCGAGGTCCTGCGACCCGGCAAGGTGCTCGTCATGGGGCGGCGGCTGCTGGACATCTGCAAGGTGCTGCCCGACGGCCCCGTGGCGTGCGCGGTGGAGGGCTCGCGGTTCACGGTGTCGGGCGACGGGGCCCGGTTCGGCCTCTCCGTGCTGCCGCTGGACGACTACCCGGCGCTGCCCCCGCTCCCGCAGGTGCGGGGCGCGGTGGACGCGGAGCTGTTCGCGGTGGCCGTGGCCGATGTGGCGGTGGCGGCCGGGCGGGACGACACGCTGCCCGCGCTCACCGGGATCCGGCTGGGGCTCGACGGCGACACGATGACGCTCGCCGCGACCGACCGCTACCGCTTCGCCGTGCGGACCGTCCCGTGGAAGGCGGCCGCGCCCGGCGAGAGCGCCGACGTCCTCGTCTCCGCCCGCCGGCTCACCGAGATCGCCCGCTCGCTGGGCCGCTCCGGGCTGGTGAGCGTCGCCCTGGACGCCGGTTCGGCGGGCTTCGAGCACGCGGGCATGCGCACCACCGTACGGCTCCTGGAGGGCCGACTGCCGCGCCACGAGAAGCTGTTCGCGATGGAGGACCCGGCCGTTGCGGCGGTGGACCGGGCCCGGCTGACGGAGGCGGTCAAGCGGGTCTCCGTCGTCGCCGACGGGGACAGCCCGGTCCAGATGACGTTCTCCCGCGCCGACGCCTCGGTCCTGCTCCGAGCGGGTTATGAGGACGACGTGGCGTCCCAGCGGCTGCCGGCCGCCCTGGAGGGGGCCGAGGAGCTGACGGTGGCCTTCAACCCGGCGTATCTGGCGGACGCCCTGGCCGCCTTCACGGGACCGTCCCTCCGCCTCCAGCTGCTGGGGGCGGGGCAGCGCGCGCTGATCACGGACGGGGAGGGTCCGGACGGGACGCCGACGGACGGGGAGGGTCCGGGCACCCACCGGCATCTGCTGATGTCGGTGCGGCCGCAGTTGGTGTGACCCGGCCCACCGCCGTACGTCCTCCCCGTCCCCCGCCGCGATGTCAGTTCCGCGTCAGTTCCGCGGCCGGACGCCCGCCTTGTCGACCACCGCCGTCTCGATCACCGCGCTGTCGCCGAGGAAGTCGCCCTTCTTGCCGTACTCCGTGTCCCGCGTCAGATGGCTGCTCCAGCCCAGGTAGGACAGATCCTCCGGGTCGAAGACCCACTCGGTGCGCACGCCGGAACGCTCGTCGTCGCGGGCGATGCCCACGCCCTTGCGGCCCAGCGCGTCCACCGCGTCGGGGGCCTCGGTGACGCCGGGGATGAGCGCGGCCGCCTTGTAGAGCGCGGCTGCCGTGCCGGGCGGGAGGAGCGTGTCGCCGATCAGGCCCCCGATCGCCTGGAAGACGGCCTGGTCGGGGTCGTCCCCCTCGAACTTCGGGGTGATCTCGGAGAGATAGTCCAGCAGGGCCCGCGGTTCGGTCGGCAGGGTGGACAGCCAGCGGTAGGTGGGCCGGTGGAGGCCCGGCCGGGTGCCCTCGCTGTCGCCCAGCTCGGCGTTGATGGGCAGGGTCTCCCCGTACTGACGGCTCAGACCGAGCTTCTTCTGCGGGCCGGGCTTCTGCGAGTACCAGGTCTCCGACTCCTCCAGCGGTTCGACGACCAGCTTGCCGGTCGTCAGGTCGACGTCCCGGCCCGTGCTGCGTGTGTAGACGAACTGGTCGTCCCGGACCGGCAGGGCCTCGCCCTTCCCCGCCGCGTCCGAGATACGCAGGAGCACCTGGGAGACCGACCGGGTGTCCCCCGCACCGCCCGTGCCCGCCGGGCCGCCGTTCTGTGCGGCGTACCCCAGGACCAGCGCCCCGGCCACGGCCAGCGCGGTGGCGGGCGCCAGGAAGGAGGGGCGCAGCAGGCGTGACCGGGCGGGGCGGTCGGGACGGCCAGCTCGCTCGCGGGCGCGGTCCTGGGCGTCGGCCCCTGCCCCTGCCCCGGTACGCTTCCGGGCGGCGCGGGCGGTGTCGTCGTCGATCAGGTTCATCAGGCGTTCCCTGTGGTGCTCGTGACGGCCCGGCGGAAGGTCGGTCACGGGGGCGGGCGGCAGCAGCCGCGCCAGTTCGGCGCGCTCGGCGGCGTACTCTTCGCGGCCGTCGTCGGTGCCCTTCATCGCGATCCCCTCTCGCTCGGCAGGGCGACGATCGCCGCCCTGCCTCCTACCTCTCCGCGGCCCCGGCCGGGTTCCCGCGCTTCCCGCGCTTCCTGCCCTTCCCGCGCTTCCTGTGCGAGCCGTTCGCCCGTCAGCGCGCGCAGCCGCTTCCGGGCCCGGGAGAGCCGGGAGCGTACGGTGCCCACGGGCACGCCCAGCGCGTCCGCGGTCTGCGCGTAGTCGAGCCCCGCCCAGACGCAGAGCGCCAGCACCTCCCGCTCGGGCCCCCGGAGCCGGTCGAGCACCGCGCGTACGGCCGCGAGTTCCCGTTGGTGGTCCAGTCGTTCGGCGGACGCCTCGGCGAAGTCGGCAGTCTCCTCGGGCTTCGGCTGCCGGGCCAGGAAGGCGAGCCGGCGGCCGACCCCACGGCGGTGGTTGCGCGCCTTGTTGGTCGCGATGCCCAGCAGCCAGGGGCCCAGCGGACCGCCCTCGGCGCGGACCTGCTCGCGGGTGCGCCAGGCGGCGAGGAAGGTCTCCGACATCACGTCCTCGGCGGCCGAGAGGTCCCCGGTGAGACGGGCGGCGTGCTGGTGGACGGTCCGGGCGTACCGGTCGTAGAGGGCCGCGAAGGCCTCCCGGTCACCGGCCCGGATCCGCTCCCGTACTTCGTTGTCTTCCACGCCCTGTACCTCTCCGGGGCCCGCGCCCGGTTCCCGTGGCCCGCGTCACACCCGGGGCCGGCGGCTCCCGACGATCGTGCCAACCCGGTCCCGGACGCCGAAACGGGGGGTGCGCTCCGGCTTGCGCCGGACGCACCCCCCGCTCGGGTGGGGTCCCTTCAGCGGCCCTCGCGGGCCGGGGTCAGGGGCAGGGTCAGCAGCTCAGGTTCGAGCCGGTGGTGGTGCCGAGCACCTGGGTGAACTGCGTGAACTTGTCGATCCGGCTCTGGACCTGGGCCGGGTTGCCGCCGTTGCACTCGATCGCGCCGTTGATGGAGCGGATGGTCTCGCCGAAGCCCGCGTTGTTCACGATGGCGTTGTGGCCGGTCATGGTGCCGGGGCCGGACTGGGTGTTCCAGTACCAGAGGCCGGTCTTCCAGGCGATGGCCGCGTTCTGCTCGACCAGGTAGGGGTTGTTCAGCAGGTCGATGCCGAGCGCGTCACCGGCCGCCTTGTAGTTGAAGTTCCAGCTCAGCTGGATGGGGCCCTTGCCGTAGTACGCGGACTGGCCGGCCGGGCAGCCGTAGGGCTGGCTCGCGTCGCAGTAGTGCGGGTAGTTCGCCTCGTTGACTTCCTTGATGTACACCAGCCCGCCGGTCTCGTGGCTGACGTTGGCGAGGAAGGCGGCGGCCTCGCGCTTCTTGATCTCGTCGCTGCCGGTGTTGGCGAAGGCCGGGTAGGCGGACAGGGCGTCGGTCAGGCCCTGGTACGTGTAGAAGGCGTTCCGGTTCGGGAACATCTGGTTGAACTGGGCCTCGCTGACGACGAATCCGTTGCTCTGGCCCGGGTCCTCACCGCCCCCGCCGGTGCCGCAGGCCCCGTTGTCGGCCCAGACGTCGGAGCTGCCCGGCGTCTCGCCCTGGGTCCACCACTTGGCGGTGTAGTTGCGGCCGTTGTGGGAGACGGTGCCGCCTCCGGTGTAGACCGCGGAGGAGTTCCAGGCCGTGGCGCAGGTGGCGGCCTGCGCGGTGGCGGCGGGAAGGACGACGAGCGCCGCGATGACCGCGCCGAGCGCGACCAGCAGGCTCAGGACACGTCGGATCACGTGATCACACTCCTTGGACGCGGCGCGACGTCCGGCCGTGCGCCGCTGTGGGGGTGCCCGACACTCAAGCGAGCATGGTCTGGACCTGTCAAGGTCTAGACCATGCTCGAAAAGAGCGGAGGTTCCACCGATTCCGGCCCCGGCGGCCCGGGGCGCTTGCACTAAGAGCGCTCTCAACAGCCGCTATTCCGGAGGGAGTCCATCCGGATCACCCGTGGACCGGGGTGCCGGCGAAGGTAAAATCTTCCGGCCCGCCCAGCATGCGGACGGCACACGCTCCCCCTGCGGACAGCCGCAGACGGCCTCCGCGCCCGCGCTCAGCGGATGAGCCCGATCCCAGCGGCCAACCGACTGCCCGCGCTCAGCAGGTGAGCCCCGATCCCGGCGCCACCCCGGTGATGCCGGTGATGCGTTCGTACCGTTCCACCCGCGCCGCCACCGACTCCGGGTTGCCGCCGTCGCACTCCAGGGCCCCGTTGAGCGAACGGATCGTCTCGCCGAAGCCCGCGCCGCCGACCATCGCCTCGTGCGAGGTCATGGTGCCGGGGCCGTTCTGCGTGTTCCAGTACCAGAGGGCGGTGGCCCAGGCGACGGACGGATCCCGCTCGACCAGCCAGGGGTCGTTCAGCAGATCGAGCCCGAGGGCGTCCCCGGCGGCCTTGTAGTTGAAGTTCCAGCTGAACATGATCGGGCCGCGCCCGTAGTACGCCTCGCGCCCCGCCGGGCAGCCGAAGGGCTGGGTGTCGTCGCACTTGCGCCAGTAGTTGGCCTCGTTGATCTCCTTGACGTACTTCAGCCCCACCGACTCGAAGTCCGCGTGCGTCAGGAACGCCGCCGCCTCCCGCGCCCGCGTCTGCGGCGTACCGACGTTGGCGAAGTGCGGGTAGGCGTGCAGCGCGTCGATCAGGCCCTGGTACGTGTAGAAGGGGTCGCGGTCCGGGAAGATCGCGTCGAACTCCGCCTCGCCGATGACGAAGTCGGACACCCCTCCCGTACAGGCGCCCCGGTCCGCCCAGGCGGATCCCGCACCCGGATTCTCGCCCCGGTTCCACCACTTGGCGCTCCAGTTGCGGCCGTGGTGGGAGACGGTGTCCCCGGCGCGGTAGTCGGCCGTGGCGCTGTGGAGCGGCGCGCAGGGCTCGGTGGCGGGGGTGGTGGCCGAGGCGGTGGGGGCCGCCGTGACGAGGGCGGCGGCGAGGGCGGCGAGCGTCGCGGGCACAGTCAGAAATCGCTTGAGGCGATCGGTGCGGTCGATGCGAGACAGGGCTGCTCACTCCTTCGACGCGGCTCACCGGGCGCGCCCGAGCGCCCCGGCGGGCCGACATGGGGGGACCACCACCCAAACGGCATTGGTCTGGACCTGTCAAGGTCTGGATGGGCCGTCAAACGCGTCGCACCCGCCGCCGGGACGGCCCTAGGGTGACGAACCGTGAACAACACCGACGACGACTTCAGGCGCTTCTCCTGGCAGACGGCCCAACAGCGCGCCGCGCAGGGCGACTCCCGCCAGGTGGCCGACCTGGCGATGGAGCTGACGGACCGGATCGAAGCCGCCACCAAGAAGACGCGCGAGCACCAGGGCCAACTCGCCCAGCTCGTCAGGGTGCTGGCCATCACCCCCGGCCCCGACAGCCTGACGCAGCTCCTGCGGCTGTTCACCCGGAGCCAAGGCCCCGGGGTCGACCTCGCGCCCCGGTTCGTGGCCTCGCTCCTGGCGGAGCACCGGGAGGCGGCCGACCTGGTGGGCCCGCTCTCCGAGCGCGACGCGAAGGGCCGGCTGGACGAGCTGCGCATCTGCCTCTTCCACGAACTGATCCTGCGGGGCGTGGACATGGACGCGTTCCCGAAGACGATCGACTGGACGCGGGTGATGTACGGCGGCCATCCGCTGGTATGGCTGCCGTCGCGCCGCAGCGCACTGGAGACCCGACTCACCTTTCCCAGCCGTTCGATCAACGGCGGCGCACGCTCCGGCGGTTCCCCCCTGCCCGCCGACGGCCGGGTCGACCCGCCCACTCCTCGTACGGCGGAGCAGTCGGCCCTAGTGGACTCCGCGACCCTCGACCTGCACCAGATGATCATCGCCGCGCCGGAGGCGGGCGGCTGGGGGCACTCGGAGGCCTGGGTCTTCCGGACGGACGAGGAAGTGGAACCGGACCGGGTTCCCGCGCTGCTGCCCACCCTGCCCATGGGATGCGTCGAGGGGCTCGGCACCACGGGCCGCTTCGAGATCGCCCGCCGCCCCGCCGACGCGATCTGGAGCATTCTCTTCGCCACCGCCTCGATGGGTGGCATGGGCGACCACGGGGCGCACGGCGCGTTCGGACGGCTGTGGGCCTGGAAATCCATGGCGGCCCTCAGCGACGCCCCGGCAGGGGCGAGCGCGGAGGAGGTGGAGCACCACGTCCGGCAGACGACGTGGTTCCACTTCGAGTCCGACGCGGAGTGGTTCTGCAACGAGATCTTGGCCGACTACGGCATCGCCGCCCTCTCCCCCGACCGCCGCCGGATCGCCGTACTCGCGGCGACGGACACCGACTGAGGCGGGCCCGCCCCGGCCGAGGCGGGCGCGAACGCGGTCGCGGAAAACCCGTGGGGCCCGGGATGCGAATCATTCCGATCCGACCCGGGCCCCACGGACAGCACCGCCTGCAACACCGCCTACAGGAACGAGTTGATCTCGATCGTCTCGGTCCGGCCGGGGCCGACGCCGATCGCGGAGATCGGGGCGCCCGACATCTCCTCCAGGGCCTTCACGTAACCCTGCGCGTTCTTCGGCAGGTCGGAGAAGGTCTTGGCCTTGGTGATGTCCTCGGACCAGCCCGGCAGGGTCTCGTAGATCGGCTTCGCGTGGTGGAAGTCGGTCTGGTTGTACGGGAGCTCCTCGACGCGCTTGCCGTCGATCTCGTACGCCACGCAGACCGGGATCCGCTCCCAGCCGGTGAGGACGTCCAGCTTGGTGAGGAAGAAGTCGGTCAGGCCGTTGACCCGGGTCGCGTACCGCGCGATCGGGGCGTCGAACCAGCCGCAGCGGCGGTCACGGCCGGTGGTGACACCGCGCTCGCCGCCGATGCGCCGCAGCGCCTCGCCGTCCTCGTCGAACAGCTCGGTCGGGAACGGACCGGCGCCGACCCGCGTCGTATAGGCCTTGAGGATGCCGATGACGCGGCTGATCTTCGTCGGGCCGACACCGGCTCCGGTGCAGGCGCCGCCCGCCGTCGGGTTCGACGAGGTGACGAAGGGGTACGTGCCGTGGTCGACGTCGAGCAGGGTGCCCTGGCCGCCCTCGAAGAGCACGACCTTGCCGTCGTCGATGGCTTCGTTCAGGATCAGGGTCGTGTCGGCGACGAACGGCTTGATCTGCTCCGCGTACTGGAGCATGTCCTCGACGACCTTGCCCGCCTCGATCGCCCGGCGGTTGAAGACCTTGGCCAGGAGCTGGTTCTTCTGCTCCAGGGCCGCCTCCACCTTCTGCTCCAGGATCGACTCGTCGTAGAGGTCCTGGACGCGGATCCCCACCCGGTTGATCTTGTCGGCGTACGTCGGGCCGATGCCCCGGCCCGTCGTACCGATCTTGCGCTTCCCGAGGAAGCGCTCGGTCACCTTGTCGAGCGTGACGTTGTACGGAGTGATCAAATGAGCGTTGCCGCTGATCAGAAGCTTGGACGTGTCGACGCCTCGCTCGTTCAGACCGCTCAGCTCGGAGAGCAGGACCGCCGGGTCGACCACGACACCGTTCCCGATGACCGGGGTACAGCCCGGCGACAGGATTCCGGAGGGGAGGAGATGAAGTGCGTACTTCTGGTCGCCCACGACGACCGTGTGACCGGCGTTGTTACCGCCCTGGTATCGCACGACATAGTCCACGGATCCACCGAGGAGATCGGTGGCCTTCCCCTTGCCCTCGTCACCCCACTGAGCACCGAGCAGCACAAGTGCGGGCACAGGCGTACACCCCTTCCGGGCGGGGCATGTCCAAGGTCAGGGGGCGTACGTCAAGGTCGTACCTGCCGTACGACGATGTACGGCACAGCCTGAGCCGTCGAACCGGGTGCCCCGGAATAGACGAAGCCCCTGGCGCAATAGCGCAAGGGGCTCTTGCACCAAGATGCTACCCGAGGAAGGACCGAGGTGTCGGCTGGAGAGCCCCCCGGCGACGGCGACGACCAGCTTCTCGTGGTCATCGACCCGGCCGCCCGCAGGACCGACGGCGAGTCCGTCCGCATCGCGAAGGACGTGCTGAGCGCCGGCTCGCACGCCAAGATCTGCCTCCCGGACACCCCGGAGGAGTTCGCCCGCGCCCTCTCCCGGCGGGGCTCGCGCCGCCCGGTCGTGGTCGGTGACGACCATGCGCTGCTGCGCGCCGTGGCCCAGCTGCACCGCGAGCGGGAGCTGGCCGCCGGCGTCCTCTCCCTGATCCCCGTCGGCGCGGCGCACGCGCTGGAGGTCGCCCACGCCCTCGGTGTCCCCCGGGGTGCGGTGGCGGCCGCCCGGACCGCGCTGGACGGGGCGGTGCGCCGTCTGGACCTGCTGGTCGACGACAGCGACGGCGTGGTCCTGGGCCGCCTGCGCATCCCGGCCCCGCCTCCCCCGCCGCCCGGCTCCGGAACCCCGCACGCGGGCGTCACGGCCGTCTGGGACACCTGCCGCTCGCTGGTGACGTCCCTGGTCCGCCCGGCCCCGGTCGCCGCCGCGACGGCCCCGGGCACGCACCGGCTGCGCATCGAGGCGGACGGGGTGCTGCTGAGCGACCTGGACACGCCGGTCCGGGACCTCTCGGTGACCTCCCAGGGCGGCGGGGGGCTCGCCGACGTCGTCGTCCGCACCGGTTCCGGCGAGGACGTCACGGTGGAGGCCAAGGCCGTCACGGTCTCCGGCGCGGACTTCCGCTACCGGGCCGACATACAGACCGGGGGGCCGGTGCGGACCCGGACGTGGACGGTCCGCGCGGGCGCCTGGGGGCTGATGCTGCCGGGCCCGGCGAGCGCGGACGCGGCGGCGGGCGCACGCTGGTAGGAGACGGCCCCGGAGCCGTCCCGTTTCCCCGTTCGGTCCCGGAGGTGACCGTCATGACCAGGATCGCTGTCGGATGGCACATCGACCTCGAATTCGAGGAGGACACCCACCGCACGCGCGCGGCGGCGCTCGTCCGCCTCTCCGACGGAACAGAGGTACGCGCCCACGGCTACGCCAGCCGCCATCCCTCCGACGCCGACCAGCAGCGGGTGGGCGAGGAGATCGCGGGGGCGAGGGCGCTCAACGAGCTGGCGATGAAACTGCTGACCAAGGCGCACGATGAGATCGACGAGGCGTCGGGGCGGAAGTCTTACCCGCTGACGTGATTCGGGATTCGGGGGCGCTGCCCCCGTACCCCCGCTCCTCCATCGCCGGAGGGGCTGAAATGCGCCCCGGGACCGCTGTCCTCGGCAGGCTCGCGGGCATCGCCGTGTTGGCCCTCGTACGCGGCCGGTGGCGGCCCGCCCTGCTGAGGACGCCCCCGGCCGACGTACCTACACCTCCGCCCGCAGCTCTTTCAGGCCCCGGATCACATACCCCGGCTGCCACTCCGGCTCCGCCGTCATCCGCAGCGCGGGCGCCTTCCGCAGCAGCTCACCGAAGGAGGCCGCCAGCTCCAGCCGGGCCAGCGGGGCGCCCAGGCAGAAGTGGATGCCCGCGCCGAAGGTGATGTGCGGATTGTCCGTACGGGACAGGTCCAGGACGTCCGGGCGCGCGAACCGCTCCGGGTCCCGGTTGGCCGAGCCGAACAGCAGCGCCACCTCCGTGCCCCGCCCGATCACCTGGCCGTCGATCTCGATGTCGTCCAGCACCCAGCGCTCGAACATCTGCAACGGGGTGTCGTAGCGCAGCAGTTCCTCGATCGCGGTCGGCAGCAGCGCGGGGTCGGCGCGCAGGGCGGCCAGCTGCTCCGGGTGGTGGAAGAGGGTCCGCCAGCCGTTGACCGTGGTGTTCACCGTCGCCTCGTGGCCCGCGTTCAGCAGCAGCACACAGGTCGAGATCATCTCCTGCTCGGTCAGCCGTTCCCCCTCGTCATGGGCGGCGATGAGGGCCGAGATCAGGTCGTCGCCGGGGTCGGTGCGTCGCTCGGTGATCAGCCCGCGCAGATACGCGGAGAAGTCGACCGAGGCACGGACGGCGGCCCGCGCCGTCTCCTCCGAGGGGTTCAGCTCGAACATCCCGCAGATCGCCGCCGACCAGGGCCGCAGCAGGCCCCGGTCCGCCTCCGGGACGCCCAGCATCTCCGCGATCACGGCGACCGGCAGCGGCTCCGCGACCTCCGCCAGCAGGTCGCCGCCGCCCTTCGCCACGAACGCGTCGACCAGCTCGGCCGCCAGCCGCCGTACGGTCGGGGCCAGATTCTCGACCGTACGCGGGGTGAACGCCTTCGAGATCAGCCGCCGGATCCGGGGATGGTCCGGGGCCTCCAGATCGAGGATGCCCTGCCCGTTGAGCGTGGTGAACGGCTCGTGCTCGGGCGGCGGCGGGGTCCGGCCGAACTCCTCGTGGCTGAAGCGGTGCAGATACGTACGCCCGAGGCGCCGGTCGCGCAGCAGGGCCGATACGTCGGAGTGGTGCGGGATCAGCCACTGCCCCGTCGGCTCGAACCAGTGCGCCCGGCCGGCGGCGCGCAGCGCGGTGTAGGCGGGGTAGGGATCGGCGACGAACGCGGGCGACCAGGGGTCGAAAGCTGCTGCCGGTTTGGTGTGCATGAGTCAGTTGTAGCGCCCGGGAGCACAAGCCAGGAACAGGAGTTCTGAGGCCGAATGGGTGACCCTTTCTCTGGTTGCTCGTTGTTCTGAGTGACAGGTTGCACGGTCTCGGAGCGGGGTTCGGTCGTGGGTGGTGTACGCGTGTTGGCGGCGCCCTTCATAGTGACCGGCCTTGCCGGGGTGGCGGTGCGGGACCGTCTGAAGCACCTCACGGCCGAGGATGAGCGGATATTGCGGGCAGTCGGTGAGCATCAGGGCGCGCTCGCTGCGCGTGACCTGAAGATTCGCTGCGCGGATGGTCTGGAACATGGCGCCGGCACCTGGGCCACGCGTAAGCGGGAGCTGACGAAGGTGTCGTCGTCGCGGATCGCCGGGGCGATCACCAAGACGAGTAACGACCAGTGGGCGCTCGCCCGTCGCGGTCAGGCCGCGCACATCCGGTCACTGGAGGACGGGATCCGGACACTGAAGCACCGGCTGTCCCTGCCGATCGGAGCGAAGGGCACCAAGCGTGCAGCGGGCGGTTACCGCTCCAAGGGTGAGTGGTTCCGCAAGTCACGCCGCCTCAAGGACCTGGAGACTCGACACGCTGCCGCCGTGGCGGACTGGCGTACGGGACGGGTGCGGGTCGTGCGTGGCGGCAAACGGCTCCTCAACACCCGCCACCATCTCGCAGAGGCCGAGCTCACCGAGGAGCGGTGGCGGGAGCGGTGGGAGGCGGAGCGCTGGTTCCTGGCTGCGAACGGTGAGTCGGGAAAGCGGTTCGGGAACGAGACGATCCGGGTCACCCCCGACGGCCAGGTCAGCATCAAACTGCCCGCCCCGCTGGCCCACCTGGCCAACACCAAGCACGGCCGCTACACCCTGGCCTCGCCAGTGGCATTCGCACACCGCGGTACGGAATGGGCCGACCGCATCCAAACCAACCGGGCTGTCGCCTACCGGATCCACCTCGATACTGCCCGGGGCCGCTGGTATCTGACCGCGTCCTGGCAACGCCCCCTCGTGCAGACCGTCCCGTGGGAGGCCGCCCGGGCCGGGGGTGTGATCGGTGTCGACGCCAACGCCGACCACTTCGCCGCCTACCACCTCGACCAGCACGGCAACCCCGTAGGCGAACCGCACCGCTTCGCCTACGACCTCACCGGCACCACCCACCACCGCGACGCACAGATCCGCCACGCCCTGACCCGCCTCCTCCACTGGGCCAAACAGACCGGCGCCACCGGGATCGGTATCGAGGACCTCGACTTCAGTACGGAGAAAACCCGGGAGAAGCACGGGCGCCGCAAAAAGTTCCGGAAACTGATCCACGGCATTCCCACTGCGAAACTCAAAGCCCGGCTGGTCTCCATGGCAGCCGAACAGGGTCTGATGATCATTGCGGTCGATCCCGCCTACACCTCCAAGTGGGGCGGCCAGCACTGGCAGAAACCGCTGACCACACCCCGCCGCAAGATGTCCCGTCACGATGCCGCCGGCATCGCGATCGGGAGACGCGCCCTCGGACACCCGATCCGGCGTCGGACGGCACCGCCCCCACACGACCGGAGAGATCGTGCGGGGCATCGGACCGCCCAGGCCGTACCAGGTGCACAAGAGCGTGAAGGAAGCCGTCCACCCGCAACGGACCACGCCCCCGGAGACGTGCCGCCGAGCGGGACGCGAAAGCGGCAACCCAGCGCATCCAAAACCGTTCGGGATGCGCCCAGAACACATCAGTGGGTCCAAGCCCCACTGATGCACCCTGGTCAGGGACGGTCGAAGGACACGTGCATGAACGCCCAGCTGCAAGGCCCCCCGCACGGCTCCGGCGTATGTCCGGCTACCCCGGGGTGACCAGCCGTGCCTCGTACGCGAACACCGCCGCCTGGGTCCGGTCGCGCAGCCCCAGCTTCACCAGGATGCGGCTCACATGCGTCTTGATCGTGGACTCGGCGACGATCAGGTGCGAGGCGATCTCCGCGTTGGAGAGGCCCTGCGCGATGAGGACGAGCACCTCCGTCTCGCGCTCGGTGAGATCCCCGATCCGGGCCAGCGCGGGCGGCCGCGGGGCCTCCGCGAGCTTGGAGAACTCGGTGATCAGCCGCCGGGTGACCGTCGGGGCGAGCAGCGCCTCGCCGGAGGCCACCACCCGTACCCCGTCGGCGAGCTGCCGGGCCGAGGCGTCCTTGAGGAGGAAGCCCGAGGCGCCGGCCCGCAGCGCCTGGTAGACGTACTCGTCGAGGTCGAAGGTCGTCAGCACCAGGACCTTCGCGTCGGCGTCGCGCGCGACGATCTCGCGGGTCGCCTCGATGCCGTTCATCTCCGGCATGCGGATGTCCATCAGGACGACGTCCGGGCGCAGGGCCGCCACCTGGTCGAGCGCCTGCCGGCCGTCCAGCGCCTCGCCCACGACGGTGATCCCGGGCATCGCGTTGAGCAGGACCGAGAAGCCCTCGCGGACCATCATCTGGTCGTCGACGATCAGGACCCGGATGTCGGTGTCGCTCATGCCCGGCCGTCCTGTACGCGTTCGATGACGGCGGTCTCGCCGTTGCCCTCGGCCGTGTCCCGGGACTCCGACCGCTCCGGCTGCTCGGACCTCTCCGGCTGCTCGGACAGCGGTACGGGGAGGAACACCGCGACCTCGTACCCGCCGTCGGCCGTCGTCCCGGCCGTCATCTCGCCGTTCAGCATCGCGACCCGCTCCCGCATCCCGGTGATCCCGTGCCCGGCCCCGGGCGACGGCTTGACCAGGCCCTGCGGGGGTCCGTTGACCACGCGCAGCCCGAGCCCGCCGAGGACGTAGCTCAGCTCGACCCTGGCGGAGGCGCCGGGCGCGTGCCGCAGGCTGTTGCTCAGGGCCTCCTGGACGATCCGGTACGCCGACAGCTCGACGCCCTGCGGCAGCTCGCGGACGGCCCCGGTGATCACCTTCTCCGTCTCCAGGCCCGTCTCGCGGACGTTGTCCAGGAGCCCGTCGAGCGCGGCGAGGGTCGGCTGCGGGGCGTCCGGGGCCTCGTAGTCCTCCGCCCGTACGACGCCGAGGACGCGGCGCAGTTCGGTGAGGGCGGCGACGGCGTTCTCGCGGATGGTGGCGAAGGCCTGCTCCAGCTCGGGCGGCGGGTTCTCGACCCGGTAGGGGGCGGCCTCGGCCTGGATCGCGACGACCGACATGTGGTGGGCCACCACGTCGTGCAGCTCCCGGGCGATGGTGGTGCGCTCCTCCAGCAGCGTGCGCCGGTCGCGCTCGACGGCGGTGACCGTGCGCTGCACGGTGACCTCGCGCTCGGCGTCGCGCCGGATCTGGACCACGGCGACGACGAGCAGCGCGAAGGCGGAGAGCGTGGCCAGGGGTGCGGTGACGGACGGCTCGCCGCCCTCCACCAGCATCCCGAACAGCAGGGTCAGCAGCCACATCCAGGCGGCCGCGCGGGGCCGGGTCCGGGCGGCCACGACCACCAGGACCACCAGCTGGGCCGCGAAGGCGCTCGCCCCCCACAGCTGGCCGGTCAGGATCCCGCAGAAGACGGTGGCCGCCATCGACGCCCAGAACGCGGCGACCGGCCTGACGAGGGTCATCGCCACCGGGATCGCGGGCACCACGCCCATCAGGAAGCGGTAGTCCCACTCGGCGAAGCCGATCATCATCACGATGAAGGCGGCGAACAGCACCAGGGCGTGCGGGGTCCAGACGACGGCCCTGCGCAGCCCCTCGGGCAGCCGCCGTATCAGCCGTCCGTCGGGGCTCATCGGCGGCAGGGGCCGGTAGGCGAACGCCTGGCGGAAGAGGTCCTCCCGCAGGCCGTCCAACGCCCCTGCGGCCGCCCGGAACTCCGGGCCACTGTTCTTCGTCTGGGTCTCGGTCACGGTTCCACGGTAGGCGGCGGCGGACGGCGGGTCGTCAGCATCGCTGCGGATTCCGGGGCGTCCGTCTCAAGGACTACCCGCCTCCGCCGGACCGCCCCCGGGAAACTGCGGGGGCCCACGCCCGGGCTTCCGGTCAGGCCCCCGGGCCGAAGTGCCGCGCGCGCTCCTCGGCCCACTGCGCGAAGGTCCGCGCCGACCTGCCGGTGACCTTCTCGACCGTGCCGGAGACGGTCCGGCCCTCCAGCGGGGTGTCCCGGTAGACGTCGATCAGGAACGCGATCACGGCCCTCCGGCATGCCCTGGCCCCGCCAGTTCTCCAACGCCTGCTCCTCGGTCAGCTCGACCAGCTCCACGTCCGCGCCCCGCGCCGCGCCGATGGCCGCCGTCCTGTCGCGTACGGTCAGCGCCTCCGGGCCCGTGACCAGGTACTCCCGGCCGCCGTGGCCGTCCTCGGTGAGCGCGACGGCCGCCACCGCGCCGATGTCCGCCTCATGGACCATCGCGCTCAGCCGGTCCACGTACGGCTCGCGCACCACGCCCTCGCTCCGGATGCCGGGCGCCCACTCCAGGGCGTTCGCCATGAACTCCACCGGCATCACGACCGTCCAGGCGAAGTCGCTCGCGCGCCCCGCGCTCTCCACCGGGGTGTCCCCGCCGCCGTGCGGCACGGTCACCCGGCGCACGCCCGCCTCCTTCGCCAGGGCGAGGATCGCCTCGCCGGTCTCCAGCGGGGCGAAGAGCGCTCCGCCGAAGGTGATCAGGTGCAGGCCGCTCACCCCGCGCAGCGCGGGGGCCAGCGACGCCGGGTCCGTGAGGTCGCCGCCGACGACCTCGACCCCGGCTCGGTCATGTCGTCGTTTCCGACTCCGTCCGAGCGGCGACACGACCAACGTAGAGACCTTTGAGGACACCCGCTGTCTTCACAATTCGCTGTCCTCAATCCGGCGGCCTCCGGAAAGGGCTCACCAGGCGAGCTGGGTGATCTCCTCGGCGACGACGGCGCACGCGTCGGCGGCCGGATCGATCAGCGGGAAGTGCCCGACGCCGCCGAGCAGCGTCAGCCCGACCGTCTCACCGGCCTTGGCCGCCGCGTCGACGTAGGCCTCGGAGACGGCCTGCGGGACGACGATGTCCTCGACGCCCTGCACGATCGCGGTGGCGATCCCGGTCGGCAGCAGGGCCCCGGGGTCGGCGTGCGCCGCCCGGTCCGCGAAGCCGGCCTCCCCGCCCAGGAGCTGCGTGACCGCGCCGCCGCACACCCCCAGCCGGACCGCCGTCGCGAAGTCCGCGATCGGGGCCAGGGCGACGACCCCGCGCAGCGGCGGCGGGGCGGGCAGCCGCCACGGCGACCCCTCGGGCAGGACGTGGCGCGCCGCCGCCCAGAGCGCGAGGTGCCCGCCCGCGGAGTGCCCGGTGACGACGATCCGCCGCACATCGGCGCCCGGCAGTGCGCGGGCGGCCAGGACGGGCATCGCGTCCAGGGCCGCGGCCGCGTCGTCGAAGGTCTCCGGCCAGCGCCCCGCAACCGGGTCGGCACCGGCGGGCGCCGCCGCGCTCCCGCCGCCGCGCTGCTGCGGGATGTCGTCGCCGCCGCGCCGGTACTCCACGTTGGCCACGGCGAAGCCCCGGCGGGCCAGGAAGTCCGCGAGCGGGGAGACATGGGCCCGGTCGTACGGGGACCGCCAGGCGCCGCCGTGCAGGAGGACGACGAGCGGGGCGGCGGTGCGGCCGTCGCGCGGGGCGTAGAAGTCGACGACCTGGTCGGGGTGGTCCCCGTAGGAGGCGGTGGCGTCGGGGGCGACGGCGGGGTGCGCGAAGGCCGAGGCGCTCTCGGCCGCGTCCCGCTCCTGCGCGGCAGGGTCCGGGGAACTCGGGGAATCCGACATGCTGCTCAACCGTCCTCTGCCCGTGGCCTGTGCCTGTGCTCTGCGCCTGTGTTCTGTGCCTGCGTCAGGTGCCCAACTGGGTTGACCTGCGGGGACGGTACCAGCACTCGGTACCGCCCCCGCCCGGTCGCACGGGTATTGACGGCCTGTCAGGCCGCCGGGGTCTCCGCCAGCACCTCGGCGAGGATCCGCGCCGCCCGTTCCGCGTCGGCGAATCCGACGTACAGCGGGGTGAAGCCGAACCGCAGCACGTCCGGCCGCCGCAGATCGCCGACGACGCCCCGCTCGATGAGGCGGCGCATCACGGGCTCGGCGTCGTCGCAGCGCAGGGCGACCTGGCTGCCGCGTTCCGCGTGCGCGGCCGGGGTGACGGAGGTGACCCGGCCCGCCGGAACGTACGCCTCGACGCACTCCAGGAAGAAGTCCGTCAGCGCCAGCGACTTGGCCCGTACGGTGTCCACCTCCACCCCGTCCCACACGTCGAGCGCCGCTTCCAGCGTCAGCATGGAGACGATGTCGGGGGTGCCGACCCGGCCCCGTACGGAACCGTCCGCCGGGGCGTAGTCCGGGGTCATGCCGAAGGGGTCGGCGTGCGAGTTCCAGCCCGGCAGCGGCGAGTCGAAGGCGGCCTGGTGGCGCTCGGCGACGTACAGGTACGCGGGCGAACCGGGGCCGCCATTGAGGTACTTGTACGTGCACCCGACCGCCAGGTCCACCCCGTGCTCGTCGAGCCCGACGGGCAGCGCGCCCGCGCTGTGGCAGAGGTCCCACACCGCGACCGCGCCCGCCGCGTGGACGGCGGCGGTCAGCCCGGGCAGATCGTGCAGCCGGCCCGAGCGGTAGTCGACGTGGTTGAGCAGGACCACGGCGGTACGGGGGCCGAGCGCGGCCGGTACGTCGGCGGGCGCCACCGGCACGATGCGGTGGCCGGTGAGCCGGGCGGCGGACGCCGCGATGTACCCGTCCGTGGGAAAGGTCGTCGCGTCGACCAGGATCTCGTCGCGTCCCTCGCCCGCGATGCGGGCCGCGGCGACGACGGCCTTGAAGACGTTCACGCTGGTCGAGTCGCCGACCACGATCTGTCCGGCGGCGGCCCCGACGAGCGGGGCGATCCGGTCGCCGATCCGCTCGGGCGCGGTCCACCAGCCGCTCTCGTCCCAGGACCGGATGCGCAGCTGGCCCCACTGGCGGGTGAGGACGTCCTGCACCCGGGCGGGGACGTGGACGGGCAGCGCGCCGAGCGAGTTGCCGTCGAGGTAGACGCCGTCGTCGAGCGCGAAGAGTTCGCGGCGGGCGGCGAGCGGATCGGCGGCGTCGAGCTTCAGCGCCCGCTCGCGGAACGTCTCACGGGAGGTGTCAGACATGGCTGCGCGCCGTCCACAGCTCGGGGAACACGTTCTTCGTGGCGCGCTTCTCCAGCCAGGCGACCCCGGCGGAACCGCCGGTGCCGGTCTTGGAGCCCATCGCGCGCCGGGTGGCGACGAGGTGGTCGTTGCGCCAGCGCCACACCAGCTCGCCGACGTCGGTGAGCAGCTCGCCGAGGCGGACCAGCTCGTCGTTCTGGTCGTCGGAGGCGTAGATCTCCGCCCACACGGCCTCGACCTCGGGCGACGGCTCGTACCGTTGGGTCAGGTCCCGGGTGGTGACGGCCTCGGGGATGGCGTACCCGCGCCGGGCCAGCAGGGCGAGGGTCTCGTCGTACAGGCTGGGCTCCCCGAGCGCCTTCTCCAGCTCGGCGTGGACGCGGGGCGCGCCCCGGTGCGGCACCAGCATGGAGGCCGACTTATCGCCGAGCAGGAACTCCATCCGCCGGTACATCGCGGACTGGAACCCGGACCCCTCGCCGAGAGAGCCCCGGTAGGAGTTGAACTGGGCGGGGGTGAGTCCGGCGAGCGGCCGCCAGGACTCGTTGAGCGCCTCCAGCTCGCGCAGCGAACGCTTCAGCGCGTCGCGCGCGACGGGTATGCGGTCCTCGCGCAGGGCGCGGGTGGCGGTCTCCCACTCATGGACGATGACCGTGAACCACAGCTCCATGACCTGGGTGGTGACCAGGAAGACCATCTCGCCGGGATCGTCCGAGCGCAGGTGCTGGAGGTGGGTCAGGACATCCGCCTGGACATAGTCCTCGTACGGAGTCGTTCCCGCGAAGTCCAGGTACGGGGTGTCCGCACCGGTGGCTTCGGGGTCGGGGTGGTTGGTCGACATTTCTGTCTCCTCGACACGAGCTTCCGGGTAGCGGTCCGCCCCTTCCGTGAGGTGATGGAGCTCCGGTCCCCTGCTCGCATACTAAGCCGCTCCCCGCCCGACGCGCGTGGGCGGGGAGCGGCCGGGGAGACTGCTCAGCTCAGGATGTCCGCGGCGGTCGGCGAGGAGTCGCGCAGGAACGTCGTGCAGCGCTCGTGCTCCTCGGTCTCGCCGATGGCCCCGGCGGCGCGTGCGAGGGCGTGCAGGGCGCGCAGGAAGCCGCGGTTCGGCTCGTGCTCGAACGGGACGGGGCCGTGGCCCTTCCAGCCGGCCCGGCGCAGGGAGTCGAGGCCGCGGTGGTAGCCGGTACGGGCGTACGCGTACGACTCGACGACCCGGCCGCCCTCGAACGCCTCGTCGGCGAGCTGCGCCCAGGCGAGGGACGAGGTGGGGTACTTCGCGGCGACCTCGGCGGGCGGGGTGCCGGCGGCGAGCAGCTCGCGCGGCTCGGGGTCGTCGGGGAGGTGGGTCGGGGCGGGGCCCCCGAGCAGGTTCTCGTGGATGGACATGGTTCAAGTGTGCCTGCCGTCACGCCCCGGCGGGACCTCGGGCCGGGCCTGTCCGCGGGGAGCCCCGGCTCTGCCGCGCGGGCCGTGGGGCTCCCCGGCGGCGGGGACCCCGGGCTCTGCCGTGACCCGCCGCCGGGCTCCCCCGGCGGCCCGCGTCACGCCCCGGCGGGACCTCG
>NZ_LZRD01000048.1 GCF_001687325.1 Streptomyces sp. PTY087I2 | reverse complement strand
GGTCCCGGGCAAGGCCCGATGGTGTCGTTGCCGCTGCCGCCCGCACCGGCGCCCGCGCCCGACCCCGCCGCGAGCCGCCGGACCCTGTTGACCATCGCGGCGGCGGCCGTCGGCGGGCTCATCGTGGGCGGCGGCTCGGTCGCCGCGCTCGGGTCCGGGGACACCGCGGCGGCGACCGACGACAAGCCCGCGCCGAAGCCCCGCCCGACGCTCCCCGGACAGGCCCCCGAGCCGCGCTGGATCTACGCGCACCCGGCCTCCGAGTCGTCCCCGCTCACCACCGCCCTCTGGCAGGACAAACTGCTCGTCGTGACCAGCGAGAGCCAGGCCAGCGCCATCGACCTGCGCACCGGCAAGCGGCTCTGGCAGCGCGCCGACGGGGCGAAGGGGCAGGCCGCGCTGGCGGCGGGCGCCGATCTGGTCTTCGTGGCGAGCCCGACGGAGTTCCTGTGGCTGTCGCCGAAGGACGGCAAGGTCGTGCACCGCGCGCGCTACACCGAGGCCTTCGACGACCTGCCGGGGCTCACCGTCGGGCGGCTGGCCGGGAGTTCCGGGCCGGTCATCTGGTTCACCGGGGCGCACACGGTCACCGTGAAAGCCCCGAAGCCGAAGAAGGGCAAGAAGAAGGAGAAGGACAAGGAGGTCGTCGAGGCCTACTTCTTCGCGTACGACATCGTGCAGCGCAAGGAGCTGTGGCGCACCTCCGTCCCCGCGGGCCGCGCCCCCGGCGCCCCCGGCTACCGGGTGGTCGCGGAGCGCTCCGCCGACATCCTCGTACGGCAGGACGCGAGCACCCTGACGGCGGCCGACGTCAAGAAGGCCAAGGGGAAGGGCTCGGTCCGCTCGTTCGACCAGAAGACCGGCAAGCTGCTGTGGACCCAGCAGTACGGTGCCGCCTCCCTGGAGGCCGCCACCACGGGCGACGAGGACGGCACGCTGTACACGGCGGTCGGCCAGGACCTCCAGGCGTTCGAGGCGGACACGGCGAAGCCGCTGTGGCGCGTCGAGGGCAGTGACGATTCCTGGTTCGGCACCCCGCTGGTCGCCGGACCCCTGATCCACACCACCGAACGCAGCCGGCTGGTCGGCGCGGTGGAGCGGGAGAGCGGCCGGCTCGTGTGGCGGCGCTCCACCGAGGTGCCGGGCATCGGCCCCTCCCCCTCGCTCACCCTGAGCAGCAGCGAGAAGACCCTGATCGCCGCCGACGCCATCCAGGTCACGGCGTTCTCGGCGGCCGACGGCGAGCGGCTGTGGAAGTTCCAGGACATCGGGTCGGCCGACCCGAAGGGCGAGACGGTCCGCGCGTCGTACCGGACGCTCGCGTTCGGCAAGACCGTCGTCGTCCAGCGGGACCGGTCCTTCTACGCCTTCCCGGTGGCCTGAGAGGGCCCATCACCGCCGCCGTCCGGGGGACGCCCCGGACGGCACGCCGCGCGGTGCTTGCATCACCCGACACCGAGTGACCGGATTAATAGGATTCGCTCACTTATGGACGGGTCCGCTGCCGGGCCGTGTCCGTGTCACGGAGGTGATGTCGTGTCAGGCAGGCTCCTGCGCGTGGTCTGCACGACCGTGCTGACCACGGCGCTCATGGTCTCGCCCGCCACCGTCGCTTCGGCCGAGCCGGGCCCCGTACCGTCCCAGGAAACCAACGCGACGGACCCGACGGACACGGACACGGCGGACCCTGACACGGACACGGCGGATACGGACACGGACGCGGCGGAGGTCGACGCCGAGACCGCCCTCGCCGCCCCCGAAGCGCCCAGCAGCGTCGTCACCCTGCTGCGCGAACTGCAAACCCGCTACCAGGCGGCGGAGGAGGCGACCGAGACCTACAACGCCACCGCCGAGAAGCTGAAGCAGCGCACCGCCCAGCTGAAGAAGGTGAACGCGGACCTGGCGAAGGCGCGATCCGCCCTGGAGGTCAGCCGCGGGGACGCCGGGCGGCTGGCCCGGGAGCAGTACCAGGGGCGTACCGAATTCTCCGCGTACCTTCAACTGCTGCTGGCCCGCGACCCGTTGCGGGCCCTGGACCAGAGCCATGTCGTGGGGCGGCTCGCGGCGAACCGCGCGGCGACGGTGGACCGGCTCACCGACTCCGCCCGGCGGGCCGACCGGCTGGCCGCCGCCTCCCGCAAGGCGCTGGACCAGCAGAAGAAGCTCGCCGCGCGGCAGAAGAAGCAGCGCGATGCCGTACGCGGCAAGCTCAGGGAGGTCGAGGGGCTGCTGGCCACCCTCTCCGAGGAGCAGATCGCCCAGCTCGCCGGCCTCGAACAGCAGGGGGTCGACAAGGCCCAGCGGGAGCTGGTGGCCTCCGGCGCGCTCAGCTCCACCCGGCCGCCCACCCGGCAGGGCGGCGACGCGGTGGCGTACGCGGTCCGGCAGATCGGCAAGCCGTACGTGTGGGGCGCCGAGGGCCCCGACTCCTTCGACTGCTCCGGGCTCACGTCCCAGGCCTGGTCGGCGGCGGGGCGGGCGATCCCGCGCACCTCGCAGGAGCAGTGGAAGCAGCTGCCGAGGGTTCCGGTGTCCGCGCTGCGCCCCGGCGACCTGGCGATCTACTTCCCGAAGGCGACCCATGTGGCGCTGTACATCGGCGACGGCCTGGTGGTGCAGGCGCCCCGCCCCGGCGCGAAGGTCAAGGTGTCCCCGCTGGCGTCGAACCCGCTGCTGGGAGCCGTACGCCCCGACCCCGGCGGCGACCCGCTGTCCACGTACACCCGCCCGGAACTGCCCGAGGGCGCCCGCGACGGCGCGGACACGGGGTACAGCACGGACGCCGCGCCCGACACTCCCTAGGCACACACCTCGGCGGCCGGACCGGCGGTGCGGGTCCGGCCGCCGAAGCGGTGATCGGGGCGCGACGACAGGCCCTAGGCCCCGGCGACCGAGGCCAGGTACGCGTTCGTCTTCTCGGGCTCGTAGAAGAAGTTCTCGAAGTCCGCCGGGTTGTTGAACCCGTTGGCGAAGCGGTTCGCGACCGGCTGGAGCTGGCCGGCGGCGCCGATCAGGTTCAGGACGTGCTCCGGCGGAGCGCCGAGCATCGCGTTGGTCCACTTGGTGACGTGCTGCGCGGTCTCCCAGTAACGGTCGAACGTGGACTGCATCCACGCCCCGTCGAACTCCTTCTCGCCGTGCTCGACGATCGCGTCCAGGTACGCGTTCGCACACTTGGACGCCGAGTTGGAACCCTGGCCGGTGATCGGGTCGTTGGCCACGACGACGTCCGCGACGCCGAGGACCAGGCCGCCGCCGGGCAGCCGCCCGATCGGCTTGCGGACCGTGGGGGCGTAGCGGCCGGCGAGGGTGCCGTTGGCGTCGGTCAGCTCGACCTTGGTGGCGCGGGCGTACTCCCACGGCGTGAACCGCTCCATCAGCTCCAGCGTCTTCGCCAGGTGTTCGGAGGGGTCCTTGATGCCCTGGAAGGCGTCGAGCGGTCCGCCCGGGATGCCCTCCCAGAAGAGGATGTCGGCGCGGCCGGACGTGGTGAGCGTCGGCATGACGAACAGCTCGCCGACGCCCGGCACCAGGTTGCAGCGGACCGCGTCGAACTCCGGGTGCTCCGGGCGCGGGCCCATGCCGTGGACGTACGAGACGGCCAGCGCGCGCTGCGGGGCGTCGAACGGCGAACGGGCCGCGTCCCGGCCGAACATGGAGACCAGCTCGCCCTTGCCGGCCGAGACCATCACCAGGTCGTAGGTGCGGGAGAAGTAGTCCAGGTCGGAGACGGCCGCCCCATGGATGACGAGCTGTCCGCCGCGCTGGGCGAAGGTCTCCATCCAGCCGGCCATCTTCACGCGCTGGTCGACGGACTGGGCGTACCCGTCCAGCTTGCCCACCCAGTCGACGGCGCGGGAGGAGTCGGGGGCGGCGACGGAGACGCCGAGTCCCTCGATCTTCGGGGCCTGGGACTCCCAGAAGTTCAGCTGGTAGTCCCGCTCGTGCTGGAGCGCGGTGTGGAACATGCACTGCGTCGACATGACCCGGCCGGAGCGGATCTCGTCGGCGGTGCGGTTGGACATCAGGGTGACTTCGTAGCCTCTGGACTGTAGCCCCAGGGCCAGCTGGAGCCCGGACTGACCGGCTCCGACTATGAGTATCTTCCGCATCGCGGCTCTCCGTGCTCCGTCGTTTCTGATTCGAGGCGTCAGGCGGGGGTGACGTCGAGAGCATGGCCCACGAGGGCCAGCAGCGACTCGACGACGGTGATCCTGTTACGCGCGTCCATGATCACTATCGGCACCTGCGGGGGTACGGTCAGGGCCTCCCTGACGTCCTCCGCCTCGTAACCGGGCGTCCCCTCGAAGTGGTTGACCGCCACGATGTACGGCAGGCCACAGCTCTCGAAGTAGTCGAGCGCCGGGAAGCAGTCCTCAAGGCGCCGGGTGTCGGCGAGGACGACCGCGCCGATCGCCCCGCGCACCAGGTCGTCCCACATGAACCAGAAGCGCTGCTGGCCCGGGGTGCCGAAGACGTACAGGACGAGGTCGTCGTCGAGGGTGAGCCGGCCGAAGTCCATGGCCACCGTCGTGGTGGTCTTCTCCGGCGTCGCGGAGAGGTCGTCGGTCTCCTCGCTGGCCTGCGTCATCAGCGCTTCGGTCTGGAGCGGTGTGATCTCGGAGACCGAGCCGACGAACGTCGTCTTGCCGACGCCGAATCCGCCCGCCACCACGATCTTGGTGGCGGTGGGGGCGCGGGTGTGGTCGAGCTGCCAGGCCTGGAGGGCTTCCTCCGGCTGGTCCTGGGGCTGCGAGAGCCGATCGTCCCGGGACCCCGGCTGGCGCGGGGCGAAGAGCGGCGCCTCAGAGACGGCGGAGTCCATTGAGCACCCTTTCGAGCAGTGCGCGGTCGGGCTGGCCGGTGCCGTGACCGGTTCCGTACACGCGGATCTTTCCTTGGTCGGCCAGGTCGCTGAGCAGCACCCGGACGACTCCGAGCGGCATCTTCAACAGGGCCGAGATCTCCGCGACCGTACGCATGCGGCGGCAGAGTTCGACGATGGCCTGGAGCTCCGGCATGACCCGCGAGGCGAGGTTGCCGTTGGTGAGTTCGCGGCGCTCCTCGGGTGCTTCGAGGGCGGCGACGAACGTCTCGACCAGCAGAACGTGCCCGAACCGGGTGCGGCCGCCGGTGAGGGAGTACGGGCGGACCCGGGCGGGTCGCTTGTCGGCCCCACGGACGGGGAGCCGGGGGGCGGGTTCCGCTGCGGCGGTGGTCACAGGGCGCTCTCCATCGATGTGCGCAGCTCACTGCGGAGTTCGGGGGTGAGGACGTGTCCGGCCCGGCCGACGAAGAGGGCCATGTGGTACGCGACGACGCTCATGTCGCAGTCCGGGGTGGCGTGGACGCCGAGGAGGGAGCCGTCGCTGATCGACATGACGAAGACACTGCCCTCGTCCATGGCGATCATCGTCTGTTTGACGCCGCCGCCGTCCATCAGCTTCGCGGCTCCGACGGTCAGCGAACCGATGCCGGAGACGATCGTGGCCAGGTCGGCGCTGGATCCCTTGGGTCCGTCCGACGGTCCCGCCGTCTTCGCCTGGTGATGGCCGGGGTCGGAGGAGAGCAGCATCAGCCCGTCGGACGAGACGACGGTGACGGAGTGGACCCCTGCCACCTCCTCCACGAGATTGCTCAGCAACCAGTGAAGGTTCCGGGCCTCGGTACTCAGCCCGAATGTGCTGGGCGCAGTCAACTGCGTGCCTCCTCGACTGTGTCCCCCGTCTCTTCGTTGTTCCGTGTGGCCTGTGCGGCGCCTGTGGCGTGCGCGGTGGTGCTCTCGTGCCCCGTACGCCCCGTGGGTACGCCTCCGGGTCGGGCGACGGTGATGCCGCCGGTCTCGGCGATCTCCGCCTCGACGTCGCGCCGCCCCTCCTTGGCCGCCTGGTGGAAGCTGCCGAGCCGGCGGCGCAGCGCGTCCCGGTCGAGGCTGCCGGTCCGCCCGGGGGCTGGGGTCGCGTCGTCCGGCCGGACCACCTTGGGGGTGCGCTTCGGCAGCCCCTTGTCGGTGACACGGCCGGCTTCGGGGCGGCGGGGGCCGGGGACGGTGTCGGCGGGGGTGGCGGGTGCGGCAGGGGCGGCGGGTGCCTCGGCCGCTCCGGTCGCCTCGGCTGCTCCGGCTGCTTCGGCGCGGGGCGCGGGGCGGAACGCGGGCCCGTCCGGGTCCTGGTCGCCGGGTCCGGTCTCGGCGGGGCGCTCGTGGCGGTCGGGGCCGATGGCGTACGGGCCGGGGGTCGCGGGGGCCGCCGGGGCGGCCTGGCCGACCGGGTCCGCGGGCGGCTTCGGCAGCCGGACCTGGAGCGTGATCTCGGAGTCGGCCTCGGGCTCGGGCTCGAAGGCTGTCTCAGGCTCGGCGCCGGTGTCCGCGTCGGTGTCCGTGTCGGTCTCGGAGTCGGGTTCCGCGTCCGTCTCGGCTGCGAACTCGGTTTCCGTGGCCGACTGCTGGACGTCCTGCGCCGGTTCCCCCGACGGTACGTCAGTGGCTTCCGGGCTCTCGTCGGCGTTCTCGGCGGCGGCTGCGCTCTCGCGGATCGTCCGCTCGGCGGCGGCGATCATCGGGTCGGCATCGGCCGGGCCGGGCTCGGCAGCCGTCCCGGGGGCGTTCTCCGCGACCGGCTCGGCTGCCGGGGTCGCCACCGCCCCGGACTCCGGGGCCGGCTCGGCGTCGGCGGCCGGCTCGGCGGCGTTCTCCGCGTCGGCGTCCGGCTCCGGCACCGCGGCCGGCTGCGGTGAACGGCTGGGCAGGGCGTTGGAGTTGGCCTCCGCCACCGAGCCCGGGAGGTTGAGCGTGGGCGCGTCGCCGGGCAGTTGCACGGCGGGCGGCGTGGCGGCGGGCAGCGTCTTGGGCAGCAGGGCCTGCGGCAGGACGACGACGGCCGTCACTCCACTCCCCTTCTGCTCGCGCAGCTGGACCCGCACCCCGTGCCGGGCGGCCAGCAGCGACGTCACCTGGAGCCCGAGTCCGGCGCCGTCGGCATTCCGCTCACCGACCTCGAACGAGGCCGGGTCCGCCAGCCTGGCATTCAGCTCGTCCATCCGGACCGTCGACATGCCGATGCCCTCGTCCGACACGGAGAGCATCACCTCGCCGCTCTCCAGCAGCCAGCCGGACAGCTCGACATGGGAGTCCGGCGGGGAGAAGGAGGTGGCGTTCTCCAGGAGTTCGGCCAGCAGGTGGCTGAGGTCGTCGGCGGCGAACCCGGCGATCTGGGCGTGCGGCGGCAGGGACTGGATGGTGACCCGCTCGTACCGCTCGATCTCGCTGACGGCGGCACGCGCCACGTCGACCAGCGGGATCGGTCCGGCGTGGCCGTGGCCGTGCTCGGCGCCCGCGAGGACGAGCATGTTCTCGCTGTGGCGGCGCATGACCGTGGCCATGTGGTCGAGCTTGAAGAGGGTGGCCAGGCGCTCCGGGTCCTGCTCGCGCTCCTCCAGGCCCTCGATGACGCCGAGCTGCCGCTCGACGAGGCCGAGGGTGCGCAGCGAGAGGTTGACGAAGGTGTGGTGGACCGTGTTCTTGAGCTGTCCCGGCTGGGTGGCCAGCTCGGCGGTCCGCTCCTGGAGTTCGGTGCGCTGCTGGGCCAGGGACTCCCGGCTCTTGATCAGGCCGGACCGTTCGGCGGTGAGGCTCTCGACGCGTCCGCCGAGGTCCTGGTGGAGGTCGGTGAGCCTGCCGTGCAGGGCGTTCATCGACCGGACGACCTGGGCGAACTCGTCGTTGCGGCCGGTGTAACGGACAGGCTCGGCGTTCTCGGGGTCCTCGGCCAGGCGCGCGGCGCCGATGCGCAGGACGGCGAGCGGCTGGGTGAGGGTGCGGGCGACGGCGGTGGAGACGCCGACGGCGAGCAGGAAGCAGCCGCCGAGCAGGGCGATGGCCACTTCGAGGGCGGTGACGTCGTCGTCGCGCAGGCCCTCCAGGTGCTGGACCTGGCCGGTGGTCAGGGCGGACTCGACGCTGCGCATCCGGTCGACGCGGGCGGAGAGCGCGGCCTCCAGCTTCCGGGGGCTGACCTTGCGTTCGGCTTCCGACAGCTCGGGGCGGTCGGTGAGGCGGGTGAGGTACTTCTCCGCGTCGTTGACCTCGGGGCCGGTGACGGTGGCGGAGAGCTTGTCGCGGGCCTCCGGGTCCGCCGCCTGGTCGAAGTCGGCGAGCGCGGCCAGCTCCCGTACCCGGGCCTGCTGGGCGGCGGCGCTCAGCGCGTCGCGGTCGCGGTCGGCCCGGGTGGCGCCCTCGTCCTGGGTCTGTACGGGCAGCCCGGTGAAGGGGTCGGTCTGCGGGACCACCGGCTCGGGGCTCGGCACGGCGAGCGCGGCGAGGAGGAGACCGCGGGTGGCGGAGGCCTGTTCGGAGGCGCCGCCGAGGGTGAGCGGGGCCCGGGTGGCGTCGGCGGCGCGCGGCGGGGTCTTCTCCGCCAGTTCGGCGGCGATGCCGTGCAGCTTGGCGATGAGGTCGGAGTACGCCTGGTGCGCCTCCAGGGCCGAGCCCTTGCCGGTCAGCGCGGTACGGCGGAGGGAGGGGACCGTGGAGAGGTCCCGGCGCAGGGCCGCGGAGGCCGCCTCGTGGATCTCGTCGATCTGCTGGTCGACGCGGGTGGTGCGGGCGGTGCGGTTCTTCGCGCCCTCGCCGTCAGCGCCTTCCTCGGCCCGGCCGGCGGCGATGTACGCGGTGACGGCGTCACGCTCGTCGGCGAGCGCGTGCCCGAGGGTGACCGCCTGCTGGTTCAGCTCGGCGAGGGTGACCAGCCGCTGGGACTCGGTCAGATCGGCGGAGGCTCCGAGCACGGCGGGGGCGCCCGCCGCCACGACGATGACGCCGACGACCGCGACCCCGGCGACCAGTCGGCTGCGCACCCGCACGGTCCGCTTGTCCGCACCGGGTGCCGGAGGCGTCGCCCCGGAACCGTCGCGCGTCGTGCCCTTGCTCCGCGGCCGCTTCTTCTGCACCGGTGCTCGCAATCTTGACTCGTCCACCCTTGAAGCAGAGGTGACGCACGGTCACATGGAAGGGCGCCCCGCTCCTGGTACGGCTTCCGACCATTCCAGCGCTTATGAGAGGGGGGCGCGCATCAACCGCTCCGCCACTCGAAGGAGTGAACATCACTCTGGAGTTGGCGAACAAGTCTCCCCCGCCGCGCCCCTGACCATGCGTGGACCACGGGGTGGAACTTCCGCTCCGCCTTTGGCAGGATGCCCGCCCGCACCCTTCCCGGAGCCCCTGCTTCCGCCCCGTACGCCCGCGTTGACCTGCTGGTACAGGCCATCTTCGGCCGCGTGCGGGGATGGTGAAGGGCTCGTGCAGACTGGCGGTATGCGCATCGAACTCGCCACCGTTCCCGGCAGTCCCGAACGCCCCAACGAGGACTGGGTCTCCGGGACTCTTCCCGCGTCCGGCCAGGGTGGTGCGCTGGTGCTGCTCGACGGTGTCACCCCGCCGCGGGGGGACGACGGTTGTGTGCACTCGGTCCCGTGGTTCACCGCGCGGCTGGGCGGCGCGCTGGTGGAACTGTCCGGTTCCCGCCCCGATCTGCCCCTGGCCGGGATTCTGGCCGCGGCCATCTCCCGTACAGCCGAAGCCCATCGGGCCACCTGTGACCTTTCTCACGTACGTACGCCTCAGGCGACCGTGGCCCTGGCGCGTTGGAACGAACGCGCGATCGAGTACCTGGTGCTGTCCGACTCGGTCCTACTGCTGGAGTCCCGCGACGGCGCGGTCCGGGCCGTGCTGGACGACCGGCTGACGCGGCTGCCGCCGGGCTCGCTCGCCTCGAACGAGATCGCCGACGCCACGGTGCGCAACAAGGAGGGCGGCTTCTTCACGGCGGCCGCCGACCCTGCGGTGGCCTCGCGCGCGGTGACGGGCAGTGTCCCGGCGACGGATGTACGGGCGCTGGCCGCGCTCACGGACGGCGCGGCCCGCTGGACGGAGGTGTTCGGCGAGGGCGACTGGGCGGACACGCTGGGGCTGCTGCGGAAGGCGGGCCCGCAGGGGCTGATCGACCGGGTACGGGAGCTGGAGGAGGCCGACGCGGCGGCCGGGCGCGTACGGCTGGGGCGCGGCAAGACGCACGACGACGCGACCGCGCTCCTGGTGGAGCTGGGCTGACGGCCGGGGGCCGGGCGGGGCCGCCCGGAGCGGCAGCCGGGGCGGGGGCCGGGGCGGTCGCAGCCGACGCAGCAGCCGACGCAGCAGCCGGATCAGCCGTCCACGGCCGGGTCAGCTCTCCGCGCGGGCGTTCAGCTGGTGCAGGAGCCGGGCCAGCTCGGCGACTTCCGCCCGGTCCCAGTCGGCCAGTTTGCGCACGTAGCGCCCGCGGCGGGCGTCCCGGACGCTGCGGAAGCGGGCCAGGCCGTCGTCGGTGAGGTGGACGAGCCAGGCGCGCCCGTCGGCCGGATCGGGTTCGCGGGCGACCAGCCCCAGGTTCTCCAGCGAGTGGAGCTGGCGGCTCATGGTGGCCTTGCCGACGCCGAAGTAGGCGGCCAGTTCGGTGGCCCGCTGCCGGCCCGCCGCCTCCAGGCGGACGAGCAGACCGTAGGCGGCGGGCTCCAGTTCGGGGTGGACCTCCCGGGCCATCTCGCCCGAGCTGGCGCGCGCCCGGCGCAGGAACACGGCCAGCTCACGCTCCAGCGCCAGGAATTCATGGTCCACGCCGCTCACGTCGGGCGCGCCCGGCTCCGGCTCGCTGTCGTCTCCGCGCACGTCAGTACCCCTCGTACGGTTCCCTGCCGATGAAAGCTGCTGCCGCGACCGGTCATCGCCGCAGCTCGGCCAGTATTTCGCAGGAGGGGGCCGACCACGCCGACCCGGCCCCGGTCCGGGACCCGTCGCTGCCCCGACCCCACTATGCACTGGATGTATACGCGCTCTGTATAGTCATCGCCGTACCGCACGTCTGTGCGGATTTCCCGCACAGAGGAGTCATGCGCCGTGCCCCGAAAGATGCCGTTGCCCGGGATGGGGTTGACCGCCGCGCTGGTGACGGTGCTCACACTGACGTTGAGCGGCTGCTCGATGGAGACGACCGCGCCCGGCTCGGCACGCGGGGAGGCGGCTTCCGACGCCAAGGGCGCGTTCGGCCCCGTCGACTGCCGCAAGGCCAAGTGCATCGCCCTGACGTTCGACGCGGGCCCGGGCGAGGACACGCCGAAGCTGCTGGACATCCTCAAGGAGAAGAAGGTGCACGCCACCTTCTTCCTGCTCGGCAAGCACCACGTCGTCAAGCACCCCGACGTGGTGCGGCGCATCGAGGACGAGGGCCACGAGGTCGCCAACCACACCTGGACGCACAAGGTCCTGACCGACCAGAAGCCGGACGAGATACGGGCCGAGCTGGAGAAGACCCAGGTGGCCATCGAGAAGATCACCGGCAAGAAGCCCCGGCTGATGCGTCCGCCGCAGGGCCGCACGGACGACACGGTCTCGGACATCAGCAAGGACCTCGGGCTCTCCCAGGTGCTGTGGAGCGCCACCGCCAAGGACTACTCGACGAACGACTCCGCGCTGATCAAGAAGCGGATCCTGGACCAGGCGGGCAAGGACGGCATCATCCTGCTGCACGACATCTACAAGGGCACCGTCCCCGCCGTGCCCGGGATCGTCGACGCGCTCCAGAAGGACGGCTACACGTTCGTGACCGTCCCCGAGCTGATGGCCCCCGCGGAGCCGCAGCCGGGCACGATCTACCGCCCCTGAGCCGCGGGCCCGGCACGCGGAACGGCCCGCCCCCGCCGAAGCGGAAGGCGGGCCGTTCAAAACCGGACTGTCCAGGCCGACCCGGCGTACAGCCATCAGAGGCGTACGACGGTCAAACCGCGCCCGGCCACGCGTACGGCCGTCAGGCCGCCGCCGGGATCCTCTCCTCGGCCCTGGCCGTGGCCGGGGCGAGGGCGATCTCCAGCACCTGGCGGACGTCGGTGACCGGGTGGACGTCCAGCTTCTCCAGCACCTCGGCCGGGACGTCGTCCAGGTCGGCCTCGTTGCGCTGGGGGATCACCACGGTCGTGATGCCCGCCCGGTGCGCGGCCAGCAGCTTCTGCTTGACGCCGCCGATGGGCAGCACCCGCCCGGTCAGCGACACCTCACCGGTCATCGCCACATCCGTACGGACGAGGCGTCCGGAGAGCAGCGAGGCCAGCGCGGTCGTCAGGGTGATACCGGCGCTCGGGCCGTCCTTGGGGACCGCGCCCGCCGGGAAGTGGACGTGCACGCCCCGGTCCTTGAGGTCACCGACCGGCAGCTCCAGCTCCGCGCCGTGCGACCGCAGGAAGCTCAGCGCGATCTGGGCGGACTCCTTCATGACGTCGCCGAGCTGACCGGTCAGGGTCAGTCCGGACGCCCCGGTCTCGGGATCCGCGAGCGACGCCTCGACGAAGAGGACGTCACCGCCCGCCCCGGTCACCGCGAGCCCGGTGGCCACGCCCGGCACGGCGGTGCGGCGCTCGGCCGGGTCCTGGGCGGACTCGGGCACGTGGTGCGGTCGGCCGATCAGGCCGCGCAGATCCGCGTCGGTCACCGTGAACGGCAGCTCGCGGTCGCCCAGTTCGTGCTGGGCCGCGACCTTGCGGAGCAGCCGGGCGACCGACCGCTCCAGATTCCGTACGCCCGCCTCGCGGGTGTACTCGCCGGCCAGCTTGCGCAGCGCCGACTCCTCCAGGGTGACCTCGTCCTTCTCCAGACCCGCTCGCTCCAGCTGGCGCGGGAGCAGGTGGTCCCGGGCGATGACGACCTTCTCGTCCTCGGTGTAGCCGTCGAGGCGGACCAGCTCCATGCGGTCGAGCAGGGCCTCCGGGATGGCTTCGAGGACGTTGGCCGTGGCCAGGAAGACGACGTCGCTGAGGTCGAGCTCGACCTCCAGGTAGTGGTCGCGGAAGGTGTGGTTCTGGGCCGGGTCGAGGACTTCGAGGAGGGCGGCGGCCGGGTCGCCCCGGAAGTCGGAGCCGACCTTGTCGATCTCGTCGAGCAGGACGACCGGGTTCATCGAACCGGCCTCCTTGATGGCCCGCACGATGCGGCCGGGGAGAGCACCCACGTACGTACGCCGGTGACCGCGGATCTCCGCCTCGTCCCGGACACCGCCGAGCGCGACACGGACGAACTTGCGGCCCATGGCGTGCGCGACGGACTCGCCGAGCGAGGTCTTGCCTAAACCCAGTTGGGGGAGCTAAATTCCCCCCATGACCACGGAGCGAGTGACCGGCATGGCATACCACGCGGCAGGCTATGACAGGCAGTCCGAGGCGCGGAAGAATCAGAGCGCCACATCCCCCGCTGTCCAGCGGCGCAACAACCGGGCCGAGGCAGAACGCCGGGCCCGCGCTGGCGAGGACATTGTATGGGTCGGTCATTTCTCCGAAGCACTCGGCACCTCCGCTTTCCGCGTGGAAAAGGAACGGCCGGAATTCGAGCGACTGCTAACCGCGTGCCGCCGAGGCCAAGTCAACATGATCATTGTTGACTACGTGAGCCGGTTCTCTCGCCTTGAGGTCATGGACGCAATCCCGATCGTCTCGGAGTTGCTGAACCTCGGCGTGGTAATCGTGTCCACCTCGGAGGGGACATTCCGTAAGGGAAACCTTATGGACTTGATCCACCTCATGATGCGGCTTGACGCTGCACACAACGAGAGCAAGAACAAGAGCCGTGCTGTCAGCGGGGCACACAGCATGGCTAAGCGTCTCGGTGGATTCATGGGAAAGCCGCCGTACGGTTTCGAGCTGTACCCGCTTGAGGTTCCCAACCCGGACAACCCCAAAGAGATCATCGTTATTCAGAAACTCCGCCACGCCCGCACCAAACTTTCCGGCCCCTTCAAGACCGAGGGCGACGTTTTGCGGCAGGCGGCCAATCTGTTTGAGGCTGACATGGGCGGAGCCACACAGAACCGCCGAGGAGAGGGAAACCGCGCCGGTTCCCTTAACGGAATCTGCGTCGGATTCCGAGAGTCCAAGGTGCCGACGCGTGGCCAAATCGTCGGCAAGAAGACGGCCGACAGCGAATGGGACCCTGCGGCCCTCAAGCGCATGTTGCGCGACCCGCTGATTGCCGGATTCGACCGAGACCCGATCAAGAACGATTCGGGAAAGGTGACCGGCTACAGGATCAAGCGCGACCCCGTGACCATGCGGCCGATTGAACTTGAATGCGGGCCGGTCATCCCGCCCGCTCAGTGGTGGAAAATCCAGCCGGGCCTAGACGCTACCGGCCGAGGAAAGGGCCAGACCCGCAGCACCGAGCAAGCGCTACTTAGCGCGATGGACCGCCTTTGGTGCGAGTGCGACAACGTCATGGTCGGTCACCGGAAATTGGCCAACCCTTCCAAGTCGTCGTACCACTGCAAGCGCGGAAACAAGATCAAGCCGGGCCAGCATGAGGGCACGGTCACGATCAACATGATTGGCCTTGACGACTACGTGACGCGCCGAGTTTTCGCCCTCATCACGACGGCCGAGGACGACCCCGAAACGGCCGACATCATGGCCGAGGCTGCGCGCCGGTGGGGTGTGCTGCATGAGGCCCCCGAGAAAGCCGGTGAGCGCTCCGAATTGCTGGCCGAAAGGGCGGACGCCGTGCGGGCCCTTGAGGACCTGTACGAGGACCGCAAGGCCGGTGGCTACTCGGGCAAGATCGGACGGCGCGCATTCCTCAAGGCCGAGGCGGAAGCGTCCATGCGCATGGAGGCCGCCGAGGAGCGGCTAGCCGAACTGGACGAGAGCGCAACGCCCGTTCTCCCCATCGCTGAATGGACAGCGCGGGAAGACGGTTGGGACGGCGACCCGATCGGGGAAGGCACGTGGTGGGCCAAGGCCAGCACTGACGACCGGCGCGAACTGATCCGGCTATTCGTGGACCGGATCACGGTACGTAAGTCCAACGTCATCGGGTCGGCCCCTGGAAAGAAAGCCATCATCGGCCCCCGCGTGGATATCGCTTGGGCCGAGCCTCCCGCCGAGGAGGACGAGGACACCCAAGACATGGCCGCGTAAGCGGCTCTGAGAGGCGACTAGGGCCCCGGTGGGATAACTCCCCGCCGGGGCTTTCTCGTGCCCGCAGACGGCCGCACAGAGCCTTTGCCGACCGGCCAGCGCCGAGGGGTTCGGGACGCCTGCCGACAACGACCCCGAGGAAGCCACAGGCGGCCGTCTGAGCGCCGCTCTCCCGTTCGCTGGCCGGTTCCCCGGAATGCCCGCCGACAGACCGTCAGGGGCGCGTACAGAAACCTGTAACGAGCCAATTACTCAGAGTGATAATTGGCTCGCCGGCTCGCATATCACGGATTGGTAACAACGCTGTCGGCAATGCCCGTTCAGCCACCTATGCGGTTAACCAACACCCCTCGTAATGCATGAGGGCAGCGAGTGGCGCTAGCTCATTGGCCAACCTGGCTAACCGCGCTCGCTGCTCCTCCACGTGGAACCACGCCTCAACGTTGAAGTGTGCTCTTAACCGGCACGCCTCGGGGCGGTCCTAGGAGAGAACGGCAAGGAGGAAACGCGGTGCCGATTACTCAGACGCTCGATCTCGAAACGCTGGTCACCCGCATGAACGCATGGGCCAGCGAGACCGACACAAAGCGCGGCCGACTTGTTCGCGTATTCCGCAGCCCAAAGACGAACCGCCCCGACCTACAGGCGGCCCGGTTGCTGCTACTGATCCAAGAGGCCGAGTCGCACGCCTGAGAGAAACCCGCTGTCTTACGATGGCGGGCTTTTTCTTCACTGAGTTTAGGGACTTTCGGGGACAGTGCGTGCCCCTCAACTCTCTTTAGGGATTGCCTCGTGTCTCCGGAACTCGGTTTAGGAGCCCCCCCCTTTGTCCACGCAACCGCGTATTGGGCCACACCTCGTGCCCCGAAAGGAACGAAACGCCATGACTAAGAACGAACTAATTTCCCTACTGCGCGACGCTGAGTCTGTACTGTTCGATTCTCTCGGAAAGAACATCAGCGGGGCCGAGGAACTGCACCAGCGGCTAGCCGCAGCGCTCCGGTCCGAGGCGGCGGGAACGGCTGACGGTACGTGCGCAAGCTGCGGTAATACCCTTACGCAGCAGTCCACCGGTCGCCCGCGTGTGTATTGCGGCGAGGCTTGCAAGAAGCGCGCGTACCGGTCTAAGCGAGTACAGCGGGAGAGCTGAGCCGGTCTCTCTTTCTTCTTACTTTTTATCTCTGTTACGTAATGAAAGATGTATGTACCTAGTTACGTGTTCCCTATGGGGTTTCCAGGGGGCAACTGAGAACTAGGTACAGCATCAGCACTCTTCGTAACACTCCCGAGGAGACAACAAATGCTTACTTTCTCTCTATCCTGCGAGGCGTGCGGCGGTCCGCTGTCCGGCCGTCAGACTGCCGTTTGTTCCAACGCTTGCCGACAGGCCCGTAAGCGCATGCGGAAACTGACCGACGCGCAGCGCGAGGAACTGCTATGGGGCCGTGACTGTGCGTACCCCGGATGCCGTGAGGCTTTCGACCCGCGCACGCCGACACAGCGGTATTGCGATGAGAACTGCAAGGCGGCTCACAAGCTGGACGCCGACAATGCACGCTGGGAAGCCGTCTGCGAGTTGGACGGCTGCGACAACAGCACGGGGTGGGACGGAGTCGGGCGCGCACGCCGCTATTGCTGCGACGCTCACAAGGTGAAGGCGTACCGCCTACGTAAGGCCGCTGAGAGCGCGTCTGCGGGCCGTTGAAGGGTTGGCCGGTCTCTCTGGCCATTGGCGCGGAGATAGGCGCTCAGAGAGGCGCTGAGCCATTTCGATAGGGGTCGGCCGGCTCGGGTATCAATTCGGTTACGGAATGGCGCTCGACGTGCGTTATTCCGAGGTTTTCGAGCATTTCCCTTAACCAACTCACCTCGTAAGGCGTGAAGGGCGTGAAGGGCGTTACGGCGTCCGTCCGGGATTTCGGTGAATCCCTCCAGTCGGCGCGTGACCGGTCGGTTAGTTCCTTTCCTGACCGGTCCCGCCCGTCGGCATCACACCTCAACGTTGAGGCGTGCCACCGGTCCCCCCTGCGGCTGTCCCCGCAATCACCCTCATTCTTCGGTGAGTTGAAGTCTCGCGCGCATGCAGCGGCGGACTCCTCGCCGGTGGGCCCCCTCGCCCGCTGTTTGGTCTGGACAGAGACCGCAGCGCGTGAGGGGGCCCTTTTTCGCATCCGGAAGGACGACTGATGACTTTCTATTCGCGTGACGGGCGAGCCGGGCCTGAACTCCACGACATGACGACCGGCGGGCAGGGTTCGAATTCCCGGCTCAATAGCGCGCGTATGCAGCAGGGTTCGGCCGAGAATGCCGACCGGCTACTAGCTGAGCGGCGGTCGTCCTCCGCTGTCAGCCATAGCGACATGGCAGCCGAGCATTACGCCGAGCGGGCCGCACGCAAGGAAGCCGATCAGCGCCAGGCGGAAGAGGACATCCATTGGGAAAATGTGCGGCGAGAGCGAGACGAACAGAATGACGCCGTGCGTGGCTTTGAGATCGAGGACCCACACCCGCACCCGCTTGGCTTGCCTGCCCCTAATGACCCCGACGCCGATCTCAATACGGCGTATTTCGAGACCCTTGCATGGGAAAAGCGCCGTGAAGATTACCTGACGCGTGCCGAGGGCGAGGAACTAGCGGCCCGTATCACCACCGGCATTCTCCGTCCCTGGACCCGATAACCAACCCCAAGGAAGTAACCCAATGGCCGAGATCACCACCCCGGAAGACCTACTAACCCCAAACATCGAATTCATGATGCGCAACCGGCGTCATGGGGCCCTAGCGCCAAAGGCGGCCGAGGACCGTTGGCAGGCTGTGCAGGCCGTTGCCAGCGAAATGGAGCGGCTATCTGAGCTGTTCTATGAGCGGTCCGAGGCTGCCGAGGATGCACGCCTAGAGGCTGTCGCCGCACATGCCCGCGCTGCCGATTCCGCTAAGGACGTCCCCGCTGGCCTAGGCGCAAAGGTGCAGGATGCCAAGCTGGCCGTAGACGGCACCCTTTCCGCATTCCGCGCCAACATCCCCCGCCTGTCGGCGGCCCGTAAGGCGTATGACGCGCTGTTCGATGACCGCAAGTTCATCACGGAATACCGCGCTGCTGTATCGGCGGAATTTCTCAAGCGTCGTGATGCTGCGGTGAAGGCATTCAAGGCCCTTGATGCTGAGATTCCCAAGCTAGCCGAGCTATACCGGCTGCTAGGCGACTTCACACTTAACCACCTACTGAGTGACAGTGTGCGCGATATTGAGTTCAACGGTGCGAAGCTGGAAAATGGCGGCGTCTTCACTGGAAATGGGCGGCGTAGTTGGGACGCTCCTGATCTCAGCGAGGCACTAAGCACCGCTCGCCGGTACGTGCTGAGCGATGACCCAATCAAGGGCGGCACGCTGCTAACCGAGGATCTAGACGCCATTGCCGATGCCCTCCCCGATCTGGCCGAGCAGCGTTACGAGGAATGGCAGGAAGCGCTAGCAAGCGAGCGTATGCGGATGCGGAATGCAGGGCCGTACGGCGCTTTCACGCACTAGCAAATTGCCTAGCGGGGTCGGACCGGCATTCGCCACCGGCCCCGCTCGCTGTCGAGAGGAATTCCCTATGGCATGGGAGACAAGCAACCGGCGCGAGCGGCTACCGGCCAACTGGGAGCGCCTACGTGCCCGCGCAATTCGACGGGCGGGGGGTCGCTGTGAGGGGGTCCTACTCCATACCGGCCAGCGCTGCGAGGCAGACGGCACAGATGTTGACCACATCACCCCCGGCGACGACCACAGCCTAGACAATCTCCAATTGCTGTGTCGCTGGCATCACAGCCAAAAGACACAGGCGGAGTCAGCAGCAGCGCGAGCAATCAAGAGGGCGGCCATTCCAAAGGCCGACCCCACCGGCACCAGGGATGAGCCCACACCTGATCCCTGGTGATCCTCGGCGCGCTGCAATGCGCTGCGAATTCACCTCGGATATCACGCAAGGTGACTGCGCTTGTTGTCACTCAGAGTGGCCAAAGGGGTGGGGGGTGACCCCCTTTAGGCCCCTTTCCGGACCGCAAGCGTATAGCAGCTCTCTCCGTGTACGGGTTTCAGAGTCGCCCAAGCACATGGCCGCTACAGCGCGTGATATCGACACCGTGCCCGCTGATCACGGAACGCACACACCACACCTCAACGTTGAGGTGTGCCCACAAGCCATCGGAGTACGCCAATGCCTGAAAGCCGAACGTGCGGCCGTCCCGGCTGCAATCGCGTCACGCGCCCCCGCCGTGATGGGAGAGGACGTAAGCAGTATTGCCGCAACGCATGCCGTTGTTGGCATCGCGCCTTTGTGCAGTTCAATGAAAACGGAGCAGCCCCCGGACGAGACGGCGCGACGGATGCCGTTCTGTTCGCTGGCCTGCTCGCGCTCAACTTGGATGCCGGAGCGTCGCCGGTGTTGGATGAACTGTTCCACGCTTACGGACGCGAGCGGGCGAATGCCTGACGTTCGGATCTGCGCGCGGCTTGGATGCGAGAAACCATGTCGGCGTCGCGCTGGTAATAGCGGGGTCCATCGTTGGTGCTGTGCCCGCTGTAGGAAATGGCATCTTGCCTTCACGGCATTTTGCGAGGGCGGTGTAGCTCTTGGGAGAGATGCGGAAATTGATGATGACCTGTTTGCGAGGACACTTGATCCTCGCGTTCACCGTGAGGCCCGACCCCTGATTGATGAACTGTTCGACGCCTACGGGCGAGCCTGACCACACCTCAACGTTGAGGTGTGCACACGACCCCCCGATGACCGTTCGCGGCCGTCGGGGGTTTCTCGCGTTTCCGGGGCACCTTCGAAATAAAGGCGGGTATCCCGGCCGGCGTGGGGTGCTCGGGCGGGTTTCGACCAGTGCCCCCAAGGATTTTCGCCGCCTTTGATTCCTAGGCTGCCGAGTCGAGAACGGCCCGCACCTCGGGCACGTCGGCGTACTCAGCGAGTCGGGCCAGCACGACCCGCACCCGTTCCGCTGTCCGCTCGCTGGCTACGTCGGCCGACAGCGAGAGCACACGTTCCGCAGTGGCCGCCGCTTCCTCGGGTTCGTTCGCGTCGGCGTACGCAACGGCCAACCACGAGAGGTACAGGGCGAGTTCGCGGGTATGCGTCGCGTCGTATTTCCCGAGGACTTCCCGCAGCAACGGAACAGCGCGGAGTGGTCGCCGCAGCTCGGTATAGACCCTGGATTCCATGACTTGCAATTCCCCGGCATCCACCCAATACAGGTATGCCGGTGCCTCGGTTTCCCCGCTATCCTCGGCCAGTGCTTCCGACGCTTCCCCGAGGGCGCGCATTGCGTGCTGCGCATTCTCGGTGCCTCCCGCTTTCGTGGCCGCCCATGCCACCCGATCGAGGTACAGCGCCCGAGCCTTTCCCGGTGCGTCCGGCCCCGCCCCGTCGAGAGCAGCGCGAGCAAGGTCTAGGCCCTCCAACTCCCGCCCTGTGTTGCTCAGTTGGTAGGCCAGCGATCCGGCAAGGTTCCCGGCTAGCGTCCGGTCCTCGGCCTGCGTCGCTGCGCTGAGACCTAGTCGGTAGATGCGTTCGGCCTCGGCGTGCTGGCCAGCGTCCGACGCGATCCAACCTGCGATCTGCGCCAACTCCCCGATCTGCACGAGAAGTTGACGGCCCGTCAGGTCGGTGTAGCTGTGCGCCTGGAAGATTCGAACAGCCTTTCGAAGCTCTCGCAGCGCGGGCCGCATGAGATCCCCACCGGCCAGCACGTCATCAGCGAGCCGTAGACCGTGCACCCGCTGTTGCATGTCGGCCACCTGCCCCATGCCGACCCGGCCGCCTGTACGGACGCTCAGAGGTGCTAGCGGGTCCTCGGCGGGCAGGAAGTCGGCCAGCGTCGGCAAGGGCGGCTCAGGGGGCGTCACGGGCGTTGTGAGCACTTCCACGGGGACGCCGAGGGCAGCAGCGAGGAAGGGCAGCCACTCGCGCGGCGTGCGCTTGCCTGTCTCCCACCGGCTGACTTCCTGTCGGCCGACCGGCTCACCAATGACACCGGCCGCGCGGCACACCTCACGCGCTAGCCGGGCCTGACTCCATCCGAGGCGGTCACGCTCGCGCCGGATGTTGGCCCCGATTCCGCTGCTCATGCTTCCAGTCTGGCCGACAGTTGGCCTACACGTGGCCGCTAGTCGGAGATCAATTACGGCCGGACGCTGGACGCCGAATTGCCGACAGAGGGAACGGCGGACCGATGGCCACACAGGAGAGCACCGCGACACTCACGGCCCCGCGACCGGTTGCCGGTTGTGCGCACTGCGACAAGGTGGCGCAGGACCGAGACCGAGCCAAGGCGAACGGCGACGCGTCCGGCGTGAGTGACTGCAACGTCCGGTTGCGTCGGCACCTGGGGGCGGACCACTCGTGACCCATGCCCCCGCAAGGCGACAGAAGCGCCGTACGCGGCCTCTCCCGGAACCTGAGCTAGTCAGCCTCATAGACGACCCCCACGGGCCGTACGCGGACTCTCCGGCCGGTTGGTGGGACCAGTACGGCGGTGCGCTGGATACGCGTAGCGGCGTGGTCTACCTGCCGGGGCCGACTCATCCCCCGTCGCCGTTCCATGACGGCGACTGCCCCAACTGCGTGCCGTACGAGGAAAGCCCGTGAAGTACGTACGCCGGTTCGGCTGGTCCGTGTTCGTGTTCGTCGTCGCCGCGCTGTCCTCGGCAATTCCCACGCTGGCCGCATTGGGCCGCCTCTAAACTCCCGTCCCCTTTCGGTGCCGCACAGCTCCCCCCGTGCTGATTGCACAGGCCCGAAAGGGGACGGGTTCCAACTCCCACCCCCGATGATTCCTCAATGGACGGTCGAGTCATCGGGGGTGGGTTCCCAAACCCCCAGGTGTAAGGAGACGCACGATGAGCACTGCCGGAAACCGTCTCTTATTCGCGTGGCTTGAGATCACGGGACTCTGCAACGAGTTCTGTGATCACTGCTACGCGGACAGCGGACCCAAGGGAACACACGGGACCATGACCGTGCGGGACTGGTTGAACGTGATTGACCAGCTTGCCGACATGGGCACCCTGGACGTTCAGTTCATCGGAGGAGAGCCGACGCTCTACCCGAGTCTGCCCGCGCTGATCAAGCACGCTCACGGGCGGGGCCTCGGTATCGAGGTGTTCTCGAACATGACCCATATCCGCCCGGAACTGTGGGACGCATTCGGGGAGTTCGGCGTCAAGCTGGCCACGTCGTACTACTCGGACAGTGCCGAGGAACACGATGCGGTGACGCAACTCCGAGGGGCGCACAAGAAGACTCGCGCCAACGTGCAAAAGGCGCTGTCTCTCGGTATCCCGCTACGGGGCGGAGTCGTCGCCGTGCGGGACGGACAGCGAGTGCAGGAAGCGGCGCAGGACCTTACGGCGCTCGGCGTCGGCACGGTCGGCGGAGACCGTACCCGCGCATTCGGGAGAGCGAGTCAGGGGGCCGCGCCGACCATCGCTGATCTGTGCGGGCACTGCGCCCACGAGAAATGCGCCATCGGTCCGACCGGTGATGTGTGGCCGTGCGTCCTCGGTCGATTTCTGACCATCGGGAACGTGCTGGAAAAGCCGATCTCCGATATCTGGGGCGGCGCGCAGATGACCGACGTTGCGGCCGATATCGCGGCGGTTCACGGCGATGGTGTCCAATCGTGCACCCCTCCGCAATTCCTGCCCATGTGCGGGCCGTGCGGTCCGTGCGTTCCCTCGGTCGGGCACTGCGACCCCAGGGAAGCGGAGAGCGCCGCTACGATCGGCGCACCGGCCTAATCCGCTGATCATGAGGGGACGCACACATGGACGATCACGGGGACGACTTCGGCCCGTGGGGGTGGGAAGGCGACGGAAACGCCATTCGGCGGACCGAGGATGAATGGCTGACCATCGCTCGGTACGTCCGGCACGCAGCCAACAAGCTCGGGCCGGATCTCCCGCTGTGCCTTCCTGGTGAACCGCAGGAATGCGGGCGGACGGCTCAACAGCACGTCATCGCGTGGGCCGCGCACCTCCGGGCGGTGTCCCATCACCTGATCGAACAGGCCACCCCGAGCGAGGCCAGGGGCGCGCACGCTGTCGGCCCGCTGTACCAACGTCGTCTCGCGGAGCTGCGTTCTCAGACGGCATCGGTACGCGCCCCCGGCTGACCGGCTGCACCCCTTGACGGCCCCGCTTGTGTGCCCTCCCCCGTGGCGCATGAGCGGGGCCCTGTGCTGTCCGTCGCTGGCCGTAAGGTGCCCCCATGCATGTTGCCTGGGAAATCGACTTCGAAGACGTAGCCGGAAGCGAGGAGCGGCCGAACGCTCAATCCGCATCGGAGTTGATCACTGACGTTTTGTTGAACGTCTTTCAGAGCGAAGAAACCATGACCCGCGCTCACGTCATGTTGCACGTTGCGACACCCGTGCATATGCAGATGATCAGCGAGGGGGCCGCCGCCGTAGAGCGGGGCGAAGAATGGACGACCGAGGTAGGGCCGATCCGGGTAACACTGCGTCCGTAGCCCACGTTTCCGCAGGTCAGAGCGGGTCCACCCAACTGTGTTAGCCTTTGCCCACGCCGGGCGGTCCGACGAGGGCGAGCACCGCGCCTCCGCGACGCCCGCCGACGACGCCCAGCCCCCGGTCGGCACGCCGCTTGCGCACCGCGAGGTATTCGGTGATCCGCTCCTTCACATCGGCGAGACCGGCGTGCTCGGCGTCCAGGACGGCCTGGGCGCCACGGATGTCGTAGGAGTCCTCGGTACGTTCATTCCAGGGAAGCTCAAGAACGGTGTCCAGCCAGGTCCTGATCCAGGACCCCTCAGGCGACTGGTCGCTGGACCGCTCCAGCTTCTCGACCTCCTTGAGCGCGGCCTCGCGGACGTGCTCGGGCAGATCGGCGGCCTCGACGCGGGCCCGGTAGTCGTCGGACTCGTCCTCCGGGTCGCCGTTGAGCTCGGCGAGCTCCTTGCGTACGGCATCGAGCTGGCGGCGCAGCAGGAATTCGCGCTGCTGCTTGTCGACGCCGTCCTGGACGTCCTTGGCGATGGACTCGGCCACGTCCTGCTCGGCGAGGTGCTCGCTCAGCCACTGGATGGCGAGCTTCAGCCGGGCGATCGGGTCCACGGTCTCCAGGAGCTGGACCTTCTGGGCCGTGGAGAGGAACGGCGAGTATCCGGAGTTGTCGGCGAGCGCGGAGACGTCGTCGATCTGCTGGACCCGGTCCACGACCTGCCAGGCGCCGCGCTTCTTCAGCCAGCTGGTGGCGAGCGCCTTGTACTCCTTGACGAGCTCGGCGGCGGATCCGGGCAGCGGGTCGGGAGCGGCGGTCTCCAGCACGGTCCCCTCGACCCAGAGCGCCCGCCCGGGACCGCTGGTCCCGGCCCCGATACGGACCCGGTCGCGGGCCCGGATGAGCGCGCCCGGATCGCCGTCCGACAGGCGTCCGACCTGCTCGACGGTGCCGAGGACACCGGTCCCCGTGTACGTACCGTCGATCCGCGGGACCAGCAGCACCTGCGGCTTGCCGCCGCCGGGACGGGCGGCGGCCTGCGCGGCCTCGACTGCGGCGCGCACCTCGGTGTCGGACAGGTCCAGCGGCACCACCATGCCGGGCAGGACAACCTCGTCGTCGAGCGGCAGCACGGGCAGGTCGATCGGTGTGAACGCCTGGGACTCGTTAGTCATGATCTCCCCTTCGGCAGGCAAGTTGAGCTATGTGGACTCAATGCTTATGAGCCGCCGAATGTTCCCCGGGCCGTGTTCGCTCTGAGCGATCAGCTCGCCCGTTGTCCTGTGACGTGGATCTCTTCGTTTTGCAGCTTCATCCTTCGCCTGGCCTTTCGTCTTGCAGAGTGACCTTTCGTCGCGGCTCGGGTTAGGGAGTTGTGGCAGGTTCGTTAGAGGTGCTGCCGGGCGGAGTCTCCGGGCCGCCGGCGGAGGGATTCGAGATCGCGTACGCCGACCGGGACGGCTCAGAGTTCCGCGCCTCGCTAGTGGACGCCTGGGCTGTGCGGTTCGAGGACGCTGCGCCGGTACGCACGTTCAAGTCGTACAAGGGTCAGCGGCACCTGCCGGGTCTGTGGTGGTCATCCACGGTGGGCTGGCATATCGGGTACGAGTCCTGGCTGGAGCGCGATCATGTGATGCTGCTGGACTTCGACCCGTCGGTGGTGGGTATCTCGTCTCAGCCGTTCTGGCTGTTCTGGCGGTCGGACGCAGGCAAGGGCATCTCGCATGCGCCGGACTACTTCGCGCGCCGCGACGACGGCACGGCGGTGGTGGTCGACTGCCGTCCGGCGAATCGGCGCAAGCGCCGGGACCTGGCGAAGTTCGAGGCGACGCGAGAAGCCTGCGCTCAAGTCGGGTGGGAGTTCCGGCTGGTCGGGACACCGGACGCGATCGTGGTGCGCAACGTGCGCTGGCTGGCGGGCTACCGCCACCCCCGGCACCGGCTGGAGCCCGTGGCCTCCGAGCTGTTGGCGGCGTTCGCTGAGCCGCAGCCGTTGATGACGGGTGCATCGGCAGTGGGGGACCCGATCGGAGTGCTCCCGGTGCTATTCCACCTGCTGTGGTTGCACGAGTTGTCGGCGGATGTGTCGGTGCCGTTGCATGCACTCTCGCTGGTGTCCGCGGGGACGCCGCGGTGACGGCCGGACCGGGCAAGCCGGTGTTGCGGCCCGGGGACTGGGTCACCTACGACGACGGGGACCATCAGGTGGTGGCGCTCGCCGGTACGTCCGTGCGGCTGCGGTCGGCCACCGGGAGGGAATCAGTGGTGCTGGCCTCGCACCTGATGGCGGCGCCGGACTTCACCGTCACCGGCACGGAGCCGCTGCCCGTGCTGGAGCCGTCTGGGCTGCTGGCGACGTTGCCGGGGCCGGTGCGGGAGGCGGCCCACGAGTGGGAACGGCACATGGTGGAGATCGAGACCGGGTTGCCTCCTGGCGCCGCGCCGGGCACGCCGCCGCGCCCCGGCTATGACCCGGCAGCCTTCTCGCTGATGGAACGGATGGCGGCGAAAGCACGGGAACTGGGGGTAACGGTTCGGACCGTGCAAAGCCGACGGTCGCGCTACGTCCGGCAGGGAGTCTGGGGGCTGGTGGACCAGCGGACGACCCAGACCTGGGAGGCGACGGGGCGGGCGGACGAACGGCTGGTCGCGGCCGTCCAAGAGGCCCTGGAAGCCGAGACGAACATCTCGACAGGGACCCGGTCGCGGCTGATCCGCCGGGTGGTCAAGCTGGTGGAGGCCACCCACGGCGAAGGGGTGGTGCCGCTGCCGAGTCAGCGGACCTTCTACAAGCTGGTCGACGCGCTGTCCACGGGGAGGCACACCTTCGGTTCAGCGGTCACACGGCGGCAGACGGCAAACCGGCCGCAGGGGCCGTTCACACCGACGTTCGCGGACCGTCCCGGGGAACAGGTGCAGATCGACTCGACCCCGCTGGATGTGATGGTGGTTCTCGACTCGGGGCTGACGGCCCGCGCGGATCTGACGATCGCAGTCGACGTCGCGACCCGCACGATCTGCGCTGCGGTGCTGCGGCCGGTGGGTACCAAGGCGGTGGACGCCTCGCTGCTGCTGGCCCGGATGCTGGTGCCCGAGCCGATGCGGCCCGGCTGGTCCGCGAGCCTGCGGATGGCGGCCTCCCGGATGCCGCACATGCGCCTGCTGGATGTGGACACGCGGATGGAACAGGCCGCGGCGAAACCGGTGATCGTGCCGGACACCGTCGTCATCGACGGCGGCAAGGTATTCATCTCCGACACGTTCCTGCGGGCCTGCGAACGGCTCGGCGTCTCGGTGCAGCGGGCGCGTCCGCGCACGCCGACCGACAAGGCGATCGTGGAGGCCACCTTCTCCTCGATCAACACGCTGTTCACCCAGCACCTGGCGGGCTACACCGGCCGGGATGTCTCCCGCCGCGGCGAACGGGTCGAGGACCGGGCCGTCTGGACGGTCCCGGAGCTTCAGGAGCTGCTGGATGAATGGCTGCTGGCCGGGTGGCAGACCAGACCACACAGCGCTCTGCGCGACCCGTTCCGCCCGAAGAGGGCGATGTCGCCAAACGACAAATACGCCTCGCTGGTGGCGGCCTGCGGCTATCTGCCGCTCGTGCTGCGCGGCGAGGACTACCTGGAACTGCTGCCGGTGGCCTGGCGGGCGGTCAACGACTACGGCATCCAGATCAGTTACCGCACCTACGACAGCCCCGACCTGGGTCCGTATCGGCGCGAGCACTCCGGGATCACCGCCCAGCGCGGTCTGTGGGAAGTGCACTACGACCCCTACGACCTGTCCCAGGTGTTCGTCCGCACGCCGGGCGGCTGGGTCACCACGCCCTGGACACAGTGGCCGCTGGTGAACGCGCCGTTCGCCGACTTCACCTGGCAACACGCGCGCCGCCTGGCAGCCGAGGCCGGACTGGACAACACCAACGAGTCGGCTGTCGCCCGCGTCCTGGATGGCCTGCTCACCCGCGCCGAACACGGCCCGGACACCCGGTCGGCCAAGGTGGCCGCCCGCACCCGCACCGCCCGCGGCATCCCCGCTCCCGCCGCGGCTTCCGAGACCGACAACGACACCGCGTCCGAGCCGGAGATCAAGGTCCATCCGCCAGCGCCGGTGGCGGAGTTCGGGATCTTCGACGCCCACGCAGAAGCCGAGAGGTGGCTATGAACACGCCCTCCTTGCCCGCACCGGACACGGCAGCGGAGGTTCCGCCAGACAACCCGCTGACCACTAAGGAGGGCTGGCGTCACTTCGTCGGCCACGAGCCGGTTCCGCCCGGTCTGCTGACGGCCGCCGAGCAGGCAGCGCTGAGCCCGCGGGAGCGGATGCGCGAGGACGAACAGCGCCGCGAGTATCACGCCGACCTGCCGATGGTGAACACTCCGGTCATCCGCAAGGTGACGGCCACATCCCGGCTGCTGATCCAGCTCAACCGCAACCAGATCTCCGCCCGCCGCGGCGTGATCCTCTCCGGCGCCTCCGGCACCGGGAAGACGACCGCGCTGACCCAGCTCGGGCGGGCGCACGAGCTGGCCGTCCGCAAGCGGCACCCACGTGATGCGAACCGGCTCCCGGTTCTCTATGTCACCGTCCCGCCAGCGGCCACCCCGAAGATGCTCGCGATGGAGTTCGCCCGCTTCTTCGGGCTGACGTTCCCCTCCCGCGCCAACGTCACCGACATCGTCGACGCCGTCTGCGCAACAGCCGCCCATGTCCGTGTCGACCTGGTGCTCGTCGACGAGATCCACAACCTGACCCTCGCCACCCGCTCCGGGGCCGAAGCCTCCGACCAGCTGAAATACTTCGCCGAACGGCTGCCCGCCACCTTCGCCTACGCCGGCATCGACGTCGAGTCCAAGGGCCTGTTCAGGGGCACCCGGGGAGGGCAGATCGCCGGACGTTTCGTCGTCATCCCAGCCGCCGCCTTCTCACACGCCACCGCCGAGGACCAGGACGCCTGGCGGGCCCTGGTGGGCACCCTGGAGTCCACACTCCGACTGCACCACCACGCCCTCGGCACGCTGGCCGGGCTGAGCGAGTACCTCTTCCACCGCACCGGCGGCATGATCGGCAGCCTCTCCCAGCTCATCCGCGGCGCCGCCGTCCTCGCCATCGAGGACGGGAGCGAGCGCATCACCGAGGACCTCCTGGAGGCCGTTCCTGTCGACTACGCGGCCGAGCAGTCCGAGAGGCGCACCGCCCCCGCCAGACCCGCGAGGAAGCGGAGGCGCGTGGCCTGATGCACATCCGCCGACTGCCCGATCCCGTTCCCCCCGCACAGCACGAGATCCCCGCCTCCTACATCGGGCGCCTGGCCACCCTCCACGGCCTCGACATCAACGACCTCTGGACACAGGTCACCGAGCGTGAGAAGTCCGGCGGCATGCGCCGCGTCGTCGTCCCCGAACGCCTCGCCGCGCTCACCGGCCGCACCGTCCACGCCCTTGCCGGAGCCCTGCCCGAACTGCGCGCACCACGGCCCGACTGGACGATGTTCCGGCACCAGCCGCAGACCGGCTGCCACCACTGCGACGCCCGGCACCCCGGAGGCAAAGTGACCCGGCTCCTGCCCCACCACCGCTACGTCTGCCTGCGCCACCGCACCTGGATCGGGCCGCCCGACATCGACCATCCCGCCGTCGACCTCACCCGGCTGCCCGAAGTCGTCGACGCCCAGCGCAAACACCTGCGCATCCTCAGCCGCTACGGCTGGGCCGCCACCTACGACGCCGTGCTCAGCGGCCTCATGCTCTGCGCACACATCTGGTCCGTCGACGGCTACCCGGTCCCCTTCGGCACCTGGGACACCTGGGACGACCGCCTCGACCTCCTCATCCCGTTCGACCGGGAGAAGCAGGACTACATCGACTACAGCACCTCGCGAATGTTCGCAGCGGTCTATCCCGAGGCCGTTGCCCTGGCACCCCTGATCGCCTCACCCCACTGGCGGCAGCTGGCCGACGGCACCAAGGCCAAGCAAGCCCGCTTCTTCACGGAGATCAGCAACCGCGTCACCTACCCCTACCGCCCACCCGACCGCAAGGGCGACGCCATCGCGCACTGGTCCCTCGCCGACTCCTGGCGCCCACCGAGCCAGCCCCTGACGACCTACACGCCCGGCCGGATGCGCGGCAAGCTCCCCGGCCTCGCAGCGAACCGACTCGCCCGCCACGAAAAAGCCGCGATGTGGTTCAACCGAACCCACAAGGATCTGGGTCGCACACTCCTCTTCCACAGCCACCTCAAACCGGTCCTCCTGCGTGACCGCGAACACCGATACGAGAAGTGGGAAGGAACCATCTGGCACAGCACACGCACCGACGATCTCATGCGCAAGGAGGTCGCGGAAATGCGCCGAGCCTCCGAAGCCAAGCCCCCTCACCTGCCACAGCAACGGACGGAAAACGAAGAGTCAATCTGCACAAAATCTGATGGCACAGCGCAACCCATCTCATCGCCTCGCAGCTAGGACGTCGGAGCCAACGCAATGTGAAACGACACCCGACACCCGCCGCGCGCCGCACCCCTCTTTCCCGTTCTTTCCCGGGCGCCCCTCCCCGTACGGGAGCGCCCGACGGCGGACGGTTGTTCCCCGCCCCGGAGCCCGGAACCCGCTGGCCTTCACCCCGCCCGGCGGGACAGGATGGACGCGCATCGACCGCCGACGACCGGATACCGGAGAGCCGCCCCCATGTCCGCGACATCCACCTGGCCCGCCCCCGAACCGATGGAATCGCTGCCCGTGCGCTCCACCGACACCCCTGTCGTCCTCGACCGTCGCGAAGGCCCCTTCGGCGAGGTCGTGCTGCGGGAGCGCGGGGAGCACTTCGAGATCATCGCCAACGGGTGCTTCCTGATGGACACTTCCGACGGGCGCTCCGAGCGGCTGCTGATCGACGTCGCGCTGGCCTCGCTGCCCGCCGACCGGGCGGCGCCCTCCGTGCTGATCGGCGGGCTCGGCGTCGGGTTTTCCCTGGTGCGGGCCGCCGAGGAGGGGCGCTGGGGGCGGATCGTGGTCGTGGAGCGGGAGCAGGCGATCGTGGACTGGCACCGGGCCGGGCCGCTGGGGCGGATCTCCGGGGCGGCGCTGGCCGATCCCCGGGCCGGGATCCTGCACGCGGACCTGGTCGCTCATCTCCGTACCACCACGGAGCGTTACGACGCGCTCTGCCTGGACATCGACAACGGGCCCGACTGGACGGTCACGGAGGGCAACGAAAGCCTCTACTCCCCGGCCGGTCTGGCGCACTGCCACGACCGTCTGAACCCGGGCGGAGTGCTCGCCGTCTGGTCCGCGCAGCCGTCGCCCGCCTTCGAACAGGCGTTGCGGAATGCCGGGTTCAGCGGGGTTCGGACGGAAGAGGTGGCCGTTGCCCGAGGTGTGCCCGACGTGGTCCATCTCGCACTCCGGGCCGGCTGAACCCCCTCCCGGTATGCGCGGCCCGGCGGCGGCACGGGTCAACCGGCACAAGGCAGACGATCCGGCCGCCCGCCCGGCCCGAACTCGTCACCCCGGGGCAACACCCTGCGTAGCCGGGAGCCCTCCGCTGCCTTTACGCTGCTGACCGGCACACGGGATCACCCACGAAAACCACGAGCGAAGACCGTGCCTCCGGGGGAATGGCTCCCGCGAGAACGGGCAGGGGCGGGGCGATGGAACAGACACACACCACCCACAACGGCGTCGCGGCCACCCCGGGGGCTCAGCGCCGGGTGCTGGTGGTCGAGGACGACGCCACGATCGTCGACGCCATTTCCGCCCGGCTGCGGGCGGAGGGCTTCCTGGTGCAGACCGCGCTGGACGGCCCCGCGGCCGTGGACGCGGCCGAGGCCTGGCAGCCCGATCTGATGGTGCTCGACATCATGCTTCCGGGCTTCGACGGCCTGGAGGTCTGCCGCCGGGTGCAGGCGCAGCGCCCGGTGCCGGTGCTGATGCTCACCGCACGCGACGACGAGACCGACATGCTGGTCGGGCTCGGGGTCGGCGCCGACGACTACATGACCAAGCCGTTCTCCATGCGGGAGCTGGCCGCCCGGGTGCACGTGCTGCTGCGCCGGGTGGAGCGGGCGGCGCTGGCCGCCGTCACCCCGCGCAGCGGGATACTGCGCCTGGGCGAGCTGGAGATCGACCACGCGCAGCGCCGGGTCCGGGTGCGCGCCGAGGACGTCCACCTCACGCCGACCGAGTTCGACCTGCTGGTCTGCCTCGCCAACACCCCGCGCGCGGTGCTCTCCCGGGAGCAGCTGCTGGCCGAGGTGTGGGACTGGGCGGACGCCTCGGGCACCCGTACGGTCGACAGCCACATCAAGGCGCTGCGCCGGAAGATCGGCGCGGAGCGGATCCGTACCGTGCACGGTGTGGGTTACGCCCTGGAGACTCCCGCGCCATGACCCGGCCAGGGTCCGGACTGCGGCCCTTCTCGATCAAGGCCAAGCTCGGCACGCTCGTCGTGGTCTCGGTGTTCATCACCACGGGTCTGCTGATCGTCGCGCTGCGGACCCGTACGGAGTTCCGCTTCATCACGGTGTTCTCGGTGATCGCCACCCTGCTGATCACCCAGTTCGTGGCGCACGGTCTGACCGCGCCGCTGGACGAGATGAGAGCGGTGGCCCGGTCGATCTCGCACGGCGACTACACGCGCCGGGTGAGCGGTGCCGGGCGGCGGGACGAGCTGGGCGACCTGGCGCAGACGATCAACCGCATGGCGGACGATCTGGAGGCGGAGGACCGGCATCGAAAAGAACTGGTCGCCAATGTCAGCCATGAGCTGCGTACGCCCATCGCGGCGCTGAGAGCCGTGCTGGAGAACGTGGTGGACGGGGTGTCCGCCGCCGATCCGGAGACGATGCGCACGGCACTGAAACAGACGGAGCGGCTCGGACGGCTGGTCGAGACGCTGCTGGACCTGTCGCGCCTGGACAACGGGGTCGTCGCGCTCAAGGCACGCCGTTTCGAGGTGTGGCCGTATCTGTCGGGCGTACTGAAGGAGGCGAATCTCGCCGCCTCGCAGCGACGCCTGTCGTCGGGTTCGGGCAATCACTCCCGTACGGACGTCCATCTGCATCTGGACGTCTCGCCGCCGGAGCTCACCGCGCACGCGGACGCGGAGCGGCTGCACCAGGTGGTCGCGAACCTGATCGACAACGCGGTCAAGCACAGCCCCCCGCACGGCCGGGTGACAGTGCTGGCGCGGCGCGGGGCCCACCCCGAGTCGCTGGAGCTGGAAGTGATCGACGAGGGGCCCGGCATCCCGGAGGCGGAGCGCCACCGGGTGTTCGAGCGGTTCAACCGGGGCCAGGCGCCCTCCCCGCAGGGTCCGGGCAGCGACGGCGGTACGGGCCTGGGCCTCGCCATCGCCCGCTGGGCGGTCGATCTGCACGGCGGCCGGATCGGTGTGGCCGAATCCGTACGGGGCTGCCGAATCCAGGTCACCCTCCCGGGAATCCCCGAGCCGCGCGGTTGACGGCCTCGTTGACATAGGGTCGAACCGGAAGGGCACATTCACCGTGTCCTGCCAGCAGGGGGCCTCAAGGGGATACGGTCGCAGGGCCGTGTCCACGGTCCTGCGTACCCGAAGTGCAGTGGAACCTCGCTTGTTTCCCGCCATTTCCTGCGCCGAAACCCGCCCTTCGATGTGATGTGCACGACGAAGCACCGGCCCGGCCTGCAAGGAACGGTTCGGGGGGCGTAGCCTTGATTTCCGCTGTCCATCACCTTGTGAAGCGGAAGAGGGCGGTTGCCGCCGTGTCGTCTCAGTCCCCCAGTAACTCAAGCGTCTCGACCGACCAAGCCAGCCCGGGCACCAACCCGGCCGCGGCTTTCGGCGCCAATGAATGGCTCGTCGACGAGATCTACCAGCAGTACCTCCAGGATCCCAGTTCGGTCGATCGCGCCTGGTGGGACTTCTTCGCCGACTACAAGCCGGGTACCGCCGGCACGGCGGACAAGCCCGCTCCCGGCGCCGGGGCCTCGGGGGCCCCGGTGACCGGGGCAGCCGCCCCGGCCGCGCCCGCCCCGGCAGCCGCTCCGGCCCCG
>NZ_LZRD01000047.1 GCF_001687325.1 Streptomyces sp. PTY087I2 | reverse complement strand
CGCCGCCCTGCGCCGGGGGCCGGTCCGCGCTGCCGTCCGGGCCGAGCGCTCCGTCGCCGTCGGCCCGGGGCGCCTGGGGCTGCCCGTCGGCGCCGAGGAGTTCGGCCAGCCGCTTGAGGCCGCGGTGGGCGGCGGTGCGGACGGCGCCGGGCCGCTTGCCCAGGGTCTGGGCGGCGCTCTTCGCGTCGAGCCCGACGACCACGCGGAGCACGACGGCCTCGGCCTGGTCCTGCGGCAGCTGGGCGATGAGGGACATGGTGCGGTCGGTGTCCAGGGCCTCGATGGCGTCGCCCGCGGTGTCGGACTCGGCGGCGCGCGTGGTGAGCTCGGTCTCGTCGCCGCCGATCGCGGGGCGGCGGCTGCGCATGCGCAGATGGTCCAGCGAGCGGTTGCGCGCGATCCGCGCGGCCCAGCCCCGGAACCGGTCGGCGTCACCGCTGAACCGGTCGAGGTCGCGCGCTATCTGTAGCCACGCCTCGGACGCCACGTCCTCGGCGTCCGGCTCCCCGACCAGGGTCCGTATGTATCCCAACAACCGTGGGTGCACCGCACGGTACACAGCACGGAAGGCGTCCTCGTCCCCGTCCTGTGCCGCGAGCACCGCGGCAGTCAGCTCCGCGTCGTCCCCCAGCACTCCCTCAACCCGCCCTGCCGTCCTCAATCGCAGCTGGTCAACTGCTGCGCAACCCTGCGCGAACCAGCACGCTACGTGCTCGGTGGGGGCCACGTCCATGACTTGTACAACTCGCAACAATTCGACGGCCACGGTTCCGGTGTGACAGAAAACGCAGTCATGGCGCTGAGATGAGTACGGGGTCGTGCTGCGACCCCGTGGAAGACGGCCGGGGCCTCTCCTGTGGGGGGTGGCGGCCCCGGTCGTCGCTCCTCCTCGCAGCCGTTGCGGCCAGGCACTGCGCCTGTGCGGCAGAGCACACGTGCGCGACGGTGATGCGGGTCACTCGTGGGCCCGCCCTCGATTCCGGGGCCCCTGGCAGGTCGGTGACCGGGCGGCTTTCGGACTTTCGCAGGTGATTTCCCGACTGTGCACGGTGCGGCCTGCCCTCCCCTCCTAGGCTCTACACGCCTGTAGATCTACTGGGAAAAGGGGAACGCGCGTGGCTTCGATCGACCTGGACAAGGTGCTGGACAAGGCGTGGGCGGACAAGAGTGTGCCCGAGGTGCTGGCGGCTCCGGTGTCCGCGCTCAAGGGGGTCTCGGACCGTCAGGGTGCCCTGCTCAAGGAGGCGTTCGGTGTGGTGACCGTCGCCGATCTCGCCGCACTGAAGTACGTCGGGTGGGCGCAGGCCCTGGCGGCTCTGGACGCGGCGAAGTGACGCCCGGCCGATGACTGTGGCGTACGGGTGTCGCGGACGGGCTCGTCCGTGACACCCGTACCGCTTGTGCGGCGGGGCTCAGGTCCGGCCCCTGGCCCGTCGTGACATCACCGCGCGCAGCACCCGGCGGCCCTCCGTGGACAGGTCCAGCGCCTTGCGGAGGCCGGCGCCGCTGCCCGCCGTGCCGGTGGTCTCCGCGAGGATCTCCAGGATCCTGATCTGCCGTTCCAGCTCCCCCGCGACCAGCGGGCCCACGGCCGCGGGTTCGCCGCCGCGGGCCGCCTTGAGCAGGTCCTCCTCGTCCGGCGGCACGTCCCCGTCCGGGGCGTCGAACCGGCCGTGGATCCGGAGCGCGACCAGCGAGCAGGCGTCGGCCCACTCCCTCAGCGGTACGGCGGCGAAGTCGGAGGGGGCCGCGCCGAGCATGGCCCGTACGAGCGCGGCCGGGCCGTCGGGGACCGACGCCTGCTCCATCTCCGTACGTGCCGCCGCGAGCCGGATGGCCCAATCCTGTCCGTTCTCGCAGCTCGCCCAGAGGGGGCGCAGAGGCTCCGCCCCGGTCCCCGCGAGCAGCGGCAGGCAGCGGTCCAGGCAGGCCAGCGCCCCGGCGGCCAGCGCGCGCTCGTCGGCCCGTTCGATCAGTTCCAGCAGACTCATCGACGTCTCCCTCGGTCTACCGGATACTGCGCCGAATGGCTGAAAATCGTCACTTAGGACCGGGCGTCACCTGGGTGCTCCCGGAGCCGCCGGGGCGGGCGCCACTCCGTGCAGGGCCCGTTCGACCTGCATCCGGGTCACGGCGCGGACGTAGAGGATGGCGAGAACGGCGGCGACGATGTCCACCGCGTCCGAGGCCGCCACCAGGCCCCCGGCCCGTACGATCGCCTCCGGGTCCTCCGCCCGCTCCCACATGCTCCCGGTGACCCGGGTGAAGAGGAGGCTCGCGACCCACGCGCCCCACCACAGGTTGAGCGGGGTCCGGGGCACCGTGCGCCAGCCCCCGTCCGGGCGGGTCTGCGCGCTGGCCTCCCACACTCCGCTCGCGACGCGGTAGGGGAACCAGAAGTTGGCCACGGGGACGAACCAGCCGCCCACCGCCCAGCCCGGGCCCATGCGCTGCACGGAGGGGTCGAAGACCTCGGCGTTCCGGCGGGTCCGGTGGAACCAGATGATGAAGACGACGGCGGTGGCCAGCAGCGTCACCCCCTGGGAGAGGGCCGCGACGCCGTACAGCGTCTCGGCCGTGTCGCCGGCCTTGCCGTGGATGTCCGGGGAGCCGTCCGTCGCCGACCGCTGCCAGAGGCCGCGCAGATGCAGTCCGGTGCCGATGGCGAACAGGTCGGCGGCGATCACCACGCCGAGCAGCGCCGTCACCGCCCGGGCGAGGCCGACGGGCGAACGCGGCCAGGTGCCCACCCCCCAGCCCCCGGGCCCGGAGACCGGGGCCATCAGGCCGCCCGGCATCGCGGGCCGGGTGCCCGAGCAGAAGGTGCACAGGCCGTCGTCGGTGACGGCCGTTCGGATACGGCAACGGGTACAGAGCACGGAGAAGTCCCCCCGGGACGCGGTGTGGGTGCACGGCCGCGCGTCCCTCCCCAGGAGCACGCGGCCGACGCTGCGCAGGCCGGCGGCTGCCGGGCTGTCCGTCCCGCATCTTCGCAGGTGGGGGCGGTGGAGGGACAGCAGTTTCAGCCGCGGATCGCTCCCGCCCTCACCCCGCGCTGCCCGTCCGCTTCGCCAGCTCCTGGAACTGCGCCCAGCTCAGCGCCGGCTTCCGCGGGTCCCAGACCTTCTGTGCGGTCGCCACCAGCGGCATCCTGATGCCGTCCGCCACCTGCTGCGTCGTCTGCGCGTTCGGCAGGTCGCCCCAGACCGCGAACCGGCCGCCGAGGATCTGCTTCGAGTAGCGCTCCGCGACCGGCTCCGTGCCGCGCAGGACCATCGGGGTCCACTGCTCGTAGATCCGCTTGCCGGTCGGGTAGACGAACTCGTTGGGCTCGCCGAGCACGTAGTACAGGAACTCGTCGTTGAGGTTCAGCATCTTGTAGCCCTCGGCCAGGTACTCCTGCGGCGGGCGGGCGCCGATCTCCTTGCCGGTCCAGTACTCGATCTCGATGTTCTCGTCGGCCTTGACCTTCGTGCCCCGGAACAGGCCGTCGTTCCAGGCCTTCGCGGTCCGGCCCTTCGGGACGACGACGTCCGCGCGGTCGTTCAGCCAGCTGGTGGCCAGGTCCTCGATGGTGGCGCCGGCGCCGTGCCGCTCCTCGGCGGCCCGCTGGAGCTGGGGGTAGGAGGCGGCGGGGTTCCGGACGGTCAGCGCCTGGTACTCGTCCGCGCCGAGGTGCCAGAACCGGCCCGGGAACAGCTCCGTGTACTCCTCCAGGAGCTCGTCGATGAGCTTCGCCGCCCCCGGCTTGGAGATGTCGATGGAGCCCCTCGACTCGACGCCCGCGGTGTTGCGCAGCTGGAGGTCGGGGTGGGCGGCCAGCACCGCGCCGAGGTGTCCGGGCGAGTCGATCTCGGGGACGACCTCGATGTGCCGGCTGTTGGCGAGGCCGACGATGCGCCGGACCTCGTCCTGGGTGAGGGCCTCGTCCGAGACCACCTCGGGGTGGGACTTCGACTCGATGCGGAAGGCCTGGTCGTCGGAGAAGTGCAGGCCGAGCTGGTTGAGCTTGAGGTCGCCCATCTCGCGTATGCGGTCCTCTATCCATTCCGCGCTGTAGTGCTTGCGCGCGATGTCGAGGTTGAGCCCGCGCTGCGGCCGGTCCGGCCGGTCGTTGACGACGCCCTCGGGGACCGTGCCGTCCGCCTTGAGCGACTGTTTGAGCGTACGGGTGCCGTAGAAGACCCCCGACTCGTCGGGGCCGGTGATCTTCACCTTCCGGTCGCGCACGGTGAGCGTGTACGACTCGGTGGGGCCCGCGTCCTTCGCGCCGAGCGCCAGCTCCACGTCCCCCGTCCGGGCCGGTTCGGCGCCCCGGTAGCTGATCTTCAGCTCCTTGGCGAGCAGCTTCGCCTCGTCGGCGAGCACCTGGCTGCCCTTGGCGATGACGACGGTGCTGTCCTTGCCCGGCTGCCAGCCGGGCCCCCGGGCCGCCTGGTGCTCGCGCACCGCGGGGATCGCGCTCGGTGTGCTGGACATCGGGTAGCTGCGCGAGGGCGACGGGGCGGCCTCGGCGGAGGTCCCGGAGGGCGACGCCGTGTCACCGGACGGTCCGCTGCCGGAGCCGTCCGGCCAGACGACGACGGTGAGGGCGACGGCGGCTGCGGCCGTGACAGCCGCGCCGGTGACAAGGGCACCACGCGAGGGCGACATCGGGCAGATTCCTCCGTTGAGGGGTCAAGGACAGGTGAAACGAGTGAAGAGGGTGCAAGGCTGGCATTTTTGCCGCGGCCTCGCCCATCGAAGACGTCGGGCGGCCGGACGGAACCCGGGCCGACGCAGGTCAGACGTCCATCACACGTCCCGAAACTCTCCCGTTCGGGTGATTCTTCTTCGGTCCTCCGGACGGCCGCCGACCGGTCTCGTTAGCGTTGCGGAACATTCGTCCCCCTCTTCACTCCCACCCCGCGCAACCTCCTTGCGCTCCCGCCTGTCTTTCAGGGACGGAAGACCTTCGCGTACCCCCGCGGCCCCTTCGCGGGATCACGGGGCCACCGGGTCACAGCTGTCATTGATCACGAGGAGTCCACGCTGTCCAGGTCCAGCGAGTCCCCCGCCGGCCTGCCGAAGCGATCCGCGCCCCCGGCCGGCCGGTCGGCCGTGCCCGTGCAACCGCGCCACCCGGTTCCGGCCGATGCCCCAGTTCCGGCCGATCCCACGGTTTTGGCCGATGCCCCGGTTTTGGCCGATGCCCCGGCGGCGCCGTACGCCGGCGGGGCGCCGGTCGATCATGCCGCCGGCCTGGCCCATTTCAACAGCCTCCCCTTCGCCGCCGCCGAGGCGGCCTTCCTGGAGTGCTGCGGCAGTCTGCGCTGGGCCCACCGGATGGCCGCCCACCGCCCCTACCCCGATCTCGGCGCCCTACTGGCCGCATCCGACGAGGCGGGCTACGACCTCGCGCCGAGCGACATCGCCGAGGCCCTGGCCGCGGAACCCGCCCCCTGCCTGCACCACGACGCGCCCCGCGCCGCCCACCTGGCGCTGCGGGCCGCGCACGCGGCGTACGAGAGCAGGTTCGGCCACACCTTCGTGATCTGCCTGGACGCCTACGGGCCCTCCCAGCACGTGGACCAGGTGCTGGCCGGGATCCGGGTCCGGATGGAGCACGAGGTGGACGAGGAGCGCGCGGTGACCGCGGAGGAGCTGCGCCGGCTCGCCCGGAGCCGGATCGTCGAGCTGATGACCGCCCGACCCGATCCAGATGACCGCCCGACCTGATGCAAACGACACCCTCTAGCCCGTACGTGCCTGTTTGATTGCCACTTTGATCACACCAGAGGCCCCCGCGCGAACGAACCGACAATGCGTCGCTACGATGGCCGGGGCCGGTGGACCGTACCCGGCCGGGTCAGACCGACAGTCAAGCCGGCCGACCCCAATCCCCGCTCCCGGAGGGTTCTTCCGTGCCGGCTGGAACGCTGTACCGCGGCCGGGAAGGCATGTGGTCGTGGGTGGCTCATCGAGTCACCGGTGTCCTCATTTTCTTCTTCCTGTTCGTACATGTCCTGGACACCGCTCTCGTCCGCGTCTCCCCCGAGGCCTACGACGACGTCGTGGCCACGTACAAGACGCCGATCGTCGCGCTCCTCGAATACGGCCTGGTGGCCGCGATTCTCTTCCACGCGCTGAACGGTCTCCGGATCATCGCCGTGGACTTCTGGGCCAAGGGCCCGCGCTTCCAGAAGCAGATGCTCTGGACCGTGCTGGGCATCTGGATCGTGCTGATGGTCGGGGCCCTGTACCCCGTCCTCGGTCACGCCGTACGCGACGTCTTCGGGAGCTGAGGCCCATGTCCAGCGAGACTTCTTCCGCGGCCGCGATCGGTGACGTCGAGGGTGTGAGCCTCTACGACGTCGACAACCCGGCCCCGGTGATCGAGCCCCCGCGCAAGCGCACGGGCAAGACCCCCAAGGCCTCACGCGGCAATTTCGAGATGTACGCCTGGCTCTTCATGCGCCTGTCGGGCATCGTCCTGACCGTCCTCGTCATCGGTCACCTGCTGATCCAGCTGGTGCTCGACGGCGGCGTCTCCAAGATCGGCTTCGCCTTCGTGGCGGGCCGCTGGGCCTCGCCGTTCTGGCAGGTCTGGGACCTGCTGATGCTGTGGCTCGCCATGCTTCACGGCGCGAACGGCCTCCGTACGGTCATCAACGACTACGCCGAACGGGACAACACCCGCTTCTGGCTGAAGATGCTCCTGTACACCGCCACGGTGTTCACCGTCCTGCTGGGCACGCTGGTGATCTTCACCTTCGACCCGAACATCCGCTAGGCGCCGGGACAGAGGGACCAGAGGAAACCATGCAGATCCACAAGTACGACACCGTCATCGTCGGCGCCGGCGGCGCCGGCATGCGCGCGGCCATCGAGGCCACCAAGCGCAGCCGTACCGCCGTGCTCACGAAGCTCTACCCCACCCGCTCCCACACGGGCGCGGCGCAGGGCGGCATGGCCGCCGCGCTCGCCAACGTGGAGGAGGACAACTGGGAGTGGCACACCTTCGACACGATCAAGGGCGGCGACTACCTGGTCGACCAGGACGCCGCCGAGATCCTGGCGAAGGAGGCCATCGACGCCGTCCTCGACCTGGAGAAGATGGGCCTGCCGTTCGGCCGCACGCCCGAGGGCAAGATCGACCAGCGCCGCTTCGGTGGTCACACCCGTAGCCATGGTGAGGCCCCGGTCCGTCGCGCCTGCTACTCGGGCGACCGCACCGGCCACATGATCCTCCAGACGCTGTACCAGAACTGCGTCAAGGAGGGCGTGGAGTTCTTCAACGAGTTCTACGTCCTGGACCAGCTGATCACCGAGGTCGACGGGGTCAAGAAGTCCGCCGGCGTCGTCGCGTACGAGCTGGCGACCGGCGAGATCCACGTCTTCCAGGCGAAGTCGGTCGTCTACGCCTCCGGCGGCACCGGCAAGTTCTTCAAGGTGACGTCCAACGCCCACACCCTGACCGGTGACGGCCAGGCCGCCTGCTACCGGCGCGGTCTGCCGCTGGAGGACATGGAGTTCTTCCAGTTCCACCCGACGGGCATCTGGCGCATGGGCATCCTGCTGACGGAGGGCGCCCGTGGTGAGGGCGGCATCCTCCGCAACAAGGACGGCGAGCGCTTCATGGAGAAGTACGCGCCGGTCATGAAGGACCTCGCGTCCCGTGACGTCGTCTCCCGCTCCATCTACACGGAGATCCGTGAGGGCCGCGGCTGCGGTCCGGCCGGTGACCACGTGTACCTGGACCTGACGCACCTGCCGCCGGAGCAGCTGGACGCCAAGCTCCCGGACATCACGGAGTTCGCGCGGACGTACCTCGGCATCGAGCCCTACACGGACCCGATCCCGATCCAGCCGACCGCGCACTACGCCATGGGCGGCATCCCGACCAACGTCGAGGGCGAGGTGCTGGCCGACAACACCACCGTCGTCCCGGGCCTGTACGCCGCCGGCGAGGTCGCCTGTGTCTCGGTGCACGGCGCCAACCGTCTGGGCACCAACTCGCTGCTCGACATCAACGTCTTCGGACGGCGTTCGGGCATCGCCGCCGCCGAGTACGCGGTGAAGAGCGACTTCGTCGAGCTTCCCGAGAACCCGGCCCAGCTGGTTCAGGACCAGGTCGAGCGGCTGCGCAACTCGACGGGCACCGAGCGGGTCGCCGACCTGCGCACGGAGCTCCAGGAGTGCATGGACGCCAACGTGATGGTGTTCCGCACCGAGCAGACCATCAAGACGGCGGTCGCCAAGATCGCCGAGCTGCGCGAGCGATACCTCAACGTGTCGATCCAGGACAAGGGCAAGCGGTTCAACACCGACCTGCTGGAGGCCATCGAGCTGGGCAACCTGCTCGACCTGGCCGAGGTCATGGCGGTCTCCGCGCTCGCCCGCAAGGAGTCCCGCGGCGGTCACTACCGCGAGGACTACCCCAACCGCGACGACGTCAACTTCATGCGCCACACCATGGCGTACCGCGAGGTCGCGGATGACGGCGCCGAGTCGATCCGGCTCGACTACAAGCCGGTCGTCACGACCCGCTACCAGCCGATGGAGCGTAAGTACTGATGGCTACTCCCACCCTGGACAAGACCGACAACGCCGAGGCCGGCTTCGCCGACTCGCCGTTCATCACGGCCACGTTCCGGATCCGCCGCTTCAACCCCGAGGTGTCGGACGAGGTCCAGTGGCAGGACTTCCAGATCGAGATCGACCCGAAGGAGCGTGTCCTCGACGCCCTTCACAAGATCAAGTGGGAGCTCGACGGAACCCTGACGTTCCGCCGTTCCTGCGCGCACGGCATCTGCGGTTCCGACGCGATGCGGATCAACGGCAAGAACAGGCTCGCCTGCAAGACGCTGATCAAGGACATCAACCCGGAGAAGCCGATCATGGTGGAGGCCATCAAGGGCCTCACGGTCCTCAAGGACCTCGTGGTCGACATGGACCCGTTCTTCCAGGCGTACCACGATGTCATGCCCTTCCTCATCACCAAGGGGAACGAGCCGACCCGCGAGCGCCTTCAGTCCCCCGAGGACCGCGAGCGGTTCGACGACACCACCAAGTGCATCCTGTGCGCCGCGTGCACGTCCTCGTGCCCGGTGTTCTGGAACGACGGCCAGTACTTCGGCCCGGCGGCGATCGTCAACGCGCACCGCTTCATCTTCGACTCGCGCGACGAGGCCGGCGAGCAGCGTCTGGAGATCCTCAACGACCGTGACGGCGTGTGGCGTTGCCGCACCACGTTCAACTGCACGGACGCCTGCCCGCGTGGCATCGAGGTCACCAAGGCGATCCAGGAGGTGAAGCGCGCGCTCATCACGCGTCGCTTCTGACCTTCCCGTAACTCCTGTTACGCCGACGGGCCCCGCCCCCGCAGCCTCACCGCTGCCGGGGGCGGGGCCTGTTGCTGCACCGGGCCCGCGCGGGCGGTACGGTTCAGCGGAGCTGAAGACCGAGAAGGAACGGGGATCGTCGTGAGCGAGCCGAATCCGTACGCGGACGACGCGTACAAGTGGGGCCCGCCCCAGCAGCCGGGCCACCAGCCCACCGTCGCGGACGGCCAGGCGTACGGCTATCCGAACCCGGGGGCCACCCCGGCGTACGGCTATCCGCAGCCGCTGCCGGAGTCCGCGGCCCAGCCGGGGCCGGGGTACGGGTACCCCCAGCACGCACAGCCGACGATGCCCGGCCAGTACCTCCCGGTGCCGCAGGGCGTGCCGGGCCAGGGTGGTGGTGTGCCGGTGCTGTCGATCGGCGACATCACCGTGATGAACGACGCGATCGTCACCCCGTCCGGGTCGATGCCGCTCAAGGGCGCTGTCTGGACGGCCACGGACATGTCGCGTACGGAGGAGAAGATCCCGGCGCACGCGATCGTGCTGGCGATCATCTTCGCGCTGTTCTGCCTGATCGGGCTGCTGTTCCTGCTGATGAAGGAGAAGCGGACCACCGGCTTCGTCCAGGTCACGGTGACCAGTGGCGGCCGGCATCACTCCACGATGATCCCGGCGACGGGCCCGCACACCTTCCCGGCGGTCATGGGCCAGCTCAACCAGGCCCGCTCCATGAGCATCTGAGCCACGGGTTCCGCTCATGGCACGTTTCGCGCACACGGTCACCGTCGCGGCCCTGGACCGGGGCTGGTTCGAGGAGGCCGCCGGTGCCCTGGTGGACCTCCTGGACGCCTCCCGGGAGGGCCCGGGCGGATCGGTCGTGCTGGCGGACGGGCGGGCCCTGGAGGGCCTGCGGCTGCTGAAGGGGCGTCATCTGCGGCCGGGGGCGCGGTACGGGGAGGTCCCGGCGGAGCCCGAGGGGGCCGCCGGGGAGTTCCCGGTGGAGCATGCGGGTGCCGGGGCGGGTGACTCCCCCGCTGCGGCCCAGGCCGTCGTCCTGCGTGCGTGGCGGCCGTCGCACTCCGTCGAGGTGGAGAGCCTCGTCGTGGAGGACGGCATGTCCCTGAAGGTCGGGGTGCGGCTGCGCGAGCCCCGCCGGCCCCGCGCGGTGGAGCTCTCCCTGTCGGGGCACAAGCCCGGGGGCGGCTCGCTGTACCGGTTCTCGGGGCGTGGCAAGGCCGATCTGGCGGCCTGGTGGGCGGCGGTGGGCCGACTGCCCTCGGCTCCCCCGGCCGCCCGGGCCCCGGTGTCGGGGCGGGCGGTGCACCGGCTGGCCCAGGCCCGTCTCACCCTCACCCCGCGCCCGGCCGAGGACGGTTCCTGGCTGATCACCGTCGCGCTGAGCGTGCGCGGGCGGTGGCTGCTGCGGCCGGTGGGCGCGGTGGTCCTGTTCTTCGCCCGGGGCCCGGTGGAGCGGGGCTTGCGGGAGGCGGCGGAGAGCGCGGCCGCCGAGTGGAACACGGCGCTCGCGGAGCTGACGCCGTTGCACGGCGAGGCGTTGCGCGCGGAGATCGCGGCCGCGCTGACGGATCCGGACGGGGCCACCGCCCTCTGACCCACCCCCTGTAGACCACCCGTAGACCCCTTCTTGAACATGTTCAAGAAGGGGTCTACAGTCATGCCCAAGAGCAGTTTTGAACGTGTTCAAGGAGGGGTGGGGCATGGACCTCACTGTGGTCGCGTACGTCATCTACCTGCTGATCAGCGTGGCGCTCACCGTCTGGGTCGCCCGCACGCTGAGCCGCAACGGGCGGATCTTCCTCGCCGATGTGCTGCACGGGAACGAGAAGCTCGCCGACGCCGTCAACCACCTGCTGGTGGTCGGCTTCTATCTGGTCAACCTCGGGTTCGTCACGCTGTATCTGAAGAACGCCGACGGGGTGGCCGACGCCCGCGAGCTGTTCGAGGCCTTGTCGGTGAAGATCGGCGTCGTCCTGCTGGTGCTCGGCGTGCTGCACCTGGGCAATGTGTGGGTGCTCAGCCGGATCCGCCGCCGCAGCGCCCTGGAGCGCGAGCAGACCCCGCCGGTCCCGCCGCAGGGCTGGACCCCGCCGGCGGCCCAGGGGCCGTGGACCGCGCCCGCAGCCGGCCGGTGAGCCCGGTGACCGAGGCAGCGCCCTCCGGGGCTCCCTGGCCCGGTCCCGTACGGCGGCTGACCGTGCTCTACGACGCGCAGTGCCCGCTCTGCGTCCATCTGCGGGGCTGGCTCCAGCGGCAGCGGCAGCTCGTGCCGCTGGATCTCGTACCGGCCGGATCGGCCGAGGCGCGGCGGCGGTTCCCGGAGCTGGACCATGCGGCGACGCTCCAGGAGATCACCGTGGTCGGCGATCTGGGCCAGGTCTACCGGGAGACGGCCGCCTGGATCGTCTGCCTCTGGGCGCTCGCCAAGTACCGCTCCCGCGCCCACTGGCTGACCACCCCGGCCGGGCGGCCCTTCGCCCGGGGCACCGTGCTGGCCGCCGCTCGCTACCGCTCGATGGCCGTCCCGCCCTGCGCACCCGGGGCCCGCGCGTGCGCCGCCCCGCCCGGCGGCGCGTGGGCTCCCCGATAACCTTGGGGCCGTGGTGAAGGAAGAGAACAACGTGCAGGAGAAGAGGCCGGCCAAGGCCGCGAAGAGCGAGCAGACCCGCACGCTGATTCTCGAAACGGCGCTCCGGCTCTTCGCGGAGCGGGGCTACGACCGGACGACCATGCGGGCCATCGCCCAGGAGGCGGGCGTCTCGGTCGGGAACGCCTACTACTACTTCGCCTCGAAGGAGCACCTGGTCCAGGGCTTCTACGACCGGATCGCCGGCGAACACGCGACGGCGGTCCGGCCGGTGCTGGAGGGCGACGGGGATCTGACCGTACGCATCAGGGGCGTGCTGCTGGGCTGGCTGGACGTGGCGGAGCCGTACCACCGCTTCGCCGCCCAGTTCTTCAAGAACGCGGCCGACCCGGACAGCCCGCTCTCCCCGTTCTCGGAGGACTCGGCGGCCGCCCGTGACGCGGCGATCTCCATCCACGAGCGCTGCATCGCCGGGGCTGACGTCAAGAGCGACCCGGAACTGGCCCCACTGCTGCCGCAGTTGATGTGGCTGATGCAGATGGGTCTGGTGCTCTTCTGGGTGTACGACCGCAGCGAGGGCGCCGAGCGCAGCCGCCGGCTCGTCGAGCGCACCGCACCGATCGCCGCCCGGGCCATCTCGCTCTCCCGGTTCCGGGTGCTGCGCCCGCTGGTGCGGCAGATCCACGGACTGCTGGTGGAGTTCCTGCCGGGTGCCGGAACGGATACGGCGACGGCCGGGGCGGGGCCCCGGCCGTCGAACTGAAGCGGTGCCCCCGGCCGTGACGGCCGGGGGCGGACCGTCAGATCCAGGCCAGTTCCCACAGGCGCCAGGTGCCGGTGCCGTCGGAGAGGTACTGGGAGCCGGCGACCTCGGACTTGGCGACGACGTAGTCCTTCTTCTGCCACAGCGGCAGCAGCGGGACGTCCTCGCCGACCAGCGCCTGCATCTCCTTGAAGTCGTTCGAGGTGCGGCTGCGGTCGCTGAACTGCTGCGTGGCGGCGATCAGCTGGTCCATCTTCTTGCTGGAGTAGCCGCTGTGCAGGACGTTCCCGGTGCCGACGAGCGGCTGGCTGAACGTGTCGGGGTCCGGGAAGTCGGGGAACCAGCCGACGGTGTACATGTCGTACTTACCGGCCGCGTACTCCTTCTGGTACGTCGTCCACTCCACGGCCCGCACCGAGACCTTGAACAGTCCGTCCTTCTCCAGCTGACGGCGCAGCTCGGCGGTCTCCTTGGTGTACATGTCGCCCTCGCGGTAGGCGAAGTTGATGGCGACAGGCGTCTGCACTCCGGCCTGCTCCAGCAGCTGCTCGGCGCGCGCCGGGTCGGAGGAGGGGTAGGCGTCGAAGAACGGGGTGCTGTGCCCGATGTAGCCGGTGGGGATCAGCGAGTACAGCGGGTCGACGGTGCCCTGGTAGACCTTGCGGACCAGCGGGCCCCGGTCGAGGAGCGCGGCGACGGCCTGGCGGACCTTCTTCTCCCCGAACGGCGAGCTCGACCGGGTGTTGAAGATGATGTTGCGGATCTCGGCGCTGGCCGCCTCGGTCACCCGCACGTCCGGGTCGTTGACGTTGAGGTTGGCGAGCGTCTCGGACGGCAGCTGACGGTGGGCGATGTCCACGTCGCCGCTGTTCCAGGACGTCTGGAGGTCCTCGGAGGTCTTGAAGTACCGGATGTTGACCGCTTCGCCGGTCTTCTTGAGCGCGCCCCGGTACTTCAGGTTCGGCACCAGTTCGGCGCGGTTCCCCGACTCGTACGACTTGAGGACGTACGGGCCGGAGCCGTCGACCTCGTTGCCCGTACGGAGCTTGTCGCCGGGGTACTTGGTGGGGTCGACGATCGCCGCGGCGCCGGTGGCGATCTTCTGCGGGAAGGTCGCGTCGCGCCCGGACAGGTTGAACGTGATCGTGCGGCCCTCGGTCGTCACCGTCTTGAGGGTCGGGAAGAGACCCGCGGGGCCGACGTCCGACTTGATCCGGAAGATCCGGTCGAAGGAGTACTTGACGTCCTGGGCGGTGATCTTGCGGCCGTTGGAGAAGGTCAGGTCGTCACGGAGCTTGCACTGGTACGTCTGGAGCTTCTGCCCGACGAACCCGCAGCTCTCGGCGGCGTCCGGCTCCGGCGTGACGGCGTTGGGCTTGAAGGTCAACAGCGACTGGTAGATGTTGCTGTAGATCGCCCAGGAACCCGCGTCGTAGGCGCCGGCCGGGTCGAGCGAGGTGACGACGTCCGACGTACCGACCGTGATCGCGTCGCTCTTCGCCTCCCCCGACGGGAGCAGTTGCCAGGCACCGACGCCCGCTATGACCAAAACCGCGAGAATCGCGAGAATCCGTACCCGGACCGACCGCATTGCCGTGCTCTCCCTTACCAGCCCCACCTCGGCGGTCGCGTTTGTGACGCGTACGTCGCCGCATGTTCGCGCTTACCCAATCACACGATTTTCACATCTGGAAGAGTAAATGGGACACTCACAGCCTTTTATTGGACACACCCGGGAAGCGTTGTCCGAAAAGGCGGTTTCGCTCCTCCCACCTGCGGGTTTCCGTAGCTGACGGTGACCCGTCGGTGTGGATTTCATGATGACCGGCCGAAGGGTTTCGGACCGTCGTATCCGCAACGCGGTTACGCCTGACGGGAGGCCAGTTCCACGACGGTGATGTCGGACGGGGCGCCCACCCGGACGGGCGGGCCCCAGGCGCCCGCGCCGCGCGAGACGAAGAGCTGGGTGTCGCCGTAGCGTTCGAGACCGGCGACGGTCGGGTTGGCCAGTTCGGCGAGGAGGTTGCCGGGCCAGAGCTGGCCGCCATGGGTGTGGCCGGAGAGTTGCAGGTCGACGCCGTGCTCGACGGCGTCGTGGATGACGACCGGCTGGTGCGCCATCAGGACGGCGGCGCGGGCCCGGTCCCGGTCGCCCAGCGCACGGCCGAAGTCGGGCCCCTGCCCCTCGGTCTCGCCCGCGACGTCGTTGACGCCGGCGAGGTCGAAGCCCTCGATCTCCACGCGGGCGTTCTCCAGCGGGACCAGACCGAGTTCGCGGACGTGATCGACCCACTGCTCGGCGCCGGAGAAGTATTCGTGGTTGCCGGTGACGAAGTAGCTGCCGTGCCGGGCGCGCAGGGCGGCCAGGGGTTCGGCGGCGGAGCCGAGGTCGGCGACGGACCCGTCGACGAGGTCGCCGACGACGGCGACCAGGTCGGGCGAGGTCGCGTTGATCGTGTCGACGATCCGGCGGGTGTGGGCGCGGCCGAGGATCGGGCCGATGTGGATGTCGCTGACCACGGCGATCCGGAAGCCGTGGGCGGCGCGGGGCAGTTTGGCCAGCGGGACGGTGATCCGCTGGACGCTCGGCCCGCGCAGCACGCCGTACGCGCCGTACCCGACGGTCGCGAGCCCGGCGGCGGCCGCCGCGCCGCCGACGACCCGGGAGACGAAGAGGCGGCGGGAGGGGTGGGGGGCGAGGGCGGGCGCGGGGGTGGTTTCGGGGGCGGCCGGGGTGGTGACTGCCGGTTCCTCCGTCGGTTCCGTTTCCGGTTCCGTCACGGGGTCGGACGCCTCGGATGCCGTACGCGCCACCGCGTCCGAGGGGGCGGAGAGTCCGGCGGATCCGGACGTCACCAGCTCTTCGGTACGGGGACGGGTCTCGTCCGGGACCTCCACGAGGGTTCCGGAAGTCTCTGCGGGGATTCCGGAAGTCGTTCCGCTTGCCGTTCCGGTTTCCGTTCCCCTTTCCGCCTCGGCCCGTGCCGCGTCGCGCCGGGCGAGGACCCGCAGGAGAACCGGGCGTACGACCTCGCCCACGAGCAGCGCCAGCGTCAGATAGAGCAGGCAGGCCAGCCACAGGAAGCCCGGCCAGGCCAGCACCTGCTGGAGCCAGAAGGGGGCGCCCACCCGGCCCGACGTCAGGGCGCCGACGCTCAGCAGGGGCAGCACGAAGGCGGCGACGGTGCCCGCCCGGCGCAGCCTGCTGCCGGGCGCCGTCGTGTCACCGACGAAGCGCCGCCACACATACCGGTGCACGGCGCCGAGCAGCGCCAGCACCACGAGCGCCACCAGGGCGAAGACCACTACAGCCATCCGAGCTTCCCCATGTTCCCGGTTCCCGTCGTCATGCGCGTGTGTCGCGCAAAGCCCGGACTCCGCGCAACCCGATCACGCCGACCGCCGTCCCCAGAAGAAAGGACGCGATGGCGAGCAGCAGGTGCACCCAGAAGTACCCGGTCGGTTCGCCCGCGTCGTCGAAGGCGAGCCCGCTGCCGTCCTGCCACAGGTTCTTGACGAAAGTGATCCAGATGAACCAGCTCCACACCCCGAACGCGAGCAGGAACCAGGACACGCGGCGGCTGAGCTTCATGGGTCCAGTATCGCCGTCGTCCCCCGGCCGCCTCCCCCGGGGTGGCGTCCGAACGGGGCCGTCCTGGCGTTCCCTGCGGCGGGTCAGCCGGTCCGGGTCCTCATCCCCAACTTCGCCCTGTACGTTTCCGACCGTGCCTGTTCTGAAAAAGATCGCCCTCACGGTCACATCCGCCACCTTGTTGTCCGGTTTCGTCCTCAGTCCCGCCGCGGCGGCCGACAAGGACAAGAGCGACGACAAACAGCCCAAGCCGCCGGGTGTCATGTCCAGCCTCGGCGGGGAGCGGCTCAGCATGTCCGGCACCCAGGTCGATCTGGCGCCGGGGGTGCCGGTGGTGCCCAAGGGGCTGACCGCCCGGTCGTGGATCGTCGCGGACGCGGAGAGCGGGGACGTCCTGGCGGCGCACAACTCGCACTGGCGGCTGCCTCCCGCCTCCACCCTGAAGATGCTCTTCGCGGACACGGTGCTGCCCGCGCTCCAGCCCACCCAGACCCACAAGGTGACGGAGAGCGAGCTGGCCGGGGTCGGCGAGGGGAGCAGCCTCGTCGGGATCAAGGAGGACCACACCTACACGGTCCACGACCTGTGGCTCGGGGTGTTCCTGCGGTCGGGCAACGACGCGGTGCACGTCCTCTCCGAGATGTACGGCGGTGTCCCGCAGACGGTGGCCGCGATGCAGAAGCACGCGGAGGAGCTCCAGGCGCTGGACACCGTGGTGGTCTCGCCGGACGGGTACGACGCGCCGCGCCAGGTCTCCAGCGCCTACGACCTGACGCTGATCGCCCGCAGCGGGATGCAGAAGAAGGACTTCCGTGAGTACGCGGCAACCGCGTCGGCCGACTTCCCCGGCGAGAAGAAGAAGGGGAAGAAGCGCGAGTCCTTCGAGATCCAGAACACCAACCGGCTGATCACCGGGGACATCGGCGTGGATCCGTACAAGGGCATCGCGGGCGTCAAGAACGGCTACACCACCCACGCGGGCAACACCTTCACCGGCGTCGCCGAGCGCAACGGCAAGGTCCTCCTGGTCACGGTGATGAACCCGTCGGCGGAGGAGAGCCACGCCGTCTACAAGGAGGCCGCCAAGCTGCTCGACTGGGGCTTCGCCGCGAGCGGCAAGGTGCCCCCGATCGGCCAGCTGGTGCCGCCGAAGTCCGTGGACACCGGCACCGGCACCTCGACCGGCGGCAAGGGCGCGGCGCCCGCCGCCGGGGCGGACCAGGGCACGGGGGGCCAGGCGGAGGCCGCGCACGCGTCGGCGGCCTCGAAGGGTTCCAGCGGGGTCGGGGTCGCCCTGGCGATCATCGGCGGTCTGCTGGTGGTCGTGGCCGCCGCGGTGTTCCTGGTCAACCGCCGCTGGCCGCTGGCGGGTCTGGGCGGCCGCACCACGTCGGAGACGAAGGACGCGGGCGAGGCGGCGGACACGGCCGAGCCGGCCGCCTCGGGCACTCCGGCGGGTCCGGCAGCTGACAAGCCCTAGGCGCGCGTGGAGCCGCCGGGTGCCTCGGCCCCGGCGGCGTCCCCGGCCTCCGGTACGTCCTGCCCCGCGTCCGCGCCCTCGTCCTCCTTGCTCCCGGTCGCCGTCCAGGCGGCGCAGAACAGCAGCAGCTTGGCGGTGAAGTTGATCCACAGGAGCAGAGCGATCGGCACGCCGAACGCGCCGTACATGCTCTTGCCCGCCACGTCCCTCATATAGCTGCCGAGCAGCAGCTTGAGCAGTTCGAAGCCGACCGCCCCGAGCAGCGCCGCGACCACCAGCCGCCGCCGGGGCGGCTCCACGCCGGGCAGCAGGGTCAGCAGATAGAGCAGCAGCAGGAAGTCCGCGACGACCGCGACCGCCAGCGCGGCCACCCGCAGCAGTACGCCGCCGGCCCCGCTCTCGGGAATGCCGATCAGGTCGGCGGTCCGGCCGACCGCCACCGAGCCGATGCTGGAGACCGCCACGGTGGCGAGCACCGCACCGCCGAGGCCGACCAGCAGCACCGCGTCCTTCACCTTGGCGACGACGGGGTTGGCGTCCTGGACGTCGTCCAGCTCCCAGACCGCGCGCAGGCACTCGCGCAGCGAGCCGACCCAGCCGACGCCCGTGAACAGCAGCAGCGCACCGGCCACCAGGCCGACCGTGCCCGCGTTGGCGACCAGTCCGTCGATGCCGAGCTGGTCGGAGATGCCGGGCACCTGGTCGGCGAGCTTCTCCTTGATGGTGTCGAGCTGCTCGTCGCTCAGCAGGGCGGCGGCGATCGCCGCGCCGACCGCGATCAGCGGGAAGAGGGCGAGAAAGCTGATGAAGGTGATCGCCGCCGCCAGCCTGGCCCAGTGGACCCGGTCCAGCCGCTCGTAGGAACGCCAGGCGTGCGTCTCCATCAGCCGGGTGACCAGGGGTCCGATCACCGGGAGTTTTTTCAGCCAGTCCATGACGTCACGCGTACCCTCCTGAGCCCGGAACACCAGCGGCTCGCCCCGGACTCTCCCGGACGCGTCCGGTGGATCTTCGTCACCATGCGCTGACACTCACTCCATCACCCGTTCCGGTGAGCGAATTCACCAATGCCGCAAAGGGGATTTCCCGGGCGATACGGTCACTCCCATGTCCGTCGACACGGTGTCCTTGACCGGCTGGGGCCGCACCGCCCCGACGACCGCTGTGCGGTTCCGCCCCCGTGGTTACGAGGATGCGGCCGCCGTCGTCCGGGGGCGCGGGCCCCGGGGCGTCATCGCGCGCGGGCTGGGGCGGTCGCCCGGGGACGCGGCGCAGAACGCGGGCGGCTCGGTGCTCGATCTGTCGGGCCTGGCCCGGATCGGCGGGGTGGACGCCGCCGCCGGCGTGGTGCGCTGCGACGCGGGGGTCAGCCTGGAGCGGCTGCTGCGGGTCCTGCTGCCGCTGGGCTGGCTGCCGCCGGTCCTGCCGGGGACCGGCAGGGTGACGGTCGGCGGGGCGATCGCCTCCGATCTGCCCGGCCTCGACCACCGCCGGGCGGGTTCGTTCGCCCGGCACGTGAGCGCCCTGGAGCTGCTCACGGCCGACGGCGAGGTGCGTACGGTGCTGCCGGGCACCGCCCTCTTCGACGCGACCGCCGGGGGTCTCGGGCTGACCGGCGTGATCCTGGGTGCCACGCTCCGCCTCCGGCGCGTCACCACGGGGCTGATGTCGGTCTCCACCGAGCGCGCCGGGGACCTGGACGATCTGCTGGCCCGTTTCACCGCGGGCGGCGACCGGCTGCCGTACGCCTCCGCCTGGGTCGACCTGATGGCCCGGGGCCGGGCGACCGGACGCGGGATCCTCACCCGGGGGGAGCACGCGACCCCCGATATGCGCCCGGCGCACGCGGGGCGCATTGGACTCGCGAAGCGCTCCGGAGGAGCGCCGGGGAAGCCTCTCCTCCCCGGTCTCCCGCCGCTGCCGGGCGGGCTGCTCGGACCGGCGGCCGCGGCCGCCGCCCTGTGCAACGAGGTCCGCTACCGGGGCGCACCCCGCGCGCGGACCGGTGAGCTGCGCCCCGTCCCCGCCTTCTTCCACGCCTCGGACGCCCTCCCCGACGTACGCCCGCTCTACGGCCGGGGCGGTCTGGTGCGCTACCGGTTCACCGTCGGGTACGGCCAGGAGGAGACCCTGCACCGGGTGGTGCGCCGGATCGCGGCGCGCCGGAGCCCCGCCGTGCGGGCCGTTCTCCAGCGGTTCGGGGCGGCGGGCCCGGGCCCGCTGTCGTTCGCCGCGCCCGGCTGGTCCCTGGAGCTGGATCTGCCCGCGGCCCTGCCGGGACTGGCCCGCCTCCTGGACGGTGTCGACGAGGAGGTGGCCGCCGCCGGGGGCCGGGTCTGCCTGGCGCAGGACTCCCGGATGCGGCCGGAGACGGCGGCCGCGATGTACCCGCGGCTGGCGGAGTTCCGGGAGCTGCGGGCGCGGCTGGACCCGGCGGGAGCGTTCCGCTCGGACCTGTCGCGCCGGCTCGGACCGTGATCGACCCCAGAGAATCTCACCCCATCTGACCAGGAGCTTTCCGTGAAGGATGCCTTCGGCGCCCCGCAGTCCCTGCTCGTCCTCGGCGGTACGTCCGAGATCGCTCTGGCCACCGCGCGCCGGCTGATCGCCCTGCGCACCCGCCGGGTCTGGCTGGCCGGGCGCCCCTCCCCCGCCCTGGACGCGGCCGCCGCCGAGCTGCGCGGGCGCGGGGCCGACGTCCGTACCGTCGACTTCGACGCGCTGGACTCCGCCTCCCACGAGGTCGCCCTCGGCAAGGTCTTCGCGGAGGGCGACATCGACGTCGTGCTGATGGCGTTCGGGGTCCTCGGCGATCAGGCGCGGGACGAGGAGGAGCCGATGGCCGCCGTCCGGGTCGCCCAGACCAACTACACGGGGGCGGTCTCCGCCGGGCTGGTGTGCGCCGGCGCACTCCAGGCGCAGGGCCACGGTTCGCTGGTGGTGCTGTCCTCGGTGGCCGGGGAGCGCGCCCGGCGCGCGGACTTCATCTACGGCTCCAGCAAGGCGGGGCTCGACGCGTTCGCCCAGGGGCTCGGCGACGCGCTCCAGGGCACCGGGGTGCAGGTGATGGTGGTCCGGCCGGGGTTCGTCCGGACCCGGGCCACGGCGGGGCTGCCGGAGCAGCCGCTCGCGACCGGGCCCGAGGAGGTCGCGGACGCGATCGTCACGGGGCTGCGGCGGCGCTCGGAGACCGTATGGGTGCCCGGTTCGCTGCGGGTGGTGATGGCGGCGCTGCGGCATGTGCCGCGCCCGCTGTTCCGGCGGCTGCCCGTCTGAGCGCCCGAGCTGCGCCGGGGCCGCTCAGGGCCGCAGCGACGGGGCCGAGGTCGACGCCTCGATCGTGTAGCCGCCCTGGGCGGGGACGGCGGGCGCGCCGCCGCCTCCGCCGAACGGGAAGTCGCGGAGCTTGCGCCAGACGGCGTCCGGGCCCTGCTCGTACAGCGCGAAGGAACCGCAGGTCCAGGCGGCCTCGTAGTCGGCGAGCTCCGCGTAGGCGCGGTCCATGGCCTCCTCGGAGATGCCGTGGGCCACGGTGACGTGCGGGTGGTACGGGAACTGGAGCTCGCGGACCAGGGGCCCGGAGGCGTCCCGGACCCGCTTCTGGAGCCAGGAACAGGCCGAGGCGCCCGCGACGACCTGGACGAAGACGACCGGCGACAGCGGGCGGAAGGTGCCGGTGCCGGAGAGCCGCATCGGGAACGGGCGGCCGGCCGTGGCGATCGTGTCGAGATGCGCCTCGATCGCGGGCAGGTCCGCCGCGTCCGCCTCCGTCGGCGGGAGCAGGGTGACGTGGGTGGGAATGCCGAAGGCGGCAGGGTCCCCGAAGCTCGCGCGGCGTTCCTGGAGCAGGCTGCCGTAGGGCTCCGGGACCGCGATCGAAACGCCGAGCGTTACGGTCCCCACGTCGTTCTCCTCCGTCGTCGATGGTCGATTTTCGGTCATGCCGCGCGGGCCGGGCACCCGGCCCGCGCGTTCCGCCGCAAGTGTGACCCCTGCGGCCATGATCTCGCCAGGGTCCTTGGACTCAGTGCTTCGCGGGCAGGAAGCCCATCCGGTCGTACGTCTGTGCCAGCGTCTCCGCGGCGACGGCCCTGGCCTTCTCCGCTCCCTTGGCCAGGATGGAGTCCAGCGTCTCCGGGTCGTCCAGATATTCCTGGGTGCGGGCCCGGAAGGGAGTGACGAATTCCACCATGGCTTCGGCCAGGTCGGTCTTCAGCGCGCCGTAGCCCTTGCCCTCGTAACTGCGTTCCAGATCGTCCACCGCCGTGCCCGAGAGGGTGGAGAGGATCGTGAGCAGGTTGCTGACGCCCGGCTTCTTCTCCTCGTCGAAGCGGATCACCGTGTCGGTGTCGGTGACGGCGCTCTTCACCTTCTTGGCGGTGACCTTCGGGTCGTCGAGGAGGTTGATGAGGCCCTTCGGCGTGGAGGCCGACTTGCTCATCTTGACCGCCGGGTCCTGGAGGTCGAAGATCTTCGCCGTCTCCTTGAGGATGTACGGCGCGGGGACGGTGAACGTCTGGCCGTACCGTCCGTTGAACCGCTCGGCGAGGTCGCGGGTCAGCTCGATGTGCTGGCGCTGGTCCTCGCCCACCGGGACCTGGTTCGCCTGGTAGAGCAGGATGTCGGCGACCTGGAGCACCGGGTAGGTGAAGAGGCCGACGGTGGCCCGGTCGGCGCCCTGCTTGGCGGACTTGTCCTTGAACTGCGTCATCCGGGAGGCCTCGCCGAAGCCGGTGAGGCAGTTCATCACCCAGCCGAGCTGGGCGTGCTCGGGCACATGGCTCTGGACGAAGAGCGTGCAGCGCTCCGGGTCCAGGCCGGCCGCCAGCAGCTGCGCCGCCGCGAGCCGGGTGTTGGCCCGCAGCTCGGCGGGGTCCTGCGGGACCGTGATCGCGTGCAGGTCCACGACCATGTAGAAGGCGTCGTGGCTCTCCTGCAACGCCACCCACTGGCGCACCGCGCCCAGGTAGTTGCCGAGGTGGAACGAGCCTGCGGTGGGCTGGATCCCGGAGAGCACGCGCGGACGGGCGGCCGCACCGGTGCGGCCCGTCTGCGGCTGGTCGGTGGGGAGCGAAGGGCGATCAGAGGCCATGGCCCCATTGTCTCAGGTGCCCGGGGCATCTCCGGCAGCCGGTGCGGGGGCGGAAAGGGCGCGTCACCGCACGGTCCCGGAGCACGGGAGCGCACAGCTGAGACGAACCACACATTCCGGCCGCCCGGCGTGCGACGGCGGGCGCGCCGCGCGGTGGAGGTTTCCCGGCGCGAGGACCGGCCGACGATACAAAGTGGGCACCACCCGCCGCCCAGCCGCACGACGAACGGAGACCCCGTGTCGACCACGGAAACCGCCATCGCCTCCGCCGAGGCGCACAGCGCGCACAACTACCACCCGTTGCCGGTCGTCGTGGCCTCCGCCGAGGGCGCCTGGATGACCGATGTCGAGGGCCGCCGCTACCTGGACCTGCTCGCCGGATATTCGGCGCTCAATTTCGGCCATGGCAACCGCCGTCTCATCGACGCGGCCAGGGCCCAGCTGGATCGCGTCACGCTGACGTCCCGGGCCTTCTACCACGACCGGTTCGCCGATTTCTGTACGGAGCTGGCGGCGCTGTGCGGCATGGAGACGGTGCTGCCGATGAACACCGGGGCGGAGGCCGTGGAGACCGCGGTGAAGACCGCCCGCAAGTGGGGCTACCGGGTCAAGGGCGTACCGGACGGCATGGCCAAGATCATCGTGGCCTCGGACAACTTCCACGGCCGTACGACGACGATCGTCAGCTTCTCCACCGACCCGGAGGCGCGGGCCGACTTCGGCCCGTACACCCCGGGCTTCGAGATCGTGCCGTACGGGGATCTCACCGCGATGCGGGAGGCGATGACCGAGAACACCGTGGCGGTGCTGATCGAGCCGATCCAGGGCGAGGCGGGGGTGCTGGTGCCGCCGGCCGGCTATCTCCCCGGCGTACGGGAGCTGACCCGCGAGCGGAACGTGCTGTTCATCGCGGACGAGATCCAGTCGGGCCTGGGCCGGACCGGGAAGACGTTCGCGCTGGACCACGAGGGTGTGGTGCCGGACATGTATGTGCTGGGCAAGGCGCTGGGCGGCGGGGTGGTGCCGGTCTCCGCGGTGGTCTCGTCGGCGGATGTGCTGGGGGTGTTCCGGCCCGGTGAGCACGGCTCGACGTTCGGCGGGAACCCGCTGGCGTGCGCGGTGGCGCTGGAGGTGATCGCGATGCTGCGGACCGGCGAGTACCAGCAGCGGGCGGCCGAGCTGGGCGACCATCTGCACCGGGAACTGGGCCTGTTGACGGGCGGCGGCGCGGTGGAGGCGGTGCGCGGCCGGGGGCTGTGGGCGGGGGTGGACATCGCTCCGGCGCTGGGCACCGGCCGGGAGATCTCCGAGAAGCTGATGGAGGAGGGGGTGCTGGTGAAGGACACCCACGGCTCGACGATCCGGATCGCGCCGCCGCTGGTGATCTCCAAGGAGGACCTGGACTGGGGCCTGGACCGGCTGCGGGCGGTGCTGAGCGCCCGGTAGGACGCAGGTCTCAGAGGATGACGTGGGGCAGGAAGCGGGCGTACTCGTCCGTGACCGGCCCCGCCGACTCCCGGATGCCGAGCCCCGCCGCCTCGTCCTCGACGGTCCACGCGCCGAGCACCACCCGGTTGCCGTCGATCTCGGGCAGCGGGGCCAGCTCCTGGTAGCAGCACGGCTCGTCGCGCGGGACCGGCGGGGAGCCGGGGCCGTGCAGGTCGACCCCGGCGCCCTCGCGGCCGAGCAGCGGCTTGGAGACGTACCCCGCCCCGCCGGGTCCGGCCAGCTCGCGCGGTCCGTCGAGATAGGCGGGCAGCAGGTTCGGGTGGCCGGGGTACAGCTCCCAGAGGATCGCCAGCAGCGCCTTGTTGGAGAGCAGCATCTTCCAGGCGGGCTCGATCCAGCAGGTGGTGCCGGAGCCGCCGCCGTTGTCGAGGGTGTCCAGGACCTGCGGGCCGAAGCGGTCGGTGGCCAGCCACTCCCAGGGGTAGAGCTTGAAGCAGCTGCGGATGAAGCGCAGCCGGTCGTCGACGAACCGCCCCGACAGCCGGTCCCAGCCGATCTCCTCGACGGACAGCGCGTGCGTCTCCAGGCCGGCCTGGTCGGCGGTCTCGCGCAGATACGCGACCGTCATCAGGTCCTCGCCCGCCTCGTCGCCGTCGGAGTGGACGAAGTGCAGCGGGCCCGGCGGCAGCAGGGGCGCCTGCCGCTTCCAGGCGGCGACGAGCCGTTCATGCAGGGAGTTCCACTGGTCGGCTCCGGGGAACCGGTCCTCCATCCAGAACCACTGCGCGCTCGCCGCCTCCACCAGCGAGGTCGGGGTGTCGGCGTTGTACTCCAGCATCTTCGCCGGGCCGTTCCCGTCGTACCGCAGGTCGAACCGCCCGTACACGGACGGGAGTTCGGCGCGGCGGTGCCAGGACTCGGCGACGAGCCCGGCCAGCCGGGGGTCGGTGATGCCGAGTTCGGCGAAGCGGTCGTGCTCGACGATGTGCGCGGCGGCGGCCAGGCTCATCGTGTGCAGTTCCTCGACGACCTCCTCCAGCGCCTCGACCTCGGGCAGCGAGAAGGCGTAGTAGGCGCTCTCGTCCCAGTACGGGCGGAGCGAGTCGTCGGGGTAGCGGGTGAGCGGGTAGACGACGCCCTGCGATTCGACGGTCTGCTGCCAGCCGGGGCGCGGCTCGATCGTGCGGCGCTCCATCGTGGCTCAGCCCCCGCCCGACTTCGAGCAGCCGAAGCCGCCCCGGTCGACTGCGGACTTGTCGAAGCTGCCGCCCTGCACCTTGCCGTCGTAGCTGCTGGTGCTGCCGCCGTAGTAGTACGAGCCCCGGCCGCCGCCGGAACCGCCCGCGCCGCCACCGCCACCGCCGCTGCCGCCCCGGCACTCGTAACTGGGCAGGGGCTCGCGGGTCACGCGGTCGGCGCAGCGCTTGTCCGGCTCCGAGCCGCAGGATGTGATCGTCAGGGCGAGCAGCCCCATGCCGCCGAGCACGACCGTGCTCGACCTCAGCCTTCGTCCGGCCATGTTCGGTTTCTCCCCCGTGGTACGTGTTCCGGCCCTGGCCGCATCTCCGCAACCGGACCTCTTGTCAGACTAGTTCGACGGATGGTCGATTCGAAACCTGCCTTCCGCGGGTCCTACGGCAGCACCCGGCACAGGGCGTCCAGCGCGCCCGCCCAGGCGCTCTCGGACGGCGATCCGTAGCCGATCACCAGGGCGTCGCGGGTGGCCGGGGCGTCCGGGTGGCGGTAGCGGGACAGGCCCTCCAGCGCCAGGCCCTGGAAGGCCGCCGCCTGGATCACGGAGCGTTCGGCGCCCGCGGGGAGTTCGAGGACGGCGTGCAGCCCGGCCGCGATCCCGCTGACCTCGATGCCCGGCGCGCGGTCCGCGAGCGCCGCGACGAGCTGGTCGCGGCGGCGGCGGTAGCGCAGCCGCATGGAGCGCACATGCCGGTCGTACGCGCCCGACGCGATGAACTCCGCGAGGGTGAGCTGGTCGGGCGAGCCGGAGACCCGGTCGGCCATGCCCTGCGCCGCCACCACCTCGCCGATCAGCTGCCGGGGCAGCACCATCCAGCCCAGCCGCAGCCCCGGGGCCAGCGACTTGCTGGCGGTGCCGAGATACACCACCCGTTCCGGGTCGAGGCCCTGGAGCGCGCCCACCGGCTGCCGGTCGTACCGGAATTCCCCGTCGTAGTCGTCCTCCAGGATCAGCCCGCCGGTGGAGCGGGCCCAGTCGACAGCGGCGGCCCGGCGGTCGGGGTGCAGCGGTACGCCGGTGGGGAACTGGTGCGCCGGGGTCAGCAGCACCGCGCCCGCGCCGCGCATCGCGGCCAGCTCACCGGTGCGCGACCCGTGCTGGTCCAGCGGCAGGCACGGGATGCGCAGTCCGGCGTCGGTGAGCAGGTTCGTATGGACGTCGAGGCCGTACGACTCGACGGCGACCTCCCGGACCCGGCGGCGGCGCAGCACCCGGCCCAGCAGCGCGATGCCGTGGGCGAAGCCGGCGCAGATCACGATGTGCTCCGGGTCGGCGTACACCCCGCGGGCCCGCGCCAGATACTCGGCCAGCACGGTGCGCAGTTCGACGCGGCCCTGCGGGTCGCCGTAGCCGAAGACCTCGTCGGGCGCGGCGGTGAGCGCCTTGCGGGCGGCCTTCAGCCAGGCGGTGCGCGGGAAACCGGACAGGTCGGGTGTGCCGGGCTTCAGGTCGTACCCGGCCCCGGTCCTGGCCGGCCGGGCGGGGGCGGCCGCCGGGTCCGGGCGGCGCGGCGCGGACCGCTGGGCGACCCGGGTCCCCGAGCCCTGGCGAGCGGTGAGCCAGCCCTCGGCGACCAGTTCGGCGTAAGCGTCGGCGACGGTGTTGCGGGCGATGCCCAGGTCGGCGGCGAGCACCCGGGAGGACGGCAGCCGGGTGCCGGGGGCGAGGCGGCCGGTGCGCACCGCCTCGCGCAGCGCCTCCATCAGCCCGCTGCGCAGCCCCTGGCCGACCGGCTCCAGATGCAGGTCGGCGCCGAAAGTGGCCCAGGAATCCGTCATGCCAATGGACCATACCGGCGGGCCATCGGGGACGTAACGTCGTCCTCATGACCACCACGCACGCACACCACCACGCCCCCGCCGACCTCGCCGCCGAGGAGCCGCAGCGGCTCTCCGTCTCCCAGCTGCTCCCGGACGTCTACAAGGCGATGGTCCGGCTCGACATCGCCGCCCGCCAGGGCCTGGACCCGGTCCTGGTGGAGCTGGTGAAGATCCGCGCCTCGCAGCTCAACCAGTGCGCGTTCTGCCTGGACATGCACAGCAAGGACGCGCTGGCGGCGGGCGAGTCCGCCGAGCGGATCGTCCAGCTCAGCGCCTGGCGGGAGTCGCGGCACTTCTACACGGAGAAGGAGCTGGCGGCGCTCGCGCTGACCGAGGCGGTCACCGTGCTCACCGACGGTTTCGTCCCGGACGAGGTGTACGCGGAGGCGGCCGGGCACTTCGAGGAGACCGAGCTGGCCCAGCTGATCGCGGCGATCACCGTGATCAACGCCTGGAACCGGTTCGGCGTGACCGGCCGGCTGGCCCCCGGCCACTACACGCCGGGCGACTTCAAGAGCTGACCACGGGGCGGCCGGGCGGCCGTCAGAACGGGCTGTCGTACGGGTCGAAGTGCGTCACGGCGACGTCGAGGATCTCCTCGTGGCGTGGCCAGTCGCTCTCGGGGGCGGCGACCAGCACCGCGTAGAGGCGGTCGTCCGACGCGGTGAAGACCCGCTCGACGACCTGGCGGCGGCCGCCGGACTCCTCGTGGTCGTACGCGTACACCAGCTCGGCCGCCTCGCCGCCGAGCGGGTTGTCGACGGGGCCGATGCCGACCTCCTCGAAACCGGGGGCGCCGCTGCGCTCGTCGGAGGCCCGGCGGACCGAGCCCAGGGCCGTGGCCCCGGGCTCGGCCACCCGGAACACCTGGATCAGCTCGGCACCGCCGGTGGTCCGGTAGAACACCCCGCCGGTCTCCGCCGAGCGCTCTCCCCACTCCTCGGGGACCGCGATCCGGAAGCCCTCCGCGTCGTCCAGGGCGACGTACCCGGGGGGCGGTGAGCCGTCAGGGGCCGCGGCTTCGTCGGACGGGGCTTCACCGGACGGGGCTTCACCGGTGGGGCCGGTGCCCTCGGCACCCGGCTCCGGAGCCGCCGGGTCCGTGACCTCGTCGGCCGGAGCACTCGCCGACTGCCCCTGTGCACCGTCCCGGCCACCGTCGTCCCCGTCCGCCAGGGTGGACCACAGCGCCGCCGCACCGGCGGCGAGCACGGCCACCGCGAGCCCGGCGGCCACCGGGACGAGCCGTTGCCGCGGCGTCCGGGCGGCGGGCGGGGGTCCGTGGACGCCGGTGAGGTTGTTGTACGGGCCCAGGGCGTCCGCGCTGCTCTGCGCGTACGGGTCGGAGGCCGTGTTCTCCATGTACGGGTCCCCGGCCCCCGGCGACGCCGGGTCCGTCGGCGGCGCCGAGGGCACGGGCGGTACCACCGGAGCGGTGACGGGCGGCGGCGGTGCGTAGGCGCGCGGCTCGTCCGTCTCCCAGCTCTGGGACGCGTCGTTCCAGCGCACCCCTCCCCCGGCCATCGGTCAGCCTCCCAGCAGCGCGGACAGGGCTTCGGCCACGGCGACGCCGGACGCCAGGGTTCCGGTGAGAGCGCCGGCGGCGTCGAGCGCCCGCTGGAGGCGGCCCAGGCGGCCCGGCTCCGCGGCACCCGCCGTCTCGATCTCGTCCGCCACCGAGACCAGCTCCGCGTCCAGGACCTCCGTGGTGTCGGTGGTCACGAACCGGGCGAGGTCGGCGCGCAGTTCCCGCACGGCCCGCAGCAGTTCGGCCTGGGTTTCGTCGGCGGGCCCGGCGTGCTGGTGCTGGGTGACGGTGTTGTGGTCGCCGACGGCGAAGGCGCTGCCGGTCACCGAGCCGATGTGCACGGCGGGCCCGGGCCGCTCGTCGGGGGCCGGACCGGGGGTGGGGGCCGGGGTGGATCCGGGGGTCATTTCTCTCCTGTTCTCGGCTTCCGCTCCGGGGCTGCGCCCGGACTCCGCCCCGAGCCGGGGCTGTTCTTCGTACCGGGACCGGCCGGGGCGGCCGGACCGGAGCGCCGGATGTCGTTGTGGTCGCCGATGCCGATCGCGCTGTCCTTCGCGGACTCGATGAACACACCGCCCGCACCGATGTGGACGATTTTCTGCTCGAACTCGTCGGTCTCGTAGCCGGCTTCGCGCAGGGCGAGTTGGACGCCGCCGGTCACCCGGTCCTCGATGCTCTTGAGATACCGGTCGACGTCCATGTCCTGGAAGAGCGACGCCTCGTCGTCGGCGCCCAGCTCCCGGACGGAGAACGCGGGGCCCTCGGCCAGCGCACCGGCGTTCCCGGCCGTGAGCAGCTTCCAGGCGCTCGCCGCGCCTCGGCCCAGGACGACGAGCGCGTGCACGGCCGAGGAGGGAGTGCGGGTCAGCGCCCAGACCGCCTTGCCGAACGCGTTGTTGTTGCGGTGCCGGTGGGCAGCCCGGTCGGCGTCGCGGAACAGCGTGTGCACCGGCTTCAGGACGTGCGGGGCGACCTCCAGCATCAGCATCCCGCCCTGGGTGTGCGTCCGGACGAAGACGGTGACGACGACCTGCTCGCTCCAGCCGCCGACCCGGATGCGCAGGAAGTGCCGTCGGCCCTCGCCGCCCTCCTCGACGGCGCGGCCCCGGTGCTGCTCGAACGCGTCGGGGCCGTAGGGGGCGTCCACCCGTCGGGGCAGGCCCGCCGCCGGCAGGAAGACGCACTCGTCGACCACCAGCTCGCGCAGCCGGTCCCGGACGGCGGCCGCGCCCTCGGGGGAGCCGTGCGGGGAAGGCACCCGCAGCGCCTCCAGCAGGGGCACGATCCGGCGCAGGATCCGGGCGTTGTCGAGCGGCTCGGCGGGGGCGCCCTCGCGGGGCCGGAGCTCCACGGCGAGGTTCCAGGGGCGGTAGGGCGTACCCGCTCCGCAGAACGGGTTCTCCTCCGCATACATGATGAGCGGGGCGTGCTGCTCCAGCCGGATGCGCCGCTGGAGCCGCCGGAAGCGCTCGCCCGGGCCGCGTTCGGCCGGGTCGGCCGCGAGGCCGGGGAAGCTCTTCCGGGACAGCTCCTGGGTCATCAGCCTGGCGAACTGCCCCCGCTGGAGCCCGACCAGGCTCGCGATGACGGCGAGGAAGAAGAGCGCCACCCAGGCGGACCCCGCGCCGGACCCGTCGGAGACGCTGCCCGTGAGCAGCGAGACACCCACGTCGGAGGCGTCCGGCAGGCTGTCGCCGAACCCGTCGGAACCGGAGGACCCGGTGCCGTAGGGGTCGTACGAGGTGGAGGAGCCGGAGTAGCCGTCCGGTTCGGGATCGTCCTCGAACAGGCCGAAAACCGCGCTGCCGAACACCAGGAACCCGATGAGGACCAGCGAGATCCGCCCGTACCAGCGCATCAGGAAGGCGAGCACCCGCCGGTAGACCGGGGGGTCGCCCGCCGGGCCCCGGACCCAGGGTGCGAGGGCCAGCAGTACGCCGGGGAAGAACAGAGTGGCGACGATGCCCCGGGAGAGGACGGCGCCGAGCAGCCAGGCCGCCAGGATGCCCGCGGCCCACCCCAGCTGGGCGCGGCGGGCGCGCAGGGCGTGGGCGAGGACCCGGGCGGCGTCGAAGCCCGCCGACGGGGCGACGATGCGCTGCTCCTGGACGTACAGCTGCTCGATCACCGCGTCCCGGTAGCCGTCGTGCAGATGGACCCCGGCACACAGCAGCCTGCTCGCCTCGCTCGCGGCGGGGTGCACGGGCGGCTTCCCGAGCAGATCGTCCTGGCCCTGCGACGGCCGCGGCACGGCGCTGTCGGTCACCGGCTCCTCATCCCCCTGAAGATCGAAAGGGGCCAATGTACGTGGGGCGGGAGCCCACGGACGAGGCGATTGTCGGCCAACTCCCACCCCGCGCGGAGGCAGGCACACGCGAGCGCCCCCGGCGGCGGATACGGCCGGGGGCGCTCGACGTACTACGTGTGGCTCAGATGAGGCCGAGCTCGCGGACCGCGTCGCGCTCCTCGGTGAGCTCCTTGACCGACGCGTCGATGCGCGCGCGGGAGAACTCGTTGATCTCCAGGCCCTGGACGATCTCGTACTTGCCGTCCTTCGTGGTGACCGGGAAGGAGGAGATGATGCCCTCGGGGACACCATAGGAGCCGTCCGACGGGATACCCATGGAGGTCCAGTCGCCGGCGGCGGTGCCGTTGACCCAGGTGTGGACGTGGTCGATGGCGGCGTTGGCGGCCGAGGCGGCGGAGGACGCGCCCCGGGCCTCGATGATCGCGGCGCCGCGCTTGGCGACGGTCGGGATGAAGGTGTCGGCCAGCCACACCTCGTCGTTGACGACCTCGGCGGCGTTCTTGCCGGCGATCTCCGCGTGGAAGATGTCCGGGTACTGGGTGGCCGAGTGGTTGCCCCAGATCGTCAGCTTCTTGATGTCGGAGACGGCGGCGCCGGTCTTGGCGGCCAGCTGCGAGATCGCGCGGTTGTGGTCCAGGCGGGTCATCGCGGTGAAGCGCTCGGCCGGTACGTCCGGGGCGGCGGCCTGCGCGATGAGCGCGTTGGTGTTGGCCGGGTTGCCGACGACAAGGACCTTGATGTCGTCCGCGGCGTGGTCGTTGATGGCCTTGCCCTGCGGCTTGAAGATGCCGCCGTTGGCGGCGAGCAGGTCGCCGCGCTCCATGCCCTTGGTGCGCGGGCGGGCGCCGACGAGCAGGGCGACGTTCGCACCGGCGAAGCCGACGTTCGGGTCGTCGGTGATCTCGATGCCGCGCAGCAGCGGGAAGGCGCAGTCGTCGAGCTCCATGGCGGTGCCCTCGGCGGCCTTGAGGCCCTGCGGGATCTCCAGGAGGCGCAGGTTGACCGGCACGTCCGGGCCGAGCAGGTGGCCGGAGGCGATGCGGAAGAGCAGCGCGTAGCCGATCTGGCCGGCTGCGCCGGTCACGGTGACATTCACGGGAGTGCGGGTCATGGCGGTCTCCGTTAGACAGCTGGCGGTGGGGGTCCCGGCCCCTGGTGCCGGCCCCTGGTGCGGGAGACCTCTCCGCGCCCCGACGCGTCTTCCGACGAATCTTGACGTGAAGAGATATCCGGCGGCCAGGCTATCGGACCCGGCCGGGCCGGACCGCCCGGCCCCCTGTGGCACCGCACACAAACGGTCACGCACCGCACGCGCGTACGGGCTTGCGGTGCGTGTGGCCGTGCGGCGGGGCGTCCCGACCCCCCGCCGCACCGGTGTCACTCGCCGGGCCCGGTGCAGCCCTTCGTGCCGGAGGTGAGCGTGGCGCAGGCCTTCGCGTCGGACGGCTTCTTCACCGCGACCATCGGGGTGTACGCGTCGGTGTCCCCCATGACCTCGCCGTTCTGGGGGCCGGCGCCCCCGGTGATCTGCACGGTGTCGCCAATCGCCGCCTCGGTGAGGCGGGCCCAGGCGGCGGCGCAGACCTCGCTGTAGCGGACCTCGACCTTGCTGCCGCCGACCACGGCGCTGGCGACCGTACGGGCGAACTCGCCGCCGCAGCCCATCGCCTCGGGGTCCTGCCCGGCGCAGTCCGCACCGCTGCACTCCACGCCCACGGGCAGCTCGGGAGCCTCCGTGGTGGGGGTCGCCGTCGGGGGCGGGGCGGCCTTGGCCGGTTCGTCGCCGCCCGGCGCGAGGAGCACCGCGCCGACGACGACGATCAGCGCGCCGACGGCCCCGACGGCGAGCATGAGGCCCTTGCGGCGGCCGCCGGGGGCCTTGCCCGGTGCGGTGCCGGAAGCGCCGCCCGCGGGAACGGTGTTCTCCGCCGTGTTACGTTCCGGCCGCCGGCCGCCCTGGGGCGGCACACCGTCGTACGGCCGGTCCTGGTGGCGGGCGGGGGCCGGGGCGGCGCCACGCTGGGTGGGGACGATGAGCTGGCGCGTGTCGTCGTCGCCGGGCTCGTAGGCCCCGCCGCCGTACGGGCTCTTGCCCTGGGCGTCGCGGGGCGGGGCGTCCGTACCGGCCGGGCCCGCGGCGGCGGGAACCCGGGCGCCGGGACCGGTCGCGCCGTGTCGGCCGCCGCCGGAGGAGGACCGGCCGGACCGGCCGCCCGCCGGAGCGCCGGGGCCCGTCGTGCCGAGCTCGCCGAGCGCGGCACGGGCCTGCGTGATGCGGATGGCCTCCATCGTCATGTCATGGCGCATCTCGGCCCGGCTCCAGGCCCGCTCCGCCAGCTCCCACATGGTCGTGAGGTGGTGCTGCGGGGTGCCCGTCACCTCGGCGAGCGCCACGACGGCCCCGCGCGGGGCGAGCAGCCGCCCGTTGAGATACCGCTCCCAGGACGTCTTGCTGTAACCCGTGCGGTCGGCCACGGCGTTGATGTTCAGTCCGCTGCGGTCGACGAGCCGACGCAGCTGGCTGGCGAACTCCCTGATCTGCGGGTCGAGCTCTTCGGGCAGTGCCTTCCAACGAGGCATGGCGTTTCCCTTCCCCCCTCATGTCCCCCGGACGTGCTTGCTGTACCCCGCTGCGACCGGTCCTCCGGCCCGCACATCCCCCGGTCCGTCCGCCGTCGGTCCGTTCCGGACCGTCGAACTGGACTACCCACGAGGATGCGCGAAGCCAGGGTGTCAGTTCCTGACGAGGGGGCGCACGGGAGCATTCGGGACGGGGTACGCATCTTTACGCGCCTCGAACACTGCGCCGGTCCTTGCCCGGCCACTGCTCTGCCTGCTCCGTGCCGCTCGGTGTGCCGTGACAGTCTGCCATCGTTGCGCGGCGATCACACCGTGCCGGAATGGTCACTTCCGTGCCACAGGCCACAGTGAGCGCTTGTTCCCGACTTTCATGTCCATGACTCTGGAGTCGGACGGGGCAAGGCCGCCCATCTCGCCGCATACCGGGGCTTCTTGCCCGGTGGGCCCCGTTCCGCCGTGGTGTCCGTCCCCCCTCGGGGGTGGGGACGGCCACCACGGGTCCGATCCGGATCCGGACTGCCTGCCCTAGCGGATCGTGAAGCGGACCGCGTCCTCCAGGATCGGGATGTCGAGCCACGGCTTGGGCTGGGCGACCAGGGCGAGCCCGACGATCAGGGTGCCCATCACCCCGTACGTGACGAGGTCGGTGAAGCGGGACCGTACCGCCAGCATCCCGACCGAGGGCACCACCCAGCGCAGCACGGCACCGGCGATCAGCGCACCGCCGATCAGGATGGTGCCGATGCGGAACGCCTGGTCGAACGGGTCCAGGACCACGATCAGCAGGCCGAGACCGGCCGCGCAGAGCACGGTGAGCGGCGGCCACTGCCGGGCGGGGGGGGGCGCGTCCCCGGACGGGGCCCGCCCGCCGCCCTCGGGCCGGGCGGTGTCCCGGGTGAACCGGGGGAACCGCCGGGATTTGCGGGGGCGCGCGGACGTGGGCGCGTGCGCGGGCGCGTCGGCAGACGCGGGCTCGTCGGACGAGCCGGGCTCGTCGGCCAGTGCGGGCCCGTCGGCCGGTGCGGGCTTGTCGGCCGGTGCGGGCTTGTCGGCCGGTGCGGGCTTGTCGGCCGGTGCGGGCTTGTCGGCCGGTGCGGGCTTGTCGGCCGGTGCGGGCTTGTCGGACGAGCCAGGCCCGTCGGCCGGTACGGACC
>NZ_LZRD01000046.1 GCF_001687325.1 Streptomyces sp. PTY087I2 | reverse complement strand
GCCTCCGCCGCGGTGGCCTCCTCCGCGGTGGCGCCCCGCGCCGGCCTCCGCCGCGCGGGGCGTCACCGCCTGCGGAGGTGATCCGTCCGCGCCGCCACGCCCCGCCACGCTGGCGTCCCGCCCCCCGATCGCGGAGGGTTGGACCCATGCGACGTGCCTACAGCGTGGAGACCGTACGGGCCGCCGAGGCCGCCCTCATGCAACGCCTGCCCGAAGGCGCGCTCATGCAGCGTGCCGCCGCCGGGCTCGCCGCCGCCTGCTGCGATCTGCTGCGGCGCAACGGGCGGGTGTACGGGGCCCGGGTCCTGCTCCTCGTCGGCAGCGGCGACAACGGCGGCGACGCGCTGTACGCGGGTGCCCGCCTCGCCCGCCGGGGCGCGGGTGTGCGGGCCCTGCTGCTCGCGCCCGACCGGGCCCACCCCGGCGGGCTCGCCGCGTTCCGTGCCGCCGGGGGACAGGTCGTCGACGGGCCGGACGGGCTCGGCGCGCTCGACCTCGTCGTGGACGGCATCACCGGGATCGGCGGGCGCGGCGGGCTGCGCGAGGACGCCACCGAGCTGGTGCACACGGTGACCCGGGACCGTACGCCGGTCATCTCCGTCGACCTGCCGAGCGGGGTCGAGGCCGACACCGGGGAGGTGCACGGCGAGGCCGTCCGGGCGGACGCCACCGTCACCTTCGGGACGTACAAGCAGGGCCTCCTGATCGACCCGGCCGCCGAACACGCGGGCGCCCTGCGGCTGGTGGACATCGGGCTCGGGCCCGAGCTGCCCGAGCCGCCGGACCTGGAGGCGCTCCAGTACGAGGACGTGGCCGCGCTGCTGCCGGTGCCGGGCGCGGAGAGCGACAAGTACCGGCGCGGCGTCGTCGGCGTCGTCGCCGGGTCCGAGCGCTACCCGGGCGCCGCCGTCCTCGCCGTCGCGGGCGCGCTGCGCGGCGGGGCCGGGGCCGTGCGGTACGTCGGACCGGGCGCGGACGCGGTGATCGCCCGGTTCCCCGAGGCGCTGGTGCACGCCGGGCCGCCGTCGAAGGCCGGGCGGGTGCAGGCCTGGGTCGTCGGACCGGGGCTGGGGGACGGGCGGGCCGCGGAGGCCGCCGTCGCCGATGTGCTGGCCGCCGACGTGCCCGTACTCGTCGACGCGGACGGGCTGCGGCTGCTGGACGCGGAGACCGTACGGACCCGGACCGCCCCGACCGTCCTGACCCCGCACGCCGGGGAGGCCGCCGCCCTGCTCGGCACGGCCCGCGAGGAGGTCGAGTCCGGGCGGCTCACCGCCGTCCGCGAACTGGCCGCCCGCTACCGCGCCACCGTGCTCCTCAAGGGCTCCACCACCCTGATCGCGGAGGCCCGCGACACCCCCGTACGGGTCAACCCGACCGGTACGGCCTGGCTCGCCACCGCGGGCAGCGGCGATGTCCTCTCCGGTCTGACCGGGTCCCTGCTCGCGGCCGGGCTCGCCCCGCGCGACGCCGCGTCCGTGGGCGCGTATCTGCACGGCCTCGCCGCCCGGCACGGCTCCGACGGGGCCCCGGTCTCCGCGCAGGACGTCGCCGACCGCATCCCGGCGGCCTGGCGCGACGTGCGGGCGGGGTGAGACGGAGAGAGGGTGGGGGACGTGACTGAATCCGTACGCGTACGCAGGGCCTACGACCCGGTCGAGGACGGCGACGGCACCCGGGTGCTGGTCGACCGGCTCTGGCCCCGGGGCGTCTCCAAGGAGCGGGCCGACATCGACGTATGGCTCAAGGACATCACGCCCTCGGACGAGCTGCGCTCCTGGTACCACCACGACCGCGCCGACCGGCACGAGGAGTTCGTCGAGCGCTACCGCACCGAGCTGGACGACCCGACGCACACGGAGGCCGTCGAGCGGCTGGTGGGGCTCGTGCGGGACGGCGGGCCCGTCACTCTGATCACGGCGGCCAAGGACGTCGAGGACAGTCATGTGCCCGTGCTGCTCGACCACCTCAAGCATGTGATGAAACGTACATAAGCCCGGATACCGGCGTGCGCTGCCGGGGAGGCGGCCGACGCCTCTGAGACACTGGGCGCGATGAACGAGACAGCGTCCCTGAGAGCCCGTGCCGAGATCGACCTCGCCGCGCTGCGCGCCAATGTGCGCGCCCTGCGCGAGCGGGCGGCCGGTGCGCAGCTCATGGCCGTCGTGAAGTCCGACGGGTACGGGCACGGGGCGGTGCCCTGCGCGCGGGCCGCGCGGGCGGCCGGGGCGACCTGGCTCGGCACCGCGACCCCGCACGAGGCGCTGGCGCTGCGGGCGGCCGGGCTCGACGGCCGGATCATGTGCTGGCTGTGGACGCCCGGCGGGCCCTGGCGCGAGGCGATCGAGGCCGACATCGACGTATCGGTCGGCGGTCTGTGGGCGCTGCGCGAGGCCGTCGCCGCCGCCGAGGCCGCGGGCCGCCCGGCCCGCGTTCAGCTCAAGGCCGACACCGGCCTCGGCCGGGGCGGCTGCCAGCCCGCCGACTGGCCCGAACTGGTCACCGAGGCGCTGGCCGCCGAACGGGCCGGACGCCTGAAGGTCACCGGACTCTGGTCCCACTTCGCCTGCGCCGACGAGCCCGGCCACCCCTCGATCGCCGCCCAGCTCGCCGTCTACCGCGACATGGTGGCGTACGCCGAGAAGGAGGGCGTGGAGCCCGAGGTGCGGCACCTGGCCAACTCCCCGGCCACGCTCACGATCCCCGAGGCGCACTTCGATCTCGTACGGACCGGCATCGCGATGTACGGCATCTCGCCCGCCCCCGAGCTGGGCACATCGGCCGAGCTCGGGCTGCGCCCGGTGATGACGCTCGCCGCGGCTGTCGCCCTGGTCAAGGACGCCCCGGCCGGACACGGCGTCAGCTACGGCCACCACTACACGACTCCCGCCGACACGACCCTCGGCCTGATCCCCGTCGGCTACGCGGACGGCATCCCGCGCCACGCGTCCGGCAGCGGGCCCGTCCTCGTCGGCGGCAAGGTGCGCAGGGTCGCGGGCCGGGTCGCCATGGACCAGTTCGTCGTCGACCTCGACGGCGACCGGCCCGAGGCGGGCGCGGAAGCGGTGCTGTTCGGGCCGGGCGACCGGGGCGAGCCGACCGCGCAGGACTGGGCGGAGGCCGCCGGCACCATCGCGTACGAGATCGTCACCCGCATCGGCGGCCGGGTGCCCCGGGTGTACGTGAACGAGGCGGCCGACGAGGCGACCGGAGGCGTGCCGCGGTGAGCGAGAGCAGCGCGGAGGCCGTGGTGGCCGCGACCGCGAACGCGGCGGGCGCGGCCGGTGCGGCGGGCTGGCGGCGGGCCGGGATCGCCGGGGCCGCGATAGGGGTGCTCGCCGCCGGTGCGGCGGCCGGGGTCGCCGTCGAGCGGCTCACCGTCGGGCGCGGCATGCGCAAGAAGGCCCGCCTCGCGCTGGACGCGACCGGGCCCTACGGCTCGCTGCGCGGCACGCCGGGCCGGGCCGTCGCCGACGACGGCACCGAGCTGTACTACGAGGTCGACGAGGTGGAGGCCGCCCCGGCGACGGCCGACGAGGGCGCCTCCTCCGGCACCCGTCGCCGCAGGCTCTTCGGCCGCAAGGCCCCCGCCCCGGTCACCGTCGTCTTCAGCCACGGCTACTGCCTCGGCCAGGACTCCTGGCACTTCCAGCGGGCCGCCCTGCGCGGCCTCGTCCGCGCCGTCTACTGGGACCAGCGCAGCCACGGCCGCTCCGAACGCGGGCGGTCCCAGGCGGACGGGGTGCCGGTCGGTATCGATCAGCTCGGCCGCGATCTGAAGGCGGTCATCGACGCGGCGGCCCCCGAGGGCCCGCTGGTGCTGGCCGGGCACTCCATGGGCGGCATGACGATGATGGCGCTGGCCGACCAGTACCCGGCGCTGATCCGGGACCGGGTCGCCGCCGTCGCCCTGATCGGCACCTCCAGCGGCAAGCTCGGCGAGGTCAGCTTCGGGCTGCCGGTGGCGGGCGTGAACGCGGTGCGCCGGGTGCTGCCGGGCGTGCTGAAGGCGCTGGGCTCGCAGGCGGAGCTGGTGGAGAAGGGGCGGCGGGCCACCGCGGACCTCTTCGCCGGGCTGATCAAGCGGTATTCGTTCGGCTCCCGGGACGTGGACCCGGCGGTCGCCCGGTTCGCGGAACGGCTGATCGAGGCCACCCCGATCGACGTGGTCGCCGAGTTCTACCCGGCGTTCACCGAGCACGACAAGAGCGGCGCGCTGCCCGGCTTCCGGGACGTGCCGGTGCTGATCCTGGCCGGGGACAAGGACCTGGTGACGCCCAGCTCGCACAGCGAGGCCATCGCGGACGTGCTGCCCGACGCCGAGCTGGTGATCGTGCCGGACGCCGGGCACCTGGTGATGCTGGAACACCCGGAGACCGTCACGGACCGGCTGGCCGACCTGCTCGTCCGCAGCGGCACGGTGCCGGCCGCTAACGTTGGCGGACATGGAAGCACCGCACAACAGCCCGGCCGCTGAGACCGTTCCCGAGCCCGCCGGAGCGACCGTTCCCGAGGCCGCTGGGCCCGTTACCGTGACGCTGACCGTCACGTCCCCCGAACAGATGCAGGACCTGGGCCGCCGCCTGGCCCGGGTGCTGGCCCCGGGCGACCTGGTGATGCTCACGGGCGAGCTGGGCGCCGGGAAGACGACCCTGACCCGGGGTCTCGGCGAAGGCCTCGGCGTACGCGGCGCGGTCACCTCGCCCACCTTCGTCATCGCCCGCGTCCACCCCTCACTGGTCCAGGGCCCCGCCCTGGTCCACGTCGACGCGTACCGCCTGGGCGGCGGGCTCGACGAGATGGAGGACCTGGACCTGGACGTGTCGCTGCCCGAGTCGGTGGTGGTCGTGGAGTGGGGCGACGGCAAGGTCGAGGAGCTCTCGGAGGACCGGCTGCGGGTCCTCATCGACCGCGCGACCGGCGACACCGACGACGAGCGGCGCGAAGTGACCCTGGTGGGCATCGGGGCGCGCTGGGCGGGGCTGCGGGAGGCGCTGGCGTAACGCGCCGGTGGCCTTTCCGACAGCGCGTCGGTAAATTGTTGCGCGAGGAGCCGTGGCCGTGGTCACATGGGTACGAGACGTGGTTAGGTTTACCTAACCACGCCCTCCACCGGAGCACCCAGGAGGCATCCATGCCGACGCCCGAGCGCGCAGCGCGACCGCAGCCGCGACCGACTCCGTCCGCCCCGTCCGTCCTGTCGATGAAAGACCTGCTGGCCTCGTGCGCCGCGGCCACCGCGGTCTCCACCCCGCCGAGCGACACCGCGCATGCCCGCGAAGCCTCCGACGCGGCGGACCGGGACGGGGACGGCGGCCATACGGAAACCGTCCGGCCCCACGCGGCCTAGGTAAGACGCGGGCTCGGCGGCTACGGGGCGCGCCTAGGTACAGCGCGAACCCGGCGGCTACGGGACGACGACGACCTTCGCGCCGACCGTCGCGAAGGTCCACATCGCGTTGCCGTCCGCGCGCTTCATCCGTACGCCCCCGGTCTTCGACGTCGGGTCCGGGCTGGCCATCGAGCCGTCCTGCGCGGCGCTGAAGCCGATCGCCACGTCGTCCACGTTCGCGAAGCGGACCACGTGCTCGATCGGGACGCCGTCCGAGCCCTGGACCGTGCCCGAGCGCGAGGTGACCTTGTGGACCCCGGGCGGCGGGCTGACGGGGCTCGGCATGACCGTGAAGGTCCGGATCGACTTGTCGTCCTCGTTCACCAGCCACACCCGGCGGTCCTTCAGCGCGTACACCACGCGCTCGCCCTCGCCGGACGCCGCCGGGACCGCCAGCGGGTCGGCCGGCTTCGGCTTGGCGGAGGGCTTGGCCGGGGCCGTCGCGGAGGTCTTCGTACCCGGCGAGGAGGCCACCGAGTCGGGGGCGTTCGCCGAGGCCTGGTAAGCGAGGAAGGCGACCGCGGCGACCGCCGCGGCGGTGAGCCCGGCCACGATTCCCGAGCTGCTCCTTGCCACCTGAACTCCCCTTTCGGCGGCCGTCTGCCGCATGTCGTACAAGCGTTTACGTCGTACCCGCGGATACCCGGTGACGGTAGCAGCAGCACGGGTGCGGGCCGGGACGCCGTACGGACGCCGTAACGCCGTCGGCGGAGCCGTAGGCTGTTCGCGTGCTCTTGCTCGCCATGGATACCGCCACACCCGCCGTCACCGTCGCCCTGCACGACGGTACGTCCGTCATCGCCTCCTGTGGACAGGTCGACGCCCGCAGGCACGGGGAGCTGCTGCTCCCCGCCGTCGACCGGGTCCTCGCCGAGGCCGGGACGAAGCTCGACGCCGTGACGGGCGTGGTCGTCGGCGTCGGCCCCGGCCCGTACACCGGTCTGCGCGTCGGCCTGGTCACCGCCGCCACCTTCGGCTCCGCCCTCTCCGTACCGGTCCACGGCCTGTGCACCCTGGACGGGATCGCGTACGCCGCAGGGCAGGACGGCCTGGAGGGGCCCTTCGTCGTGGCGACGGACGCCCGCCGCAAGGAGGTGTACTGGGCGCGGTACGAGAACGCCCGCACCCGTACGGGTGAGCCCGCCGTCGACCGGCCCGCCGACATCGCCGAAGCCGTCGCCGGGCTCCCCGTCGTCGGCGCGGGCGCGAGGCTCTACCCGGAGTCCTTCCCGGACGCGCGCGGCCCCGAGCACGTCTCCGCCGGGGCGCTCGCCGCGCTCGCCGCCGAGCGTCTCGCCGCCGGGCAGGAGCTGCTGGAGCCGCAGCCGCTCTATCTGCGCCGGCCCGACGCCCAGGTTCCGAAGAACTACAAGGTGGTCACCCCCAAGTGAGCGCCGCCGCCACCGCCGTACTGCGCGAGATGCGCTGGTGGGACATCGAACCGGTGCTGGAGCTCGAACACGCGCTGTTCCCGGACGACGCCTGGTCGCCCGGCATGTTCTGGTCCGAGCTGGCCCACGCCCGCGGCCCCGGCGCCACCCGCCACTACGTCGTCGCCGAGGAGCCCGCCACCGGGCGTATCGTCGGGTACGCGGGGCTCGCCGCCCTCGGCGACCTCTCCGACGTCCAGACCATCGCGGTCAGCCGCGAGGCCTGGGGCACCGGCCTCGGCTCCGAACTCCTCACCGATCTGCTGAAGGCCGCGACCGCCTTCGAGTGCGCCACCGTGCTGCTGGAGGTCCGGGTCGACAACACCCGCGCACAGAAGCTGTACGAGCGCTTCGGCTTCGAGCCGATCGGCTTCCGGCGCGGCTACTACCAGCCGGGGAACATCGACGCCCTGGTCATGCGCCTCACCCTGCACGAACACGTAGCGGACAACGCTCCAGAGACCGGGACTGAATGATGGCTGCCGACGAACCCCTCGTACTCGGCATCGAGACCTCCTGCGACGAGACCGGCGTCGGCATCGTGCGCGGTACGACGCTGCTCGCCGACGCCGTCGCCTCCAGCGTCGACACCCACGCCCGCTTCGGCGGCGTCGTCCCGGAGATCGCCTCCCGCGCCCACCTGGAGGCGATGGTCCCCACCATCGAGCGCGCCCTGAAGGAGGCGGGCGTCAGCGCCCGCGACCTCGACGGGATCGCCGTCACCTCCGGACCCGGGCTCGCCGGAGCCCTGCTCGTCGGCGTCTCAGCAGCCAAGGCGTACGCCTACGCGCTGGGCAAGCCGCTCTACGGGGTCAACCACCTCGCCTCGCACATCTGCGTCGACCAGTTGGAGCACGGCCCGCTGCCCGAGCCGACGATGGCCCTGCTGGTCAGCGGCGGCCACTCGTCCCTGCTCCTGGCCCCGGACATCACCGCGGATGTCCGCCCGCTCGGCGCGACGATCGACGACGCGGCGGGCGAGGCCTTCGACAAGATCGCCCGGGTGCTGGACCTCGGGTTCCCCGGCGGCCCGGTCATCGACAGGCTGGCGCGAGAGGGCGACCCGAAGGCCATCGCGTTCCCGCGCGGTCTGACCGGCCCGCGCGACGCCCCGTACGACTTCTCCTTCTCCGGGCTGAAGACGTCCGTGGCCCGCTGGATCGAGGCGAAGCGCGCGGCGGGCGAGGAGGTGCCCGTACGGGATGTGGCGGCGTCCTTCCAGGAGGCCGTGGTGGACGTGCTGACGCGAAAGGCCGTACGGGCCTGCAAGGACGAGGGCGTCGACCACCTGATGATCGGCGGCGGCGTCGCGGCCAACTCCCGGCTGCGGGCGCTGGCCGAGGAGCGGTGCGAGCGGGCCGGCATCCGGCTGCGGGTGCCCCGCCCGAAGCTCTGCACCGACAACGGCGCGATGGTCGCGGCGCTCGGCGCGGAGATGGTCGCCCGCAACCGGCTCCCGTCCGACCTGGAGCTGTCCGCCGACTCCTCGCTGCCGGTGACGGAGCCGCACGTTCCGGGGAAGCACCACCACGCGCACGATCATGACCACGTGCACGAGATCAGCAAGGACAACCTGTACTCATGAGCGCCACGGCCATCGTCCTGATGTGGGAGGCCCGCGCCGCCGATGGCCGGGGCGCCGAACTCCTGGAGTGGGCCCGCGCCCGGTCCGCCGAGCTGTCCCGTGAGCCCGCCCGCCGCGAACTGCTGCGCGCCCCGCAGGACCGGGTGCTCGTGATGACCTGGTGGCCGGACGCCTCGTACGGCGACGACCTCCCCGAACTCCCCGAGCCCGACGCCGCCCTGATCACCCGGGCCGTGCACCGGTGGCGGTTCGAAGCAGTGGGGTGAGGCGCGGGGGGCCGTCGCGTGTCCGATGAGTTCCGGCGGCGGGTCCGGTCTACCTTCCACGACGTCCGGACCGCCCGGCCCGGACGTGTGGACGGCCCGAAGAGGTGAAGGTCATGCAGAAGATCACCCCCTGTCTCTGGTTCGACGGTCAGGCCGAGGAGGCGGCCGAGCACTACGTGGCGATCTTCGGCGGTGACTCCCGGATCCTGGACGTCACCTACTACGGCGACGAGGCCCCCGGCCGGAAGGGCTCGGTGCTCACCGTCGGCTTCCGGCTCGCCGGGCAGGACTACATGGGGCTCAACGGCGGCCCGCAGTTCCCGTTCACCGAGGCGATCTCGCTCTCCGTCGACTGCGCCGACCAGGCCGAGGTGGACCGGTTCTGGTACGCGCTCTCCGAGGGCGGCGAGGAGGGCCAGTGCGGCTGGCTCAAGGACAAGTTCGGGGTGTCCTGGCAGATCGTGCCGAACGAGCTGCCGCGCCTGCTGGCCGACCCGGACCCGGCGAAGGCCGACCGGGCGATGAAGGCCATGCTCGGCATGGGCAAGCTGGACGTCCAGGCCCTGCGCGACGCCTGACCGAACCCGCGCGGGGCTTGATCGATAGTGTTCTGCGCATGCCACGCCGTGCCCCGCTCCCGCCTCCCCCTCCGCCCGTCGGGATCCGGTCCTGGCCCGACCGGGACGCGATGCTCGCCGACCGTGCGGTGGTCCTGGGCGAGCTGGTGAAGATGCACGTGGGGCCGGGGCGGCTCGGGCTGCTGTGGATGTGGGCGGCGCTCGCCGCGGTCGGGTGGGGTCTGGTGGGCTCGGGGGTCGTCTTCATCGAGCAGGCGGCCGACTTCTTCAGCGGCATCGCCGGGGTCGTCAGTCTGGTCATCGGCGCCGGGGTCCTCATCCCGGCGGTCGTTCTCGGCTGCGTCGGTGTCTTCCGGGACCGGAAGGTCCGCGTGCTGCTCGACGCGTGGGGCGCGCTGGACCGCGACCCGGAGCGTGACCGGCGGCTGCGGATGCCCGGTATGGGCCTGACCTGGCTGCTGCTGTCGTTCGCCCTGGGCGCGGTGGGGCTCGCCCTCTGTTTCATCGGGCCCGCGAGCGCACGGCCGGGCCGGGAGACGTACGGGCTGGTCGCCCTGGAGATGGGCGTCGGCATGGTCGCCTGGCTGACCGCGCTGGCCGGCGGGGTCACCGCCCTCGCCCACCGCCGCTGGGTGGTGCGCGTGCTGATGGGCGGCGGCAGCGGTACGGGCACGGGGGCCGCCCTGGTCAGCCCAGCGGATGGCCGATCAGCATCGTCGGCGCCCCCGCCACCCGGGTCAGGAACACCGTCGCCGAGCCCGGACCGCTCAGCTTCATCCGGCGGCGCAGCTCCTCCGGTTCGACCGCCGAACCCCGCTTCTTGACGGTCAGCACGCCGATCTGACGCTCCCGCAGCAGCGCCTTCAGCCTCTTCATGCTGAACGGCAGCTCGTCGGTGATCTCGTACCCGGCGACGTACGGCGAGGAGTACGGCTCATCGCTCGTGATGTACGCGATCGTCTCGTCCACCAGCCGCCCGCCGCACCGCTCCACGAGGTCCGCGACCAGATGGGCCCGGATCACCGCGCCGTCCGGCTCGTACAGATAGCGCCCGACCGGGCCCACCGGCGGGGCCGGCAGCGGGGCCGGGGCGCTCAGGGCCGCCCCGGACGGCAGCAGCGTGGCCCGGAAGGCACCCGGCGCGAAGCCCTCCCCGTACCAGAGCACCGCCTCCTTCACGTCCCCGCCGTCCGAGATCCACTCGGCCTCCGCCTCCGGGCCGATCGCCTCGTGCGGGATGCCCGGGGCGATCTTCAGCGCCGCTCTCGGAGCCTTCAGCGCGGCGGCCGTCGCCCAGGACAGCGGCGGCGAGTACGCCTCCGGGTCGAAGATCCGGCCGCGGCCGCCGCGCCGCGCCGGGTCCACGAAGACCGCGTCGTACGGGGCGGTGTCGATCTCCGTGACGTCGGCGCACCGCACCTCGATCAGCTCCCCGAGCCCCAGTGCCTCCGCGTTGGCGCGGGCCACCTCGGCGGTCAGCGGGTCGCGGTCCACGGCGAGCACGGGGATCCCGGCGCGGGCCAGCGCGATCGCGTCGCCGCCGATGCCGCAGCACAGGTCCGCCACGCTCCGCACGTCCAGCCCGGCGAACCGGGCGGCGCGGTGGGCGGCGACCGAGGTGCGGGTGGCCTGCTCGACCCCGTTGGGCGTGAAGAACATCCGGTACGCGTCCTCGGCCCCGAACTTCGCGACCGCCCGCTGCCGCAGCCGGGCCTGGCCGAGCGCCGCCGACACCAGCTCCGCCGGGTGTGTGCGGCGCAGCCGGGTCGCGGTGGCCAGCTCGTCGGCGGGGTCGTGGTCGCGCAGCTCGGCCAGCAGCTGTTCGCCCTCGGGGGTGCGCAGCGCGGCGAAGGCGGCGCGGGCGGGGTCGTCGGACGAGGAGGCGGCGGGGGTCGTTGCGTTCACCCGGTCCATTGTGGGCCAGGCCGGGGGAGCCGGGTTCCTGTGGGCCGCCCGGGGGACGGCGCCGGTCCGCTCGCGGTGTCGGAAAGGCGCACGGGGCGACGGCTGGCAGGATGCGGCGCCATGCAGCTAGTACGACAAAACGAAAAATCAGGCAGAAAGTGGCACAGGTCGGGCGGCGTCGTGCTGGCGTCCCTGCTGGCCGCCGCCGTCGCCTCCGGATGCGCGGCGGAGACGGGCGGCGGCGGCACGGGGGCTCCCGGCGCACCCGCGAAGCCCACCGCCGGCCGGTCGGGCGACGCGACCCCGCAGGCCGGGCCCGCCCGGGCCCCGGACACGTACGCCGAGACGGTCCGGAAGAAGCAGGCCGCGCGGGCCGTCGCCGCGAAGAAGTGGCAGCTCGCCAAGGTCCCGCTCGCGGCCCCCGAGCCGCCGAAGGTGAAGCCGTCCATCACCACCCGCAAGGGCTTCGAGGTCCGGAACGACAAGGGACTGCCGCCGGTCTTCACCACCGTCCCGACCAAGGAGAAGATCGTCTTCCTGACGATGGACGACGGCGCGGAGAAGGACCCCGAGCTGCTGCGGATGATGACCGAACTGGACATCCCGTACAGCGCGTTCGTCAGCGACTACGTCATCAACGACGACTACGGCTACTTCAAGAAGATGCAGCAGCGCGGGGTGACCATCAGCAACCACACCCTCAACCACCGCTATCTGCCCGGCCTCTCCTACGCCGAGCAGAAGCGGGAGATCTGCGGCCAGCAGGAGAAGATCCTCAAGAACTACGGCAAGCGCCCCACCCTGTTCCGCCCGCCCTACGGCAACTACAACCGCGACACCCTCGTCGTCGCCAAGTCCTGCGGGATCACCGCCGTACCCCTGTGGTCCGCCGAGGCCTTCCCCGACCGCATGGAATGGCGCGAGTGGGACCAGGACCTGCACCCCGGCGACATCGTCCTCACCCACTTCCGGGGCAAGGACGACTGGAAGGGCTCCATGCCCGACATGATCCGCCGCGTCATGAAGACCATCACGGACAAGGGCTACGCGGTGGCGAAGCTGGAGGACTACGTCTGACCTTCCCGTCCTTCTCCGCGTCCGGCCCGAGTGCGCGCGCAGCCCCCGGCTGCGCGCGCACTCGTCGCTGCCGACCCCGATCGAGACGGCGCGAGGGTGGTGAATTGGCACTCCGCTTGACCGAGTGCTAATCGCGGCCATAGTCTCGGGTCTGGCACTCCCCCCTGGAGAGTGCCAGCACCACTCTGCGCGACAGGGCAGGTCCGGCACCCGCGACGACGGATCGGTCCGATCGCCACCCACAGACTGTTAAACCCCGTGAGATCTCCGAAGGGGGAGACCGGATCGTGTCGACCACCAGCTCCAAGGTTGCGATCAAGCCGCTCGAGGACCGCATTGTGGTCCAGCCGCTCGACGCCGAGCAGACCACGGCCTCCGGCCTGGTCATTCCGGACACCGCGAAGGAGAAGCCCCAGGAGGGCGTCGTCCTCGCCGTGGGCCCGGGCCGCTTCGAGAACGGCGAGCGGCTTCCGCTCGACGTCAAGACCGGCGACGTCGTCCTGTACAGCAAGTACGGCGGCACCGAGGTGAAGTACAACGGCGAGGAGTACCTCGTCCTCTCGGCCCGCGACGTCCTCGCGATCGTCGAGAAGTAATTCACCCACGTTTGCTTGTGTTCTGCGCCCCTGGCCCCCTGCGAAGTAACTAGCCGGGCGGCGAGGGGCGCAGTTCATTTTGAGAGGGATACAGCCCATGGCGAAGATTCTGAAGTTCGACGAGGACGCCCGTCGCGCCCTTGAGCGCGGCGTCAACAAGCTTGCCGACACGGTCAAGGTGACGATCGGCCCCAAGGGCCGCAACGTCGTCATCGACAAGAAGTTCGGTGCCCCCACCATCACCAACGACGGTGTCACCATCGCGCGCGAGGTCGAGCTCGACGACCCGTACGAGAACCTCGGTGCCCAGCTCGTCAAGGAGGTGGCGACCAAGACCAACGACGTAGCGGGTGACGGCACCACCACCGCGACCGTCCTGGCCCAGGCGCTCGTCCGCGAGGGTCTGCGCAACGTCGCCGCCGGCGCCTCCCCGGCCGCCCTGAAGAAGGGCATCGACGCCGCCGTCAAGGCCGTCTCCGAGGAGCTGCTCGCCACGGCCCGCCCGATCGACGACAAGGCCGACATCGCCGCCGTCGCCGCGCTCTCCGCGCAGGACCCGCAGGTCGGCGAGCTCATCGCGGACGCGATGGACAAGGTTGGCAAGGACGGTGTCATCACCGTCGAGGAGTCCAACACCTTCGGTCTGGACCTGGAGTTCACCGAGGGCATGGCCTTCGACAAGGGCTACCTGTCCCCGTACATGGTGACCGACCAGGAGCGTATGGAGGCCGTCCTCGACGACCCGTACATCCTGATCCACCAGGGCAAGATCGGCTCCATCCAGGAGCTGCTCCCGCTCCTGGAGAAGGTCATCCAGGCCGGTGGCTCCAAGCCGCTCCTGATCATCGCCGAGGACGTCGAGGGCGAGGCGCTCTCCACCCTCGTCGTCAACAAGATCCGCGGCACCTTCAACGCCGTCGCGGTGAAGGCCCCGGGCTTCGGCGACCGCCGCAAGGCCATGCTCGGCGACATCGCCACCCTCACCGGTGCGACCGTCATCGCCGAGGAGGTCGGCCTCAAGCTCGACCAGGCCGGTCTGGACGTGCTCGGCACCGCCCGCCGCGTCACCGTCTCCAAGGACGACACGACCATCGTCGACGGCGGTGGCAACACCGAGGACGTCAAGGGCCGCGTCAACCAGATCAAGGCCGAGATCGAGGCCACGGACTCCGACTGGGACCGCGAGAAGCTCCAGGAGCGCCTCGCGAAGCTGGCCGGCGGCGTGTGCGTCATCCGGGTCGGCGCCGCCACCGAGGTGGAGCTGAAGGAGAAGAAGCACCGCCTCGAGGACGCCATCTCCGCCACCCGCGCCGCGGTCGAGGAGGGCATCGTCTCCGGCGGTGGCTCCGCCATCGTCCACGCCGTGAAGGTCCTGGAGGGCAACCTCGGCAAGACCGGCGACGAGGCCACCGGTGTCGCGGTCGTCCGCCGCGCCGCCGTCGAGCCGCTGCGCTGGATCGCCGAGAACGCCGGCCTGGAGGGTTACGTCATCACCTCCAAGGTCGCCGACCTCGACAAGGGCCAGGGCTTCAACGCCGCCACCGGCGAGTACGGCGACCTGGTCAAGGCCGGCGTCATCGACCCGGTCAAGGTCACCCGCTCCGCCCTGGAGAACGCCGCGTCCATCGCGTCGCTGCTGCTCACGACCGAGACCCTGGTCGTCGAGAAGCCGGCCGAGGAAGAGGCCGAGGCCGGTCACGGCGGCCACGGCCACGCCCACTAGTACCTGCCGGTACGTCTGAGGCCCGGTGCCCCCGTCGCGGGGGCACCGGGCCTCGGTGCGTGTCCGGCCGCCTAAGCCATGCGCGTCAGGTCCTGCGGCGTCACCGGGTCCGCGAACGGCAGCCCGCTCGCGTACCGCGCCACCTCGTCCAGCGCGAAGTCCGCCAGCCGGTGGATCTCGTCGCCCAGCGAACCCGCCACATGCGGGGTCAGCAGCACGTTCGGCAGGTCGTACAGCGGCGAACCCGCGGGCGGCACCTCCGGCTCCGTCACGTCCAGCACCGCGTTCAGCCGCCCCGACACCAGCTCCGGCAGCAGCGCGTCCCCGTCGATCAGCGAACCCCGCGAGGTGTTGATCAGTGTCGCCCCGTCCGGCATCGCCGCGAGCTGCGCGGCGCCGATCAGATGCCGGGTCGCGGGCAGTTCGGGCGCGTGGACGGAGACGATCCGGCTGCGGGCGCACAGCTCCTCCAGCCCCACCTTCTGCGCGCCCAGCCGGGCCGCCGCCCCCGTGTCCACGTACGGGTCGAAGAGCAGCACGTCCAGGTCGAACGGGCGCAGCAGCTCGATCACCCGGCGGCCGATCCGGGACGCGCCCACGATGCCCACGCACCGCCGGTAGTTGCCGTGCCCCGCCAGCTCCGCGCGCCAGTCGTGCGGGGCGCGGAGCTGCCGGTAGCGATGGGCGGCGGGCAGCACGTTCTTGCCCGCGAACAGGATCGCGGCCAGCGTGTACTCGGCGACCGGCAGCGCGTTGGCCCCGGCCGCCGAGGTGACCTGGATCCCGCGCTCCCAACAGGCCGGCGTGATGTGGTGCTTGACGCTCCCGGCCGCGTGCACCACGGCCCGCAGCCGGGGCGCGGCGGCGAGGACGTCGGCGGTGAGCGGGGGCGCGCCCCAGCAGGTGATGAGCAGCTCGGCCCCCGCGAGCGCCCGGGCCACCTCGGGCGTCGGGTCGGTCAGCCGGTGGGCGACCAGGGCGGGGTCGGTGTCGACGAGCGCGGTGAGGCGGGCCCGTCGTACGGGGGTGAAGAGGCGGTCCGCGATGCCGGGGCCCATGGCGAGAAGAGCGGTGGGGGTGGTGGTCATTTGACGCTTCCTGCGGTGAGGCCGGCCTTCCAGTGCCGCTGGAGCGTGACGAAGGCGATGATCAGCGGGGTGACGGCGAGGAGGGAGCCGGTGACGACCATCGGGTAGAAGGACGGGTCGGCGTTGGCGTTGCTGTGCCAGTTGTACAGGCCGAGGCTGAGCGGATAGAGGTCCTTGTCGGAGAGCATGACCAGGGGCAGGAAGAAGTTGTTCCAGATCGCGGTGAACTGGAACAGGAACACGGTCACGAACCCCGGCATGACCATCCGCAGCCCCACCGACCAGAAGGTGCGCAGCTCACCGGCTCCGTCGATCCGGGCGGCCTCCAGAACCTCGTCGGGGATGTAACCGGCGCTGAAGATCCGGGAGAGGTACACGCCGAACGGGTTGACCAGCGCCGGGATCAGCACCGCCCAGTAGGTGTTGACGGTGCCGGTCTCGACCGCCAGCAGATACAGCGGCAGGGAGAGGGCGGTGGAGGGCAGCAGGACGCCCAGCAGCACCAGGGCGAACAGCTTCTCCTTGCCCCGGAAGCGGTACTTGTCGAAGGCGTACCCGGCGGCGACGCTGACCAGCGAGCAGCCGAGCGCCCCGGCCCCCGCGTACAGCAGCGAGTTGCCGTACCAGCGGAAGTAGATGCCGTCCTGGTAGGCCGTCAGCTCGGAGAGGTTGTGCGCGAGGTCGAAGCCCTGGAGGGAGAAGACGTCGCCGCCCAGCAGGTTGCCCGCGTCCTTGGTGGCCGCCGAGACCAGCCAGACGAGAGGGAAGAGCGTGTAGACGGCGGCGATCAGCAGGACGACGTTGACCGCGGACTTCGAGAGCCATCGGTTGCCGGAGATCACGGGCGTGCCTCCTTCCTGCGGTTGGTGAAGCGCGTGACGGCGAAGGAGAGGACGGCGGCGACCAGGGCGATCAGGACGGACGCGGCGGCCGCGAGACCGTAGTCGTTACGTTCGAAGGCGGCGCTGTAGGCGTACATGTTGGGGGTCCAGGTGCTGGTCACCGCCGAGCCCGAGCCACGGCTGAGGATCAGGGGCTCGGTGAACAGCTGGAGCGAACCGATGACCGTGAAGAGCAGCACCATCACCAGGGACGAGCGGATCAGGGGGAGCTTGACGGAGAAGGCGATCCGCCAGTTGCCCGCCCCGTCCACGGTGGCCGCCTCCAGCAGCGAGCGGTCCACGGCCTGGAGAGCGGCGTAGAAGATCACCACGTTGTAGCCGAGCCACTGCCACAGCGCGATGTTCACGACGGAGGGCAGCGTGCCCTCGGAGGAGAAGAAGTCGAAGCCGACGCCCCCGGCCTCCATCGCGGCCACGACCGGGCTGAGCTGCGGTGTGTAGAGGTAGATCCAGATCAGCGCGGCGATCAGACCGGGGATGGCGTGCGGCAGGAACAGCGCCAGCTGGAAGAAGCGGCGGGCCCGGGCCAGCGCGGTGTCCAGCAGCAGCGCCAGCACGATCGCGCCGCCGATCATCAGCGGGAGATAGAGCGCGCAGTAGCCGACCAGCACCCAGAAGCCGTCGCGGAAGGCCTGGTCGCCCAGGGCGGTGGCGTAGTTGCCGAGGCCGTCGAAGACCGTACGGGGGCCGTCGAAGCCGAGACCGGACTGCTTCTCGGTGAAGAGGGAGAGCCAGAGCGCGTAGCCGACGGGGACGATCATCGCCACGGTGAACAGGGCGAAGAAGGGGGCGAGGAGGGTGCCGGCCGCCAGCCGGGTGCGGGTGCGGGAGCTGAGGGCGGTGGAGCGGCGCGGGGTGCGGGCGGGCGCTTGCGAGCGGCGTCCGTCGGTACGGGCGGTGAGGCCGCGCGCCTTCGCGCCGCGCTCGTCGGTACGGGCGGAGCCCGGGGCGGGCCCGGTGCGGGGGCCCGGCACCTCGGCGCGACCGGCTCCGCGCCGTTCGGTGTCGTGGGCGCTCAACGCCTTCGGCGCCTGCCTTCTGCCGTTGCCGCTCATGACACCTCCTCCACCTTCAGGCCCCGCTTCCGCAGGTCGGCGACCGTGGCCTCGTGGGCCTTCCTGAGCGTGCGCGGCAGCGTCGAGCCGCCGCCGACGACCGCGCCCAGCTCGTCGCCCAGCGCGGAGTTGGTCGCGCCGGGGCTCGGGCCCCACACCCACTGGGGCCCGATGGACCGGCCCGCCTCCTCGAACAGCCCGTACAGGTCCTGGCCGCCGTAGAAACTCGTGTCGAACGCCCGCTTCGCGATCGGCACCATGGCGGGCGACGCGGGCAGCGCGCTCGACGTGCTCGCCCCGATCCGGGCGTTGATCGCGTCCTCGTGCGTCGCCATCCACAGCGCGAACTCGACGGCGGCCGCGGTCTTGGAACTGCCCTTGCTGACGGCGAACGTCGAGCCGCCGACCATCCCGCTGGCCGGCCGGTCCGCCTCCGGGCTCGGCAGCCGCACCGCCGCCCACTTCCCCTTCTGCTCGGGCACGATGCCCGCGAGGACGCCCGCGCCCCAGGACGCGCCGAGGTAGCCGACGGTGGTGCCCTGCTTGAGGGAGCCGGTCCACTCGGGGCTGAACGAGGAGGCGGTGGAGACGAGCCGGTCGTCGATCAGGCCCTGCCAGTAGGCGGCCGTACGCTCGGAGGCCGGGTCCGTCGTGTCGATCCGCCAGGCGTCCGTCCCGGCCCGGAACCACTGCGCGCCCGCCTGCCACGCCATGGCCTGGAAGAACGTCGGGTCGTCGGGGAAGAACGTGGCGATCCGGGTCTTCGGGGCGGCCTTTTTCACCCGCTCCGCCGCGCTCCGGAACTCGTCCCAGGTGGCGGGCGGTTCGATGGAGTGCTCGGCGAAGAAGTCCTTGCGGTAGTAGAAGATCTGGGGCGCGGCGTCGAAGGGGACCGCCCAGTTCCGGCCGCCGAGCGTCGTCATCTCGATCGTCTGCGGCAGGAACTTCTTCTTGATGTCCTCGGTCAGATACGGGCTGATGTCCTGGAGCGACCCCTGGCTGACGAACGCGGACAGCTGCGGATACTCGATGGAGAGCAGATCCGGGGCGATGCCCGCCTTCACCGCGTTGGCGATCTTGGGGTAGCCGCCGAGGCCGCCCGACGGTATCTCCTCGAACGTCACCTTGATCGTGTCGTGGGTCGCGTTGAACGCGTCCACGACCTCCTGGGACCCCTTCGTCCACGCCCAGAAGGACACGGTCACCGGGTCGCCAGCGGTACCTCGGGCGCGGGAGTCGTCGGCGCCACCGCACGCCGTGACCACGGCGAGAGCGGTGGCGGCGCCGACCAGCGCCTGGACGGAACGGGACCGACTGCGGCTCACGGCATGGCTCCTGTACGGACGTACGGACGGTACGAGCTGGGTAGCCGCGATATTTCGATTCCGCCTGAACGAAGTCAAGAGCGAAAGATTGAATGATCGAATAATGATCGATCCGGGGAGGGGTGAAGAGGGTCAGACCGTCGCAAGACGGTCGGTGTCCTCCGCCCCCGGCCGCCCGCAGGACCCCCGCACCCGCAACGCGGGCAGCAGCGCCACATGCCGCCGGGGCGGCCGCCCGTCCCCGCCCGCGTACCGGGGCCCCGACAACCGCTCCACCAGCAGCTCCGCCGCACCGCGCCCCACCTCCCGTTTGGGCGGGGCCACCGCGCTCAGCGGGGTGTCGGCGAGCGCCGCCACCTCGTCGTCGTACGTGATCAGCGCCAGGTCCTCCGGGACCCGCACGCCCAGCTCCGCCAGCCGGCGCACCAGCCGGATGGCGTCCTCGTCGTTGTGGACCAGCACCGAACGCGCCCGCCCCTCGCGCACCGCGTCCCGCACCGCCAGCGCCGACCGCTCGAACAGCGCCGGATCGCGGTCCGCCGCGAGCGTCGCGATCAGCGGAGCCGTCCCGGCGAGCCCCAGCACGGCCAGCGCCCGCGTGAACCCGGCGCGCACCGCCTGCGCCGTCGGGCTGTCCGAACGGGCCACCAGCATCGGCGTCCCGTGGCCCAGCCGCACCAGATGCCGTACGGCGAGCAGCACCCCGTGGGCATGGTCGGAGACCACCCGGTCCAGGCCCTCCAGCGGACCGCCCGGCGCCCCCTCCCGCTCCACCAGCACCTTCTCGCCGGGCAGCCGGGCTATCCACTCCCCGTACCGCTCGGGGTGGTCCGGCGCCGTCCAGCTCGGCGCCAGCAGCAGCCCCTGCGCCCCGGCCGCCAGCAGCCCGGCCGCGTGCGCCGCGTCGTCCTCGGGGCGGTAGTCGGTGACCCGCAGGATCAGCCGCGCGCCGAGCCGGGCGGCCGCCTCGTGCGCGCCCCGGATCACCTCGGCGAAGTAGTAGGCGGCGGCCGGGGCCAGCATCCCGATCACGGGGCCGCCGCCCACCGGCGTACCGGCCGGGCCCCGTTCGGCGGGCCAGGACACCGAACCGTGCGCCCGCTCCAGCAGCCCCCGGGAGGCCAGCGCCTCGACGTCGCGCCGGGCGGTGACCGTGGCGACGCCGAGCCGGTCCGCCAGGTCGGAGACGCGTACGGTGCCGCGCTCGCGCACCAGGTTCAGCAGCCGGTCATGACGTTCAGCAGCACCTTCGCGCACGGAGACAGCCCCCTGGAGCAGAATGATCGAACCCTGAGCAACGGACGATCATTCGATCACAGGGCGGCCGGAGACGGGAGGGGGCGGGACCCCGGGGCCGAGCAACTCCCGTACCGCTACTGCCTTACTGCGGACCGTACTTGCGTCCCGTCCGCGAGGTGACCCCGCCGAGCAGCCCGCGCGGGGTGACCTTGACCAGCCCCATCAGCGCCTTGTAGCGCGGGTCCGGGACCGACACCGTCTTCCCCCGCGTCAGATCCGTCAGCGCCGAGGCCACCAGCTTGTCCGCGTCGAGCCACATCCAGTTCGGGATGTTGTCCGTGCCCATCCCGGCCCGCTCGTGGAACTCCGTCCGGACGAACCCGGGGCACAGCGCCATCAGCCGCACCCCCGACCCGGCCAGGTCCCGCGCCGCGCCCTGGGTGAACTGCACGACCCAGGACTTCGACGCCCCGTACGTACCGCGCGGCACGAACGCCGCGACGGACGCCACGTTGACGACCCCGCCCCGGCCCCGCTCCCGCATCCCGGCGACCGCCGCCGAGGTCAGCCGCAGGACCGCCTCGCAGTGCACCTTCAGCATCGTCAGCTCGTCGGCCATGGACACCTCCAGGAAGCGCCCCTTGTTGCCGAACCCGGCGTTGTTGACCAGCAGTTCGATCGGGTGCCTGCGGTCCGCGAGCCGCTTCTCGACCGCCTCGATACCGCCGTCCGTGGACAGATCGGCGCTCAGCACCTCGGCCTCGATGCCGTGCCGGTCGTGCAGTTCGGTGGCCTGCTCGCGCAGCCGCGCGGTGTCCCGCGCCACCAGCACCAGGTTGTGCCCCTGGGCCGCCAGCCGCCGCGCGAACGCGGCCCCGATACCCGCCGTCGCGCCTGTGATCAGTGCAGTCGTCATACGCGGCACGTTAGTGCCCCGCATGGTCCGGCACCTCACCCGCCCGCTGCCCCCTCTCCACCACCACGAACTGGCCCATCATCCCGTCGTCCTCGTGCGACAGCAGATGACAGTGGTACATGTACGGGACATCCGGATCGGACGGGCCGTCGAACCGCAGGGCGATCCGCACAGTCGCGCCCATCGGCACCGCCACCGTGTCCTTACGGCCCCGCAGCGCCGGCTCCGGCCGCTTCCCGTTCACGTCCAGCACCCGGAACTGCACATCGTGCACATGGAAGTTGTGCGTCATGTCACCGCCGTTGCGCAGCGTCCACACCTCCGTCGTGCCCCGGGTGACCGTCTCGTCGATCCGGCCCATCGCCATCGGCTTCCCGTTGATCCCGGACCTGCGCAGCTCGAAGTGGCGGCTGCGCACCGCGTCACCGGCCTCCGGCAGCTCAAGACCCCGGTCCACGGCCAGCCGGCCCGGCACCTCGGGGGAGGGGCGCAGCCGCTCGGCCGCCCGCAACTGGAGTACGTCGAAGGAGTCGTCGCCCCCGTCGAACCGCCGCTCCCAGCCGTTCCCGTCGCGCCACGGGTAGCTGCGCAGCACCCTCCGCTCGCCCGGCCGCATCGTCACGACGACCTCCGCCCGCTCACCCGGCGACAGCTGCACCCGGTTCATCGACGCGGGCGCAGCCAGCAGCCCGCCGTCCGTCCCCACCAGGTCGAAGGCACGGTCGTCGTCGAAGCCGAAGGTGTAGATGCGGGCGGTCGACGCGTTGAGCAGGCGCAACCGTACGCGCTCGTCGCCGACCTCGGCGTACGGATCGAGCGTGCCGTTCACCATCGTCCGCTCGCCCAGGAAGCCGGTGTTGGCCAGGAACCGGTGCCCGTGGTCGAACGTCGCGCCGTCGAACGTGACGTCCTGCACCATCACCGGCAGATCGTCCACCCCGTACGTCTTCGGCAGCGCGAGCCGCCCGGAGTCCTCGTCGTCGAGCAGGAACATCCCCGCCAGACCCCGCTGCACGTGCCGCTCCGTCGCCCCGTGCGGATGCGGGTGGTACCAGAGCGTCGAGGCCGGCTGGTCGACCTTCCAGCGCGGGGTCCAGGTGGATCCCGCCTCGACCATCTGGTGCGGTCCGCCGTCCATCGCGGCGGGCAGGTGCATCCCGTGCCAGTGCACGCCGGACGCCTCGTCGAGGGTGTTGCGCACCCGGACCTTCACCCGCTCACCGCGCTTCGCCCGCAGCGTCGGGCCCAGATGGTCCCCGTTGAACCCCCACGTCGGCGTCGCCGCCCCGTCCCGGAACTCCGTGCTCCCCGCCTGCATCCGCAGATCGAAGACGCGCGTGCCGTCCTCGTCCACCGTCGAGGGCGCGAGCGGCGGCACGGCCAGCTCGTTGCCGAAGCGGACCTTGCCCACCGTGCTCAGGTCGGCGTTCGTCCACAGCCACGCGAACGAGCCGCCGACCGCCACCGCGAGCACCCCCACCACGACCGTCAGCGTCACAAGCACCCGCTTCAGCCGTCGTCCCCTGGTCTTCTCCATGCTCATCAGCATTTCGGGCCGACCGGCCCCCGGGCATGGGGCAGAGCCCTGAACCGCCCCCGACCGGGCCCCTACGGTCCGGCCGGGGGAGATCCCCCAGTACGGGTCAGGGTGAGGCGGCGAAAGACAGCATGCGGGCCTCGCGGACGGGCTTTTTGTCCTCGTCGCCGCTCATGTGCGTCGCCGTCAGGACGAGGCGTCCGTCGACGTAGGCCGTGTGCCCCATGAACATCTCGTACTCCCACGCGGCGGTCGCCGCCGGGTGCTTCACGACCTCGGTCTCCGTGCCGGCGCCTTTCGGGCCCATGAGGAACGTCCGGCCCGGGCTGCTTGGGCCGGCCGCCTCGTAGATGCGCATCGATGTGCCGCCCTCCGCGCGCAGGGCATAGAGCATCCGGAGCCGGTTGTCCTTGATCCCCCACAGGAACTTCCCGGTCTTCAGGTCGTACGCGCCGACCTGGTTCTGGCCGCCCAGCATGATGAGGCCCTTGTCGACCGAGGCGCCCCGGCAGGGCTGGATGTCATCGCCGCCCCCGCTTCCGGCACAGTGTTCGAACCCCTTGTCCCGGGCGTCGAAGGTGACGCGGTGCTTGCCCTGGGGGTCCAGCACCGTGATCCGCCAGTCCTTCGCGGTGTCCTCGTTGTTGTAGACGGTGAAGACGACCGGGTCCATGGAGATCAGAGCGCCGAAGCTCCAGCCGGTCTTCGTCCGGTAGCGCCACAGGAGCTTGCCGGTCCGGGGATCGAACTCGCGCAGCTGGCCGTAGTTCTTGCCCCGGTCCATGGAGACCATGCAGTCGGAACTCACCAGCAGCCGGGCGGCGCCGCCCGCCACACCGGTGGGGAAGCACGCCCCTTTCTTCTCCGAGGGAATCTTGTGGAGCTTGCTCCCGTCGTCCATCCGGTAGGTGACGGCCCGTTGGCCCCGGGCGACGGACAGCACGTCGCCGCTGATGGCGCTGTAGACGATGAGCGTGTCGTCCTGGTCGCCGGGCTCGTCGAGCTTCTTCTGCCACCCCTGCTTCCCGGTCTTGAGATCGATCATCTGCATCCGGTTGCAGCGATTGCCCCGCTCGTTGTCGGGCCTCTCCTGCCGGAACACCACGACCTTGCCGTCGGGCGTCGGGTTCGCCGGGGTCTCGCACACGGCGGAGGGGAGCGTCACGCTCCACACCTCGGCCCCGTCCGAGAGCCGGTAGGCCGTCACCTTCCGGTACAGGGCCTGTACGGCGGTGTCGCCGACGATCCACAGGTCGTGGACCTTGTTGATCTGCTTGGGGATATCGGTCTTGTCGTCGGCGATCCACGCCGACGCCTCGCCCGGCTTCCGCGCGGCCGCGACCTCCGCCGTCGTCGGAATGTGGCTCAGCTTCGGGGCGCCCGCCGCGGGCGTACGGGACGGGGACGCCGAACCGGAAGGGCCGGGCGACTTCTTCACCACGGGTTTCGCGGGATCGTCCCGCCCCCAGTCGGTGAAGCCGTACACCCCGCCCGCCACGACCACGAGCACCAGCGCCACGACCGCGGCGACGACGGGCCCCCGGCCGAAGCGGCGACGCGGGGGCGGAGGTGGTGGCGTCGGCGCGGGTGTCGGTATCCCGAACCCCTGCTGCGCGCCGCCCTCCGACGCGTACGGGTTACCGGGAACGGGCTGCTGCGGCGGGCCCGGGGTATACCAGGGCTGCTGCGCATCGGGCATGGTCTTCCCCCTGAGACGTGCCACTCGGCTCGATGTCTGATTCTCGGGCGCGGGTCACTGGTGGTGGACGCGCCGTCGGCTGATCCAGTTCCCGGCCAACGCCCCGGAGGACGCGGCGCAGGTGACGCCGCGTCACCCGATGGCGCCGCCGACCTCGTGAGCGACCGCCCTCAGCCCTGCCGTGCCACGTACTCCCGCGCCTGGCTCAGCGTCTTCGGGTGCAGCGCGTCCCCGGCGGCCAGCAGGGAGGGCAGCAGGGTGCGGTCGGTCGTCACCGCCCGGAACTGCACGGCGGCGGTGATCCCGTGGTCCGGCCGGTGCACGATCTCGATGGGGTCCCCGGCGCGGACCGTGCCCGGTTCGATCACCCGCAGGTACGCGCCGGTCACGCCCTCCTGAGTGAACCGCTTGATCCACCCCTTCTCCCCGAGGTGCTCGGCGAAGGTCCGGCACGGGATCCGCCCCGAGGTCACCTCCAGCACCAGGTCCGCCCCCACCCGCCAGCGCTCGCCGATCCGCGCGCCGCTGACGTCGAGGCCCTGGGTCGTGAAGTTCTCGCCGAAGACCCCGTTGGCCAGCTTCCGGCCGCCCAGCTCCCGCTCCCAGGCGTCCAGCTCCTCCCGGGCGAAGGCGTACACCGCCTGGTCGCTGCCGCCGTGATGGCGCAGATCGCACACCGCGTCCCCGGACAGCCCGCTGCCGCCGACGCCCTTGGGCCCGGGGTCGCGCACCTCCACGGGGCCGTCCGTCGGGCGCTTGTCGATGCCGGAGAGGCCGTCCGGGCCGCCGGTCTGTGCGTTGGGGCGGGGACGGCCGATGTTCACGGTCAGCAGCTTCATGCGGATACGCTAACCGCCCCTACCTCAAAGAAGCACCTCGTTAGTTCGCCCCTCCTCCAAGAGTTTCTTATGATGGAGGGGTGATCGAAGCTCGCCACCTCCGTGTCCTGCGCGCCGTGTCCACCACCGGCTCGTTCTCCGCCGCCGCCCGCGAACTCGGCTGCACCCAGCCCGCCGTCAGCCAGCAGATGAAGGCCCTGGAGGCCTCCGCCGGCACCACGCTGCTGATCCGCACCGGACGCGAGATGCGCCTCACCCAGGCCGGCGAGGCGCTGGTGCGGCACGCCGCCGGCATCCTCGCGGGGCTGACCGCGGCCGAGGAGGAGGTCGCCGCCATCGCCGGACTGCGGGCCGGCCGGGTCCGGCTGGTCTCCTTCCCCAGCGGCAGCTCCACCCTGGTCCCGGGCGCGCTGGCCGCCCTGCGCGCCGAACACCCCGGCACCCGCGTCTCGCTCGTCGAGGCCGAGCCGCCGCGCTCGGTGGACCTGCTGCGGGAGGGCGACTGCGACATCGCGCTGGCGTTCCGTTACGGGACGACCGGCGGCGAATGGGACGACCTGGTGGTCCGGCCGCTGCTCACCGACCGGCTGATCGGCCTCCTCCCGGAGGGGCACCGGCTGGCGGAGGCTTCGAGCGTGGCCATCGGCGAGCTGGCCGACGAGTCCTGGATCGCGGGCTGCCCGCGCTGCCGCCGCCAGCTCGTCGAGGTCTGCGAGGAGTCCGGCTTCGCCCCGCGCATCGACTTCGCCACCGACGACTACCCGGCGGTGATGGGCCTCGTCGGGGCCGGGCTGGGCGTGGCGGTGCTGCCGGAGCTGGCCGTCGAGTCGGTACGCCCCAAGGGGGCCAGGGCCGTGCCGGTCGAGCCCGTGATCGAGCGGGAGATCGTCGCGCTGACCCTGCCGGACCTGGCCCGGGTCCCGGCGGTGGCGGCCACCCTGGACCAGCTGGCGCGGACCGCCGCCCGCTGAGGCGGCGCGGGGCACGGCGCGCGTGCGGAGGCCCGCCGCGACCGGTCGGGGGCCGGATGGCTGAAGGTGCTGAAAAAACGTTTCTGCGTCGCGTTGAGGCGTACGGGTGTCAGGTGGCGCCGGAGCCCGGTCCGGCGGCGGGTACCCCGGAGGGCGCCGCGCTGATCAGCCGGGTTCTGGCCCGGCCCATCAGCTCCTCGCGCTCGTCCTCCGTCAGGCCGCCCCACACGCCGTAGGGCTCCCGTACGGCCAGGGCGTGCGCCGCGCACTCGGCCCGTACCGGGCAGCGCATGCACACCTCCTTCGCGGAGGTCTCGCGGGCGCTCCGTGCCGCGCCGCGCTCGCCCTCCGGGTGGAAGAACAGGGAGCTGTCCACGCCTCGGCAGGCGGCGAGCAGCTGCCAGTCCCACAGGTCTGCGTTGGGTCCGGGAAGGCGGGAGAAATCTGCCATTGCTTGTCCCCTCGGAGCTGTGCTGCGTCGGAAGCGGCATCCTCGACCGTCTGTGTTCGACGGCCTGCTGTGTTCGGACCGTCTCTGATCGGTGTGACCGAAGTCTCGACCGTACATCTACGGTGCTAGTAGATGTAAATATGACTGATTGCGAATCTAGCCACAGACACCCTCGAAAGGGAAGAAAAGCTGCCAAATAGGGCATGCCAGGGGGTGAAGATCCGGTTGGCGGGTGAATCGCCCGCGCCGTTCTCCTCCGTGTCCGAGCCTTCACGTAGAGTGCCGAACCCGGTCGCGCGACCCGTAACTCTTTCGAGTGACCGTCGTTAAAGGAACGGATGCGGTTGACGGATATCCGGCTCGGGCACATGTCCGAGGGGGTCGACCGCACAGGTGACGACTTGTATCAGCCTGGAGGCTCAAGGTGACGCGCATCAGCTGCGGAGGACGGTCATGACATCCGTCCTCGTCTGCGACGACTCCCCGCTTGCCCGAGAAGCGCTCCGTCGCGCGGTGGCCACCGTGCCCGGCGTCGAGCGTGTGACGACCGCGGCCAACGGCGAGGAAGTCCTCCGCCGCTGGGGTGCCGATCGTTCGGATCTGATTCTGATGGACGTACGCATGCCCGGTCTGGGAGGTGTGGAGACCGTCCGGCGGCTGCTCTCCGCCGACCCCGGGGCCCGGATCATCATGCTGACCGTCGCCGAGGACCTGGACGGGGTCGCGCTCGCGGTCGCCGCCGGTGCCCGCGGCTATCTGCACAAGGACGCCTCGCGCGCCGAGCTGCGGGCCACCGTCACCCAGGCGCTGGCCGACCCGACGTGGCGGCTCGCCCCGCGCCGGCTGCGGTCCGCCGAGATGGGGGCGGCCCCCACGCTCACCGCGCGGGAGATCCAGGTGCTCGAAGGCATGAGTCACGGCCGCTCCAACGCGGAGATCGGCCGTGAGCTGTTCCTCTCCGAGGACACGGTGAAGACCCACGCCCGCCGCCTGTTCAAGAAGCTCGGGGCCTCGGACCGCGCCCACGCGGTGGCCCTCGGATTCCGCTGGGGCCTGGTCCGCTGAGGACGCGGCCCGGACCGCGCCCCGTCCGCAGACCGGCGGACGGGGGACGGAGCGGGCCACCGGCTCCACACCCCGTAACCGGGCGCCCGCCCAGCGGTGCCATGTGACGCTTCCCGGCCGATGACGCATCCTTGAGTCGTGGAGTTCCTCAGGAACGATTCGGTCGAGCGGAAGGGGAGGGCGCAGGACATGACATCCGGCGCACCCGCTCATAACGCTTCGGTGCACAACTCCGGAGGCGGTGCAGCGGACCGAGTGGCAGCAGGGCACCATGGTTCGATGCGCGATGACGAGACCACGGTGATCGGTGCCCTGGTGCACCGCGCCGTCGACGGAGACGCGCAGGCCACCCATGATCTGCTGGCCCACGTCCACCCCCTCGCCCTGCGCTACTGCCGCTCCCGGCTGAACCGGCTCCCCGGTGATGCTCGCCACTTCGTGGAGGACCTGGCGCAGGAGGTCTGCGTCGCGGTGCTGATGGCGCTGCCGCGCTACAAGGACACCGGCAGGCCCTTCGAAGCCTTCGTCTTCGCGATCGCCGGACACAAGGTCGCCGATCTCCAGCGTGCCGCGATGCGCCACCCGGGGTCGACCGTCGTCCCCTCCGACGAGATGCCGGAGCGGCCCGACGACTCCCTCGGCCCGGAGGAGCGCGCCCTGCTCAGCAGCGACGCCGCCTGGGCCAAGAAGCTTCTCGCCAACCTCCCGGAGAGCCAGCGCGAGCTGCTGGTCCTGCGGGTCGCGGTGGGGCTGACCGCCGAGGAGACCGGACGGATGCTCGGGATGTCACCGGGCGCGGTCCGCGTCGCCCAGCACCGCGCGCTCAGCAGGCTCCGGGCGCTCGCCGAGCAGTAGCGGTACGTCGGCGTCCGCCGCCGGCCGCTTCGTGCGAAGCTCCAGAACCGTCAAGTGATCTTGATCGTGGAATGAGACACCTCCCGGGGCCGTTAGCATGGACATCCGCACCGATCAAGGCCATTTGGGGAAGGTGTCATGACTGCAAACGTCGACGGAGTGCCCGAGAAATTCGCGACGCTCGGGTTGACCTACGACGACGTGCTGCTGTTGCCCGGCGCGTCCGAGGTTCTGCCCAACGCGGTCGACACCTCGACCCTCATCTCGCGCAACGTCCGGGTGAACATCCCCCTGCTCTCGGCCGCCATGGACAAGGTGACCGAGGCCCGCATGGCCATCGCCATGGCCCGCCAGGGCGGCGTCGGCGTGCTGCACCGCAACCTCTCCATCGAGGACCAGGTGAACCAGGTCGACCTGGTCAAGCGGTCCGAGTCCGGCATGGTCACCGACCCGATCACGGTGCACCCCGACGCCACGCTCGGTGAGGCGGACGCGCTCTGCGCGAAGTTCCGCATCAGCGGTGTGCCGGTCACCGACGGCGCGGGCAAGCTGCTCGGCATCGTCACCAACCGCGACATGGCCTTCGAGTCGGACCGTACGCGCCAGGTGCGCGAGGTCATGACGCCGATGCCGCTCGTCACCGGCAAGGTCGGCATCTCCGGCGTCGAGGCCATGGAGCTGCTGCGCCGCCACAAGATCGAGAAGCTGCCGCTGGTCGACGAGGCGGGCCTCCTCAAGGGCCTCATCACGGTCAAGGACTTCAAGAAGGCCGAGCAGTACCCCAACGCCGCGAAGGACGCCGAGGGCCGCCTGCTGGTCGGCGCGGCCGTCGGCGCCAGCCCCGAGGCGCTGGAGCGCGCGCAGGCCCTCGCCTCCGCCGGGGTCGACTTCCTCATCGTCGACACCTCGCACGGCCACAACAGCAACGCCCTCGCCTGGATGGCGAAGATCAAGTCGAGCGTCGGCGTCGACGTCATCGGCGGCAACGTCGCCACCCGCGACGGTGCCCAGGCCCTGATCGACGCCGGTGTCGACGGCGTGAAGGTCGGCGTCGGGCCCGGCTCGATCTGTACCACCCGCGTGGTCGCCGGTATCGGCGTCCCGCAGGTCACCGCGATCTACGAGGCAGCGCTCGCCGCCCGTGCCGCCGGTGTCCCGGTGATCGGCGACGGCGGCCTCCAGTACAGCGGCGACATCGGCAAGGCCCTCGCCGCCGGCGCGGACAGCGTGATGCTGGGCAGCCTGCTCGCGGGCTGCGAGGAGTCGCCGGGCGAGCTGATGTTCATCAACGGCAAGCAGTTCAAGTCGTACCGCGGCATGGGCTCGCTGGGCGCCATGCAGTCCCGCGGCCAGGGCCGGTCCTACTCCAAGGACCGCTACTTCCAGGCCGAGGTCTCCTCGGACGACAAGCTCGTCCCCGAGGGCATCGAGGGCCAGGTGCCCTACCGGGGCCCGCTGGCCAACGTCCTCCACCAGCTCGTCGGCGGCCTGCGCCAGACCATGGGCTACGTCGGTGCCGCGTCCGTCGACCAGATGGAGAGCAAGGGCCGCTTCGTCCGGATCACCTCGGCGGGTCTCAAGGAGAGCCACCCGCACGACATCCAGATGACGGTGGAAGCACCGAACTACAGCCGGAAGTAACGCGGGAAGTAACGCATCACCGCAGGTGAGGGGCGGACCGGAGTTCCCGGTACCGCCCCTCACGTGTGCGTCGGGGATACTGGTCAGCGCAGACGTAGAGGGAAAGGCCACACATCGTGACTGAGATCGAGATCGGGCGCGGCAAGCGCGGCCGCCGGGCTTACGCATTCGACGACATCGCTGTCGTTCCGAGCCGCCGCACCCGGGACCCGAAGGAGGTCTCGATCGCCTGGCAGATCGACGCCTACCGCTTCGAGCTGCCGTTCCTGGCCGCTCCCATGGACTCCGTGGTCTCCCCGCAGACCGCCATCCGGATCGGCGAGCTCGGCGGCCTCGGCGTGCTGAACCTGGAAGGCCTGTGGACCCGGCACGCCGACCCGCAGCCGCTGCTCGACGAGATCGCCGAGATGCCGGCCGAGTCCGCGACCCGCCGGCTCCAGGAGATCTACTCCGCGCCGATCCAGGAGGAGCTGATCGGGCAGCGCATCAAGGAGGTGCGCGACTCCGGTGTCGTCACCGCCGCCGCGCTCTCCCCGCAGCGCACCGCCCAGTTCTCCAAGGCGGTCGTCGACGCGGGCGTCGACATCTTCGTCATCCGCGGTACGACGGTCTCCGCCGAGCACGTCTCCGGCGCCGCCGAGCCGCTGAACCTGAAGCAGTTCATCTACGAGCTGGATGTCCCGGTCATCGTCGGCGGCTGCGCCACGTACACCGCCGCCCTGCACCTGATGCGGACCGGCGCGGCCGGTGTCCTCGTCGGCTTCGGCGGCGGCGCCGCGCACACCACGCGCAACGTCTTCGGCATCCAGGTCCCGATGGCCACCGCCGTCGCGGACGTCGCCGGCGCCCGCCGCGACTACATGGACGAGTCCGGCGGCCGGTACGTGCACGTCATCGCCGACGGCGGCGTCGGCTGGTCCGGCGACCTGCCGAAGGCCATCGCCTGCGGCGCCGACGCCGTGATGATGGGCTCCCCGCTGGCCCGCGCCACCGACGCGCCGGGCCGTGGCCGACACTGGGGCATGGAGGCCGTCCACGAGGACGTGCCGCGCGGCAAGCTGGTCGACCTCGGCTCGGTCGGGACGACGGAGGAGGTCCTCACCGGCCCCTCGCACACCCCGGACGGCTCGATGAACATCTTCGGCGCCCTGCGCCGCGCGATGGCCACCACCGGCTACAGCGACCTCAAGGAGTTCCAGCGCGTCGAGGTGACGGTGGCGGACTCGCAGCACCGCCGCTGATCTCCCGCGTACGTACGCGAAGGGCCCGGACCGCCGAGCGGTCCGGGCCCTTCCGTATGTCCTGCGCGGTGTCAGCCGGCCTTCTTCGCCCCACCGATGGCGCCGATCGCGCCGATGGCGAAGAAGACGTACGTCATGAAGTCGGCCTCTTCCGACCAGGCCTTGGTCACCGTGTCGAAGTGGTCGCCGACGACCTCGGAGAACGGGATCTGCGCCAGATCGGACAGGATCATCGAGATGCCGATGAGCTGCCCCAGGTAGACCGCGCCGATCGAGAAGACGGCGGAGGCGGCGATGATCGCCGGGTGGGAGCCGCCGACCTTGCTCGCCGCGAAGCCGACGAGGAAGCCGACGCCGACCGCCGCGTAACCGACCTCGCGCTCGATGGAGCCCGCGATCACGCCGTACAGGATGCCCGCGACGATCGCCGCGCCGAGCGCGACCGCCACCCCGAGCAGGATGTTGTTGCGGACCGGGGGCGCCGGAGCGAAGGGCGCGCCGCCGCCGAACGGGGCGCCCTGGCCGGGCTGCTGGCCGTACGGGTTGCCGGTCGGGGCCGGGGGCTGCTGGCCGTACGGGGTGCCGGTCGGGGCGGCGGGGGCGGGCTGACCCGGCTGGCCGGCATAGGGGTTGCCCTCGACGGGCTGCTGGGGCTGGTTCGGCGGCTGCACGGGCTGACTCACGGTGGGACTCCCCCTGGGGCGGCTGCGCACTGCTGCGCGGAATACGCACGTGTGTGCTCTCTGTGACGCCGCAGAGTAGCAGCACCGTCCGGATCCGGTCACTGACTATCTTTCGACGGTCCGTCACCTCGCGCGCGTCCCGCACTAGAGCCGGTGTGCGGCCCCCGCCGGAGTGGCCCCCCGGGTGTCCAGGAGCAGTTGGGCCTTCACCGCGAGGCCCTGGAGGTCGTAGGTGCGGTGCTGCTGGAGCAGTACGGTCAGGTCGGCGGCGGCCGCCGCCTCGTACAGCGAGTCGGCGCGCGGGACGGGGCGTTCGCGGACCCGCCAGTCCAGGACGTGCGGGTCGTGGTAGCCGATCTGGGCGCCCATGTCGATGAGCCGGGTGGCGATCTCCCGGGCGGGCGCGGCCTCTTGGTCCGCGGTGTCCGGTTTGTAGGTGACGCCGAGCAGCAGGACGCGTGCGCCCCGGACGGACTTGCCGTGCTCGTTGAGGAGGGTGGCGCAGCGCTGGATGACGTAACGGGGCATCCGGTCGTTGATCTCCTGCGCCAGCGAGACCATCCGCAGCGGGTGTCCGGCGGTGCGGCCGCCGTAGGGCGGGCAGCCCGGGTCGACCGGGACGCCGTGCCCGCCGACGCCGGGTCCCGGGCGGAAGGTCTGGAAGCCGAACGGCTTGGTCTCGGCGCACCGGACGACGTCCCAGAAGTCGACGCCGAGGTCGTGGCAGAGCACCGCCATCTCGTTGACCAGCGCGATGTTGACGTGCCGGAAGTTGGTCTCCAAGACCTTCGTCATCTCCGCCTCGCGCGGACCCCGGGCCCGTACGACCTTGTCGGTGAGCCGTCCGTAGAAGGCGGCGGCCGACTCGGTGCAGGCGGGGGTGAGGCCGCCGATGACCTTGGGCGTGTTGGCCAGGGTGCGGGTGCGGTTGCCGGGGTCGAGCCGGCCGGGGGAGCAGGCGAGGTGGAAGTCGCGTCCGGCGACGAGCCCGGAGCCCTCTTCGAGCAGGGGGCGCAGGAAGGTCTCGGTGGTGCCCGGCGGTACGGCGGACTCCAGCAGCACGGTGGTGTGCGGGCGCAGCCGGGCGGCCAGGGCACGGGCGGCGTCGCCGAGCGCGGTGAGGTCGATGGTGCGGTCGGGGCCGAGCGGGGCGGGGGAGCAGATCACGGCGGTACGGACCCGGCCCAGCTCGGCGGCGTCGGTGGTGGGCCGGAAGCCGCCCGAGAGCATGCGGCGGACCTCGGAGGCGGTGAGAGCGCCCTCGACGGGGCTCCGGCCGGCTCTCAGCTCCGCGTACGGGCGGGGGTCGGGGTCGTAGCCGACGGTGTCGATCCCGGCGGTCACGGCGGCCTGGGCGAGGGGCAGGCCGAGGTGGCCGAGTCCGATGACGGCGAGGTCTGCGGGCATACAGGAAGACCCCCTAAATGCGGAGAGCGAAGATCGCAACTGCTGTGGACAGCGCAATGTCAGACTAGGCGTAAATATGACCTATATGTCGCATTGTGCCGCTCCGGTCACCGGGGTGTTGTCCACAGGCGGTGGCTGAACTCGGGGAGCGCGGACAGAATCGAGAGGTGGACACGGGCGGCCGGCCCCTCGGCCGGGTGGCACTCCCGTGTCCGACCACCCCGATCCACCGGGAGGCAGCAGTGAGGACAGCGACACTGGGACCCGCCGAGCGCACCCTCGCGCTCGCCGCCATGGCCGAACGCGAACTGGACGTGCTGGTCGTGGGGGCGGGCGTGGTCGGCGCGGGCACGGCGCTGGACGCCGCCACGAGAGGCCTGACGACCGGCCTGGTCGAGGCGCGCGACTGGGCGTCCGGCACATCGAGCAGGTCGAGCAAGCTGATCCACGGCGGCCTGCGCTATCTGGAGATGCTCGACTTCGCCCTGGTCCGGGAGGCGCTCAAGGAGCGCGGACTGCTCCTGGAACGGCTCGCGCCGCATCTGGTGAAGCCCGTGCCCTTCCTCTACCCCTTGCAGCACAAGGGCTGGGAGCGCCTCTACGCCGGCTCGGGCGTCGCGCTGTACGACGCGATGTCGGTCTCCTCCGGCCATGGACGCGGCCTCCCCGTCCACCGCCACCTCTCCCGCAAGCACGCCCTGCGGGTCGCCCCCGCGCTGAAGAAGGACGCCCTGGTCGGCGCCCTCCAGTACTACGACGCCCAGATGGACGACGCCCGCTTCGTCACCGACCTGGTGCGCACCGCCGCGTCCTACGGCGCCCACGTGGCCAACCAGGCCCGGGTCGTCGGCTTTCTCCGCGAGGGCGAGCGGGTCGTCGGCGTGCTCGTCCGGGACGTCGAGAGCGGCACGGAGTACGAGGTCCGGGCCAAGCAGGTGGTCAACGCCACCGGCGTGTGGACCGACGACACCCAGGGGCTCATCGGCGAGCGCGGACAGTTCCACGTCCGGGCCTCCAAGGGCATCCACCTGGTCGTCCCCAAGGACCGCATCCACTCCTCCACCGGCCTCATCCTGCGCACCGAGAAGTCCGTCCTCTTCGTCATCCCCTGGGGCCGGCACTGGATCATCGGCACCACGGACACCGACTGGGACCTGGACAAGGCCCACCCGGCCGCCTCCAGCGCCGATATCGACTATCTCCTCCAGCACGTCAACTCCGTCCTGAACACCCCGCTGACCAGGGACGACGTCCAGGGCGTCTACGCCGGGCTGCGCCCTCTGCTGGCCGGCGAGTCGGACGCCACCAGCAAGCTGTCGCGCGAGCACACGGTGGCCCACCCCGCCCCCGGCCTGGTCGTCGTGGCGGGCGGCAAGTACACGACGTACCGGGTCATGGCCAAGGACGCGGTGGACGAGGCGGTGCACGGGCTCGACCAGCGGGTCGCCGCCTGCGTCACCGAGGACACCCCGCTGCTGGGGGCCGAGGGGTACAAGGCCCTGTGGAACGCGCGCGCCCGGATCGCGGCCCGGACCGGACTCCATGTCGCCCGGGTGGAGCATCTGCTCAACCGGTACGGCTCAATGACCGAGGAAATTCTGGAACTCATCCTCGCCGACCCCGTCCTGGGCGAACCGCTGCCCGCCGCCGACGACTATCTGCGCGCCGAGATCGTCTACGCGGCCTCCCACGAGGGCGCCCGCCATCTGGACGATGTGCTGACCCGGCGCACCCGGATCTCCATCGAGACCTTCGACCGGGGCACCCGCAGCGCCCGGCTCTGCGCGGAGCTGATCGCGCCGGTGCTGGGCTGGGACCAGGGGCGGATCGACCGGGAGGTCGAGCACTACGAGAAGCGGGTGGAGGCCGAGCGGGAGTCGCAGCGCCAGCCCGACGACCTCACGGCGGACGCGGCCCGGCTGGGCGCACCGGACATCGTGCCGATCTGAGGGGCGTCCCGCGGAGCCCCGGACGGCGTACGGATCCGGGGGAGGCGGCTGATCCGAGGGGCGGCTGATCCGAGAGGCGCCGTGCCGGTCCGAGGGGCGGCGGATCCCGGGGACGGCCGCCCGAGGGGACGGCCGGAAGAACCCCGCCCGGCGGCCATCGCCTGTTGCCTCCGGGGCAGTTGGGCCCCGCCTGCCCGGTGGGGCGGGGCGGCGGGCCGGTCCGGCCTGGACGGGGAGGCCCGGTTGGTAGGAGGCTGTGAGGGATTCCCCCGGCGGGCCGCGGCGCGGCGGACCCGGACCCGGCACCAGGACCGGTCCCGGGGTGAGGGACAATGAACGCTCTGCCAGGGCGGGTTGATCGCAGAGGGGACGCATGTCGGAGGCGGAGCAGGCACGGGAGCCCCAAGGGGACAAGAACGGTCGTCTCCTCGCGGGGCGCTACCGGCTCGGGGGAGTGCTCGGCAGGGGCGGCATGGGTACGGTCTGGCGCGCCGACGACGAGACGCTCGGCCGCACGGTCGCGGTGAAGGAACTGCGGTTCCCCTCGGCGATCGACGAGGACGAGAAACGCCGGCTGATCACGCGCACCCTGCGTGAGGCCAAGGCGATCGCACGGATCCGCAACAACAGCGCGGTGACCGTCTACGACGTGGTCGACGAGGACGACCGCCCGTGGATCGTCATGGAACTGGTCGAGGGCAAGTCCCTGGCCGAAGTCATCCGCGAGGACGGCACGCTGACGCCGAAACGCGCCGCCGAGGTCGGGCTCGCCATCCTCGACGTGCTGCGCTCGGCCCACCGCCAGGGCATCCTGCACCGCGACGTGAAGCCGTCCAACGTGCTGATCGCGGAGGACGGGCGCGTCGTGCTCACCGACTTCGGCATCGCCCAGGTCGAGGGCGACCCGTCGGTCACCTCCACCGGCATGCTCGTCGGCGCCCCCTCGTACATCTCGCCGGAGCGGGCGCGCGGCCACAAGCCGGGCCCGCCCGCCGACCTGTGGTCGCTCGGCGGGCTGCTGTACGCCAGCGTCGAGGGCTGCCCGCCGTACGACAAGGGCTCGGCCATCGCCACGCTCACGGCGGTGATGACCGAACCGCTCGACCCGCCGAAGAACGCCGGTCCGCTCACCGAGGTCATCTACGGGCTGCTCGCCCGGGACCCGGAACAGCGCCTCGACGACGCCGGGGCGCGGGCGTTGCTCAACGAGGTCATCAAGGCCCCCGACGTGCCCGTGCCCGCCCCCGCGGACTCCACCCAGGTCATGGCGATCCCGCCGGCGCCCGCCGTGGACCCCCTCGTCAAGCGGACGCCGAAGCAGCCCAAGGCCGCGAAGCCGCCGAAGCAGACAGCCGGGACGGGCGAGTCCGGCGAGGGCGCCCGCGACCGGCTGCGCGGAGCCCTGCGCTCCGTGCGCAACGCGAAGACCCCGGCGGTGGCCGCCGGGGCCGCCGCGGGCGCCGCGGCAGCGTCCACGGGCTCTCCGGCCGCCGCGGCCACCGGTTCGCCCGTGGCCCCGCCCAAGCCGCCGTCCCCGCCCGGGA
>NZ_LZRD01000045.1 GCF_001687325.1 Streptomyces sp. PTY087I2 | reverse complement strand
GCGCACGGCGGCCCTGCTGGCGTTCCGGCCGCTGCTGACCGCGGTCGCCGTGGTCCGCGCGGGGGTGCGGGCCGCGGCCCGCCGCTCCCGGCCCGCCGGGCGTCCGCACCCGCCGCTGACCGCCCGCTTCCTCGTGCATGGTCTGGGACGCAGGGGCCCGCCGCTCGCGACGTACGCCGCTGCCTGAGGGCACGGCGACACGCGCCGAACGGCAGGCCCACTCCCCACACACGTACGCACGGAGAAACGAACATGAGCAAGCGCAACAGCCAGGCGAACAAGGCGGCGGCCCGCGAGCGGCTGCGTGCCGAGCGCGAGCGCCAGGCGAAGAAGGACAAGGCCCGCAAGCAGATCGTCGTGGCGGTCTCGGTCGTCGCCGCCCTCGCCGTGGTCGGCGGCATCAGCTACGGCGTGATGCAGCTGAACAAGCCGGACGCCTGGGAGGCGGCCGCCGACGCGAAGAACGTCACCGCCCCGAAGAACACCTCGGGCAAGGACGGCACCACGGTGGTCGTCGGCAAGTCGAGTGCGAAGAAGACCCTGGAGCTGTACGAGGACTCGCGCTGCCCGGTCTGCGCCACGTTCGAGCAGGGCGTCGGCGAGACCGTCTCGAAGGACGTCGAGGCCGGCAAGTACAAGGTCAAGTACATCGGCGCGACCTTCATCGACAACACCGACAACGGCGAGGGCTCCAAGAACGCCCTGAGCGCGCTCGGCGCGGCGCTGGACGTGAGCCCCGAGGCCTTCCTGGAGTACAAGGCCGCGCTGTACTCGGCGGAGTTCCACCCCGAGGAGAGCGACGACAAGTTCGCCAAGGACAGCTACCTGATCGAGGTCGCGAACTCCGTGGACGCGCTGAAGGGGAACAAGGACTTCCAGAAGAACGTCGAGGACGGCACGTACGACGCCTGGGCGATGAAGATGTCCAAGACCTTCGACAAGAGCGGGGTGCAGGGCACGCCGACGCTGAAGATGGACGACAAGAAGATCACGGCCGAGGGCAGCGAGAACGCCCCGATGACGGCCGACGAATTCACCAAGGCCATCGACAAGGCGCTCAAGGCGTAACGCCTCCGGACCCCGGCGGCCTCCGGTCGCTCCGGGGTCCGCCGGGCCACCGGCCGGCGACCGTTTCCCGACGGGCGGGCGAACTTCCTCTGTTCGCCCGCCCGTTCGCCGTACGCGCCCGTAGGGTGATCGGCCGTGACCAGTCGACACCTTTCCTCGCCGAGCCGCCGCACCGTCGTACGGGCCGCCGCCGCGAGCGCCGCCGCCGTCCCCGTGCTCGCCACCGCTTCCGTCACCTCCGCGGCCCCCGCCCGGGCCGCCGGGGCCCCCGCCTTCCTGCACGGCGTCGCCTCCGGTGACCCGCTGCCCGACGGCGTCCTGCTGTGGACCCGTGTCACCCCCGAGCCCGGAGCGGAGCCCGGCTCGGGGATCGGTGCGGACACCCCGGTGCGCTGGGAGGTCGCCGAGGACCGGGAGTTCACCCGGATATCCGCGACCGGCACGACGATCGCGTCGGCCGCGTCCGACCACACCGTGAAGGCCGACGTCCGAGGGCTGCGGCCGGCCACCGCGTACTGGTTCCGCTTCACGGCGGGCGACGACACCGCCGACGGCGTGGTCTCCCCCGTCGGCCGCACCCGCACCGCGCCCGCCACCGACGCCGCCGTGCCCGGCATCCGGTTCGGCGTGGTCTCCTGCGCCAACTGGGAGGCCGGCTGGTTCTCCGCGTACCGGCATCTCGCCGCCCGGCCCGACCTGGACGCGGTCGTGCATCTGGGCGACTACCTCTACGAGTACGGAACCGGCGAGTACGGCACCCGGGGCACCACGCTGCGCGCGCACCGGCCCGCCCACGAGATCCTGGACCTCGCCGACTACCGCACCCGGCACGGGAACTACAAGACCGACGCCGATCTCCAGGCGCTGCACGCGGCGCACCCGGTGATCGCGATCTGGGACGACCACGAGTTCGCCAACGACGCCTGGTCGGGCGGTGCGCAGAACCACACGCCGGGCGCGGAGGGGGCCTGGGAGCAGCGGGTGGCGGCGGCCAAACAGGCGTACTTCGAGTGGATGCCGGTGCGCGCCTCCACCGCGGGGACCGTCTACCGGCGGCTGCGGTTCGGGCGGCTCGCCGAGCTCCATCTGCTGGATCTGCGCAGCTTCCGCTCCGAGCAGGCGTCGGTCGGCAGCGGGGCGGTGGACGATCCGGAGCGGACGATCACCGGCCGGGCCCAGCTGGACTGGCTGAAGTCGGGGCTGGCCGGGTCGGACGCGTCCTGGAAGCTGGTCGGCACCTCGGTGATGATCTCGCCGGTCGCCTTCGGCGCGCTGCCCGCGCATCTGCTGGAGCCGCTGGCCGGTCTGCTGGGGCTGCCGAAGGAGGGCCTGGCGGTCAACGTCGACCAGTGGGACGGCTACACCGACGACCGCAGGGAGCTGATCGCGCATCTGCGGGACCGGGGCGTCGCCGACACGGTGTTCCTGACCGGCGACATCCATATGGCCTGGGCCAACGACGTACCCGTGAAGGCGGCCACGTATCCGCTGTCGGCGTCGGCCGCCACGGAGTTCGTCGTCACGTCGGTCACCTCCGACAACCTCGACGACATCCTGCGGGTCGCGCCGGGGACCGTGTCCGTGGTCGCGGCGGCGGCCGTGCGGGCGGCCAACCGCCATGTGAAGTGGGTCGACATGGACGCCCACGGCTACGGGGTGCTGGACGTCACCGCCGAGCGGGCGCAGATGGACTACTACACGCTGTCCGACAAGACGGACCGTGCGGCCACCACCGCCTGGACCCGCTCCTACCGCACCCGCCGGGGCACCCAGCGCGTCGAGCGGGCCGACCGCCCGGTGCGCTGAGCGGGCCGGATCGCTTCTACAGGGTGGCCAGGAAGCCGAGCGCGACCTTCCAGGTCTGCTCGGCGGCCGCCCGGTCGTAGTCGTGCAGATCGGGGTCGGTGAACAGGTGCCCGGCCCCGGGGTAGCGGTAGATCTCCACATCCGCGCCGGTGCGCTGCATCTGGAGGTACCAGCTGTTCAGCCAGTCGTGGGACTCGAAGGGATCCGGGTCCGCGACATGCAGCTGGACGGGGAGCTCGTCCACCGTGGCGTTCTCGGCGATGTCCGAGGTGCCGTGGAACAGCAGCAGCCCCTTCGCCTTGGCGTCGCCGAGCGCCAGGGTCTGCGCGGTCGCCGCGCCGAGGGAGAAGCCGGCGTAGACGAGCCCCTGGTCCGAGTAGGGGGCGGCGGCCAGCACGGCGCGCTTGAGCAGTTCGTCCTTGCCGACCTGGTCCTTGTAGGCCATGCCCTCTTCCACCGTGCCGAAGGTGTGCCCCTCGAACAGATCGGGCACGCGCACCTCATGGCCGGCGTCCTTGAGGCGCGCGGCCGCGGCGTGCACGGCGGGCGTGAGCCCGTACGTCGAGTGGAAAAGCATGATGTTCATGGGCCCCATGGTGCCATTGCGCACCCTCTGACGGGCCGCTCAACGGCTGGGAGGACGAGCGAATGGAGAGCGTGCTGCGCCCGCTGATCGTCATCGGCGGTTCCGTGGTGGTCACTCTGCTGATCGGCTGGCTGGTCGACCTGCTGCTGCGGCGGGCCGACAGCCGGCACCACGAGACCCCGTTGTGGGGGCTGCTGCGGCGCTGCCGTCCGCCGTTGCAGGTGGTGGTCATCACGGCGTTGCTGCGCGGCAGTTACCGCCAGACGCGGATCGACTGGGTGTGGGAGCACCGGGCCGGCATCGGCCAGATCCTGACGCTGGTGCTGATCGGCGCGTCGGCCTGGCTGGTGGTGCGGATCGCGGCGACGGTCGTGGAGGCCAGTTACGCCCGGTACGCCACGGCCACCCGCGATCCGGCCCGGGTCCGCCGGGTCCGGACGCAGGTGACGCTGATCCAGCGGGTCGTCATAGCGGTCGTGACGGTGGTGGCGATCGCCGCGATGCTGCTGACGTTCCCGCCGATGCGGGCGGTCGGCACGTCGATGCTGGCCTCGGCCGGTCTGCTCGGCATCGTCGCGGGCGTCGCCGCCCAGTCGACGCTGGGCAATCTCTTCGCCGGGCTCCAGATCGCGTTCGGCGACATGGTGCGGATCGGCGACACCGTGGTGGTGGACGGCGAGTGGGGCACGATCGACGAGATCACCCTGACGTTCCTGGCGGTACGGACCTGGGACGAGCGGCGGATCACGATGCCGGTCTCGTACTTCACGAGCCAGCCGTTCGAGAACTGGTCGCGCGGCGGGGTGCAGATGACCGGCACGGTCTTCTTCCACCTCGACCACTCCGCCCCGGTCGCCGCGATGCGCGAGAAGCTGCGGGAGATCCTCGGTGACATCGCCGCCTGGGACGGCCGGGACTGGTCGCTGGCGGTCACGGACACGACGCCGTCCACGATCCAGGTGCGGGCAGTGGTGACGGCGAAGGACGCGGACGACATCTGGACGGTGCGCTGCGCGGTGCGCGAGCAGCTGATCGGCTGGCTGCGCGATCACCATCCGTACGCGCTGCCGCGGATCGCCACCGCGCCCGCCGCACTGCCGCCGGGCGAGCAGTGGGCGGATCTGACGGGAGCGAAGGCGGGCCGGGCGGGCCGCAACGGCTCCGCCCCGCCCTCCGACCGGGACGACTCCAAGGCCCCGCGCACGGGGCGGGGCTGAAGGCCCCGGGGTTCACCGCAGCGAGCGGAAGTCCAGATACCGCAGCACCCGGTCCACGACCTCCGGGTCGGAGCCGGGCTCGCTGCGCGCGGAGAGCACCTCGTGGCGGGCGGCCGACATCATCTCGCGCTGGACCCGGCTGATCGCCTTGAAGCGCTTCGCCCGCTGGGCGTAGGCCTCGCGCCGTTCCTCGTCGATCATGTCGGGGCTGATCCGGGCGCCGATGTCGTACGCGGCGCGCTGAAGCCGCTCCACGACCTCCTCGGGGAACTCCTCGACCTCCTGGATCTCCTTGAGCCGGTACTTGGCGGCCTTGGCGGCCCGGATCGCGAGGTCCCGTTCCAGGGCCTCCTCGGCGGCGGTGTCGGCCCGGACCTTCAGCTTGCGCACCAGCCAGGGCAGGGTGAGCCCCTGGAAGACCAGGGTGGCCATGATCACGGCGAACGCGATGAAGATGATCTCGTCGCGGCCGGGGAACGGCTGCCCGTCGTCGGTCTCCAGCGGGATCGCCAGCGCCAGGGCGACGGAGGCCACCCCGCGCATCCCGGCCCACCACATCACGACGGTCTCCCGCCAGCTGGTGGGGATCTCCTCGCTGACGTCCCGCCGGGTGTGCAGCCGCTTGGCCAGCCAGGTCGCGGGCAGCAGCCACAGCAGCCGTACGCCGACGACGACGGCGACGATCGCGAGCCCCCAGCCGACCATCTCCAGGGCGTGCCCGTCGGCGGTGCCGAACACGGTGTGCAGCTCCAGGCCGATCAGCCCGAAGGCGACACCGGTGACGAGGGTGTCGACGATGTCCCAGAAGGTACGTCCGGTGAGCCGGCCCAGCACGTCGTCGGCGTCGGCGGTGTGCTCGGCGAGGAACAGCGCGACGGTCAGAACGGCCAGCACGCCGGAGCCCTCCAGCTCCTCCGCGAGGACGTAGGCGACGAAGGGCACCAGCAGGGTCAGGCCGACCTGGAGCGTGGCGTCGCCGAGCAGGTTCATCAGCTTGATGGTGAGCCAGCCGATGGCAAGGCCGACGGCGACCGCGACGACGGCGGAGAGGACCAGCAGCCCGAAGGCCTCGGGGAGCGAGAAGGTGCCGCTGACGGCGGCGGCGATGGCCACGTGGTAGAGCACGATGGCGGTGACGTCGTTGAAGAGCCCCTCGCCCTCCAGGATCGACACCAGCCGGCGCGGCAGCCCCACCGAGCCCGCGACGGCCGTCGCCGCGACCGGGTCGGGCGGGGCGACGAGCGCGCCGAGCGCGACGGCGGCGGCGATCGGCAGCCCCGGCACGATCGAGTTGGCGACCGCGGCGACGGCGGCCGTGGTGACGAAGACGAGGGCCACGGCCAGCAGGAAGATCGGGCGTTTGTTGGCGGCGAACTGCCGCCAGGAGGTGCGCTGGACGGTGGCGTAGAGCAGCGGCGGGAGCAGCGCGGGGAGGATGATCTCCGGCGGGATGTCCACGTTCGGGACGAACGGCGTGAACGCCATCGCGATGCCCGCGAGCGTCATCAGCACCGGCGCGGGCAGTCCCAGCCGGTCGCCGAGCGGCACGGTGACCACGGCTCCGAGCAGCAGCAGGAGCAGCAGGGCCATCTGTTCCACGAAAGGGGCCTTCCGGAGCGTGCGGGTCCGGCAGGTCACGAGCGGCCGAACAGGGATTCCACCCTGCCACGCGGGGTCTGCGTTTCCGCAGATACCCCCCGGAACCCGGCCGGTCCCCCCGGTTTCCCGGGCTCAGGCCGGGCGGATCTCCCGCCGCATGGCCCGGTGCGGCATGCCCGCGTCGGGAAACTCGGGGCCGTACGCGACGTAACCGAGCCGCTCGTAGAAGCCGAGGGCGTGCGTCTGGGCGTGCAGGTCGACGGCGGCCAGGCCGAGCGCCCGCGCCTCGTCCTCGATGGCCCGTACGAGAGCGGCGCCGACGCCGAGGCCACGGGCCTGACGGCTCACGGCGAGCCGGCCCAGGGAGCCGACGGTGAGGTCGCCGCCGGTCTTCCCGGCCGCGTCCGCGCCGTGCAGCAGCCGTCCGGTGCCGAGGGCGGTGCCGTCGGCCGCGACGGCCAGGACATGCACGGCGGTCGCGTCGTGGGCGTCGTACTCCACCTCTTCGGGCACGTTCTGCTCGCCGACGAAGACGTCCTTGCGGACCTGGAAGCAGGCCGCCCGGTCGCTCTCCTCGACGGCCCTGCGCGTGCTGTACGGGGTCGGGGCGCCGGTCACTGGCTCTCCGCGGAGATGGTGTCGAGGGCGTGCTGGAGGTCGGCCGGGTAGCTGCTGGAGAACTCCACCCAGCGCCCGTCGGCCGGGTGCTCGAAGCCCAGGCGGACGGCGTGCAGCCACTGCCGGGTCAGCCCCAGGCGCTTGGCCAGCGTCGGGTCGGCGCCGTAGGTGAGGTCGCCGACGCAGGGGTGGCGGTGGGCGGACATGTGGACCCGGATCTGGTGGGTGCGGCCGGTCTCCAGCTTGATGTCGAGGAGGCTGGCGGCGCGGTAGGCCTCGATCAGGTCGTAGTGGGTCACCGACGGCTTGCCCTCGGCGGTGACCGCCCACTTGTAGTCGTGGTTGGGGTGGCGGCCGATGGGGGCGTCGATGGTGCCGCTCATCGGGTCCGGGTGGCCCTGGACGAGGGCGTGGTACTTCTTGTCGACGACCCGGTCGCGGAACTGGGCCTTGAGCAGGGTGTAGGCACGCTCGGACTTGGCGACGACCATCAGGCCGGAGGTGCCGACGTCGAGGCGGTGCACGATGCCCTGGCGCTCGGCGGCGCCGGACGTCGAGATCCGGTAGCCGGCGGCGGCGAGGCCGCCGATGACGGTGGTGCCGGTCCAGCCGGGGCTGGGGTGGGCGGCGACGCCGACCGGCTTCATGATGACGACGATGTCCTCGTCGTCGTGGACGATCTCCATGCCCTCGACGGGCTCGGCGACGATCTGCACGGGAGCGGGCGCCCCCGGCATCTCGACCTCCAGCCAGGCGCCGCCGTGCACGCGCTCGGACTTGCCGGCCACCGAACCGTCCACCTGGACCTTCCCGGCGGCGGCCAGCTCGGCGGCCTTGGTGCGGGAGAAACCGAACATCCGGGAGATGGCGGCGTCGACGCGCTCGCCCTCCAGGCCGTCGGGTACGGGCAGGGTGCGGATCTCGGGGTGCGTACTCACCAGTCGAGTATGCCTTGCGCGACCCGCTCCCCGTACAGCCCGGGCCTCCTGGGCCTCAGTCCTTGTGGACGGTCCCGTCGGGGTCCAGGCCCTTGAAGGACAGGATCACGATGAGGATGCCGCCGCAGACGATGGCGGAGTCGGCGAGGTTGAAGACGGCGAAGTGCTTGGGGGCGATGAAGTCGACCACCGCGCCCTCGAACACGCCGGGCGCCCGGAACAGCCGGTCGGTGAGGTTGCCGAGCGCACCGCCCAGGAGAAGCCCCAGGGCGATGGCCCACGGCAGGCTGTAGAGCTTGCGGGCCAGCCGGACGATGACCACGATCACACCGGCGGCGATGATCGTGAAGATCACCGTGAACGCCTCGCCGAACCCGAACGCGGCGCCCGCGTTCCGGATCGCCCGGAACTGGAGCCAGTCGCCGATGATGTCGATCGGCGGCTGGTGCTCCAGCTTCGCGACCACGATCATCTTCGTGGCCAGGTCGAGCAGATAGGCCAAGACGGCCACGCTCAGAAGGACGAGGACCTTCCGCTTGCCCCGGCCCGCGTTCACGGCGGCGTCGGCGGCCGTGCTGCCGCCTTCGTCCGTGCCCTCGGTCTCGGGATCGTCCGGCGTACCGATGATGCGCTCCGCCTCTGCCACGTAAGTCCCTCAACCCTAGGTGCCTGCCTTCGGACGAGGGTACGACACACCTGTGCGGATCAGCCGCGCCGCTCCTGCTTCTGTTTGTCCTCGACGCAGAGGGTGGCCCGGGGGAAGGCCTGCATGCGCGCCTTGCCGATCGGGTTGCCGCAGATCTCGCAGAGCCCGTACGTCCCCGCCTCCAGCCGGGCGAGCGCCCGCTCGGTCTGCTCCAGCATCTCCTGGGCGTTGGCGGCCAGCGACAGCTCGTGCTCACGGGTGATGTTCTTGGTGCCGGTGTCGGCCTCGTCGTCGCCCGCGCCGTCGCCGGAGTCCCGCATCAGCCCGGCGAGGGCCGCGCCGGAGGCCTCCAGCTCGCTGCGGAGCCGCAGGATCTCGCTGGTCAGCAGGGTGCGGGCCTCGGTGACCTCTTCGGGCGTCCAGGGATCCTCGCCGGGCCGGACGGCCAGTTCGTCAGGGGCGGCGGCTCGGGCGGGCGGCACGGGGGCCGTGGCCTGTGCGCCTGCTGCGGGACGACTCGCGCTCTTCTTGGCTACCACCGTGGGGGCTCCCGTCTGCTCGGCGGCCCGGGCCGCCTCCGTGGCCGCCGGTGCGGCCTTTTTCGCGGTCTTCTTGGCGGTGCTCTTCTTGGCGGCGGGCTTGTCGGCCGCCGCCTTCTTCGCCGCGGTCTTCTTGGCGGCGGCCTTCTTGGGGGCGGCCTTCTTGGGGGCGGCCTTCTTTGCCGTCTTCTTCGCTGCCTTCTTCGCCACCATGGCCGCGGCCCCTTCACATATGGTGATCTTGCTCGCGAATCGTGCTGGGACGATAAATCGACTCCAGCCCCGCGGCAACGGGGCACGCCGCCCTCTCGCCTCCCCCGTGTCCGGTCGTGGCGCGCCTGCCTCCGTTGTTCCCAGCTCCCCGCCCGGTAATCCGGCCCCCGGTCCTCGCCGGGAAGTGCTTGTACCCCGTCCCGCCACTCGGGTCACGCCCACGCGCCCCCGACAAACCGGTCGGCCGTCGCCCGTAAGGGCCCGTACACTGGCCCCAGCGAGAGGCATCGACGGGACGAGTAGCGCCGTACGCAGCCAGCAGCGACCCGGGGACGGTGGGAGCCCGGGGGCGAGCGCGATGTGAAGATCACCCCTGAGCCGCCGGAAGAACGCCTTGCACCCGTGGGCCCCGCCCATGGACACCAGGCCACTAGACCCGGCATCGCGATCCCAATGAGGGGGCCAGGGGCACACGCCCAGGGCCAAGGAGGGTGGTACCGCGGGAGCAGATCCGGCTCTCGTCCCTCCGACGGAAGTGGAAGACATCCGCCGGAGGAAGCCGCACATGACATCGCCGCAGTACCGCCAGGTACCCGCCCAGGTCGACCTGCCCGCGCTGGAGCACGCCGTGCTCGACTTCTGGCGGGAGAACAAGGTCTTCGCCAAGACCCTCGACCAGTCCGAGGGCCGCCCCGAGTGGGTCTTCTACGAGGGCCCGCCCACCGCCAACGGCATGCCGGGCGCCCACCACATCGAGGCCCGCGTCTTCAAGGACGTCTTCCCCCGCTTCCGCACGATGCAGGGCTACCACGTGGGCCGGAAGGCCGGCTGGGACTGCCACGGCCTGCCGGTCGAGCTCGCGGTGGAGAAGGAGCTGGGCTTCAACGGCAAGAAGGACATCGAGGCGTTCGGCATCGCCGAGTTCAACGCCAAGTGCCGTGACTCGGTGACCCGGCACACCGACGCGTTCGCCGAGCTGACAACCCGCATGGGCTACTGGGTCGACCTGGACGACGCCTACCGCACGATGGACCCGGAGTACGTGGACTCCGTGTGGTGGTCGCTGAAGGAGATCTTCAAGAAGGACCTGCTGGTCCAGGACCACCGGGTCGCCCCCTGGTGCCCCCGCTGCGGCACGGGCCTGTCCGACCACGAGCTGGCCCAGGGCTACGAGACGGTCGTCGACCCGTCGGTCTTCGTCCGCTTCCCCCTGACGTCCGGCCCGCTGGCCGGCGAGGCGTCGCTCCTGGTCTGGACGACCACGCCGTGGACGCTGGTCTCCAACACGGCCGTCGCCGCGCACCCGGACGTCCGGTACGTCGTCGCGACGAACGGCGAGGAGAAGCTGGTCGTCGCCGAACCGCTGGTGGAGAAGGCGCTGGGCGAGGGCTGGGAGGCCACCGGCCAGTCGTTCACCGGCGCCGAGATGGAGCGCTGGACCTACGAACGCCCCTTCACCCTGGTCGACTTCCCGGCGGAGGCCCACTACGTGGTGAACGCCGAGTACGTCACGACCGAGGACGGTACGGGTCTGGTCCACCAGTCCCCCGCGTTCGGCGCCGACGACCTTCTGGTCTGCCGTGCGTACGGCCTCCCGGTGGTCAACCCGGTCCGCCCGGACGGCACGTTCGAGGAAGACCTGCCCCTGGTCGGCGGCGTCTTCTTCAAGAAGGCCGACGAGGCGCTCACGGCGGACCTGGACGCCCGCGGCAAGCTCTTCCGCCACGTCCCGTACGAGCACAGCTACCCGCACTGCTGGCGCTGCCACACGGCGCTGCTCTACTACGCGCAGCCGTCCTGGTACATCAGGACGACGGCCATCAAGGACCGTCTCCTTGAGGAGAACGAGAAGACCAACTGGTTCCCGGACTCGGTCAAGAACGGCCGCTTCGGCGACTGGCTGAACAACAACGTCGACTGGGCGCTGTCCCGTAACCGCTACTGGGGCACGCCGCTGCCGATCTGGCGCTGCGAGGACAACCACCTGACGTGCGTGGGTTCGCGCGCCGAACTGAGCGAACTCACCGGCACGGACCAATCAGGTCTGGACCCCCACCGCCCCTTCATCGACGAGATCACCTTCACCTGCACGCAGGAGAACTGCCAGCTGGAGGCGTACCGCGTCCCGGAGGTCATCGACGCCTGGTACGACTCGGGTTCGATGCCGTTCGCGCAGTGGGGCTACCCGTACAAGAACAAGGAGATCTTCGAGAGCCGCTACCCGGCGCAGTTCATCTCGGAGGCCATCGACCAGACCCGCGGCTGGTTCTACACGATGATGGCGGTAGGCACGCTGGTCTTCGACAAATCCTCGTACGAGAACGTGGTCTGCCTGGGCCACATCCTCGCCGAGGACGGCCGCAAGATGTCCAAGCACCTGGGCAACATCCTCCAGCCGATCCCGCTGATGGACCAGCACGGGGCGGACGCGGTGCGGTGGTTCATGGCGGCGGGCGGCTCCCCGTGGGCGGCGCGCAGGGTGGGCCACGGCACGATCCAGGAGGTGGTCCGCAAGACACTCCTGACGTACTGGAACACGGTGGCTTTCCAGGCCCTGTACGCCCGCACGTCGGGGTGGGCCCCGTCGGCGGCCGACCCGGCCCCGGCGGACCGGACGGTCCTGGACCGCTGGCTGCTGAGCGAACTCAACACGCTGGTCGACCAGATGACCGTCGCGATGGAGGGGTACGACACCCAGCGCGCCGGCAAGCTGCTCTCGGCCTTCGTGGACGACCTCTCCAACTGGTACGTACGCCGCTCGCGCCGCCGCTTCTGGCAGGGCGACAAGGCGGCGCTGCGCACGCTGCACGAGGTCGTCGAGACGGTCACCCGGCTGATGGCCCCGCTGGTCCCGTTCATCACGGAGCGGGTGTGGCAGGACCTGATCACCCCGGTGACGCCGGACGCCCCGGAGTCGGTGCACCTGTCCTCCTGGCCCAAGGCGGACCCCTCGGCGATCGACCCGACCCTCTCCTCCCAGATGGCGCTGGTGCGCCGGCTGGTGGAGCTGGGCCGGGCGACGCGGGCCGAGTCGGGCGTGAAGACGCGCCAGCCCCTGTCCCGGGCCCTGGTAGCGGCGAACGGCTTCGAATCTCTCTCCCCCGACCTCCGGGCACAGATCACGGAAGAGCTGAACGTCACATCGCTGGCCTCGCTCTCCGAGGTGGGCGGCTCGCTGGTGGACACGACGGCGAAGGCGAATTTCCGGGCGCTGGGGAAGCGGTTCGGCAAGGGCGTGCAGGCGGTGGCGAAGGCGGTGGCCGAGGCGGACGCGGCCGCGCTCTCCCTGGCCCTGCGCGAGGGCACGGCGTCGGTGGAGGTGGAGGGCGAGCGGATCACGCTCTCCCCCGACGAGGTGATCATCACGGAGACCCCGCGCGAGGGCTGGTCGGTCGCCTCGGACTCGGGCGCGACGGTGGCCCTGGACCTGGAGATCACCCCCGAACTGCGCCGGGCGGGCCTGGCCCGTGACGCGATCCGTCTGATCCAGGAGGCCCGCAAGAACAGCGGCCTGGACGTGGCGGACCGCATCGCCGTCCGCTGGACGACGACGTCCGAGGCCACGGCGGAGGCCCTCACGGAGCACGCCCCCCTGATCTCGGACGAGGTCCTGGCCGTGGACTACGCGGAGGGCGAGGCGGACGAGACGTACGGCACACCGTTCGAGGACGAGGGCCTGGCGCTGACGTTCCGCCTGCGCAAGCGGTAGGGGTAGCCCGCACGAAAAGGAGAGGGCCCGCCGGAACGATTCCGGCGGGCCCTTCCACGTACCCCCTCAGGGGCTCCGCCCCCGAACCCCCGCGCCTCAATCGCCGGCGAGGCTCCATATAGCCCCTCCGGCGCTTGAGGAGCGGGGTCCGGGGCAGAGCCCCGGTTTCGGGAAGGGGCGGGTAGGGGAACAGGCCCGCCGCAGGCGCACCCCACCCGCAGCCACCCTCGGGCCCCCGGCCCACGGCAAAGGGCCGGGCCCCGGGAAAACCCGGGGCCCGGCCCTCAGCCTGCCGACGGCTACGCGCTCACCGAGCGCGCCCCGCTCAGTTGTCGTCCTCGTCGATCAGGAACCCACGCATCGGCGAAGGCGCCTGCTGCATCGGCTGCGGCGCCTGCGGCCGCACCGGCGCCATCGGCTGCGTCATGGCCGGCGACATCTGCTGCTGGCCACCGTAGGACGGTCCACCGCCCATGGACTGGCCGCCACCCATCTGCTGGCCACCGTGGCCACCGTGGGTGGAGCCGCCCATGGAGTGACCCATCGCACCCGCACCGGCCGGAGCCAGCGAGGGGGACGGCGGCAGCGAAGCGGCGGCCGGCGTCCGCGGCGGGGCGAGCGAGTCGTCCGCCTGGGTCTCCAGCTGGCGCAGCTGGCTCTCCAGGTAGGACTTCAGCCGCGTACGGTACTCGCGCTCGAAGCCACGCAGGTCCTCGACCTTGCGCTCCAGCGTCGCGCGGGCCGACTCCAGCGAGCCCATCGCCACGCGGTGCTTCTCCTGCGCGTCCCGCTCCAGGGCGTCGGCCTTGGCACGCGCGTCGCGCTCCAGACCCTCGGCACGGCTGCGCGCCTCGCCGACGATCTTGTTGGCCTCGGAACGGGCCTCCGCGATCGCCTGGTCGGCGGTCTGCTGCGCGAGCGAGAGGACACGGGCGGCGCTGTCGCCACCGGGGCCCTGCCCCTGCTGCTGCATCTGCGGCGGCTGCATCTGCTGCATCTGCTGCTGGGGGTGCTGACCCATGGGGCCGCCCATCGGGCCACCCATGGGACCGCCCTGCATCGGGCCGGGGCCGTGCGGGCCCTGCGGACCGGGACCGTGGCCACCCTGGGGGCCGTGGCCACTGGGACCTGCGGGCAGCTGCGGCGCGCCACCGGGCAGCTGGGGCGGACCCATCTGCGGGGGCTGCTGCTGCTGCGGCGGTCCAGATATGGCGGCGGGAACGGGCGCACCGGGGCGGTCCTGCTGCTCCGGGGGCTTGCGCATACCCTGCTGCTGTTGCTGCTGCTGGTTCTGCGCGGCGGCGCGCGTCGCAGCGGCCAGTTTGGCGCGCAGGTCCTCGTTCTCACGGAGCAGACGGGTCAGCTCCGATTCGACCTCGTCGAGAAAGGCATCGACCTCGTCCTCGTCATAGCCTTCTCGGAGGCGGACGGTCGTGAACTGCTTGTTCCGCACGTCCTCGGGGGTCAACGGCATCTCTTCTTCACCTCTACGTAGTCGTCGGCAGTCGGCAAGACCGTATCGCTCACAACCTGACCACAACGCTGATCAGGATGTAGACGATGATCATCAGAACGAAGAAGGACAGGTCGAGTGCCACGCCCCCGAGACGCAGCGGCGGGATGAACCGCCGCAGAAGCTTGAGCGGTGGATCGGTGACAGTGTAGGTGGCCTCAAGTACGACCACCATCGCCTTGCCGGGTTGCCATGAACGTGCGAACTGGAAGACATAGTCCATGACCAGCCGGAAGATCAGCACGATGAGGAAACACATCAGCGCGATATAGACCACATCCAGTGCGACGCCCATGTCTCGCGCTTCCCTCTCCCCTGGCTCTCGTCAGCTCCGGCCTCGCGGCCGGCACCGGCCTTGCGGCCGGGTCGTTCCCGGTGTCGTGTTCTCAGCTCTGGTTGAAGAATCCGCCCTCTGCGATGCGGGCCTTGTCCTCCGCCGTGACATCGACGTTAGCAGGCGACAACAGGAACACCTTCTGCGTCACGCGTTCAATGCTGCCATGGAGACCGAAGACGAGTCCCGCGGCAAAGTCGACAAGTCGCTTCGCATCCGTATCGTCCATCTCCGTGAGGTTCATGATCACCGGAGTGCCCTCACGGAAGTGTTCCCCGATGGTACGGGCCTCGTTGTAGGTCCTGGGGTGCAGCGTGGTGATGCGGTACGGCTCCCGCTCGGACACGACCTTGGGCATGATCACCGGTGCGTTCTTCTCCATGTTCGGGCGTTCAGGTGTGATGGATGCCACGGGTGCGATCCGGGCGGGTCGCACGCTTTCCGCGGGGAGCTGAACCGGCTCGCGCTGGGCGGGCGGCTGCACCACTCGTACCGGTTCGTCCCTTTCTCGCTCGCGCTCGCGGTCACGCTCCCGTTCCCGCTCCACCTGATGCGGGGGCTGGTGCCGCCGCCGGTCGCGCTCGGGCTCCGGCTCAGGTTCGAATTCGTCATCGGGGTCGAACCCCGGACCGTCGTACCCATCGTCCTCCACGAGGCCGAGGTAGACCGCCATCTTGCGCATCGCGCCGGCCATGCTCCGAGTCCTCCGCTCTGTGGTGGATCGGCATTCGTCACCAAGTGCCAGCGATCCACTGTGGTCTGCCCGTTTGGAGTGGGAATGACCATATTTTCTGCTGTGGTCCGACTTGCTTCGCGACGTTACCCGAGCCGGGGTCGGACTCCGAGTACCGCCGTACCGACGCGTACATGTGTCGCTCCGGCCGCCACCGCGTCCTCCAGATCCCCGCTCATACCTGCGGAGACCATGTTCGCAGCCGGATGACCGGCGCGCAGGCGGGATGAGATTTCCATCAGCCGGTCGAACGCGGCCCGTTGCCGGCCGGCGTACTCCCCGGCCAGCGGCGCCACGGCCATCAGCCCGTCGAGCCGGAGTCCGGGAGCCGCGTCGACCGCGGCCGCCAACTCCTCGACCCCGTCCGGCGCGACACCGCCGCGCTCACCGCGCTCCCCGCTCTCCGCGTCCAGGGCGACCTGGATCAGACAGCCGAGTTCACGCTCCCCGCGCACCGCGGCGGCGGAGAGAGCGGTGACCAGCTTGGCGCGGTCCACCGACTGCACCACATCGGCATAACTGGTCACAGAACGAACCTTGTTCGTTTGCAATTGTCCGACAAAGTGCCATGTCAGCGAAAGATCCGCGCAAGCGGTGGCTTTGGGGGCGGCGTCCTGGTCACGATTCTCCGCGACATGGCGCACACCGAGTTGATGCAGGATCCGCACATCGCTCGCGGGGTAGGTCTTGGTGACCACGATCAGGGTCACTTCCTCCCGCTTGCGGCCCGCGGCGGCACAGGCGGAGGCGATCCTTTCCTCCACCTGTGCGAGATTCGCCGCGAGTTGAGCCTTACGGTCCGTCATGCCCTATCCGTCCAACCAGACATATCCGGCGAGCCGCCCGGTGGTGCGGTCGCGGCGGTACGAGAAGTGGTCGCCCGATTCCCGGGTGCAGTACGGCGAGGAGTGCCGGTCCGTCACGCCGAGAGCGGCAAGCTGGGCGTGGACCCCGCCGGTGACGTCCACCGCCGGGGTTCCCCAGCTGGTCTCGGACCAGGTGCCGGGGACGGCCTCGGCGACCTCGGCCCGCATCTCCTCCGGCACTTCGTAGCACCGTCCGCAGACGGCCGGTCCGGTGTGCGCGATGATCCGGGAGGGGTGTGCGCCGAGCGCGACCATGGCCTCGACCGCCGCCGGAACGACTCCGGCGACCAGTCCCGGCCGCCCCGCGTGCGCCGCTCCGACGACTCCGGCGACCGGGTCGGCGAGCAGGACGGGGGTGCAGTCGGCGGTGAGGACCGCGAGCGGCAGCCCGCGCCGGGCGGTCACCACCGCGTCCACGGCCGGAATCTCCGCGTCCGCACCCCAGGGTCCGTCCACCACCGCGACGTCCCGGCCGTGCACCTGGTTCATCCAGACGACGAGCGCCGGGTCGATACCGAGGTCGCGCGCGGCACGCTCCCGGTTCGCGCCGACGGCGGCGGGGTCGTCTCCGACCGCGCCGCCGAGGTTGAGTTCGCCGTACGGAGCGGCGCTCACTCCGCCCCACCGGTCGGTGAAGGCGAAATGAGCGCTGCCCGTGACGGTTTCCGTCCGGTGCTGATCTATCACTTCAAGAAGTCCGGTACGTCCAGCTCTTCGGCCTGGGTGTCCTGGTAGGGACGGGCCGGCGGGACGTGCGGCGGAGAGACGGGCGGCAGCGCGCTCTCGCTCGAAGCCGACGCGGGGGCGGGCTCGGCCGGGGCCGGGCTCTCCTCGCGCGGGGGTACGGAACCGAGTCCGCCGGCCGGGCGCGCCGGCTCGGGTGCCGACCTGACCGGGGCGGCCGGCTCCTCGCGCTTGGCGCTGTTCGCACCGAGGACGTTCTCCCGGCGGGCCGGCGGCTGTCCGCCGTCGAAGCCCGCGGCGATCACGGTGACCCGGACCTCGTCGCCCAGGGCGTCGTCGATGACGGCGCCGAAGATGATGTTGGCCTCGGGGTGGGCCGCCTCGCTCACCAGCTGGGCGGCCTCGTTGATCTCGAAGAGACCGAGGTCGCTGCCGCCGGAGATGGAGAGGAGGACCCCGCGGGCGCCGTCGATGGAGGCTTCCAGGAGGGGCGAGGAGATCGCCATCTCCGCGGCCGCCACCGCGCGGTCGTCGCCGCGCGCCGAGCCGATGCCCATGAGCGCCGATCCGGCCTCGGACATGACCGACTTGACGTCGGCGAAGTCGAGGTTGATCAGGCCGGGGGTGGTGATGAGGTCGGTGATGCCCTGGACACCCGAGAGCAGCACCTGGTCGGCCGACTTGAAGGCGTCGAGCACGCTGACCTGACGGTCCGAGATGGACAGCAGGCGGTCGTTGGGGATGACGATGAGGGTGTCGACCTCTTCGCGGAGCTCGGCGATGCCGTCCTCCGCCTGGTTCGCGCGCCGCCGACCCTCGAAGGTGAACGGGCGGGTGACCACGCCGATCGTCAGGGCGCCCAGCGAGCGCGCGATGTTGGCGACGACGGGTGCGCCGCCGGTGCCGGTGCCGCCGCCTTCGCCGGCGGTCACGAAGACCATGTCGGCCCCCTTGAGGACCTCCTCGATCTCCTCACGGTGGTCCTCTGCCGCCTTACGACCGACGGCCGGGTTCGCCCCGGCGCCGAGGCCGCGGGTGAGTTCGCGGCCGACGTCGAGCTTGACGTCGGCATCGCTCATCAACAGGGCCTGTGCGTCCGTGTTGATCGCGATGAACTCGACGCCCTTGAGACCGACCTCGATCATTCGGTTGATGGCATTGACACCACCGCCGCCGACACCGATGACCTTGATGACTGCGAGGTAGTTCTGCGGTGCTGCCACGTCGAAGGCCTCTCGCCTCGAGTTACGTGTCGTCGCTCTGCGGTGGCCCCGCGGCGACGACTGATGTCGATGGGGACGGTCCGAACGCCGACCCAAACCCTAACGTTCAAGTTTAGGGTTACCAGTGTGTCTGCTTCCTGGACTCTTCCGAACAGGACACTAAGTCGACAAGTGGCGCACGTTCAACGAACACGCCGAACCTCCCGTTTTTCTTTTCACCCTATGTGATCACCCGTAGCGCTGACCAACCAGGGTGCTGGCCAGCACAAATGCCCGTCAACTCCCCGATACCGCCGGGGCGGTGGGAGCGCTTACGTCGAAGTGTCCCGCTTTGGGCGCCGCCTTCATGAGCGCGGCGAGGATGAGCGCCTTCGCCGTGCCGTTCTCGCCGCTGCCCCAGGTCACCTCGCGGTCCCGGGTGAGCCGCAAGGAGATCGCGTCGAACGAGGTGACCCGGACGACCTCGGTGTCCTTGGCGACGGCCGCCGGAAGGTCGCCGGTGACCCGGACCGCTTCCCGCAACAGACGGTCACCGCCGAAGCGGCGGAGGCTCGCGGACGGTTCGGGCTTCAGCTCCAGCAGGGGCACGCCCTTCGGGGCCCGGTCCACGGTGGCGAAGCGCACGCCCTTGGCGTCCACTTCCACGAACTTCCCGCCCTTTTCGACCAGAAGGACCGGCTTTCGCTCCGTCACCTTAAGGCCGATTCCGTTCGGCCAGGACCGAACGACATCAACTCTGTCGATACGAGGCAACTTCTGGCGCAATCGGCGCTCCATCGCGTCGGTGTCCACCGAGACCAGCGGGGCACCGATCGGCGTCGCGGCAACCGCTTCCACTTCCTCGCGGGTCAGCACCTCGACGCCACTCGTGGTGACCTTCTCGACGCGGAGCCAGGAGGAGCCGTAGAGCGCCCAGATCACGAACGCGGTGAGCAGGGCGGCCGCGGCGCCGATCAGGATCAGCAGCAGACGACGGCTGATCCGGGGCCCCTCGGGGCCGATGTGCGGCGGGCGGGCGGAGGTGTCCGCCCGCCCGAGTGCGCCGCGCTGGGCGGTGGTCGGTCCGGCCACGCTCGCTCCTTCGCCGGACCCGGGACGCGCGCCCCGGGTCCGCACCGCATCGCGCCGCACGCCTAGTGACGCGAGGCGATCGCTTCGTACACCATGCCGACGAGCAGGTCGTCGGCGTCGCGCCGGCCGAACTCGGCGGCGGCGCGAGACATTTCGTACAGCCGGTGGGGGTCCGACAGCACCGGCAGGACGTTGGACTGCACCCACTCCGGGGTGAGCGCCGCGTCGTCCACCAGCAGACCGCCGCCGGCGTTGACCACCGGCTGGGCGTTGAGCCGCTGTTCGCCGTTGCCGATGGGCAGCGGAACGTAGGCGGCGGGGAGCCCGACGGCGGAGAGTTCGGCGACGGTCATCGCGCCCGCGCGGCAGAGCATCATGTCGGCCGCGGCGTACGCGAGATCCATCCGGTCCACGTACGGTACCGGGATGTAGGGCGGCATCCCGGGCATGTTGTCGATTCGCGGCAATTCGTTCTTCGGGCCCACCACATGGAGGATCTGGATCCCCGAGCGCTGGAGCAGCGGCGCGACCCGCTGGACCACCTCGTTGAGGTGGCGCGCACCCTGCGAGCCGCCGGAGACCAGCAGCGTGGGCAGATTGGGGTCGAGGCCGAAGGAGGCGCGGGCCTCCGGGCGGACCCGGGCGCGGTCCAGGGTGGCGATGGTGCGGCGCAGCGGGATGCCGATGTAGCGGGCGCCGCGCAGCTTGCTGTCCGGGGTGGAGACGGCGACCCCGTGGGCGTACCGCGAGCCGATCTTGTTGGCCAGGCCCGGGCGGGCGTTGGCCTCGTGGACCACGATCGGCACCCCGGCCCGCTTGGCGGCCAGGTAGCCGGGCAGGGCGACATAGCCGCCGAAGCCGACCACGCAGTCCGCCTTGGTGCGCTCCAGGACCTGCTCGGCGGCCTTGATCGTGCCGCGCAGCCGGCCCGGGACGGTGATCAGTTCGGGCGTGGGCTTACGCGGCAGCGGGACGGCGGGGATGAGCGCCAGCTCGTACCCCCGCTCGGGTACGAGCCTGGTCTCCAGGCCGCGTTCCGTGCCGAGGGCCGTGATTCCCACGGTCGGGTCCTGCCTGCGCAGGGCGTCTGCGAGGGCAAGCGCGGGCTCGATGTGTCCGGCGGTCCCCCCGCCGGCGAGTACGACATGCACCGAAATTCACCGCTCTCCGGACGAACGCTTCTTGACGCGCCGTCTCATCGTCTTCCATCTCACCCCGGGCCTCCGCATGGCCAGGGCCGCCTTCGCCGCGGGGTCCTCCCGTGCGAAGGCGATCATCAGCCCGACCGCGAACATCGTCGGCAGCAGGGCCGATCCCCCGTAGGAGAACAGCGGGAGCGGGACCCCGGCGATCGGCAACAGGCCGAGCACCGCACCGATGTTGATCACAGCCTGGGCCGTGATCCACGTGGTCACGCCTCCCGCGGCATACCTCACGAAGGGGTCCTCCGTGCGTCCGGCCACGCGGATACCCGCATAGCCTAGAGCCGCGAAGAGGGCGAGCACGGACAGCGTCCCCGCCAGACCCAGTTCCTCACCGGTGATCGCGAAGATGAAGTCGGTGTGGGGTTCCGGGAGTTGGCCCCATTTTTCCACACTCGCACCCAGCCCGGAACCGAACCATCCGCCGGACGCCAGAGCATAGATTCCGTGGGCCGCCTGCCAGCAGCCGCCCTCCGGGTCGGGTTCGCTCACGCCCATGCAGGCGAGCCGGGCCATCCGGTTGGGGCTGGTCCTGATCAGCAGGAACGTGAGGACGGCGGCGAAGCCGAGGACCCCGGCGAAGAGCCGGGTGGGGGCGCCGGCCAGCCAGAGCAGACCGAACAGGATCGCCGTGAGAATGATCGCTGTTCCCATGTCGCCGCCGAGCATGATCAGTCCGAGCAGCATGAAGGCGACCGGGACGAGCGGGACGAGCATGTGCTTCCACTGCGTCAGCAACCGCTTGTCCTGCTTGCGGGCCAGCAGGTCCGCCCCCCACAGGATGAGCGCCAGCTTGCCGAACTCGCTGGGCTGGAGCTGGAACGGGCCGCCCAGGTAGAGCCAGTTCTGGTTGCCGTTGACCGACATCCCTATCCCCGGCACCTGGACCAGGATCATCAGGAAGACGGTGACCATCAGTATCGGGTAGGCCAGCCCCCGGGTGAGCTTCACGGGCATCCGGGCGGCGATCAGCATCAGCCCGCCCCCGATGACGGCGGCGAGGAACTGCTTGCCGAAGAAGTACGTCGCGGGCTTGCTGATGTCCAGCGCCTTGATCATCGAGGCGGAGTACACCATCACCAGGCCCAGCACGGTGATCAGGAGGCTGGAGCCGAGGATCACGTAATAGGCGGTCAGGGGCCGGTCCCAGGCCCGCCGCGCCCGCTCGTAGGCCCGGCGCGGTCCGCCGCCGCGCCCGGAGCGCGGGGTACGGGAGGTGAGGGGGCGGGGTACCGAGGCCCGTGCGCTCTCCCGCCGTACGGCGAATCTCTCGTCGGCCGGCATTGTCGCTGTCCCCTCCACTGCTCGTGCCCGGGGCCGGTGACCCCGGGCGCGGAGCCCGGTCGGTCAGGCGCTCTCGTCGGCGCGTGCGCGGACCGCGTCCGCGAACGCCTCGCCCCGCTTGTTGTAGTTGGTGAACATGTCCATCGAGGCACAGGCCGGGGCCAGCAGTACCGTATCGCCCGGCCGGGCGAGCTCGGCGGCCCGCGCGACCGCTTCGGACATCGCCCCAGTGTCGGTCCGGTCGAGGTCGACCACCGGGACTTCCGGGGCGTGTCGCGTCAGGGCTTCGCGGATCAGGGCGCGGTCGGCGCCCATCAGCACGACGCCGCGCAGCCGCTTCGCCGCGCCGGTGACCAGCTCGTCGAAGGTGGCGCCCTTGGCGAGGCCGCCCGCGATCCAGACGATGGAGTCGTAGGCGGCCAGCGAGGCCTCGGTGGCGTGGGTGTTGGTGGCCTTGGAGTCGTCCACATAGGCGACGTCGCCGATGTCCGCGACGTGTTCGATGCGGTGGGCGTCGGGGCGGAAGGCGCGCAGCCCGTCCCGTACGGCGGCCGGCTCCACGCCGAACGCGCGCGCGAGGGCGGCGGCCGCGAGGGCGTTGGCGATGTTGTGCGGGGCGGGCGGGTTGACGTCGCCGACCTCGGCCAGCTCCTGGGCCTGCTTCTGCCGGTTGGCGACGAACGCCCGGTCGACGAGGATGCCGTCGACCACGCCGAGCTGCGAGGGGCCGGGGGCGCCGAGGGTGAAGCCGATGGCGCGGCAGCCCTCTTCGACGTCGGCCTCACGGACCAGGTCCTCGGTGGCCGGGTCGGCCACGTTGTAGACGCAGGCCACGGTGTTGCCCTCGTAGACGCGGCCCTTGTCGGCGGCGTACGCCTCCATCGAGCCGTGCCAGTCGAGGTGGTCGGGGGCCAGGTTGAGGACGGCGGCGGAGTGGGCGCGCAGGGAGGGCGCCCAGTGCAGCTGGTAGCTGGAGAGTTCGACGGCGAGGACGTCGTACTCCGTATCCCCCAGCACCGCGTCCAGCAGCGATACGCCGATGTTGCCGACGGCCGCGGTGCGCAGGCCGGCTGCTTCGAGGATCGACGCCAGCATGCGTACGGTCGTGGTCTTGCCGTTGGTGCCGGTGACCGCGAGCCAGGGGGCGGCCTTCTTGCCGTTGTCGCCGCGCAGGCGCCAGGCCAGTTCGACGTCGCCCCAGACCGGGACGCCCGCCTCGGCGGCAGCCAGGAAGAGCGGCTTGTCCGGCTGCCAGCCGGGGGCGGTGACGACGAGTTCCGTGGACGGCGGCAGGGTGGCGCCGTCGCCGAGGCGCACGGTGATGCCGAGCGCCTCCAGTTCGGCCGCCTGCGCGCGGGCGCGTTCGTCGTCGCCGTCGTTGACGACGGTGACGAGCGCGCCGCGCTCGTGCAGGGCGCGGGCGGCGGGGATTCCGCTGACGCCGAGCCCGGCGACGGTGACGTGCTTGCCCTGCCAGTCCACGGTGCTCACTTCTTGGCTGCCCATCCCGCGTAGAAGAGGCCGAGGCCGACGATCACGCACATGCCCTGGATGATCCAGAAGCGGACCACCACCAGGACTTCGGACCACCCCTTGAGTTCGAAGTGGTGCTGGAGCGGCGCCATGCGGAACACGCGCTTGCCGGTCATCTTGAACGAACCGACCTGGATGACCACGGACATGGTGATCATCACGAAGAGGCCGCCGAGGATGGCGAGCAGGAACTCGGTGCGTGAGAGGATCGCGAGGCCCGCGAGCGCGCCGCCGAGGGCGAGCGAGCCGGTGTCGCCCATGAAGATCTTGGCGGGCGAGGTGTTCCACCACAGGAAGCCGAAGCAGGCGCCCATCAGGGCCGCGGCGACGACGGCGAGGTCGAGCGGGTCGCGTACCTCGAAACAGGCGCTGGGGTTGGTCAGGTTGTCCGCGTTGGCGCAGGACTCCTGGAACTGCCAGAGGCCGATGAAGGTGTAGGCGCCGAAGACCATCACGGAGGCGCCGGTGGCCAGTCCGTCGAGGCCGTCGGTGAGGTTCACGCCGTTGGACATGGCGAGGATCATGAAGAGCGCCCAGACGCAGAACAGCACCGGGCCGATCGACCAGCCGAAGTCCTCGACGAACGAGAGCCGGGTGGAGGCCGGGGTGTAGTTCATGGAGTTGGGGAACTGGAGCGAGAGCACCGCGAATGCGATGCCGACGATCAGCTGTCCCGCCATCTTCGCCTTGGCCCGCAGACCGAGCGAACGCTGCTTGACGATCTTGATGTAGTCGTCGAGGAAGCCGACGAGGCCCATGCCCGCCATGAGGAAGAGCACGAGGACACCGGAGTAGCGGATGTCCTCACCCGTGATGACCTTCGCGAGGAGGTACGCCACGATCGTCGCCAGGATGAAGGCGATGCCGCCCATCGTGGGCGTGCCCTTCTTGCTGCCGTGGGTGCGCGGGCCGTCGTCCCGGATGAACTGCCCGTAGCCCTTGCGGGCCAGCAGCTTGATCAGCAGCGGGGTGCCGACCAGGGTCAGGAAGAGCCCGATGGCCCCCGCGAAGAGGATCTGCCTCATCGGCCGGCGACCTCGCCCTCGGTCGCGTTCTCCAGCAGTGCCTGGGCGACCTTCTCCAGGCCGACCGACCGGGACGCCTTCACCAGCACGACGTCTCCCGGGCGCAGTTCACTGCGCAACAGGTCGACGGCCGCCTGCGCGTCGGACACGTGCACCGACTCCTCACCCCACGAACCCTCGTTATATGCGCCCAGTTGCAGCCAGGAGGCTTCTCTCCCCCCGACAGCGACGAGCTTGCTGACGTTGAGCCGGACGGCGAGCCGTCCGACCGCGTCGTGCTCGGCGAGCGACGCGTCACCGAGCTCGGCCATCCGACCGAGCACCGCCCAGGTGCGTCCCCCGTCGGCCCCTCGGGCCTGGCCCATGGCGGCCAGCGCACGCAGTGCGGCTCTCATGGATTCGGGGTTCGCGTTGTAGGCGTCGTTGACCACCGTCACACCGTCCCCGCGCTCGGTGACCTCCATGCGCCAGCGGGAGAGGGTGCCCGCCTCCGAGAGCGCCTCGGCGATCTCGGTCACGGACATGCCCAACTCATGGGCGACGGCGGCCGCGGCGAGCGCGTTCGACACGTGGTGCTCACCGTACAGGCGCATGGTCACGTCACTGCACCCGGTAGGTGTGTGGAGCTCGAACGCGGGCCGGCCGTCGGGGGTCATCCGGACCTTCTCGCCCCGTACGTCCGCTTCGGGGGCTTCTCCGAAGAGCAGGACGCGGGCCTTGGTGCGCGAGGCCATGGCGCGGACGAGCGGGTCGTCGGCGTTGAGCACGGCGCAGCCGTCCTCGGGCAGGCCCTCCACCATCTCGCCCTTGGCCTGGGCGATCGCCTCGCGGCTGCCGAACTCGCCGAGGTGGGCGGAGCCGACGTTGAGGACGAGGCCGATGCGCGGCGGGGTGAGTTCGGCGAGGTAGCGGATGTGGCCGATGCCGCGGGCGCCCATCTCCAGGACCAGGTGCTCGGTCTCGGCGGTGGCGCTCAGGGCGGTGAGCGGCAGCCCGATCTCATTGTTGAGGGAGCCGGGCGTCCAGACGGTCGGGCCGTGGCGCTGGAGGAGCTGCGCGATCAGGTCCTTGGTGGACGTCTTGCCGGCCGAGCCGGTGAGCGCGACGACGCTGGTGCCGAGGCGTTCGACGACGGCGCGGGCAAGGGCTCCGAGCGCGCCGACGACGTCGTCCACGACGATCGCCGGGACGCCGACGGGGCGGGCCGCGAGCACGGCTGCCGCGCCCGCGTCGACGGCGCGCTGGGCGTAGTCGTGGCCGTCGACCCGTTCGCCGGCGAACGCGGCGAACAGGCTGCCGGGCGCGACCTCGCGGGAGTCGATGACGACGGGTCCGGTCACGGTGACTGCCGGGTCCGGTATGTCGTGCGGCTGCCCGCCGACGATTTCGGCGATCTCGGCGAGGGAAAGGGTGATCACTTGGTCATCCCTGACTGTTGTTCTCGTGGTGAGGGGCACGGTCGGCGGCGGGGTGCGCCAGGGACCGCTCGATGGCTGCGTGCAGGACCTTGCGGTCGTCGAAGGCGCGGACCACTCCGTGGACGTCCTGGCCCTGCTCGTGGCCCTTGCCCGCCACCAGGACGGTGTCGCCCGGTTCGGCGCGGGCGACGGCGGCGGCGATGGCGGCGGCCCGGTCGGCGTCGACCAGGACGTCGCCGCGTTCGTGGACGGGGACCTCGGCGGCGCCGGAGAGCATCGCGGCGAGGATCGCGAGGGGGTCCTCGGAGCGGGGGTTGTCGGAGGTCAGGACGGCGGTGTCGGCGAGCCGGGCGGCGGCGGCGCCCATCGGGCCGCGTTTGGTGGTGTCGCGGTCGCCGCCGCAGCCGAGGACGATGTGCACCTTGCCCTCGGTGACCTTGCGCAGGGAGCGCAGGACGGACTCGACGGCGTCGGTCTTGTGCGCGTAGTCGACGACGGCGAGGTAGGGCTGTCCGGCGTCCACCCGCTCCAGCCGGCCCGGGACCCCGGGGACAGCGGCCACGCCGTCGGCGGCGATCTGCGGGTCGACGCCCGCGACGGCCAGCGTGACGATCGCGGCGAGGGTGTTGGCGACGTTGAACGGGCCGGGCAGCGGGGCGCGTGCGGCGATCCGCTCGCCCTTGGGACCCACGGCGGTGAAGGTGCTGTCCTGCGGTCCGACCTCGACGTCCTCGGCGTGCCAGTCGGCGTCCGGGTGGCCCTCGGCGGAGAAGGTGGTGACGGGGACGCCGGACTCGGTGATGAGCCTGCGGCCGTACTCGTCGTCGAAGTTGACCACGCCGCGGTGGCTGCGCTCGGGGGTGAAGAGCTGGGCCTTGGCCTGGAAGTAGTCCTCCATGCCGGAGTGGAACTCCATGTGCTCCGGGCTGAGGTTGTTGAAGACGGCGACGTCGAAGACGCAGCCGTCGACCCGGCCGAGCACCAGGGCGTGGCTGGAGACCTCCATCGCGACGGCCTCGACGCCGCGTTCGCGCATGACGGCGAACAGGGCCTGGAGGTCGGTGGCTTCGGGGGTGGTGCGCTCGGACTTGATGCGCTCGTCGCCGATCCGCATCTCGACGGTGCCGATCAGCCCGGTGGGGCGTCCGGCGGCGCGCAGTCCGCCCTCCACGAGGTACGCGGTGGTGGTCTTGCCGGAGGTTCCGGTGATGCCGATCTGGAGCAGGCCGATGCCGGGCCGCCCGTAGATGTCGGCGGCCAGCTCGCCCATCACGGCCCGCGGGTTCTCGGCGACCAGGACCGGGAGGCCGGTGGCGGCGGCGCGTTCGGCGCCGGTGGGGTCGGTGAGGACGGCGACGGCGCCGAGGCCCGCGGCCTGGGCCGCGAAGTCGGCGCCGTGCATACGGGCGCCGGGCAGGGCCGCGTACACGTCTCCGGGTCGCACGGCCCGCGAGTCGTGGGTGATGCCGGTGACGTCACCGCTCCCGGCGGTCTCGACGCCGAGCCGGCCGGCCAGCTCGCCGAGGGGGGTGGGCCGGAGCCGGTCCGGTCGGGGCGCTCCCGGGTAGGTCACAGGCGCGTCCTTCTGAGAGGTTTGGGACTGATCAGCGTGGGGCACGGCGGTGAGCGTACCGGGCCGGTGCGGGCTCTCGCGAAGCGAGGGACCCTGGTTCCGGCGGTTCTCGTTCCGGTTCCCGGGGTCGGGGGTGATCGTTGTCACTGAGGGTTCCCTTGGAGGAGATACTCGCGTATCCCCGTGTTCACTCGCCGGGCTTGAAGGACACCGGCAGCCGGGGCGGCTCGCTGCCGGACGGTGGGGTCTGGAGCGTCTTGAGGGCGAACTCCATGACCTGCTTGTAGATCGGGCCGCAGATCTGGCCGCCGAAGTAGCTGCCCTTGGTGGGGTTCTGGATCGCGCAGTAGACGGTGACCTGCGGGTTGTCGGCGGGGGCGAAGCCCGCGAAGGAGGCGGTGTAGCCCTTGTAGACGCCGCGCTCGGGGTCGACCCGGTTGGCCGTTCCGGTCTTGCCCGCGACCCGGTAGCCGGGGATCGCGGCCTTGGTGCCGGTCCCCTCGCGGTCCTCGACGACGGACTCCAGCATGGTCGCCAGGGTCTTGGCGGTCTTCTCGCTGACCACCCGGTTCTCCTCGGGGGCCTCGGCCGGGGTGAAGCGGCCGTCGGAGCCCTTCGTTCCGCGTACCAGGGTGGGGGCGACCCGGACGCCTCCGTTGGCGACCGTGGAGTAGACGGAGGCGGCCTGGACGGCGTTGATGGAGAGGCCCTGGCCGAAGGGGATCGTGTACTGCTGCGAGGTCGACCAGTCCTTCGGGTGGGCCAGCAGACCGGGTGACTCGCCGGGGTAGCCGAGCCCGGTCTTCTTGCCGAGGCCGAACTTCCGCAGATAGTCGTAGAGGACCTGGTTCGACTCCGCCTGGGTCTTGCCGAGCTGACCGGTCGCCAGGATGGTGCCGATGTTGCTGGACTTGGCGAGCACCCCGTTGAGCGTGAGGTACCAGGTGGGGTGGTCGACGTCGTCCTTGAAGAGGCGGTCGCCCCGGTGCAGCCGGTTGGGGACGGTGACATGGGTGCCGGGCGTGGCGGCCCCCTCCTCCAGCACGGCCGCGATCGACATGACCTTGCTGGTGGAGCCGGGCTCGTACACGTCCTGGAGGGCCGCGTTGCCGAGCGAGGCGGAGGTGGCCTGGGAGAGGTCGTTGGGGTCGTAGCCGGGGGCGTTGGCCATGGCCAGCAGCTCGCCGGTCCTCGTGTTCTGCACGATGACGTAGCCGCGGTCGGCCTTGGACTTGGCGACCTGGTCGCTGATGGCCTTCTGCGCGGCCCACTGGATGTCGCGGTCGATGGTCAGCTCGATGTCGGAGCCGGGCACGGCCGGGATCTCGCTGCTGCCCGCGGTGGGGACCCGCCGGCCGCCCGCCTGGGCGTAACGGATCTTGCCGTCCTCGCCCGCCAGCTCCTTGTCCAGCTGTGATTCGAGGCCGCCGCCGCCCTTGCCGTCGGCGCTGACGAAGCCCAGTATCCCGGCGGCGAGGTCCCCGTTGGGGTAGACGCGCTTGGTGGTCGGCTCCTGGAGGACGCCGGCCAGGACGTTGGCTCCGGGGCCGCCCCTGAGCTTGTCCTCGGACGCCTTCTCGGCGAAGACGGCCTTGAGGTCCTTGATCTGCTTCCAGACCTGGGGGGTCTGCCGGTAGGCGAGGACGGCGTAGCGGCTCTTGGGCGCCGAGAGCTTCTTGACGAGCTCGTCGACGTCCTTGCCGAGGATCGGGGCGAGCAGCGCCGCGGCCTGCTGGGGGGCGTCGGGCGCCTTGCTCTCCTCGGGGGTGAAGAGCTTGGGGTCGGCCGTGATGTTGTGCGCGTCCACGCTGGTGGCGAGGGCGACGCCGTTGCGGTCGGTGATCTCGCCGCGCTCGGCGGCGACCGTGTACTCCAGGTAGCGGTTCTTCTCGGCCTTGGCCGCGTACGCGCTGGCGTCGACGGCCTGGACCTGGAGCAGCCGGGCGACGAAGGCCAGCATGACCAGCGTCAGCCCGAGGCTGACGAGCCGCAGCCGGGGGCGCGGGCTGCCGAGGCGCAGGGAGCGCGGTGCGGTGCCGCGCCGGGTGGTGCGCCCCGGGGCGGGGCGGGGGCGGCGGGCCGACGGGCGCGCGCCGGAGCGGCCGGATCCGGATGCCCCGTTACGGGGGCGGGCCGGTCCGGGTACGCGGCGGCGCGGCGGTTCCTTGGGCGGCACTGCGTCACCTGCCGGGGCTCGTCGGGGGCGGGCTGTTCTCCGCCGAGGGGGCGGCCGCGGGGTCGGGCTCGGTCGCGGACGGGGATACGGATCCGGAGGGCGACGGGGAGCCGGAGGGGCCGGCCGCCGGGGCGTCGGGGTCCGGTGAGGCGCTGGGGCTCGGGGTGGGGCTGGGCGGCGGGGCGGTCGCCTCCACCGGATTGCCGCGGACCGTGCCGTCGGGGTTCAGGAAGGCGGGGCTGCCGCCGGGGACCATGCCCAGTTCCCGGGCGCGCTTCTCCAGGGCGTCGGGCTGGGACCGGCTGTCGACGTCGCGCTGGAGGGCCTGCTGCTCGTCGGTGAGCTCGGTGGTGTCCCGCTTCAGCTTGCTGAGCCGGAACGATCCCTCGTTGAGTGCGGAGTTCAGCAGGAGCAGGGTGATGAGTCCGCCGCCCAGGAGCAGGACGACCAGCAGGACGAAGGGGGTGCGGGCCGCGGTGCTGGGCCCGGTGGACGGCATCAGCCGGGCGAGCCGGGCGGCCCGTCCCTTCAGCGGTGCGGCCGGTTTGCTCACCCCGTGACTCCCCCGGTTCGGCGCCCGGACCCGGTGCTCATCGCTCCTCCTCGCGGATGCGCTGGGCGCCGCGCAGCCGGGCGGGGGCGGCGCGCCGGTTCTCGGCGACCTCCTCCTCGGTGGGCAGCTCGGCGCCCCGGGTGAGCTGCTTCAGCCGGGGCTGGTAGCGCTCGGGGACGACGGGCAGTCCGGGGGGCGCGGTGTTGGCGGCGCCGGCCGCGAAGACCTGCTTGACCAGCCGGTCCTCCAGCGAGTGGTACGAGAGCACCGCGATGCGGCCGCCGACGGCGAGGCTGTCGACGGCGGCCGGGATGGCCCGCTCCAGGACGCTCAGCTCGCCGTTGACCTCGATGCGCAGGGCCTGGAAGGTCCGCTTGGCGGGGTTGCCGCCGGTGCGCTTGGCGGCCTGCGGCAGCGCGTCGCGGATCAACTCGACGAGCCGGGCGCTGTTGCTGAACGGCTCCTTGTCGCGCTCGCGCACGATCGCGGAGACGATCCGCTTGGCCTGCTTCTCCTCGCCGTACGCGCGCAGGATCCGCACGAGCTCGCCGGGCGGGTAGGTGTTGAGGACCTCGGCGGCGCCCATTCCGGTGGACTGGTCCATGCGCATGTCGAGCGGGGCGTCCTGGGCGTACGCGAATCCGCGGTCGGCCTCGTCCAGCTGCATGGAGGAGACGCCGAGGTCGAACAGGACGCCCTGGACCTTCGGGGTCCCGAGCCGTTCGAGGACCTCGGGGAGTTCGTCGTAAACCGCGTGGACGAGGGTGGCCCGGTCGCCGTAGGGGGCGAGCCGTTCGCCGGAGAGGCGGAGGGCTTCCTTGTCGCGGTCCAGGGCGATCAGCCGGGCGGTGGGGAACGCGGCGAGCAGGGCCTCGCTGTGGCCGCCGAGGCCGAGGGTGCAGTCGACGACCACGGGCTCCGGGTGGGCCGGGTCCTGGAGAGCCGGGGCCAACAGGTCCAGACACCTCTGGAGCATCACCGGGACGTGTCGGGTCTGGCTCAATGCGCCCTCTCAGGCTCTGTCCCGCGCGGCCGGCACGTACGTCCTGGTCCCCGCCCGCTCTGAAGGGGAGGCCCGCCGGCGCCGGGGAAGGGGCGTCGGCCGACCGAGAGCGGGAGAGGGCCGGGTCGCACGTACGCCGCACATCACGGGGGAAATACGGAATATGCAGGAGGTGCGGGGGGGGGTGCGATGGGGCAGTGGGGCGGGAATGCGGGTGTTGACTTCGCGTTACTTTAGTCCACCCTGCCATTCGATCGATTCGCGATCAACGAACCGCGCAGCGCGTCGCGCCACCCGACCGGATGAGGAAAACCCACCCGAACGGGTGCGTCCACCGGGCCTGTGGGTTAGCTCACAACAAGCCGTGTTGACGTTCTTTGTCCGCTCTCACAGCCCGCCCGTGCCAGGTGGGAAGGCTAACGTCGTAGCCATGTCGACTTCTGCTCACTCCCCCGCCGAGTCCGTGACACCCGCCGCCGCGGCGGTCCGCGAGGGGGGCCAGGTCACCGACCGCCTCGTCGCACTGAACTCCGAGTACGCGAAGGACTTCCGCGATCCGGGGATGGACGCGCGCCCCGTCCTCCAGGTCGCCGTGGTCGCCTGCATGGACGCCCGTCTCGACCTGCACGCCGCGCTCGGCCTGGAGCTCGGCGACTGCCACACGATCCGTAACGCGGGCGGTGTGGTCACCGAGGACGTGATCCGTTCGCTCACCATCAGCCAGCGGGCGCTCGGCACCCGCAGCGTGGTCCTCATCCACCACACCAACTGCGGTCTGGAGTCCCTCACCGAGGGCTTCCGGCAGGACCTGGAGCGCGAGGTGGGCCAGCGTCCGGCCTGGGCCGTGGAGGCCTACACGGACGCCGACCAGGACGTGCGCCAGTCGATGCAGCGGGTGCGGACCTCGCCGTTCCTGCTGCACACCGACGATGTGCGCGGCTTCGTCTTCGACGTGACCACCGGTCTGCTGCGGGAGATCGACTCCGTTTCCTGAACGGATCCCCCGCCGCTTCCCGGCCCTCTGCTGCACCTCACGCACGCATCGCCGTGCCCCACGGCGCCGGAATCGTGACAGACACTGCCTTTTCACACCCACTTATCCACAGGCGAGTGACACGAAGCGGTAACGGCAACAAGAATGCGGGTGTGACCTCTCCCGGGTCTTCCGGAGGAGTGTCCGATTTTCCGGGGTGGGCCGCGCGGGTACGCGCGACGGCCCCTGCGCAAAAGGGCCGAGGAGGGCCGGGTGACGACCTATGACGATCGAGCGAGCCTCACTGATCTGACCACCACCGCAGAGCGGGTGCGCAGGTCGGTGGAGGGTGTGATCGAGGGCAAGCCCGAGGTCGTACGGCTATCGCTGACCGTGCTGCTCGCCGAGGGGCATCTCCTCATCGAGGATGTCCCCGGGGTCGGCAAGACCATGCTGGCCAAGGCGCTGGCGCGGTCCATCGACTGTTCGGTGCGGCGGATCCAGTTCACGCCCGACCTGCTGCCCTCGGACATCACCGGCGTGTCGATCTTCGACCAGCAGCGGCGGGACTTCGAGTTCAAGCCGGGTGCGATCTTCGCCCAGATCGTGATCGGCGACGAGATCAACCGCGCCTCGCCGAAGACGCAGTCGGCGCTGCTGGAGTCGATGGAGGAGCGCCAGGTCACCATCGACGGGCACACCTACGAGCTGCCCGACCCGTTCATGGTGGTGGCCACGCAGAACCCGGTCGAGATGGAGGGCACCTATCCGCTGCCCGAGGCCCAGCGCGACCGCTTCATGGCCCGGGTCTCCATCGGCTACCCGAGCCCGGAGGCCGAGCTTCAGATGCTCGATGTGCACGGGGGCCTCTCCCCGCTGGACGACCTCCAGCCGGTGGCCCACGCCCACGACATCGTAAAGCTGATCGACGCCGTCCGTACGGTGCACGTCGCCGACGCCGTCCGGCGTTACGCCGTGGAGCTGGTCGCCGCCACCCGTACCCACCCCGATCTCCGGCTCGGCGCCTCCCCGCGCGCGACGCTGCACCTGCTGCGCGCCGCGAAGGCGTCCGCCGCGCTCAGCGGGCGGGACTACGCCCTGCCGGACGACGTCCAGGCGCTGGCCACCCCGGTGCTCGCGCACCGGCTGCTGCCGACAGCCCAGGCCCAGCTGAACCGCCGCACGGCGGAGCAGGTGGTCGGGGAGATCATCCAGCGCACTCCCGTACCGACCTCGGCCGGCGGCACCGCGCCGCCCGCTCCGGAGCCGGGCCGCCCGCTGTACCACCAGCAGCAGCCCGGGGCACGGCGGCTGTGATGGCGGCCGGGGAGCCCGGCGCCGTGGAGGACGGCGGGCGGAAGGGCGGCCTCCGGGCGGCCCTGGGCGGACTGACCACCCGGGGGCGCTCGTTCCTGGCCGCCGGTCTCGCCGCCGCCGTCTGCGCGTACGTCCTGGGCCAGGGCGACCTGCTGCGGGTCGGGCTGCTGCTCGCCGTGCTGCCCCTGGTCTGTGTGACCGTGCTCTACCGCACCCGCTACCGGGTCACCGGCACCCGGCGGCTCTCGCCGTCCCGGGTGCCCGCGGGCGCGGAGGCCCGGGTGCACCTGCGGATGGAGAACGTCTCCCGGCTGCCCACCGGTCTGCTGATGCTCCAGGACCGCGTGCCGTACGTGCTGGGCCCGCGCCCCCGTTTCGTCCTGGACCGGGTGGAGCCGGGCGGCCGGCGCGAGGTGTCCTACCGGGTCCGCTCCGACCTGCGCGGCCGCTATCCGCTGGGCCCGTTGCAGTTGCGGCTCAGCGACCCCTTCGGGATGTGCGAGCTGACGCGTTCCTTCAGCGCGTACGACACCCTCGTCGTCATTCCGCGTACGGTGCCGCTGCCCGCGCTGCGGCTGGCGGGCGAGGCCTCCGGGTACGGCGACGGGCGGCAGCGCTCGCTCGCGCTCGCCGGTGAGGACGACATCATTCCGCGCGGCTACCGGCACGGCGACGATCTGCGCCGGGTCCACTGGCGCTCCACCGCGCGCCACGGCGAGCTGATGGTGCGCCGCGAGGAACAGCCTCAGCGGGCCAGATGCACGGTCCTGCTGGACACCCGGCAGATCGGCTACCAGGGCGCCGGGCCCGACTCGGCGTTCGAATGGGCGGTGTCCGGGGCGGCCTCCGCCCTCGTGCACATGCTGGAGCGCGGCTTCGCCGTCCGGCTGCTCACCGACGACGGGAACGCCGTGCCCGGCGAGGGCACCGACGGATACGCGGGCTCGACGCAGGAGTCCGCGGACTCGGCGGGGCTGATGCTCGACACGCTCGCCGTGGTCGGCCATTCCGACGGCGGCGGCCTCAGCCGCGCCCATGACGTGCTGCGCGGCGGCAACGAGGGGCTGCTCATCGCGTTCTTCGGCGATCTGGACGAGGAGCAGACCGCGGTGGCGGCCCGGATGCGGCAGCGTGCCGGGGCCGGGGTCGCGTTCGTCCTGGACAGCGCCGCCTGGGCCGGCGACGAGAGAGCGGCGGGCGTGGCCGACGACCGGCTGCGGCGGCTGCGCGAGTCCGGCTGGACTGCGGTGCCGGTGGCGCCGGGTGACGCGCTGCCCGAGCTGTGGCAGGTGGCCGCCGGGATGCGCACGGACACACCGTCCGCCCAGAGCGGCGGCCCGACAGGTTTCGCGGGGGGATGGTCATGAGCGGGCGGGCCAGGCTGGCGCTGAGCGCCTACGCGGCGACACTGCTGGCGGCGGGGGCCCTGATCCCGCTGGTGGAGGGGGTCGGCTGGCTGGTGCAGGCGGCGGTGCTGCTCGGCGTCCAGACCGGGGTGGGCGCCCTGGCGCGCCGGGTCCCGCTGGCCCGGTCGCTGACCGTCGCCGCCCAGGCGCTGGTCACCCTGGTGGCGCTGACGCTGGTGTTCGCCCGGGACCACGCCCTGTTCGGGGTGGTGCCGGGGCCGCAGGCCGTCATGCGGCTCGGCGAGCTGCTGGTGGCGGGCGGGGAGGACGTGGGCACGTACTCCACCCCGGCCCCGCTGACCGCCGGCATCGAGCTGATGGTGGTCGGCGGGGTGGTCCTGATCGGGCTCGTCGTGGATGCCATGGCGGTGACCTTCCGCAGCGCGGCCCCGGCCGGGCTGCCGCTCCTCGCCCTGTATTCGGTCGCGGCCGGGCTCTCCGGCGGCGGGGCGGGCTGGCTGTGGTTCCTGCTGGCCGCCTCCGGCTATCTGCTGCTCCTGCTGGCGGAGGGCCGGGACCGGCTCTCCCAGTGGGGCCGGGTCTTCGGCGGGGCCGCGCGGACCAGGGGCGGTCTGGCCGACGGGCTGTCCGGCGCGGGCGACGGGTCCTCCCCCGTGCGCACCGGGCGGCGGATCGGTGTGCTGGCGCTCGGTATCGCCCTGGTGGTCCCCCTCGCCCTGCCCGCCCTGGACAGCGGTCTGCTCGGCGGCAACGGCCCGGGGAACGGCAAGGGCAGCGGCGGCGGCACGATCTCCGCGGTGAATCCGCTGGTCTCGCTCCAGAACAACCTCAACCAGCCGGAGAACCGGGAGGTGATGACGTACCGCAGCAACATCGAGAACCCGCAGAACCTCTATCTGCGGATCCTGGCCCTGGACGAGTTCAACGGCAGCGAGTGGCGTTCCTCCACCCGGCGGCTGACGGACGTTCCCGACCGGCTTCCCCAGCCCGCGGGGCTCGGCGGGGACGTCTCGGTCACGGAGGTCCGGACGAACATCTCCGCCTCGCGCTCCTATCAGCAGACGTATCTGCCGCTCCCCTACCCGGCGAGCGAGGTCCGCGTCGGCGGCCGCTGGCGGTACGAACCCGAGGGCCGCACCCTGGTCGGCGACGACGGGCAGACCACGCGCGGCGCGCAGTACGAGGTCGGCAGCCTGGTCGTCGAGCCCACGGCACAGCAGCTCGCGGCCGCGGCTTCGCCGCCCGAGGAGCTGTTCCGCGAGTACACCCAGCTCCCCGGCTCGCTGCCGGAGGTGGTCGCCGAGACCGCCGCGCAGGTCACGGAGGGCGCGGCCAACGCCTACGAGCAGGCCGTGAAGCTCCAGGACTGGTTCTCCTCCGAGGGCGGGTTCACCTACGACACGACGGTCACCTCGGGCACGGGGTCGTCCGCCATCGCCCGGTTCCTCCGTGACAAGGAGGGCTTCTGCGTCCACTTCTCGTTCTCGATGGCCGCGATGGCCCGGACGCTGGGCATCCCGGCCCGGGTCGCGGTGGGCTTCACCCCGGGCACCATGAAGTCGAACGGGGCGATCTCGGTCGGGCTGCGGGACGCGCACGCCTGGCCCGAGCTGTATTTCGAGGGCGTCGGGTGGACCCGGTTCGAGCCCACCCCGAGCCGGGGCAGCACCCCCTCGTGGACCCGGCCCGAGGTCCCCACAGACACCGCGAGCGACGCGGCCGAGCCCTCCGCGGACACCTCCGACGCACCGTCCGCCGCCCCGTCCGCCGACGACAGCTGCCCGCCGCAGCTGCGCCAGGAAGGCGGGTGCGGGCCCTCGCAGGAGGCGGGAGCGGCGGCGCCGACCGACCGGGGCACCCCGGCCGGGACGGTGCTGCTGGTGGTCCTCGCGGCGGTGCTGGTCCTGGTGCTGCCGTTGTCTCCGCTGCTGTGGCGGACCCGGACGAGAAACCGCCGGCTGGGCTCCGGGGGCCGGACGCCCGCCGACGCGGCCGCGCGGACGCTGGCCGTCTGGCGGGAGATCACCGATACGGCCTGGGACCACGGCATCGCCCCGGACGATTCGCTGACGCCCCGGAAGGCGGCGGCCCGGATCGTGCGGCTGGGCCGGCTCGACACCACCGCGGCCGAGGCCGTGCACCGGATCGCGGGCTCGGTGGAGCAGGTGCTGTACGCCCCCGAGCCGCGCCCCGCTGACGGCCTGGCCGAGGACGCGTCGGCGGTGCGGGCGGGCTTGCAGGCGTCGGCGGGCCGGGGCACCCGGCTGCGGGCAACGCTTCTGCCCCGCTCGTCCGTCCGGGTGGTGTGGGCCGTCGCCGACCGCCGGACGGCGCTCGCGGAGCGGTGGGCGGGCCGCGCGGGAGCCGGCCGCTGGACGGCCCGGCTGCGCCGCCTCACCCGCCAGCACGGCTGAGGCGGGCGAGGCCCCGCCCGGGAAGGCCTCCGGCCCGGACCCCGGCAAAGGCGAACGAGTCCGGGCCGGAGGCTTTCCCAGCTCTGCCAAGCGGCTGTGCGGGCTCTGTCCGACGGCTTCCCGACTCTGCCCGGCGGCTGTGCCGGCTCCAGCGGGCTGAGCTCTACCGCCCGGGGCCTCGTCCGGCAACGGCTGAGGGGCGGCCGCGGAAATGCGGCCGCCCCTCAGCCATCGGTGTGCTGCGTCGTGCCATAGCCCGGCCCTGCGGGAAGAGCAGGGCCGACGCGGACTACTGGCCCTGTTCGTCGCGGCGGCGCTGCCACCGCTGCTCGATGCGGTTCATCATCGACCGGCGTTGTCTCGGTCGGCGGCGTGCGCCGCTGTCCCCGCCACCTGCGGCGGCCGGCTGCTGTTCACCGGGCTTGGGCGCTTTGCGCCATCCGGTGACCGCGAGCACGGCACAGCCGAGCATGACGAGGAATCCCACCACGCTGATCCAGATCTGCTGGGCGACCATTCCGGCCATGAGGAGCGCGATACCCACCAGGAAGCCTGCGACCGCCTGGTAGACCCTTTTGCGGGTGTACGTACGCAGTCCGCTTCCCTCGAGCGCTGTCGCGAACTTGGGATCTTCGGCGTACAGCGCTCGCTCCATCTGCTCGAGCATGCGCTGCTCGTGCTCCGAGAGCGGCACGGGATCCTCCTCGTCGTCGGCCGCGGGGGCGACCGGTATGCGGCCCTTCCAGGATAGGCAGGGATTCGCCCCCGTGAAACCCGCCCTCTAGCGTTCAGCCAGTCCGGACCGCTATGTCGGCTCGGCTGCTGAGGCGTAGATTCCCCGACGACCGATCCGCCATGCCGGATGGTGTCACCCGATCATACGGGGCTTACGCCCAGTACGGGGGTCCTGAGTCCCACTCCGTGCGCAGCTTCGTTGCTGATCAGCGCCGCTTCTCGCCCAGAACGTGCAGCTGGGTGGCGACCGAGTGGAACGCGGGCTGCTCGGCGGCGGCCGCTTCGAGCTTGAGGAGCGCCTCCACGGCGCCGGGCTCGGTGTCCACCAGGACCCCTGGCACGAGGTCGGCGAAGACCCGGACCCCGTGCACCGCGGCGATCTCCGTCCCGGCCTCGGAGACCAGGTCGGAGAGCTGCTCGGCGGTGAACCTGCGGGGCACCGGGTCGCCCTCGCCCCAGCGGCCCGCCGGGTCGGTGAGCGCCTGCCGGGCCTCGGTGAAGTGGCCGGCGAGCGCGCGGGCCAGGACGGCTCCGCCGAGGCCGGCGGCGAGCAGGCTGAGCGCGCCGGAGGGCCGCAGCGCCTCGACCGCGTTGCGCACGCCCTCGGCGGGCTCGCCGACGTACTCCAGGACGCCGTGGCAGAGCACCGCGTCGAAGCCGTCGCGCTCCACGACGTCGAAGAGTCCGAGGATGTCGCCCTGGACGCCCCGGACCCGGTCGGCGACCCCGGCCTCGGCCGCGCGGCGCTCCAGTGCGAAGAGGGCGTTGGGGCTGGGGTCGACGACGGTGACCCGGTGGCCGAGCTTCGCCACGGGCACGGCGAAGTTGCCGGTGCCGCCGCCGGTGTCCAGGACGTCCAGGGCGTCCCTGCCAGTCGCCTTGACCTGACGGTCCAGAGCCTCCTTGAGGACCTCCCAGACCACGGCGGTACGGAGGGAGGCGCGGGGGCGCGGCTGGTCCGACACGGCAGATGACTCCTCGGCACGGTGCCGCCGGGGACGGCGGAGCGTGAACAGTGCGGGTGGCGATGTGACTGGTGTGAGCGGTCACCACCCTATTGCCTCGCACCGCCGACCAGGTCACCCGCTGCCGGGCCGCTCCGGACGTGTCCGGGTCACTCGCCGCCGGGCCGCTCCGGGCGGGGTTGGGGGAGGACCGGCTGGAGCGCCAGGAACCGTTCCACCAGGCGCAGGAACATGGCCGCGTCGCGCAGCAGGTCGTCGGCGTCGCGCACCCCGGCGGCCCCCGGCATGCCGGCCTCCGCGCGGGCCCGGCGCTCGGCGCCCGAGGCGAAGAGGGCGCTCCATTCGGTCAGCTCCGGGGCTATCTCCGGGAGGACTTCCCAGACGCTGCGGATGCGGTCGCGGCGGCGCTTGTTCGTCTCGGGGCGGCCGCGGGCGGCCAGCACGGCCGCCGCGGTGCGCAGGGCGGCGAGGTGGGCGGTGGCGTACCGCTCGTTGGGCTCGGGGAGCACGGCGGCCTCGTCGAGGCCGGAGCGGGCCTTGGCGAGCAGATCGAGGGCGGCCGGCGGCGCCGCGGCGCGGCGCAGAACGGGGTGGACATCGCTGGCCGGACCGGTCGGTGAGGGGGCAGGGCTGACTGCGCGGCGCCGCGGGGCGGCAGCTGCGGACGAGCTGGCCATGACGAACCTCCTGTCGTCGTGTGACGGCTCCGTGGCCGTCTGTGTCCATGGTGGCGGGCACCACTGACAATCGATCCGAAGGCGGCTCTGACCTGCCATGTCGGTTCTCGTTTGATCTGGCGAGGTGTCGGTCCTGTGAGCTGGGGTTCGCCAGTTGTGGTGAGACATTCACGGGTTGGCTTTCTCATTCGAAGTGGCAACTTTCGGGGAAGGGACTCGGCTGGGCTCGCCAGCTGGGTTGTCGGTAGTGGCCTCGCCATAGCTCGTCGCGCGTGGTGGCGAAGCGGTGCCGCAGGATGCGGACCCATTCGCGGAGGGGGTCCGCCCGCCCGTTGTTGGTGGTGAAG
>NZ_LZRD01000044.1 GCF_001687325.1 Streptomyces sp. PTY087I2 | reverse complement strand
CCCGGCGGCGGGCGGGTGCGTCGTGGGCGGGTGCGTGGCGGCGGGCCCCGACGGCGTGGGCCGCTGCGGTCCGGCGGGCGGGCGCGACAGGCCGCGGGCCTCGGTGCGCGGCGCCCCGTCCGTACGCCCGGAGTCCGTACGCCCGGAGTCCGCGCGTCCGGAGTCCGCCCGTCCGGAGCCGGTACGCCCCGCGTCCACGCGCCCCGGGTCCAGGCGCCCCGGCCCGGGCGGCCCGGCCTCTCCCCCGGCGCGGCGGGCGGCGCCGCCGTCCCGGGCCACCCATTCGTCGGCCCGGCCGATCAGCCAGTCGCGGCTGGGGACGACGAGCCCGGCGGGCGTGAAGGCGATCTTGCGCAGCTCCGTGTGCGTACCGGAGTCCTTGCGCCACAGGCCGCTGACGATGTCGACCGCCTCGGCGGGGGTCGCCGCGAACTCCAGCCCCGCGTAGACGGGCGCGCAGGCGTCGAGCCCGAGGTCCTGCGCGGAGAGCCGCCGTCCGAGCCGCCGGGTGAAGACCTCGGCGATCAGCGCGGGGGTGGTGCCGCGCGGCTGCTGTCCCCGCAGCCAGCGGGTGACCGAGGTTTTGTCGTACCGCAGGTCGAGGCCGTGTTCGAGGCCGAGCTGATCGACCCGGCGGGCCAGGCCCGCGTGGGAGAACCCGGCTTCCGCGATGAGTGAGGCGAGTCGGCGGTTGGGCGTGCGCTGCGAGGGTCGTTCCGACATCAGCTGTACGGTCTCCTGCCTTCGGGGCCGGACGGGCAGCCCTCATGGGAACGGCGCGAATTTAGCGGCCACCGGGGCGGTCACTGCCACCCTTTGCTCCACGTTCATCCGATCGTGTGAGGATTCCGGACGGAGCTGACGGATACGCCCGACACATGAGTGCGCGCGACCGGCGGGACCGCAGTGCGCGACCGGCGGGCCCGTGAGGCGGCCGTTCCACCTGCCGGGGGGCCGTTCGGGCGACGGTCGTACAGTGGATGCGGGCGCGATCAGTGCAGGGCACCGTCATCCCGGGGACACCCCTCCGGGCCTGCGGGGCCCACAGAGGGAGGCATCGGTGAGCGAGCTGCGGTTCGTCCGTCTGGGCTTCGGCGAACAGGCCGTCGAATACACGGAGGCCTGGCAGAAGCAGCGCGAGGTGCACGCGGACCGGTTCGAGGACCGGGTGCCGGACACCTGTCTGCTGCTGGAACACCCGCCCGTCTACACCGCGGGACGCCGCACGGCGGACAGCGAGCGTCCGCTGGACGGCACTCCGGTCATCGACGTGGACCGGGGCGGGAAGATCACCTGGCACGGCCCGGGCCAGCTCGTCGGCTACCCGATCCAGAAGCTGCCGCGCCCGGTCGACGTCGTGGCGCACGTCCGCCGGCTGGAGGACGCGCTGATCCGCACGGCCGCCGACTTCGGCGTGGAGACCACCCGGGTCGAGGGCCGCAGCGGGGTCTGGGTGCTCGGTGACCCGGTCGAGCAGCGGCCGCTGCTGGGCGGGCTCTCGCTGGACTTCGACCCGAGGCTCCAGGACGAGGAGTTCGACGCCCGGCTGAACGGTCCGGAGTACGCCCCGTCCAACGCGGGCCAGCGCCGCGAGGACCGCAAGCTGGCCGCGATCGGCATCCGGGTCGCCAAGGGCGTCACGATGCACGGCTTCTCGCTCAACGTGAACCCGGACAACACCTGGTTCGACCGGATCGTGCCGTGCGGCATCCGCGACGCGGGCGTCACGTCCCTCTCCAACGAGCTGGGCCGGGAGGTCACGGTCGAGGAGGTGCTGCCGGTCGTCGAGAAGCACCTGCGGGACATCCTGGAGAACGCGGACCTCGCACCGCGCGAGATCGAACGGCCGCAGGCTTCGGTCCCGGCCTGAGGGGCCACGGCCGGTGCCGGCCAGGGGACCCACGGGCCGTACCGACCAGTAGCCCGGCCGGCAGCCCGGCCGTCGCCATCGGCCGGGGAATAGGCCCCGTCGGCCGCAGGTTGGCCAGACGTAAGGCCGTTCGATGTAGGGGCGTACCCTGGTGTTCGCCGAAGAATCGAAAGTGAATCCCTCGCGCATCGCTCGCGCATCCCACGCGAACCCGACGCGAATCCAACGCAGCAGAGAGCAAAGGGGAGCCGGAGTGTCCGCTGTCGCACCCGACGGGCGCAAGATGCTGCGCCTGGAGGTCCGGAACAGCCAGACCCCCATCGAGCGCAAGCCCGAGTGGATCAAAACGCGGGCGAAGATGGGCCCCGAGTACAAGCAGCTCCAGCAGCTGGTGAAGGGTGAGGGCCTGCACACGGTCTGCCAGGAGGCGGGCTGCCCCAACATCTTCGAGTGCTGGGAGGACCGCGAGGCCACCTTCCTCATCGGCGGCGACCAGTGCACCCGGCGCTGCGACTTCTGCCAGATCGACACGGGCAAGCCGCAGGCGCTGGACCGTGACGAGCCCCGCCGCGTCGGCGAGTCCGTCGTCACGATGGACCTGAACTACGCCACCATCACCGGCGTCGCCCGCGACGACCTGGAGGACGGCGGCGCCTGGCTGTACGCGGAGACCGTCCGCCAGATCCACACGCTCACCGCGGAGCGGGAGGCCGGCGCGACCAAGGTCGAGCTGCTGATCCCCGACTTCAACGCGGAGCCCGAGCAGCTCGCCGAGGTCTTCTCCTCGCGCCCCGAGGTGCTCGCGCACAACGTGGAGACGGTGCCGCGGATCTTCAAGCGGATCCGCCCCGGCTTCCGTTACGAGCGTTCCCTGGAGGTCATCACCCGGGCCCGCGAAGCCGGTCTGGTGACCAAGTCGAACCTGATCCTCGGCATGGGCGAGACCCGCGAGGAAGTCAGCGAGGCGCTCCAGGACCTGTACGACGCGGGTTGCGAGCTCATCACGATTACGCAGTACCTCCGCCCCTCCGTACGGCACCACCCGGTCGAGCGCTGGGTGAAGCCGATGGAGTTCGTCGAGCTGAAGGACGAGGCCGACGCGATCGGCTACTCCGGCGTGATGTCGGGCCCGCTGGTGCGGTCCTCGTACCGCGCGGGCCGGCTCTTCCAGCAGGCGATGGAGGCGCGCGGCGCCGCTGCCGCCGGGACCGTCCAGGCCGCACCGGCCGTGTGAATCCGCTCACGAGCGGCCACCACGCCGTAACCGCGTGACCGAAGCGGTCCGAACGCTCCCCGCAGGTGAGGGGACGCGTACGGACCGCTTCGGCGTGCGCCCCACCGGAATCAAGGCTTCATTGGTGTTTGACCGCCCGGTCACGCGCTGGTAACACCAAGCAGTGACCCTAGGTACACGTGCGGCAGCGACTCCGTCGGCCGCCGCCGTCACCGCTTCCCGCACTCATCCGCGCCACCGGGCGCATCCATTCCGAGGGGGAACACCACGATGCAGGCCGCACCGGTCCGCGCCCACGCCCTTCCGTCCGTCACCACCGCCCTGCGCGCCGTCGAGTCGCTGCTGCTGAGCGGCGGCCAGCGCACCGCCCGCCGCAACGCCTGGACGGCCGTCCTGGAGGACCGCCGCCGCGCCAAGGACCGGGTGGAGGCCCAGCACGTGCTGGACGCGGTGGCCGGCCACCGCTCCTAGGGCGCGCTTCCCCGTCCCCGTACCGCTCACACGTACCTGGACCGCTCCCACGTTCCTGGGTCGCTCCCACGTTCCTGGGTCGCTCCCTCGCCACGTAAACTTCAGTACATGGCGAGGAAGGCAAAAACTGAAGGCGCGGACAGCGCCGAGAACGCGGGGCGACTCAAGCAGATCGCCCTGACCTACAAGATGACCAGGCGGACCGACAGCAAGATCGGTCTTGTCGTCGCGGGTGTCGGAATCGTCACGTTCGGTGTCCTCCTCGGCATCGGCTTCGCGATCGGCCACCCGGTCTATCTGGGCATCCTGGGCTTCGTCCTGGCCGTCCTCGCGATGGCGATCGTCTTCGGCCGGCGCGCCGAGCGGGCGGCCTTCGGTCAGATGGAGGGCCAGCCCGGAGCGGCGGCCGCCGTCCTGGACCGGATCGGACGCGGCTGGACGACCACCCCCGCGGTGGCGATGAACCGCAGCCAGGACGTCGTCCACCGGTCGGTCGGCAAGGCCGGCATCGTCCTGGTCGCCGAGGGCAACCCGAACCGGGTGAAGAGCCTGCTGGCGGCCGAGAAGAAGAAGATGGCCCGCATCGTGGTGGATGTGCCGGTGCACGACATCATCGTCGGCAACGGCGAGGGCCAGGTGCCCCTGAAGAAGGTCCGCACCAAGATGCTGAAGCTCCCCCGCGTCCTGACCGGCCCGCAGGTGACCACCACCAACGACCGGCTGCGCGCGATGGGCGACCTGATGAGCAACATGCCGCTGCCGAAGGGCCCGATGCCGAAGGGCATGCGGATGCCGCGCGGCGGAAAGATGCGCTGACGGCGGCGGCCGACGTACGTACACGACGGGGCGCCCCGGGACCTTCACCGGCCCGGGGCGCCCCGTTTCTCATGTCGTTTCTCATGTCCGTACGGGAGAGGCCCTCGTGTCCGTACGGTCGAGGTCACATCCGGACCTGAACGGATCGCGACAGCCGGTCGTGGAGGCCGCGCCCGTCGCGGTCCCAGACGAGCGCGGGGATGACGAGCAGGAGCAGCACGGTCCGCACGGCCACGCGCACGAACCCGAGCCGCCCGCCGTCGTCGGCGACGACGCGCACGCCCAGCAGCCGCTTGCCCGGCGTGCACCCGATGGTGCCGACGGTCAGCAGGCTCATCACGAGGAAGATCCCGAGGGCCCAGTTGCCCGCCGCCTGCTGGTCACCGCGAGCGAACAGCCCGTATGCGATCAGCATGCAGAGGGTCCAGTCGATGAAGATGGCTCCGAAGCGCCGGCCGAGCGGCGCGATCGAGCCGGGCCCTTCCTCGGGCAGCCCGAGGCCCTTGCCCCGGTAGCCGAAGTCGGCGCCCATCTCCTCGGCGGCCGCACGGGGCCCCGAGAGCCACGATCCGATTGCTTGCCTGTTGTCCACCCGTCCACGGTACTGCGCCCGGGTTTGGGCCCGGCCGGGCGGGGCACGGAAACAGCCGCGCGGAGACAGCCGCTGAGATGCCGCCCACCACCGCCCCGGTTAACTTGGGCGAAACAAATGGGTCACGCTTGAGAAATCGAGCCTGCCTATGGTCGGGTCCAGCGTGCGCCACCGCACTGGCCGCACCACGAGCTACACAACCCCCGCCCCTCCCGGGTCGGGAGGAGGAGGAGTTGGATGTTCCAGAACGCCGACGAAGTGCAGAAGTACGTAGCGGACAACGACGTCAAGTTCATCGATGTCCGGTTCTGCGACCTGCCCGGGGTGATGCAGCACTTCACGATCCCGGCAGCGTCCTTCGACCCGGCCGAGGAACTGGCCTTCGACGGTTCGTCGATCCGCGGCTTCCAGGCCATCCACGAGTCGGACATGGCGCTGCGCGCTGACCTGTCGACGGCTCGGGTGGACCCCTTCCGCCGCGACAAGACCATCAACATCAACTTCTTCATCCACGACCCGATCACGGGCGAGCAGTACAGCCGTGACCCGCGCAACATCGCCAAGAAGGCCGAGGCGTACCTGGCCTCGACCGGCATCGCGGACACCGCGTACTTCGGCCCGGAGGCCGAGTTCTACGTCTTCGACAACGTCCGCTTCCAGACGTCGGCGAACGAGAGCTTCTACCACATCGACTCCGAGGCCGGCGCCTGGAACACCGGTGCGGTCGAGAACAACCGGGGCTACAAGGTCCGCTACAAGGGCGGCTACTTCCCGGCCCCGCCGGTGGACCACTTCGCCGACCTGCGGGCCGAGATCTCCCTGGAGCTGGACAAGAACGGCCTCCAGGTCGAGCGCCAGCACCACGAGGTCGGCACGGCCGGCCAGGCGGAGATCAACTACAAGTTCAACACGCTGCTCGCCGCGGCCGACGACCTGATGCTCTTCAAGTACATCGTGAAGAACGTCGCCTGGCGCAACGGCAAGACCGCGACCTTCATGCCGAAGCCGATCTTCGGCGACAACGGCTCGGGCATGCACGTGCACCAGTCGCTGTGGCAGGGCGGCTCGCCGCTCTTCTACGACGAGCAGGGTTACGCCGGCCTGTCGGACACCGCCCGCTACTACATCGGCGGCATCCTGAAGCACGCCCCGTCGCTGCTGGCGTTCACCAACCCGACGGTGAACTCCTACCACCGCCTGGTCCCCGGCTTCGAGGCCCCGGTCAACATGGTGTACTCGCAGCGCAACCGCTCCGCCGCGATGCGCATCCCGATCACCGGCTCGAACCCGAAGGCCAAGCGCGTCGAGTTCCGCGCCCCGGACCCGTCCTCCAACCCGTACCTGGCCTTCTCCGCGCTGCTGATGGCGGGCCTGGACGGCGTGAAGAACAAGATCGAGCCGGCCGAGCCGATCGACAAGGACCTCTACGAGCTGGCTCCCGAGGAGCACGCCAACGTCCAGCAGGTCCCGACGTCCCTCCCGGCCGTCCTCGACGCCCTGGAAGCGGACAACGAGTACCTCCAGGCGGGCGGCGTCTTCACGGCGGACCTGATCGAGACCTGGATCGACTACAAGCGCACGAACGAGATCGCCCCGATCCAGCTGCGGCCGCACCCGCACGAGTTCGAGCTGTACTTCGACATCTAGGACTGCCTCAGGTCAGAGGGATTCTCCTCTCACCTGGGCCGTCTGTGGGCCGTCGGCCGTACCTCTCCGGGGGTACGGCCGACGGCCGTTTTTGTCCCCCACTACGCCAAAGCATCCGGCGCAGACGCCCCGAGCCGGGCCCCTCGGCCCTCCCTCGGGGCAAGCGGGAGAACATACTCCTTCGCCAGTTGCGCGAGATGCAGCGGGAGGGGGTAGGCCAGCGGCGGGTAGTCGTCGTGGTAACGGAGTTGGTGAGTCAAAGTAGCCCAGTCGACGGGGCGATCAGCTGAAGGTTCCGAGGAACCGCAGCCGAGCACCGTCACTTCGAGAAGCCGAGGGTTCCAGGCCGTTGTCCCGGGGGCGGTCCGGCTGCCCTTTACCGGGGCGAGTTTCCTCAGTCCTCTCGGCCTCGCTGCGGTCGGCGGGGTACTGCCCGTGCTGGCGAAAACGCGGTTACGGGGATCGTCCGAGAGTGCCCAGACACCTTCCGAGAAGCCGACCCCACCCGCCTCGTCATGGGCGTACCACTCAGGCACTTCTCCCCGCCCGTTCTCGTCGCGCAGCAAGACCATCCGCAGATCGTTTCCATATGCCGCAAGGCGCTGTTGCGGACCGGCGCCGAAGGCGAGCATGTCAGGTGTCAGCGCGCCGTTGCGCAGGCGTGGCCAGCATTGCCGCAAGTTTCCCGAGTTCACTAGCAACAAGGTCGGGCGATCTCGGAGCTGGAAGAGCACAGTGCGGATCTCACGCTCCAGATCGGTTGAGACCATGGTGTCGGTCTTCGCCAGGGACAACAAAAGGTCGGGGTAGGACACCCACTCGGACCGTCCCACGTCCCAACCCTCGATAGAGCCCGAGTCGCTGTCGGCGCGTACCCGCACCGCGACCAGGCGACGGCCCGCACTCCGAGTGGGGCCGTCCTTCGTATGGCGCACCAGCCAGAGCGCCGCGTACTGCAGATTCCCCGGAATGCCGGCACCCGCCCGGTGAGCGGGCGGGCTGATCGCACCGAGTTGCCGAAATACGTCCAGCCAGGTCCAGTTGGCCCGGTGTTCCAAGGGCGCCGTCCCAGATTCGGGCAGGTTGATGAACTGCGTGAGCCTTCCCTGCCTCCCGTGGGCCAGGCGCAGTGCGTGTTTGGGGTCGGAATCGGGCACCGAAGCGAAGTGCGCCTTCCCGGCAATCTCCACGATCACCAGACTGACCCCGCCGTGTGTGCCATCGTCCGCCTCCGCCACCAGGTCGCAACGCTCCGCCACGGCATCGGCCAGGCGGACAGCAAGACGGCGTTTACGGTCGGTGGGGACCCGCAGAGCACTTGCCAGCGCTCCGGCCGGCCTGGCCCGGACCACGATCCGGACGCCGTCAGCAGTCCAGCTGATCGCACCGTCCTCGTCGGTCCGGCTACCAGGCGCGAGACCGATCATCTTGGGAAGCGCGGCGAGAAGGGCATCTCGGGTTTGCGGTGATTGCCAACGGATCTCCACCTCCAGGGGGCGTCCGCCAAGAGCGCGTTTCAAGGCGCTCCGGCGCGCCAGAGCCTGTTGTGCTTCCCTGCTGCCGGGCTCGCTCCACCTCGCGGAGCGGGGCAGCAGGGAAGGGGTGTTTCGCCGAGTGACCCGGCTCAGGTCCGCCACCCGGCGCAGCACAGGGCTGAGCCGTTGTTCGATCCAGGTATCCAGTCCAGCCCGTTCACGTGGCATCAGGCCTGCACCGACCTCGTGTGGTCCGAGCACCGGGTGGTAGACGATCCCGGCAGCAACGTCCTGACGGCCGTTGAGCCACTTCTCGGGCGAGGTGAACAGGTCCTCCGGCTCCGGGAACCGGCGGGTGATGTCCACGTCGGGCAGGAGCAAGGCGGGGCTGCGTCGCTTCCACGTGACTTCCTTGGAACTCCAGTCGTAGCCGAGGGCGTTGACCATCAACCGATAGCCCTCGTCCCGGCCCTCCGGCCACGGCAGGGGGGTATCGAGCAGCACGGTCGCTCCACCCAGCTTCCAGCGAGGGATGTCCAACACGCTGGCCCAGCGGCGCACCCCGGTGGCCACATGAACCCGGAACCGTGGGGCGAACGACACCGTGTGGACGGTGACGGTCAGGAGAGCCGAGTAGTACCACGTCTGCTTCCGGCGCTCATACCGCAGCGGTGGCCAGGACACCAGGTGGACTCCGCCGGTTCCGGAGCTGACGACACGGAAGTGGAGGCTACCGCCCTCAGTACGGAACGGCGCGCCCGCCAACCGGAAGGCGACCGCTTCGGGGAGCAGACGGTAGAGCCTGGACAAGGGTTCCGCCGTTCCGCCGGGAGACACGATTGTCTCGGTGAGATCGATCCGCTCGGTCTCCCATCCCGGCAGGGCCAGCGGCGCCGCCTCGTCCTCGGACCACAGCTCCTCCTCCAGATCGACTTCATCCTGATCGGCGGCAAGAGTGTCGGCCCAGGTGCCGATGAGCGGCGCGAGAACCTCCAGCGGTACGGGCTCCCGCGCGTAGAGCCAGGGCAGTTGACCGTCGGTCCCGGCGTTACTGCTGGTGGCCAGCACTCCCGGCGCCCAGGCGCGGAGCAGTGAATGGAGTTGGGACAAGGGGAGGTAGGGCTGACCGCTGCGCGATCGCTCCTGGCGGCGCATCAGCTCCTGATGCAGCCCCTCGCCGAGCCGCAGAACATGCAGATCTTCCTGCCAGGGTCCTTCATCGGGGTCCGGTTCGTAGGCCAGCGTGCGGATGGAACGGTATATGGCAGTACTCCTCACCAGAACGGGACTCGGCGGTTGCCGCCGTGTCAGGCGGCCGGTAGCGGCTGGGCAAGGCAGCGGCCGAGCATGAGCCACAGCGGCTGGTAGAGAGCGCGGACGATGAACTCCTGGTCGGCAGGTTTCGCGCCGTCCCGGAAGTACGGATCGAGGACCGCGAGGATGCTCTGCAGGAGGCTGGACTTCATCGTGTCCGCGGTCGGTGGACTCGACGCACGGTTCGGGGCGAACGCGGCATCCACAAAGACCACCCGAGCCGGGACGCCGCCGCGCACGAGCCGACCGATGACCTGCCACATCAGCACCAGGATGTCCCAGGTGACCTGCTCACGGTCGCCGCCGAGTCGGCTCCATGCCATGGACCTCTGCAGCACGCGATACCAGCACGACCGCGCTTCCCGGCGGACGGCCTCCGCACCCTCTTCGAGACTGCTTCCGCTCCGGACCCAGTCGGCGAACGCGCCGTCCTCCTCAGCCCGTACGATCCAGTCGTTGACGGCGTGAACCGCCAGCGACAGATCGTCGGGGTGCGGGTTCGGACGAGCGAGGAAATAGACCGTCCCGATGGCCGCTTCATTCTGGCGGTTGAGGATATTGTGCCCACGTTCCACCGAAAGCAGAGGGGCCACCAGAATGTCCGCCTGGAGGTCCCGCAGGCGTTCGACATCGCCGCGGCGCAGCGTCCGGGCTCGCTGTGCCGACGGGGCTTCCTCGTCGTCTTCGATCTCCTCGTCGTCCGAGACGAGGCAAAGCACTTTGCCACGCCAGCGCTTGTTGAGGTTGTGCAGGGTATCCGCCACCACGCGCGCTTCCTGGTAGCTGCCCACCAGCAGGAGGATCTGGTCACGCCCTTGCGGCAGCGAAAGGAGTTCCCGCTCCAAGGGGCCGCCGTCCTCGACGTCATCCGCGCCGGCACCGAGCCAGGTCACGATGTGTCGCAGTTTGGCCGGCCGGACATCCGGGGCACTGCCTGACACCCGCAGCTTCTCCTGTCCGTCATCGATGAACTCAAAGCGCATCTCGCTCTCGGCGGCGATCCGCTTCATCACCTTCGACAGCGGCTCGATCACCACACCGACCGGGACCTGAATGTGGTAGCGGCTGGACTTCCCGGCCCAACTACTGCCGGACATGAGCAGCACATGGGCGCCGGGCCGACCGTCCACCGCAGTCAGGTTGGGCATGGCCCGGAGCAGTTCACGACCGACTCCGCTGCACCGGAAGAAGGTCAGCTCTCCACTGCGAATTCCCTCGCCGTCCTTACCGTGCACCAGAAACTGGAAGCCGAGTACGTTGCCCATGGGTGCCTCAGGAACCATGGGGGCATAGTCGTTCGGTCGTCGGTACATCTCGCTGAACCCCAGGCTGAGTGCGGATTCGACCCGCGGCCACATGGCGTTGATCAGGGCCAGGCGTGGTTCCAGGGCGCTGAGCAGAAGAGTGAGTTCCAGCCGGTCGGCCAGGCTGTCACGCCATTGCGCGGGAGTTTGGGGCGGCGGGGTCTCCTTGGCAGCCTGTTTGCCAGTACGTCGACGTGCCTCTTCCTTCGATTGCCACACGGCCAGCCGTTCCTGGTACTCCTTCTCCTTCTCGGCCATAAAGGCCTCGTCGAGCTGAAGTAGGGAGGTCAGGACGCCCAGCAGCCGGTCCCGGGTCCGCTCTGGGTTCCCTGTGTGCAGCAGTTCGTTCAGTAGCACCGTGAGGTGCGAGAAGTCCACTTCGGTGCGCCGGGCGCGATCGCCGAACGGATTGTCGCGGAATGACTCGAGAAGTTTCTGCAACTCTTCCACCTGGGCACGATGAGGATGATTCGCCACCTCGTCCTCAGGCAGAGGAAAACGCTCGTCAAGGATGCCCATCTGAAGCGTCCAGGCGCTGAAATAGCCACGCCCCACCCAGCGACGTAATGGGTACTGGGCCACCAGCATGGCGTGCAACCGGTCGGTCGCCGCCACTACGGTGTTGAGCGCCGCTGAGAAGATCGCCACGTCCCGGTCGGACAGCTGCGTTCGACCGCTCACAGCGAGTTCACGGATCTTGTGCCGACTCAGCCAGTCGATCAGTCCCCGCTCCTCGTCCGCCGCCAGCAGCACTGCAGGAGCAAAGGTCTGATCGAGGTGCATCTGGACTCGGTCGGCCTCATCGACGATCATCAGATCGCTACGCCGGCAAGCGAGCTCAAGGTAGCGAATGCGTTCCCCGTTCTGCGAGTACGGTGGCGCGGAGTCGATCAGACTGGGCAGCGTGGCAACCCAGACGGCCGCCCCGACCAAGGCCCGTGAACCGTGGTGCCGCGGGCAGGCAGACCAGTAGGGGCAGGCCAGGTTCTGCTTCTGCCACTCCGGCGTCCGAGCGGGCTTGGCCCGTCGCTGTGGATCGCTCGGTGCGCGCAGCCGAGTACATGGCGCTTCACCGAAGGCGAGTGATTCGCCGCTGCCGCCGCGCAGCTTGAGGTTGAGCACGCAGGACGTCCCCAGGTAAGCAAAAGCGGGGTCGTCATGCGCCAACAGCCGGTGTTCGCCACGGCCGGCCAGGCGGCGATGGAGCCGCTGTGCGTGGCGCTCCCGGCCAGACGCGCCGAGCACCGGGGCCGCCGCGCCATCGGTGTACCGATTGTAGGTCTCCACCACCTTCAGAACCTCGGCCACGTCGGAGACCACGACGGTGACCCGCCTCTGCCTCCTGGCCAGGTGGACCGCGATGATGTCCCGCATCGTGCTCTTGCCCGCCCCTACGATGCCGAGCAGGTGCTGCATTCCGTCCACGGTGAACTCGTCGGACCTTTGGAAGGTGCCGAGCTGTGCCGTGGACATTTCGAATGCCTGTAGCCGGTCGACCCAGGTCAAGCGCCCCATCCTGCCGTGACGCCGGTCCACAGCGTCCATGGTCGCCGCGGTACGCGCCAGGTCTTTCAGCCGGAAAGTCAACGGTTCGCCCCCGCCTGCCGGGACCAGGTCCATGTCGTGAGCAACCATCGGGGCCGGGGAGACCTCCGGGAGGTCGACCACTGCTAGCGAACGGCCGACCGTAAAGGCATGCGGCCCTGAGCCGGCAGCCGGAAGCCTCGGACTCGCCAACGGTGGTGCCTGTGCGAGAAGCCGGTCGTACGCTTGCCAGCGCTCCGTGCCCACCGATACCTCCCGGAGAGCCGCTGCGGTGTCGACGTGTTCCACGTCGTAACCACGCAGCGCCGGATCCAGCCGCTGATAGCGCTCCAGCGCCTCCCGCCAGGCTCTGCGCCGCGCCAGGGTCCAAAGCGAGTATCTGGCGATCTTGAGAGTGCGGTCAGCGTCCGGCGGCAACGGCACCTGGTATGCCTTGGCGAATCCGTATCCGCTGAACAGCACCCAGGCCTCGCCCGCCGGGGCGTTGGGCATCAGCCGACGCTGAAGGTACAGACCGAGTTCGACCTGGCAGAGGAACTCCGCCGCGGGACTCGTCAATTGTGGCCGAGCATACCTCTGGAGGTCTCGGACCGTCTCATGCAGAACGGGCATCAGATGGCGCATCGGCCTCGCCTCTCATTCTCTGTCTCGTTGAGGACGTCTCCGCCGACGGTTCGTGCATCGCGGAGGCGGGCGACCAGATCGACCGGCCCGGTCAACAAGACCTGATCCGGGTCAGGAAGGGCTTGGAAGAAGGCAGTCCGGTACCGGGCAGACCGAGCAAGTTCCTCCGGCACCACCACCGCCACCGGTCCCTCGGCACTGACAAACCGGTGGGACAACAGCACGGGTTGGACCCGGTCGTGGATGTACAGCCGGTGGACAGCCAGGCCGTCTCCTTGGAGCCGGTACGTGCCCAGCTCACCCGGCAGGGGATGGTGGCCGACCGCCGCACGGTTCAGCTCGGCCAGAGCCGCCTGTTCCAACGGCAACGGGAGCGAAAGGAAAATCCGCAGCGGCTTGGCCAGCAGCAGGACGCCGTCCGTCGGACGGATCAGGTCCATCGGCAACCCGTACGGGCATATCTCGCGCTCGCACCAGGTCTTCGGCCCGGACACCGCGGTTCTGCGATCCGGCACGCGACGGCCGCCCAGCAGGGCTGGCAGCCGGCAGGTGGCGCAGAGCAGCAGAGTGCCCTCAATCGCCAGAAATCTCGGCAGAGGGCGATAGAGATCCCTGACCTGGGACCAGACCTCCCTGCTCCAGGTCCCCTTGGCCGGGCGTCGCCCGAAGCGCTCTCCCCCTCGTACCACCGGATTGAGCGCCAGGAATTGCCGACTGCGGTGAAAACGTTCCTCCGATCCGCATCGGTCTGCCAGCTCGGCCAGCAGCTTGCGAGCCTCTCCTTCCATGCCTCCGCCCGTTCCGGCGGAGGCCAGCTCCAGGCAGGTGCGAGTGGGCAGCAGTCCCTCGGGATGGACCAGGGTCGCTTCGGAGAGGATCAGTGCAGGCGGGATGTCGAAGGCCCGGTCGCCAACCGACCGGTGACGGCACCACTCGATCAGCTCGGGCAGACCTTTCGGGGGTTCCAGACCGAGATCGATGCAGTGCAACACCATTCGGTCCAGCGCTCGCTGTGCGGCATCTGGGTAGGGCAGCAGAAAAGACCTGAGATCAATTTCCTCACCCAGCTCCGAAATCGCTTCCGCGATTTCACTGACCAATGCACCCGCATCCAAGGTCATCGAACCACCTGGAGCGCAGGCCCGCTGGCACACCAACGCGCCGTCTCGCACCGGTCGCATGCATGCCCCGGTCGCGGCGCGTAGTTCTCGTCTCGGAGCCAAAGGCCGACGAGCTCGCGCACAATCCCTCCGGCCGCGGTCCTCACTTCCGGGACGAACGGGTCGAGGATCTCCAAGTCCGCGCCTCCCGGCCGCAGCACTTCGAACTCGATCCGGGCATGGCCCGGCGTACCGCCCAAATCACCTCGGGCGAGCAGCAGCACAGCCAGTGCCAGTTGCGGGTACCGCCCCAACAGCGGGCGGTCGTAGATTCTGTCATGAGCCGCCGTCTTTGTCTCGCGCCATACCCACGCGCCGCCGTCCCGGTAGAGCAGATCGGGCCTGGCGACCACCACCACCTCGGCCGCGGTGTCGTGGCGCACCACCCGCGGCTCGTTGCGGACGTCGGCGGCGTCCCGGACCAGCCGCATGGGGCAGACTGCGGCATGGCCGCGCAGCAGCTTCGCGCCCAGCGCGCGCTCGGCTTCCGGTAGTTCGAACCCTTCCGGCACCCACTGCGCGGGGACCTTCACCGTGCATGGTCGGGGCGAGCCGGATCCGTGACGCTCGGCGAGGTAGGCGTGCAGGGCCCGACCTCGCTCAACCGCCGGCGCGTGCTCGACCTCGTCTGCGGTCGGGAGGTGGAGCCTACGCATCTGGTCACGGGCCGGACAAATCTGGTAGTTACGCCCATTGGTGACTGACCACCAGCGTCTGGTCCACCCCGGCTCATCGACCTCGAGCAGGCCGGGAGCGCGCCGCAGCACTGGGCAGACGGACGCATATACGCAGTCCGCGCACCCGGCCCCCGGCCGGTACTCCTGGCTGTCCAGCAGCGCGGTCAGCGCGGCGCGGCCATTCTTTCGGTAGAGGGCCACCGCCTCCTCTCGCGTACCGTCGAAGAGCAGGCGGACCCTGCCGTCCAGCACCGCAAACTCGATGATCCGTACTCGCTCGGGCCGGGGCCCGGGGGTACCTTCAGCAAGCACCAGAGCTGCCGCGCCGACGAAGCTCTCGGGCGGCGGTTGCCGTCCCAGTCTGTTGACCGGAAGGCGCAGTTCGCGCACCGCACCATCTCGGGATCGGAGACACCGGCCCCAAACGGTCAGGTGATATTCATCCCCGCCAGAAGTGCCTGCGCCGGCCACCAAGTGGCTGTACCGCCAGGGGGTTTCCACCTCCGACAGCAGAAGATCAGGCTTGTCCGGGAAGGCGGCGGCGTAGCTCTCCAGCGCGTGTGCCGTCCACCGGCGCAGTCCGTCATGCATCGGTTTCCTGGGGCGAGGCTTCTCGGTAGAGCTGCTTACGGCCCGGTAGCGGGTGTCACATGCGGCCATGAAGGGGCCGAAGGAGAACTGCTCCAGACGCTCCTGACGTCGGCGACCGCCACGCACCGGCTCGTAACCGCGCGCCTTGAGCGCATCAGCCGCAGGACAGCGAAAGTCCCCGGCCTTGAACATGCCGACCGACACTTTGATGACGTTGGAAGCGCGGCGGACCCCATCCGGGGGAAGCCAAGAGTCAGGCATTGTTGCTCCATATCTGTAGAAGAACGACTTCCCGCTGACAGATCCAGATGTCAGCTGGTATGAGACCGACAAAGGGAAAGAGAGGCGTCCATGGCGCGGCGCATCAAGCGATTCGGCGACATCGAGACCCACTACGAACTGATCGGGTACATCGGCGGAGGCGCGCAAGGAGACCTCTACCTCGGCCAAGGCCTGGAGAGCGACGAGCTGGTGGCCATCAAGATGCAGCAGGAGCGGGGGTTCGAATCCGAGCAACGTTTCGCCGAGCTGGCGCGTGAACTCACCAGAGAAGGGGCTTACAGCCACCTGGTTTCCGAGGATCTCGGCGGAACGCTGAAGTTGTTCGGGCTGGGTGACTACCGCGGTCGACGCTGCATCGTTCTGGAGTACGTCGACGGCGTCCTGCTGTACGACCTCATGAAGGAGTTCCGGCCGATGAAGGATGCGGGCACCGTGGCCTCGATCATCGGACAGCTCTGCGAGATCTTGGACGGCATCCATCGCAAGGGCTTCGTCCACCGTGATCTGAAGCCCGAGAACGTCATGGTGGAGTACTCCGGGCGAGTACGCCTGCTCGACCTCGGACTCGCCGTGCGAGCCCGCCAAGGCACCCCGTTCGGGTGCGGCACCATCGGATACGCGCCGCTCGAGCAGCTCGAAGCGAACCCCGACGGGGTGATCGCACAGGCCGACATCTTCGCTCTCGGCTGTCTGCTTCTGGAGCTGACCGTCATGCAGCTCCCCTACAGCGGGTCGAGAGCCGGACTCATGGCCGACACTCCGGTAGTCCTGTCCGCCGACCGACTCGCTGAGATGCCCGAGGAGTTCGCGACACTCGCCCTGTCCATGGTCGAACTCTCGGCGAAGAAACGTCCGAGCTCGGTGCGCGCGGTGTTCGACCGCCTCCGGCCTCACCTGCCCTCGGTGGGGGCGCCCCGTCCGGACAAGCCACTGCGGCCCGCCGACCCGACCGAGTACTACCGGACCTGTCCCCCCAGATGGTAAGAGAGCCGTCACCGCAGCGATTCCAGCTGGTCACGCACCCCAGCGAGATCCGTACCGCCCATCAACTCGCGTAGGGCCATCACTCGTTCCAGTGCAGCCACCGCATCGGCCTTCCGACCCGCCACCACCAGGGCGTCGGCGTGTAGGCACAGCGCCCGGTCCTCTTCGATCCACGAGCCCAGCTCGCGGTAGATCACAACCGCCTGTCGGAACTGCTCCAGCGCCGGCTCTCTGTCCCCCATGGCGAAACGGATACCGGCCACGGTGCGCAGCACGTCGGCCAAGCCCCTGCGGTCCGTCGTCCCCCGGACCAAGTCGAGCGCCTCGGTGCAGAGCGTGAGGGCATCGTCGTCCTCACCGCGATCATGGTGGATCGTTCCCAGACCGTTGAGCGCCGCTGCTGCCCCTGCGGCATCGGACAGCTCCCGGTACACATGCAGTGCCGACCGATGGTCCTGCTCCGCTTCCGCTTCACGCCCCTGCTTACGACGAGTGAGCGCCAGTGTGTGCCGCGACCTCGCCAGGCTCAGTCGGCCTCGCGAACTACTGTCCTGCTCACTCAGCCACACAGCCCGGACCAGCTGGTTGGCCGCCAGGTCGAAGTTCCCTTGGTGCCAGTAGGTGCCCGCAAGCATCCTGTGGGTCATGGCCTGCTCCACCAGCGGCACCCCGCTCTGCTCCGCGGCTTCACGGGCCAGGACGAGAAACCGTTGGGCATCCTTGAAGCGGTGGCGGCGCCACTGGTAGGTGACCAGAGCCATCGGCAGCAGCCAGGTGTGGCGTCGGCTGCCTCGTTCGGTCGACAACTCGATACCGCGGACGGCTACGTCGTACAGGTCATCGAGCATGGCCAGAGCGTCTTCCAACCCCTCGGGCCGGTCCACCGTGATCTCATGCGGTTCGCCGACGGGCAGCGACCGCTGGCCGTCGAGCCACTGGTCACAGGCCCAGACATTCTGCAGCTGGTGTTCCAAGATCTGCCGGATCGTCGTCTCCTCAAAGTCGACCCTCGAGTCCAGAACTTCAGGCCGCACCCGCTGACGGGCGAAAGTCCGCACCAGATCATGCAGGCGGTACCGGTCCGACCACAGCTCCACGAGATTCGCCGTCCGAAGTTCCTCGGCCGCCCGGTCGGCGTGCATCTCCTCGGCAGCTAGGCCGAGGTCCAACACCGCCGACCAGCTGATCGAAGGCCCTGGATGCACTGCAAGCTGCCAGAGCAGGCAGCGTGCCTGCTCTGACAGTGCGTCCACCGAGCAAGCCAGCGCTGCCGTGACGGACAGCTGGGACGGCTGGTGATCCAAGGCGTCGAGGCGATTCTCCTCCTCCTTGAGCTGTCGGTGCAGATGATGGATTGCCGCGAAGGCATGGCCGTCGAACCTCCGAACGGTCACCGAGAGAGCCAAGGGGTGACCACGGCAGAACTCGACGATGGCCTTGACCTCTCGCGCGGTCTTGCCACGGTGGGCCTGGGGAATGCGTTCCTGCAACAACGCGGTGGACGCCTCCTCATCCAGCTCTCCCAGGAGCACTTCCTTCACCTGAGGGTCGGTTCGAAGCACCTCCAGGCGCCGACGGCTGGTGATCAGCACCGCGCTGGCTCCCGTGCCGGGCAGCAGCGGCAACACCTGCTGGTCGTCCCATGCGTCGTCGAGCACCATGAGGACGGACCTGTTCGCCAGCACCGACCGCAGCGCCGTGGTCTTCTGCGCCAGACCGACGGGCGAAGTGGGGACCGGGAACTCCGCCAGGAATCCGTCGATGACGCTCTCCGGATCAGCGGGCCGCGTCCCCGGCCCCGCGAATCCGCCGAGTTCCGCGAAAAGCACCCCGTCCGGGAACGCTTCCCGCAACTGGTGCGCGGCGTGGTTCGCCAGCAGGCTCTTCCCGATTCCGGGCAAGCCGCTGATCACCACCACGGTGGGACGGCAGGACTCCTGCCGCTGACGTACTGTCTCCACCACCTCATGGAGCGGCGCTTCCCGGCCCAGCACCGGGCGTCCGAGGGGCGGCAGCTGATTGGGTATGTGCGCCAGGACAGGGCCACGCGAGCTGGGCGCCTTCCCGTGCAGTCGGTCGATGACTGCTTGCAGTTCGTCGTCCGGCTGCCGGAACCGCTTGGTCCATCGGCTGATTGCGCTCTTCAATTTCGACGGCGACAGTGTGCCTCCGTGGTGCATGAGGTAGTACCGGAACAGCCAGGGTTCCTCCGGCAGGGCGCGGTACCAACGCTCCGACTCGATGTGCAGCCACTCGTTCAGGCCGGCCCGCAGAGCGGCTTCGAACTGAGCTCGCAGCGCCTCTGCTCTTTCTCGCCTCAGCTCTTCACGGCGTACCGCGGCCCACTGGCCCGCCAGACCGCTCAACGGGACCAGGTCATGCGGCCACTGTGCCAGCGCGGCGGAGACGGCTTCGAACCTGTCCTTCCCCAGCCGTGTCTCCGCGCTCCGCAGCAGGTCGCGAAAGCGGTAGAGATCGATCTGCTCCCTCGGCGGACGGAGGGAGCAGACTCCGGATTCCGTGATCAGGAAGTCCTTGTTTCCCAGAGCCTGCCGCAGCACCCGCATCACCTGGTCAAGCCGGCCCCGATCGAACTCCAATCCAGGCCAGAGACAGTCGAACACCTCACGCAAGGGGCACCGTCCCTCCTGCGAGGTGACCAGCAGCGCGAACAGGGCGGCCGGCTTCGTGGTTCCTGTCGCTATCGGGCCGACGAACGCGCCCGTCGGTCTGACAGTTACCACCCCGAGCACGCGTCCATCCACGTCCGCTCCCTTTCGCTTTCACGGCACCCCTTCGGGGCCGGAACGCTGACACCACAGAGATCTGTGCGTATCCGGGCATCGATTTACACCGCTGCACTACTTCGCGCCCCCTCAGATCCGGCTCAGATATTCCTCAGTTCTGTTGCCGTCGTGGTGTCGGCCCGCTGGGCACCATGGCATCAGTCGTTCGCCGAACAGGGCAGTGACGACGAACTGCCAGAACGAGGAAGGACACGAACATGAGCAACCGTCTGCCCGTCCGCCGAGGGGGGCGCATGAAGCGCACCTCCGGCGGCTTCCCGCCGGGCGTGAAGCGCTGGGCCCGCGCGAAGGAACTGCCGTCGACGTCGGAGACCCCGCCCGACACCACCTCGGACAACCCGTCGCCGTCTGAGGCCTGAAGTCTCCAACGCCGACCGCATCGGGGTGCCCCTCCATGAGCGGGGCACCCCTCCGGGAGGACCTTTCGTCCTTCCTGCCGTTCCAGCCCTCCGAGTTCACGGGCCGCAACGAGATACCACTGCGTGGCACGCAATACCACTCGACGAAAGTTCCGCCTTCAGCGGACGGCAAGAGAGGACTGCGCCTTGACTCCTACTGGCACCAGCAGCGTGTTCGCTGCCGTAGCACGACATTTCGACTACCCACAAATGGCGGAGGTGGTACGGCTGCCCATCGTCACGGACAACGCGGCGCCCGTTCTGCTGACGCCCGCCCAAGCACGGGACGCCCTCTACGGGCCGGGCCTCGACCCCAGCCTCGTCACCCCTATCTGGCAGGCCGTCGTGCAAGCTGCGGCGGCAGAGCACGGATCCGCCGACACCTGGCGGCTGTTGCTGATCTGGCTGGCCCTTCCGAGGCTGACTGGAACCACGTTCCGCATCTGCCGTCGACTGCGCGCCGATCGGGCCGACGTGGAGGCGGAGATGGTTCTGGCTCTGCTGGAAGGTCTTCAGAGCGACGAGCGCCTGACAGCCGACTCTGTGGACGGCCTGCTGAAGGCGGTGCGCAGTCGAGCGTGGCGCCTCGCTCGGTCCGGGGCACGTGAATTCGCCGACGACACGGTAGAGCGCCTCGCGGACAGCCGCGGCCTACTGTGCGACGAGGCACAAGGTGCCGGGTCCATCCGATCTCATCAGGTCGAAGTGACCCGACACGAGCGGGTTGGCGAGCTGCGGGCGCAGCTGCGCTTCACTGTGTCCCCCGAGAGCATGGGCCGACGGGCGTTGGCTGCGCTCATGGAGCCAGCCGAACGCAGAGCAGTCATCTGCCGGAAGCATGACACGAGTCGTGAGCATCGGGCCCCCAGCGATTCCCGCAGCATCAGGGCAGGGCGCTGATGAGCACCCGAAAACATATCCCGCTTAGTTTCGTGGAGGCGTTCGACCTCCCGGTCACAGTGGACGTGCCGACCGCCGCCCGAGCTCTGGGTATCTGCCTGACCACCGCATACCGGTTGGCCCGACAGGATGCCTTCCCTTGCAAGGTCCTGCGGATCGGAAACCGGTACAGGGTGCCCACCATCGAGCTGATGCGTGCCATCGGCGTGGACGAACGCGCTGTCTACACACTGGACCACAGCTCCTAGCCCTGGCTGCAGCCGCCCCGCTCTCCCTATTCGGCTGCTGCCTCCCGACAGGTGGGCACCTGATACACGCCCCGCCCATCAACCTCGGTCAATCAGCACAGTTGAGGTCCCTGCGCGGACACGCTCCAGCGCACAAGCCGCAGGTCGCACTCACGAGTGCCGGAGGCATCGAGGGCCGCCACGTCTTACCGGAGGTGGCGGCCCACGGTAGTGCTGTCAGCCGAGTAGGTTCCCAGGATGGAAGAACCGGGCCTTCCGCAGAAGCTTCTTGCAGCCGTCCCCGAAAGAGAGCCCTGTCATTCTCCAGCGGGGCTCAGTCACGCTCAGTCCCTCGTACGCGCTCGGCGTCTGGCTCACACGATCAGGGTGCAGATGTGTCCCGTTCCCGGGGCGTCGAGGACGCAGGCTTCTGCCGGCAGATGCCCGAACCTGCCGAGGAGGTCCCGCCATCGGCGAGGCGTGCACCTGTAGCGGTAGGCGAACAGGGCGAGCCCGGCGAACCCGCCCTTGTACATGCCCTGGGACCCGTAGGCACCGGGAATCGCAGGCGGGTGGGAGAACGCGAAGAAGCCGCCGGGTTGAGGCGCTGGGCGACGAGAGGGGGAGATCGCGTCGTAGGTGTCGTTGTACTCGGCCAGGAATGCGAGGACTTCGGCGCACTCGAACCGAGCCCGGTCTCCTTCCAGTGATCTCGGTTCTTGTCCACCATGACCGGGAACAGGTCGACGCCCGAGGCCCTGATGCCGCGCTCGGCGAGATACGCCAGGGCGCGGCCGGTGCCACAGCCGAGTTCCGGGACCGTGACGGGCACGCCGAGGAGCTCGGGACCCGGGCCGTGGCCGGCGTACTAGGTCCAGCAGACGGAGGGTTCTCTGTCCGGCTTGAAGGCGCTCTCGGCGTAGGTGTCCCAGAGTTCACGTTCGGCGTCGATGTCGTGCTGTGCGGGCAACAGGGTTTCCTCTGTGCGGCGTTGGACTGGCGGTCTGTCTTCCCCACGGCTGGGTCAATGGGTGCCCGGCACCTTGTTGTCGCAGGGCGAGCAGTCCGCGCCGTCCACGGACTACAGCTCATCGTCGGGGGGGGACCCGTTGGCGATCGCATCGCCTTGCACGACGATCTCTCGCTCGGCCGGGTCGGGGCAAAAGTACGGAGAGCCTGTGGCCGGAAAGCGCCGACCGAGACGGTCGGCCGTGCGTCAGGCCTACCCGTGCCCCTGGTCCCTCTCAGTAACGGCATAGCCCGGCACGGACGGCCAGCGAACCGTCAGGACCACCGACTCTTCCTCCGCGAACCATGAGTGATCGACTCCGCGCCCCCACACGATGTAGTCGCCCTGTTCCTCCAGCAGGACGTCACGGTCCGGCAGCTCGACGCGGAAGCGGCCACTGATGAGAACCAGGAGAGCCGTGCGTTCCTCGCCCCTCACCCACTGCGCTCGCACGTCGGCACGGGGGTGCACGCCCCATTTGATCTCTACGGCCTCGCTGTAGCGTGGGTCGCCGACGTCCTTGAAGTGCCCGAGGAGCCATCCTCGGTCCAGTGCGGCGTCCTTGCCCGCGTTGCCCACGTACACGCTGTCGTTCACGTGAGGGAACGCTAGCAGCGTTGGTCAGGCGGTCCAACGTATCGTTAGCTCCTCCCCCGCCTATTCACGCGTGCCAGCCTAGAAATCCTCCCGCGTACTTGCCCTGTGAGCCGACGCTCTCCGCGAATATCGCGGCTACACCGCAGCCGGCACTGGTACGCGCCAGGTGATCCGGAACCGCTCCTCGTCGGGAAGTCCCGCCCGGCCCACCGGGCTGATCTGTTTGATCAGATATCCGAAGACCATGTGGTGCGCCTCCTCCGACGCCTCGTCCCACGTGTCCGGAGTCACGATCATCACCTCGCGCAACAGGCTCGGATCCGACTCGCTCTCCAGCAGTTCCGCCCGATCGTCCCGGTCCATCGTCTCGTCGGCACGCATGGCCCGGATCGACTCCGCGAGAAGGTTCGGCTCGGCCCGCAGCCGTCGGAGGATTTCCTGGCATCCGTACCGGAAGGCCGCGTATGCCTCCATGGCCTCCCGGTCAGCGTTGTGGTAGCCGTAGGGAGCGCCTCTCTCCGCCCCGACATAGTCCCCCTTCAGCATGTGCAGCAGGACCCGCAGCACATGTTCGGCGCCCCGCTCCTCGATCTCTATTTGCATCAGCTGGACCCAGTCGTCCTCCGATATCAGCGGCTCGTGCGGTGCTGCGAGCGACGGATGGATCCGGATGGCGTTGAAGGGGTTGAGCATGGCCCCCATGACGAGCTCCGGCGTCCATTTGCCGTCCTCACCTCCCCAGCCGCCGTTCAGGAGTTCCTGGAACGACTTCATGGCACCCGACTCCCCTTCACGGGTCGCGCGCCACAGCGGCAGAAATCTGGCGGTCTCGGCTTCCTCGTCGCGCGGCGGACTGCACAGTCCGGCCAGCACCACGACGATGTCGCGAACGGTCTCCCAGCGCGGCATGCGTATCCCTTTGAGGGCGGAGCGCACCGTCTCGTGGCTGGCTGCCGACAGCAGGTCGTCGCGGTTCCCGATCTGCTCGCTCACCTTGCGGAAGCTCAGCAGCCCTGCCGCGCGGTGCAGTTCCTGGAGGGCTTTCACCAACTCCTGTTGCGGTCCTGCCGACGGGGACAGGGTGGCGTCGGACACTTCGGCTCCTCGCTTTGCGGTGTCAAGTTCTGTCAACACCCTAGAAGTCGCAGTCCAGAGGCGACCCAACTTTCGTCCAATCTCTGCTCAGGCCTGCCAAACGGTGACTCGCGCCCGAGCGGTGAGGTGAGCATAAAAGCGGCGCCGACGGAGCGCCACCACTCGAGGAGCCCTGCCCTGTGCACATCCCTGCCTACGCCCATGCCATGATCCGCGCCGCCCTGCCCGGCATGCCTACGTATCGCCACGTGGAGGGCAGGGACTGCTGCCTGTGCGACGAGTCGTTCGGCGAGGACCTGGCAGCCATACCGCTCGGCCCGACGCCGACCTCAGGACTGTTCGGCTGCTGCCCCTGTCTGACCCGGCTGGTGACCCGGGCGCGACGCACCCGCGACGCCGCACTTCAGCGGGACGCCGAGCGGGCCCGGGTAGAGTCCGCCGCCTGGCTGCCGTTGCGCGAGGCCCATCTCGCTCGGCTCGACGGGGTGCGGGAGGCGGCGGAGGCAGTAACAGGGTTGGCCCAGGACGAAAGCGTCAAGGCGCTGCAGGTGGCGTGGCTGCTGATCTCACTGGAGTCCGCGTACACCTGGGTGCCCGAGACACCGGAGCCTCCCGCGTCCGTGGGAAGTGGGGACCCCGAGTTGAAGGACACGCGGTTCCGGCTCGCCCTGGGCATGGTCGCGGCACGGGAGGCGGTGGCGGAGCGGCTCGCTTACCACCTGATCAACGAGGCGCAGACCGAGGCACCGGAGATGTGCGAGGAGTTCGAGTGCCCCGAGGGCTGCACCGGGCGCCATGACTCCTCGCACATCGACTGCGGGCCGGACGCCGTCTACGAGGATCTGGCGGAGCACGGGATCATCGTGGAGCAACCGGAGCACGAACCCTTGTCACCCCGGCTCACTGACCTCCCGGGGGAGAACGAGGCGAAGGCGGAGCGTCCCCCGTTTCCAGGCATGGAGGAGCAGGCCCCTGCTGTCCTGAAGCATTTCGGCGTCGACGCGGACGACGCCGACGCCCTCCTGAGCGCGGCGGCGGTCGGCCTGGTCGTCGACACCTGGCGTAAAGGTCCGCTGGACGCGATCCACGCCGCCGCCGACGGACCCAGCGACGGTGAGATCTTCGCGCAGAGTGTTGATCTGTACCGCAGGGCCCGCGCCGCGCTGACGGCCGCACGGGAGAACGGGCCGGAGGCACTGCTCGCCTTCGTCGCTGTCGCCTCGGACGTGGACCTACCGTGGGCCGGCGGTTCCTCATTCGCATTGCGTACGGTGTCGAAACCCGTGGCCGAGTTCGTTCAGCAGGTTGACGACCGGGTCCGGTTTACGGCCAGGGTGATGCGCGAACAAGGCTGGCGCGCGGCGCTGTTGCACCGAGCCCTTTCGGCCGCGGTCAAGGCTTCCGCTCACTTCGGTATGCCTCGGTGGCCCACCACGGTCGCCTCCGTGGCGGAGCGTCTCGCCGAACTGGACAGGTCGAACGCACCCGAGGCGCTGGCGGACCTCACGTCCGTGGAGACTGCTCTGCTCGAAGCTCCGGACCGCCTGGGCGTGGACGCCCTCGAGTGGATTTCCCGGCACACGCCGCTGGGCTAGTCAGTCGCCCTCAGTACGACCGGGTCGGCCCGAAGGACCGACATGAATCTCGAAGGACCGACATGAATTGGGACAACCTCAGCCTGGTCATCCTTGCCGCCTTCGGTTGCCTCACGCTCCTGCTGACGCAGGTGAGCGAGGTCCTGGCGAAGCTGCCTCAGATCATCCGCGCCTGGCGGCGGGTACGGAACGAGCTGCGCAATGGAGCCCCCGACGCCATGCCCGCCCTCAGGACGTGCGATGAGCAATCCGCCGTAGACCGTGACTCCGGTGTCCGAGACGCCGACACCGCGTCCGGCGAGGGATAGGAGGCGTGGCCACACCTCCTCACCGCAACGAAGGCCGCGCCCGCCCCGCCCAGTACTCGTCCGCCGTGATGCCCAGCAGGACCACGTCGTGGTACGTGCCCGCGAAGTACTCGTGCTGGCGCAGGCGGCCCTCCTCCACGAAGCCGAGTTTGCGGTAGAGGGCCAGGGAGGCGTCGTTGAAGGCGTAGACCTCCACCTCGCACTTGTGGCAGCGCTGTTCGGCGAACATGTAGGTGAGGATCAGTTCCGTGGCCTCGAAGGCGTAGCCCTGGCGGCGGTGTTCGCGGGTGACCTCGATGCCCGTACGGAAGCGGCCCGCCCGGGTGTCCGTCTCGCCCACCGACACCGCGCCGACGAAGGCGTGCTCGAAGCGGGTCTCGATGACCAGTTGGTACGAGGACGGGTTCGGGGTGCGGCTGGCGCGCTCGGTAGCCCAGGCGCGGAAGCTCTCGTCCGAGCGCGGAGGTTCGACCACGTCGGCGTTGCGGGCGTCCACGGTGTGCAGGGCCAGGGCCCGGAAGCCCTCCCAGTCCTGGGGTTCGATGCCTCGCAGGCGTACTCTCTCGCCGGTCCACAAGTCGGTCATCTCGCTCCAGCCGGATGGTGAGAGGGTAAAGGCAGGTCGGGCAGTCGGTCAGGTTACGTGGGGCCTGATCGTCCTCGCGCAGGCCAGGGACTCCATGTGTGTCGTGTCGACTTCCACGTCGTACGACACCCCTCGGTGCACCCTCTCCGCCTGCGCCGCCGCCATGCCCCTCGGGCGGTCGCCCCGGGCGATCTCGCGGGCCTCCGCGACCGCGAGATCGCAGTGGACGCCCACCCACAGGACGTTCAGGCCCGTCAGCGCCTTCCGCCACGGTTCCTGGGAGGCCGGGCCGCCGAGGAACACGTCGTCGATGAATACGTGGGCGCCCGCCCGGGCCGTCGCGGCCACTCCCTCGCGCCAGGCCGCCTCCAGTCTGCGGAACTCCTCGCCGATGGTCACCCCGCCGTCGGCGGCGAACGCGATGCCCGCGTCCGTCGTGCGCAGGGACGCGGGCAGGGAGTCCACGAACGTGTCGATCGCGGCGGTGAGCCACGGGGTCGGCAGCTCCGCCTGGAGGCAGCGGGCGATGCCGGACTTGCCGGAGCTGGAGCCGCCGTTCAGCACGATCACCTGGGTTGTCACCCGGACACGGTAGGGGCAAAGCGTGCGGTGTTCGAGGCGTTTTCGGGGGCTCCGCCGCGCGCGGCCTACGCGGGCTTGATCGTGGCGAGCTGCGCTAGCAGCAGGATCAAGCGGTACGCCGTCGCGTAGTCGGGGGCCGTGAACGCGACCGTACGGGCGCCCGCCGCGCGCGAGACGCCCGGGACGAGGGTCGCCAGGTCGACCGTGTGCGCGCCCGCGAGGTCGACCTCCACGTCCAGCGGACCGGTGAGGGCCAGGGGCGGGATCTCCGTGCGGCGGGTGACCGCGTCGGCCGCCGCCCGGCGCAGCCGGTCCCGGGCCTCCTCCGGGTGCAGGGTCACCGCGGCCGCCGCGCCCAGCGCCTCCTTGACCGGGACGGTGACCGCCTCGGGGATCAAGTCGGCCGCCTCGGCGCAGGCCGCGTCGTCGCCGCTGAGCAAGACGACCGGTACGCCGAGGTGGCCGGCCATGGCGGCGTTGAGCCCGATCTCGCCCAGGGAGCGGCCGGTGCCCCGTACGTCTTCGCCCGGCGCGCGGCCGGTGCCCCGCACCTCCTCGCCCAGCGAACGGCCCGCCATCCGTACGTCGAGGATCTCGCCGTTCATCGTGTGCGCCAGCACGCCCGGGCCCTCCCCCGCCCGCACGTGGTAGCCGACGAGCAGCACCGCGTCGGTCTCCTCGTCGAGCCCGGCGAGCATGTTCAGCGTGCGCGGCTTGCCCCGGACCAGGCGGGCGCGGCGGTCGAGTTGCTCGGGCAGGAGATTGCGGAAGGTGCCGTGCGCGTCCGCCACCAGGACGTCGGCCGTGGGCTCGGCGTCCAGGACGCCCGCGATCACCGCGTTCGCGTCGGCCGTCATCAGCTCCCGGCCGCGCTGGTAGTCGTAACGCTCGGGGTTCGTCTCGGAGGGGTGGACGATTCCCGAGATGCCTTCCATGTCGACCGAGATGAGTGCCTTCATGGGGGTGGGATCCTACCTGTCGTCGTTCTACTGGTCAGGCGCCCGCGAGGCTCGCCCGGGCCGCGTTCATGAACGCCGTCTTGGCCTCCTCCAAGTGCTCGTTCACCTCGACGTCCCCGATGTCGCGCCACACGGCAGCGTTCAGCGCGTGGCCGTACGTCCTCACCGGCTCACGCAGGGCCTCGTCGCACAGGAGCGTGACATTGCCGGACGCGGTCCACAGCGCGGTCATGACCGGGCCCGTCTCCGTCATCCAGCCGTCCTCGTCGTCGCCCCAGGGGTCGGGGCGGCGGTAGGCGGCCCGTTCCGCGGCCTGGGCACAGGAGACGAACTCCTTGAGTACGTCGATCTGTTCGGCCCGGCGGCTCTCCGTCGTCGCCACCGCCTGACGGCGCTCCTCGACACGTTCCGCCGAGCGCTGCGTGGCGCGCTGGGCGAGAGCCGTCAGGCCGCCGCCCAGGGCGACTCCGGTGAGCGAGACGACCGACGTCCATAGATCGGCAGCCATGGTGATGCCCCTTCGCCCGTGTCCTTGTGCGGTCGGGGACATGGTCCCGTACGGGTGGAGCCCGGCAGCCGGGTGCCCCCGGACACGTCGCTCGACGGTCCGGGGGCAGGGGGCGGGGCGGTGGCCGGTCCGGTCAGCGGCCGTAGCGGATCAGGGCGCGGACCATGCGGCAGGTCGTGTCGGACGGCGGGTGGATGCCCAGGCGCTCGGCGGTGATCCGTATCCGGTGGTTGCCGGCGCTGGAGGGCTGGTAGACCCCGCTGTCGAGCAGGGCGATCGCCAGGCGCATGGCCTTGAGGCGGCGGTTGTGGGAGACGTACCACTCGCGGGGGCGGCCCGCGGGCAGCCGCTTCTTCGCGGGCGGCGTGGGAAGCGGCGGGTGGAAGGGCATCGGGAGCTGTCGGTCGAGCGGCTCGGTCGTGGCGGTGGCAACGGCCATCGGCATCCTCCTGGCAGCGTGGTGGAACCCTCACGAACTCCCTCCATTTTACTGCCCCCCACTGACAATCGCCCCTGGCCAGAGGCGTTTTCGGCAGTCCCTCGCGTACCCTTGGCCCCATGGAGATCTGGATCAATCCCGCCTGTTCCAAGTGCCGCAGCGCGGTGTCTCTGCTGGACGCCGAAGGAGCTGATTACACCGTCCGCCGCTACCTGGAGGACGTGCCCTCGCCCGAGGAGATCCGGGCCGTCCTGGACCGGCTCGGGCTGGAGCCGTGGGACATCACGCGGACGCAGGAGGCGGTGGCGAAGGAGCTGGGGCTCAAGGAGTGGCCTCGCGACGCCGGTTCGCGGGAGCGGTGGATCACCGCGCTGTCCGAGCATCCCAAGCTGATCCAGCGGCCGATCATCACCGCCGAGGACGGCACGGCCGTGGTCGCGCGGAGCGAGGAGGCCGTGCGGGACGCGCTGGGGCGTGGCGCCTGAGCCCGTGAGTCCTTGGGTCCGTGGGCACTTGAGCCCGTACGCCTTGGGCTCGGGTCTCGGGTCTCGGGTCTCGGGTGAGGATCCGGGGCCCGTGCCGTACCGCCTCAGCGTTCGTCCGTGCCCGCTCGCTTGGCCGTGGACAGGGCGATGCGGTTCCAGGTGTTGATCGTGAAGATCAGGGCCAGCAGGTGGGCCAGCTCCTCCTCGGGGAAATGGGTCGCCGCCCGGTCGTAGACCTCGTCCGGCACCCCCGCGTCGCCGATCCGGGTGACCGCGTCCGTCAGGGCCAGGGCGGACTGTTCCCGGTCCGTGAAGAAGTGGTCCGCCTCCTGCCACACCGCGACCATGTGCAGGCGCTCCTCGCTCTCGCCCGCCTTGCGTGCGTCCGTGGTGTGCATGTGCAGGCAGTACGCGCAGCGGTTCAGGTGCGAGGCGCGGATCTGGACCAGTTCGACCAGGGCCGGGTCCAGGCCCTCGCGGGCCGCCGCGTCCAGGCCGATCACCGCCCGGAACGCCTTCGGGGCCGCCTTCGCGAAGTTCAGCCGGGAGGTGGTCGCGGTCGTGGTCGTGTTGGGCCGGACGGTGGTGGCCTCGGTGGCGGTGCGGTCGTTCGTCTTGATCTCCGTCGTCGTCATGGGTACGAATCTAGGGCGGCAAGCGACTGGGTGTGGGGTGCATTTTGGTGATGGATTCATGGGTCAATTCGGCGGAGATCCTGGGCAGCGATCTGCCCCTGGAGCTCTCCGGCACCGGTAACCGCCGGGCCCTGCTGATGGACGCGCTGCGCGAGGCCGTGCGCAGCGGGCGGCTCGCCCCGGGGACCCGGCTGCCGCCGTACCGTTCCCTCGCCGCCGACCTGGGCCTGGCCCGTAACACCGTCGCCGACGCGTACGCGGAGCTGGTCGCGGAAGGATGGCTGGCCGCCCGGCAGGGGTCGGGTACCCGGGTCGCCGAGCGGGCCGCCCCGGTGACCCCGGTGCATCGGCCGCGTACGCCCGAGCGCGCCGCCCGCCCGGTCCATGACCTGGTCCAGGGGCAGCCGGACCCCTCCGTCTTCCCGCGCACCGCCTGGCTGGCCTCGGCCCGGCGTGCGCTGGCCGCCGCCCCCGACGACGCGTTCGGGCCCGGCGATCCGCACGGGCGGCCCGAGCTGCGGCGAGCCCTGGCCGGCTATCTCGCCCGGGTGCGCGGGGTGCGGGCCTCGCCGGAGCGCATCGTCCTGTGCTCAGGGGCCGCGCACGGGCTGCGGCTGCTCGCGGAGGTGGTGGGCGGGCCGTGGGCGGCGGAGGAGTACGGACTGCCCTTCCACCGCGAGCTGCTCGCCTCCCACGGCGTCGGCACCCGGCCGCTCGGCGTGGACGCGGACGGCGCCCGGGTCGACGGACTCACCCGCCGCGACCGGGCCGTACTCCTCACGCCCGCCCACCAGTTCCCCACCGGCGGACCGCTGCACCCCGCGCGGCGGGCGGCCGTCGTCGACTGGGCCCGGGCCACCGGCGGGCTCGTCGTCGAGGACGACTACGACGGGGAGTTCCGCTACGACCGGCAGCCCGTGGGGGCCGTCCAGGGGCTCGACCCCGAGCATGTGGTGCTGGTGGGGTCCGTGAGCAAGAGTCTCTCCCCCGCTCTGCGGATCGGGTGGATGGTTCTGCCCCAGCGGCTGGTCGCCCCCGTCGTCGCCGCCAAGGGCGAGCGCGAGCAGTTCTCCAGCGCCACCGAGCAGTTGACGCTCGCGGACTTCGTGGAGTCGGGGGCGTACGACCGGCAGGTACGCCGGATGCGGCAGCGCCACCGCCGCCGCCGGGACCAGCTGGTGGCCGCCCTGCACGCACGGGCCCCGCACGTCCGGGTCACCGGGATCGCGGCCGGCCTGCACGCGGTGCTGGAACTGCCGCCCGGCACCGAGCGGTCGGCGGTCCGGGCGGCGGCCTGGCAGGGGCTCGCGGTGGAGGGCCTGGGTGACTATCTGCACCCGGGGGCGGAGCACCGCACCGCCGCTGCCTCCCTCGTCCCCCACCGCGACGGGCTCGTCGTCGGGTACGCGACCCCCGCCGAATCCGCCTACCCGGAGGCGCTGGGCGCCCTGTGCCGCTCCCTGCCGCCGGTCAGTCCCTCGCCTGCGCCTGCTCCTCCGCAGCCGCCAGCAGCTCCGTGAGGTGGAGGCCGAAGCGTACGTCGCAGGCGTGCGGCACTCCCGTACGTACCGCTTCGGCCAGGGCGTCTACCGCACCCCGGAACGCGGTCTCCGCGCCGGCCCAGCCCGGGATCGACGCCGTACCCCGCTCACCCCGCAACTCCATCTCGACGCCCGCCGCGCCGGGCGGGGCGCTCAGCCCGAGGGTCAGCGTGCTGGACGCGCCGGAGGTGTGGCGCAGGATCAGGTGCGTGGTGTCGGCCGGGCCCCGTGCGGCGGTCAGGTGCTCGACGTCGCCCAGGACCGGGATCAGCACGGAGAGCGCGTGCGGGCCGACGTCCCACAGGCCGCCCTTCTCGCGCCGCCACGGGGAGTCCGCGTACTCGCTGGCCGAACCGGCGGCGTACAGCGAGCCCAGCCACTGGGCGCGTGCCGTGAACCAGCCGTCCACCGCGGCCTGTTCGGCGATCCAGGCGGCGGTCTCGGGCGCGAAGCGCAGCGTGCAGAAGACGACCGAGGCCACCGACGCCTTCTCCGCCGCCTCGGCCACCGCGCGGGCCCCGGCGACCGTCGTGGCCACCGGCTTGTCCATCAGCAGGTGGCAGCCCGCCTCCGCCGCCCGGACCGCGAGCGGGGCCTGGACGTCCGGCGGCAGCGCGAAGGCCACCGCGTCGCTCGCCTCCAGGAGCGCGTCGATGCCCTCCTCACCGCTGTACGCCCGGGTCCCGTGGGCGGCGGCGAGAGCGTCCGCCGCCTCGGCCCTGCGGCCCCACACCCCGCTCAGCTCGACGCCGGGGTGGGCGGCGAGCGCGGGGGCCTGGGTGTTACGGGCCCAGGGGCCGGTGCCGAGGAGGCCGATGCGCAGAGGGGTGGTGCCTGCATTCGTCATGCGTGCCAGTGTGCCGGGTGCGGCGGGCGGTCGGGCAGGGGGCGGGGGCGTTCACCTGTCGGGCCCGGAAGGCACCCGGACCCCGAATGCGGTGGCGCCGAGCCGCCCCGCCCCGTTACGTTTCCCGAGCCGGCCGCGGGACTCCGGTGCGACTTCCGAGACTTGCCTGTGAAGCGATGATTTCGTCGTTCGCGCCCCCATTCCCCGGCCGGCACTTCAGCCACCCGGGGGACGACCATGATGACCACGCCCGACAGCCGCGCCGACCTCGTCGCCGCCGAGGACGTTCTCCTCTTCATGAACGCGGCGATCACCGCGACCGGGCAGCGCGAGTTCCGGTCCCGGGCCGTCGACCAGCAGCTCTCCCTGGACTTCCTGCACACCTACGTACGGGTCAACTACCGCCGGGTGTACGCGGCTTCGCTGGCGCTGGACATCAACCACCACAACGCGGCGCTCATCGTGCGCCGGCTGCTGGAGACCGCGGACGAGGCGTCCCCCGAGGAGCGGCGCACCGAGGGCCGGCTCATCGCGGCCCGGCTGGCGGCGCTGCCGCCGCCGCGCGTCTACCGGCTCTTCGGCGAGCTGCGCCGCGCCAAGGTCAACAACCGGCGCACCCGGGCGATCATGCGGGACTGGCTGGCGGCCCGGCCGGATCTGGGCCATGACGCCGTGAAGTACCGGGCCGGGCTGAAGACCGCCGCCCGGCACATCCATCTGCCCTGCCCAGAGGGGGCCGCGCCGCTCGCCGAGATCGGTGCGTTCCTGTTCCGGCCGGGCAGGCTGCCGCGGTACGAGCACCCGCTGCTGGACGCCTGGCGGCGCGCCCACTACGAGCAGGGGGCCGTGGCCGAGCTGCCGTTCACCGTGGCGGAGGGGTTCGCCGCCCAGCACGGGATGAAGCGCGAGGTGTTCCTGAAGCGGGCCGCGCCCCGGATGACCCGGCTGGAGCGGCTGCGTACCCAGGAGCAGCGGGCGGCGGTCGGCCGCCGGCCGGACGTCGATCTGACCGTGATGCCGCTGACCCGGCTCGCGCTGTACGTGCTGTCGCTCGGCTTCGAGCAGCGCTCCGAGCGCCGGGCCGAGCTGACCGGCGCCCTGCGCGCGGCGGCCCGGCGGGCGGCCGGGGCGCACGCGGGGAGCTGGGGGCGGGTGCACGCGGTGCTGGATGACAGCTTCTCCTCGTCCGGTTCGGGGCAGAAGCGGCGTCGGCCGCTCGCCGTGGCGCTGGCCTGCCATTACCTGCTGGAGGTGCTGGCCGCGCCGGGAGCGTACCGGGGGCTGTGGACCTCGGGGGCGCGGGATGACCTGCTCGTACGTGCGTGGGGGCCGACCCCGCTGGGGATGCGGATCCTGGACGCGCTGAAGCCGGGGCCGGGAGGGGCGGCCCCGGACCGGCTGGTGATCGTCTCGGACGGCTGGGACAACGCCCCGGCGGGGCTCGCGGGCGAGGTGCTGCGGGTGTGGCGAACTCGGCTGGATCCGGGGCGGCGGACCGCTGTGGTGCACGTCAACCCCGTATACGACGCGGAGGGTTTCGACGTGCGGCGGCTGGCGGCGGGGGTGGCGACGGCCGGGATCCGGGACGCGGAGGATCTGCCCGCCCTGGTGGAGATCGCCCGGTTCGCGGAGGGGCGCACGGGGCCTGCGGAGCTGTACGCGTATCTGGACCGGCAAGTGGCCCGGTTCACGAAAGAAGGCGCCAAAGAAGGCACCGGAGGAGCAGAAGGAGAAGGAAAGAGTCGAGCGGAAGAGGTGGGCCTGTGAACCGGCTGGAGCTGACCGGGTTCACCACCCGGCCGTCGCAGGTGTGGGGCGGCGTCCGGCTCGTCCCGCTGGTCCGTGACGCGCCGGTGGAAGGGCTGCGGCTGCATCGCGAGGTGTACGACGGCCTCGGCGCGGGGGTCGTCGAGCTCGGGCCCCGGGGCCACTACACCTCGTACATTCCGCACGGGCTGGTCGCCGACTGGTCGGGCGGGGAGGACGGCCGGGACCACGGGGCTGGCCGGCAGTCGGCCGCGTACGGCACCCAGTTCGGCGAGGGCGGCGCGCCCCGGACCGTCGTGCTGCCCGCGGTGCCGCACCACCGGATGGCCAAGCGGCGGCCCGGCGACCGGCTGCGGTTCCTGCCGCTGCACCTGGCGCTGGAGGGATATCTCGCGCTGCACTTCGGCGGTCCGTCGACCGCCTGGGAGGAGTGGTCGCGTACGGCCCTGTGCGACGGGCTCTCGCCGCGCGCCGAGGACGCCTACCTCGGGCGGTCGGTGCGCGGGCTCGCGGACGCGCTGCGGATCTTCGAGATCCACCCGGGCCAGTGCGGCGTGATGGTGTACGTCTCCGACGCGCTCGCCGCCGCGTTCGTCGTGCCGCACCCGGACGACTACCGCCTCCTGCACGCCTCGCTGGTGGAGGACCTCTACGGGGAGCTGGTGCACCAGTACGCGCTGTACGGGGCCCCGGTGGCCGAGACTCCGGTGCGGATCGGGGGCGAGGAGCACATCCGGGACCTCGGCGAGCTGCGGTCGGCCGCGCGGGCACAGGAGCGGGCGTGGGCCGAGGCGCACGACACCCTGTTCGCGCGGGAGCTGCTGGACTCCTCGTACGCGTTCGACCGGGTGTACCGGATGAAGTCCTTCACCCTGTGGCGCTTTCTGCCGCCGTTCGTCCGGGACGGGGGCGGGCAGCACATCGGGGAGACGATCACCGACCACAAGGGGCGGGTCGCCTACCTCAAGACGTTCCGGCTCTCGGATGCCCAGATCCGCCGGGGCCATCTGCTGCGGACCGTGGCCGGGGCCGGCTGGGAGCTGAACCGGGCGGCCGCCGCGCTGGGGTCGAGCCGGGAGGAGCTGGTGCGCCGGATGCGGGCGGCCGGGTTCTCCGCCCTGCTCAGGAGCAGCGTCTGAAACGCAGCCTCCGAGACCTCCCACGCCCCACGGAAAACCGCAGGAAACCTCGGTAACACGGGGTTCACACTCGGGCAACGGACGGGAAATCGCGTCTTGCCAAGCTGCGCTGCATAGACCGCTGCACCCGCAAAGGATGGCGTCCGTGACGTTCAAGGCTGAGTACATCTGGATCGACGGCACCGAGCCGACCGCCAAGCTTCGCTCCAAGACGAAGATCATGGACGGCACGCCGTCGGGCGCCGTGGCGGATCTGCCCATCTGGGGGTTCGACGGCTCCAGCACCAACCAGGCCGAGGGCCACGCGTCCGACCGGGTGCTGAAGCCCGTCTTCACCTGTCCGGACCCGATCCGCGGCGGTGACGACGTCCTCGTCCTGTGCGAGGTCTTCAACATCGACATGACCCCGCACGAGTCCAACACGCGGGCCGTGCTGCGTCCGGTCGCCGAGCAGTTCGCCGACCAGGCCCCGATCTTCGGCATCGAGCAGGAGTACACCTTCTTCGACGGCCACCGGCCGCTCGGCTTCCCCGAGGGCGGCTTCCCCGCCGCGCAGGGCGGCTACTACTGCGGTGTCGGCGCGGACGAGATCTTCGGCCGCGAGATCGTGGAGAAGCACCTCGACAACTGCCTGGCGGCGGGGCTCGGGATCTCCGGCATCAACGCCGAGGTCATGCCCGGCCAGTGGGAGTTCCAGGTGGGCCCGCTGTCCCCGCTGGACGTCTCCGACCAGCTGTGGGTGGCCCGTTGGCTGCTCTACCGCACCGCCGAGGACTTCGACGTCTCCGCGACCCTGGACCCGAAGCCGGTCAAGGGCGACTGGAACGGCGCGGGCGCGCACACCAACTTCTCCACCAAGGCGATGCGCGAGGGCTACGACGCGATCATCACCGCGTGCGAGTCGCTGGGTGAGGGCTCCAAGCCGATGGACCACGTGAAGAACTACGGCGCGGGCATCGACGACCGGCTCACCGGTCTGCACGAGACCGCCCCGTGGAACGAGTACAGCTACGGCGTCTCCAACCGCGGCGCCTCGGTCCGTATCCCGTGGCAGGTCGAGCAGGACCGCAAGGGGTACATCGAGGACCGCCGGCCGAACGCCAACGTCGACCCGTACGTCGTCACGCGGCTGATCGTCGACACCTGCTGCACCGCGCTGGAGAAGGCCGACCAGGTCTGATCCCGACACCACCCGCGTACGTACGAGGGGCCCGCCGGTTCGCCGGCGGGCCCCTCCTGCGTGGGCGCCTTCGGCCCTCCTGTCTTGGGCACCGTGGCCCCTCCCGCGTGGGTCCGGCGGGCGTCGCGTGAGGAACGTAACGCGAAGGGTCCGTATCGAGGAGCGAGAGGAGTCTGATGCACCGCCGCAATGTCTGCTTCAATGGAGCACATGGCCAGCTTCCAGTACATCGCGTCGGGTCGCAGCGACCTCGAACCGTTCTGGCCTTCCCGTCAGCACCATGATTTCGACCGGGTGTGTTGCCGCGCGTGGAACGCGCAGGCCCACTAAAGCCGTCTCACCCCGGCCTTCGGTCCGCGCGTACGACGTAAGTCCGTCCCTGACGACTCCTCGCGCGAAAGAGCTGACCCTCATGGCGAACACCCGTACCTTCTCCGCCGCGTCCGCCGCCACCGCGGCGTCCCCGGCGCCCGCTGCGGCCCATCCCACCGCCCGCTCCGTCCCCGCCCGCTCCCTGCCCGCGCACCCGAACCGGCACCGGCTGCGCGCGGTCGACCGTGACGAGGTCGCGGCCCCGGCCGACGTGGCGGGCTTCCTCCCGCCCGGGGCCACCTGGCTGCCGGCCCCGCCGCACACCTTGCCCTCGCTGCCCGGCCAGCCGCCGATGATCGGTTACCTGGTGCTCGTGCCGGCCGATCAGCAGCCCGCACTGGCGGGGGCCGTCGCCGGGGCCCCGCTCCGGCCGGCGCCCGACGCGGGCTCCGGTCCCGCTGCCGCCGTCGGCGCCGAGGGGGTGTCCGCCGGGCCCGTCCGGATCGACGCCACCCGGCGTACGGCCTCGGTCGACGGCGTCGCCCTCGACCTCACGTACCTGGAGTTCGAGCTGCTGGCCCATCTGGTGGCCCACCCCCACCGGGTGCACACCCGCGACCAGTTGGTGACGACGGTCTGGGGTTACGGGCATGTGGGCGACGGGCGCACCGTCGACGTCCATGTCGCCCGGCTGCGCCGCAAGTTGGGCGCGGAGTACCGCCGTTCGATCCAGACGGTCCGCCGCGTCGGGTACAAGTACACGCCCTGACCGGCACCCGCGCCCGTGCGGCGGCCCCGGACCACGGTTCCTCCTCACCGTGGTCCGGGGCCGCCGCCGTGTGCTCGTACGCGCCTGCTCAGACCCGTACGGTGTCGCGCACCGGCTCGGCGGGCTCCTCGTGCTCCAGGCTCGGCAGCCGGGAAAGCCCGCGCGGGGTGCGCCAGTTGCGCTCGCCCAGCAGCAGCATCACGGAGGGCAGCAGCACCATCCGTACGACGGTGGCGTCCAGCAGGACCGCGACGGCGAGGCCGACGCCCATCTGCTGCATGTCCTGCATGGACAGCGTTCCGAACACCGCGAACACCGCGACCATGATGGCCGCCGCTCCGGTGACCGCCCCGGCCGTGCGGCGGATGCCGGTCTCGATGGCCGACCGGTTGTCCAGGCCGGCGCCGCGTGCCTCGCGGATCCGGGAGACGACGAAGACGTGGTAGTCCATGGAGAGGCCGAACAGGACGACGAGGACGAACAGCGGCATCCACGCCTCGATCGCGCCGACGCCCTCCGAACCGATGAGGGATGCGCCCCAGCCGTGCTGGAAGACGGCGGTCATCACCCCGTAGGAGGCGGCCACGGAGAGCAGGTTGAGGACGATGGACGTCACGGCGATGACGTAGCTGCGGAAGCAGAACAGCATCAGCAGGAAGGTGACCGCCGTGATGAAGGCGAAGACCGGGACGATGCCGCGCCGCAGTTGGTCGTTGAAGTCGACGGAGCCCGCGGTCTCGCCGGTGACCTGGGTCTTCGCGCCGGTGCCGTCGAAGGCGGCGGGCAGGGTCTTCTCGCGGAGTTCGGTGAGGTCGGCGGTGCCGCCGGGGAGGGGGATCTCGATCTCGGCGACGTTCCGGTCGCGGTGGACGGTGACGTCCTCGAAGCCGTCGAGCGCCTTGCCCACCGCCGGGGCGGTGATGTCGGGGGCGGTGACCACGACGAGAGCAGGGGCGGGGCCGCCGGGGAAGCTCTCGGTGATGCGGCTGTGAGCGATCGAGAGCTGCGAGTCGGAGCCGAACTGCTTCTCCAGGCCGAGGGATTCGGTCTTCATGCCGAGGGCGGGCGCGGCGAGGGCGAGCAGCAGGACGACGGCGGCGACGGCGAAGGTGCGGGGGCGGGCGAGGACGGGGCCGAGCAGCCGGCCGGTGATGCGGCCGCTGCCCGAGTGGCCGTGCTTGGCGCGGCGGTTCAGCAGCGGGATGCGGCCCGCGTCGACGCGGTCGCCGAGCCAGGAGAGCAGGGCGGGCAGGACGGTGACGGAGCCGAGCATGGCGATGAACACGACGATGATCGTGGCGAGCGCGAAGCCCTTGAACAGCAGGAGTCCGGAGAGGAACATGCCGCCCATCGCGACCATCACGGTGAGGCCGGAGACGAGGACCGCCCGGCCGCTGGTGGCCGCCGCGATGCGCAGGGCGGTCTCGGCGTCCCGTCCGGCGGCGCGTTCGTCGCGTTCGCGGCGCAGGTAGAAGAGGCAGTAGTCGACGCCGACGGCGAAGCCCATCAGGAACATCACGGAGTACGTGGTCTGGAACAGGTGCAGCTGGTGGCTGGCGATCGAGAGGAGGCCGAAGGCGGCCATGCACGCGGTGAGGGCGAGCCCGACCGGGAGCAGGGCGGCGACGATCGCGCCGAAGGCGACGACGAGGATGCCGAGGGCCAGCGGTACGGCGGTGAACTCGGCCTTCTTGAAGTCGTCGGCCAGCAGGTCGCCGAGCCACTTGCCCGCGCTGGCCTCGCCGAACTGGTGGATCTCGACGTCCGGGTGGTCGTCGCCCACGGCGGCGACCGCGTCCAGGACAGGCTGGATCCGGTCGGACGCGGTGGCGGCGTCGCCCTTCATCTCGAAGGTGATCAGGGCGTCCTTGCCGTTCGCGGAGGGGACGGGCGGGGCGATGTTCTGTGCCTCGCCCGTCTCCCGTACGGCGGTGGTGAGGGCGTCGGCGGCCGGCTTCCAGTCGCCCGCGGCGGGGGCGGAGACCATGACGAGTTCGCCCGCGGGCTTGTCGAGTCCGGCGTCGAGGAGGATCTGCTCGGCACGGGCGGACTCCCCGGCGCCGTTCTCCGCGTTGGTCATCTCGACCATGCCGGTGGCTCCGCCGATGCCCGTGGCGAGCACGACGAAGAGCAGCCAGCCGAGTACGGCGGTCTTGCGGTGGTGTGTGCTCCACACGCCGATGCGTGCGGCGAGGTTGCGCCTCATGTGGTCTCTCCCCCGGAGGTAAGCGTCAGGTGAGTGGATCGGGACGCTTCGAATCTAGGAATCGGCGGCGGTCCGCCCCAGCCGTCGAAGCCCCCGGTCGCGGAGGCACAGGGGGCCGATGCGGGGGTGGTGCCAGGTACACCCCGGGACGGTGGTGGACCGGCTGCCGCGGCGGGGGCGGATCGAGCGAGACTGGCATCCGGATCGGGGATCGGCCCGGCTCCGGTGAGGGGAGAGGGATCGCGATGAAGGTGTTCTCGGGGCGGCTGCGGCCGTCGATGCTGGCGGCGGGGCGGGGGCTGCTGATTTCGGTGGTCGGCCTCGCGGGGTCCATCACCCTGTTCGTGCTCGCGGTGCTCTCGGTCTCCTTCATCCTGCTGGGCATCGGCGTGTTCACCACCCCGGTGGTGCTGGAGGCGGTCCGCAAGCACGCCAACCAGCGGCGGCTGTGGGCGATGACCTGGTCGGACGTGCGGATCCCGGTCCCGTACCGGCCCTTCCCGAAGGATCTGCGGTCGGGCGTCACCGGTCAGGTCGAGCGCACCACGCTGATGCTGAAGGACCCGGCGACCTGGCGGGACCTCCAGTGGCTGCTGATCGACATGACCGCCGGCGCGGTGGTGGCGTTCCTGGCCGCGGGCCTGATGATCTACCCGGTGGAAGGCCTCGTCCTGGCGGCGGGGCTGTGGCGGGTGTTCCGGGACGATCCGTACTGGTACGGGTTCGTGCCGGTCGACAGCCAGGCGACGGGCATCGCGGCCCTGGCGCTCGGGGTCGTGCTCTTCCACCTGGGAATGCGGGCCTCGGAGCCGTTGCTGCGGGCGCACTTCCTGCTGGCCCGTACCGTGCTGGCCCCGACCCGGGACGAGGCGCTGGCCCAGCGCGTCGAGCGGCTGACCGAGACCCGGCACGAGGCCGTGGACACCGCCGCCGCCGAACTCCGCCGCATCGAGCGGGACCTGCACGACGGGGCGCAGGCCCGGCTGGTCGCGATGGGCATGAACCTGGGGACGATCGAGGCGCTGATCGAGAAGGACCCGGAGCAGGCGAAGAAGATGCTGGCGATGGCCCGGGAGTCGTCGGCGGAGGCGCTCACCGAACTGCGCGACCTGGTCCGCGGCATCCACCCGCCGGTCCTCGCGGAGCGCGGTCTCGGCGACGCGGTCAAGGCGCTGGCACTGCGGCTGCCCCTCCCCTCCGAGGTGACGGTGGAGCTGCCGGGGCGGGCGGAGGCCCCGGTGGAGTCGGCGGCGTACTTCGCGGTGAGCGAGGCCCTGACGAACACGGTGAAGCACGCGGGGGCCGAGCGGGTGTACGTGGACCTGCACCACGCGGAGGGGATGCTCCGGATCTCCGTGACGGACGACGGCAGGGGCGGTGCGGCGATCGGATCAGGGTCGGGCCTGAGCGGGATCGAGAGGCGACTGGGTACATTCGACGGCGTCCTGGCCGTCAGCAGTCCCGCGGGCGGTCCCACCATGGTGACCATGGAGATCCCTTGCGAGTTGTCCTAGCCGAAGATCTCTTTCTGCTGCGCGACGGCCTGGTGCGCATGCTGGAGGCGTACGACTTCGAGATCGCCGCGGCTGTGGAGACCGGGCCCGAACTGACCAAGGCACTGGCCGAGTTGGAGCCGGACGTCGCCGTCGTCGACGTCCGGCTCCCGCCGTCGCACACGGACGAGGGGCTTCAGTGCGCCCTGGCCGCCCGCCGGGCCCGGCCGGGACTTCCGGTGCTGGTGCTCTCGCAGCACGTGGAGCAGTTGTACGCACGGGAGTTGCTGGCCGACGGCAATGGCGGGGTCGGCTATCTGCTGAAGGACCGGGTCTTCGACGCGGACCAGTTCATCGACGCGGTACGGCGGGTGGCGGCGGGCGGCACGGCGATGGACCCGCAGGTCATCTCCCAGCTCCTGTCGCGCCGTTCGCAGGACAAGCCGATCGGCGGGCTCACCCCGCGCGAACGGGAGGTGATGGAGCTGGTGGCGCAGGGCAGGTCGAACGCCGCCATCGCCTCGCAGCTGGTCATCACGGAGCGGGCGGTGGCCAAGCACACGTCGAACATCTTCGGGAAGCTGGACCTGCCCCCGTCGGACGACGACAACCGGCGGGTGCTGGCGGTGCTGGCGTATCTGGACCGCGGCTGAGCAATCGACACAGCCGGCCGGGTTCCCGGCTCTGCCGTACGCGGCCGGGCTCCCGGCACCGTCGCACGCGGCCGGGCTCCCAGCCC
>NZ_LZRD01000043.1 GCF_001687325.1 Streptomyces sp. PTY087I2 | reverse complement strand
GTCCATCCCCGCCTGACCACCCAGAATCCCCGACAACGACGCGTTCAACGCCTTCGTGATCTCGTCCGAACGCGACTTGAAGTCATCGAACGCGACCTTCCCCGCCCCGTTGAACTTCCCCTCCAACGGCTCCGCCGCCGCGATCAACTGCTGGATCAACGTCCCCAGATCCGTACTCGCACCCTGCGAATCCGACAACAACCTCGACAGGACCGACGCCCCCATATCGAACTTCACAACATCCCCCGTTCCACCGAACTCCACCGAGCACATCGCATACGTCGAACGAACGTACGCGTACGCCTCTGTCTATCAACCCCGGCATCGCTACTGCAATCTGCAATCGGCCAGATTGCGGCCGACGAAGAACTACGTCCCCTTCAGGTGCCGCACCAGCCTCTCGAAGTCCTGCCACCCCGACAGGTCCGAAGGGTCCCCCGGCAACGGGTAGTACAGCGCCTGCCTGGTCTTCGGGCCGAGCGGCACGGGCTGCTCGGCCAGCGGGGTGCGCCTCGCCCGGTCTCCCGGCATCGCGCGGACCTCCTCCGCACCCAGCACGAAGGCCAGCGGGACCCCCGGGCCCTCGAAGCGCGGCGGTACGGCCACATCGCGGCGCGCTTTGCGAAGTTGTACGAGCATCGACTGGAGGTGGTGGCGCGTGGCGAGCGCCTCGGCGACTGCGGGCAAGGCGTCCAGCGGAGGCTCCTCGCCGGAGCCGGAGCCGGAGCCGGAGCCGGAACCGGAACCGGTGCCGTAGCCGAACGCCAGGGTCACTTCCTCCTCCACGCCCGCCTTCGTCCGCGTGATGCGTACGGTCGCGATTCCCGGTCGCGCGCGACTTCCGACCACCACCAGCCAGGTCGGTTCCGGTGCCCGCTCGTACGCGACATCGGTCAGCCGGCGCGGCGACCAGGGAAGGGTCGCCGGTTCCGATGTGCCCCAACCGGCCGGCGGTTCGCCGGTCAGTTCGCGCCACACCGTCTCCAGGCCGCCTCCCAGTACCAGCCGCTCGTCCGCCGGGTGCACCATGCGGAAGGTCAGGGCCAGTTGGCGGTCGCCGTTGTCGTGAACCTCCTGGTACGCGGCCGCCACCGGCGTGCGCGGGTCGTCCTCCGTGGCGTCGGGGGAGAGGACCGGGTCGAACGCGCCGTCCTGCCAGCGCAGTACGGCGCCCGTCAGACCGTCGTAGTAGCCGTCCCGTTCGTCCTGGACGATCCAGCGGGACGGCCAGCCGCCCAGCGCGTCCCGTACGGCAGGGGAGAGCATCGTGCCCGCCGGGCTGACGATCTGGAGGCCGAGACCGGCCTCGGCCGCCGCGCGGAACGCGTCCGAGAGCCAGGCCGTCATGGCCACCACCGGGCGGTCCTGGATGACGACCGCGACCTTGTCGGTGAGCACGTCGATCGCCGGCTGGGCGGCGGCGGGTTCCGGCGCGACGCTCACGCCGTCGGTCTTCACCACGGCGATCGAACCGACCGCGTCCGGCGGCCAGGCGGAGCCGCCCACCAGCGTGGCCAGCCGGGCGGCGAACGTGCCCGCGAGCTGTTCCGCCTCCGCGACACCCGTCGTGGCGCGCGCCTCCGTCCACCAGTACGGGACCGGGGGCGCCGTGGTCCCGAGCAGCCGCTCTGCCTCCCCCTCGACGGAGACCAGCAGGGGCGCCTCCACGGAGACGAGCGGGCGGCCCTCCGCGTCGCAGAGCTGGATCACGGCCCCCTCGCCCCGGGTGCCCACCAGCTTGTCCGGGCCGCCGGAGAGCAAGCCCGCCAGTACGGCCCAGGGGTCGGGCATACGCGGTGTGAGGGCGATGACGTCCTTGGTCATGGCGTGGTCGTCCGGTCCTTTGTCGGTCTGCTGAAGAAATGCGGTGGGCTGCTGTGTCTCACATCGGCGCGTACACCGTCTGGATCAGGCGGTTCGGCTGACCCCTGCGGATGAACACGCCTCGTCCGGCTGCTTGTTGGGAGGCGTACACGCCGGGGAAGAGCTGGCCCTCGCTGCGGTCGCCCGCCATCAGCAGTGCCGAGGCCCCCGACTCCCGCAGACCCTGCACCAGCGGCTCGTACATGCCGCGCGACGCACCGGCGACCCGGCGCGTCAGGACGAAGTGGAGACCGGTGTCGGCCGCCGAGGGGATGTACGGGAGGAACGGCGACAGCGGGGACTGACCGGCGGTCGTGAGGACGTCGTAGTCGTCGACCAGGACCACGATGCGGGGGCCCGTGCCCCAGTTGCCCGGCTCCAGATCCTCCAGGCGGGCGTTCTCGTCGGGCAGCCGCTTCTCCAGTTCGGTCGCGATGGCCGTCGAAAGGCCCGCGCACAGCTTCGCGTTGTACGCGTAGCCTCCGTTGAACTCCTCCGGGACCGCACCGCGCAGCGAGCGCCGCGGATCCATCACGGCGAACACCAGATCGTCCTCGCCGTAGCGGTCGATGAGGCCGTGCGCGACGGTCCGCAGCAGGTTCGTCTTCCCGCATTCGCTGTCCCCCAGCACCAGCAGGTGCTGGTCGTGGCTGAACAGGTCGAGCAGTACGGGCGCGAGCGCCGACTGGTCGAGCCCGATCGGTACGCGCGTGGGCTCGGCCGCCGGTCCCGGCAGCGAGTGCGGTTCCAGGATGTGGGGCAACACCCGCACCGGCTGGGCCACTTCGCCGTTCCAGGTGGCCCGGACCGTGCGGGCGGTGCGCTCCAGGACCGCGCCGAGGTCCGTCGTGTCGTCGACCCCGTCCGTACGGGGGAGCGCCACGTGGGCGAAGAGCTTTCCGTCGGTGAGGACGCGGCCGGGCTCGTCGGGCGACAGGGTCTCCGCGAGCTTGCGGTCGATGCTGGACTCGCCGGGGTCGTTGAGGCGCAGCTCGACGCGCGTACCGAAGTTGGACTGGATGGCGATGCGTACGTCGTTCCAGCGCAGCATGCCCGCGACGACGTGGATGCCGTAACCGCCGCCGCGCTTGAGGATGTCGGCGATCGCGTCGTCCAGCTCGTCGAAGTCGTCGCGGAGCGCCCCGAATCCGTCGATGACGAGGAGGATCTCGGCCGATGCCAGTTCGGGCAGCCGGCCGGCCGCGTGCAGGGTGCGCAGTTGGTCGACCGAGTCGATGCCGTGCTCGCGGAAGAGGTCCTCGCGCAGCGCGAGCATCGTGCGGACCTCCTCGACGGTGCGCGCCGCCCGTTCCCGGTCGGCGCGGCCGGCGATGCCGCCGACGTGCGGCAGGCCCGACAGCGCCTGAAGGCCGCCGCCGACGAGATCGAGTCCGTAGACGCCGATCTCCCGCGGGGTGTGGGTGAGCGCGAGGGAGAGGACGAGCGTGCGCAGCAGGGTCGTCTTGCCCGACTGCGGTCCGCCGATCACCGCCGCGTGACCGCCTGCCACGGTCAGGTCCAGGAACCACTGCCCCTGCCACTGTCTGGCCGGGTCGTCGAGCAGGCCGACAGGGACGCGGAGGGGCGTCCGGCGTCCTTCGGCGGCCGCTCCGGTCAGTCGCATCCCGTTCGGCCCGATGTCCAGCGGACCGGCGACGGTGTCCAGTGCCGTGGCCGTGGGCAGCGGGGGCAGCCAGATGCTCCGTACGGCAGCGGCGGCTCCGGTCAACTGGTCGACCATGACGCCGAGTTCCGTCGGTCCTGTCTCGCGGCGGCGGGACGCGGGCTCCGGGGACTGCCGTGCCTCGTCGGGGCCGGCCAATGTGTTGAACGCCTCGTACGGCAGCGCCAGCGGGCCGGTGTCCTCCTCGTCCCGGCTGCGCACCGGACCTCGGTAACTCCCCGACACATAACCCGCCTTGAACCGCGCGTAATGACTCGTGTCGACCTTCAGATAGCCGAAGCCCGGCAGCGGAGGCAGGTGGAAGGCGTCCGGAGTGTCCAGGACCGTGCGGGACTCGTCGGCGGAGAAGGTGCGCAGGCCGAGCCGGTAGGAGAGATAGGTGTCCAGGCCCTTGAGCTTGCCGCCCTCGATGCGCTGGCTGGACAGCAGGAGATGGACGCCGATGGAGCGGCCGATCCGGCCGATGGAGAGGAACAGGTCGATGAAGTCCGGCTTGGCGGTGAGCAGTTCGCCGAACTCGTCGATCACCACGAACAGGTGCGGCAGCGGGTCCAGATCGGGCCGCTTCGCGGCGCGCAGCGCCGCGTAGTCCCCGATGTCCGCGACGTTCCCCGCGTCCTTGAGGGCCTGCTGCCGGCGCTTGACCTCACCGGCGAGCGAGGAGTGGACCCGTTCGACGAGCCCCGCCTGGTTCTCCAGGTTGGTGATGACCCCGGCCACATGCGGCAGCTCCGCGAACGGCGCGAACGTCGCCCCGCCCTTGTAGTCGACCAGCACGAGCGCCAGATCCTCCGGCGGATGCGTGGCCACCAGGGCGAGGACCAGGGTGCGCAGCAGCTCCGACTTGCCCGACCCCGTCGCGCCCACGCACAGACCGTGCGGGCCCATCCCCAGCTCCGAGGACTCCTTGAGGTCCAGCAGCACCGGCTCGTGGGAGTCGCTGATGCCGATCGGGACACGCAGGAAGGCGCGTTCGCCGCGCGGCGCCCACAGCCGGTCCAGGTCGAGCCTGGCCACGTCGTGGATACCGAGCATCGCCGCGAACTCCACCGGGCCGGACAACGGCGCGTCCACCAGGGACTCCGCGGACAGCCGCAGCGGCGCGAGCATCCGGGCCAGCCCCTCGGCGAACGGGATGCCCGCCTCGTCCACCGTGCCGTGCGCCTCGACCGGCTCCGGGGTACGCAGGTCCTCGACGGTCACGTCCGTACCGTCGACCGTGATCCGTACGCTGACGTGTCCCGGCTCCTGCACCCGCTGCTCCAGCAGATGCAGCACGGTGACGCCCATCTCCCGCAGGCCGACGGCGTCGTCCGGGCGCGGCAGATCGACGGCGTCCTCGCCGTGCCCGTCGGTGACGACGAGCAGCCGGGAGTTCATGGACAGCGCGTCCCGGCCAGCCAGGCCCCGGCGGACCTCGGCCGCGTACGAGGCCCGGCGGCGCAGCTCCGCCCCGATCTGCCGGGCGAGCTGCGGGGCGGAGGGCGCGATGCGGCGGGCGGCGACCGGACCGTCGAACTGCTCGGTGTCGAGCAGATGCGGCAGCCACTTGGCCCACTCCCAGTCGGCCATGCGGTCCCCCGGCGCCGCGAGGGCGATGGCCACGTCGTCGGGGGCGTGCAGGGCGGCCGTCTGGACCAGCAGGGCGCGGGCCACCCGCAGACAGTCCTCGCGGGGGCCGATCACACTGACGTTGCCGATCCGGTCCAGCGGGACGGTGAGCGGCAGCTCGGTGCCGTTGCGGAACCGGTTCACCAGCGCCGACGCCTCGTTGAGCATGAACAGGTCCGGCGGTGTGAGCACCGTCGACCCCGGCTCGGCGATCTGTAGATCCCGTACGGGCATCTCGCCGGTGCCGACCCGGACCCGCAGGAAGTCGTCGTCGACCCTGCGCCGCTCCCAGAGCCGCGACGGATCCCGCACGATGTCGTACAGGGCGTACGGCGGAGGGTTCAGGACATCGGCGCGCTCACGCCGCTCGCGCTCCTCGCCCGAAAGTTCCTCCCGCAGGTCCTCCACATAGGCGAGGTACGCCTCGCGCTGGGTGCGGCGCGTGCGCTGGGCCTTGCCCCGCTGTGAGAAGAGCAGGGCCACGGAGCCGATGACGGTGACCACGAGGATGATCGCGCCGAGGGCGGCGAACTGGCTGTTGCGGACGACCGTCATCATCACGACCGACGACATGACCCCGGCGACCGGCAGCAGCGACATGGCGATGTTGCCCGCCTTCCCCTCGGGGAGGTTGGGCGGGGCCTCGATGGTGCGGGGCGCGGGCGCGGCCGGCGGACGGGTGGTCCGGGCGGGGCGGTGAACCAGTCGGGTGCTCATGGGTGTTACCGGCGCTTCTGGGAGAGCTGGAAGACCTCGGCGGCCAGTCGGGCGGCGGCCAGCCGCGTCGGCCGGGCGAGCAGTTCGGTGCGGAGTTCTCCGCCTGCCGCCAGATGCCGGTCGTGGGGGAGGACATGGACGGCCGCACCGGTGGACCGGAGCTTCTCGGCGGCCGCCTCGACGTCGATCCCGGGGCGGGACGCCGTGCTGGTGAGCGCCACCACGGTCCCGGCGATCAGGTGGCGGGGCAGCCCCTGCATCCACTGGAGGACCGCATACGTACTGGTGATGCTGTCCAGCGTGGCGGGGGCGGCCAGCACCCGGGCCTGGGCGGCGGAGAGCGCGACGCGGGCGACCTCGGCGGGCAGCGTCTCGCAGTCGACCACGGTCACTCCGAAGTAGCGGCGCAGCGCCACCATGACCCGCTCGTACGCCGCCGTGTCCAGCATCGCCCCGATCCGGCCCTGACTGCCGGGCAGCAGCCAGGCGTTGTCGGGGAGCTGGACGAGATAGCCGGTGACGTCGAGCAGCGACATCTGCGGTTCCACGATGTCCGCCAGATCGGCCGTGGTCCAGCGCAGGGACTCGGCGCCGAGGCGCAGCGGGAGCGAGCCGAGCGCCGGGTCGGCCTCGACGAGGAGGACCGGATCGTGGCGGTAGTGCGCGTACGCCGTGCCGAGCAGAGCGGCCACCGTCGTCTTGCCGGCGCCGCCCCGGATGGAGGTGACGGCGATCTGTCGGCCGGTCGTCACCGGCTGCTGGATCTGCTCGGCGGTACGGGTCAGCTCGGCGACCTCGCGCGCCGTCGACGAGGAGACGATCCGGCGTACCGCGCGCGATATTCGGGCGGCGGCCGGCTCGCCCCGCTGTGGGCGGCGGGCCGTACCGGACAGCGCGCTGTCCACCACGGGGCGTGAGTCGGGGGAGCGGGCGGGGCGTTGCGTACGTGCTGGGGGAGCGGCGGATCCGGGTGAGGCGGGGGCGCTACGGCTCGGTGGCCGCGTTCCTGCCTCCGTACGCTCGTGGGGCTGGGGCTGGGGCTGGGGCGCGGGCTGGTGTTCCTGTTGTCTCTGCGCCGAGTGCTGCTCCCGCGCCGAAGGGTGGCTCTGCGCCGGGCCAGGGCCTTGCGCCGGGCCAGGGCTCTGCGCCGGAGCGTGGCCCTGTGCAGGGCCGTGACCCGTCGCCGGCTGCTGCGGAGGCGTACCCCTCAGATCGCGCAGCACGTCACCCTGCCAGTTGTTCGCGTTCGGCATGTCTGCCCTTCTCCTCCGCCGCTCCGATCCCCCGACCGGAACCGCCCGCGCATGAATGTCAGAACTTGTCGAGCAACTGGCCGTACACACCGAACACACCGACGGCGAGCGGGAACAGCCCCACCATGCCGATGGACTCGACCAGGTCGGCGGTGCGCCGCAGCCGCACCCGTACATGCTCGGGAGGCTCCACCGACAGAGCGAGGAGCGGCAGCAGCGCCGCCACGCCCAGCACGACGACGGGGCCCGCGCCTCCGGATGCCTGGTCCATCCACAGCATCACGAGGCGGACGAGAAGGACCGCCGCAGCGGCGAACAGCGCCACCACCTCGGCCACCAGGGGAAACGCACGCGCCCTCGACAGGAGCACCACCGCTACCAGGGAAGGCAGGAGAACCGTCCACACGGTCGGCCGGGCGGCCAGCGTGAGGAGCCAGCCCGCGGCGGTCGCCGAGGCCGCGGTGACCACGGTCGCGAGGGCGAGCCCGCGGTGCGTGGCGGCCAGCGCGTCGGCGACGTCGTGGCGGCTGACCGACACCCCGCCCGACCGCCGGTCGTCGAGCGCGGTGAGGCCGGACGCCATCAGCGCGAGCCGGGGCAGCATGCCGAGCAGGACCACGGAGAACACCGCCATCACGGCGCCCAGTCGGGCGGGATCCGACTCCACCGCCGCGACGGCCTCCCACACCGCGGCCACGACCGCCGTGGCGCCCGCGCCGATCAGGCCGCCGCGGCCGAGCGGCGAGAAGAAGCCGAGCAGCAGCAGGGCCAGCGCCACCGCCGTCGCCACCGCGGCGAGCCGCGCCGGGCCCGACCAGGCGTACGCGTCGGCGGCGGTCCAGGCCGTGAGGACGCCGAGGCCGCCGGAGACGAACAGCAGGGCGGTGGCCAGTCCGCGGTTGCCCGTTCCGATCCGGGCGCACAGGGCGCCGCCCACCAGAAGGACCGCGGTGACGACCGCCAGCGCGACGGCCAGGGTGCCCAGAGGGACCTCACGCCGGGCCAACAGGGCGGCGATCACCGCGAAGGCCACGGTCGACGCCCCGGCGGCGACCCTGCGCGCGGCCGGACGCCAGCGCCAGGCCTGGAGGTCGAGATGATCGGCGACCTGGTCCGTGACGTCGTGGACCACCGGGGCGGGCGGCGCCGCGTGGGTCCTGACCAGGCGCAGTACGGCGCCGTCGCTGACGCCGGCCGAGGCGAGGGTGCTGTCGTGCGGCAGGGCGGAACCGTCGGAGGTGATCAACTGCCTGGTCAATGGCCGCGATGCCGCGCGGTCGTCCAGCAACTGGAGTATGTCCGGCAGCAGTTGACCGATCGGGGTGTCCGAGGGCAGCACGATGTCGGCCCGGCGCCGCTCACCGACCAGGGTCACCCGGCTCAGTTCCGAGCGGGACGTCATTGCTGTGCTCACCACTTACGGAAACCTATCATCGTGATATTCCGAAATTTCGGGCCAATTGGGCCAAGTGTGTCGTGTGGTTGGCGCATTTCCGATCCCGGCGAAATATCGCCTGCAACGCCTGCCCGGTGAATTTTCGGCCGACGGGGCGTTCCCCGGCCGGAGCCGATCAGGGCCCCTTCTCCGGGCCGGAGGAATGCGTCGGTTCCGGGCCGGAGGAATGTGTCGGCGGTTCGTACGGCTGCGCCTGCCGCTGTTGCTGCTTCTCCTGCTCGGCCTTCTGCTCCTCCAGCGTGTGCTGGAGGAAGGACCAGCCGACGCAACCGGCGCAGAGCACAGCGGTGATGGCGACACCCGCGAATGCCTTCCCGAGCCGCTCGTCGGCGCTGCGCCGTGCGCGCCCAGCGCCGAAGAGCAGGGCATCGCGCATCCTGCGGCGGCGTACCCCCACCGATTCCAGCAGTTGACTGTCGTAATCCCGTGCCACGCGATCCCCCTTTGCCACTGCAACATACCTAGGGGCTCTCGCGGAGTACACACCAGGGTGGCCGGCCCCGGTCAGCCGGAAATGCGTTCCTCCAGGCGGACGGTCACGGTGTCCCCCTCCTCCTTGCCGATCGCCTTGCGTACGTCCGCCTTCACGGGCAGCTTGTGCGTGCCGTCCCCCAGGGCCATGAACGAACTCTGGAACGGGTGGCCGTCGACCGTGCCCCGGACCTTCACCAGGCCGCGGGTGCCGAAGAACTCGGCCGATTCGGGCCACACCACATAGGTCCAGCCGCCCTTGTTCGGGCTCTTCCGCAGAGTCGCGGTGAACTGCTTGTCCATCATCGGTACCGCCTGTCCGTGAGCCCGCGGCGGGGTTCGTCGCGGTATTCACCAATAGGACGGGGGTGGGCACCGAAACTCATCGGTGACAGGGAGGCCCGCCGGGCAGGGCTGTCGGTCTCCTCCCGGCTCACCCCTGCCGCAGCGCGAACCACAGTTCCGCCCGTACGTCCATGTCGTCCAGGTCCGCGTCCAGCAACTCCCCGCACCGCCCGATGCGTTGGCGCACGGTGTTGCGGTGGACGCCGAGCGCCACCGCCGTACGGTCCCAGTTGCCGTGCAGGGAGAGCCAGCAGCGCAGGGTGTCGGCCAGTGGTGCGGTGAGCGGGGCGAGGAGGGCGCGGGCGTGGGCGGCCGCCTGTTCGGGCGGGACCAGGGCGGCGAGGCCGCTCACGGGGGTGTCCACCGTCAGCGGGGCGCGGGTCGCCTGCGCGTGGGCCAGGGCGCGGGCGGCCAGGGAGTCGGCGGCGTCGAGCGCGGTGACGGGGGCGGGGGCGGACGCCCCGAGCGTCCAGCCGGGCTGGGGGGTGATGGGCGCGGGCTTCGGGGGGCGAGCCGGGTCCGGCCCGGGGCCCGCCTCCGCGCCCGGCGCCGCGCCGTCCGCCCCCTCGCCCTCGGCCCCCGTGTCCTTCGCAACCTCGTCCTCCGCCGCCGCGCCCGGCAGCAGCAGCCGTACCGCCTCGCCCGCCCCGCGGCTCGCGTCCACCAGGGCCGTGCCCAGGGACGCGCCCAGGGCCCCGGCCGTCAAGGCGTCCGCCGGGGTGTCGTCCGTGCGGCGGGCGTGGATCACCGTCCAGGGGCCGGGGGAGCCGAGCAGCGGGGCCACCTCGGCGGGGTCGGCGCCCAGGAGCATGCGGACCAGGGCCGCCGAACGGCCCGCCGCGTCCGCGCCCTGGTGCGGGGCGGCCAGCAGCGACAGCAGGACCACCGCGATGCCCGCCACCGTGTGGTCGCCGGACTCCCGCCGCCGGGTCGCCAGCGCCAGGACCAGGCCGTCGCCGCCGCCCAGCGCGTACGCCGACAAGTGCGTGTCGCCGTGGGTGTCGGTCGCTGACGCGGGGGAGCCGGGGCGTTCCCGGGTCACCACGCGGGCCAGGCGAGCCAGGGCTCCCGTCGGCTCCGGGGGCAGGCGGCGGCCCGCCGCGTGGACCTCCTCGCCCCGCGCCGTCAGCAGCACCGCCCGCCCGCCGAGCTGCGTCGCCAGCTGGTGCAGCACCGCCGGTACGGGGTCGGGGCGGGCCGCCGCCGTCGCCAGGGCCTGCTGGGCGCGGGTCACCCGGCGCAGCTCGCGGTGGCGTGCCTCGGCCATCAGCCGCCACACCGCCCGCGCGATCGCCGTGAACGGGGTCTCCGGCGGTACCTCCAGCAGCGGCAGGCCCTGCCGGTCGCACGCCTCGATCAGCGCCCCGGGCACCGTCTCGTGCACCGGGCGCACCCCGAACCCCAGCGCCGCCGCCCCCGCCTCCACCAGTCGGCCGACGTAGTGGTCCGGGTCCGTCAGCAGCACCCCGGCGCTCAGCAGCAGCTCGCCGCCGAGGAGGTACGGATACGGGTCCGCCATCTCCGAGGTGTGCACCCAGAGCACATCCGCCTCGGCCGGGCCCGCGATCCGGCGCAGGCCCAGGCCCTTGCTCGCCAGCAGCTCCGTCAGGGGGATGGGCGGGGTCGGTGGGCCAGGGGCGGCCGTCGGGGAGGAGGTCATGGAGGGTTCGTCCATTCGGAGCGGTGAAGGTGGAGGAAACGTACACTTCACCGCCGCTCCTCGGCCACCTACCGTCGTCCTCGCGCCCGCGTCCCGGCGAGCAGTGCACGGCACCCCGCACACTGGAGGCCGTACGGAAGCGGAACCGACACGAACCGTCCGTACGGACCGAACCACGGAAAGGCACACCCCCCCATGAGCAGCACCGACTCGCCGCGCGGCCCCATCGACTCCTCCCGCGTCCCCCGGTACGCCGGGCCCGCGACGTTCGCCCGGCTGCCCCGGCTCGACGAGGTCGGGCGTACCGACGTCGCCGTCGTCGGCGTGCCCTTCGACACCGGGGTCTCCTACCGGCCCGGCGCCCGCTTCGGCGGCAACGCCATCCGTGAGGCGTCCCGGCTGCTGCGCCCGTACAACCCGGCCCAGGACGCCTCCCCGTTCGCGCTCGCCCAGGTCGCCGACGCCGGTGACATCGCGGCGAACCCGTTCAACATCAACGAGGCCGTCGAGACCGTCGAGGGCGCGGCCGACGACCTGCTGGGCACCGGCGCACGCCTGATGACCCTCGGCGGCGACCACACCATCGCCCTGCCCCTCCTGCGCTCCGTCGCCAAGAAGCACGGGCCCGTCGCCCTGCTCCACTTCGACGCGCACCTGGACACCTGGGACACCTACTTCGGCGCCGAGTACACCCACGGCACCCCGTTCCGCCGGGCCGTCGAGGAGGGCATCCTCGACACCTCCGCCCTCTCCCACGTCGGCACCCGCGGCCCGCTCTACGGCAAGCAGGACCTGACCGACGACGAGAAGATGGGCTTCGGCATCGTCACCTCCGCCGACGTCATGCGGCGCGGCGTCGACGAGATCGCCGACCAGCTGCGCCAGCGCATCGGGGACCGGCCGCTGTACATCTCCATCGACATCGACGTCCTCGACCCGGCGCACGCCCCCGGCACCGGCACCCCCGAGGCCGGCGGCCTCACCTCCCGCGAGCTGCTGGAGATCCTGCGCGGGCTCTCCTCCTGCCGCCTGGTCTCCGCCGACCTGGTCGAGGTCGCCCCCGCGTACGACCACGCCGAGATCACCTCCGTGGTCGCCTCCCACGCCGCGTACGAGCTGACCACGATCATGTCCCGGCAGATCGCCGCGGAGAAGGCGAAGGGGGCCGCGTCCAAGTGAGTCACGATCACGACGACCGGCCGCGGCTCAGCCCCGCCCAGGCCGCCGCCGTACTGAGCCCGCCCCCGGGCCGCAACGGCGGTGACCTCGTCGTCGAAACCCTCCAGGGGCTCGGCGCGACCACCGTCTTCGGCCTGCCCGGTCAGCACGCGCTCGGCATGTTCGACGCGCTGCGCCGCTCCTCGCTCCGGTACGTCGGGCTCCGCGTCGAGAACAACGCGGGGTTTGCCGCCGACGCGTACGGCCGGATCACGGGGGAGGTGGCCCCGCTGCTGCTCTCGACCGGGCCCGGCGCGCTCACCTCGCTCGCCGCGCTCCAGGAGGCGGCCGCCGCCTCCGCCCCTGTCCTCGCGATCTCCAGCCAGATCCCGACGGCCGGGCTCGGCGGCGGGCGGCACGGCTATCTCCACGAGCTGCGCGACCAGCAGGCCTCCGTCCGCGACATCGTGAAGTCCGTGCACACCGTGCGGACCGCGTCGCAGATCCCGTCCGCGATCGCCGCCGCCTGGGAGTCCGCGCTGACCGCCCCGCACGGGCCGGTCTGGGTGGAGATCCCGCAGGACGTACTGCTGGCCGAGACGACCCTGCCCGTCGTCAGCGCCATGGACGCCACCCCGCGCGAGGTGTACCCGCGGCCCGAGCTGACGATCGCCGCCGCGCATCTGCTGTCGAACGCCGAGCGGCCCGTGATCATCGCGGGCGGTGGCGTCGTACGTTCCGACGCCTCCGGCAAGCTGCGCGCGCTGGCGGAGCGGATCGACGCCCCGTCGTCACCACCTTCGGCGGCAAGGGGGCCTTCCCCTGGGAGCACCCCCTGTCGCTGCGCTCCTGGCTGGAGGACCGGCACACCACCGACTTCCTGGAGGACGCGGACGTCCTGCTCGTCGTCGGCTCCGGCCTCGGCGAGCTCTCCTCGAACTACCACACCTTCCGCCCGCGCGGCCGGGTGATCCAGATCGAGGCGGACGCCGGGAAGCTGGAGTCCAACCACCCCGCGCTCGGCATCCACTCCGACGCCCGCGAGGCGCTGGCCGACCTGCTGGAGGCGGTGGAGCCGCGCGAGGACGCGGACGCCGCCGATCGCGTCCGTACGGTGCTGGAGAAGGTACGGGTCCGGATCGAGGCCCAGGACCTCACCCTGGAGCAGCAGGTTCTCGACGCCGTCCGCGAGGCGCTGCCCGACGCCGCGCCGAGCTTCTGGGACATGACGATCCTGGCGTACTGGGCCTGGTCCGCGTTCGACGCCCGCCGCCCCAACACCATGCACTCCGCCCAGGGCGCGGGCGGCCTCGGCTACGCCTTCCCGGCCGCCATCGGGGCCGCCGCCGCCGACCCGACGAAGCCCGTGCTCGCGGTCTCCGGCGACGGCGGCGCGATGTACTCCATCGCGGAGCTGGCCACCGCGCGCCAGTACGACCTGCCGCTGACCTGGCTGATCGTCGACGACGGCGGCTACGGCATCCTGCGCGAGTACATGACGGGCGCCTTCGGCGAGACCACCGGCACCGAACTGGCCCGCCCGGACTTCGTCGCCCTCGCCGAGTCCTTCGGCGTACCCGCGGTCCGGACCGGCCCCGAGTCGCTCGCCGCCGACCTGTCGAAGGCCCTGGCGGCCCCCGGTCCGTCGGTCGTCGTGCTTCCGGCTCTGCTGCGGATGTTCGAGCCGACGCATCTGTAGGCCGGGCAGGCCCAGGGCCGGGCCCCCTCAGCCGGTGGCCGCCGTCCTCCCCGTGCCCGCGTCCGCCGCCTCCGCTTCGGCGGCGGGCGCGGACGCGCGTTCCGCGGAGGGCGGCTCCGCGCCGGCTTCCTCCCCGGCGGCCGTGTGGGGGACGAAGGAGACCCGGACGACGTCCTCCGCGTCGGGCCGCAGGCTGAAGTCCGCGTCCATCGCCCGGGCGAGCCGGACCAGCAGAGGCACGGTGGGCATGGAGCCGCCCAGCTCCAGCTTCGAGACCTGCGGCTGGGTCATGTTCGCGCGCCGCGCCAGCTCGGTCTGGGCCAGCCCCAACGCCGTACGGCGGTCGTAGACCGCCTGCCCGAGGTCCCAGGCGAGATCGAGCTCCCGGCGCCGCCGAGCCCGCTCCGCGCTCTCGGCGCTGTCCTCGCCCTCCGTGATGCTCGCGGCGACCTTCCGGTCCCGGGCAAGCTTCCACTGCGCGTGACTCACCATGTGGCTCTTCCTTTCCAGACGTCGCGTCTAGACATCGCGGATGAATGTGTCGTGGGCGGGTTCGTGCTCCGTCTCGCAGACCGCCTTGGCGCGCCTGGCGCGAGCGATCTCCGCATTCTCGCGCTGCCGGGTCTTGCGGAAGACGGTCAGCAGGACCACCCGGCGCTGCGGAGCCAGCCAGTACGAGATCCGCACGGCCTCGCGATGGCGCCCCATCTCGAACCTGAGCTCCCGCACTCCGTCCCCGATGTACCGGGAGTGCGGCTCGTCCCGCGTGGTCGCTTCCTGCGCCAACCTGCCCGCCGCGTGCTCCGCCCTCTCGTAGTCACTCGCCGACAGGTTCGTCAGCCACAGGCGGACCTCCGGCTCGATCTCGATGATGAAGGGTTCTTCCATGTCGAGGAGCGTATATATTCAGCAGTGTATATCCGCCGGAAGCGGGAGGGAAGTCCGTCGGACGAGTGGCGGGGGCGCGCTTCGTTGACCCGGCGCTCGGCGAGGGATTGTTGCGGAGGGATGAAATCCGCCCCCCACCGCGTTGGTGCCTTCCGAAAGATCGATACGGGACAGGTCGACTGCGGGACAGATCGATACGGGACGGGGAGGCAACGCGTGACGGGCGCAGAGCAACAGGGGTGGGGCCGCCGGCTGATCGGGTACGCGTGGCGGTACCGGCGGAACGTCGTGCTCGCCCTCGGCTCGTCGCTCGCCGGTATGGCCGTCATGGCCCTCGTGCCGCTGATCACCAAGGTGATCATCGACGACGTGGTCACCGACCACACCCGCTCCCTCGCCGTCTGGACCGGCCTCCTCATCGGCGCGGCCGTCCTCGTCTACATCGCCACCTACATCCGCCGCTACTACGGCGGCCGGCTCGCCCTGGACGTCCAGCACGATCTGCGTACGGACATGTACGCGACGATCACCCGGCTCGACGGGAAACGGCAGGACGAGCTGTCCACCGGGCAGGTCGTCGGCCGGGCCACCAGCGACCTCCAGCTGATCCAGGGGCTGCTGTTCATGCTCCCGATGACCATCGGGAACGTCCTGCTCTTCCTCATCTCCCTGGTGGTCATGGCGTGGCTCTCGCTGCCCCTGACCCTCGTCGCCCTCGCCGTCGCCCCCGCCCTCTGGTTCATCGCCCGCCGCTCCAGGACCCGCCTCTTCCCCGCCACCTGGTACGCCCAGAGCCAGGCCGCCGCCGTCGCCGGAGTCGTCGACGGGGCCGTCTCCGGGGTCCGGGTCGTCAAGGGGTTCGGGCAGGAGGACCAGGAGACCGGGAAGCTCCGCGAGGTCAGCAGGCGGCTCTTCGCCGGGCGGCTGCGCACCATCCGGCTGAACTCCCGTTACACCCCCGCCCTCCAGGCCGTGCCCGCCCTCGGCCAGGTCGCCATGCTCGCCCTCGGCGGCTGGCTGGCCACCCGGGGCGAGATCACCCTCGGCACGTTCGTCGCCTTCTCCACCTATCTCGCGCAGCTGGTCGGCCCGGTCCGGATGCTCGCCATGGTCCTGACCGTGGGGCAGCAGGCCCGCGCCGGTGTCGAACGCGTCCTGGAGCTGATCGACACCGAGCCCTCCATGACGGACGGGACCAAGGAACTGCCCGCCGACGCCCCGGCCGGGATCGAGTTCGACGACGTCACCTTTGGATACGAGGACGACCGGCCCGTCCTCGACGGGTTCTCGCTCACCGTCGAACCCGGCGAGACCGTCGCCGTCGTCGGCGCCTCCGGCAGCGGCAAGTCCACCGTCTCGCTCCTGCTGCCCCGCTTCTACGACGTCTCCCACGGGGCCGTCCTCATCGGCGGCCACGACGTCCGCGAGCTGACCCAGGCATCCCTGCGCGCCGCCATCGGGCTCGTCCCCGAGGACAGCTTCCTCTTCTCCGACACCGTCCGCGCCAACATCGCCTACGGTCTCCCCGACGCCACCCAGGAACAGATCGAGGCCGCCGCCCGCGCCGCCCAGGCCGACCGGTTCATCGCCGATCTGCCGAACGGGTACGACACCACCGTCGGCGAGCACGGGCTCACCCTCTCCGGCGGGCAGCGCCAGCGCGTCGCCCTCGCCCGCGCCATCCTCACCGACCCCCGGCTCCTCCTCCTCGACGACGCGACCTCCGCCGTCGACGCCCGCGTCGAGCACGAGATCCACGAGGCGCTGAAACAGGTGATGGCGGGGCGGACCACCCTCCTCATCGCCCACCGCCGCTCCACCCTCCAGCTCGCCGACCGCATCGCCGTCCTCGACGGCGGGAAGCTCGCCGCGATCGGCACCCACGAGGAGCTGGAGCGCACCTCCGCCCTCTACCGCCGCCTCCTCACCGACCCCGACGAGCTGGGCGCCACCTCACCCGGCCACCGGCCGTCGCGCGCCGAGGCCGGCCCCGAGGACGACCGCGCCCTCCAGGAGGAGCTGGACGCCGAGTTCGACGCCGAGCGCGGCATCACCCCCGAGCTCTGGATCCGTAACGAGGAGAAGCGGGACACCACCGTCGCCGGCATGCCCGCGACCCCCGAACTCCTCGCCCAGGTCGAGGCGCTGCCGCCCGCCACGGACACCCCCCAGGTCGACGAGGCCACCGCCGTGCGCCCCGAGGAGTCGTACGGGCTGCGCCGGCTGCTGCGCGGTTTCGGCGCGGCCCTGTTCATCAGCCTCGGGCTCGTCGCCGTCGACGCCGGGATGGGCCTGCTGCTGCCGGTCCTGATCCGGCACGGCATCGACGAGGGCGTCACCCGGATCTCGATCGGCGCGGTCTGGGCCGCCTCCGCGATCGCCCTGGTCGTCGTGCTCGTCCAGTGGGCCGCCCAGATCGGCGAGACCCGGATGACCGGCCGCACCGGCGAGCGGATCCTCTACTCGCTCCGCCTGAAGATCTTCGCCCAGCTCCAGCGCCTCGGCCTCGACTACTACGAGCGCGAGCTGACCGGCCGGATCATGACCCGGATGACGACGGACGTGGACGCCCTCTCCACGTTCCTCCAGACCGGTCTCGTCACCGCGTTCGTCTCCGTGGTCACCTTCTTCGGCATCATGGTCGCGCTGCTCGTCCTGGACATCCAGCTCGCCCTGGTCGTCTTCGCCACCCTGCCCGTGCTGATCGTCGGCACGATCTTCTTCCGGCGCAGCAGTGTCAAGGCGTACGAACTGGCCCGGACCCGCATCAGCTCCGTCAACGCCGACCTCCAGGAGTCCGTCGCCGGTCTCCGGATCGTCCAGGCCTTCGGCCGCGAGCACGACGGGGCCGCCCGCTACACCGAGCGCAGCGACGAGTACCGCCGGGCCCGGGTACGCGGCCAGTGGCTGATCTCCGTCTACTTCCCGTTCGTCCAGCTGCTGGCCTCCGTCGCCGCCGCCGCGGTGATGATCGTCGGCGCGGGCCGGATCGACAACGGCACGCTCACCACCGGTGCGCTGGTCGCCTATCTCCTCTACATCGACCTGTTCTTCGCCCCCGTCCAGCAGCTCTCCCAGGTCTTCGACGGCTACCAGCAGGCCACCGTCTCCCTCGGCCGCATCCAGGAGCTGCTGCGCGAACCCACCTCCACCGCCGACCCGGACGAACCGCTCGACGTGCTCTCGCTGCGCGGCGAGATCGCGTTCGAGGACGTCTCCTTCGCGTACGGGGACGAGGAAGAGGCCCTCACCGGGATCGACCTGAACATCCCGGCCGGGCAGACCGTCGCCTTCGTCGGGGAGACGGGGGCCGGGAAGTCGACGCTGGTCAAGCTGGTCGCCCGGTTCTACGACCCCACCGGCGGCCGGGTCACCGCCGACGGCACCGATCTGCGCAAGCTCGACATGACCGCCTACCGGCACCGCCTCGGCGTCGTCCCGCAGGAGGCGTACCTCTTCGCCGGTACGGTCCGCGACGCGATCGCCTACGGGCTGCCCGACGCCACCGACGCCAAGGTGGAGGCCGCGGCCCGCGCGGTCGGCGCGCACGACATGATCGCCACGCTGGAGGGCGGCTACCTCCACGAGGTCGCCGAGCGCGGCCGCAACCTCTCCGCCGGACAGCGCCAGCTGATCGCCCTGGCCCGCGCCGAGCTCGTCGACCCGGACGTGCTGCTCCTGGACGAGGCCACCGCCGCCCTTGACCTCGCCACCGAAGCCCTGGTCAACCAGGCGACCGACCGGCTCACCGGCCGCCGGACCACGCTGGTGGTCGCCCACCGGCTGACGACGGCCGCCCGCGCCGACCGGGTCGTGGTGATGGACCACGGCCGCGTCGCCGAGGACGGCACGCACGACGAACTGCTCGCCCTGGACGGGCAGTACGCCCGGCTGTGGCGCACCTTCATAGGCGAGGGGATAGAGGGCCTGGGGGAGGACGAGCCCGCGGCCGTCTGAGGACCGCCCGCCCCGGGTGACCGGCCGCCCCACGGCCCCGGGGTCCAACGCCCGTGCAACCTCTCGCGCGTCTGCTGCGTCGTAGCCAGGGACGCATGGGCGTACAGATGTCAGGTGGGGGCGAACGTGTTCGACAGAACTGCGGGGCCGGTGGGTCCGGACGGGGCTGTGAAACCGATGAGGCGGCGACGGATGTGGCTGGTCGGCCTTCTCGTCCTGCCCCTGCTGGGCGGACTCTTCCCCCTCCTCGCCGCCCCCGGCACCGCCCGGGCCGCCTCCGGCTGCTCCGGCCGCCCGGCAAAGACGGTCGCGTTCTCCACGGGAGAGCTGCGCGTCTACAAGACGCGCGCCCATGCCTGCGCGGTGACCGTCGCCAAGAAGCCCGGCAAACGGCGGACGATGAGCGTCACGCTCCAGGCGCGCGGCGGCCGCGCGGTCTCCGACAAGGGCTCGTACACGAAGATGGCGGGACCGGTCACGGTCAACGCCCTGAACCGCTGCGTCCGCGCCACCGGTGCGATCGGCAAGAAATCCGTCTCCACCGGATGGATCCTCTGCTGACACGGATGACACGCATGACACGGACAACCGGGTCTGGCGTGGCGTGTGTTGCCCCGATAAGTTCACGGCGACTGTTGTGAATCAAGGGGAGAGTGCATGCGCAAGTCACTCACAGGGGTTCTCTCGCTCGCCGTGCTCATAGGCACGGTCGGAGCCACGGGGGCCTCGGCCGGTGCGGCCACCGCCGCGGAACCGGCCGCGAAGCAGAGCAGCGGAGCCGCCCTCGGCACCGAAGCGAGCACCGAGGACATCAAGGACCGCATCCTGGCGATCCCGGGCATGAGCCTGATCGAGGAGAAGCCGTACGCGGGTTACCGCTACTTCGTCCTCAACTACACCCAGCCGGTCGACCACCGGCGCCCGTCCAAGGGCACGTTCCAGCAGCGCATCACCGTGCTGCACAAGGACGTCTCCCGCCCGACGGTCTTCTCCACCAGCGGCTACAACGTGTCGACCACCCCCAGCCGCAGCGAGCCCACGCAGATCATCGACGGCAACCAGGTCTCCCTGGAATACCGCTTCTTCACCCCGTCCCGCCCCGCCCCGGCCGACTGGTCCAAGCTGGACATCTGGCAGGCCGCCAGCGACCAGCACCGGGTGTTCACGGCGCTGAAGAAGATCTACGGGAAGAAGTGGCTGGCCACCGGTGGTTCCAAGGGCGGCATGACCGCCACGTACTTCGAGCGCTTCTACCCGAAGGACATGGACGGCGTCGTCGCCTACGTCGCGCCCAACGACGTCAACAACGACGAGGACTCGGCGTACGACCGGTTCTTCCGCAACGTCGGCACCAAGGAGTGCCGCGACAAGCTGGCCGGCGTGCAGCGCGAGGCGCTGATCCGGCGGGCCCCGCTCCAGAAGAAGTACAAGGAGCAGGCCGCCGCCAACGGCTGGACGTTCAACACCATCGGCTCCCTCGACCGCGCCTACGAGGCCACGGTCATGGACTACGTGTGGGCGTTCTGGCAGTACAGCCTGGTCGCCGACTGCGTGGACATCCCGGCCGACGCCAAGAAGGCCACGGACGACGACATCTGGAACTCCGTCGACTCCATTTCCGGCTTCTCCGCCTACGCCGACCAGGGCCTGGAGACGTACACCCCGTACTACTACCAGGCGGGCACCCAGCTCGGATCGCCCGACATCAAGCAGCCCTGGCTCGGCAACCTGAGCCGCTACGGCTACCAGCCCCCGCGCAACTTCGTGCCCCGCTCCATCCCCATGAAGTTCGACCGGCACGCGATGCGGGACATCGACAGCTGGGTCAAGCACAACGCCCGGCGGATGATGTACGTCAACGGCGAGAACGACCCGTGGAGCGCGGAGCCGTTCCGCCTCGGCCGCGGTGCGAAGGACAGCGCGGTGTACACCGTCCCCGGCGGCAACCACGGCGCGCGGGTCTCCGGTCTCCCCGAGGCCGAGCGGGCGAAGGCCACCGCCGACATCCTGCGCTGGGCGGGCGTCGCCCCGGCGGCCGTCGAGAACGACCCGGCGAAGGCGAAGCCGCTGGCGAAGTTCGACACCCGGCTGGACCAGCGCAACGGCGAGGTCGAGCGCGACGAGGCCACGCTGCGCCCGTAGTTGCCAGTTGTTGCCTGTGCCGGGCTGCGTCCGTCGGTCACCGTCACCATCCGGTGGACCGGCGGGCGCAGCCCACCGGCTTCTCCCCGCGCAGGGAGACGAACAGGTCCGTGTCGTCCGGGCACTGCGCTCGCCGCTGCACCGCCGACTCCACCCGGTAGCGCGGAGCGCGGCCGCCCGTGTCGGCGCAGGCGGTCTCCGTGACCTCGCCCGCGCGGGAGGCGGTGACGCAGTCGCCGACGACGGTCAGCGGTCCGCCGCCCTGCCCCGGATCGCCCGGGTGAGGGGGCTCCAGGTTCCGCATGCAGGCATAGCCGGTGGTGAGCCGGGAACGGGCCCCGGAGCCCGTCTCGGAGACGTGCAGGACGAAGTCGGTGGCGTCGGGGCAGGGCGGGCCGGACGACGGGGTGCCGAGGTGCCGGGCGAGGACGGTGGCCGCGGCCTTCTCGCTGCGGCAGAACACCTCCCGGATCACCGGGCCCCGCGAGCTACAGTCGCCGGGCCCGAGGAACACCACGCCGTACGGGGAAGGGCCTGGCGAGGCGGGGACGGGCCCCCGGCCGTCGGTGACCGTACGGCCCGGAGCCTCGCAGGCCGTCGTCAGCAGGAGCGCGACCACGACCACGAAGGCGGCCACGGTCGGCGCGACGCGGGCCGCCGGCGCGACGCGGGCCGGTACGGCGGCCACGGCCAGGTCCACGCGGGCCGGTAACGGGGCGGGCCGTCGGCTCCGGGCCCCCGAGGACGTGCGCTCATCCATGAAAACCCCCCAATACGTCCTCAAAGACGTACACCCGGCGTGGCCCGCCGGAGCGGGGCCACGCCAGGTGCGGGGGTGCTTTGCGCCGATGGCCGGAGGCCGGGGCCGTCCGGTCGCCGTAGGGCTAGTACGACAGCCCGTGGCCCACCGGGTACAGCACCTGCGTCGGATCGTCCGCGCGCTGCACCGGAACCGGCAGGGTGCCCTCCGGTTCGGCACGGCCCGCGATCACCCGGGCCGCGGCGCGCAGTTCGACATCGGTCCAGGAGTACGCGGCGAGGCTCGCCGCGACGCCGGTCCCGGTGAGGTGGGCGATGTCGTACGGGTTGCGGATCGCGACGGTGACGACGGGCACGCCGGTCGCCACGAGCGCGGTCACCAGCGTGCGCTGCGAGCTGGTCGCCGTGACGTTGTACGTCGCCACGACCACCACGTCCTTGCCCTCGGCGGCCGCGACCGCCTCGTCGATCTTCGCCTGGTCCGGGGCCGTACCGGTCGACAACGCCCGTGCGCTGAAACCCAGTTCGCCGAAGGCATGGGCCAGGGTGCCGGTCGGCGGGCCCGTCGTCCCGGAGGGGGAGGCCGGATCGGCCCCCACCACCAGCAGGTTGCGGTGGGTGCGCCGGGAGAGCGGCAGCAGCGAGCCGGGGTCGTCGAGCAGGGTCGTCGTGCGCTCGGCGATCCGGTCGGCGGCGGCCCGGTGCGCGCGGTTGCCGACCGTGCGCTCGACGCCCCGGTGGCTGACGAACGGGTCCCGGAACAGGCCGAGTCCGCTCTTCAGCCGCAGGATGCGCAGGATCGATTCCTCGATCCGCGCCTCGCTGATCTCACCGCTGCGCACCGCCTCCAGCACGGCGTTCCAGGCGACGGAGAGGTTCGGCGGGTTCAGCAGCTGGTCCACGCCCGCCAGCAGCGCGAGGACCGGAACGCGGTCGTCGCCGTACTTTGTGCGGACCCCCTCCATGCCGAGCGAGTCGGTGACGACCACCCCGTCGTAGCCCAGCTCCTCGCGGAGGATGCCGGTGAGGATCGGCCGGGAGAGCGTGGCCGGGTCCTCGGACGGGTCGAGCGCCGGGACCACGATGTGCGCGGTCATGATCGAGTCGATCCGGGCCCGGATCGCGGCGCGGAACGGCGGGGCGTCCAGCTCCTCCCACTGGGCGCGGGTGTGGTTGATGACGGGCAGCCCGGTGTGGCTGTCGGTGTTCGTGTCGCCGTGGCCGGGGAAGTGCTTGGCGGTCGCCGCGACGCCCGCGCCCTGGTAGCCCTTCACCTGCGCCGCGACCAGACCGGCCACCGCGTCGGGGCCGGAGCCGAAGGACCGTACGCCGATGACCGGGTTGGCCGGGTTGACGTTGACGTCGGCGTCCGGCGCGTAGTTCTGGTTGATGCCGAGCGCGGCCAGCTCCGTGCCCGCGATCCAGGCGGCCCGCCGGGTGTCGGAGCGCGAGCCGCCCGCGCCGAGGGCCATCGCGCCCGGCAGCAGGGTCGCGGGTTCGCCGACCCGGCAGACGATGCCGTGCTCCTGGTCGGTGGAGACGAGCAGCGGCACCCGGGGGCGGCCGGCGAGCGCGGCGCGCTGGAGGCCGTTGGAGAGGTCGGCGATCTGGTGCGGGTCGCGGGTGTTGTGCGCCCAGGTGAAGTAGATGATGCCGCCGACGTGGTACGTGGAGATCAGCTCGGCCGCCGTACGGACCCCGATCTCCTTGAGGTTCGCGTCGATGTCGGCCTGGTCGGGGTCGGTGGCGGAGTGCCCGTAGACCCGCATCACGAAGAGCTGGCCGACCTTCTCCTCCAGGCTCATCCCGGCGATGATCTGCCGCAGCCGGCGGTCGGTGGAGGCGTTCGTGGAGTGCGCGGAGGCGACGGCGGGCGGGGTGAGGGCGCCGGTCGCCGCCGCGGCGGTGACGGCAGCGGTGGCGGTGAGGAGGGTGCGTCTTGAGGTGCGGTGGGGCACGTGAGCTCCTTCCCGGGGTGAAAGAAACTTCCAAGAAAGTACGCTTATAGGGAAAATAACTTCCGGTCAAGGGGCCGTGCCGGGGCCGGGAGTGACGTACCGCCATAAGAGTCGGCGGCCGTAGCCGGACTCGCCTCGCACCGGCCGGAGACCCGCCTCACGCCGGCCGTAGGCGGACTCGCCTCACGCCAGTCCGGCCGCCGCGCCGTGGGCCTTCAGCGCGTCCACCGCGGCCGTGATCGCCGGACGCCGCGCCGCCTCCGTACGCCACAGCGCGTACAGCCGCCGCTCCGGCACCGGGTCCAGACGCGCCGCCACCACCCCGTCCGGGAGCGGCCCCCGCCCCAGCCGGGGCATCATCGCGATGCCCAGACCCGCCGCCACCAGGGCGAGTTGGGTGTGGTTCTCCTCCGCGCGGTGCCGGATGTCGGGCTCGTACCCCGCCGTGCGCAGCGTCCGCACCAGCCAGTCGTGGCACACCGTCCCCGGCGGCTGGCAGATCCACCGCTCGCGCGCCAGCTCCTCGCGCCGCACCCCGTCCCGCCCGGCCAGCGCATGCCCCTCGGGGACCAGCAGATCGCACCGGTCGAGCCCGATCACCGCCTGGGCCAGGCCCTCCGGGGCGGGCAGCGGGGCGATGTCCCAGTCGTGCGCCACGGCCAGATCGACGACGCCCTTCGCCGCCAGGTCCACCGACAGATGCGGGTCCACCTCGTCCAGCCGGACGTCCAGCGCCGGGTGGTCCCGGTCCAGCTCGGCCAGCACCCCCGGCAGCAGCCCCCGCGCGGCCGAGGCGAACGCGGCGATCGTCAGCCGGCCCGTCGGCAGCCCCCGGCGCTCCTCCAGCTCCGTCTCCGCCTGCTCCATGATGGCCAGCAGCCGCTGGGCCATGTCGGCCAGCCGCAGCGCCTCCTCGGTCAGCGCCACCCCGCGCCCCCGCCGCTCCAGCAACGTCGTCCGGGTCTCCCGCTCCAGCTTGGTGATCTGCTGGGAGATCGCGGACGGCGTGTAGCCGAGGGCCGTCGCCGCGCCCGCGACGGAACCGTGGACGAAGACCGCGTGCAGGGCGCGCAGCCGGGCCAGATCGAGCACGGTGACCTCATCCTTCGGGGGCATCTTCCCAGGGCATTCCAGGGGCATTCTTCAGCAGCGCTGAATCCCATCATGAAGAAACCCGCGCTGGTGCTACACGGTCATCCTGCTGAATGCTCGCCGCATGCGTCCACGCCATATCGCCCTGGCCGTGCTCGTCGCGGCACTCTGGGGCGTGAACTTCGTCGTGATCGAGCTGGGGCTCGACCACTTCCCGCCGCTCCTCTTCTCCGCGCTGCGCTTCCTCGCCGCCGCCGTGCCCGCGATCTTCCTCCTGGGCCGGCCGTCGGTCGCCTGGAAGTGGGTCGTGGGGGTCGGACTCGTCCTGGGCGTGGGGAAGTTCGGGCTCCTGTTCATCGGCATGGACCAGGGGATGCCCGCCGGGCTCTCCTCCCTGATCCTCCAGATCCAGGCCGTCTTCACCGCCCTGTTCGCCGCCCTCGCCCTCTCCGAACGGCCCGGCCGGATCCGGGTGGCGGGCATGGCCGTCGCGCTCGCGGGCATCGCGGTGGCCGCCGTGGACGAGGGGGCGGGCGGGCCGGTCCTCGCGTTCGTCCTCGTCGTCGGGGCCGCGGCCTGCTGGGGCGTGTCCAACGTGCTCACCCGGCGGGCGGCGCCCAAGGACGCCCTGACCTTCATGGTCTGGGTCTCGGCCGTCCCCGTGCTGCCGCTGCTGAGCCTGTCCCTCCTCTTCGAGGGCCCGGACCGGGACGCGGAGGCGCTGGCCGCGCTCGACTGGAGCGGGGTGGGCATCATCCTGTTCGTCGCCTGGGTCAGTACGGTGTTCGGCTTCGGCGCCTGGGGCTTCCTGCTCCGCCAGTACCCCGCCTCGTCCGTGGCGCCCTTCACCCTGCTCGTCCCGGTCTTCGGGATGTCCTCGGCGGCGCTGGTGCTCGGCGAGGACGTGAGCCCGCTGCGCTGGTGCGCGGCGGCGCTGCTGGTGGGCGGGGTGGCGCTGACCTCGGGCGTCGGGCTGCGGACCCGGACCGCCGCGCCCCTGGGCTCCGGCCGGACCGGGGTGCCCCGGCCGGTGGAGCAGGACGCCGGGGCCGCCGCGCTTCTGAGTTCCGCTACTGCTTCGGGGCTCCCAGCCGCAGCAGATACTCGCGTCCGGCGGCCAGCAGATCCGGCAGCTCCGCCGCCCCCGGGTGCCAGCGCTTCTCGTACTCCCAGCACACCCACGAATCCGGACCCGACCCGTCCAGGCACTCCGCCAGCGGCAGCACCCCGGAGCCCAGCGGCAGCGGAGTGAGGTCGTCCGCCGACGCCACGTCCTTCACCTGGACGTAGCCCAGGTGCGGGGCGAGGACAGCCCGGCCGGCCGCCGGCTCCTCACCGGCGAGCCAGGTGTGCAGGACGTCCCAGATCGCGCCGATCCGGGGGTGCCCGACCGTGGCGACGACCCGGGCGACGTCGAGGCCCGCGCGGTGCGAGTCATGGGTCTCCAGCAGGATGCTCACGCCCATGTCGGCGGCTGCCGGGGCCGCCGCACCGAGCCGCCGGGCGGCCGTCGCGTCGGCCTCCGCCCGCTCCTGGTCGCCGCCGCCGGGGAAGACCCGGACAGAGGACGCGCCCAGGTCCCGGGCGAGCTTCACCAGCTCGGTCAGCTCCGCGAGGACCGGCTCGTCGTCCCCCTCGGCGGCCACCTGGACGTACCCGGCGAGGGTCAGGATCTCCACCCCGCCCGCCTTGAACGCCTCGACCACGTCGGCCCGTTCCAGCGACGAGAGCCCCAGGTGCACGGGCTCCTCCGGATGGACGCGCAGCTCCACCCCCTGGTAGCCGTTCGCGGCGGCGAGCCGGACGACCTCGGCGACCGGCGTCCCCGGCACCCCGAGGGTGGAGAAAGCGAGCTTCATCGTGCGGGTCCTTTCCTCGCGCGTCCCCGTACCGGGGCCGCCTCAGCCGGCGCCCCGCAGCAGTCGCTCCAGGCTACCCAGCAGTCTCAGCGCGTCCTCGCGTTGCGCGCCCGCCAGCGTGTGCCCGGCGAGGACCGTGCGCTCCTCGGCCTCCCGTACCCGCTCCGGGGTGATCACCCGCAGGGCGGCGGCGGCCTGCCGGGCGAACATCGCGAGCAGATCCAGCTCCCGTACCCCCGACCGGGCCTGCGGGGACGGGTCCAGTACCTCCAGGACGCCCAGGACCCGGGCGTCGCTGATGAGCGGGGCCGCCATCAGCGCGTTCGGTACGTACGCCGTCGACTCCGCCAGCGAACGGTCGAAGGACGGATCTGAGCTCAGGTCGTCGACCACCATCGGCTCGCCGGAGGTCGCCACCCACCCGGCGATCCCGCGCCCGGCCGGGAACCTGCGGCCCACGAGGAACTCCTCGCCCTGCCCGGACACGGCCTGGAAGACCAGCTCGTCCGCCTCCTCGTCGAGCAGGAACACCGAACTGGCCTCGGCCCCGAAGATGGCGCGGGCCACGTCGACGACCGACTGGAGCAGCTCGCTGCGCGGCGCGTCGGCGACCGTGGCGGTTGTGGAGGAGGAGAAGACGGCGGCGGAATCAGTTCTCGGAGTCATCACGGGTATCTCCTGTATCTCCTGCCGGAGGGGACGAAGGACGCGGCGCGTGGCGCACGTTGGCCGCGGACAGATAAAGGGCGTTCTTGAGCTGGAAGGCCGTCATCCGCGGATGCGCGGACAGCACGCGGGCGCAGAGCCCGGCGACGTACGGCGTGGCGAAGCTGTTCCCCGTGGTGCGGATCGTCCGGCCGCCCAGCCAGGGCACGGTCACGTTCTGGCCCGGTCCGAAGAACTCCACCGGCGGGTCCGGGTTGTACAGGTGCAGTTCGGGGTCGTCCTCCTGGTGGCTGCCCACCGAGATCACGGAGGCGAACCGCCACGGGAAGCTCTCCACCGGGGTGTTGTGCGCCGAGGCGACGATCACCGTACGGGCGAAGTAGGCGCTGTCCGCCAGGCTGTGCAGCTCCTGCGCGAACCGGGTACGGGTCGTCGACAGGCTGAGGTTGACCACGTCGAACCGTTGCTCCACCGCCCAGCGCAGCCCGGCCATCAGGATGTCGCCGGTGCCGGAGAACCGCTCGCCGAGCACCCGCACACTGTGGATCTCGCACTCCGGGGCGGTCCGGCGGATGATGCCCGCGCACGCGGTGCCGTGGCCGCAGGTGTCGCCGGTCGTGGTCGGCTCGACGGTGATCCCGCCGCTCTCCCCGTCCTTGACGACCACCCAGGACGCGGCCAACGGGCCGACCAGCGGATGGTCGCGCTCCACGCCCGAGTCCACGACGCACACGCGGACCCCGCGCCCGGTGGCGGGCCCGGCCGGGCGGCCCAGCGGCGGCCCGGCGTCCGCCAGCACCGGTACGTCGTCGGGGCCGCGCCCGCGCAGACTCCAGGTCAGCCCCTGCCCCGGGGCCGTACGCGCCCGGGTCCGCACCGATTCCGCCTGTGCCTGTGTCCGTGCCGGTCCCGGTGCCTGCGTCTGTGCCGGTGCTCGTGCCGGTTCCGTGGTCGTCATCGGTCAGCTCCTCTCCCTCGTCGTGGCCATCGGCAGGGGCGGGCGCGCGAGGAACCCGGAGACCCGGCGCACCCCCGGCAGATGCCCCTTGCCCGTGAAGTGCGCCCCGGCCGCCCGGGCCGACGCCTCGGCCTCCGGATGCCGGCCCAGGGCGGCGAGCGTGTGCGCCCGGTCCAGCTCGGCCGTCGCCTGCACCAGCGGGGAGTCGGTGAGCAGCGACGCCCGCACCGCCTGCTCCGCGTACGCGGCCGCATCCCCGGGCCGGTCCCGTGCCGTCAGCCGGGCCCGCAGCCCCGCCAGGTCCACCGCGTCCGACCGGCTCAGCCCCGAAGCGTCGCCGATGCCCGCCAGCCGCTCCGCCGCCCGGTCCTCCCGGCCCTCGTCCAGCTCCAGGCGGGCCGCGTCCAGCGCCACGGCCGTCCGCATCCCCGCTGCCCCCGTGCGCCGGGCCGCCGCGTCCGCCCGGCCGAGCAGGTCCAGCGCGGCGGCGCTCCGGCCGGACAGCGCCTCCACCGTCGCCCGGAACATCGGCAGGAACACCTCCGCCTCGGCGAACCCCAGCTTCCCGGCCAGCCGCTCCGCCTCGGCCAGGCAGCCGTACGCGTCCTCGGCCGCGTCCTGGAGCGCGTACAGCACGGCCAGGGGGCAGTTGAGCGTGACCCGGACCGTGGGGCGGCCCGCGCCGTGCGCCGCCAGCAGCGTCCGGCAGCGGATCACCGCGGCGGGCACCGGGACCGGCCCGCGCCACAGGGAGATGCCGATCGCACCGAGCGCCCCGGCCCGTTCCGGCTCCGCACCGGCCAGCACCGCGTGCTCCAGGGCCCGCGCCTGGTCCCGCTCCGCCTCCTCGTGCCGCCCGGACCGCTGGAACTGCTGGGCGAGCCGCAGATGAGCGCGCGCCCGGCCGACCGAGTCCCCGGCCGCCTCGAACACCGGGAGCACGGTACGGGCCACGGCGGCGGGGCCGGGTCCGGGGCCGCCCGGGTCCAGCACCGCGAGCGCCAGGCGGGCGTGCGCGGCCTCCACCGGATCGGCCGCCATGTCCCGTACCTGGTACAGCAGTTCGGCCCCCTCGGCGGCGCGGCCGAGCGCCACCCGCACCTCGCCGAGCCGCCGCGTCGCCGCCGGGTCGCCGGGGCTCAGCTCCACCGCCCGCTCCAGCAGTCCGTGCGCCCAGTGCAGGTCGGACCGGGCGGCGGCCTGCGCCCCGGCCCGGCCCAGCGCGGCGGCGGCCCGGTCGCGCAGCCGCCGGGCCCGGTCGTCCAGCAGGCCCAGCTCGGCGCGGTAGCGGTAGGCCCGCTCCAGATGGCCGCCCACCGCACCGTCGCCGCTGCGCAGCACACTGGGCAACTCGGCGGCCCAGGCGTGCCGTTCGGCCTTGGCCCGCTTGGACAGCGAGGCGTACGCGACTTCGTGCACGAGCCCGCTGCTGAACCGGTACGCCGCCTCGGCCGCCCGGTCTCTCTGGGGGCCCGACTCGACCAGCCGGCGGCGGCCCAACGCCTCCAACGCCTCGTCCACCAAATGCCGTTGCGATGTGACCCCGTGGCCCTCCGCGGCCCGTACGGACAGCTGGAGCCGGACCAGTTCCGGTGCGGTGAACTCCCGGCCGATCACGGCGGCCAGGTCCACCACATCGCGCTCCGCCCGGGCCAGCGCACCGATCCGCGCGCCCAGCAGCGCCTGGAGCGTGGGCGGCAGCTCCTCGTCGGCCGCCGTCCCGGCCCCTGTGTCCGCCCGGTCGCCGACCAGGAGCTGTTCCAGGTAGAGCGGATTGCCCCCGGCCCGCGCCAGGAGCCGGTCGGTGCCGGGCGGGGTGTCGTTGCGGGGCGGGCTGTCGTCGCCGATCCGGTCGGACGCGTCCCCTGCCAGGGACCGGTCGTCCCCCGAGCGCCGCCCACCGTCCGGACCCGCGAGAACGGCCGCGAGCCGGGCCGCCTCCTCGTACGGCAACCCCGTGAGCTGGAGCAACGCCCCCGCACCGACGGGTGGTTCGTCGTCCGGCCCGTCCGGTCGCCCCGCGCAGAGCACCAACACGCCCGCGCACCCCGAGCCGTCCGTCAGCCGGTGCGCCGTGCGGACCAGCAGCGGGGCCGCCGCGTGCCAGTCGTCCAGCACCAGGACGACGGGCCGGACGCGGGCCGCCCGTTCCAGGACCGTCGTCAGCGCCGCGCACATGTCCTCGAAGGGCGCGTTCGGCGTACCGTCCCGCAGCAGGCCCCCGGACAGCAGAGCCATCGCGTCGTCGACCGCCAGCCCGTCGGCAGTCTCCCGCGCACCTTGCGAGGGGCCCGTCGCGGCCAGCAGCGAGCGCACCGCGTCGGCCAGCGGTGCGAGGGTGCCGTGGTCCCCGTAACTCCGGCACCGCCCCGCCCCGTACGCGAGCCCGCCGGACGCCGACCGCCCCGCCAGCCACTCCCGTACCAGCCGGGTCTTTCCGATCCCCGCCTCCCCGGTGACCCGCAGCAGTCCCGCCGCGCCCCCGCGCACCGCCCGCTCCAACGCGGCGTCCAGTGACCGCCGTTCGGCGTCGCGTCCGACGAACGGGACGTCGAAGCGGCGCAGCAGCTCGGGGTCGTCCGCGCCCAGCGCGAGCAGCCGGTGCGCCTCGACGCTGTCCCGTTTGCCCTTCAGCCGCAGCGGCCCGGTGGGCTCGGCGGTCACCGTCGGACCGGCGGCGAGGAGCGTCCCGGGGCCGATCAGGATCTCGCCCCGGCCCGCGTTCTGCTCCAGCCGGGCGGCGATGTTGACGGTCTCCCCGGAGACCAGCGCCTGCCGGGCCGAACGGTCCGAACCCGCCACCACCTGACCGGTGTTGACGCCGATCCGGATCGCCAGCTCGATGCCGAGGGCGGCGTCCAGCTCCTCGTTCAGCTGGGCCAGCGCCCGGCGCATCCCGAGCGCCGCCGCCAGCGCCCGCCGGGCGTCGTCGTCCCGGACCACCGGGACGCCGAACACCGCCATCACCGCGTCCCCGATGAACTTCTCCGGGGTGCCGCCCCGCGCCACGATCTCCGCGCTCATCGCCTCGAAGTACCGCAGGGTCACCGTGCGCAGCGTCTCCGGATCGAGCACACCGGACAGCGCGGTCGACCCCACGAGATCGCAGAACAGCACGGTCACCGGCTTGCGTTCGTCACCGGGCGGGGGAGCGGCGGCGGCCGGTCCGGCCGCGGTGACAGCGGCGGGAGCGGCAGCCGCGGCGGTCGCGCACGGCGTCCCGCAGGACGAGCAGAACCGGGCCGTCGGCGGCAGATCCTGCTGGCACGAGAGGCAGTTCATGGCGGGTCCTTCTCTCCGGGATGACGATCTCTCCGGGATGTCGGGCGGGTACGGACCCGGCGGCGGCCGCGATCGCCGCCGCCGCGTCCGTACCGCCGACCGGTCGAAACGGGGGCGGGCCGGGGTCGGGCCGGGGTCAGAACAGCGCGCCCCCGGCGATCTCCCCGTGCGCCTGGACCTCCGGCCCCACGGCGTCCAGCCGGCTCTTCACATCGAGCAGCAGCGCCAGTTCCTCCGGCGTCAGCCCGCTCAGCACCTCACGCTGCTCCTCGGTGAGCAGATCGACGGGGAAGCCCGCCTCGTACAACGCGTCGGGCAGCGGCGGCCGTTCGCCGTTCGCGGGTGATCCGGTCATGGTGTGACTCCCATCGGTGAGACAGGTCCGGCTCCCCGCGGCGACGGCGCCGGCGCGGAGCGCCCGAGCCGGACGAACAGCCGGGTGAGCGCGTCGAGGGAGTGCAGGGCGCTGACCGCCACGGCCGCTTCCCGGTCCCGGCCGAGCGGCAGCCGGTCCAGCAGCGCGTACAGCTCGTCCAGGTGCTCCGTGTCGAGCACCGCGTGCTCCCGTACGGTCCGCAGGGCGGCGGCGGGCAGCCCGGTGCGCCGGGCGATGCGGTCGGTCAGGCCGGGGGCGGGCGCGTAGCCCTCCAGTACGGCGATGTAGCCGAGCAGGGCGACCGGGTGGTGGTGCTCGATCCAGTAGTACTGGGACCCGACGAGCGAGGCGACCAGCGGGGAGGGCAGCGGTCCGAGCGCGTCCTCGGGCGTGCCGCCCGCCGCCCGGAGGTCCTCCAGCAGCCAGGCGTCGTGGCCCTCCTCCTCCCGGATGTGCTCCGCCAGATACGCGGCGAGCGGTGCCGCGAGCGGATCACCGGAAGCGGCCCGGGGGCGGAGGCGGTCGAGGGCCAGCTCCATCAGCGGGACGGAGGCCCGGATGACGGCGTGCATCGTGCACAGATACGTCCGGTAGCGCGGCAACAGCCCATCGGCGCGCCACATGTGGTGGGTCGCGCCACGGAACTCCGGTTCCAGCAAAAGGAGTTTGGTCCGCAGCCGGGCGGAGGCCCCGGTGCTCATCGGATGCTCCGGTCGTCGGTCGTCCATCGGATGTCCCGGTCGTCGGTTCCCGGCAGGGCCGGCCCGCCCGCGACGACCAACGGCGCGTACGCCGCGCAGCCGTGGCGGCGCACGATGCCCTGCGCCCCCTCCCGGGAGCCGCGCATCGCGGCCGTGAGATCCAGCAGCGCCCCGGCCGCACCACCCGCCACCGCCCGCGCCCCGGCCGCCACCGCCTCGTCACCGCCGAGCGCCCGGCAGCCGTCGCAGTAGGAGCCGGGCCGGGGGCCGGAACCGTACCGGGCGGCCAGATGTGCCGGCCCGACCGTGCGGAGCATGCGCAGCACCGGGGATTCCAGGGCCCGTTGGCGTACGGTTCCCCAGTCGTCCTCCGCGATATGGCCGAGGTCCAGATGGGCCGGTACGGGCCGGCGGTCCACGGTGTCCTGGTTGCAGCAGGCCAGCACCCGGCCGTCGAAGGCGACCACTGGCCAGGCGGCCATCGAGCACGGGGACGCCGCGGCGGGATCAGGCCCGGTGCGGGCCGCCCGTGCCCAGGAAGCGGCCCGGCCGAACGGCCGCACCTCGTTGACCAGGCAGGGCACTTGGCCGCCGAACTCCTTCTCCACCGCCCGCGTCAGATCGGCGAGATACGGGTCCGCGCCGCCGGTCCCGGTGAGGTGGAGGCTCACGGCCACCCCCTCCTCCCGGACCAGATGCAGGGCGCGGAAGACGTCGGCCCGCGACACCTCGCGCTCGTGGTGTTCGTCGAGAGAGGCGGAGAAGTGGTCGACGGAGCGGATCGCGCGCAGGACTGCGGGCGGAATCGATCTGCGCCGCCTGCCAGGAAGGGCCCCGCTCCGGCCGCCCGGAAGAGCCCCGCCCCGGGCGAAGAACATGCCGCTCAGCAGCGCCGTACGGGATCCGGCCGCCCGCGCCAGGGTGCTCAGCCGCTCGGCGAGCGCGGGCAGGAGCAGCGGCTCCCCGCCGGTGAGCATCACCACGTCCGGCCGGTTCTCCTCGGTGAACGAGCCGACGAAACGCTCCAGTTGACCGGCGTCCGGCTCCTGGCGGGTGAACAGGTCCGACCCGGTCGAGCAGTGCGCGCAGCTCAGCGGGCAGCGCCGGGTGAGGCCGAGCAGCAGACCTGCGGCGGGAAAGGGCCGCCGTGCGACGAGTTCGGCGAGTTCCATGCGGGCCGCCTCCTTCGGGGCCGGGGCGCGTCGGGCGCGTACCCAGGCTGTGGGCCACCGGTTCGAGGACGGTCCGGAAGCGCTTCGGCAGCGGTATGGGCCCAGGTCGGAGCGGGTTCCCGAGGTGGCGGCCGGGCCCGCCGGGCGTGCCCGTACCGCCGCGAGCTGGGGGCAATACCGCTGCCATACCGGCGGCGAAGCGATCGCCAGGCCCCGCTTCCTAGCTTTCTCGGCAACGGCAGGCACCGGCCCGCCGCACCGGACGACCGGAGGAATTCTTCCGGGCGTTCCGGCCCCGCAGTGACGAGTGGATGGAGACCACCATGTCCGAGAACACGAAGCCGGCCGGCGACGAGACCAACGAGACCCCCGAGGTCGAGGCGCACTCCGTGCTGGACCTCCAGGAGACGTCCGTCAACGCCGACCGCGACATCATCGCGCCGCCCGGCAACTGCATCAGCGTGCTCAGCGTCGTCGAGAACTGATCTCACCCGCCGCACACCGCGTTTCCGTCACACCGCGTTCCGCACAGAGCATTCCGCCTATCCAGTGGATGGAGATCACCATGTCCGAGAACACGAAGCCGGCCGGCGACGAGACCAACGAGACCCCCGAGGTCGAGGCGCACTCCGTCCTGGACCTCCAGGAGACGTCCGTCCAGGGCGGCGACACGACCGACGGCAACTGCATCAGCGTGCTGAGCGTCGTCGAGTCGCAGCGCTGAACTCAGCGCTGAACCACCGGGCCGTGCGCCGCGGCGGGACGAGGCCGAGACCTCGCCCCCGCGGCGCCCGGCCGGCGGACAGGCGGTACGGGGCGGCTCCGCGGACAGCGGGAGCCGCCCCGCCGCGCTTGTCCCTCGTCCCACGTCCGTACGCCGATCTCCGGGAGCCTGCCGATGGCCACGCCCCTCCGCTCCAACCGGGACTTCCGGCTGCTCTGGATGAGCGGCCTGTTCGCCGTTCTGGGCAGCCAGATGAGCGCCCTCGCGCTGCCCTTGCTCATCCTCAAGGAGACCGGCTCCGCCGTGCAGGCCGGCACCGTGGGGACCGTCTCCATCTGCGCCGTGCTGATCACGATGCTGCCCGGCGGCGTCATGGCCGACCGGGTCGAACGCCGCCGGCTGATGCGGCTGTGCGACGCGGGGAGCCTGCTCGCGGTCACCGCCCTGACCGTCGCCGTGTGGAACGGCCACGCCCCCATGGTGCTCGTCCTGCTGGTCGCCACCGCCGGAGCCGTCCTGAACAGCGTCTACGCCCCCGCCGCGTTCGGTCTGCTGCGCGCGGTCGTGCCGCCGGACCAGATGGGTACGGCGACCGCCCGGCTCCAGGCGCGTACCGCCACGGTCCGGCTGGTCGGCCCGCTCGTCGGCGGCGCGCTCTTCGGTATCCACGAGGCACTGCCCTTCACCGCCCAGTTCATCGGCCTGTTCCTGTCGACCGTCTGCGTGGCCCTCGTACGTACGCGATCGGCCGCCCACAAGAAGGCCGGGTCCGTCTTCAGCCGCGACGAGCTCACCGCAGGACTCGGCTTCCTCTGGCAACTGCCGTACCTCCGTACGGTGTTGCTGGTCTTCGGTCTCGGCATGAACTTCGCGTTCGGCGCCCTCACCTTCACCGCTCTCGCCGTCTTCTCCGAGGGCGGCCGCTCCGGGCTCGGCGGCGGCTTCGTCATCACCTGCGTCTCGGCGGGCGCTCTCGTCGGCGCGCTGCTCGCGCCCCGGCTCTCGCCCGACCGCCATGTCCGGGCCCTCCTGGTCGTCACCTGCTGGAGCTGTGTGCTGACGGCCGGGGTGCTGGCCTGGCTCAGCAGCCCGCTGGTGGCGGGGCTGCTCTGCGCGGTGTGCATGGGCCTGTCGACGGTCGCCAGCATCGGGTTCCTGTCGACGCTGCTGGTCGTCACCCCCGAGGACCGGGTCGGCCGGGTGCAGAGCGCGGCCTCCTTCCTGTCGTCGATCGTCCAGCCGTTCGGCCCGCTCGCGGGCGGTGCGCTGCTGACCGCGCTCGGCCCGCGCAACGCCTTCGGCGTGGTCGGCGCGGTGCTGGCCGTTTCGGCGGCGGTCATGACGCTCGCCCCGTCCGTACGGTCCGGGGCCGTACCGCCGCCCGCGAGCCCCACCGCCGCCCCGGACGACGATGCCGACGCCTCCGACCCGCGCGAGCCCGCGGCCCGGGCCGTCCCCGACGCCACCGGGCCCGGGCCGTGCGAGGCCACAGTCCGCCCCGTCCCCGACGGCCCGCGCGAGGCCCCCGCCCGACCCGTTCCCGACGCCGCCGGTCCCGGCGCACTCTGAGGAGGTATTGCCGTGCCCGGCATCCAGGAGACCCAGCTGTACTGCCTCGCCGACCGCCGGTACTACGACACCCCGGCCCGGCTGCCCGACCAGGAGACCCGCTACCCCCTCGACACGGCCGAACCGCCCACCGGCTGGCGGCGCGTGGCCGGCGGGCTGTGGACCTCGCTGCTGCCCGAGGACGGCGAACCGGCCGAACAGGGCTGGAAGATCCATGTGTCGACCGTCCCCGACGAGGCCGCCCGCACCCTCCGCGAGACCGCCGGGATCTGCCTCCGGCACCGGGTCCCGTTCAAGTTCCTCCGCAGCGAGCAGGCGTTGCTGCTGATGTCGGGGAAGTACATGTCCCGGGGCAGCGCGGGGAAGTTCCTCACCCTCTACCCGCCGGACGAGACGGCCCTGACCCGCCTGCTCGACGAGCTGACCACGGCCCTCTCCGGCCGCCGGGGCCCGTACATCCTGAGCGATCTGCGTATCGGCGACGCCCCCGTCTACGTACGGTACGGCTCCTTCGTCGACCGCTGGTGCCACGACGCCCGGGGCGACCGGGTGCCCGCCCTGCGCCACCCCTCAGGTCAACTCGTGCCCGACGAACGGGGCGTGGTGTTCCGGACGCCCGCCTGGGTGAAGGTGCCCGAGCTGCTGCGTCCCCACCTCGCCGCCCGCGCCGCCGCCCGCGACGACTCCTTCCCGTACCTCGTCACCGAGGCACTCCAGTTCTCCAACGCGGGCGGCATCTACCTCGCCCGGCACCGGGAGACCGGCCACCGGGTCGTGCTGCGCGAGGCCCGTCCGCACTGCGGGCTCGACGCGGTGGGCGACGACGCCGTGACCCGGCTGGAGCGCGAGCACCGGGCCCTCACGGCGCTCGCCGGGCTCGACTGCGTACCGGAGGTGTACGGCGTACGGACCGTGTGGGAGCACCGGTTCCTGATGACGGAGTACGTCGAGGGGCCCACGCTGCTCGACGAGATCGTGGCCCGCTTCGCGCTGGTACGCGGAGCCCGTACCGCCGACGAACTCGCCCCGTACACCGCCTGGGTGGACCACGTGACCGGCCAACTCGCCGACGCGCTGCGGGAGATCCACGGCCGGGGGCTGCGCTTCGGCGATCTGCACCCGTCCAACATCATCCTGCGGCCCGACGGCCGGCTCGCCCTCGTCGACTTCGAGTACGCCACCGAACTCGACGACGAGAAGACCCCGTTGGCCGGTGCGCCCGGGCTCCAGGCCCCGCCCGGCACCCCGGGCGCGGAGGCCGACGCGTACGCCCTGTGGGCCACCTGGCTCACCATGCTGATGCCGTTGACCGAGATGGCCTCCCACGACCGGGCCAAGGCACTGTCCCTGGAGTCCTGGGCCCGGGAGCGCTACGGTCTCGCGCCCGACGCCGGACCGGCCCGCCCCGCCCTGCTGCGGGCGGCGGAGCGCGCCGCCGACCGGAAGGGCGAGATCGCCGCCGGCCGGGAGAGCGGGATCTCCGCCGACCGGGAAGGCGAGATCGCCGCCCTCCTCGGCGGGCCCAGGCCCGACTGGGCCGAACTGCGCACCCGGCTGATCGCGGGTATCCACGCGGGCGCGACGCCCGAGCGCCGCGACCGGCTCTTCCCCGGCGACCCCAAGGGCTTCGCCACCGGCGGTACGGATCTGGCGCACGGGGCCGCCGGGGTCCTCTACGCCCTCCACCGCGTCGGGGCCCCGGTCCCGGCCGACTGGACCGACTGGCTCGCGGAGGCCGCCCGCCGCCGCGACCCTGCGGCCCCGGGCGGCCTCTACGACGGGCTGCCGGGCACAGCGGTGACGCTGGCGCTGCTCGGCCGTCCGGACGAGGGGCGCGAGCTGTTCGCCCGGGCCGTCGAGGCCGCCCACCCGTCTCCGTCGGCCGACCTGCTGACCGGGCGCGCGGGCACCGCCCTGGCCGCCGTCCGCCTGGCCGCGGCCGGACCCGGCGCCCCGGACCCGGAGCTGGTGGACACCGCTCTGCGCACCGCCTGGGACCTCGACTGCCTGGTGCGGGGCGAGACGGTGGCGGGCGGGCCCGAGGCTCCGCCGTCGGCCGGACTGCTGCGCGGGCTCAGCGGGGCCGCGCTGCTCCACCTCGAACTGCACGCCCTCACCGGCGAGGAGTGGCTGCTGCGCGCCGCCCGCACCGCCCTGTACCGGGACTCCGGCCACTGCGTCGCGATGGACGACGGCACGGTCCAGGTCAAGGACGGCCGCCGCCACCTCCTCTACCTCGACCAGGGCAGCGGCGGCTTCGCGCTCGTCGCCCGCGCCTATCTGGCCCGGCAGGAAGCGCCCGCGCTCGCCGGTCTGCTGCCCGGGGTGCGCAAGGGCTGCGGCAACGAGTTCGTGCGCGAGCCGGGGCTGTTCACCGGACGCGCCGGACTCGTCGCCACCGCACGGCAGTTGGAGGACGACGGCCCGGCCGGGCCCGAGGTCCTGGCCTCCGTACGCAACCTGTCCTGGCACGTGGTCGCCGACGGGGACCGGCTGCTGGTGCCCGGGGCCCGGCTGCGGCGCTGCTCCGCCGACCTGGCCACCGGGGCGGCCGGACTGCTGCTGGCGCTGCACTTCCTGGCGGGGGCGGACACCGACGAGGCCGTCGCCCCGGAGGGACATGGCCCCAGGCGCGACGGCCACCGGCCGCACGATCTGCTGAAGCTGCTCACCCTGGGCTGAGGGCGGCGGCGGGCGCACCGACCCGGTCGCCCGCCGCATCCGCCTCCTGCTCCCGCATCGCTTCCTGCTCCCGCGCGAACAGGCAGAGCAGACGCGGCACTTCGTACAGCGCCGCATGGGCGGTGACCTCACCCGCCGGGGAGGTCACCGCACCGGCGTCGATCAGCGACTCCACGGCGCGGATCGCCGCCCGCTCCCCGCAGCCCAGCGCCACCGTGGCCCGGTCCAGGGTGAAGCACCCGTCATCGGCGAGCCCGGCCAGCCGCCCCAGCGCCCACCGGTCGCCGTCCGCCAGATCCCGCCAGCCGGACGCGATCCGGTGCCGTACGGAGACGTCCCCGGCGACCAGTTCGTCCAGCGCCGCCGACGGATCGCCGAGCCGGTCCGCGTACTCCGCCAGCGGCAGATGCCGCAGCACCGCCAGCCGCATCCCGCTCACCTCCACGGCCAGCGGCAGCCCACCGCAGGCCCGGACGATCCGCAGCGCCGCCGCCGGGTCCGTCCGCAGCCGCCCGGCCCCGATGAGCTTCCCCAGCAGCTCCAGCGCCTCGCCGTCCGCCAGCGCGGGCAGCGCGATCCGGTGCACCGGGGCGAGACCGGGCAACTGCCCCCGGGCGGTGACCAGTACGGAGCACGACCCCGACCGGGGAAGCAGCCCCCGTACGGACGCCTCGTCCGGGACGTCGTCCAGGACCACCAGCGCCCGGTGCCGGGCCTGCCACTCCTGCCAGGCCTCCGCGAGGACCGCGAGGGCCCCGGCCGACGCGGGGGCCGTGGGGGCGTCGGCCGACGCGGGGACGTCAGCGCCTGCCACCGAGGCCGGGACGTCAGTGCCTGCCGCCGTCCCCGGGGCCTCGGCGTGCGCCTCCGCCACCCCGCACCACCGCCCCAGCTCCGCCAGGATCTCCGCCCGGCCGCGTGCCGTGCCGTCCTCCCGCCGCACCCGGACGTGGACGCGGCCGTCGGGGAACGGGTCGGCGAGCAGCTGCGCCGCCCGGACCGCCAGGGCCGACTTGCCCGCCCCGCCCGGTCCCGAGACGACCACCACGCGCTCCTCGCCGCCGCCCAGGACGTCGAGCAGGTCCCGCAGCTCCTCCCGGCGGCCGGTGAACGCCCCGGTACCGGCGGGCAGCGCCACCGGGCTCGACGGCTCCCGGGGCGTGGCGGGCCGCCGCGCCTCACGCCCCCGGCCGAGCATCGAGCGGTACAGCGCCGCCATCGCCGGACTCGGCTCAAGCCCCAACTCCCGTGCCATCAGCTGCCGGTAGTCGTCGTACACCGCCAGCGCCTCGGCCTGCCGGCCGGACTGGTGCAGGGAGTTCATCCAGGCGGCCCGCAGCCGCTCCCGCAGCGGATGGCGCTCCACCAGATCCCGCAGCCCGTCCACCGCCACGGCGGCCCGGCCCAACTCGATCTCGGCCTCCGCCCAGTCCTCGTACACCGTCAGACATCGGGCCTCAAGCCGGTCCGCCTCCTCGGCCACCCCTGCCGAGTCCCGCAGATCGTTCAGCGGCGGCCCCTCCCACAGGTCGAGCGCCTGGCGCAACAGCCGGGCCGCGCCGGGCAGATCGCCCCGCTCGGCCGCCGCCCGCCCGGCGCGGGCCAGCGACCCGAAGCGCAGGGTGTCCAGCTCGCCCTCGGCGATGCGCAGGAGATAGCCCCCGCAACCGTGCACCACCCGGTCCGCGCCGCCGTCCCCGGCCGGGCCCAACAGGGCGCGGGCGGCGCTGACGTACACCTGGAGGTTCTTGCGGGCCGTGCGCGGCGGATCGTCCGGCCATACCGCGTCGGTCAACACATCAACCGGTACGGGGGTGTTGGGCCGGGCCAGCAGGGTGGCGAGGACCAGACGCTGCTTGCGCGGGCCGAGCGGCAGCTCACGGCCGTCCCGCCGGGCGGTCAACGGGCCGAGCAGCGAGAAGTGCACGGCACCGGCGGCACCGGGGGCACCGGTACGGACGGGAGGTCGGGTCATCAGCGGGCCTCCGGGAGGGGGACGGGCGGCGGACTGGACCGTACGCATGCCCGATCCTGCTGCCGCCCGGACCCCCGCACATCGGGGCCCCGCCCGCATTTTCCGCCCCCGCACCCGACCGAAACCGCCCGGCACCCCCATGTTGCCCGCCCCGGCCCCCATAACGGGTCGCCACTACGCGCGGTAGGTACGCCCTGCCCCTCGCCGCTCGCTCCTGGCTCCTCGCCGCTCAGGCCGGCTCGGCCGCGCACTCGGCGGCGAACTCGCACAGCGCCGCCCGGTCCGCGCGGCCGGTCTTGTTCAGCAGGCTGGCCATGTGCTTCTCCACCGTGCGGGGCGAGATCGACAGCCGGCGGGCGATCTGCTGGTTCCCGGGCCGCTCGGGCAGCAGCACGAACACCTCGTACTCGCGCGGCGTCACCCCGCTGGTCCGCAGCGGCGACGGGATCCGGTCCCAGCCGCCCCGGTGCTGGCCCACACTCGCCCCGGCCTGCCGCAGCGCCGCCCGGCACGCGGCGGAGACCGGCTGCACCCCGGCCCCGTAGAAGAACTCCTCGGCGGTCCGCAGCCACGCCACCGGCTCGCCCCACCCGTCCTCCCGGGCCGCGTCCGCGACCAGCCGCAGCCCCAGGTGGTGGGCGACCGGGAAGGGGGCGGAGCGCTGCGCGAAGGACGCCATCAGCCGGGCGGCCCCGGCCGGGTCGCCCTTCCGGCCCAGCAGCACCGCGTCGGCCAGGTCCAGGAACTGCCGGTTCCAGGCGAGGCAGCCCCCGGGAGCCGTCCGCGCCTCCTCCAGCTCCGTCCGGTCCGCCTGCCCCGCCAGGACCCGCAGCAGCGGGCGCAGCCCGTACCGCCCGCTCAGGTAGTAGTAGCTCGGATGGTCCGACTCCCAGGCCAGCGCCTCGTCCAGGCCCGCCGCCGCCCGCTCCCGGTCCTCCTCCAGCAGCGCCCCGAACGCCCGGCAGAGCCCCGACCGCAGCGGCACCAGCAGCGACTGCTCACCCCCGGCCCGCCGGAACGCGGCCAGCGCGCGGTCCATGTCCCGCCGCCGCCCCCGGTGCGCGGCCATCGTCGCCCCGGCCAGCAGCAGATAGCGGTGGGCGGACAGATCGCCGACGCGGGCACTGGCCTCGGCCGAGCGGTCGATGATCTCCTGCGCCTCCTCCCACCGGGCGCACAGCACCGCGTTCATCGCGAGCAGTCCGTCGACCGTACGGGTCAGCAGCAGCGCGCCCAGATCGGTGGCCGCCGCCCGGGCGGAGAGCAGCCGGGAGGCGTCCCCGGTCCGCATGAAGGCATTCGCGCCCAGCCGCACCAGCGCCTCGACCCGCCAGACGGGCAGGGCGTGTTCGGCGGAGATCGACAGCATCCGCTCCAGCGCGGCGTCCGCCGCGTCGAACCCTTCCTCGCGCCGCAGCAGCGCCAGCAACTGCCAGGCCTGGCAGGCCACCACGGGCAGCCCCTCGGCCTCGGCCGTCTCGGCGGCCTTCTGGACGGCCCGCTCGGTCTCCACCGGATCCCGGTGCGGCCGCCCGTTCCCGGGGAGACCGGGCGACCCGGGGAGCAGCGCCAGATAGCCGTCGACGACCACGAGCGCGGCCCGGCGGCCCGGGGGCGGCGTCGGGCCCAGGAGCATCCGGGCCGCTTCGACCTGGAGCGCGGCCTCGGCGGTGCGCTCCGCCATGACCGCCGCCCAGGCGAGGTCGATGTGGAACTGTCCGCGCCGGGCCGCGGCTTCGGAACGCGCCGGTACGGGCGGCAGTGCGTCCGCCAGCTCCAGCGCGCCGTCCAGATCGCCGCCCTCGGCCCGGGCGACCGCCAACGACTCGGCGACGGCGGCCCGGTCGGCCTCGGCGGCCAGGGGGTGCGCCCGCTCCAGCAGCACCACGGCGGAGCCGTGCGCCCCCGAAGCGAGCATCCGTCTTCCGGCCTCCGCGAACTGGCGGGCCGCCCCGGCCCGGTCGCCCGCCGCCAGTCGCAGCGAGGCCACGAGCTGCCGCCCGTCCTCGTCCAGCGGCTCCCCGGAGTGCTCGATGGCGGCGGCGGCACGGCGGGCCAGGGAGGCGCGCTCGGCCGGGACGAGCGAGGAGATCAGGGCCTCGGCGGTGAGCGAGTGCCGGAAGGTGTAGCGGTCGGGGGCCGCGCCGTCCGGGGCGATGACCCCGGCCTCCACCGCGGACCGCAGATGAGTGAACAGCGCCCGGTCCTCGAAGCCGGTGACGGTCTGGAGCACGGTCACCGAGAACTGGCTGCCCAGCGTGGCCGACGCCAGTAAGAGATCCCGTACCGGCTCGTCGAGCCGCTCCAGCCTGCGGGCCCAACTGCGCACGATGTCCGAGGGGATGGACCCGCCGGGCTGCTCGACCGCCTCCCAGGCGCCGTCCGTCCGCCGGAGCCGGCCGGTGTCCAGGAGGTCCGCCAGCAGCACCTCCAGCAGATACGGGTTGCCCGCGGCGCGCTCGGCCAGCCGCCGGTGCACCGCCTCCGGTATCTCCTGCGGCCCCGCCTCCAGACACGCGCCCGTCAGCGCCCGCACCTGCTCGTCCCGGAGCGGCCCCAACTCCCTTACGGTGGCTACGTGCCGGCGCTCCGCCGAGCGTACGAGATCCAGCGCGGCGCCCGGCTCGGGGCGCAGGGTGCCCAGGAACAGGATGGGGAGATCGGCGAGGTTGTCGATGACGTACTCGACGACCGCGACGGTCTCCGTGTCGCAGTCGTGCAGATCCTCCAGCAGGATCGCGCAGCCCGCCTCCCTGCCCAGCACGGACAGCAGCCGCAGCAGCGCCTCGGCCAGCTCCACGACCGTCTCCGGATACCCGGGCGAACCGGCCCTGCGCCACTCCGGGACCAGCCGGGCCAGCGCCGGATGGTAGGGCGCGAGCTCCGGATCGGTCGGGGTGCCGGCCGCCCGGAACCGGGACGCCAGCGCCTCGGCGAGCGGCCGGAACGGCACGACGAGCCCGGTCGAGGTGGCCCGGCCGCGCAGCACGGGCATGCCGAGCCCGTAGGCCCGGTAGGCGCACTCGCCCACCAGCCGGGACTTTCCGATCCCGGCTTCCCCGAGGAGGAACAGCGCGCGCCCCGAACGCCGTTGTACGGCGTCCAGGGCGCTGCTCAGCAGTCCGATCTCCTCGTCCCGCCCGACGATGACCGGCGAAGTGGCTCGCATGGCCGCAGATTACTGGAGCGACAACTCCCACGGCAGCGGGCCAATTCGACTCAATTGCCGCCGAGTTGGCCGGATGTGGTCACCACGGGGAGGTCATGGTGGTCCAGGGGAGGTCGTGGCTGTAGCCGCTCTCGCCCTCCGAGGCGCTGAGGAGTCTGCTGCGCGCACCGAGTCCTCCGGTGGACCCGAGGGAGATCTGCCCGGCCGGGTGCTCCGGGGTGCCCTCGTGAGCGATGTCGCCGGACGCCTTCAGGGCCGATTCGCCGAACTGCTTCATCTCTGCCTCATCCTCTGCTGATCGGTGATGGGTGATGCGTGACGCGTGATGCGTGATCGGTTCTGGGATCTGGTTCTGGGATCTGGGATGTGGGTTCTGGGTTTCCTGGGTTGTGGGTGCGGTTCAGGGGGCGCGGGAGGGGCGCAGGAGCAGGGCGGAGCCGATCCGGTCGGGGAACCCCGCCCGCAGCAGCCCGTGCCCGATGCCCGAGAGCCCGGTGAGCAGCCCCGGATGCGGTACGCCACCGGGCGTCCCGCACTGCGGTCCCGCCCGGTCCGCCGAGGCCAGCAGCGTCCCGGCCCGGCGCACCCACGCGGCCCGTACGCCGGGCAGGAGGGCGGGCAGGTCGCTGTGGCCGAGGAGTTCGAGCAGCCCGGCCTCCCCGTGGCACAGGCTGTCGTCGGCGAGCGGACCGATGCCCGCCAGCTCGCCGGAGCGCGCCGTCAGCCAGCCGGACAGCTCCGGGTCCTCCCGTGCGGCGGGGCTGTCCGCGATCGCCAGCGCGACCCCGGCCGCGCCGTCGCACCAGGCGGGCCCGGGGGCCGGCGCGGCGTCCGTCAGCGCGGTCGCCCGGCGCAGGGCGTGCAGTCCGGCGCTCCGGTGGC
>NZ_LZRD01000042.1 GCF_001687325.1 Streptomyces sp. PTY087I2 | reverse complement strand
CCTTGCCGCTCGTGACATAGGCATTGCCTAGGTCATCCAGCGTTACACCCATAGGGTTGCCGAGATTCTCGCCAACCTTTATTGATGTCTCCTTCTCCAGGTTAATCTTGAACAGTGAGCCACCTTTAACGTCGGTCACATATGCATTCTCCCTATTTCCATCCAGTGCTACATCGCCGATCTCGTCAGTTTCAATGCGAGCCACTTCGGTGGTATTCGTGCCAGGCTGGCCGTCCAGGGCCACCCTCAGCAGAGCGCCGTTCGCAGTGACGTATCCAAAACGCCTGGCCGTGTCCAACGTGACGCCTATGGCACCCGGTATGCTAGCGACGAGCTTTTTTTGCGTGCTGTCCACAGTGTCGTGCAGGCCGGCCACTTTCCATAGCGCATCAGGTGTAGTGATATAGGCGCAATCCGCCTCGTCGTCTAGCGCCAAATGTGCGACACGGTCGGGTAGGGTTGCAAATACCTCCAAGCTTCCATCGCCCCCGCTTTTCACCCTCCACACCTTCTGGTTATAATAGTCGGTGGCATAAATATTCCCCATTGAATCGATTGCCACACCAAAAGAATCACCGATTCCTTGAGCGGTCAATTTCGGTGATTGTGTCATGCTCGACCTCCAAAAGAGAATAAAGAATTCCCCACCCAGATTGCGGAGCGACCAGCCCTTCTGACAAGCCTGAAGCAATCAACCAAGGGAGTGGTTGGGGTGCAGGAATCCGCTAGCCTTTTGATCACTATTAGGTCATCGACCCCAGGTGGTCCCTCGGCTACCGGCATCCTGTTGTGCGTGATCCGGTGTGGTGTCGCCGGGACCGGAGGTATCGACGAAAACGAACCGCTGACGAGGGACTTGAGCACCGGATCAACCCGAGCCGAAAGAGCTCTCCGCATCGTCGATGTGGCGGCGCGGTGCCGGGGCAAGGCCAGACGAAGGCATGATGGAGGGGCATGCGCGTGATCGACGGCGAGGACGCCAGACGATCGCCGAGAAGATTGATCGTGGGCTTCGAAGACGACTTCGCAGAGGAAGGCCCTGTTCCATGCCGTCCAGGCTGCTTTCTGGGGTCGCCGTCACGGGTCCCGGATCGCTCACAGCGGACCTCGGCTGAACTGGCTCACGGAGTTCGCCGACCGCCTGGCGGAGTTGCACGGTGCCAGCTGCTTCCGGACCTGGCTCAGGCCCGAGGTCAAGCCCAGGCTGTACCAGCGGCACCTAGACGCGTGGTGGCCGATCCAGCTGCAGACCTCGCAGCCGCATGCCCACCCCCACCGAGAGCAACCGCCTCCACCTCCCCAGAGGCGTCCCGCTCCTGCTCATCACCCGCACCACCGCCGGCCCCGACGGCACCATCGTCGAGATCAACGACACCCAGATGTCAGCCGACACCTTCGACATCGGCTACCCCCTCACCCGGCGCCCCAGCGCCCAACGCCCGTGACGGCACCGGGCCGACGCCGCGGTCAGCCGATGCGTCTGTCGGCGTGGAGCGTCAGCGGGTTGGCGGCGAACTTGAGCAGGTGGCCGTCGGCGGTGCCTCGGCGGCGATCAGCGTGTGCAGGCTCCCGAATGGGCACACGCCACGACGGAGCGCGTGGGGAGAATGAGATCGCGCAGTCGCGAACTTGCGCGCCGAGTGTGTGCCGGTGAACGTACCCACAGCGAGAAATGATCTTGAAGATGCCAGCATGGCTCAAGGCGACGTCGCCCGCCATCGGCTGTTCCTCTGAGGCAGGCCGAGCCGGGCTTGGACAGTGCGCTCAAGCCAGTCGACGAACGTGCCTGGGGTGTTCTGGTGGAGCGGCAGCACCCACTCTTCGCGTTTCGAGCGGGCAGTCCTGGCGTGCTGGTGGACACTTGTGCGTGCCACGCCTTGCCGTACGACCCGAGCTAGCCGGGTCTGGCCGCAATAGCCGGCGATTCCGTCGCTGTTGACCACGATGTACATGGCACGCTCTTCCCTGCCGCAGTCCTCGCCGATCCTGAACGGGCAGCACCTAGTTCTCGGCGAGCTCCGGGCTGGCCAGACGGGCAAAGACCGTGTACCGGTCGGGCGTCATCGGGACGACGCCCGACCAGACCGGCGCGGTCACCAGCTGCGGGGCGTCGGCTCGGAGACCCGACGGGCCGAGGGCGGTGGCGAACCAGGCGGGCAGGAGCAGGCGGCTACTTTTCGGCAGTGGCCGCATGGTGCGCGGCGAGGGCCGTGGTGAAGGTGTGGGGCCTCGGCTCTCTGCCGGGCGAGGTTTTGGTGCTCGGTGGATTCGCGGGCGATGACGGAGCGCAGTTTGGTGGCGGCCTTGGCGTGGGGCTGGGTGTTGTAGCGGGTGTCGAGCAGGGCGACGGCTTCTTCCCAGGTGGCCCGGTGCTGGGCCTGCGCGTTGTGGAAGCGCTGTACCCGGGTGTGGTGGTGGGTGCGCAGGGTGGTGGTGAGGAGGTCGTCGGCGGCTTCCCAGCCAGCCACCGTCGCGGCGGCCAGGACATGCTGGTCCTTGGTGAAGGTGTCCAGGTCCGCCGAACGGATATTCCCAGCGGCCGGGATCTGGCCTTCCAACAGCCGTACGTGCTGGGTGAGCCTCTTCACCGTTCGCTCCGCAGTGTCGACGCGGTCATCAAGCTCGTCGACCCGGCCGTCAACTTCCTCGGTCGTGGCCTCCAAGCCGGAGGGACCGCAGGTCGGGGTCCAGTCCTCGGTGTAGCCGAACCGGGACTTCAGCCGCTCGTGCTCGCCCTCTAGGTCGTCCAGGCGGCTGTCGAGGCCGCTCGCCTGCATGTCGATGGTGCGGACCCGCCGGTCGGTGTCGCGGAACTGGGCGTCCAGAGCGTCGCTCACTTCCCCGTCTTCTGTCCGTCCGCAGTGGCCGTCCCGACGACGGCCCAGCCGATCAGGATAGCGACGATGAACCAGGGCGACAGGATGCCCAGGACGATCAGGATGAGGAGCACTCCCACTGCATGGAGGCCGAGGGATGCGTCGCGGCGGGACAGGTGGTTCTTCACGGTCGCCTGAAGAAGCCAGCCGAAGAAAGTGGCCACCAGGTGGGGCACGACCAGGAAGTACCAGCCGTCCGAGTGCCCCAAGAGGCGGAAGACGAAGATCAGGGCAATCGCCACCGCACTCTGGATGCGCCAGGACCAGTAGATGATTCGTGCGCTGCGTGCCTGCTCCGGTTCGGCCAGGAGAGTCGGCATCTGCTTCTCGTACGCAATCAGCGTCTGCGCGCGATCCATCAGGGCGTCGAAATACCTCGTCGTCCGGGGCACTCTCGTCGTGGTCCTGGACAGCGGTGAGAGCATGCTGGTCGGCCCGAGCACAGACCAGCTTCTCGTGCTGCTGATGCACCTCGTATTCCGTCTGCGCTTCGCCCATCGGTCCCCCTCGCTCCGAGCCCTCCCCTGGCCTTCCGAAGGCCGACGGAACGAGTATCGCGACCGCTGCAAGGCCCCCTGGATCTTGACGAAGGATGGCGCGAACTCCACCATCCGCGACCTGGCTCCTTCAAGAAGCGGCCGCCGTCGCCGGTGGGCACCCCGACGCCTGCCGGCGGGCGAGGCCAGGGGGATGCCGCGGGCCTCGGCAACGTCCTGCTGCCACGAGGTGCTGGCGACTTCGCGGCCGCAGTGCCGCGCAGCGTCGCGATCGCAGGCCAGCTCGATCCACCATCGGTAGCCGACTCCGGCCGCGGTGAGCACGACCAAGGCCGGTGGGACGGGATATGTCCATCTCGGCGGCGACGTGTGCGACAGGACGGCCGGACTGGACGCGTTCGACCAGGATCCGCCTGCCGTGCACGGTCAGCCGGGCATTACGGTGGGACACGAAGACCTCCGTGTGCAGTGCAGCTTGGAAACCTCCACCACACCCGAGGTCTTCGTCATGATCAAGACTCAACCAGCGTTAACAACGCTCGTGATCAATACACCTAGGGCGTGCCGCAGTCGCGCGTTCCCCGCCTCAGAGCTCGGTGGGCGTGTGCTTGGTCAGGCCGTACTTGCCCGCGATCGCGTTCCAGAGCTTGGACGCCTCGCGCTTGGCCTCGGTGGCCACCCCGCTCTGGTTGTTCCCCTTGGCCGTCTCGTTCGTCGACCGGGCCTGGCCGCCCTTGCAGACGGACTTGTTCTTCTTGGCCTGCCGCGCCCAGGTGGCGTAGTGGTCGTCGGCCGCCGCCGATGCCTTCCACGCCCGGTTCAGCGCGGCCGTCAGCTTCGCGTTCTGCGGGAGCTTGTCGACGGTCAGGCCGTCGAGCCGGGTCACCAGGTCGCGGCGCTGCTGGGCGGCGCCCCGGAGGTCGGCGTCGGCCTGGTCCAGGTCCTTGCAGGACTTGATCTTCTCGACCGCGCTGATCACCGCGGCCCGGCTGTTGTTGCTGTCGGCCAGCAGCTTGTCCAGCGCCTCGGCCTGCGGCTTCGCCGGGTCGGCCGCCGCCTTGGCGGTGGGCTCCGCCTCGGCCGGTGAACTCTGCGCGGCGACCGGCTGCTTGTCGTCCTTGCCGGAGTCGTCGCCACCGCTCATCAGCGCGCCCGCGCCGAGTCCGATGACCGCGCAGCCGACGACGACCGCGGCGATCAGCGGAATGTGCGCGGACCGCCGGCGCGGGGCGTCCCCGCTCTGGTGCCCGACCGGCCCGTCGTCCTCCGCGCGGCTCTGGAAGCCCTGGAGGCCCGACTCATAGCCGCCGGGCGCCTGCGGCGGCAACTGACCGCCCTGGGACGGCTGCTGGGGCTGGTAGCCCTGCTGCTGGTACGCGGACGGGGGCTGCTGCCCCGCGTCGTACTGCGGAATCTGCTGCGTGGCGCCCGCCGGGTCCTCGCTGCGGAACAGGTTGTCGAACTCCGCGGGCGGCTGCCGGTCCCCCGGCGCACCCGGCCTGATCCCGTACGGGGCTCCGCCCGGCACCGGGGGTATGTACTGGGTCGCGTCCGCGTCCCCGCCGCCCGGCTGCGGCCCGACGGGTCCGGGGCCGCCCGGGACGGGCGCGATGTACTGCGTGGCGTCCGCGTCCCCGCCGGGAACCCCCTGGCCGCCCGGCGCACCCGGCCCGGCCTCCGGCGGCAGCGGCTGCGCGTACGGGAGCGGCTGGGAAGGCGAGTGGGGCTGGTGCTGCTGGTCGTGGTGGGGCTGGTGGGGCTGGTACTGCTGCGGGTCGTACGCCCCGGGCTGCTGCGGCTGCTCGTAGGAGCCGTGCTGCTGGTACGCCCCCGGCTGCTGGTACGACTCCGGGCCCGGCGCCTGCTGCGCGGGCGGCAGCGGCTGCGCCTGCGGGTAGCCGTAGCCGCCCTGCGCCTGCTGGTCCGGCTGCGGCGCCCCGGCGGACTGCGGCCCCCAGGCCTGGCCCCACGGCTCACCGCCCGCGGGAGCGCCCTGCCCGCCCTGACCGGCCGGGGGCACCCCCGGGGTCCAGGGGGCTCCGCCGTCGGCGGGCAGCACGACACCCTCGTGCGCGGGTCGTGCGGCGGGGAGCTGGTGCTCGCCGCCCTGTCCGCCCTGTCCGCTCTGCGTCACCGGGACTCCTACGTGTGAACCTACGGAATCGTCGGCTCACGCTATCGGGTGGTCGCCCGCCTCCGCCAAGCGCGTGGTGCCCCTCACCACCCCTTCACAGGGTGGGTAACATCCCGCGGCCCGGCGACGCTGTTATAGGTCCGGACCGCCGCACGGGGCTCCCGGGCGGCCCGGACCGCCCCGGACGACCACCTCTTCCTCACGCCGCCCGGAGCTCCAGCCGCTCGCCGAACTCCCGCACCGCGGGCTCCTCCCCGAAGGGCGTCAGCCGCTGCTGGAGGTCGTCGAGATATTCGGCGCCCCGGCTGGAGCGCACCGTCGACAGCAGCTCCATGGCCCGGGTCCCGGTGTGGCAGGCCCGCTCCACCTCGCGCTGCTGCACCTGCGCCGAGGCCAGCAGCACCAGCGCGATGCCCCGGCGCCTGGCCCGGGTCTCCGGCAGCGCGGCCAGCGCCTCCTTCGCCCGCCGGGCCGCCTCGTGCGGCTGCCCCAGATCCCGGTGGCAGTGGGCCAGTTCGTCCGCGAGATAGCCGGTGTCGAAGTGCCGGATCCAGACCGGATCGTCGCCGGTGTCCGGATCGGCCTGCTCCAGCGCGGCGACGGCGCGCCCCGCCACCGCGTGGCAGGTCCGGGCGTCCCCGAGGAGCGCGTGCCCCCGGGCCTCCGCCGCGTGGAACATGGCCTGGGCGCGGGGGGTGACCTGGCCCCGGGCCCCTTCCTGGGCGGCGCGGGCGAGTTGGGCGATCTCGCGCGGGTTGCCGAGCTGGGCGGCGAGATGGCTCATCGAGGCGGCCAGCACATAGCCGCCGTACGCCCGGTCGCCCGCCGCCTGCGCGAGCCGCAGCGCCTGGATGTAGTAGCGCTGGGCCAGGCCCGGCTGGCCGGTGTCGACCGCCATGTAGCCGCCGAGCTCGGTGAGCCGGGCCACCGCGGCGAACAGCTCGCGCCCCACCTGTTCGCGGTACGCCCCCGAAAGCAGCCCGGAGACCACGCTGTTGAGGTAGTGCACGAGCACCGGCCGGACATGGCCGCTGCCGAACCGGTGGTCGAGGTCGGTGAGGGCGGTGGTCATCGCCCGCACCGCCTCGACGTCGGACATCCCGACCCGGGCCCCCGCCGTCCGCTCGACCTGGGCGTCCGGGCCCGAGATCAGCCAGTCCCGGCTGGGCTCGACGAGCGCGGACGCGGCGACCGCCGACCCGGTGAGCAGATCGCGGCGGCCCACGTCGCCGCGCCACAGCTCGCAGACCTGCTCGACGGCCCCGGCGACGGTCGGCGCGTACTGGAGGCCGACGCCCGAGGAGAGGTTCTTGCCGTTGGCCATGCCGATCTCGTCGATCGTGACCGTACGGCCCAGCTTGCGGCCCAGCGCCTCGGCGATGATCCCCGGGGCCCGGCCCCGGGGCTGCTGTCCCCGCAGCCAACGGGCCACGGAGGTCTTGTCGTAGCGCAGATCGAGCCCCCGCTCGGCCCCGACCATGTTCACCCGGCGCGCGAGGCCCGCGTTGGAGCAGGCCGCCTCCTGGATGAGCGTCTGGAGCCGTTCGTTGGGCTGGCGGGCTACGAGAGGCCTTGCAGCCATATGTCCCCCTGAAACGTTGGTTATGTGCAGTGATCGGTGAAAGGGATCACTGCCCGGCACATACACAAGAAATGCGCATATTCCATCGGCATTCGGTACGGACATGGCGCGTCGCACCGTCGCGCAGGGCCGGGAGCGATCCTGGGCGGCGGTCCTGGAGGTGGTTACCCCTCCTTCGGTGCGACGCCTCACGCGCGCCCCCGCCCGTGCACCGGTGCGCCCCGCGTGCAGGATCGATGCGCCGGGCCCGGGTTCAGGGGAGGCCGTAACCCCTGGTGACGGCGGGAGTTGTGCTGGACGTGGAGAAGCCCATGGGAGTCACGGAAGCCGCGCAGGTCCCTCAGCAGCGGAGCGAGCTGCTGCTCGACGCCGCGGTGCGGTATGCGGAAGAGCGTCACTGGGACGTGTTCCCCGGCACCTGGCTGGAGGCGGCGGGCGGCGTGGAGCGGTGCTCCTGCGGCGACGCCGGCTGCGCCCTGCCCGGGGCCCACGCGGACCGGCCGGACTGGGCGGGCCAGGCGACCGGCAGCGGGGCCGCGGCCCGGCGCATGTGGACCCGGCAGCCCCGCGCCTCGGTGTTGCTGCCGACCGGGCGGGCCTTCGACGCGCTGGAGGTCCCCGAGGCGGCGGGCTTCCTGGCGCTGGCCCGGATAGAGCGGATGGACCTGACGCTGGGCCCGGTCACCTGCACGCCGGACCGCCGGATGCTGTTCTTCGTGCTGCCGGGCGGCGCCGCGAAGGCCGCCGAGCTGGTGCGGGCGCTCGGCTGGAACGCCGAGGCGATCGATCTGACCGGCCGCGGCGAGGGCCACTACATCGCCGCCCCGCCCACCCGGGTCGGCGGCCGGGGCGCCGTGCAGTGGGCCTGCGGGCCGAACAACGCCAACCGCTGGCTGCCCGATGTGGACGAGCTGATCAGCCCGCTGGCGTACGCCTGCGCGCGGGAGGCGGCCGCCGCCCGCGCGCGGACCTCGTAGGACACCGGCGGCCTTTCGTAGGGTGTCCTCACCACGTGGGGATATCGAAAGGCTGTGCCATGCCGGACCGGGCAGATGCACGTACGAAGACAGGCGCGACGACCGACGCGACGACAGGCGGGGCGCACGAGGTGCGGTCCGCCGTCCGTGTGCAGGGGCTGTGGAAGCGGTTCGGGGAACAGGTCGCCGTCGCGGGGATCGATCTGGAGCTGCCCGCAGGCAAGTTCATCGGCCTGGTGGGGCCCAACGGGGCGGGCAAGACGACGACGCTCTCGATGGTCACCGGGCTGCTGCGGCCCGACATGGGGAAGATCGAGGTCGCGGGCCACGACGTGTGGACGGACCCGGTCGAGGTGAAGTCCCGGATCGGGGTGCTGCCGGAGGGGCTGCGGCTGTTCGAACGGCTGTCGGGGCGTGAACTGCTCGCGTACAACGGCCGGTTGCGCGGGCTGCCGGGCGACGAGGTCGACAAGCGGGCCACACAGTTGCTGGACGTGCTGGATCTCGCGGGCTCGCAGCACAAGCTGGTCGTCGACTACTCGACCGGCATGCGGAAGAAGATCGGGCTCGCCGCCGCCCTGCTCCACAACCCCGAAGTGCTGTTCCTGGACGAGCCGTTCGAGGGCGTCGACCCGGTGTCGGCGCAGACCATCCGGGGGGTCCTGGAGCGCTATACCCGGTCCGGGGCGACCGTGGTCTTCTCCAGCCATGTGATGGAACTGGTCGAGTCGCTGTGCGACTGGGTGGCCGTGATGGCGGCGGGCCGGATCAAGGCGCAGGGCACGCTGGCCGAGGTGCGCGGCGACGCGCCGTCCCTCCAGAACGCCTTCCTCGAACTGGTCGGCGCGGGCGGCCGGGACAACGGCGACTCCCTCGACTGGCTGGGCGGTTCCCGATGAGCGTGCTGGACGCCCCGGTCACGGCGGCCGCCCCGGTCGCGCCGACGACGGGCCTGACCCCGGTCTTCGTACGGCTCAAGCTGGCGCTGCTGCGCAACGGGCTGCGGCAGTCGGCCGGGCGCAGGGCGGCGTTCATCGTCTCCCTCGTCTTCAGCCTGCTGCTCGCCGCGGGCCAGGTGCTCGGCCTGGTCCTGCTGCGCGGCAACGAGCACGCGGGCACGGTCGTGGTGCTGCTCACGGGGATCGTGGCGCTCGGCTGGGCGGTGCTGCCGCTGTTCTTCCCGAGCGGTGACGACACGCTCGACCCGACCCGGCTGGTGATGCTGCCGCTGCGGCCCGAGCCGCTGATCCGGGCCCTGCTGGTGTCCTCGATGGTCGGCATCGGTCCGCTGTTCACGCTCTGCCTGGTGGTCGGTTCGGCGATCGCGCTGGCGCACGGGGCGGCGGGCGTGGTGTTCGCGGTGCTCGCGGTCCCGCTGACGATGCTGCTGTGCGTGGCGCTGTCGAGGGCGGTGGCCACGGCCAACGTACGGCTGCTGAACTCCCGCAAGGGCCGCGACCTCGCGGTGCTCAGCGGGCTGGTGATCGCGGTGGGCATCCAGTTCGTCAACTTCGCCAGGCGGGTGGGCTCTCCTCGCTGGACCCGGCGGCGGCCGTGGTGCGCTGGCTGCCCGGAGCCTCGGCGATGGCGTCGGTGGACGCGGCGTCGGACGGTGCGTACGGGGTCGCCGTCGCCCAGCTCCTGATCACGGTGGCCGCCCTGGTGGCGCTGATGCGGCTGTGGCAGCGGAGTCTGGTGAAGCTGATGACCGCGCCGGACGGTTCGACGCTGGCGGCGGCGGAGCCGACCCGCGAGAAGGCGTCCGGCCGGGGCGGGCTCTCGGCGCTGCTGCCGGAGGGCCGTACGGCGACGGTGATGCAGCGCAGTCTGCGGTACGTGGCCCGGGACCCGAAGACCAAGGCGGCCTGGGTGACGGCGCTGGCGGTCGGCGCGATCGTGCCGCTGCTCAACGCCCTCCAGGGCACCGGCTCGGTCTACTTCGCGTGCTTCGCCGCCGGGATGCTCGGCATGCAGATGTACAACCAGTTCGGCCAGGACACCTCGGCGTTCTGGATGGTGGCGCTGACGATCTCCTCGCCCCGCGACGCGTACGTCGAACTGCGGGCGCGGGCACTGGTCCTGCTGCTGCTCACGCTGCCGTTCACGCTGCTGGTGTGCGGGGTGACGGCGGCGATGATCGGCGACTGGCGCTCCCTGCCTGGGGCGTTGGGTCTGTCCTTCGCGCTGCTGGGCTCGATGCTGGCGACGGGGGCGGTGGCCTCGGCGCTGTTCCCGTACTCGATTCCGCAAGAGGGCGCGTTCAAGAACGTGGTGCCCGGGCAGGGCGGTCTGGCCTGGATCTCGATCCTCGGCGGCATGCTGGCCGCCGCGCTGCTGTCCGCGCCGGTGATCGTGCCGACGATCTGGCTGCATGTCACGGACCATCACGACGCGCTGTGGCTGATGGTGCCGGGCGGTCTGGTGTACGGGGCGTTGCTCGGGTGGGCGGGTCTGCGGATCGCGGCCGGCCGCACGGCGAACCGGCTGCCGGAGATCCTGGCGGCGGTCAGCAAGGGCTGAACCGCCGCCCTCGGGGAGAGGCGCGGGCCGAGGGCTACGGCGCGACCGGTTCGCGGTTGTCCTCGGCCAGTTGTTCCAGGAAGGGTTCGACGGCGGCCCGCCAGCCCTCCGGCTGGTCGTAGTGGACGAGGTGGCCGGCGTCCGCCACCTCCGCGTACTGGCCGCGGGGCAGGACCCGGACCATCTCCTGGGCCTCGGCCCGGCCCAGCTCCCCGTCGAGGCCGCGCAGCACCAGGGCGGGGCACCGGACCTGGGCCAGCTCCTCCCAGTGGGCGTCGAAGACCCAGGTGGCCCGGGAACGCAGCATCTGGCGGCGGGAGAAGACGGGGCGCCAGCCGTCCTCGCCCTCGGCCATCACCTCGGCGTAGAACTCACCGCGCGCGGGGCTCGGCCGCTCCACCCAGGGGTCGTCCTCGCCGAACCACTTCCGTACGTCGGCGAGGGTGGCGAAGGGCAGCGGCCAGGAGTCGAACCAGTCGGTCCACTCGCGCTGGGAGGCGGCCCCGAGGGCGGAGGCCCGCATGTCGCAGATGACGACGGCGCGGACGAGGTCGGGGCGCTTGGCGGCGAGCTGCCAGCCGGTGAGCGCTCCCATGGCGTGGCCGACGACGGTGACCGGGCCGAGGTCGAGCTGTTCGATCGCGGCCTCGGCGTCGGAGACGTAGGCGTCGCGGGTGTACGGGCCGTCGGCTGGCTTGTCGCTGCGGCCGTGGCCGCGCTGGTCGAGGCCGACCGCGCGGTGCCGTTCGGAGAGCCAGCGGGCGGTCGGGGCCCAGTGCGAGGCCCGGCCCATCAGTCCGTGCAGCAGTAACACCCCGGGAGCGCCGGCCGCTTCCGCGCGCTCCTTGGGCGGGTCGGCGAACTCCCATGCCGCGAGGCGTACGCCGTCGGATCCGGTCACATCGATGCGCCGCACCATAGTCCTGGCACCCCCTTCTGGTCCTCGGTCACCGTGTGGTCGCGCCGCCAGGCTATCGAACTCGTATTCGAAAACGGGGTTCCGCCACCCAACACCCCACGTTCGAGTGACACCGGTCAAGGATTGATGCCGACCGGCCTGGGGAGATCTTCAGCGGGAGGCGGGCCGCTCGGGGACAGGGGCCCGCGGGAACTGACCTTGAGAGCTCGGGGCTCCGGGTCAGCACAGGGGAGGAACGGCCCCGGCGTCCGCGGACGCCGGGGCCGCCCCCTGTCCGGGGACGGCCGCCGGCGGTCGCGACAACGATGGCAGCCGTGCGGTGCGCGTGCCGCTGCGACGGGCGCATTCCCTGCTCCCTCCCCGACCGTGCCGACCGGAGCCGGCCGACACCCTCAGGTCCTGTGCCAGGTCCTCTGCCTGGCATCAGCCTGGCATGTGACAGCGTCCGGGCGCTGCCGTTCCGGACGGAAACCGGCGAGCGCACATCACGGTTGTGTTGCCGCGCGACAACAGAGCGCCGCCGGGCGGCGGCGCGGTCAGCGCTTGGCGACGAACACGTGCGAGGCGACCTCGGTGTCCAGCTCGGCCGCCTCACCGCTGGAGCCGACCAGCACCCCGCCGGGCGACTCGGTGACGCTCACGACGGACCCGGGCTGCACCCCGGCCCTGCGCAGCGTGTACATCAGCTGGGCGTCGGTCTGGATCGGCTCCCCGATCCGCCGCACCACCACGGTCTTGCCCTCGGCGCCCGGGTCCAGCTCGGCCAGGCTCACCATGGAGGCGTCCAGGAACGACTCGGCCTCGGCCTTCTCGCCCAGCTCCTCCAGGCCCGGGATCGGGTTCCCGTACGGCGACTCCGTGGGGTGGCGCAGCAGCTCCAGCACCCGCCGCTCCACCGCCTCGCTCATCACGTGCTCCCAGCGACAGGCCTCGGCGTGGACCTGCTCCCACTCCAGGCCGATCACGTCCACGAGCAGACACTCGGCGAGCCGGTGCTTGCGCATGACGCGGGTGGCGAGGCGGCGGCCCTCCTCGGTCAGCTCCAGATGGCGGTCCCCCGCGACCTGGACCAGTCCGTCGCGCTCCATGCGGGCCACCGTCTGACTGACGGTCGGACCGCTCTGGTCCAGCCGTTCGGCGATCCGGGCGCGCATGGGGACCACGCCTTCCTCTTCCAGTTCGAGGATGGTGCGGAGATACATCTCCGTGGTGTCGATCAGTCCGGACATACGTGCCCCTCGATGCGGTGACTAGAAAACGTCGTGCGATGGCCCTGCACCAATTCTGACGCATAGCGCCGACAACCGTGCCGCCCCCGTGGAAGACCGGTGGAAGTGGGTACGGGCGCGGGCGCCGGGCGGTATTGACAGTCCACTGGTCCAGACCGCAACGTGATCGGCGGCACAGGCATTCCCACCCCGCCGAAAGGGCCTTTCCCGATGAGCGACAGCAAGCTGGCCGGCCAGTTCTTCGATGCGGCGATCGGCCTGCTGACGCGGGTGCGGGACGAGGAGGCGGAGAGCATCGCCGCCGCGGGCGCGGCCGTCGCGGACACCGTCGAGTCGGGCGGTCGGCTCTTCGCGTTCGGCGCGGGCCACTCCTCGCTGGCCGCCCAGGACGTCGTCTACCGCGCGGGCGGCCTCGCCCTGATGAACCTGCTCACCGTGCCCGGCGTGGTCGGCGTGGACGTCATGCCCGCCCCGCTCGGCTCGGCGCTGGAGCGGGTCGACGGGCTGGCCTCGGCCGTCCTGGACTCCAGCCCCGCCACCGCCGGGGACCTCCTGGTGATCGTCTCGCTCTCCGGGCGCAACGCCCTGCCGGTCGAGATGGCGCAGAACGCCCGCGCCCTCGGGCTGAAGGTCATCGGCGTCACCTCGGTCGCGTACGCGGAGAACACCCGCTCCCGGCATGTCTCGGGCGGCTTCCTGCGGGACCACTGCGACATCGTCCTGGACAGCAAGATCGCGATCGGCGACGCGGAGCTGACGGTCCCCGGCGTCGAGGCCCCCTTCGCCCCCGCCTCGACCGTGGTGACCAGCGCGATCATGCAGTCGATGCTGGCGGCCGCCGTGGAGCAGCTGGTGGCCCGGGGCGTCGAGCCGCCGATGCTGCGCTCGGGGAACGTGGACGGCGGCCACGAGTGGAACGGCCGGGTCATGACGGAGAACCGGGACCGGATCTTCTACCGGCACTGAGCGAGCACCTCCGGCGGCCCCGGCTGCCGTCACTGAGCCCGCGCCACCGGAAGGCGAGCGGGCACGTCGTGCGCCCCGGCCGCCGGAGCGCGCGTGGGAAGGGTTTCCCCGGCCTCCGCGGCGCGCGTGGGCAGGGTGACCCGGGCCGTCAGCCCGCCGCCCGGGTTGGCCCGCGCGCCGACGTCCCCGCCGTGCGCCCGCGCCACCGACGCCACGATGGAGAGCCCGAGGCCCGCCCCCTCGCCGGGTGCGTGGCGGCGGGCCCGCGCCCGGCGGAACGGTTCGAACAGCAGCGGCACGCTCGCCGGGTCCACCTCGGGCCCGGTGTTGGCGACCTCCAGGCCGTCCGGCCCGACCCGGACGGTGACGGTCCCGCCGGGGTGGTTGTGGCGCAGCGCGTTGGCGACCAGGTTGTGCACGAGGTGGTCGAGGAGGACCGCGTCGCCCTCGACCGTCACGGGCCGGGCGGTCACCTCGACGGTGATGTCCCGCTCCTCCGCCTCGGCGGCCAGCGCCTCGGTGACCGTGGTGACGGTCTCGTCCAGGGCGACCCGCTCCCGCCGCCGCAGCCCCTCGTCGGAGACCGCGAGGAGCAGCAGCCCCTCGATGAGCCGTTCGCTGTCGGCCGCGGTGTCGATGAGCTTGTCCCGGATCCAGGCGACCTTCTCGGGCGGCGGGTCGTCGGCGAGCCCGATCTCGGCGGCGGCCCGCTGCACGGCGAGCGGGGTGCGCAGTTCGTGGGCGGCGTTGGCGGCGAACCGCTGCCGGGCGGCGACGAGCTGCTGGATCCGGTCGAGCATCCCGTCGAAGGTGTCGGCCAGCTCCTTCAGCTCACCGGGCGGGGCCTTCAGCGCGATCCGTTCGTGCAGGTTGGAGCCGGAGAGCCGACGGGCCCGGGCGGTGATGACGCCGACCGGCCGCAGCACCCGGCCCGCCATCCACCAGGCGAGGGCCACGGAGAGCGCGGAGTAGACGGCGAGGGCGACCCCGGAGACGGTCAGCAGCTGGCTGAGGGCCGCGTCCCCGGCCACGGTGCCGACCTTCTGCACGAGCGCGTACTGCCCGGGTTCGGTGACGGCGGTCTGCGCCCAGTCCGAGGTAGGCAGGGTGGGGGCGGCCACCCCCGCGTCCAGCCGGGCGGCGGGGACGGCCGGGGCGACGGCCGTGACGATCCCGGCGTACACGTTCTCGCTGACCAACAGGTAGACGATGGCCAGGAGCAGGACGCCGGCCATGACCAGCAGTCCGCCGTACAGCGCGGCGAGACGGGTGCGCTCACTGTTCACGGGGTGCCGCTCCCGGTCCCGGCCGAAGGGCCGTCCTCGGGGGCTTGAGGGCTGCCGCCGTCGCCGATGCGGTATCCGGCTCCGGGCACGGTTTCGATCACGGGCGGTGCCCCCAGTTTCGTACGGAGTTTGGAGAGGGTGACGCGGACGGCGTTGGTGCGGTAGCTGGTGTCCGCCTCCCACACCTCCTCGATCAGGTCCTCGCCGCTGACGACCGCGCCCTCGGCCCGCAGCAGGGTCTCCAGCACGGCGAACTCCTTGCGGGACAGAGAAAGGAAGCGGCCGTCGCGGCAGACCTGGCGACGGGCGGTGTCGAGCGTCAGCCCGGCCCGCTCCAGGACGGGCGGCAGGGCGGGGCGGGCGCGGCGGCCGAGGGCGAGGACCCGGGCGAGGAGTTCGTCGTACGCGAACGGCTTGGTCAGGTAGTCGTCGGCGCCGAGCCCGAGGCCGGCCACCCGGTCCCGTACGGTCCCCGCGGCCGTGAGCATCAGGATCCGGGTCAGCAGGCGCATGGCGACCACGCGGCGGCAGACCTCGTCGCCGTGCAGCCCCGGCAGATCGCGGTCGAGGATCATCACGTCGTACGCGCCGAACCGCAGCCGCTCCAGCGCCGCCCGGCCGTCGGGCGCGACGTCCACGGCGACGGCGTCACGGCGCAGCCCCTCGGCGATCATCTCCGCCAGGAATTCCTCGTCCTCCACCACCAGCACGCGCATGGGCCCTGTGTACCCGAAAGCGATGTTTCGGCGGTGTAAGCGTCGGCGCTGAGAGAAACGAAACGGCGTCCTCGCGCACGCTCGGGCCGACGTACCCGACCTGTCGGCAACCGACGAGGAGCCCCCATGAAGCAGACCCTTGCCCGCCGGACCGCCGCGCGCTCACGCGGCCGCTCCCTCGCCGCGGCCTGTGCGCTGGCCGCCGCCCTCGCCCTGACGGCCACCGCGTGCTCCGGCGACGGCGACGGCGGTGGGACGAAGGACGGCGGATCGGCGTCCACCACGAAGAAGACGAAGGAGGATCAGGCGCTGGAGCACCGCAAGTGCCTGCGGGAGCAGGGCCTGGACATCCCCGAGCCGAAGCCGGGCCAGGACGGCATGGGTCTGACCATCGACGGCGGCTCGATGGGCAAGGAGAAGATGGAGAAGGCGTTCAAGGCCTGCGAGGACAAGGCGGTCGGCGGCGGGCCCAAGGAGCTGTCGCAGGCGGAGAAGGACAAGATGCTCGCCTACGCCCGGTGCATGCGCCAGAACGGCTTCGACATGCCCGACCCGAAGTTCGACGGCGGGGCGATGCAGGCGGCGCCCGCGCTGAAGGCGAAGGACATGAAGAAGTTCGAGAAGGCCAACAAGGCGTGCGAAAGCGCCGGCCGATGAAGCGGGGACGGGCCGTGACGGCAGCGGTGGCGGTGGCCGTGCTCGCGGTGACGGCCGGCTCGGTCGCCCTCACGCAGCTCGGCGGCGAGGAGGAGACCGGCGCGGCGAAGAACACCGGGCTGCCCCCGGCCACCGCCCCGGTCGAGCGCGGAGACCTGCGCGACAGCGCCCAGGCCGACGGGACGCTCGGCTACGACAAGGAGCGCAAGGTCAACGCGGGCGCGGCGGGCACGGTCACCTGGACACCGCGCACCGGCTCGACCGTGGAGCGGAACGAGCGGCTGTACGAGATCGACGGGCGGCCGGTCCGGCTGATGTACGGCTCAGGGCCCATGTACCGGACGCTGAAGCCGGGCGACAAGGGCCGGGACGTGGAACAGCTGGAGCGCAATCTCGCGGAGCTGGGCTACACGGGCTTCACCCCGGACCAGGAGTACACCGAGCTGACGGCGGCGGCCGTCAAGCGCTGGCAGAAGTCCCACGACGCGAAGCAGACCGGGAAGGTCGGGCCGGAGGACGTCACGTTCGCCCCGGGGAAGGTCCGGATCAAGAGCGTCGGGGCGGGCGTGGGCGAGCAGGCCCAGCCGGGCGCCCCGGTGCTGGTCACGACCGGCTCGGAGCGCATCGTGACCTTCCAACTGGATGTGTCGGAGAGCCAGTTGGCGAAGGTGGGCACGAAGGTGGGTGTGGAGCTGCCGGACGGTACGACCGCGCCCGGAAAGGTCTCGTCGGTGGGCAGGACGGCGAAGCCCGGTGACGATCCGCAGGACAACAGCCCCAAGGTCACGCTGACCGTCTCCTTCGACGACCCGGACGAGGTCGGCGGCTTCGACCAGTCGCCGGTCACGGTGAACCTGACGGGCGAGACCCGCAAGGGCGTCCTGACCGTGCCCGTGAACGCGCTGCTCGCGCTGCCCGGCGGCGGCTTCGGCCTCCAGGTCGTCCAGGGCGGCAGGACCCGTGAGGTGGCGGTCGAGCTCGGCATGTTCGCGGAGGGCCGGGTCGAGGTGTCCGGCGGCGGTCTGCGCGAGGGCATGAAGGTCGGGGTGCCGAAGATATGAGCACCGGCACCGCCGAGGGCCCGGCGCCCCACCCCCGTACGGTCGTCGCGCTCACCGGCGTCACCAAGGAGTACCCGGGCCCGGTAGCCGCGCTGCGCGGAGTGGATCTCATGGTGCAGGAGGGCGAACTCCTGGGCATCGTGGGCCCGTCGGGCTCCGGCAAGTCGACCCTGCTGCACATCATCGGCACCCTGGACCGCCCCACCGCCGGCTCCGTCCACATCGCGGGCCACGACGTGGCGGCGCTCTCCGACCGCAGGCTCTCCGCGCTGCGCGCCCACCACGTGGGCTTCGTCTTCCAGGCGTTCCACCTGGTGCCGGGCGTCAGCGCCCGCGACAACGTGGCGGAGGGCCTGCTCTACTCGGGCCTCTCCCGCTCGGTACGCCGCCGCCGGGCGGCCGAAGCGCTGGCCCGGGTCGGCCTCGCGGACCGCCTCGACCACAAGCCGCACCAGCTGTCGGGCGGCCAGAAGCAGCGGGTCGCCATCGCCCGGGCGGTGGTCGGCGAGCCCGCACTGCTGCTGGCGGACGAGCCGACCGGGGCGCTCGACACGGCGTCGGGGGCGGCGGTGATGGAGCTGCTGCGCGACCTGAACCGGGAGGGGGCCACGATCGCGGTCATCACGCACGACACGGAGATCGCGGCCCAACTGCCGCGCGAGGTAAGGATCCGGGACGGCCAGGTGGTCGCGGACGTGACCCACGGGACGACGGCGACGACGGGAGCGGCGCTGTGAAGGGGCGCGCGGGCGACCGGACTTCGGGTGGCCGGGAGCGACTGAAGGCGGCCCGGCTGAGCCCCCGGGACGTGGCGCACGTCGGCTCGTCCGGACTGCGCAGCCGCCCGATGCGGGTGGTGCTCTCGGCGCTGGGCATCGCCATCGGGATCGCGACGATGATCTCGGTGGTCGGCATCTCGGCTTCCAGCCAGGCGCAACTGCTGCGCGAGCTGGACAAGTTGGGCACGAACCTCCTGGTCGCCTCGCCCGGTGAGTCGATGTTCGCCGGGGAGGAGGTGAAGCTGCCGGAGGAGTCGGTCGGGATGGTGGGCCGGATCAAGGGCGTCCAGGACGTGGGCGCGACGGCCGATCTGAACGCGACCGTACGCCGCACGGAGAAGGTCGACGAGGACGACACGGGCGGAATCACGGTCCGGGCGACGACGGCCGACCTGCTGCGCGTCCTGCGCGGCGAGGTCGGCAGCGGCAGCTGGCTGAACGCGGCGACGGGCCGCTACCCCTCGGTCGTGCTCGGCCATGTGGCGGCGGAACGCCTGGGCATCACGGAACCGGGCCGCCAAGTATGGCTGGGCGACCGCTACTTCACGGTCGTCGGCATCCTGGAACCGCTCCCCCTCGCCCCGGAGATCGAACGCTCCGCCCTGGTCGGCTGGGAGGGCGCGAAGCGCCTGCTGAACTTCGACGGCCACCCGACATCGGTGTACGAGCGGTCGACGGACGCGGCGGTCGAGGACGTACGGAAGGTGATGGCGGCGACGGTCGACCCGCAGAACCCGCAGAACGTGAAGGTCACGGACCCGTCGTCGGCACTGCGCGCGAAGGCGGCGACGGAGGGGGCGTTCAGCAGCCTGCTGCTGGGCCTGGGAGGCATCGCCCTGCTGGTCGGCGGCGTCGGCGTCGCCAACACCATGATCATCTCCGTCCTGGAACGGCGGTACGAGATCGGCCTGCGCCGCTCGCTGGGCGCGACGAGGGGCCAGATCCGGATCCAGTTCGTCACGGAGTCACTGATGCTGTCGGGCCTGGGCGGCCTGGCGGGCGTGGCGCTGGGCGCGGCGGCGACGGGGGTGTACGCGCACTCGGGCGGCCTGCCGTGGGTGGTCCCGCTGTGGGCAGCGGGAGGCGGCTTCGCCGCAACACTGGCGATCGGCACGGTGGCGGGCCTGTACCCGGCGGTGCGGGCATCACGCCTGTCCCCGACGCTGGCGCTGCACGCGGCGTAGGGGGCCGGGGGGGCCGCAGGGGCCTCGTGTGGCCCGGTGTCGTGGGATCGTCCGGGGTCTTCGCGGGGCGGCCTTGCGGGGGCGACCGGGGCCTTCGTGGGGCGGGCGCGCGGGGGCCCGTCCCGGGCCTCGCGGGGTGCCCGGGGCCGTGTTGAGGCCCGCAGGGCCGTCCCGGGGGCCCTGCGGGAGCAGCAGGGCGTCCGGGGACCTCTCGTGACGACCTCGCTGCGGGACGTCCGGGGCCTTCGTGCGGCGGGCGCGCCGGGGCCCGTCCCGGGCCTCGCGGGGTGCCCGGGGCCGTGTTGAGCCCCGCAGGGCCGTCCCGGGGGCTTGCGGGAGCGGCGGGGGCGTCCGGGGACCTCTCGTGACGACCTCGCCGCGGGGGCGGCCGGGGCCTTCGTGCGGCGGGCGCGCGGGGGCCGTCCAGGGCCTCACGGGGCACCCAGGGGGTGCCCGCCGCGCGGCAAAAGCCGGGCGGCGGGCACGGATCGCGAAGGCGCGGGGCCCGTCCCTCACGGGCTCTGGGGTCCTGAGGCCCTGAGGCCCTGAGGCCATGGGGCCATGGGGCCATGGGGCCATGGGGCCTAAAGGCTGCCCGCCCCCGTCACCAACGCCAGGTCCACCGCCCCCGCGACCCGGGCCGCGACCGTCTCCGCGTATGCCGTGTCCGGGCGTTCGAAGGCCGCCCGGTTCGCCGCGCGGAGGAACGTCAGGACGCCCAGTGTCCGGCCCCGGCTCCGGAGCACCGCGCAGAGTGCGTGTGCCGCGTCCCGGGGCCAGCGGCGGTCCACGGCCCAGGTCTGCGACGCGGCGGTCCCGGCCCCCGCGCTCGTACGGACGGTGCCGGTGCGCTCGACGGACTGGAGGGCCGGGTGGCCGGGGGCGTACCGGGCGGGGATGGAGCCCCCGGCGACCGGCAGGCACGGGCCGGGCGCGTCGAACGGGGTGGCGGCCGTACGTACCAGGCGCTCGCCCGCCACCAAGTCGACCAGGACGTGATCGGCGAACCCGGCGAGCGCGAAGTCCAGCAGGGAGGTCGCCGCCTCCATCGGGTCCTCGCACTCGCAGGCCGTACGGGCGGCCCGGTGCAGCTGGCTCGTCCGGAACCGCAACCGGTCGGCCTCCTGCTCCGCGAGCCTGGCGGCGGTGACGTCCTGGAACAGCCAGCCCACACCGAGCGGAACCGGCTCCTCCGTCAACGGCGAGGCCAGCCGCAGGAATCCGCTGCGCCAGCACCGCCGCCGCTCGCCCTCGGCCGTCCGCAGCGTCACCCACAGCTCGGCCGGGGCGCTCGGGGCCCCTTCGGCGAGCACATGGTGCAGGGCGGCCTCCAGCTCCTCGACGCCCTGGACGATCAATTCGCCGAGCGGGCGGCCGAGGAGGGCGGTGCGGCTCCCGCCGAGCGCGCGAGCGGCGTGCGCGTTGACGACCGTCGGGCGCAGGTCGACATCGACGAGGACCACGCCCCAGGACGCGTCCTCCAGCAGCGCCTCGCTCAGCGCGATGGCCCGCTCCAGATCGATCTGGGCGTGCACCTCGCTGAACGCGCAGTAGACCCCGGCCGGTTGGCCGTCCGCGCCGCGCACCCCGGCGGACTGGGTCCGCACCAGCACCCGGCCGCCGTCCTTGCGCAGCAGCGCGAACTCGTGCACCTGCCGCCCCGGCGCGCCCATGGCCGACATCAGCCGGGCCCGCACCTCGTCCGCGTCGGCCCGCCGCGCCGCCCAGCCCGCGAATCCGCTGCGGCCGACGGCCTCGTCCGCCGTCCAGCCGAGGACGCGTTCGGCCTCACGGTTCCAGTGGGTGACCGTGCCGGCCGCGTCGAACGCGCAGAGCGCCGCGTCCATGCCGTCGAGCAGCGCGGCCAGCAGCTCGGAGCCGTCGGGCGCGCCGGGGAGCCCGTCCTCGCCGGGGGCCGGGGCCCCGGGGGCCGCCGAGCACCCCGGCGGCCCGCCGCCGGAATCCTCGTCCGGCCCGAGCTCGTCGGTGGTCCCGCTGCTCCTGGAAGCACCCACTCCGCACCCCCCGCAGAACGTGTCGGCCGTTTCCCCACGCGTCGCCGCGTGTATTGCTGCACGTCAGACCATTCAACTCGAACGTGACCCAGCACACATCCACTTCACCGAAATCATTTCTTCCGCCACCGGCCTCCCGACGGTTTCGCGCCACGTCGTGAACGCCCGTCAGCGGGCGACGAGCGCTCCGGTACGGGGAGTTCACCGGCGGCACGGCGGTGCGTGGTGACGCCGTCACACGGAGTCCACCGGGCGCGCCCAGCCTTGGGTCGCCTTCGTCCGCCCCGGCCCCGCTCCCCGACCTCGGGCCCCGCCCCTCGCGCTCGCCCTCGACCTCCAGGAGCCCTTCCGTGACGCCCTTCCGCACCGTACGCCCGGCGACCGCGACCACCGTGGCCGTCTGCGCCGCGCTCGCGACGCTCACCGCCGCGGCCCCCGCGCCCGCCGCCGCCCGGCAGGACGCCTCCCGCCCGCTCCCCGCCGTCACCCCGCGCGCCGAGACCGCCACGCTGTACGACGACGAGCAGGGCGGAAACGCCAACGCGGACGACCCCGCGATCTGGCGCAACCCGGCCGACCCGGACCGCAGCCTGGTGATCGCCACCGCCAAGGAGGGCGGGCTGCGGGTCTACGGCCTGGACGCCCGCCTCGTACAGTCGCTGCCCGCACCCGCCGCGCCCGGCCCGGACGACGCTCCGGGCCGCTTCAACAACGTGGACCTGGTGCACGGCATGCGGCTGGCCCCGGACCGGACCACGAACTCGACGGCGGGCCGGGGGAAGGGCCGTACGGCGGATCTGGCCGTCACCTCCGACCGGGGCCACGACCGGCTGCGTATCCACCGCATCGACCCGTCCCGCCCGGGCGGTCCGCTGACCGACGTCACCGACCCGGCCGCGCCCCGGGTGTTCTCCGCCGGCCAGGACGAGGTCAACGAGCAGGCGACGGCGTACGGTCTGGCCACCTGGACGGACCGCCGCAGCGGCCGCTCGTACGCACTGGCCAGCCGCCGCAACCGGACCTCGATCGCGCTGCTGGAGCTGCTGCCGACCCGGTCCGGCACGGTGACGTACCGCAAGGTCCGCAGCCTCGACCTGCCCTCCACCTTCCGGCTGCCCGACGGCACGGCCTGGACGCCCTGCGGCGAGCCGGGCGAGCTGCCCCAGGTCGAGGGGATGGTGGTCGACCCGGCCGACGGCACGCTCTTCGCCGGCCAGGAGGACGTGGGCATCTGGCGGATGCCCGCCGACCTGCGGGGGAAGCCGGTGCTGGTCGACAAGGTCCGCGAGTACGGGGTGCCGGGGACGTACGACGAGGAGAGCGAGGAGTGCGCCCCCGGCAAGGACCCGGGCTTCGGCGGCACCCGTATCTCGGCCGATGTGGAGGGCCTGACCCTGCTCCCCGAGCGGAACGGCGACCGCTACCTCCTGGCCTCCAGCCAGGGTGACGACACCTTCGCCGCGTACGCCCGCCGGACCGGCCGCGAGAGCCGGGCCCTTCCCGGGTACGCGGGCGGCTTCCGGGTGACGGCGGCCTCGGCGACGCTGGACGGGTCCGAGGCCTGCGACGGCGCGGCGGTCCTGAACGAACCGCTCGGCAGCCGGTACCCGGGCGGCCTGCTCGTCGTCCAGGACGGCAATGCCACTCCGGCGGAGGAGGGCCGGGAGGCCACCGGTTTCAAGTTCGTGGACCTGCGGAAGGTCCGGAGCGCGCTGGGCCTGACACGGGTTACAGGGGCGACGCGGACCGGCGAATAAATCGCTTGTACCGCGATGCGGGGCGCTCCTAGGCTGTGGAGCACACAGGAAAGGAGGTGTTCCGGAAGTGATTTCTCTTCGGACTCGTGAGGTGGCTGCGGGCTGACGCCCGTCGTCGCACTCTTTTGCAGTGCCAGGCCGGACGCCGGCCAATCCCAAGCAGTCACCGACCCGCAGGCTCGCCGGTAAGTCCGGCCGGCTCCTCTGTGCACGGAGGAACCAGAGCCTGCGGGTTTCTGCGTTGCCAGGGCCTGCGGGTTTCTGCGTCGTACGGATGCCGGGCGCGGGGCCTCACGGGCAGAGCCGCTCCACCCGCCACAGGCCGCCCGGCTCGCCGCCCTCCCTGACGTACCGCAGCCGGTCGTGCAGCCGGTTCTCGTGCCCCTGCCAGAACTCGATCGTCTCGGGCACCACCCGGAAGCCGCCCCAGTGCGGCGGGGCCGGAACCTTCTCGCCCTCGGGGTAGCGGGCGGCCAGCTCCTCGTACCGGGTGATCAGCTCCTCGCGGGAGCCGACGACGGCGGACTGGGCGCTGGCCCACGCGCCGAGCTGGGAGCCGTGCGGGCGGGTGCGGAAGTAGCCGACGGTCTCCTCGCGGGAGGTACGGGAGGCGGTGCCGGTGACGATGACCTGGCGGGCCATCGGGTGCCAGGGGAAGAGCAGGGAGACGTACGGGTTCGCGGCCAGCTCGCGGCCCTTGCGGGAGTCGTAGTTCGTGAAGAAGACGAAACCCCGGTCGTCGTACTGCTTGAGCAGCACCGTGCGCGAGGACGGGCGGCCGTCCGCGTCGGCGGTGGAGACGATCATCGCGTTGGGCTCGTGCAGCACGCCGCCGACGGCGACCTGGCGGAACCAGCGGGCGAACTGCTCCATCGGATCGGCGGCGAGGTCGCGCTCGACGAAGTCCTCCGAGCGGTACTGCTCGCGCATGGCCGCGGGATCGGTGGTGAAATCGTCCGGGAGGGGTCCCGTGGAACCTTCTGGTGTGGGCACGGGGCCCATCCTGCCGCAGGGGCCGAGTCTGCCCGGCGCCGAGGGGCCGTAACCACGCGCCGCCGAAAGGGGGTCCTGTGCCGGATGTCACGCTTCCCCGCATCGGAGGAACCCGCCAATATCTTGGGGCAGGCCGCTGTGGCCTCCGCACAGCCCAGCACGCCGCGCACCGCACGCCACCCGTCGCCCGCCGAACTGAGGGAGCCGCCTGATGTCCGACTTCGTACCCGGTCTTGAGGGAGTCGTCGCGTTCGAAACGGAGATCGCCGAACCGGACAAGGAAGGCGGTTCGCTCCGCTACCGCGGGGTCGACATCGAGGACCTGGTCGGTCACGTCTCCTTCGGCAATGTGTGGGGCCTGCTCGTGGACGGGGCGTTCAACCCCGGCCTGCCGCCCGCCGAGCCGTTCCCGATCCCCGTGCACTCGGGTGACATCCGGGTCGACGTCCAGTCGGCGCTGGCGATGCTCGCCCCGGTCTGGGGTCTGAAGCCGCTGCTGGACATCGACGAGGCGACGGCCCGGGACGATCTGGCGCGGGCCGCGGTGATGGCCCTGTCGTACGTCGCCCAGTCGGCGCGCGGCCAGGGGCTGCCGATGGTGCCGCAGAGCGAGATCGACAAGGCGCACTCGGTGGTCGAGCGCTTCATGATCCGCTGGCGCGGGGAGCCGGACCCGAAGCATGTGAAGGCGGTCGACGCGTACTGGACGTCGGCGGCGGAGCACGGCATGAACGCCTCGACGTTCACGGCCCGGGTCATCGCGTCGACGGGCGCGGACGTCGCGGCGGCCCTGTCCGGCGCGGTGGGCGCGATGTCGGGCCCGCTGCACGGCGGCGCCCCGTCCCGGGTCCTCGGCATGATCGAGGAGATCGAGCGTACGGGCGACGCGACCGCGTATGTGAAGGGCGCCCTGGACCGGGGCGAGCGCCTGATGGGCTTCGGGCACCGCGTCTACCGCGCCGAGGACCCGCGCGCCCGCGTCCTGCGCCGCACGGCCCGCGAGCTGGCGGCCCCGCGCTTCGAGGTGGCGGAGGCGCTGGAGAAGGCGGCGCTGGAGGAGCTGCACAACCGCCGCCCGGACCGGGTCCTGGCGACGAACGTGGAGTTCTGGGCGGCGATCGTGCTGGACTTCGCGGAGGTCCCGGCGCACATGTTCACGTCGATGTTCACCTGCGCCCGCACGGCGGGCTGGTCGGCGCACATCCTGGAGCAGAAGCGCACGGGCCGCCTGGTGCGCCCGTCGGCGACGTACGTGGGCCCGGGGACGCGGGACCCGCGCGAGATCAGCGGGTACGAGGACATCGTCGCGGGCTGAGCCGGGGCGGAGTTCGCGGTTACGGGGCAGGGTCGGGATACGGGGCGGGTCAGGGCTCTCCGGGACAGCCCTCAGCCGGCTCGCCCGGCCCCGGCCCGCCTCAGATCTTCCCGCTCACGACGACCGTACGGTGGCCGTCCAGCCGGCGGTCGAACTCGGCGAGGAAGGCCGAGGTGAGGTCGGGCCACCCCCAGAAGGTGAAGCCGAGGGCGCCGAAGGCGAAGCAGTGCTCCATCCCGGTCCAGTCGACGAGCGGGGACGACGCGTCGCAGTGGGCGCACCGCACGAGGGCCTCGACGCCCGCCTCCCAGTCGGAGATCGCCTCGGAGAACGGATCCCAGGCACCGGGTATGTCCTGAAGAGCCCTGTCGCGGAACTCGATATCCCGCTCGCAGCGCGGGCATCGGGCCGAGGACGGGTCGGCCCATTGCCCGGCGTCGAAAATGGTGCGGGTGACGGCGACGTCGAGCCCTCCGCCCTGCCAGGGCTCGCCCCAGCCGCTGCTGTCGACGACCTCACGGATGCGCGGCCCCGGCGGATATCCGAGGTCGCGGCCGAGCACGAGCTCGGTGCGGTCGGGCCCGATGACGCCCTCGGCCACGAGCCAGGCGACGACGCGCGCGGCCAGCGGGGCGGCGTCCGCCTCGGTGACATCGCGGTCGACGACGGTCTGGAAGTAATCCCCCACAACTCCCCCTCCGGTCCTTTCCGGCGCCCGGTCCTTCGATGGTGTCCACTCTGCCACCCGCCTCTGACAGTCAAGGCGGGCTCAGGCGGGCTCGGGCGGGTTCAGGCGCGGCGGACGGCGATGACGTTGTCGGTCACGGTCGCCGTCTGTCCCCCGGGCCCGGTGGCGGTGCGCCGGGGCGCGTGGCAGCGCTCGGTGCGCCATCCGTCGCCGAGCCGCAGGGACGCGAGTACGTCGTCGGGGCTGGGGAACCGTACGTCCTCGTGGCCGTCCCGCCAGGACCAGGGGGCGAGCGAGGCGTGCTCGACCAGGACGAGGAGACCGCCGGGGGCAACGGCTTCGGCGGCGCGCCGGAGGACCTGATCCCGCGGGATCTCCACAGGGGTGTGGAAGTAGCTGGCGGTGACGAGACCGAAGGCCCCCTCGGGGAAGGACCGGGCGAGGTCGTGCCGGCTCGGATGGACCCGGTCGGCAAGCCCGGCCGCGGCCGCTCCGGCGGCAACCCGTTCCAGGGCGGTCGCCGAGACGTCGACGGCGGTGACGTCCCACCCGAGCGAGGCGAGCCACAGGGCGTCGCCGCCGTGCCCGCAGCCGAGGTCGAGCGCCCGGCCGCCGTCACCGCCGCCCGGCGCGGGGGCCAGGGCGGTGACGACCTCGGCGAGGACGGCGTTGGGCCGGGTGCCCCACTGCGGGTCCATGCCGGCGTAGTGGTTCTCCCAGAACGCGGCGGAGTCGGTGGCGCGGGTGGTGTCGCTGCTCATGTCGGATCCCTTTCGTTTCCGTTCCCTGTTTCCTGCTTCTCGGGAGGAAGGTGCGCCGCGGCCTGCCGCCCTTGCAAGCTTCCATGCCGTTTCGGCAACCTGGGGCGCATGGGAGACGCGTCAGAACAGCCACCGCCGGAACAGCCGTCACCGGCGTCGGGCACCAGGGACCGGGACGGCGTACTGGCGGGCGTGGGCCCCCGCCTGCGCGAACTGCGACGCCGGCACGGCATGACGCTGGCCGAACTGGCGGAGCGGACCGGGATCAACGAGAGCACGCTGTCCCGCCTGGAGGGCGGCACGCGCAAGCCGACGCTGGAACTGCTGCTGCCGCTGGCCGAGGTCCACGCGGTCCCGCTGGACGAGCTGGTGGGCGCGCCCCGCACGGGCGATCCGCGCATCCACCTGCGCCCGGTGACGCGGGACGGCCTCACGTACGTACCGCTGAGCCGCCCGGGAGGGGTCCAGGCCCACAAACTGCTGATCCGCCCGAGCCCGGCGGGCACGGAACCGACCCTGCGGACCCACGAAGGCTTCGAGTGGCTGTACGTCCTGGCCGGCCGGCTCCGGCTGATCCTGGGCGAGCGAACGCTCGCCCTGAAGCCCGGCGAGGCGGCCGAGTTCGACACGCATGTCCCGCACTGGCTCGGCCCCGACGACGACCGCACCGTAGAACTGCTGGTCCTCTTCGGCCACCAGGGCGAACGGGCCCACCTGAGGGCGCGCCAGGAGCCTTTGCGAGGATCGGCGGATGGGACGACCTGAGGCAGCATCCGTGAGCCACTCCCCCTCGACCTGGCAACAGCCGTACCCCGCACCGGCGTCGGCGGAACGCAGCGCGCTGACGGAGGCCATCGCGGACCGCATCCGGGCCCGGGGACCGGGCCGGCTCCTGGTCGGCATCGACGGCTTCACGGCAGCGGGGAAGACGAGCTTCGGCCACGAACTGGCGGCGCACATAGCGGAGTCGGGCCGCCCGGTGCTCCGGGCCACGCTGGACGACTTCAAGAACCCGTGGAAGGACCGGCACCTGTACGACCGGGAGTCGGGCGAGGGCTACTACCGCAACGCGTACGACTACGGCACGGCCAAGCGCCTCCTGCTGGACCCGTGTCGGACCCCGGAGGCAGAGGCCTGCTCGCTGTGCTCCATAGACCCCCTGACACAGAAGAACCACGCGGGGGAAACGACCCCGCTCGCTCCGGACTCGATCCTGATCGTGGACGGCGTCTTCGCGTTCCGGCCCGAGATCGACGCCTACTGGGACTTCCGGATCTGGATGGACGTGGACGCCGAACTCTCCGTACGCCGTGGTGCGGAACGCGACCAGGACTGGGCGGGCACGGACGCGGAGTCGATCCACCGAAACCGGTACCTGGTGGCGGAGCGTCTCTACCTCGACGAGGTGGACCCGCTGCCGAGGATGGACGCGGTGGTGGACAACACGGACTTCGCGCGGCCGCGCTTGATGTCCGCGAAAGGACGGGGAGCGTTTTGACGTACGCGGCAAAGGCCTTGGAGGCCCGCATCGAAGAGGCGGACAACGTCCTGGTCGCCCCCTCGGACGTACAGGGCTCGGACGCGATCAGGGACTTCTTCGGGTCCACGATCACTCCGGAGGAACTCGCCTCCGACCCGCCCGGCCTCGCAGGGAAGACCGTCTACGTATGCGGCGACCTGTCGACCGTATCCGACGATCAACTGAGTTCCGCTGCCCGGGTATTCGTGATCCGGGAACTGTCGCACGGTGACGACGAGGACGCCGGCCGACCGTGGACGACCATCGGCCTCGGCCGCGTCCCCCTGCGGGTGCACGGGGCCGGCGTGTACTACCGCCGCTTCTTCGACCTCGACGCCGACCACTTCGGACGGATCAGCTCGGAGCACGTGTTCCAGTCCCTGACGGAGTCCACGAAGCCGGGAACGTCCCATCGCAGCGGGATCTATCTGACGCCCGTCACACAGGACGGCGACGAACGGCACTTCCGGCTGCTCCGGTGCTCCACGAATCTCTCGGGCCCGACCGAGACGTTCCGACCGACCGACACGAGCGTGGTCGAGGAGCTGAACCGTGAGGCCGACACCGTCTTCCGGGGCCACGCACCGCTGAACCACGTCCTCGCCCAGATCTACCGCAACACCCGTGCCACGGCCGAGCGCAAGCAGGCCAAGGCCAAGATCTCGGCCCATGCCGACAAGACCAAGGACATGCCGGCCAACGGCATCATGGCCTTCTGCACCTTCTACGACGGGCTCGACCATCTGCGGCCGATGCCCGGCGACGCCTTCGACTACGGCGTGAAGGGGACCAGCGGCCTCACGCGCCTCCACTTCCGCCTCAAGGAAACGGCCGAAGAACGGGGCACGGCGAATGCCCTTCCCCAGCAGTTCAGCATCACCCTCCACCCCGGCTCGGTCTTTTTCATGCCGCTGTCCACCAACCGCCTGTACACGCACGAAATTCGGCCCTCGGGGCTGAACGCCGAACTGCTCCCGACCCGCCTGGGTTATGTGGTGCGCTGTTCGAGCACCGAGGCCGTGCACAAGGACGGGCACACGTTCCTCAGAGTGGCCGGAGACCTGGTGAAGCTGGAGCCGCCCACGCAGGAGGGCATGGAGGATCTGCGCAAGCTGTACGCCGAGGAGAACAGGACGTCGTCCTTCATCGACTACGGGAACGATTTCCGCTTCAGCATGAACTCGGGGGACTACGTTGCCCCCGGAATCTAGGATCTCGGACGGGATCCTCTCGTACGGGGTCCTCGCGCACGCCTTGCCGACGGAGGAGACCGGGGAGCCCGAGGAGACCGGGGAGAACCTCTTCGCGGAGCTGTCGGCGTCGGCCGTACTGGAGGACGCGGGAAAGGGCCGCCGAGGCGCTGTGCTCACCAGGGTCGACGCGACGGGCGGAGTGCCTCTCGTGCGTACGACCACGCGATACAGCGCCCCGGCGCAGCGCTTCCGCCCGGTGCACGAGCGCCTGGCGCAACAGATCCAAGACCACTCAGACCTCCCGGCCGAATTCAACAACGCCCTGTTCGAGAGCTACACGAACGCGTACAGGACCATGGGCGCCCACTCCGACCAGGCCCTGGACCTGGCCGACGATTCGCATATCGCCGTCTTCTCCTGCTACCGGAATCCGGAAGCAGGCCCACCGAGGAAGCTGATCTTCACCCCGAAGGATGGCGACGGGGAGAAGTTCGAGATCCCTCTCACACACAACAGCGTGGTGACTTTCTCGGTCGCGTCGAATCGCCGCCTGAAACACAGGATTGTCCTGGACTCGCCGGGAGAGGCAGAGGAGAACGAATGGCTGGGGCTGACGTTCCGAACGTCGAAGACCTCGGTCCACTTCCGGGACGGCCACGCCTACCTCCCGCAGGGCGCGCGGCTCGCGCTGGCCGACGATGAGCAGCGGGACGAGTTCTACCGACTGCGGCGCCGCGAGAACCAGGAAGCCAATTTCACCTATCCCCCACTGGCGTACACCATCAGCGAGAGCGACCTGATGCCGCCGATCTGACCTGGCCGTTCCGACACCGACGGCAAATTCACATGCTCCCCCGACCGGACCCGCGCTAGGGTTGCCGTATGAACGTCACCGGCCGAAGCACCACCGCGACCGCGCGAGCGACCAGCTCGCCGGCCGCCGCCGTCTGACTTCATCTTCCCCCCGGCGACCGGAAACGGTCCGTCGGTAGTGCCGCGGAGCCTCTGGCCCCGGCCGGGTGACTGAACGGTTCCGTTCTCCGGTGCCTCCCCGCTACGACGCGAAGGAGCCACCCCCATGCGTACGGACCAGCTCATCAGGACGTTCGTCGAGTACTACGAAGAACGCGGCCACCGCAGGATCACCGGCTCGACCCTGCTGCCACCCCCCGGCGACCCCGTGCTCTTCACGACCTCCGGCATGCACCCGCTCACCCCGTACCTGGAAGGCCGGCCTCACCCTCTGGGGAAGCGCCTGGTCAACGTACAGCGCTGTCTGCGCACCACGGACCTGGACGAGGTCGGGGACGCCACCCACCTGACGGTCTTCGAGATGCTGGGCACCTGGTCGCTCGGCGACTACGGGGGCCCGCGCAGCCTCGACTGGGGGTACGGGCTGCTCACCGAGGGCCTGGGCATCGACCCCGGCCTGCTGTACGCCACCGCCTTCGCCGGTGACGACCGGACGGGCCCGGACACCGCTTCGGTGGAGCTGTGGCAGGGCCTGGGCGTCCCCGTGGAACTGACCATCGAGGACAACTGGTGGTCCAACGGTCCGGTGGGGCCGTGCGGCCCCGACTCGGAGATCTTCTTCTGGAGCGGCGAGGGCCCGCCGCAGTCGACGCCCACGCGCGACGACCGCTGGGTGGAGGTGTGGAACCACGTGACGATGACGCACCGCCGCCTCGACGACGGTTCGCTCGTCCCGCTGCCCCAGCGCAACGTCGACACCGGCCTGGGCCTGGAGCGCCTGGCTTCCCTGCTCCAGGGCAAGCCATCCGTCTTCGCCTGCGACGCCTTCGACCCGTGGCGCCGCCTGCTCCCGCCCCTCTGGCCCCTGAAGGAGCCCGACCTGCGCCTGGTCAGCGACCACTTGCGCTCGGCCGTCGTGGTGCTGGGCGACGGCGTCCGCCCGTCCAACACGGGACAGGGTTACGTGCTGCGCCGCCTGGTACGCCGCGTACTCACGGTGCTGTGGCGGGAGGACGCCTCACGCAGCCTCGGGGACCTGCCGGATGACCTGGTCCGGCACACCCTGGACCACTTCCACCAGGACATGCGCCCGGCCGACGTGCTCCGGACACTGCTGGACGAGGAGCACCGATTCGGCCGCCTCTTGAACCGCGGCCGCAGCGTACTCGCCCGCCCCCGCTTCCAAGGCCCGCTGACCGAGGAGGACTTCCACTACCTGCACGACACGCATGGGCTGCCGCGCGACCTGGTCACGAGCCTGCGCGAGGAGTGAGGGCGCGCAGAGCTTGGTGGCGCCCAAGAGCTGTCCCGCAATTACCGGTCGTCTGGAGCGGGAACTGCTGGTCCGGTAGTCAGCAGAAGTTGAGCGCGATGCCCTTGTCCACGCAGTACTTCAAGACATCGATCAGCTGGCGGGTGTCATCAATGCGCCGCTGGAGGACGGGATCGTCGGCGACTTGTCGCCGCTCGCCGACGATCTCTTCCAGCCGTGGCAGCATGGCCGCGCACTGAGCGGGAGCAAGGTCGCCGTCGTCGTCCGCATGGTTGAGCAGCGGCGTCAGCGTGGTGGTGATGCTGCTCCACGCGCGCTTCCCACCGAATCCGACCATCTCGGGAAGAGTGAATCCCTCGATGTGGGCCAGCCACTCCCTGAACAGCTTGAACCCGTAGTACGACCACGAGATGTCCGGGCCGGCCACATCGTCGTCTGCAGGGCAGAGCATGAGTCCCATCCATCGTCCTCCTCGTCTCGTTGACACCCATGCTCAACTGGGCGGAGGAAGATCAGCAACTGAAATGATCTGTCGCCTGGCTGGCGTGACCACGGCGTCCAACCCGTCTTGGACAACGCCGTCCGCCGGGCTGAGCACGCGGCCACGCCAAGCATCCGGCTCAGCCGTTCGATCATCACGGGACAGGTCTCAGCCAACCACTTCGGAGCTCAACTCCACCGCGAATGCCTCGGGAATCTCAAGCGCCACGATCACCTGCTCCGCTCCTTCTGCGGAGAAGAGCGCCCGGGTCGTACTGAGGAGGAATCCGGGTGTAGGCGGATAGCAGGCCTCACGCTGCAAAGCGAACTTCTCCCCGCTGGGCAGCGCGAACGCGAAGCTCAACCATTCGGCCAAGGAGTCCACGCCGACATCGGGGCGCCCCCAACGTTGATACAGCGCCATGAGGTCGACCTGCACCAGCGCCAGATATCGGATTTCCTTGCGAACCAGCTCCTCATCCGGCATTCTTCGCAGACCCGTAAAGTCCAGTTTCATCGGAGAATTTCACCTACCCTGACCACGACAACGGCGATCGGCGTGGAAGCCCGACCTTTGCACCATCATCGCTGGTCCGCCTGGAGCCCCAGGTAATCGCGCGGGTCCGTCACCGCGTCCGGGTGTGCGGCCAGGAGGCGTTGGGCCACCGGGAGCGGCATGCGGACCACCACCGGGCGGGGCAGGGTCAGTTCGCGTTCCGCCATCGCCGTTCGGGAGGTGCGCACCCGGTCCGTGACCCGGGCCACCACTCGTACGTCCAGCGTGAATTGGACCAGCACCGAGGTGAACTTCGGTTTGTGCACCGGCATCGAGCCTGCCCCGTGGGCCGACGCCCCGCTCGCCGAGCCCGCGCCGCCGGTGTTGCCCATCAGTTGGTTCAGCCGGAACTCGTCGGCGTTCAGCACTCCGGCGCCGATGAGTCCGCGGGCCTGCCTGCCCTGTTCGGCCGAGCTCTGGCCGTCGGTCTGGGTGGGGCGGGGCGCTCCCGGGTGGCTCTGGGCGATCGTCTCGAACGCCATCTTGTCCCCGGCCCCCAGCACCCGGCCCGCCCGCAGGCGCGCGTGCACGGAAGCCCGGAGGTCCTGGCCCGACGCGCCGCTCGCGTGCACCGGGGGCAGCTCCGCGCCGGCGTTCGTCAGCAGGGGCAGGGCCGCGATCAGCCACTCGGTGGAGACCGCCTCGCCCAGCGTGTACGCGGCGGCCTGGCCCTTCTGCCGGAAGCGGTCGTTGCCACCCGCCGCCCGTATCGCCGATGACACCAACTCCCGTACACGCGGGGCCCCCTGGAAACCGTTCACCTGGGCCTCCATCGGCAGCGGCACCCCGCCCGACCGCCAGACGCCCAGCCCGGCCGCGTCGCCGGGCGGGGTGTCCGGTGCCGTGCGGGCCGGGTTGCGGCGCGGGGTGGTCACCCGGCGCAGCGCCGTCAGGTCGCTCTGAAGGACCCGGTGCACCAGGGACGTCCTGCCCGAGCCGGCGATGGCCAACCGTCGGTTCCCCCGGTGGAGTTCGAGGCTCGCGATGACCGGCACCCGTACCTTCTCCGACCCGGCCGTCTTCGCCTCGGCCACCGTCTTCATCCCGAGCTGACCCCGCGCGGCCTCACCCCGGCGGCGGCCCGAGCCCGAGGCGATGCCGAGTCCGCCCGCCCCGCCGGCGCTCTTGACCTGGCCCGTTCCGCCGTCCGGCTTGCCGGAGCCCGCGAGGACGCCCTCCACGCCGGTGGTCGCGCCCTCGTCGTGCGACGAGGCCTGCTGGGCCACGGCCGAGGTGATGTACTCCATGTCCCGGCCGTCCTCGGCCGCCCCCTCCCGGATCCCGTCCCCGACCCGGTCGACCTTGAACACCGCCCAGTACGGCGTGCTGCGGCCGTCCAGGAGCTCCACCGTGACCCCGCCGTCCATCGCGCTCGCCAGCAGACCGGTGGAACCGTCCCGGTCCAGGACCCGCAGGAGACGCTGGACGTTGTCGTTGCGGTCCCGCAGCTGCTGGCGCGGCAGCAGGTCGTCAGCGATGTCCTGGTGCCCGGTACGTGCAAGGGTGCCGCGCAGGCCGTCCAGCAGGGGGACGAAGTCCGGGACCTCCTCGATCATGCCGAATCCGAGGGGCAGATCGCGGGAGAAGGTCTGCCCGGGGCGGGCCCGGCCGCTGCTGCCCGAAGCTCCGACCGCGCCCGCTCGTGTCGAGCCTCGCGCCGCCCCCGACGCCGACGACTCCGCCTGGTCCCCGCCCGACCGCCCCTCCCCCGCCCTGGGCGCTTTGGGTGCCTTGGGGGCTTTGCTCGCCACCGCAGCCTCCTTCGCCTCCGGCGTCTTCTTCGCCTCCGGCATCTTCAGCGCCTTGCGCGCCGACCCCGGCAGCTCCACCCCCGCCGCCCGCAGCTGCTCCGCCGTCAGCCACACCGCCGCCGCGCCCGGCAGAGTCCGCGCAGCGTTCGCCACGTACGGGCCGCCGCCCGTGACCTTGACCTCCGCGACCATCGTGACCAGCAGATCGCACCGTACGAGATAGAGCGGGGCCTTCTTCGGCGTGTGGGCGTTCCGCTCCACCGTCCCCGACACGGTGGCCGCCTCGCTGTCGCCCGCGCTCGTCGTCCTGAACCCCGACAGGCCCTCGCCGGCCCGCCACTCCGCGCCGTTCTGCACGCCGGTCGCCCCGACCTGCACCGTGCTCGCCTTGCCGCTGCTCTGCTGCCCGCCCGCTTGGTGACCACCCAGGACGAACGTCTCGGTACCCGGGCCCGCCGCCTCGTGCACCAACTGCGGTGCGGCGAGCGCCAGTCGGGTACCCACCGCACCGTTCAAGGCGGCCAGTCGGCGCGGGTAGCGCAGGTTCTTCACGACCCAGCCGACGGACGCGGCCTGCCGCAGCGCGCCCGTGATCGCCTGCGGGCTGAAGCGCTCCTCGACCGCGAGCCGGGGCGCGAGGCCCTCCGTGGCCAGCGCCGGGTCCTGGCGGCCCGCCTCGCCCCGGGCGGCGGCCCGGGCCAGCAGCGCGAGGGCCAGATCGCGGACCGGCTGCCCGTCGCCGACCGTCTCGACCAGCTGCCAGTCCCGTACGAGCCGTCCGGCGGCCGGGGCCGGGGCGAGGGCGGCCAGATCACCGATCCCGGCCGCCGCCACCGGCTGCTCCGGGCCCGGGGCCTGCCCGCCGCCCGCGTCCAGCCGCCGCTTCTCCTCCGTGCCGACCGTGAACTCCGCCGGCGTCAGCAGCCGTACGTCCTGCTCCTCCAGGTGCAGCCCGGACAGCAGCCTGGCCTCCGGCGCGTCCCGGCCGGGGCCGCCCGGGGTCACGGCACGGGCCAGCTTGCGCTGCCGCGAGGTCATGGTGACGTCCACGTTCAGGCGGAGCGCCGCCCCGAACGCGCTCGCTTTCTCCGAGCCGTTGGTGAGGACGTCGGTACGGGTCGTGGGGCCGCCCTGGTTGCGGCGACCGCCGGAGCTGGTGCGTTCGTAGCGGGCCGAGCCCGTGAGCACCCCCGGGACCAGACGGGCCTGAGCCAGCACCATGCCGCCGATCGAACGCGAACTGCTGCGCCCGGTCTGCACGTTGGCCGCAACTCCGGCGTGGCTGCGCACCAGCCAGTCGTCGATGTCGCCGAGGTGGGTGGCCTCGTCCAGGTCGCCGTGGACCCGTACCTGTACGTCGTGGGAGTGCATCGCGGTCTTGCGGCGCAGGCGCACCCGGATCCCGGTGGACAGCAACTGGTCTTTGTTCACGCGCAAGTTGGTCTCGGAGAGGGTCGCCATCAGGTCGCGGTAGTTGGCGCGTTGAGCCTCGGCTTCCTCCCGGCTGGTGCCTGCAGAGGGGGCGGTGGTGCCGAAGGCGGGCAGATAGCCGGTCAGCCGGGGGTCGGTGGCAAACAGCTCCTGCACGGCCTTGAGCATGGGGGCGGTGTCGAGCCGCCCGAGGGTGACGCTCGACCCCATGGCACCGAAGGGCAGATGGCGTTGGGACGCTGCGGCCGCGGGCGCCCCGCCCTCCGACGCACCTTCCCCTCCCCCTTCCTCCCCCCGCGGCGGAGGCTTGATGAAGTCGCCCGCCTGCTTCCCCGGCGGCAAGGGAAGCCCCAACTCCTGGGCCTCGTCGGCCCGCAGCGCGACCCAGACCTGAAGGGTGTGCGTGGCGACCCGGGTCTCCGGGCGCAGGATCATCCCCGCCGAACGGGGCCCGGTGCCCTCCACGGTCAGCTGTACGGTCCCGAGGTACAGCGCCTTCTCGCCGCGCACCTCCGCGCCCTGGCGGCTGGAGACGGTCTGCTCGTTCACGCTGTACCGGGCCTTGCGCGCCCCGGCGACCGGCATCGCGGTGGCCCGTACGACGGCCGCGTTGGCGGCGGCCCCGAGCCCGACCGCCGGGCCGATTCCCGCCGTGACGGCTCGCCCCTTGCCCGCGCTCTCGGCCGTGGAGTGCTGGGCCTGCTGGTGCGTACGCAGCTGGGTCTTCCCGGCACCCCAGGCCGGGGACAGCCCGGTGACGACTGCGCGCATGCGGTAACTGCCCGCGCTCGTGCCGTCCTTGGCGTACAGATCGTCCCCCGTGACGCCGCTGCCCAGCAGCCGGGGCAGGTCCTCCAGCACGGTGGGCGTGGCGGTCGCCTCGTACAGGCGGGCGCGGCCGGGAGCGCCGGGCGCGGTGAGTGAGGGGTGCAGGACGGAGGCGACCGCGTCGAAGAGCCCGCCGCCGCCTTGGTGCGGTGCGGCGGTGTCGGACACGCCGATCGGGGCGAGCGAGTCGGCCAGCGAGACGCGCCGGGCGAGTTCGTCGTCGACCGGCTGCGGCCGGGCCGGGGCCCCGGTACCGGCGGGAATCAGGTGCTCGGTGGGCACGCGCTGCGTGAGCGTGCCGGAGCCCCGGAAGGACTGCTCGTCACCGCCCGTCTGCCGCCGGATCCGTACGGCGTACACCACACGGCGCGGCACCTCCACCGAGCCTTGGTCGCTGCGCAGTACGCGGGGTTCGGCGACGCCCCGCTGGGTGCGGGAGTCCCGCGAGGACTGCCAGGGCTGCACGCTGCCGGTCACCGCGCCGCCGAGCCACAGCCCCGGTGCGACGGGGCCGAGCCCGAACGCGGTGCCGCCGACGCCGGTGCTCGTGGAGTTCCCGGTCGCGCTGCTCGCGGTGGCCGCGCTGTTGTGGTGGACGTCGACCTTGGTGTTTTTGCCCTCGGCGTCGTCGAGAGCGGCGAGCGGGGCCCCGCCCGGGTCCGGGGCGGCCGTGGGGAGGGCGGCGGACGGGTGGAAGGTGGGCGGCCGGTCGTCGGGGGCGGGTGCGATGCGTACGGTGACGTCGAACCCGTCGCCGCCCTGCGCACCCTCCACCGCGAACGCGCGGCCTCGCCCGAAGAACGACTCGGGCCGCCCGGCGAGTTCGGCGGCGATGGCGGCCACGGTGCCGTCGCCGTGCCCCACGACGGCGGCGACGGCGCTGCTGACAAACTCCTGCCCGGTCAGCCCGTAGGCGGTGGACAGCCCGCCCGCTTCGAGGTCCATCAGGTACGGCGGCAGGACGAGCCCCTGTTCGGCCCGCTCGTCGATGGCCGGGGGCCGGACGACGGGCCGCTTACCGCGCCGTACCGCCCGCGTGGTGGCCGCGTTCCCCATCATGCGCTGGAGCGGCAGCAGACCCCCCGGCCCACCACCGACGACCCCAGGCCCGCCCGGCCCGCTCGGAAGCCCTGCCCGCCGGACCTGCTCAACACCCCCGGCCACGCCCCGCGCACCCTCGGGCCTGCCCCCACCGTCGCTCTCCGCCCTCTGCCGCTGGCTCCGCACGGCATCAAGGTAGCCAGCGGCACGACGACCCAGGGCCGTTCGGGAGGCCGTACGGAGGTTGGCCGCCGACTCCTCATCCGCGCGCCAACTCCCGTACACCTGGAGCCCGGTTCCCGGCAAAGCAGGAGACTGGAGCCACGACCTGGGCTGGCTGGTACCGCAGCGACAGCAACTGGTGGTACACCGGGAACGTCGATATCCGTGCTTCGTGGACCTGGGCAGGGTAGGGCATGGCGGGAGAACAGGGCGTGAGCAGGCTCGTGGGCCGTCTGCCGGCATGGCTCGCCCTCGTGGCATCGGCCGGCCTGCTGGCGACGGGCTGCGGCAAGACGGGCTGCGGTAGCGGTGCGGAGTCCGGCGAGGACGCGGTACGTCAGTTCCTGAGCGCGGCGGCCCGGGACGACTCCGACGAGGCTGTCTGCCGATACCTCCAGGAAGGGGAGAGCGTCGATGACGCGGTGACATGGGTATCCGAACTCGGCCCCGCCGGGGATGTCGACGCGCTTGAGGTCCGCGAGGCGCGAGGCGACCAGATGGGTGCGGAGCACCGGTTCGTCCTCGGACCGTCATCGGCACCGGTCGCGGACCTTGCGGTCATCGAGCGCGATGGACGGTTCGTCGTATCGGTGACCGGCAGCACGAAGAAGTAGGCCGACGCCACGTCGGGAGGGCCGTGCGGCCTTCTCCGTGGTGGACGGCGTCCGCGCTGCCGACGGCTCTCAAGAAGTGAGCAGGAAGGCAGCCCGCCCCCGTCGACCCGCTCGGTGCGCACGAGCGGGCACCGGCGTGGGTCACGCCCGGCTCGGCCGGATGACCTCACGCGGGTCGCGCAGCCATACCTGCTGCCCCCGGTCGGTCACGGTCAGCCCGAACTGCTCGGCGTCGGGCCGCCCGGCCGCTTCGTACTCCCACCAGGCCTGCTCGATCTCCTCCCAGAGGAACCCGGGCCCGTACTGCCACACCTCCTCCCCCGTGGCGGCCGTCGCGGCAACTCCGTCCTCACGGGTCGCCCACACCTGGACACCGTTGGCAGTGTCCTGGTGGATGAGCCGTACGCCGGGCAGTCGCGCGCCCGCGTACAGGGCGAACCCGAGGTCGAGGAGCCGGGCGGGATCCAGGCCCGCCGCACGCGCTCGCCCTTTCCCGTGTACGTCGTGGAGGTCGGGCAGGCGATGGGCCCGCATCGGCATGTACGTGGCCCCGCCGCGGAACGGGCCGGACGCGGTGCCGTCGTCCTGGACATGGAGCCGGACCAACGCCCCCGACCAGAACTCCCGGGCCAGCGGGGCCACGACGATCCCGCCGGGCCGGACCTGCCGGAGCAGCGCGTACGGGACGTATCTCAGGGCGCAGGTGGCGATCAGCCGGTCCACCGGCCCCAGGCCGGGCCAGGGCTGTTCGCCGTCCCCGACCCGCAGGTGCGGCCGGTATCCGGCCTGAGCAAGGGCCTCGGCCGCCTGCCGGGCCACGACCGGGTCCAGTTCGATACTGTGGACCAGATCGTCACCGAGCCGCTCGCACAGCAACGCGGACGCGTACCCGGTGCCGGTGCCGATTTCCAACACCCGTACGCCGTCCTGGACATCGAGCAGTCCGAGCATCCGGGCCACCATCGACGGCATCGAGTTCGACGACGTCGCGATACCGGGCCCGTCCTCGGCCCCGTCATCGAGCTGGGTCACCACCGGCTCGTCGCTGTTGACCAGCGCGAGCCAGTCGTCCGTCCCCACCACCGGCTCGCACCGGTCGGGGAGTTGCCGCCAGACATCGGCCGGAACGAACCGGCTGCGCGGCACAGCCTCGAACACCTGCCGCCAACGACCGGTGAGCAAGCCCCGATCAGCAAGATCCTGGACAAGGTCCGCGTACGTGGGTGCCTCGCGCGCGGTGCTCATGGCTGCGGTACACACTTCGGCCGGCTGCCGTCCGGCGACGGTTTCGGCTCCTGCGGCGGAGTCCACGGCTTGTCCGACAGCGGCCCGCCGTGCTTGCCGGCCTCGACCGGGACGTGGGTAGCGGTCATCGTCCATCTCCTCTGATCGGTACAGCTGATTGGTTGAGCGGGTGGCGCAGCCGGTAGATCCCGTACGGCGGAAAGAGGTCGACCCGGCGCGGACAGCCGCCCTCGGCACAAGCCCGGCACAACAGATCCCGGCCGTGGGCGGTGTGCCGGACGGCGGTCACCGGTTCTCGCCAGCACGCCTCGCACGTACGGACATCCGTGACCGACAGGCTGACGCTCATCCGGCACCCCGGACAGCAGCGGACTGCGGCGCGTGGCACGGGCAGGCGCACTCCGGCAGGCGGCACAGAGCGTGCACGTCGGCCAGGTCCGTCACCAACGCACTGCGGCAGACAACACTGCACGGACCATCCGGCCCCACCGACAGAGCGTTCAGGGCAACGACCGGCCCTCCGACAGCATCAGCCGCCGTGATCGGATCACCACGCCACAGCAGCGTCACCCCGCGTTCGGTGCAGCAAGCTTCCGGCTCATCCTCGACCGGGACGTCATCCGCGTCCCCATTCACGTAGCCCCTCATCCGCGCCGCGCCTCCCGCCAAGCACGCCCCAAACGCACAGCCGTCGGACAGCAGGCCCCGGCACGACAGGCCGCGCAGAACTGGGTGTGGCCGAGCCACGTCCTGTAGGCGGTGTCGCCCAGGGCAGTGGTCTTCACAACGCGCCTTCGGTGCAAGTGGGGCATTCGCAGGCGGGGAACTCGTGTGAAACTTCCGGCCTTTCGAAGGGAATCACCTCGGCTTCTTCCCGCAGGACACGGACAGTGCCTGTGCGGTTCACCTCGTACACCTTCAGCGTCATCGGCACGGCGTTCTCCCTGACCAATTCATCGAGCTCGCGGCCATTTCGCTGTATGGCCCGCTGTCACACCCTGATGATGGGCGAGTACGTCGAGTGAGAGATAGGTCGTGCGATGGCCACGTGCGGCCACCCGACGGCCACGGCCAGGAGTACGGACGATGACACCTCACACTGAACGCATGGGCCGCAACGACGCACTACGAGCCGCCCGCCTGCGCCGTGGGTGGCGGAGCATCGAGGCCGCCGCTGGGGCGCTCACCAAGCACGGGCAACAGTTACTGGACGACCGCCAGTTCACCGTCTCGGCACGAACGTGGCGCCGCTGGGAAGGAGAACGCCCGGGCTGGCCGGCCGAGGAAACCGCGATTGTTCTCCACGACGCCCTCGGCCGTTGGCCCGAGGACCTGGGCTTCACGACCCCGCCGGGCTGGATCCGGCCGGAGCACCATGAGGAGGAGCAGGTGAACCGTCGGGCCTTCACCTCCGTCACTGCGGCCGCGCTCGCCATGGGTCCGACGGCCCCGCAGCACGTGGACCCTGCTCTGGTCGACTACTTCCAGCAGCAGTTGGAGGGTCACTACCGGGCCGACATGTTCCTGGGACCCCATGATCTGATCGGTACGGTGTCCGCGCAGTACCAGCTCATCGACAAGCTGGTGCGCTCCGCGAAGGGTGAGACGCGGCGTGGGCTTCTTCGCGCGGGCGCGGCCTACTCGGCTCTCGTCGGCTGGTTGTACCAGGATGCCGGCGACATGGACGGAGCGGCGTTCTGGCGAGGAGTGACGCAGGAGATCGCGGCGCGGTCCCGTGACCCGCACCTGATCGGGTACTCACTGGTGAACCAAGCCCAGGTACGTACCGATCTGGGCGACGGGCACGCGGTCGTCGAGCTGTGCGAGGCCGTTCTCGACGATGCCGACCGGCTCGTACCGAAAGTGCGGATCATGGCCATGCAGCAGCAGGCCCACGGTGCCAGCCTCACCGGCGAACGGCGCGCCGTCGATCACCTCCTGGACCAGGCCGACCGCCTTCTGCCCGACGTCGACGACGACTTGCCGTGGGGCAACGCATGCCGCCGGACTCCGGGGTACCTGGAGGTGCAGCGAGCCACTTGTTACGGGCGGCTCGGCCTGAGCGCCGAAGCAGGTTCCCTCTGGGCGCAGGTGTTGGCAACGGTACCGGAGACAGCCCGCCGGGACCGCGGGGTGTACATGGCCCGGCAGGCGACCGCCGCCGCCACAGCACGGGAGCCTGACCAGGCGGTGGAGATCGCCCGCACCGTCGCCACCATCGCTGTCGAGACCCGTTCGGCCCGCATGTGCCGGGAACTGGCCACGCTGGAACGGGCGATGCGCCCGTGGCACGATGCCCCGGTCGGCCGGGACCTCGCGGAGATCCTGGCACCGGTGACCGAGGGGAGCTGACGATGGGCAAGGATCCGCTGCCGGACGAGGAGATTGTGGAGCGCCTGGCTGGGTTGTCGGGGTGGGTGCGTGAAGGGGACGCGATCACCCGCGCGTTCGGCGTCCGGTATCACGGCGGTGTCGCGCTGATCGTCAACGTCGCGGACGTCGAGCGGCTCGTCGGCCACCACGCGGACATCGACCTGCGGTGGGACCACGTACGGTTCCGGATCACGACGCACGACGCCGGCCACCGGCTCACAGCGGCCGACTTCGACCTGGCCGCACGCATCGACCGGATCGCGGCGGCACACCAGGCACAGCCTCACAACACCTGAAGACACCCGGTATGCGATCCGCCTCAGCAAGGCGTGAGAGGAGAAGGTCGTGACCGACGACCTGTCCGCGGTGGGCCGCTTTCTGTACGAGGCGGGCACGCTCAAGCAGACGCGGCGCACCGGCTGGTGGATGGCCGGAGTGCGCGACCCGGAGAGTGTGGCCGAGCATTCGTGGCGTACGGCGTTGATCGCCACGATCATCGCGAAGCTGGAGGGCGCGGACCCCGCCCGGGCCGCCTATCTCGCCGTCTGGCACGACACGCAGGAGACACGGACCGGGGACGTGAACCACCTCGGGAAGAAGTACGCCCCCGCCGGCGACCCGCAGGAGGTCACCGCCGACCAAACTGCGGGAATGCCCGAGGTGCTGGCCTCGGCGATCCGCGAACTGGTCGCGGAGTACGAGGCGAAGGAATCGCCGGAGGCGGTCTGCGCCCGGGACGCGGACAAGCTGGAGTGCCTGCTCCAGGGCATCGAGTACAAGGCCCAGGGCTACGAGAACGCTCAGCGGTGGATCGACAACAGCCGGGGTCGAATCGTCACCGAGACCGCCAACCGCCTCGCCGACGAACTCCTGGCACAAGGAAGCCTCGACTGGCTGCGTGCCGCCCTGGGCGAGAGCAAGGCGTAAACCCCCGAAGCTCGGGGCCCGAGACCCGAGACCCGAGCCTCCGTCATCACTCGTTCGGGGGTACGTGGACGGGGCTCCGGCCCGAAGCTCGGGTGTCGAGACTCGGGCGTCGGGATGCGAGACCCGTGACCCGAGCGCCTTCTTTAACCGGGCTGGAAATGAGGGGGGTTGGGAAAAACCTCCCCCACCTCCCCACCCCGTCACGGCCAGCCAGTATGACTAATCGTGACAGCTTGCGGCGCAGCGTGACAGCCGCTTACGGTGCGAGAACCAAACGACCCCGACACGGTGTTACAGCACCAGGCCGGGGTCTCACCGCAAGATCACTCCCTTGGAAGGCGATCCCGTGGCTGTCCAGCACTCTAGCTCCGCCCTGCCCGTCCCCGCAGTCCCCGCCGCGTACCCGATGGCCAAGCCCGGCTACGGCAAACGCTCCGCACCCGACCAACAACCCCGCACTCGCGACGACTTCGCCTTGCTTCCGACTCGTGAGCGGTACGTCGCCGGATTCGTCGACCACCTCCCCGACGGGGCAGACATGAGCGTGAAGCAGCTGGCCAAGCAGCTCCCGCTCTACGGACAGCAGGCCATCTCCACCGCCCTGAACGCCCTGTCCGTCGCGGGGCACCTTCGGCGCGTACGGTGCGCTGTCGGCGCGGGCGACGAAACCCGGTGGGTCTTCCGCACGTTCTGGTCCCGCACCGCCCGCGACAACGAGTGGTGGAACACCTACCTGGCCACCGAGAAAGCCGCCCGGACCGCAGCCCCTACGGAGCCCCCGGCCGCCACAGCACCGCCTGCCCCAGCCCCCGTCGCCGTACCGCAGCAGCGCACCGCGCCCGAGGCCGCCCCGGGCCCGGCAGAGGCTCTGACCCAGACACCGGAAACACCGGCACCGTCGACAGCTCCGGCGGCGTTGACAGCCCAGGCAGCCCCGACAGCAGCCCCCTCCCCCGCCTACCTGGCCCTGGCCGAACTCGGCCGCAAGGACAGCCGGCTGGCGTTGTCCGCCGACGACTGCGCCGCCCTGGAGGCGCAGGCTGGGGAATGGCTCGCCCGAGGCGTGAGCACCGACTACCTGACCGCAGCCCTCACCGCAGGACTCCCCGAACAGGTCGACTGCCCGCCCCGCTTCATCCGCCGCCGCCTCACCGACAAGATCCCACCCCAGCTCCCCACCACCCCGACCCCCTCGCCTGGCACCGGAACTTCAGCACCATCCCCCACCCACCGCATCCTCGTGGAATGCACCGACTGCGGCCGCCCCGGCCAGCCGGAAGCCCTCCCGGACGGCCTCTGCCGCCCCTGCCGCGCCGCCCACTCCCAGGGCCAGCAGGCCGGTCCGCCCGACCCCACCGAAATCGCCGCCGTAAAGGCCCACATGGCCAACCTCCGCACCCTGCTCAAACCCGTCTGACCCCAACCACGCCTGAACAACCCGCCACCGCCAGGCCTACCGCCCCCAGCAAGACCAACACACAGACCCCGACGGGACGAAAGCCACGACTCTCTCCTCCGAGAAACCCGCGCCCCACAGCCGGGCAGAGGGCAGAATCGCCACTGACGAACTCCAACTGCGACCACTACAACTCCAGGGGC
>NZ_LZRD01000041.1 GCF_001687325.1 Streptomyces sp. PTY087I2 | reverse complement strand
CTGGGCGGCCCGTGGCACAGCTGCATCGTGCTTGAAAACGTCGAGGTTCGCTCTGCCCGTGTGGCGTCTGGGGCAGCTGCGCTACATCAGCAGCGGCCAGCGTTCTGGGGAGTCTTGTGCGCCGACCTCAGGTGCGCGGTGCCTGTACAGCGAGACGGGCTCTGGGGTGTTTTGAGATCGGGAAAAGACGTTTTGGGGCTCCGAAGCCTGCGCCCGTGACCTGCGGTTTTGGGATTTTAGACAGATCCCACGAAGGCGGAGTTGCCCGTGCGTGGCCTGTGGCTGCGCACCAGCGCCAGTGTAGCGGGTAGGGGCGGCGGCCCGTCGCTGTCGACATGTCCAGGGTGGTCCACGGCGGCCGGAGGTGGCGCCGGGATTGCGCGGAGGAAACGGAAGGGCGGGAACGTATTTTGGCAGGTTGCTGCCAGCTATGTGAGGAACGTCTCGGGCCAATGGTCCGTTCGGCTTTGCCGGTGTCCGTTTTCAGATAAGTGCGCGGGACTATCCGTCGTGGCCCGTCGAAGTGTTTCTACCCTTCGGTGTGGGATGCCGAGGGTTGCGAACTGGGGGAGTCAGATGTCCACATTGATTGCGAAGACGCGAGGGCGGTCGATCATCACGCGGCTCGCCGCTCGGGAAAGCGCTCTGGAACGTCGCATGGTTCGGAATCTGGAGCGGGTGGAGACGCGGCTTCGGGAGTGTGTGCGGGAGGCGGACGATCCGCGCCTGGCAGAGGTTGCCGGTCACCTGATCTCTGCAGGCGGGAAACGCATGCGGCCGCTGCTCACCCTGCTCGGGGCCGAGTTCGGCGACCCGCGGTCCGTCGGAGTCATCGACGCGGCCGTGGTCTCCGAACTGGTCCACACGGCCTCGCTGCACCACGACGACGTCATGGACGAGGCTGCGCTCCGCCACGGCGTCACCAGCGTCAACGCCCGCTGGGGCAACACCGCCGCCGTCAGGTCGGGCAACTGGCTGCTCGCCAAGGCCGCTCAGCTGTCGGCCGGTCTGACCTCCGAGGCGATCCCGCTGCAGGCAGAAGCCTCGGAACGACTTGTCCGGGGCCAGATGCGTGAGTTGACCGGCCCGGATTCCACCGAGGAGCGGCTGTCCCACTACTTCGGCGTGATCTCCGACAAGTCGGCGTCCCTGATCTCCTTCTCCCTGCGGCTTGGTGCGCTCCAGGCGGGTGCGCCCGCTCACGTGGGGGAGACACTCGAGCGGTACGGCGAGCACCTCGGCGTGGCCTTCCAGATATCGGACGATCTGCTCGACATAACCTCGCCTTCCGGGGACCTCGGCAAGGAGCAGGGCAAGGACCTCGCGGTCGGAGTGGCGGGCCTCCCCGTCCTGCTGGCGCTCGACGACCGGAGCCCGGCGGACGGTGAACTCCGCGAGTTGCTGTCCGACCCTTGGGGGCTGCGGGGGGACCGGCACATCAGGGCGCTCGCGCTGCTTCAGCGGTCCACGTTCATGGACCGGACGCGGGCGATCATGGGTGAGCGGCTCGCCGGGGCGCGTTCGGCGTTGGCGCCGCTGCGGCCCGGTCCGCCGAAAGAGGCATTGGAAGCCCTGTGTGACTTCGTCGCGACGCGCACAACGTAGGCCAGGAGCGGTCGGCGCTGTCGCCGGCTCAGCCGCGTGCGATGTCGCGGGCCCGTTCCACCGACCGCTTGAGCGAGCCGACGGCAGCTCCCCGGTACGGGGCCAGTTGGGGAACGTACCCGGACTTCGTCATCTCGGCGTGCAGGAACTGCAGATCGTCGGCGAGCCCCACCATGCGGAAAGCGGCCCGCAGATAGGGCTCCTGGAATTCGTCCCGGTGACGGGGCGAACCCGGCCCGTATGTCCCGCCGCGCGCTGTCGCCACCACCGTTCGCAGTCCCGAGAGCGGACCCTTGCCGGTCCGCTGGTCCACGATCAGGGGCGGTATGGCGACGCGGTCGAACCATGCCTTGAAGGAGGAGGGGACGGAAAAGTTGTACATGGGCAGGCTGATCAGCAGCAGGTCGCAGGCGAGGAGTTCATCGATCAGCTCCCAGCTGTGCTGCCAGCTGCTGAGCTCCTCCGCGTCCCGCGCCGCCCGGCGCGCCTCGCCCAGGTCGACGGTGCCCGCCGTTTCGAGTCGGGAGACTATCTCGATCTGAGCGGCGTCGACGTGCCGGACAGGTGTGGCTGCCAGGTCACGGTGGATGACCTCGCCCTCCGGGTGCGCCGAACACCAGGCGTGGGCGAATTCGGCCGAGATCTGGCGCGATACGGATTCGGGGCGTGCGCTGCAGTCGACGAGGAGCAGTGTGGGCATGCTGGGCAACCTCTCACCGAAGAACGAAGGACGGGTGGTATGTCATTCAATCGGTCAGCGGGTCCTGAAGTACCGGAGCTTCGAGTAACAATCGGCGATGGTCGGCATAAAGGGAATAGACGGTACGAGCGGTGCTGGACATACGAAAGCTGGTATTGCTGCGGGCGGTGCAGGCGTGCGGCTCGATCGCCGCAGCGGCCGAAGCACTCAACTACACGCGGTCGGCGGTTTCGCAACAGCTGTCCGCCCTCGAATCGGAGACCGGCACGGAACTGCTGGACCGGCGGAGCAAGCGCGCCGGGCTGACTGCGGCCGGACGGCTCCTCGTCGAGCACACCGAGCACATCCTCCTGGACCTGGAGGCGGCGGAGTCCGACCTGCTCGCCATCAATGGCCGGGTCTGCGGGGAGCTGCGGGTCGGGGTGCCGTTCCACGAAGGCCCCGCACTGCTGGTGCCCGCGCTCTCCCGGATCCGCGAGACATATCCCGAGCTGAGGATCGTTCTGCAGGGTCTTACCGCGGGTGGTGGCCGGGAGGCCGTACGGCTCGGGCAGGTCGACCTGGTCCTCGCCATGGGCTACGACGGGGTGACCGAGCCGACGCTGCCGGGGCTGCACGAGGAACTGGTGGCCGTCGACCGTGTCCGCCTGGCCATCGGCCCGGAGGGAACGACCGGCAGGCAGGGAAGCCGCGGCGCGCTGCCGGCCACGCTCGCCGAGTACGCGGACTGGCCCTGGGTCCTGGACCCGTCCTCCGGGCTCGGCCGGCTCACCCTGCACGCCTGCGCCGCGGTCGGGTTCGACCCCGATGTGGTGGCCCGGACATCCGATCTGCACGCCACCCTCGGCCTCGTCGCGTTGGGCTGGGGGATCGCCCTGGTACCGGATCTGGTCCCCGACCGTCCCGGCTATCCGGTGCGCAGAATCACCCCCTCCGGCTCCGAGCTGGTCAGGCGGGTGTCCATCGTCGTTCGCCGGGGTGCCCTGTCGAGCCCCGCCGTGTCGGCCGTCCTCGCGGAGGTCCGCAGACAGTCGGGGGCCTCGCTCAGGGCGTCGTGACTGCGCCGCGACCAGCGGTTCCCGACGCTCAGTTCTCGATGACCCGGCGGAAGGGGGCGCTGTCGAAAATGTCCTCCATCACGGTGGCCTTGCCGTCGCGCAGGGTCCACGAGTGGACAAACTTCAGCTCCTCCGTGGTGCCCCGGGTCGACGTCACCTGGCGCACGCCGAACACGACGACGCGATCGCCCGACTCCAGGAACTCACGCGGTTCGATCCGCATGGCCTTCACCACGGTGGGCACGTGGGACAGGAAGCTCCTGACACCGGCGTGGCCGTGTCTCGTGCCGCCCAGGCTGTACTCGGACATGCTGTCGGGGTGGATCCAGCGTACGTCGGGCGCCAGGACGTCCAGGAGGGCCTCGGTGTCACGCCGGTGGAAGGCCCGGTAGGCGGCTTGGACCAGTTCGAGGTTGGGAGAGGTGGCGGCGGTGTGCGCCCGCTCATCGGCATCGGCGGTCCGGGTCGGTACGGGTCGGTCGGACATGGGCATGAGGGTGGGTGTCTCCTCGACGTCAGGCGGATCGGCGGACGTGATCGGGGAAATGGGCTGCGAGCGTGCGGCGGATGCCGTCCTGCCAGGTGACCGTGCACGGGCCGGTCAGCGCGCGCCGCCGGGCCGGGTCGAATCGGTAGGTCTCGCGGGTGACTTCACTCGGCACCGACGTGGCGGGCACGCCCGTCAGTTCGGCCATGTAGCGCAGGCAGTCGGTGATGCCCACCGACTCGTCGCCGCCCCAGTTGACCAGGGTCGCCGGGGTCGCCGCGGCCCGCCACAGATGGGGAACCTGAGCGACGAGGTCATCGGTGTACAGCAGGGAGCACCAGTTCTGCCCGTCGATGGGCACGGGGATGGGCTCGCCCGCGAGCATCCGCTTGAAGTACAGCATGGGCACTCCGCCGTAGCCGCCCGGACCGTACGCGATGTTCAGCCGGGCGATCGTGGTGGGCAGGCCCAGTACCTGGCTGAAGGCGCGGACCGCACCCTCTGTCGCGATCTTTCCGACGGGGTAGGCGGGCAGCCAGTCGGCGACTCCGTCGACCGGATCGTCCTCGGTGTACAGGTGGTCGAGGGTCTGGCGCGCGTACAGGGCGCCGGTCGACACGTAGAGGAACGCCTCGGCGGTGCGGCAGTGCGTCATGAGCCGACCGGTCGCCACCGCGTTGACCTCGATGGTCGTGTTGAAGTCACCGTCGTCGCCGCGACGCACCGCGGAGTGGATGACATGGGTGAAGTCCTCGGGCAGCCCCTTCAGCGTGTCCCGGGAGAGGTCCTCCATGTCCCAGCGCCAGGTGGTGATGGACCTCTCTTTGAGTTCGCGCTCGATGCCAGGGGTCCCGAACCGGCCGAGACACCAGACGTCGTTGTGCTCGGCGAGTGCTTCCGCCACCGGTCTGGCGACCTGTCCGGTGCCCCCGGTGACGAGGATCTTCTTGCCCTTCAGCACGGTGTCTTCGCTCCCTTTGTGTCGGTGTCGCAGTGGTTCCGCTCTTTCGCGATGCGGTCGGCGTCGGACAGAGCGCGGTCGAGCTCCCGGCGGAAGATTGCCTGGAAGGAGGCGACATGCCGCGGGCCCATCAGCGTGTAGTGCTCCCCGGGAACCTCGATGTAGTGGTTGGGCCCAGTAGTGTGCTCGTCCCAGCGGCGCAGTTCGTTGTGGAGCCAGTCCTCCTTGGTGCCGCGCAGGGGAGTCGCGTAGAAAACGCTCATCGACGCCACCGTGCCGCTTGGCCGATAGGACCGGCCCAGGTCGGTGAGGGCATTGGCGATCTCCGACCAGTCGCCGAACCGCTCTTCGGTCAGGTCGAGTTCGGCGAGCCGGTCGCGTGGGGCGATGTCCACCAGGCGTCGGACCTGCTTCTCGCGGGGAAGACCGCGAAGGAGGGCCGGCAGCTCCAGGGCCTGCTCGCGGCCGATCAGGTCCAGGAAGTAGGCCAGGTTGACTGCGGTCTCGGCGAAATCGAGCTCGTCCATCCGGTACTTGATGTTCGGCGGCAGGTTGATGCTGCCGACGAAGTCGACGCGTTCGCCCTGGCCGCGCAGCACCTTGGCCATCTCGAAGGCGACCGCGCCGCCGAAGGAGTAGCCGGCGAGGGCGTACGGGCCGCGCGGCTGCCGCGCGCGGACAGCGCCGACGTAGCAGTCGACCATCTGCTCGAAGGTGGCGAAGGGTTTCTCGCCCCTGTTGAAGCCCTGGGCGCGCAGAGCGTGGAAGGGCCGGTCGCCCACGAAGTACTTGGCCAGATTGACGAAGACCAGGACCTCGCCGACGCCGGGATGGACGCAGAACAGCGGGGTCTTGGCGCCATGGGTCTGCATCGGCACGATCGGGTCGTACGAGGGCGGTCCCGAGGACGGCTGTTCGCCGAGCCGCGCGGCGAGCGCCCGGACCGTGGGAGCCCGCAGCACGGTGATGATCTCCAGGCCGGTGACGCCCAGGCGCTGGGCGACCTTGCTGCGCAGGCGCAGGATGTCGAGTGAGGTGCCGCCGATGTCGAAGAAGCCGGCACTCGCGCTGACGGTGCCGGGCTCGGCGCCGAGGATCTCCGCGTAGATCTCGCACAGGATCCGCTCGGTGTCGTTCTCGGGTGCGTCGTAGCCGCCGAGCATGCGCAGGGTGAGGGTGCCGACGGCACTCCTCGTACTCTCGTAGGCGCCGGACTCCAGCCGTCGCCGCATGACGGAACGCTGGATCTTGCCCAGGCTGGTCTTGGGGAAGGCGTCCTTCGGCAGCGGCAGGACGAGGAAGGGCCGGAACCCCCAGTGCATCACGACGCTGTTGCGTACGGCTGTGAGCACCTGGTAAATCGCGGTCTCGTCCCCTTCCGGGACCTCGGGATGCAGAGCGATCACCAGTTGCTCGGTGTCGGCGCCCGCCGAGCGGGTCGGGAAGGCAGCCACATAGGAGCCCGCGACGCCGGGCAGCTGCTCGAGAGTGGTCTCGATCTCATGGCTGAAGTAGTTGACCCCGTTGATGATGATGCTGTCCTTGCTGCGGCCCACGAGGGAGAGCCGTCCGGCGTCGATCCGGCCCAGGTCGCCGCTGCGGAACCAGCCGTCGGCGGTGAACGCCTCGGCGTCGGCCCGGGGGTTGTTGTAGTAGCCGCTGGTGATCATGGGGCCGATGAGCTGTAGTTCGCCCACCTCGCCTTCGGGCAGCTCCCGGTCGTCCGCGTCGGCGATCCGGATGCGCAGACCGGACACCGGGGTGCCCAGGGAGGCGAACTCACTGCCCCGGTCCACTTCGGGGAAGGCGGCACGGGAGTACACGCTGCCGGCGCAGGTCTCGGTCATGCCGAAGGCCGGCCACAGTGCGTCGGAGACGAGTCCGTACGGGGCGAAGTTGTCGAGGAAGGCTTCCCCGGTTGCGCGGACCACGGCCTCCCCGCCACTGATGATGTGCCGCAGCATGGACAGATCGAGCTGTTCCTCGTCGGCGTGGAGCCGCTCGGCAGCGGAGTTGAGCTGTCCCAGGAGGAAGTTCGGGGTGAACGTCATGGTCACGCCGTGCCGGGAGGCGAGTCGGAGGAACTCCAGCGGCTCCCCGAGGACGACCTGAGGCTCCACGTGCAGCTGGCGGCCGCCGGTGGACAAGGGGAGCAGGTGGCACTCCAGGAGGGCGGCCACATGGTCGAAGGAGACCCAGTTCAGCGTCGTGTCCGCGGCGGTGAGGCGGTGGTGGCCGTTCTTTCCTGCCATGGACGCGAGCAGGTTGGCGTGGGTGAGGACGACGGCCTTGGAGTTCCCTGTCGAACCCGAGGTCAGCACCAGCAGTGCGGTGTCTTCGGGCGCCGCAGTGTACGGTTCGGCCCGTTCCGCCGACGGCAGTTGCTCGACGAGGGCGACGTCGAGCCCGTCGACTGCCGGAAGTTCGGTGCCGATGGCCTCGTCGGTAACGATCAGCGGCCCGTCGAGCAGGGTGTTGACGTGGGCCAGTTGGGACGACCACCGTTCGGGGTCGCCGCGCAGCGCCACCATGGGGCACGGGACGAAGCCGCCGAGCACCGCGGCCCAGAACATGGTGAGGAACTCCCTCGGCCGCTCCAGGACCAGGACGACCTTGTCCCGGGGGCGCAGGCCCCGGGTGCGCAGACCGGCGAGCAGCCGCAGTGCGTCGTCGAGGAGTTCCTGGTGGCTCTGCTCCTGGAACCCGGCGGCTGCGCCGCCGACGCAGTAGCGGATGCCGGAATCGGGATGGTGCCGGGCGGCGTGCACGAGCAGGTCGCTGATGCTCTGCCGGGGAGGTGTGTTCACGGCTGTCTCCGTTGCCTGATGGAGTGTCGGGCCTGGCGGGCACACGCCTCGAAGGGGTGACCCCGTTCTCCGTGCTCCGTGGGACTTTGTTCGTGAGTACGTGAAGGGAGAGGGCTCGTATGCGGGAGTTCACATGAGGAATCCACCAGCTGTTCGGCCGTGATTTCCTCAGGGGCCCTGCTGGGAGCCGAAAGAGCATGGGCGTCGATTTGGCCGGTTTGCGCGACTATTGCTGTACTGCCTCTGGATAAACGTCAGTCTTCCGCTATGGGTGATGCGTCACGGCTGAGAGGAGTCGCGATGTCTGAAAACCAAAGGTTGCGGGAGGCGGCCCGATCGGCCCGCGCAGAGCCGGGACCATTCGAAAAGACCCTCTTGTGCCTTTTGCTCAGGCTTGGAGGCGTCGATCCTCTGAGGCCGTTGTGAAGGAAGGGAGCCTTTTTGCGGGTGAGTCGTGTGCACGGCGTGCGCTCATGTCGGAAACCTAGACGGTGCCCTGTCCGTGGTGCGGAACGGTTGTCCGCTAGCGGACAGAGGCGCTACGGACAGTGACGACTCCGATGCGGTAATGCGCGAAAAGGGGAACATGAACCGCCGCTTCCACGGTTTCCGTGCAGTTTGCTGACAGGGATTCGAGTTGTGGCGCCGATGATGTTGAAGAACGTTCTGTATTTAGTCCCGTCTTGAACTAAATGCTTTAGTAGGTTGACTGGATGTGATTGCCCGAACTAGTGTCGGAAAAGGTTTGGCAGGGTCTTCCGGGCGTAAGTCGGGAAGGCGAAAAGTGGCTTAGTCACCAGGCTTCTGCACGGCGATCCCGTGACGACCCGTTATCGGCAGGAGCCGCTGGGGTCCGGACCTGGTGAACTGACGGGGGGAGCTTGATGTCGGACGTATTACTTCAACGCTTGGCGGGCGGAGTCGAGGGGTCGGGAACGGCCGATCATTCCGCAAGTCTGGAACAGACGCTGCTGCAGGTCAGCGCCTTGATCGATTCAACGGTCCTGCTGCACCGGCAGCGCTCGGTCATGCCGACGCCGGTGGCACGTACGGGAGGCGTCCCGATCAGCGACGCACTCGACTCGCTCATGGGGCGGGCCCGCCACACAGTGTGCATCGCGATGACCGGGAGCAGCGAGTTCACCGACGCCGTGGCGCGGTCGCTGATCACCATCCCGGCGCAGGTGACGGTCCGCATCCTCTGCACCGCGGCGGCCACGGACTCCTCGCTCGCCCAGCTGGCCGGACTGGTCCGCCCGGGCGGCTGCCGGGTCGAGGTGCAGGTGTCGGAGAGCGAACTGCGCGAGACCCTCGTGGTCGACGGTGTGGCCGCGCTGGTGCGCGGGGACAGGGGGGCCGGGGGGCAGGCCGCCGTCGTGAACGATGCCGCCGCGGTCCGTGCCCTCGAACTGCTCTTCGCCGGTGCCTGGTCCCGAGGGCGCAGGCTCGCCGACCACCTTCAGCTCAGCCCCCGGCTCCGCACCGAGCTCGCCAGGAACATCCTGGAGCAGCTGCGCGCCGGCAATACCGACGAGACGGCGGCACGGGAACTCAGCGTGTCCCTGCGGACCTACCGCCGCTACGTCGCGGAGATCATGCGTGAACTCGACGCGCACTCCCGCTTCCAGGCCGGAGCCCGGGCCGTGGAAGTCGGCCTGCTGACGGAGTAGAGCTCGCTGCTGAGTAGGGATCCGACACGTGGGAACGTCCCGTAGAAGAGTCTGTGCCCGGCGGGCCTCGATGCCAGAGCCAAGGTGGTGGATGCGACGTGCTCAACAAGGGAGATGACGAACTGGAGAACGCTCTTCTCGAGGTTCGGGCGCTGATCGAGTCGACGGTCGCTCTTCACAGAGACCGCAATGTCCAGGAGAGTCTGATCTCCGGCCTGGGGAACGACTACGACGCCGTGCTCGACCAGGGACAGCGGCTCATCCGGGCCGCCACCCGGAGCATCGACATCGTGCACGCACGCCAGCTCGCATCCGACGAGCGCTCCGACCGCACCGAGCGAGAGCTGATATACGACGCGAGCGAGGACGTGTCCGTGCGGGTTCTGACCAGCCCGGACATGCTTGACGAGAGCTTCGTCCGCGAACAGATGGGCACCGACAAACCGGCGGCCGTCCGGGTCGCGCGGGTTCCTCCGTTGCAGGCGCTCATCGTGGACGGGAACGTCGCGCTGGTGGTCGCGGACTCCGCGGTCGGCCGCCGGGCATCCTTGATCCAGGTGCCGGAGGTGCTCAACACACTGCAGTCCCTCTTCGAGAACGTGTGGGTCCGGGCGGTCCCCGCCGGCGAGCGCGCGGTCTTCGGGGACAACTACCGCGCGTCGCTCGCACGGCAGATACTCGGTGCGTTGCAGGCCGGCGTCACGGACGAGGTGGCGGCCCGTGAACTGACGATATCCGTGCGCACCTACCGGCGTCATGTTGCGGAGATCATGACCTTGCTCGGTGCCCACTCCCGCTTTCAGGCGGGGGTACGCGCCGCTGAGCTGGGATTGCTGCCACCGGCAGCCAAACCGGGCACGAAGCGGGGCGACCCGTTGGCATTTTCCTGAAAGGTCCGTTGCCGGAGCTCGGCTCGGCGCAGTCTCCTTGGGTGTCAGGAACGGACCCGCCCGGATGGCGGGGCCCGTTCTCCGGCGGCCCGATTCCCCCGTAGAGCCGTCGGCGCACGAGGTCGGCCATCTGAGTCCAGGTGGCCGGCCCTGCGTGCCCCTTGATGAGCGTCGTGCGGAAGGCGGGTCCATGGATCAGGTACCGGTCGGCTTGGTGTTTCCCGGGCAGGGAACGCAGAAGCAGGGAATGGGCGAGGCCTGGCGGGACACCCCATCCTGGCGCCTTGCCGAGGAGATCTCCGAGGTCACGGGCGAAGACCTCCCCGAACTCCTGCTGCGCACCCCCCAGGAGCATCTCCGGCGTACTGACCTCGCACAACTCGCCGTGTTCACCGTCTCGATGATGGCCCACGCCGAAGCGGTACGCGGTGACAGCCTCGGCGGGCCCGTCGTCGCCTGCGCGGGGCACAGTCTCGGTGAGTACGCGGCCCTCGTCGCTTCCGGCGCCCTCACGGTCACCGGGGCCGCGGCTCTGGTGGCCGCGAGGGGCCGTGCCATGCGCGAGGCGGCACTGGCACATGAGGGCACGATGGGTGCGGTGGTCGGGGTGGAGCCGGAAGAGGTCACGGCCCTGGCGGACGAGATACGTGGGGAGGGCGGCGAGGTATGGGTCGCCAACATCAATGCCCCGGGGCAGGCCGTCATCTCCGGATCGCCCGCGTCGGTCGCCGAGTTCGGGGGGCGAGCGCCGGGGATCGGGGCGCGGATGATTGCGATCGAGGTCGGAGGAGCCTTCCACACTCCGTTCATGGCACCCGCCGCCGAGGCGCTGGGCCGGGCGCTGCGGGACACACCGTTCACATCGACGGCCGTTCCGATGGTGGCCAACGTCGATGCGGCGCCGTACAGGGGCGACGCCGACTGGCCGGAGCTCTGCGTCCGGCAGCTCACCTCTCCGGTGCTGTGGGAGCAGAGCGTGCGAACCCTCACCAGGCAGCTCGGCTGTCGCCGGCTCGTCGAGCTCGGGCCTGGCCGGACGCTGGCCGGGCTGATCCGGCGCATCGACCGGGCCGTCGAGGTCGTCTCCCCGGACGTCGCCGGAGCGCTTCCCGCCCGACGGGTGAGTGAACGATGAGCGTCACGGCGGAGCACCGGCCGAGAGGGATCAGCGGGATCGGGGTGCTCGACAAGGCATCGGTCCTCCTGGCTGTGGTGGAGAAGGGACCGGCGACGCTGGCGGAGCTGGTGGCCGACAGCGGGTTCGCCCGCCCGACCGTGCACCGGATCGCGCTCGGCCTGGAGCACATCGGGCTGTTCACCCGGGACTTCAAGGGGAGATTCGTCCTCGGCCCGAGGCTCGGCGCCATGGCGGCCGAGGTGCAGCGTGACCGGCTGGTCAGGGTGGCGCCGCCCGTCCTGGCGGAGCTGCGGGAGCTGACCGGGTTCGACGCCCGGCTGTTCCGGCGCAGTGGAGCCATGCAGCTCTGTGTCTCCTCCTCCGTGGACGTCTCCGGTGGCAGGGAGGACCTGCCGGTCGGCATGGCGCGTTCACTCAAGGCAGGGCCGGTTGCCCAGGTCCTGCTCGCCTGGGAGGAGCCCCGGGAGCTGTACGAGGGGCTGCGCAGCGCCCGCTTCACCGGCGCTCAGCTCACTCTCGTACGCAGTCGCGGCTGGGTGCACGGCCCCGAGGCGATCGTGCCGGGGGCCGTCTCGATCGCGGTGCCGGTACGTGCCATGGGGAAGCGGGTGGTGGCCGCGCTGGCTCTCACCGGTCCGTGTTTCCGGATGCCCGAGGCTCCGAACCGGGTGCTGCTCGGCGCGCTGATCGACGCGGCGGGCCAGCTCGGTGACCTGATGGCGAAACCCGGGTCCGCCGCGCGGGCCTGGGCCCGGTAGCCGGTAGACCGCGAGCGGGCACGGGCGAGTTCGGTGTCGGAGCAATGGAAGCCGGGGGAGGGCCCGTGGCTTCTCCTGGTGGAGAACCGGGGTGGCGCCGACGAGCCGGACGGCTTCCGGAGGATGGCCGTCACCGAGGCCATGTCGAGGAGTCCGGTGGTGCTGCTTCTGGTCGAGGAAGGCGTGGCGCTGGCCGTTCCGGGCAGTGACTCCGCTCTCGACCGGTTCCAGCGAGCGGGCGGACGGCTGGCCGCCGACCGCTACTCCCTGGCGCGGCACGGTCTGGACAGGGCCTCGCTGCGCGTCGGGACGCGGGTGACCGACATGGGAGAGGTGGCGGGCTGGGTTCTCGACCGTGCCGTGCGTGTGGTGTGGCACTGACCCGTAGGTGAAATGCCTTGCCCCGTTCTTCCCTTCTTTTCTCGGCCGCGCACTTTTCTCTTTCGGAGCGGGCGGGAGTGAAAACACGCCGTCGGGCGGGGCGGAAGGTTTCCGTACCGGTCGGACCTGACCATACGAGGAGTTGGCTATGACGATGCAGGACCGGGTGAGCGAGCTCGGGCTGATCCGCGACGAGGTTCTCGAAGGTGCGGCGCCGGCTACGGACGCCCAGCACGCCAAGGGGAAGCTCACCGCGCGTGAACGCCTTGCGCTCCTTTTCGACGAGGGCTCTTTCACCGAGACCGAGCAATTGCGCAGACACCGGGCAACGGGTTTCGGCCTGGAGGCGAAGAGGCCGTACACCGACGGGGTGGTGACAGGGTGGGGCACGGTCGAGGGCCGCACGGTCTTCGCCTTCGCCCACGACTTCCGGATCTTCGGCGGGGCGCTGGGCGAGGCCCATGCCACGAAGATCCACAAGATCATGGACATGGCCATCTCGGCCGGCGCCCCGCTGGTGTCGCTGAACGACGGAGCCGGCGCCCGTATCCAGGAGGGCGTCTCGGCGCTCGCCGGGTACGGCGGCATCTTCCAGCGCAACACGCGCGCTTCGGGTGTGATCCCGCAGATCAGCGTGATGCTCGGCCCGTGCGCGGGCGGCGCGGCGTACTCCCCGGCCCTGACCGACTTCGTGTTCATGGTCCGTGAGACCTCGCAGATGTTCATCACCGGCCCCGACGTCGTGAAGGCGGTCACCGGCGAGGAGATCACCCAGAACGGCCTCGGCGGCGCGGACGTCCACGCCGAGACCTCCGGCGTCGCGCACTTCGCGTACGACGACGAGGAGAGCTGCCTGGCCGAGGTCCGGTATCTGCTGTCCATGCTGCCGGCCAACAACCGTGAGATGCCGCCGGCCGAGCGCGCGGACGATCCGGCCGACCGGCGGTGCGAGCGACTGCTGGAACTGGTGCCGCTCGACGGCGGGCGCCCGTACGACATGCACGAGGTGATCACCGAGATCGTGGACGACGGCGATTACATGGAGGTGCACGAGCGCTGGGCCACCAGCGTCATCACGGCCCTCGCCCGCCTGGACGGCCAGGTGGTCGGTATCGTCGCCAACCAGCCCCAGTCCTTCGCCGGGGTGCTCGACATACCCTCCTCGGAGAAGGCCGCGCGCTTTGTCCAGATGTGCGACGCGTTCAACATTCCGCTGGTCACGCTGGTCGACGTACCCGGGTTCCTGCCGGGCGTCGACCAGGAGCACGGGGGGATCATCCGGCACGGGGCCAAACTCCTGTACGCCTACTGCAACGCCACCGTTCCCCGGGTGCAGGTGATTCTGCGCAAGGCGTACGGCGGCGCGTACATCGTGATGGACTCGCGATCCATCGGCACCGATCTCTCACTGGCCTGGCCGACCAACGAGATCGCGGTCATGGGGGCCGAGGGCGCGGCCAACGTGGTCTTCCGGCGGCAGATCCAGGCGGCCGACGACCCCGATGCGGTACGCGAGCAGCTGGTCAAGGAGTACAAGTCCGAGCTGATGCATCCGTACTACGCGGCGGAACGCGGCCTCGTGGACGATGTGATCGACCCCGCGGACACCCGCTCCGCGCTGGTCGGTGCCCTGGCCATGCTGCGCACGAAACACGCCGCGCTGCCCTCCCGCAAACACGGCAACCCCCCGGTGTAGAGGAGACCGCCATGTCGGCTTCGGCGTTCGACGGGCCCCTTGGTCCCAGCCTGCTCAAAGTCATCAGAGGAACCCCCTCCGTGGAGGAACTCGCTGCCGTGACCGCACTGCTCACCGCCCTGTCGAGTGCGGCCGGGGCCGGGGCCAAAGCGGAGAGCGAGCCGGCGCCGGAGCCGGCCGGCTGGAACCACGCCACGTCCTTCTCGCAGGTCTCCTGGATGGCGGCCGGGCGCTGGGCTGGCAGGTAGCTGTCAGCTCCGTTGTCGCCTCTCGACTTGCCCATCAATCATCAAATAGCGGTGTGAACAAGTCATACGGAACCGGGCCGCGACGTCAGGGGGCTGCTCGTGCTTCAGGTGGTGTTCCGGATCCTGGGGCCGTTGGACATCAGCGTCGGCGGGCAGGCGGTCGTTCTCACCGGCGCCCGTCGGCGCACCATCATGTCGATGCTGCTCCTCAACCCCGACCGGGTGGTCTCGGTCGATGAACTGGCCGACGCCGTCTGGCATGGGGCTCCGCCCTCGACCGCCCGCAACCAGGTCGCGATCTGTGTCTCGGCGCTGCGCAAGACGCTCAAGGCGGCTGCGGGATCGGACGACATGCTGGTCACCAGCCATCCCGGCTACATGCTGTTCACCGGGGATCACCGCATCGACGCCGTCGAGTTCGAGGAGCGGGTCGCTCTGGGCCGGGCCGCAGCGCGCAGCGGTGGTCTCGAGGAGGCATGCGCCCGCTTCGACGAGGCCCTGGCCATGTGGCGCGGGCCCGCCCTCGACGGGATCTCGGCCGGACGCGCCGAGGCCGCGGCGGCTCGGCTGACCGAGATGCGCCTCGACGCGTACGAGGAGTACATGGGACTGCGGCTGGAGCTGGGGCAGCACCGGGAGGTGATCGGTGAACTGGCCTCCTTCGTACGCGAACACCCGCTGAGAGAACAGGCGATGGCGCACCTGATGGTCGCTCAGTACCGGTCCGGACGGCGGGCCGAGGCGATGGAGACCTACCGTGAGGGCTATCGGCTCCTCGCCGACGAGCTCGGTATCGATCCCGGCCCCCGGCTCCGGGAGCTGCACGAGGAGATCCTCGCCGACTCCCCTCGGCTCGCTCTTCCCGGTGAATCGGCCGCGTCCGCCCCCGCCACGGTCGTGCCCGCGCAACTGCCGTCAGGAGCCGCATCATTCACCGGTCGTCACGACGAACTCGCCACGCTGGACACGCTGCTGGACCATCTCGACGGATCGGCGCTACCCGTCGGATCGGTCACCGGCATCGGAGGGGTGGGCAAGACCGCGCTCGCCGTCCGCTGGGCGCTGCAGGTTGCCGGCCGGTTCCCCGACGGCCAGCTCTTCGCGGACATGCGCGGTTACGACGAGGAGGCGCCACGCTCCCCCGCTGCCGTGCTCGACCGGTTCCTGCGCGCCCTCGGCGTGCCCGGACCCGAGATTCCCGCGGACCTGAACGAGCGGGCCGCGCTCTTCCGCAGTGTCCTCGACGGCCGACGCGTTCTGATCGTCCTCGACAACGCGCGCTCCTTCCGGCAGATACGTCCCCTGCTGCCCGGCTCCGGCCGCTGTTGCGTCCTGGTCACCAGCCGTGACCCCATGGGAGGCGCGCTTGCCGGCGACTACGCCTTCGTACCGCTGCACCTCGGTGCGCTCGGGCAGGACGAATCGATAGCGCTGCTCTCCAAGGTCGCCGCTGACGGCAGGCTGAGTGCTGAGCCCGTGGCGGCGGCCCGGCTCAGCACCCTGTGCGACCGGCTGCCCCTCGCCCTGCGCATCGCGGCCGCCCGGCTCGCGGCCAAGCCCCACTGGTCGGTCCGGACCCTGGTTTCGCGTCTGGAGGACCAGCACCGGAGGCTGGACGAACTGAGTCCGGACGAGCGCGGTGTCCGGGCCGGCCTCCGGCTGAGCTACCGCGACCTGCCCGCGTCCACAGCCCGGATGTTCCGGCTGCTCGGCTCCTTGAACGTGCCCGACTTCGCTCCCTGGGCCGGCGCCGCGCTCCTCGACATCGATCTGATCGACGCGGAGGACCTGATCGAGGAACTCGTCGATGCCCAGATGCTGGTGCCGCTCTCCTCCGCCACCAGTCAAGTGCGCTACCGATTCCAGGGGCTTCCCCGGCTGTTCGCCCGCGAACTGGCGCTCTCCGAGGACAGTGAGAACGAGCGACACGCGGCTCTGCGGCGGGTGTCCGGGGCGTGGCTGGCTCTCGCCTCGGAAGCCCATCGGAAGATCTACGGCGGGGACTACACCATCATCCACGGCCCGGCCCCCCTGCATCCGCTGCCCGCACAGCTGTCGGAGAACCTGCTCGCCGATCCGATGGAGTGGTTCGAGAGCGAGCGCGCCTCGCTGACCGGCCTGGTGGACCAGACAGCGCGGGAGGGCGAGGCGGCGTTCGCCTGGGACCTGGCGTTGACCAGCGTGACCCTCCTGCAGAACCGCAACTACCTGGAGGACTGGCGCTTCTGCGGCGACCGGGCGCTGGCCGCCGCCCGGGCGGCGGGCGACCGGCTCGGTGAGGCCGTGATGCTGCACTCGCTCGGCACACTGGAGATCGTGTGCTGGGAGTACGAGGCGGCCTCCCGCCATCTCGACCTGGCGCTGCGTCTTTTCGAGGAGGCGCGCGAGGAACTGGGTGCACGCGGGAAGAAGGGGCGGGCCCTGGTCCTCCGCAATCTGGCGCTGTGCGAACGCCACCGTGGGGACCTGGACGCGGCGCGGGAGCTGGGGTACTGCTCGCTGGAGCTCTTCCGGCAGGTCGGAGATCACTACGCGGTGGCTCATCTGCTCGGCCTGCTGGCCCAGATCGAATTGGAGCGGGGAGATCCGCAGGCGAGTCTCATGCTGTCCACCGAAGCGGTTGCCAGAAGCCGTGGCCTGGGGACCGTTCGGGGAGAGGCGCAGAGCACGGTCCGTCTCGCCGAGGTACTGATCCACGAAAGGGAGGGCGAACGGGCGGAGGAAGCCTCTCGCAGGGCGCTGGAACTCGTACGTGCCAGTGGCGATCTGCGCGGTGAGGCCCATGCCCTGCGGACCCTGGGTGAGGCGCTGTGGTGCCAGGGAAGGAACGCGGAAGCGGAAGTGGTGCTCGACCTGGCAGTGGCGGTCGCCGGACGGGTGCCGGACCACTACCTGGAGGCCAGAGCCGGGCTGACCCTCGGTCAGGTGCGTACCGTGCTCGGTGACCTGGCAGGGGCCGCGGCCTGCTTCGAGGCGGCGGGCGACCTCTTCGCCGAGATCGGGACGGCGTACTGGCGGGACCGGACTAGCCGGCTGCTGACGTCGCTCGGCGATCAGAACCGGACCCCGCCGGCGGACCTCATCGAGCTGGTCGGGCCCTGAGGGGCCGGGACCCGGCCGGGATCAGGTCCACGGGTCGTCCGCAGCAGCCCCGGCGACGGCCTTGGCCGAGGTGATGACGAAGCGCTGCATGACACTCTCCTTCTGCTCTACGGGCCGCCGTGGTGCAGGGCCCCCGGATGCCCCGAAGATTACGAGGGCGGCTTGTTCCGGCGGTTTCGTCTCGCTTTCGTGCGTGCGAAAGCGCTCCGATAGCCGTGGAAAAGACCAGGTCAGTAGTCTTCTGCGGCAGACGGCTCAGCATCCGGAGCGGGCTGTGCGGCGAGGAGGAGGCCATGGACTTCACCATCCTCGGTGCGGTTTCGGCCGCATCCGACGGGCATCCGATCGCACTCGCCGGCGGGAAGCAGCGCACCGTGCTCGCCGCCCTGCTCCTGGCCCGCGGCGGTGTCCTGACGGATGAGCGGCTCACCACCCTGGTGTGGGGCTGGGAGCCGCCGCCGACCAGTACCAGCCAGCTTTACACCTACGTTTCGCGACTGCGCACCCGGATGGGATCCGGGATCGCCCTGGAGCGCAGCGGTTCCGGGTACCGGATGGACATCGGCGAGGCCACACTCGACTGGGACTCCTTTCGGGCCCTGGCAGAGGCGGGCGACGCCGACCTCCGGGCCGGACGGCATGCCGACGCCGAACGCCGGCTGGCGGGGGCCCTCGCCCTCTGGAAGGGGCCGGCGCTCACGGGCGTCACCGAGCAACTCGCCCTGGCCGAGGCTCCCCGGATGGAGGAGGCCCGGCTGTCCGCGGTCGAACACCATGCGGAGGCGGCGCTGGCCCTCGGCCGGCACGCGGAGCTCGTCCCGGGTCTGACCCGCCAGGTCGCTCTCCACCCGTTGCGGGAGCGGCTGCGCGGTCATCTGATGACCGCCCTGTACCGCTGCGGCCGGCAGCCCGACGCGCTCGAACTGTACGAGGAAGGGCGTCGTACCTTCGCCGAGGAGCTGGGCATCGATCCGGGCACGGCGTTGCGCACGCTCCACGAGGAAATGCTCGGAGGCACGCTGGTCCTGCCCGCCCCACCGGAGCTGGTGCACAGCGCTCCGGCCGGTCGGGTGTCTGCGGTGCGGGCCGTGGGCGAGGGCCGCGACGCCCCTGTGCCGGCGCTTCTCCCTGCCCCCGCACGGGATTTCACGGGCAGGGACACCGAGGTGGATCAGGTCATCGCCGCTCTGCACGCGCACCAGTACGCCGTGGTCACCGGCGCGCCGGGAACGGGCAAGTCGGCACTGGCCCTCCACACGGCGGGACGCGTTCGCGACGCCTTCCCCGACGGCCAGCTCTACGCGGACCTGCGGACCGACGGGGGCGCGAGAGAACCGCGGGAAGTCCTCGGCTGGTTCCTGCGCGCCCTGGGTTCCGACCCCGACCGGTTGCCCGCGACCGTCGACGAACGCGCTCAGCTCTACCGGACGTTGCTGGCCGGGCGGCGGATGCTGATCGTCCTCGACAATGCGACCGACGACGCCCAGGTACGCCCCCTGCTGCCGGGGTGCGGGGAGAGCTGCACCGTCGTCACGGGTGGACGCCCTCAGTTGGCCTCGCTGGAGGGAATCAGGCTGATCCGACTCGGCCCGCTGAGTCCGGGTGACGCCGTACGGCTGCTCGCGGCGGTCATGGGGCCCGCCCGGATCGGGGAGGACCCCGAGGCGATCGTCCGCATCGCCGAGTTCTGCGACCGCCTGCCGCTCGCCCTGCGGATTGCCGCCGCCCGGCTCGTCGTCCGTCCCCAGTGGTCCACCACCCGGTTCGCCTCCCGGCTGGAGCAGGAGGAACGACGACTGGCGGAACTGAGGCTGGGCGGCCTCGATGTCGGCGCGGGGTTGCGGCGTGCCCTGGACGAGCTGCCGCCCCGCCTCGCCGAAGCCCTGGTCACCCTGGCGGCCGACGGCCCCCGACAGCTCACCGCTCCCGTCGCGGCCACTGTTCTCGGCACCGGGACCGATGACGCCGAGGAGCTCCTGGAGCAGTTGTCCGACTCCTGTCTGCTGGACGGCCTGAGCGCTGGCCGCTCCTGGCCGCGCTACCGCTTCCCGCCCCTCGTCCGGCTCTTCGGCCGCGAGCTGAGCCGACCGGCCCTGCTGGCCGCCTGACGTCGTGGACCCCGGCCCTTCGGGGCCCACAGGGGTGGGGAGTGCGGGCCCCGAAGGGCCGGAGCCCACGATCAGCCGCAGCCTCCCGCGTGGCCCTGGTCCAGGGCGTACAACGGGGCCGGACTGTCGTAGTCCTGCCCGCGCGCGATGATTTCGCTCAGCGCGTCGATGTAGTCGGCGAGCAGCACAGCCCAAGGGGTGATGCTCGCCGGGAGCATGTCCTCCTGTTCCTTCGAAAGTTTCTCTTCGATCTCCTCCAGGAATTCCAGCGGGTGAACAGCCTGGGCTGGAGAATTCTGATCTTCGCGCATAATTCCTCCTCTGGTCCGGGGCGGGGCAATCCCGCACCGCCAGAGTTGGCGTCTCTCCTTGAGGAATTCCTGCGTCGTTCTCCACGCCTCCGTACAGGTTCTGTACAGACCGCCGCCGGGTCGCGGTCCGCTCCCGCCGTGGCCTCGGGGCGGTTGCATGAAACTGCCAAGCCGCCGCCGGGCCCGGCCTGTCCCCGGGAAGGCGACCCGCCGCGCCTCTCGGCCGTTCGCGACGGCTCACCGACGGGAACCGTCCGGTGGGCAGGTTCCTGCACCTTCCGTTGTCCCACTGCTCCGGATCGGTTGATATGGAGTGGAATTCAGGTACGAATGGACCGGGCCGCGAAGACGCTTGAGTATGGCAGCTTTATGCAACGAGCCTTGTCGATGAAGAGCGACATCTCATAGAAATATCGCGACCGAGTCGGCCGTTGTGGCTGAAATTATCGGTATGACGAAGGAGCTGAATCAGCCGTGAGCGGTACGTACGAAGAGCGCTTGGCGAAGATCCAGGAAATCATTGTCGACATTCTCGAACTCGAGGACGAGGAAGTCACCGAGACGAGTCTCTTCAGGGAGGAGCACGGGGCCGATTCGCTTCGCGCGATCGAGATCCTCGCCGCTCTGGAGAAAGAGTTCGGCATCGTCATAGACCAGGCTGAGCTCGCCAGAATGGTCCACCTCAAGGGCGTCTACGAAGTGGTGTCCGAAGCAGCCGGCTGGTAGTGGGTCATCGGCGCTGCGATGAGGCGGGACAGGCCGCTGCGTCCGGTGCACAGCGAGGGAGAGCAATGACAAGCACGGACAACCGGGTTGCCCTGGTCACGGGAGGCTCACGTGGCATCGGCAGGGCGACGGCGCTGCGGCTGGCACGGGACGGCTTCGACGTCGCCTTCTGCTACCAGGCCAACGACGAGGCCGCTCGTGAACTGGAGAAGGAACTCGCCGAGATCGGTGTTCGCGTGTTGGCCCGCAAGGCGGATGTGCGCGACAAGGAATCGGTACGGGCACTGGTCGCCGAGACCGAGGAACTGCTGGGGCCTATCGAGGTGGCCGTGACGGCGGCCGGTATCACCAGGGACAACCCGCTGGTGCTGATGACCGACGACGACTGGAACCAGGTGCTGGACGTCAATCTCGACGGCGTCTACAACCTCAATCGTGCTGTGGTGTTCCCGATGATGAAGCGGAAGGCGGGGGCGATCATCAATCTCTCCTCCGTCGCCGGAGTTCACGGAAACGCCGGCCAGGCGAACTACTCGGCTTCCAAAGCGGGGATCATCGGGTTCTCCCGCGCCCTCGCCAAGGAAGTCGGGCGTTACGGCATCCGCGTCAATGTGGTGGCGCCAGGATTCATCGACACGGACATGACCTCCGTGCTCAGCGGGCCCGTCAAGGACAAGGCGCTGGGGCAGATTCCGCTGGGGCGGCTGGGGCGTGCGGACGAGGTCGCCGACCTCGTCGGGTATCTCGCCTCCGACCGCGCCGGCTACGTAACAGGATCCGTGCTCCAGATCGACGGCGGCATCACCGTATAGCCGTGCCCGCACGGTGCATCTTCAGGAGGTTGTGATGGCTGTCAAGCCAACGCGCTGGTACTTTTCGTTCCGCAGCCCGTACTCGTGGCTCGCCTTTCACGATCTGACCGAGCGGTACCCGGATGTCGCGGACGCCATCGAGTGGCGTCCGTACTGGGAGCCGGACGAGATCAGCAGCAGGCTCCTCGACGACGAGGGTATTCAACTACCCTACGTTCCTATGTCGAAGGAGAAGCACCTCTACATTCTCCAGGACATCAAGCGCCTGTCCACCGAACGCGGGCTGCCCATCGCCTGGCCCGTCGACAGGGACCCCAACTGGGGGGTTCCTCACCTCGGCTACCTGGTGGCGGAGGAGGGGGGCCGCGGCCGCGACTACATCAGAGCGGTCAGTGAGGCCCGCTGGGTGAAGGGGTACGACATCACGGACCGCAAGGTCATCGCCGGCCTCGCCGAAGGGCTGGGTCTGGATCCGCTCCGGGTGGCGAACGCGGTCGACGACGAGTCGATCCGTATGCGCGGCCTCGGATTCCTCCGTGAAATGGACCGGGACGGAGTCTTCGGAGTTCCGTTCTTCATCCACCGGCGCGACAAGTTCTGGGGAATCGACCGGCTCCCCGGCTTCGTCGCGGCGGTCCGGGCCGCGAGGGCCGCCGCCTCCGCTGCCGATGCAATTTCCGCAACGACCCGCAGGGAAGGTATCGAAGAATGAGCAACCCGTTCGAGGACGACAACGCGAGCTACTACGTCCTGGTCAACGACGAACTACAGCACTCCCTCTGGCCGGCCTTCGCCGAGGTCCCGGCCGGGTGGACCACGGTGTTCGGTCAGGACACCCGCCAGGCGTGCCTCGACTACGTGGAGGCGAACTGGACCGACATGCGGCCCAAGAGCCTTGTCGAGGCCATGGGCTGACCATCCCGGCCACTGCGAAGCCCGGAGCCGTTGTCGGCTCCGGGCTCTCTTTCCGTTTCCTGACAGCTCCCAACGCAGTGAGGGATGTACATGATCGTGGGAATCGCTGTCCTCGTGGCGGCCAGTTTCGCGCTCTTCCTCGTGGTCTTTCCCGTGGTGGCGCGCCGACTGCTCGGCATCCAGGTGGGCATCACCCGGATCGCTCTGACGGGCGGCATAGCCATTGGGGGGATGTTCCTCGCCAGCACCCTCATCAGCACCCCTGAGCGGCCGGTGGTGTTGATCGGCGTGCGGCTGGGCATCGCGCTTATTCTGGCCATGACATTCCTGGTCGTGTCCGAGATGGTCGTACCGAGCACATCCAGCGGCGGCTGGATTCGTGCGTTCCGCTCCGGGGTGGCCAGAGTCCGCAGATACTCAGAGATCAGCGGCATCGCGCTGCGGCACGGACTGAGCCCGTATCTGCGCGGCCGTCGTGGCCGGCCGGGGAAGGGAGCCGCGCCGGGCAGTGCCCGGCTCGCCAAGCCGTTGCGGCTGGCCCTGGAAGAGGGCGGTCCGACCTTCGTCAAGCTCGGACAGGTGCTGTCCACCCGGCACGACCTGCTGTCCCCGGGTTTCATCGTGGAGCTGAGCCGGCTTCAGTACCAGGTCCCTCCCGAGCACCCCGAACGCATCGCGGAGCAGCTGCACAAGGAGTTCGGCAGACCACCGGAGGACGTCTTCGCGCACTTCGATCACGCGCCTCTCGCCGCGGCCTCGATCGCCCAGGTCCATCTGGCCCGGCTGCACTCCGGCGAGAGCGTTGTGGTCAAAGTGCAGCGACCGGGCGTGGGACCGGGCGTCGAGCGGGATCTCGACATCATCTGCCGCATGGCCGGAATGCTGGACCGGCGTGCCCGCTGGGCCCGGGACCTCGGCATCATCGAACTGGCCGAAGGGTTCGCCGCATCCGTGCGGGAAGAGCTCGACTTCCGGGTGGAAGCCCGCAACGTGGCCACCGTGCGGGCCGCCTGGGCGAGGCGTGAGACCGACGCCGTGGTGATCATCCCGGACATCGTCGAAGAGCTGAGCGGCGAACACATACTGGTTCTGGAACAGCTGCCCGGCCTGCCCATCAGTGCGGGTGAAGCGGCACTCGTCCGAACCGACGAGGAACGGGCGCATCTGGCACGCTCGTTGCTCGGCAGCCTGCTCATGCAGGTCCTGATCGACGGCACGTTCCACGCCGACCCGCACCCCGGCAACATCCTCTTGCTCGACGACGGCCGGATAGGCCTGATCGACTTCGGCTCGGTGGGCCGTCTCGACGGCCAGGTGCAGTCCGCCCTGCGCCGCTTCCTCATGGCGGTGCACCACACGGACTCGGCTGCCCTGCGTGATGCGCTGCTGGATCTGATCAACCGGCCGGAGGAGGTCGACGAGCAAGGTCTGGAACGCGAGCTGGGCCGGTTCATGGCCCGTCACTTCAGCACCGGATCCGCCCCGGACGTACGCGTGTTCATCGATCTCTTCCGGCTGGTCTCCGTGCACGGTCTCGGTATCCCGCCCGAGGTGGCCGCCGTGTTCCGCGCGCTGGCGACGCTGGAGGGGACCCTGACCCGGCTGTCGCCCGGCTTCGACATGGTGGCGGAGTCCCGGTCGTGGGCGGCGGGCGACCGGAGCGGCGCGGGGATGGGCGGGTTCGCGTCCGTCGGCGCGCCCCTGGAGAGCGAGCTGTTCTCCGCGCTGTCCGCGCTGCGACGGCTGCCACGCCGGATCGACCGGGTTTCCAGCGCCCTGGAGGAGGGTCGGCTCTCGGTCAACGTCCGGGTGCTCGCCGACAGCCGTGACCGCCGTTACATCCGCACGCTGGTCCATGAAGTCCTGCTCACTCTCCTGGCGAGCACCGCCGGACTGATGGCGGTGATCCTGATGCAGTCCGACGGCGGCCCGATGGTCACCGAGTCGATCCGGCTCTTCGAGGCCGTCGGCTATCACCTGCTGGTCCTCAGCGGTGTGCTGAGCCTGCGGATGCTCTTCACCTTCTTCAGAGCTCAGCGCTGATCGGCGCTGTCCGGAAGGGAGTTCACCACGTGACGGGCAGGGACTCCAGCGGGCGGACGACCATGCTCTGCGTGTAGCGGAGGGCGGAGGGGGCCACCGTAAGCCGGGCGTCGGGGAACCGTTCGAAGAAGAGGCGTACCGACACCTCCGTCATCAGCTTCGCCAGGTGTGCCCCCGAGCAGTAGTGGATGCCGTGGCCGAAGCTGAGGTGGGCGGGCTTGGGCCGCTTGAGATCCAGCGCGTCCGGCCGCTCCGAGAACGGGCACCGGTCGCGGTTGGTCGAGATCACCGAAATGATCACGACCTCGTCCGCGGGAATACGCACCCCGCCGAGTTCCACCGGCTCCAGGGTGACCCGCTGCAGCGTGTTGGTTATGGGGCTGACGTAGCGGATCAGCTCGTCCATCTCCGCCACCCAGCGGCCGGGCGAGGCCATCAGTTCGGCCCGCTCCTCGGGGTGGACGAGGAGCGCGCGGAGCACTCCGCCCAGAAGGCTGGCGGTGGTGTCGTTGCCGCCGGTCATCAGCGCGAAGCTGGTGGAGAGGATCTCCGTACCGGTCAGCCGGCGGTCCGGTTCGGCGTGGATCAGGGCCGAGATCAGGTCGTCACCGGGGGTGCGCTCTTTCTCGGCGATGAGCGCCGACATGTAGGAGGAGAGTTCCTTGACGGTGCGGTCCGCCGCGGGATCGGTCGCCTCGACCGCGCGGAGCTGGGTCGACCAGCGCAGGAAGTCGGGCCAGTCCGTGGCCGGCACGCCCATCAGAGTGGCGATGACGATCACCGGAAGCGGATCGGCGTACGCGGCTATCAGATCGCCGCTCCCTCCCTTCTCGGCCAGCCCGTCGAGGAGTTCGTTCGCGACGGCCTCGATCTGCGGACGCAGGGCGTCCGCCCGCCGGGGGGTGAACGCCGAACTGATCGCCTTGCGCAGCGGGGTGTGCCGAGGAGGTTCGAGGTTCGCCAGGTGGTTGGCGTGCTCGGGCGGCGGCGTCACGGTGGTGCCGGTCAGTCGCGAGACCAGATCGAAGTGCACGTTGATGTCCCGGCTGAGCCGCGGGTCGGAGAGAGCCGCCTTGGCGTCCTCGTGCCGCGTGACCACCCAGGCACGGCCGCCCCCGGGCATCGAGAGCTCGCAGACCGGCTGTTCCTCCCGGACCCGCTCCAGAATCGGGTAAGGATTCTGGGTGAAGTCATCGGTGAGCATCCAGTACTTGGAGAGTTTCCGCTGTTCCGTCATGTCTTCCTCCCCGGCATCCGGGCGTCGGCCGCCGACGCGGCACTCAAGAGGGGCGCAGATGGTCACCGGGCCGGAAGGCCATCACCATCTGTCCCACGGACATCACCGGGCCCGCGGAGGTCCGGCTTTCGCCTTCGAAGATCACCGAGTCGCCGAGCGAACGTGTGAGCGTGATGCGGTGCTCGACCAGGTCGCCGGGCAGCACCGGGCGGTGGAAGACCGCGTTCGCCACGGAGCCGAAGAGCATCACCTGCTCGCGGGCTTCCGGGGCCGCCGCCGATGCGAGCAGCCCCGCCGACTGCCCCCAGGACTCGACCAGCAGGGAGGCCGGGTAGGCGAGATCCTGGCCCGGGACGGACACGGCGTACCAGGGTTCGTTGTGCGTGACCGCCTTCACCGCGGTGATCCGCTCACCGGGGCGCAGCGCCGTGATCCGGTCGACCAGGAGCATCGGATACCGGTGCGGCAGGAGGCTCATCACCTCGGGCAGCCCGGCGTCCCCCCGCTCGGCTACGAGGGCGGGCGTATCGCTCGCGGCCGGGGCGTCGGGCGACGTGCCGACTGCCCGGTACAACAGACGCATCGACGCGGCGTCGCCCCGGGCGGTGACCGCGGTAGCGGACACCTGCCAGCCGCCGTCCTTGCGCTGCCACTTGAGGCGGAAGTCCAGGGTGTCGCCGGGGAACGCGGCACCGGTGAAGCGGGCGGAACGCACCGCCGACAGCTCGACCGGTTCCGGCGCCGTGGCCAGGGCGCTCCGATGCGCGCACTCCACCACGCACACCCCGGGAAAGATGGGGAAGTCCGGGTAGTGGCCGGCGAACACCGGCTCGTCCGGCGAGACGGCGAACCGCGTCGCGGAGCTTCCGTCGTCGCCGCGCGGGGAGACGACGAGCGGACCGGCCGCGACCGGGCCGATCCCGTGAGCCGACTCCCGCGTGCTCTCCCGGCCCGGCAGCGTCGAAGGCAGCGGCAGCCCGGTCATGACGCCGCCAGGCGCAGCACGGCGCAGGACAGCGAACCGTCCCGGTCGACCGAGGTCGCCACGGCGGTCCGCCCGGCCGCCTGGGCGTCGCCGGCGGCGGTGGCCAGCACCATCGCGATCTGGAAGGCACCCGAGGCCGCGGAGACATCGCCCAGAGCACCCAGGGCGGGTACCCGGGTCAGGGCGCGCTCGCCCACGATCGACGTCAGTACCTCGCGTTCGACCACCCCGGCCTCGCCGGGAGACTCGCTGCAACTGGCCGCCCACACGTCCTCCGCCGGGACGCCGGCGGCGTCGAGGGCCGAACGTACGCAAGCGTCGAGCGTCGCTCGCAGGCGTGCTCCCACCGCCACCCGGGATTCGACAGCCAGGATCTCCGCGAGCGCGGGCCGCTGCGGGCTGCACGCGTGGGCCGGCTGGATCAGCAGCATGGCACAGCCCTCACCGAGATCGGGCCCTTCCGAGCCGTGCTCCCTGCTGTGGTGCTCCAGCCAGTAGCGCGCGGAGGAGAATTCCTCGGCCGCGCCGCACAGCACCGACTCCGCGCGCCCGGAAGCCAGCAGCCGCGTCGCGTAGTTGACTGCAGCGAGACTTGCGGTGCGGCCCCCGGCGAGTGTGGTGTTGGGGCCTCGGATGCCGTACCAGATCGCGCACTGGCCCGCCGCGCAGTTCATCACCGCGTTGGGCATCTGCGCCGGGTCGACGTCGAAGGGCCGACTGCCCACCAGGGAGCTTCGGGTGAAGTCCATCATGCTGGCGACGCTGCCGGTGGTGGTGCCCAGCACCAGAGCGGCCCGGTCGCCCGTCTCGCGGTCCCGGTCGGCGTCGGGCTGCTCCAGCAGACCTCCGACGGTGGCCACCGCGAGTCCGGTCACCCGGTCCATGGAACGGGTGCCCTTCTTCCCGAGCGCCTCGCGTACTTCGAAGCCCGGAACCAGGTGGGCGTCGCCCGCGGGAACCCGCCAGCGCTCGGTGTCCACCGGCGTGGAGGTCGGCCGGCCGGCGAGGAGCCCGGCGGTGAGCGCCTCGGCGCCCACGCCGTACGGAGACACCGCCGACCATGCGGAGATCACCGGACGGGACACGGTGGCGGTGCTCATGCGTCCACCGCCTTCGGGCTGCTCAGTGCGGCGACGGTCGCCTCGTCGAGGGTGGCCATCGACCATTCGTTGGGGGCGTGCTCGGTGAGATAGCCGTGGGTGATGGAGCCCGTCACGGTGCGGACCAGCTGCCCGTCCCGGATGACGTATCCGTCCATACGAGCTGTGTAGAGAAGGTTCTTGAACACGTTCTCGATGGTGTAGACCGTGTACAGCTCCTCCTCCATCAGAGTCTCGTCGAGCAGCCGGAGGTCGGACTGGGTGACGACGGGAATCCAGTTCCGGGTGTCGAGCACCTCCTTGATGGCCAGTCCCCGCGAGGCGAGGAAGAGGTCCTCGGCCTCTTCCATCACCCGCAGGAAGCCCGACATCTGCACGCGGTCGTTGAAGTGGCAGTAGAAGTAGGGCATGCGCCAGCGCCAGCCGAACGCGTTGTCCTCGCCGATCAGCTCGTCCAGGACCGGGTCCGTGCCGATGACGCCGCGGCCCTCGGAGAGAGTCCCGTACGGGCGCGGGGTCGCGGCGATCTCGATCCGGTCCCCGGTGCCCAGGCGGCGTACCGTGAACGCCTCGAGACCGGCAGGATAGGGCTCGTCGGCGCTGATGTGATCATCGATTCGCAGCAGCACCCGCACAGTGGACGTGGCGCACTTGATCCGCTCCCCGTCACGCATGACGAACTGCGCCACCTTGAAGGTGAACTCGCCGGCCCCCTGCTTCGTCGCCGGGGTGACCTCTGCCTCCACCTCGTCGTCGACATCGAGCAGTGCGCCGAGCCGGGAACGCAGCTCCACGACCTCGAAACCCAGACCGAAGCGCTTGTACATCGAGCCGACGGACAGCCCCGCCTCGCGGAAGTGATGCAGAACCGCGGCTTCCGAGACGTAGTTGATGTGCTTGAAGCCGATAGCGAAACTGATGTTGTTGCCTTCGAACACCGGGCGCAGCCGTGCCACGCTCGGAGTGTTCAGCAGTGCCGCAACAGCGGGATCGAGCACGGGGCTCATCGCTGTCTCCATTCATGTCGGTGTGGTTCGGATCGTTCGGTTCTCATGCGTACGTCGGTGACGCGGGCCCGTACCCGGCCGCGGTGCGGTCGAGGAACTCCTGGACGGAGCCGGTGAACCAGCGGGGATGCTCCAGCATCGGGAAGTGGCCGCCCTCGGGCAGGACGAGTGCTTCACCCGCGGCCAGGTCGGCGGCCAGCAGCCGGGCCTCGCCGACGGGAGCGGTGGCATCACCCTCGGCACCGATCACCAGACCGGGCACGGTGATCAGATCCGGGCGCAGCCGGGGCGAGTTGAGGTAGGCGTCGAAGAAGCGCAGCCAGCCGTAGGGGCCGATCCACTCGCAGAGCCTGCGCGCCATGTCGGCGCGGAGATCCGGGTCGATGGGCCGGTCGCCCGACTGCAGGCGGATGCCCTCCGACATGGTCTCGGGGAAGTTGGCCAGCAGCGGAGCGATCATGTTCCAGTGGAAGTCGTCCGGATCCCGCCGGTAGAACGGCGTGACCAGGACGATGCCCGAGAGGCCGGCCGGCTCGCCGCTCAGCGCCCTGCGGCCCAGCAGCTCCAGGAGGGGCAGCACCGTGAACGAGTGGGCGACCACCAGATCGGGGCCGCCGGGCACGGCGGAGATGACCTCCTCGACACGGCTCGCCGAGTCGGTCTCGTAACGCCACGCGTCGATGCCATCGCTGCGCCAGGGCAGGTCCGGGGCGTGCACCCTTACGTCGTCGCGCCAGTGGTCCTGGAGGCGGGACCAGATCGCGCCGTTGTTGCCCAGCCCGTGCAGCAGCAGGATCTGCTTCATCAGGAGTGGCCGCCCGGCAGGAGGACGAGCCCGGCGGAGGGCACGTCGGCGCCGCCGAGCAGCGCGTACGCCGGCTCGGTACCGTCCTGTGCCAGCCATGCGGATGCTGCGGCGCACTGGAGGACGCCCAGCGCGCCGGAGGCCTCGCCCCAGCCCCGCAGATCGAGACGGGCCGCGCCCGGGGGGACCGGGGCCGGATCGTCGGTCAGCCAGACTCCGCCGCCCGGGGCCGCCGCAGCCAGGCCCTCCGCGCACGCGGCGAGCCCGGCGGTGCGGACCTGCGGGCCGATCAGGGCGTGGGCCCGGCTCCCGGCCGCACGGCTCACCACGAGCCCCGCGCCGCCGTCCACGACCGGGCCGCCCATGAGCGCCCGGGTCACCTCGTTGTCCGGCTCCACGCCCACCACCAGCATGTGGTCGGCGCGGCCCGAACGTACGGTCAGAGCGGCCCAGCGAACGGCGTCCAGACCGGAGGTGACGCCGTTGCACACCGTCAGGTTCGGTCCCCGCAGGTCGAAGCGGATGGCGATCTCGGAGGCGGTGATGTTGCTGGACGCGTTCGGGGTGTCCATCGGACTAAGCCCCCGGGTGCCCTCCTTGGCGATGGTCTCGACCGCCCGGCAGACCGTGTCGGCGTTGCCCAGGTTGGTGCTCACGACCACCCCGACCCGCTCACCCGGAGCGGTGGGCCGCCCGGTGGCGTCCAGCAGCCCGGCATCGGTCAACGCGGACACGCTCAGGCACAGGCCGAGCTGAGTGGCCCGGTCCTTGTAGCGCAACCCCTTCTTGCCGATCAGCGCGGCCGGGTCGACCCGGGCCGCACCGGGGACGGGCGGTGCGAGCAGCCCCTCGGGAGCCGTGACGCCGGGCAGTGCCACGCCGACGCCGGTGATCGCCGCACTCATGCCGCACCTGCCACGATCGCCACGGCGTTGACCCCGCCGAACCCGAAACCGTTCACCTGGGCGACCTCCACGGGCCGGTGAAGCTGAGTGCCACGGACCAGGTGCAGTTCCCTCGCCTCCGGCAGCGGCTCACTCAGCCCGCCGACCGGCGGGATCCGGCCGCTCGTGATGCTCTGTGCGGCCACCAGCAGGCTCATCAGCCCGGCCGAGCCGGAGGTGTGACCGGTCCCCGCCTTGATACCGGTCAAGGCGGGCCGGGCGGCGCCGAAGACCTCGGCGGTCACCTCGGCCTCCATGAGGTCGTTGACGGGGGTTCCGGTGCCGTGCATCAGCACCAGGTCGATCTCCTGCGGGGTCGCACCGGCCGCCGCGTGGGCCTGCCGGACCGATGCCGTGATGCCCTCCCGGTCCGGTGCGGTGGGGTGGCGGGCGTCGCAGTTGACGGCCACCGACCGCAGCCAGCCGCGTGCCGGGCGCCCCGGTGCCGGGGTGCGGCTCAGCACGATGGCGGCAGCCCCCTCACCGAGGATGGTGCCCTGACGCTCGCGGTCGAACGGGCGCACCGAGGGCGGCGGGTCGAACTGCACCCGGTCGGCCTGGCCGAACATGGACTCGGTCACCGTGTCGCAGCCGGCCACGACGACCGTGTCCGCCTCGCCCTGCTCCAGCAGGTCCCAGCCGAGGGCCAGCGCGTACAGCGAGGCCGAGCAGGCGTTGGCGAACGTGTGGCTGTCCACGGTCCCGAACCGCTCCCGCAGCGCGGGACCGAAGTCCAGCCCGGCGGCGTCGAAGGGCACGCCGTCGCGCCACCACAGCTCCAGCGAACGGTGTTCGCGCAGCCCGGTGCCCACCAGCACCGGAACGCCGCTCAGATCTTCGCCGAGACCGGCGGCGTCGGCGGCCTGCCTGACGGCCTCGACGAGGAAGCGCGACGCGCGGCCCGGCTCGTCCTCCCCGGCGACCCTGTCGTCGATCTCGAAGAGCTGCTGGGCGTTGAACCGCTGCCGGTCGAAGGCGCGCAGGGGACCGAGTCCGGTGCGGCCCTCGCACAGGCCGTCGAAGATCTCTTCCGGCGTCCGGCCGATACTGGCCACCGCGCCCAGCCCGGTGATGGGGAAGCTCATGCGGCGGTCTCCTCGTACTTGCCGAGGATGACAATGGCGTTGTTGCCGCCGAACGCCAGGCCGTTGTTCTGCACGATGCGCAGGTCCGCTTCGACGGCGTGGTTGGGCACGCAGTCGATCTCGCACTCCGGATCCGTCTCGGTGTGGTTGATGGTCGGCGGGACGAAGCCGTGGGTGATGGCGAGACCGCTGGCGATGGCGCCGAGCGCGCTCGCGGCTCCCATGGTGTGGCCGAGCATCGACTTCAGCGAGATCGTGCGCGGCGGCGCGGATCCGAACACGCCGCGGATGGCCCGGGCCTCGGTGATGTCGTTGGCCTTGGTGCCGGTGCCATGGGCCGAGATCAGATCGACCTCCTCCGGTTTCACCCCGGCGTTCTCCAGGGCGATGCTCATGCAGGCGGCCACACTGTCGCCGTTGGGCGCGACCTGGTGGTACGCGTCGCAGTTCAGGCCGTAGCCGAGCACCTCGGCGTAGATCGTGGCGCCGCGGGTGAGGGCGGATTCCAGGGTTTCCAGGACCAGGACGCCGGCGCCCTCGCCGGTGAGGATGCCCTTGCGGTCGACGTCGAAGGGCTGGCAGCACTCGGGGGCGATGGTGCCGAGGCGGTAGAAGCCGGTGAAGGTCTTGCGGCACATGGCGTCGGCGCCGCCGCACAGAGCGAACTCCACCTCGCCGGAGCTCACCGCGTCGAACCCGTACCCGATGGCGTAGTTGCCCGCGGAACAGGCCGTCGCGATGGTCTGGGCCTCGACGTTGGTGAGTTCCAGCTCCTGGGCGATGGCTGTCGAGAGCCGGACCGGGGAGACCCTGCGGACGACTTCCGGGTCCATCTGCTCCGGCCCGTCGGCGAGTTCGACCTCCACGAGCTGATCGAGTTCGTACGATTCGCCGTCGGTCGTGCCCACCGAGATCAGTCCGCGGCGGTCGGTGAGTGCGGCGGGATCGAGGCCGGCGTCCTGCAGCGCCATCCGGGCCGCGCCCACCGCGAAGCGGCTGGCGCGGCCGAGGCTCTGCAAGGGGGTGTTGGTGATCCACTGCCCGGGGTCGAACGACGCGACTTCGCACCCGTTGCTGTGGGCGAAACCTTCGACATCGAAAATCGAGATCGGCTTCGCCCCGCTGCGCCCTGCCTTGAGACTCTCCGTGAATTCGACGGCACCGATACCGATACTGGACACCACGCCGAATCCGGTGAGCACCACGCGGTGCCGTGCCGGCGTATTACCGGGAAGCGCTGGAGACATACCTGTCCTTCGGTCTGATCGCCTCGATGGGAGGAATTCCGGCACAGGGCCACCCCCGGATTGCAGGCGGATTGGTCAGTGGGGTGAGATTGATCGGTTCCGAACCTGCGCCTAAACCCTGGCTGTGGTGGGGAACCGGCTCAAGAGAAGGTGCAGCAAGCTGCCATGTGAATACCGTTCGGCTCAGCGGCGGTCGGTGACCAGAACATCTGTATCCGGCATGGCCCACCCCTCCACGCTCAGGAGCCGGGAAAGACCGGGGGCGGCCTGCTGGTCGACGAAGATCTCGATCAGCCCGCGCGGCTGCTCCGGCGCGTGATCGATGCGCACGTCCTCGATGTTGACGCCTGCCTTTCCGACGGCGCTGAACAGCCGGGCCAGCGCACCGGGCCGGTCCGGCATGATCACCGGCACCGACACCAGACCTCTCGGCGGTGCACCCGGCCAGTGCGCCACCCGGGCCTGACCCTCGTTGCCGCGTTTGAGGAGGTCGTCCAGGCCGGCCGCGGCACGGTCGCGCATCTCACGGTCCGTGCTGCGCAGCCCGCGCAGCGCACCCACCGCCTCGCCGAGATCGGCCGCGTACGCGTCCAGGACATCCGCCACGGCATCGGCGTTGGCTTCCAGCACGTCCCGCCAGAACTCCGGGTCGCCCGCGGCGACCCGAGTCACATGCCGGAGTCCGTGGCCGGAGAGCCGGACGCTGTTGTCCGGTACGTCCACCAGCCGGGCCGCCATGAGCGTGGCGATCAGGTGCGGGGCGTGCGTCGTGAGGGCGACCGCGAGGTCGTGCCGCTCGGTGTCCATGATGACCGGCACCCCTTCGCACAGGGCGACGAGTTCCAGGACCCGGTTGAGCACGCTCCGGTCGGAGACCTCCGATGGGGTGAGCACCCACCAGCGGCCTTCGAACAGGTCGGGTCTCGCGGCCAGCGGGCTGGGCCGTCCCTCGCTCGCCAGGGGATGGCCGCCGACGTAGGTGACCGGATCCGCTCCGGCGGCGAGGATTTCGTCGCGCGGCAGCCCCTTGACGCTGGCGATATCGGTGTAGGCATGGGCCAGTCCGGCGCGCTGGACGCGCGTCAGGAGCGAGGCGACCTGGGTGGGCGGCACCGAGAGCACAGCGAGGTCCACCGGCTCACGGGGCTCTTCGAGAGTCCCCGCTCCCATCGCCTCGGCGGTTCTGGCCGCGGTGGTGTCCTCGTCGTCCAGGTGGACCTTCACGCCGCGTCGGGTCAGAGCGAGGGCGATGGACGTCCCGATCAGTCCGGTTCCGATGACCTTGGCGGTCCTCATCTCCCGCGCCTCGTCTCCGATTCGATGAAGCGCGCCAGCCGCGCGATTCCCTCCTCGATCTCGCTGTGCGAGAGGTAGCTGAAGGAGAGCCGGATGGCATGGTCGCCACCACCATGCGGATAGAAGTACGCCATGGGCGTCCAGATCACGCCGAACTCGCGGGCGGATCGCAGCAGCGCCGCGTTGTCCACGACGAACGGGACGCGGACGGTGAGGAAGAATCCGCCGCTGGGCTCGTTCCAGCTCACCCCCGACGCGTCCCGGCCGGCCCCGGGGAAGCGGCGTTCGAGCTGCTTGAGAGTGACCCGCAGTGCGTCACCGTAGTGTGCGGCGGGGCCGGTGTTCAGCTCCGAGATCCGGCCGTCGGACGCCAGCAGCATGCCGGCGAGCGCAGCCTGGCTCAGCGGCGGGGTGTTCACCGTCACCATGCTCTTGATCTTGGCCAGTTCGTCCGCGAGCAGGCCGGTGGCGCCGGAATCGTCGCGCACCTGCTGGTCCGCGATCACGAAGCCGATGCGCGCGCCCGGGAAGACCGTCTTGGAGTAGGAGCCGAGATGCACGACGTGCTGCCCGCGGTCCAGCGATTTGAGCGTCGGCAGCTGCTCGCCGTCACTGACCAGCCGGTACGGACTGTCCTCCAGGATGATCAGGTCGTACCGCGCGGCGAGTTCCAGCAGCTCGGTACGGCGCTGCGCGGACAGGGTGCTCCCCGACGGGTTCGAGTGGTCGGGCACCACGTAGAAGGCCCGCGGCCGACGTCCCTCGGCCAGTTCCTCCCGGACCGCCGCCTCCACATCGGCGATCGACAGCCCGTCCTCCCGCTCCGCGACCTCCCGCAGCGGGATGTCGAGCAGTTCGGCGGCACCCGTGATCCCCACATAGCAGGGGCTCGCGACCAGCAGCACGTCCCGCGGTCGCGCGAACAGCGCGCGCAGGGAGAGCAGCATGGCCTCCTGGGCTCCGACCGTGACCACGATCGATGCGGGCGGGACGTCGATCCCCTCGTCCTTGCGGAGGGAGTCGGCGATCAGGTCACGGATCAGACCGGCGGTGGGGCCGTACTGATAGATGGCGGTACGGATGCCGTCGTCGCTGACCCCGCTCTCCCGCAAGTGGTCCAGATAGCGGCGGATGTGTGTGAAGACGTCCTCGGTCTCGAAGAACCCCTCGTACGGGCGCCCCGGGGCGAAGGAGACCGCGTCGGGGAAGCGCCCGGTGATCTCGTTGAGGAAGTTCATCGTGTCCAGCACCGGGGCGGAGACGCTGCGGTGCAGCTCCTCCTTCCGCAGGCCGGTGCCGGAGGATCGCCGGGGCTCCGCCACCGGGGCCGGTGCCGGGGTCGGGGCCCGGAGCCGGACGGAAGGAGCGGTGGATCCGTCCAGGAGCGAGGGTCCGGCGTCGACCACCGAGGCCGTGCCGGTGAGCACCAGCGCGTCGGCCAGTTCCTCGACGAGGATGTCGAGCACCTGCGAGACGCCCCGCTCGCCGTCGACCGCCAGACCGTGCAGCACCGGCCGGCCCAGCAGGACCGCGTCGGCGCCCAGGGCGAGGGCGGCCAGGGCATCCGTACCGCGGCGGACGCCGCCGTCCACGAGCACCGGGCAGCGGCCCGCAACCGAGGACGTGATCTCGCCGAGAGCCTCCAGCGTCGCCTGCCCGCCGTCCAGCTGCCGGCCCCCGTGATTGGAGACGACGACGCCGTCGACGCCCGCGGCCACGGCGCGCTCCGCGTCCTCGGCCGTCATGATCCCCTTGAGGAGGATCGGCAGGGTGCTGACCGACCGGAGCCAGGACACCACGGACCAGCCCAGCGCGGGATCGATCTCGGCGCGGCCGTGGTCGGCGGGGGAGGAGTAGTCGGCGTCCGGAAGGTTGACGGGCGCGATGCCCGACGGCAGCCGGAAGTCGTTGCGCAGATCTCGCAGGCGCCGGCCGAGCCGGGGAGTGTCGACGGTGAGGACCAGGGCTTCGAAGCCGGCGTTCTCCGCCCGTTCGATGAGGCGCCGGGTTGTGGCCCGGTCGCGGAAGCAGTAGACCTGCAGCCACAGCGGCGACGAGGCGGCCCGGGCGAGTTCTTCGAAAGTCCGTCCGGCGAAGGTGCTCACCACGGTCGGCAGGCCCGCCGCGCCCGCCGCCCGTACGGTGGCGAGCTCCCCCTCGGGGCGGACGAGCGTGTGGTACGCCATCGGCGCGATGCCCAGCGGCGCCGCCCAGCGACGGCCGAGCACCGTCGTGGAGGCATCGGCGCGGGCGACCCCGGACAGGACCCGGGGACGCAACCGCACCCGGTCGAAGGCCTGGACGTTGGAGGCCAGGGTCCGCTCCTCGCCGGCCCCGCCCTGGATGAAGTCCCAGACGTCCGGGTCCACCGCGGTGCGTGCCAGCTCGGCGTAGTCGTCGAGGGTCAGCGGGGGCTTCGCCGTCAGCCGCAGCCCGGAGATCGTCACGAGGCGAGTTCCCGGGCCCGCTCCACGGCCTCGTACAGCGCGCGGATGTTGGCGCTGCCGAAGCCCTGCGCGCCCTGGCGCTGGATGAGCTCGAAGAACAGCGTGCGCCGTTCGAAGGGGGAACGGCTGAACAGCTGCAGCAGGTGGCCCCACTCGTCAAGGTCGGCCAGGACGTTTGCCTTGCGCAGGCCCGCGATCTCCGTCTCGAGGCTCGGGATGCGCTCCGCGAGAGCGTCGTAGTAGGTGCCGGGCGTCTGCAGGAACTCGATTCCGCGGTGCTGGAACTCGAGGACCGAGGGGATGATCTCGTCGACCAGGAAGGCGAGATGCTGGACACCGCCGCCACCATTGCGGTCCAGGAACTCGTCGATCTGGCCCGACTTCTTGGTGGTGTCCGGTTCGATGATCGTGAAGGTGATGTCGTCGGAGGGGCTGCGCACCACGATCGAGTCCATCGCCTGCTCGCCGACGGTTACGTACTCGCTGTAGAACTGGGTGAAGCCGAAGCCCTCGATGTAGAAGCGGACGACGTCGCGCAGGGTGCCCGCTTCGAGGCACACCGCGACATGGTCGAGCTTGCGGAGCACGGGCGTCTCCGGGGCCGCGGCCGGGGCGGTGGCCGACGCTGTCCACTCCCGGTCGGCCGGGAACGCCGGGGCGTTGCCCGCGGGGCGCTGGACGAGCGTGTGGCGGACCACGCCGAATCCGGAGACGACCGGTGCTCCCGTGGCGGTTTCGCTCAGCAGCGTGGCGCCGGCCGCGAGCGCACCGTCGAGGGTGCCGAGGACGTCCTCGCAAGCGAACGCGATGTCCGCGACACCGTCACCGTGCAGCGAGAGGAAGTCCTCGGTGTCGGGCCCCGTCGTGACGACCAGCTGTACGCCGCCCTGACGCAGCAGCACCGAATCCCGGCCGGCCGTCGTCGACCGGGCCACCTCCGTGAACCCGAACGAGGAGACGAAGTAGTCGATGGTGTACTTCCGGTCGCTTGCATAGATCTCTATGTATTCGACGTCGTACGCGGTCATGGCGCTCCCCTGTCAGGAATTCTTGGGTCCGGCTTCGATGAGGCTTCGCGGCGACGTGTTTCGGGCCCCGCAGGCATATCGCGCAGCCATTCCTGTGGGCGGGTCGAAGTTCGCACCGGCGTCTGAGAATAATGACTTCCTCAGCATGGTGGCCGACCTGTAATCCCCTCAAGTGGCGCTGCAGCAAACTGCCATGAGGGGCGGCGGCGGGTGCTGCTGCCGATGGCAGCTTGTTGCCGAGGAGATTGCCGGGGAAAAGCTGCCGCCCGCAGGATGGCACGGGCCGGGTGCAAGCCCTGCCCGCCGGATCTTTTCTTTCGTCGAAAAAGGAAGACATTGACGATGGCTACCGACCCCTTTTACGGCGATGCCCGAGGCCGTGCGGACTGCGCATTGGTGTGCTTGCCCTTCGCGGGTGGGGGCGCCGGGTTCTACCGAGGCTGGAAGGACCTGCCGGAGGGCAGCCCGGACGTTATCCCCCTGCAGCTGCCGGGGCGCGAGGAGCTCTTCCTCGACGAGCTCTTCCGCGACGCCGTCGTGGCCGGCGAGAAGCTCGCCTCGGGGGTCGCCGAGCTGACCCGGGGGTATCGCCGTGTCGCCTTGTTCGGCCACAGCCTCGGGGCCGTTCTCGCATACGAGATCGCACGCAACCTCGACCGGGAGGGTGCCACGCGGCCCGTCCACCTCTTCGTCAGTGGATCCCCCGGACCGTGGACCGGCCGCAGCGACCGGGCCACCGGCCTCGACGACGACGCGTTCCTCGGCCAGGTCGAGGCGTTCGCGGGCTACAAGCACGAGGCTTTGGAGGACCCCGACATGCGGGAGCTGCTGCTGCCGCTGCTGCGTGCCGACGTCGAGATGCACGAGAACTACCGGCCGCTGTCCCGGGACCGGCTGGGGATCCCCGTCACCTCGCTGCGCGGTACCACGGACGACCTGGTGACCAGGGAACAGGCCGAGGAGTGGCGGGAGGCGACCGCTGCGGAGTTCGGGTTCCAGGAGATCCCGGGCCACCACATGTATCTGGCCGACGACCCGGCGCCGCTGCTGGCCGCCATCACCCGCACGCTCGGCTGAGAGGCCCGGACCATGCAGCTGAAGGGCAAGACAGCCGTCATCACGGGTGCGGCGCGTGGCCTCGGCCGCGCCTGCGCCACCCGGTTCGCCGAGGAGGGCGCCGACCTCGTCCTGCTGGACATCGCGCAGGACCTCGACGGGGTGCCCTATCCCCTCGGTTCCACCGGGCAGTTGGAGCACACCGCCGACCTCTGCCGTCGCCACGGGGCCGCCGTGCTCGCGCTGAGCGCCGATGTCCGCGGCCCTGATGCGTGCCGGACGGCTATCGACCAGGCTCTCGACCGGTTCGGGTCCGTGCAGGTGCTGGTCAACGGCGCCGGGATCGCGGCCCCTTCGGGCAAGGCGGTCCACGAGATCACCGAGGACGAGTGGGATCTGATGGTCGACACGGATCTCACCGGGGCCTGGCGGATGATGAAGGCCGTCGTTCCCTCGATGGTCGCCGGGAACGAGGGCAGCGTCATCAACATCGCCTCGACCGCCGGGCTCGTCGGCTACCGCCACTTCGCCGGATACGTCGCCGCCAAGCACGGGCTGATCGGCCTCACCAAGGCCGCCGCCCTGGACTACGCCCCGCACCGGGTACGCGTCAACGCGCTCTGCCCCGGCTCCGTACGGGACGACCCGCTGGTCGAGGGCCGCATGCTCGCCGAGATCGCCCGCTCCCTCGATGTGGCCGTCGAGGAGCACGAGGAGATCTTCGTACAGGCACAGCCGATGAACAGGCTCGTCGAGCCGGACGACATCGCGGGAGCCGCCCTCTGGCTGGCGGGTGACGACTCGCGCCAGGTGACCGGCACCACGGTCACCGTCGACGGAGGCTTCACCGCCCGCTGAGCGGTGTCTCCCCGCTTTCGCCCCACCCTTGCCCTGCCCCGCCCCTAGCTTCGATCACCTTCGCCCCGCAGGAGTCCGCATATGTCGACAGCTGTCCGCTACCGTGTGGCCGTTCCCGTCGGTGCGGGCCGGCTGCCGGCCGCCCGGGCGAGGTCGTGCCACAGCCTCACCGTTCGGGTCGCCGACGGCGCTGCCGCTCCGAGGACCGTGGGCGGCATCCGCCTCTGGCACGAGTCCGTCCCGGCCGCCTCCTCGTCCCCGGCCGCACAGGCGCGCCGGGACACCGAGGCCGGGAGGCCGCTCGCGCTGTCGGGCCCCCCGGTCCGTGCTGTGCTGCTGCGGTACGCCGACGGCCCGGCCGACCTCGTACTGGTCGCCCGGCGCGCGGCGCTGAGCGAGCGGGAGCTGCGGGAGCTGGCGGTGTCCCTGCCGGGAGGAACCGGACCGGACGCTCCGGCCGTGGCGGACCGTCGGGCGACGCCCGCCGGCGGCGAACGCCCCCGTGTCGCATGGGGTCTCGGCGAACCGTCCCGCACGGGCCGCACGGGCACGGCAGGGGTGGAGATCAAGGCCCAGGAGCCGTCCGACGAGCTGCTGCTGGCCGCCGTCGGCCTGGTGCTGGCCCGGTACTCGGCGGGGGAGGACACCGCCGTCGCCGTGTTCGACCCGGAGGACACCGACGGTGGGACCCCGGTGTTCTCCGTACCCGTGGACGAGGACCAGGACGCCGCCGCGTACGTCGCCCAGTGGCACGCCACCGACGGTGTTCCGCTCGGCGACCGCGGGCCGGTGCCCACCGTGGGGGTGTACGTCAGCACGCAGCGGCCCGGCGTGCACTACCGGCCATTCCTCGCACCGCCGCTTCCTCTCGTCCTGCACTGGCGACGCGAAGCGGACCGCTCGGTCTCCGGCGTCCTCAGCTATGACGAGGGCGAGACCGATCCGGGCATCGCCCGGGCCTTCGCACGCCATGTCGCCCACGTGGCGGAACAGTTGGCCGACCGCGGACGAGCCGTCGGCGAGGGCGGCACCCTCGCCGGTGTCGATCTCATGTCCGAGGGCGAGGCGCTGGAGACCGTGGACCGCGGCGTCACCGCCTCCGTCACCGCCCCGGGCACGCAGGACCGCACCATCCACGGGCTGTTCGCGGAGGTCGCGCGCAGCCGGCCGGACGCTCCCGCCGTGGTCGAGGGTGACACCCGGCTCAGCTACGCGCAGCTCGACGAACGCGCGGAGCGGATCGCCCGGGGACTGCGCCTGCTCGGCGTCGTGCCCGGCGGTCTCGTCGGTGTGGCCATGGACCGTACGGCGGAGCTCGTCGCGACCCTCCTCGGCATCCTCAAAGCGGGGGGCGCGTACGTCCCCATGGACATCCGCTACCCGGAGGAACGCCTGCGCTACACCGTGGACAGCGCGGGGATGCGGATCGTCGTCGGGGCCGTCGGCACGTTCCCGCGCATCGAGGGGGTGAAGGTGATCTCTCCGGCGGATCTGATCGCCCTCGCCGACCGTGCGGCCGATGAACTGCCTCCGCTCGCCGAGGACGGATCGGCGGCCGCCTACACCATCTTCACCTCCGGCTCCACCGGCCGCCCCAAGGGCGTCGTCGTCCCGCACCGCAACGTCGCCGCCCTGGTGGAAGGCGTCCGGGAGGACTTCGAGCTGAACGGATCCGACGTATGGACCTTCTTCCACTCCAGCGCCTTCGACTTCTCCGTCTGGGAGATCTGGGGCTGCCTGCTGACCGGCGGTGAACTCGTCGTGGTGCCCTACTGGGTGACGCGGGACACCGAGCTCTTCTACGACCTGGTCGTCGAACGGGGCGTGACCGTGCTCAGCCAGACCCCGTCCGCCTTCGCCCAGTTCATCGAGGCCGACGGCCGACTGCGTTCGCCGCTGGCCCTTCGTCTGGTCGTGTTCGGCGGTGAACCGCTGGACGTCTCCATGCTGGCGCCGTGGTTCGCCCGCCACTCCCACACCCGCTGCCGGCTCTCCAACATGTTCGGGATCACCGAGACCACGGTCCATGTCACGGAGCAGACCGTGAAGCCCGCCGACGTCGTCGCCCGGACCCGATCCGTCGGGCGGGCGATGCCCGGCTGGTCCCTGTCGGTGCGCGATCCTCGGGGCCGTGTGCTGCCGGCGGGGGCGTCCGGGGAGATCTACGTCGGCGGCGCGGGCGTGGCGCAGGGCTATCTCCACCAGCCCGAACTCACCGCGCAGCGCTTCGTCGACGACCCGTACGGCAGCGGTCGGATCTACCGCAGTGGCGACCGCGGACGCCTGCGGCCGGACGGGCGGCTCGACCATCTGGGCAGGCTGGACAACCAGGTCAAGATCCGAGGCCACCGGATCGAACTCGACGAGATCCGCAATGTACTCCTGGGCCACCCGGCCGTGTCGGGGGCGGCGGTTGTGCTCCGGTACGAAACCCCGGGTGACACGGCGACGGCACGCATCGACGCGTATGTGTCACTCGGCGACGCGAGCGTGTCCGAGGCCGACGTGTCCACCCATGCCGGCGGTGTGCTGCCGGACTACATGATGCCTGCCTCGGTGACCCGGGTGGACGCCATCCCGCTGACCATCAACGGCAAGGTGGACACCGCCGCCCTCCCCGAGCCGGCCGTCCGCGGCAACGCGGCCGGGGGCGCCGCCGCACCGGCTGCCGGGCCCGCCGACCCCTTGGCGGACGAGGTGCTCGCGCTGTGGAGCCGCATTCTGAGCACCGAGGTCGGGCCCGGCGACAACTTCTTCGAGCTCGGTGGCAATTCGCTGCTGGTGATCCGGCTGCTCCGGGAGATGCGGGACCGGGGGCTGCCCCGGGTCTCCACCCAGGACTTCTACCGCAATTCGGTCGCGACGCAGTTCATTCAGCTTGTCCGCGGCGCCAATGGAGGTAACTAGCCGTGTCCGTACGACAGGACGTTTCCCTGCCGCTGACTGCCGCCCAGTCGGGTATCTGGTACGCACAGCAGCTGAATCCGCAGAACACGGTCTTCCTCCTGGGCGAGTACCTCGACATCGAAGGTTCCCTGGACACGGAGCTGGTTGAACAGGCCATGCGCCACGTGGTCGAGGAGGCGGACACGCTGCGCGTCCGCTTCGATCACACGGACGGTGAGCCGACCCAACGAGTGGTGCCCGCGGCGGACTTCGCCTTCGAACCCGTCCGGCTCGACTTCACCACCGAGAACGATCCGCAGGCGGCCGCCCGTGCCTGGATGGCCTCGGAGCTGGACCGCCCGGTGGACCCCCTGCGGGACCCGCTGTTCCTGTTCGCCCTGCTCAAGGTCGGCGAGGAACGGCATTTCTGGTTCTACCGTTATCACCACCTGATCGCCGACGGCTACACCGTCGTCGTCATCGCGCAGCGCGTACCGCAGATCTACTCGGCACTGGCGTCCGGGCTCCCTGTCGGCGACAGTCCCTTCGCGCCGCTGACCGACCTGCTCGACGAGCACGCCGCGTACCAGGGCTCCGAGCGTCGGGCCAGGGACCGGGATCACTGGGCGGAACGAATGGCCGACGCGCCCGAGCCGGTCAGCCTGTCCGGACGGCAGCCAGGTGCGGTGTTCGAGCTCGTCCACCGGACCGCGCACCTGCCACAGCGGGAGACCGACCGTCTGCGCGACCTCGGCCGTGCGGCCGAGACCTCCTGGCCACCGGTGCTGTTCGCCTCGGTCGCCGCCTACCTCCAGCGGCTGACCGGCGAGCGGGAAGTGATCCTCGGGCTGCCAGTGTCGAACCGGCTGGGCCGCACCGCGCTGAGCGTGCCGTCCATGGTGTCCAACGTTCTGCCCCTGCGGATCGCCTTCCCCGACGGCGTCACGGTCGCCGAGCTGATGCACCAGGTCTCGGCCGAGCTGCGTGGAGCCACCCGCCACCAGCGCTACCCGTACGAGGACATCCGCCAGGAACTCGGCATGCTGGCCGCAGACCGCCGACTGGTCGGCCCGCACGTCAATCTCATGATGTTCGACCACAAGCTGTCCTTCGGCGAGGTCCCCTCCCGGCCCCGCACGCTGGCCACCGGGCCGACCGACGACCTGTCCTTCCTGATCTACGACCGCACGACCGAGGCCGGTCTGCAGATCGACTGCGACGCCAACGCGGACCTCTACGACGAGGTCGCTCTGGAGGCCTACCAAGAAGGCTTCCTGACGTTCCTCCGGGAACTCTCGGAGGCGGGCCCGCAGCAGCGCGTCGACGCACTCGCCGTCTCCGACCGCGCCCAGGAGGTGCGGGACCGGGCACGGGCATCCCTCGCCGCAAGCCGGGAGAGCAGCCGGCAGGACGGCGCCCCGGAGCTGTCTTCGGCCGGAGACGCCCCGGCGCACCGCCCCCGCACTCCGCAGGAAGAGATCGTCTGCGCTCTCGCCGCGGAGGTCTTCGAGACGGAGAAGGTCGAGGTCGACGACAACTTCTTCCTCATCGGCGGACGTTCGCTGCACATCACCAAGCTGGTGAGCAAGGTGCGCAAGGCCTTCAAGGCGGAGATCCCGCTCCGCAGCGTCTTCGAGAACCCGACGGTCGCAGGCCTGGTCGAGCAGCTGGCCGGGGCTCGGGGCGCGAGGCAGCCGCTCGTCGCCGCCGAGCGCCCGGCGGAGATCCCGTTGTCCCCCGCCCAGCAGCGGCTGTGGTTCCTCAACCAACTCGGCGGCCAGGACTCCGTGTACAACGAAGCGGTGGCCATCCGGCTGCTGGGCAAGCCCGACACCCCGGCGCTCCGGGCAGCTCTGAACGACGTCGTCGCGCGTCACGAGAGCCTGCGCACGATCCACCCGGAAGCAGACGGACAGGCACGTCAGCTCATCCTCGACCCGGTGGCCGCGGATGTGGCGCTGCCCGTCGTACCGGTCACCCGGGACCGGCTTCAGGCCGCGTTGGCGGAGGAGGCCCGGGAAGGGTTCGACCTCGGCGCCGAGATACCCCTGCGCGCCCGGTTGTTCGTACCGGCCGAGGATGAGTGCGTCCTGCAGCTCGTGGTCCATCACATCGCCTGTGACGGCTGGTCCGTGACCCCGTTCACCCGGGATCTGTCCGTCGCGTACGCGGCGCGGTGTGCCGGCAGGGAGCCGGTGTGGGAGCCGTTGCCGGTGCAGTACGCCGACTATGTGCTGTGGCAGCGCGACCTGCTGGGCGACGCCGCCGAGGAAGGCAGCGAGCTGGCCCGGCAGCTGCGCTACTGGCGCGAGGCGCTGGACGGGCTGCCCGAGGAGATCGCGCTGCCGATCGACCGGCCGCGGCCCGCCGTGGCCACCCATGACGGGGGGCGCGTCCTGTTCGAGCTGCCCGCGCGGACCCATGAACAGCTCAGGGATCTGGCGGCCGCCAGCGGCGCCAGCTTGTTCATGGTGGTCCAGGCGGGTCTGGCGGCTCTGCTGTCGCGGTTCGGTGCGGGCTCGGACATCCCGATCGGCTCACTGATCGCAGGGCGTACGGATGCGGCGCTGGACGATCTGGTCGGGTTCTTCGTCAATACGCTGGTGCTGCGTACGGACACGTCGGGGGATCCGACGTTCCGTGAACTGCTGGACCGGGTACGCGAGAGCGACCTGGCAGCGTACGCGCATCAGGACCTGTCCTTCGAGCGGCTGGTGGAGGAGATCAATCCGGCCAGGTCGCTGGCCCGGCACCCGCTGTTCCAAACCGCGCTCGACGTACAGAGCAGCGATGGTTCGCGGCTGGATCTGGCGGGGCTCGAAGCCGAGTCCGAGCTGATGGACACCGGGAGCGCCCGCTTCGACCTCTTCTTCCGGCTCGTGGAGTCGCGGGATGGGGAGGGTGGTGCGGCGGGTGTGTCGGGGCGGTTGGAGTTCGCCCGGGATCTGTTCGACGAGGAGACGGCAGGCCGGCTGGCCGCGGGTCTGGTGCGGTTGCTGAAGACGGTCGCGGCGGACCCGCAGGTACGGACCGGTGAGCTGGACGTGCTCTCCGCGGTGGAGCGGGGGTGGGTGGTCGAGGGATGGAACGCGACCGATCACGCGGTGGTCCCGGGGACGCTGGTG
>NZ_LZRD01000040.1 GCF_001687325.1 Streptomyces sp. PTY087I2 | reverse complement strand
GGCAGTGGCCAGCCGGAAGGACTCCGTCGCCCACTCCAGATAGGCGGCGTGGTCGGCGGCGCGCAGCGGGAGCGTCTCGCGCAGCGCGGGTTCGTCGACCTGGATCACCGAGGTGCCGTTCGCCTCCAGGTCACCCACCTCGTCGCGCAGGGCGAGGGCGACCTGGCGGGCGGTCTCGCCGAGCGGCTGGTCATCGCGCACGAAGGACCAGGCGAGCATGGTGACCGGCCCGGTGAGCATGCCCTTGACCGGGCGCTCGGTGAGCGACTGCGCATACGTGGTCCACCGCACCGTCATCGGCTCGGGGCGCGAGATGTCCCCGGCCAGGACCGGCGGACGCACATAGCGGGTGCCGTAGGACTGGACCCAGCCGTGCTGGGTGGCGAGGTAGCCGGTGAGCTGCTCGGCGAAGTACTGCACCATGTCGTTGCGTTCGGGCTCACCGTGCACCAGGACGTCGATCCCGGCCTTCTCCTGGAAGGAGAGGACCTCGCGGATCTCGTCCTTGATGCGCTCCTCGTACCCGGCCCCGTCGATCCGCCCCGCCCGCAGATCCGCCCGCGCCGTACGCAGCTCGGTGGTCTGCGGGAACGACCCGATGGTCGTCGTCGGCAGCAACGGCAGCCCCAGATGCGCCCGCTGAGCGACAGCCCGCTCCGCATACGGCTGCGAACGGCGGCCGTCCGCATCGGTGATCGCCGCCGTACGGGCACGCACCGCCGGGTCGCGGGTGATGGGCGAGCCGGCACGGGAGGCCAGATCGGCCCGGTTCGCGGCCAGTTCGGCCGCGATGGCGTCCGTTCCGGAGGCCAGACCGCGGGCCAGGGTGACGATCTCGGCGGTCTTCTGGCGGGCGAAGGCGAGCCAACGCAGCACCTGCGGGTCGATGTCCCGCTCCGCCTCCGCGTCCAGCGGGACATGCAGCAGGGAGCAGGAGGCGGAGACATCCACCTGGCCGGCAAGGCCCAGCAACGTGCCGAGAGTGGTCAGGGACTTCTCGTAGTCGTTGATCCAGATGTTGCGGCCGTTGACGACACCGGCGACCAGCCGCTTACCGGGCAACCCCCCGGCCGCCGCGAGGTCGTCGAGGTTGCCCGCGCCGGTCTCGGTGAAGTCGAGCGCGAGACCGTCGACGGGGGCCTTGGCCAGGACCGGCAGCGCCTCGCCGAGCCGCCCGAAGTAGGAGGCGACCAGCAGCTTGGGCCGGTCGGCGAGGGAGCCGAGGTCGCGGTAGGCGCGGGCGGCGGCGTTCAGCTCGGCCGGGGTGCGGTCCTGGACGAGCGCGGGCTCATCCAGCTGCACCCATTCCGCACCGGCCGCACGCAGATCGGCGAGGACTTCGGCGTACACGGGCAGGAGCCGGTCCAGCAGGGTCAGCGGCTCGAAGTCGGCGGCCACACCGGGAGCCGCCTTGGCGAGAAGAAGGTACGTGACAGGGCCGACGAGCACCGGGCGCGGGGTGTGGCCCAGCGCGAGGGCCTCCTTCAACTCCGCGACCTGCTTGGCGGAGTCGGCCGTGAACACCGTGTCCGGGCCCAACTCGGGCACCAGATAGTGGTAGTTCGTGTCGAACCACTTCGTCATCTCCAGCGGCGCGACCTGCTGGTTGCCACGCGCCATCGCGAAGTAGCCGTCGAGAGAGTCCGCGTCCACCGCCTCGCGGTGCCGCTCCGGGATCGCGCCGACCATGACGCTGGTGTCCAGGACGTGGTCGTAGTACGAGAAATCACCGGTCGGGACCTCGTGGATGCCGGCGTCGGCGAGCTGCTGCCAGTTGGTGCGGCGCAGGTCCGCTGCGGTCTGCCGGAGGGCGTCCGCGGTGACGCGGCCCTTCCAGTAACCCTCGATGGCCTTCTTCAGTTCACGGTTCTGACCCTGACGGGGGTAGCCGTACACGGTGGCGCGTGCTGCCGCGGCTGCGGGCTTCGGTGTCACGGAACTTCTCCTTCGCGAGATGAATCCTTGGCCCGGAGACGGACGAGGGTGCGAAGGGATGGCGAAACCGGACGGAAACGACCCCGCGCGGCAAAGGCACGGCCGTCCGTCTGGTGTGAACGCCGACCCGCCCTCGAGGTCACCGGAATTGTCCGCGCACGAAATCGTCCGTACGCGGGCAGTTGGCAGGTCTTCGGACTCGCGGGCACATCCTGACGACGTCAGGACACCTACTGGCCGTCGCTTCCCAGACCCTGCGTGGACCCAGTGCATGTGACGGCGGTCGTTCCCGCTCACCGCTGCGGGGCAGTCCCGGATTCCCACCGGGTTCCCTCTTACGACACCCTGCCTGGCGGACAGGGCGAACCAGCTGCTGGGGGCAGCCTACGGGTTCACGTACGGACGAGGGAGGGCGCGTCCAGCCCTTGGGAGGTGACCCCCGTCACTCGCGGCGGCGGTCCGTCCGGTCGTCCCGCGCCTGCCGCGGCGCGGCGGGCCGACGACGCGGGCGAGCGGTCGGCCGGGTCGCCTGCCCGGCGTATCAGCAGGTGGACGGCGCGCTCTGCGCCCGGCGACCGGACGTTAGCCTCCGGCCATGGCCCTCGGAATTCCCAGCACCCGACCGGACCGCGCGGCGACGATCCGCGATCTCCTCGACTCAGGACGCCGTTCCTACTCCTTCGAGTTCATGCCCCCGCGCACCGCCGAGGCCGAGGCCGGGCTGTGGCGGGCGATCCGGAAGCTGGAGGCCCTGTCGCCGACCTTCGTCTCGGTGACGTACGGAGCCGGAGGCTCGACCCGCGGGCGGACCGTGAACGTCACCGGCCGCATCGCGCAGGAGACCACCCTCACCCCGGCGGCCCACCTCACCGCCGTCGACCACAGCGTCGCCGAACTGCGCAACATCCTCGGCCACTACGCCGACCAGGGGGTACGGAACATCCTGGCCCTGCGCGGCGACCCGCCGGGCGACCCGCTGGGCCCCTGGAGGCGGCACCCCGAGGGCGTCGCCTACGCGGCCGACCTGGTCCGGCTGATCAAGGAGTCCGGCGAGTTCTGCGTGGGCGTGGCGGCCTTCCCCGAAATGCACCCGCGTTCGTCCGACTGGGACAGCGAGATCCGGCACTTCGTGGACAAGTGCCGGGCCGGCGCGGACTACGCGATCACCCAGATGTTCTTCGACGTCGAGACCTACCTGCGCTTCCGCGACCGCCTCGCGAGCGCGGGATGCACGACGCCGGTCATCCCGGAGATCATGCCGGTCACCACGGTCCGCTCACTGCGGCGCATCCCGAGCCTGAGCACCGCCGCGTTCCCGCAGCGGCTCGCGGAGCGGATGTTCGCCGCCGAGGACGACCCGAAGGCGGTCCGGGCGCTCGGGATCGAGCACGCCACCGGGATGTGCCGCCGCCTGATAGACGAGGAAGCGCCCGGCCTCCACTTCATGACCATGAACTTCTCCCAGGTCACCACGGAGATCTACCGGAATCTCGGCCTCCAGTCGCGCTGAGGGCGCCCGGCTCGCTCCTGTCGCTCCTACGCCGCCGTGTCGAGGATGTGCCGCAGGCTGTTGTTGATGTGCAGGGCCGACGCGGCGGCGGCCGCGTCCTCCTCGCCGCCCGCGATGGCCCGGCACACCGCCGCATGCTCCGTGGCGGACAGCAGGACCCGTTCCGGGCTCCGGCGTGCGATCCGGCGCAGCCTGCGGAGCTGGTCGCGGATGGGTGCCATCGCCCCGGTCAGGTACGGGTTGGCGACCACCTCGTCGACCGTACGGTCCAGCTCCTCGGCCAGCGCGTAGTAGTCGTCCAGCCGGGAGTCCCCCGCACCACGGGCCAGTACCGCGTGCTGGTCGGTGAACTCCCGCTCCAGCTCGCTGAATTCGGCGCGCCGCGTGGACCTGGCGCACAGCCGTGCGGCGTGCGTCTCCAGGGCCTCCCGCAGCTGGAAGAGGTGCCGGACGTCGGACAGCGACAACTCGCTCACGAAAGCCCCACGCCCCGGGACCGTCTTCACCAGGCCCTCCCGGTCCAGACGCTGGAGAGCTCCCCGCAGGGGCGTACGGGAGACGCCGAGCCGCTCCGCGATCCGGACCTCGTTGAGGTGGGTCGTCGGCGGCAGCTCCCCGGCGATGATCTCCGCCCTCAACCGGTCGTAGGCGCGCGTGGTCTGGTTCACCGCCCCCGTGCCTGTCCTCGCCGTGGCACCCACACGTCCCTCCCGAAAACCCGTGGCCGGTCCACCTGGACCGTTCCTGCATACACTCTGTATACAGGACTCGATGTCGTCGCGGAACCCGTGACGAGCGCCCCAGGGGCCCACGCACCCGGCAGCCCCCCGCCCGAGGAGTCATCCATGCCGCAGCGACCGACCACCCGCCTCCGCCGCCTGATCGAGGGCGACGGCATCCACGTCGCCCCCGGCGCGTACGACGGACTGAGCGCGCGCCTCGTGGAGGAGAGCGGCAGCGAACTGCTGTACGCCAGTGGGGGCGCCATCGCCCGCAGCTGCGGAATCCCCGACATCGGCCTGCTGAGCCTCACCGAGGTCGCGGCCCGGATCGAGCAGATGGCCGACGTGACGAGCCTCCCGGTCATCGCGGACGCCGACACCGGCTTCGGCAACGCGGCGAACGCCGTCCGCACCCTCGCCCTGTACGAGCGCATCGGCGTGGCCGGCCTGCACATCGAGGACCAGACCTTCCCCAAGCGCTGCGGCCACCTGGACGACAAGTCCCTGGTGCCCACCGACGAGATGGCCCAGAAGGTCCGGGCCCTCGCCGAGGCCCGCACCGACCCGGACTTCGTCCTGATCGCCCGTACGGACGCCATCGCGACCGAGGGCCTGGACGCGGCGATCGAACGCGCCCACGCCTACGCCGAGGCCGGCGCGGACGTGATCTTCGTGGAGGCGCCGGAGACCGTCGAGCAGATCGAGGAGATCGCCGCCCGCGTCCCGCAGCCGAAGCTGATCAACATGTTCCACGGCGGCAAGACCCCGCTCGTCCCCAGGGCCCGCCTCCGCGAACTCGGCTACCGCCTGATCATCGTCCCCTCGGACCTCCAGCGCGCCGCGATCACCGCGGTCCGGCGCACCCTGGAGGCCATCAACCGCGACGGCGACAGCGGCGCCGTACGCGAGGACCTGGCCACCTTCACCGAACGCGAGCGCATCGTGCGCACGGCGGAGTACCTGGCGATCGGGTCCTGAGGCGGGAGAAAACCGCGCCCGGCCCCGCAGGTCAGTCGCCGGGCGGCAGGGCGGCGCCGGAGTGGTCGACGACATTGCCGTTGGAGCAGTTGTTCTTGTGGTCGCCGGTCCAGTCACTGAGGGCGGGGACCACAGCGAGTTCCTGGATGCACACGTCGGCGGCGGTGAAGTTCCAGTTGTTCGCAGCGTCGACCCCGCTGCCGAAGTTGCTGTCGTTGTCGGCGAAGGCGGGCGTGGAAGCGGAGAGAGTCGCGGCGGCCAGCAGGCCGCAGGTGATGATCTTTCGCATGCTTCATGAACGCGTCCCGCCCACGCGAGTCACGCGGTGATCGACCGAACGGGAGGGGCCGGGCGCGCACGTGCCCGGGTACGACGAAGTGCCTCGACCGGCCGAAACCTGTCGAGGCACTGAATAGCAGGTCAGAGGGGGTTCCCCTGCCCTGCTGTCGGTAGGCCGTGTGGGACTCGAACCCACAACCAACGGATTAAAAGTCCGCTGCTCTGACCAATTGAGCTAACGGCCCCTGCGACATCACCCCCCGAGCATAGCCCGCCCGGTCCCGGCAGCCGATCCGGTATCGGTCTTGGGCCCGTCGCGCGCGTTCCGGGAGTCCGGCGCGGGTGCCGAGAGGCGGGTTCCGGTGGGGGCGGGAACGGCAACAGGGCCCGTACGTCACCGAGTCGGTTCGGTGGCGTACGGGCCCTGCCGGTCTGTCAGGCGGACCTGCCCGGCCGGGGATCGGCCGGGGCGGGGTCAGCCGTTGCGCTTCCAGCGCGGCTTGTCGTCGCGGCGGCCGAACGAGCCGGTGTTGGTGCCGGTGTTGGCGCCACGGTGGTCGTCACGGCGGCCGGTCGGGCGGTCGCTGCCGCCGGAGCGGAAGCCGCCCGACGGGCGGTCGTCACGACGGTCGCGGTTGAACGGGCGGTCGCTGCCGCCGGAACGGTAACCGCCGGAGGGGCGGTCGTCACGGCGGTCGCGGTTGAACGACGGACGGTCGTCGCGACGCTCGAAGGAACGGCCACCACGGTCGTCACGGCGGTCGCCGCCGGAGCGGAAGCCACCCGACGGGCGGTCATCGCGACGGTCGCGGAACGACGGGCGGTCGTCACGGCGGTCGAAGGAGCGGCCGCCACGGTCATCGCGGCGGTCGCCGCCGGAGCGGAAGCCACCCGACGGGCGGTCGTCACGGCGGTCGCGGAACGACGGGCGGTCGTTGTCGCGACGCTCGAAGGAACGGCCACCACGGTCGTCCCGGCGGTCGCCGCCGCCGGAGCGGAAGCCACCCGAGGAGCGGTCGTCACGGCGGTCGTTGCCTCGGTAGCCGCCACGGTCGCCACCGCGGTTGTCGCGGCGCTCGTAGTTGCCCCGCTCGTCGCGGCGCTGCTCGTCGCGGGCAGCCGGCTGCTCGGGGACGGAGACGGCGGCCACGAGGGCGGCCTCCGCCTCGGCGGTGACCTCGGCCACCGCCGCCTCGGGGTCGTCGCCCCGCTCGCGGGCGGCACGGGCGACCAGGCGGTCGGCCTCCTCGCGGAGTTCGACGGCGCGGCGCTGGACGCGCTCCAGCTGCTTCGTCAGGTCGGCGGCCTCGCGCTCGGCCTGCTTGGCGGCGTTGTTCGCGGAGTCGGCCTGGACCTCGGTGAGCGAGCGGGCGCCGGTGATCTCGGCGACCTCCGGCTCGAAGACGCCCGCGCCCTGGACGATGTGGCGCGAGGCGTCGACGCCCGCGTCCTCCATCAGGCGGAAGATCTGGCGGCGCTGGTGCGGGAGCGCCAGCGAGACGACGACACCGGACTTGCCGGCGCGGGCGGTGCGGCCCGAGCGGTGCAGGTAGTCCTTGTGGTCGCCGGCCGGGTCCACGTTCAGGACCAGGTCGATGCCGTCGACGTGGATGCCGCGGGCGGCGACGTCGGTGGCGACCAGGGCGTTGACGTAGCCCTTCTTGAAGTCCTCCAGGACCCGCGTACGGGCGCCCTGCGTCATGCCGCCGTGCAGCGCGTCGGCCTTCACGCCCGACTCGATGAGCTGCTCGGCGATGCGGTCGGCGCCCAGCTGGGTGCGGACGAAGATGATGGTGCGGCCCTTGCGGGCGGCGATGGCGGCCGTGACCGGCGCCTTGTCCTTCGGCTTCACGACGAGGACGTGGTGCGACATGGTCGTGACGTTGCCCTGGGCGCTGTCGACCTCGTGCGTCACCGGGTTGGAGAGGTAACGCTTGACCAGCGTGCCGATCTCGTTCTCCATCGTGGCGGAGAAGAGCATCCGCTGACCGCCGGCCGGGACCTGGTCGAGCAGCTCGGTGACCTCGGGCAGGAAGCCCAGGTCCGACATCTGGTCGGCCTCGTCGAGGACGGCGACCTGGACGTCCTCCAGGGAGCAGGCGCCGCGGTTGATGATGTCGCGCAGCCGGCCCGGGGTGGCGACGAGGACGTCGACGCCGCGCTCCAGGGCGTAGATCTGGTTGCCCATCGACGTACCGCCGCAGACGACCTTCATCTTCAGGCCGAGCACATCGCCGTACGGCTGGAGCGCGTCCGCGACCTGCATCGCGAGCTCACGGGTCGGGGTGAGGATGACGGCGCGCGGCTTCTTCTTCTCGGTGCGGCCACCGGCCAGGGCGGCCAGGGTCGGCAGACCGAAGGAGAGCGTCTTGCCGGAGCCCGTACGGCCACGGCCCAGGATGTCCTTGCCGGCCAGGGCGTCCGGGATGGTCGCCGCCTGGATCGGGAAGGGGGTGGTGACACCGTTCTGCGCGAGCTTGCGGACGATGCCTTCGGGCAGGCCCAGGTCGCCGAAGGTGACGGTCGGCTCGGCGGAGGCCTCGGACACCTCGGCCTCGGGGGCCTCAGCGGCCACGGGGGCCTCGGCGGTCTCTTCGGTCTTCTCGGCGGCCGGGGCGATCGCACCGGCGGGGGCCTCGGTCACAGCGGACTCGACCAGCTCGGCGAGCTCGGCGTTGTCGACGTTCTCGGGCATGACGGTGCGGTCAGAACTGGAAATTGACATGCGAAATGCGAAACCTTCCGGAGTCTCGGCACGCGCCCATAACTCCGTGATTCGCAATTTCGACCGCCTCAATGCGGTCCAGCCACGGCAAGGGAGAGTACGCGCCACACGGCGCTCTTCTGTGTCGGCGCCGGGCAATGGGATCAAACGATCTACCACCATACGCACTCTCCCCCACCTTGCGCAAACCACCCTCGCTGTGACCCCGGCTACACCGGCCCCACCTGCGGTGATGCCTCCGGCGTCCGCAGCGGCCCGGCCTTCTCCGGTCCGCCCATCCCCTGGGCCCGGTACTGCGCGGCGGGCGAGGCCGACGGGGGCGGCTCCGGCGGATCGGTGGGCTCCGGCTCGGGGTCCGGGTCCGGGGCGGACGTCGGCGGAGCCGGCGGCTCCGGGGTGACCGGCGGCGGCTCCCCCGGCCCCGGCGTCGAGGGCGTCGGTGTGGGCCGCGCCCCGCCGCCGCCCCGGGTGGGCTGCCCGGAGGTGGCCGGTTCGGGGCGCGCGTCCTCGGCGGTGGCCGACGGCGCGGCACCGGAAGCGCCCGGGCTCGGGGTGCTCCCCGGAATGCCCCGGTCCGAGTGGGGGTGGGCGCCCCCGCCGCGCCCGCCGGGCTGCCCCGAGCCGGGAACCGTGTCCCCGGCCGGATCGGCCTCGGAGCCCTTCGAGCCGGCTGACCGCGAGGGCCCCGGGCCTCCGGCGCCGTCCTCGCCGACGCTCATGCAGCCGGTGGACGCGGCGATCGTCAGCGCGGTGACGGCTGCCCAGCGGACAGGGGCGGGGAACTGGCGCACGGGTGGCACCTCCGGGGCGAGGGAGCGGGAGCGGGGCGAGGGGCGGAGCCCGCGACGCCGGAGCGAGGCTTCGCACCGTGCCCAACTCCCCCGACCCCGCCGGAGACACGCCCGGACCCCCACGGGCCCGGCACGGACCGCCCGCCCGTCCGGCTTGCGCCCCCGCCCGGCGCGCCCCGCCGCGCGCCGCCCGAACCGCGTGCGCCCTGCCCGGACCTCCCCACGCGCCACCCGCCGGAGCCGGCTGCCGAGGCCGGCCGAGCCACGCCCCCGGCCCGGCACGGCCCGGCACGGCCCGGAGCCCGCGTCCCCGCGCCGGCCACCCAGGCGGCCACCCCGGACCGCCCGGACCGCACGCCAACGAGCTCACAGCCAGCAGCAGACCGTCCCGGGCCGCCCGGGCCGCCCAGGCCGCCCGGGCCGCCCGGTCCTCACCGCCCGGGCCGCCCGGTCCTCACCGCACGACGCCCCCTACCCCCCCCCCCCTACCCCCCGAACCCACCCGCCAGTTCCGCCCCCAGGAACACCGCCCCCAGACCCGCCAGCAGCGACGCCAGCACATTCGCCGCGGCCAGGAACACGCGGCCCGTTTCGGCCAGGCGGAGCGTCTCGTACGAGAACGTCGAGTACGTCGTCAGCGCCCCGCACAGGCCCGTCGCCAGCAGCCCGTGCACCGGGGAGGAGACCGCGGCGCCCGTCAGCACGCCGAGCAGCAGGCTGCCCGCGATGTTCGCCGTGAAGGTGCCCCACGGGAAGACGTACGGGATGCCCGGGCCCTGGGACGCCTGCACCGCACGGTCCGTCAGATAGCGCAGCGGCGCGCCCACCGCGCCGCCGATCGCCACCAGCAACCAGGTCACGCCGTCCGCTCCTTGTCCCGTTCCGCCGGTCGCGCGCCCCGGTCCAGCCAGGTCCGCGTGGCCACGGCCGCCGCCCACACCGATCCGAGCGCCGCCACCGCCGTCGCCACCGTGTACGCCATCGCCACCGCGATCTCCTGACGGACCAGCAGGCCCGAGACGTCCGCCGCGTACGTCGAGAAGGTCGTGTAGCCGCCGAGCACCCCGACGCCGAGGAAGGGCCGCACCAGCGAATGGGTCACCCGGCCCCGCTCGACGGTCAGCACCATCAGGACGCCGATGAGGGCGCAGCCGGTCACGTTGACGACGAACACCGTCCACGGGAAGCCGTGACCGGGCGTCGGCCACGCCACCAGCGCCCCGTACCGGGCGAGGGCTCCGAGCGAGCCGCCGACCGCGACCGCCGCCAGTACCCGGCCCTGCGGCGCGGCCGGCGGGCCGGGCTCCGGCAGCTCCTGCGGTTCCTGCTCACTCATCCGTACCCCAGGGCGTGCAGCCGCTCGTCGTCGATGCCGAAGTGGTGGGCGATCTCGTGGACCACGGTGATCTCGGTCTCCGCGACGACATCCTCCTGCGTCTCGCACATCCGCAGCGTCGGACCCCGGTAGATGGTGATCCGGTCCGGCAGCACTCCGGCGTACCACTCGCCGCGGTCGGTGAGCGGGGTGCCCTCGTAGAGCCCGAGGAGGTCGGGGTCGCCGGGGTCCGGTTCGTCCTCGACGAACACCGCCACGTTGTCCATCAGCCGCGTCAGCTCCGGCGGAATCCGGTCCAGAGCCTGGCTCACCAGCTCCTCGAACTGTTCGCGCGTCATCTCCAGCACCCGGCCATTGTCCCGTACGGGGACCGGGTACGGGCAGGTGGCAACGGCCCGGCATCGCGGCGACCTGGGCCGTACGGACTCATGACCGGTGCCGCCGACCGGCATGGCGGACGCCGTACCGGGGCATACGGGCCCAATGGTCCGCGTCCCCTTCCGTTTCCGTGCCGCAGCCGGCCGCGTACGGCACCGCATCGGCCGGCTCGTCCGCCCGGCGTCCCGGAGCCGTACCGCCGCCCGCCCCCGCCCGGCGGCCCCCGGCACCCCGAAAACGCCCCGCGCGGCGGCCCCCGCCCGCCCGAAGGCATCCCGCCCGGCGGCCCCCGGCGACCTGACCGCCCCCGCCCGCCGCCCCTGGCTCCGCGCCCTCGGCATGCTCGCCGTCGTCGTGCTGGGGGCCTGGCTGGGACTGCTCGCCGTGGGCTCCATCCGTACGCCGGTCGGCCCCATGGACACCAACATGACGCTCCGCCCCTCCCTCACCGGCGGCAGCAAGATCAACGTGGCCCCGCTCGGCGCCCTGGAGCTGGACTCGCACATCGCGCCGCTGCGGCTCGACGTGGACGTGGACCGCCTCGACCCCGAACGCTCCCAGGCCCTGGTCGACCAGCCGGAACGGTTCTCCGGCCTCCAGGACGAGGTCGCCCGGGACGTCGCGTCCGGCACCGCGGAGCTGGCCGTGCGCTCCTGCGTCGCCGTCGTCTCCGGCGCGACCGCCCTCGGCCTCGTCGTCTACCGCCGCCCCCGCCGCGCCCTGGCCGCCGGCGGGCTCGCCCTCACCCTGCTGGCCGCGTCCGGCGTCAGCGCGTACGCCACCTGGAACCCGAAGTCCGTCCTGGAGCCGAAGTTCTCCGGGCTGCTCTCCAGCGCCCCGTCCCTGGTCGGCGACGCCCGCTCGATCGTCACCGAGTTCGACATCTACCAGCAGGAGCTGGCCCGCCTGGTCACCAACGTCACCAAGCTGTACGACGCGACCTCCACGCTCCCCGTCTACCAGCCCGACCCCGGCACCATCCGGGCCCTGCACGTCTCCGACATCCACCTCAACCCGGCGGCCTGGCACATCATCGCCTCGCTCGTCGAGCAGTACGAGATCGACGTGATCATCGACTCCGGCGACACGATGGACCACGGCTCCGCCGCCGAGAACGGCTTCCTCGACCCGATCCGCGACCTCGGCGCGCCCTACGTCTGGGTGCGCGGCAACCACGACTCGACCGTCACCCAGGACTACCTGAAGAAGTTCCGGAACGTCCGCGTCCTCGACGACGGCAAGGCCGTGAACGTCGGCGGGCTGCGGATCGCGGGCACCGGCGACGCCTCCTTCACCCCGGACCGGACCGCCCCGGTCGGCGGCAAGGCGGCCGCCCAGCTCGAAGGCGCGCGCCTGGCCTCCGCGCTGCGCGACCAGGAGCGCGCGGGCACCCCCGTCGACATCGCCGTCGCCCACGACCCGAACACCGCCCGGGAGACCGACGGCACGGTCCCGCTCGTGCTCTCCGGCCACCTCCACCGCCGGATCAACGAACAGCTGAAGCTCGGCACCCGGCTGAAGGTCGAGGGCTCCACGGGCGGCGGCGGACTGCGCGCCGTGCAGAACGACAAGCCGGAGAAGGTGCACGCCTCGGTGCTCTACCTGGACCGCTCCACCCGCCGGCTCCAGGCCTGGGACGAGATCACGCTCGGCGGTCTCGGACTGACGACTGCCGAGGTCAGCCGCCATCTCCCGGAGGAGAACCTGAAGAAGGACTCACCCGTCTCCCCCTCCCCGTCGCCGTCGTCCGCGCCCTCGTCGCCCTCTTCGAGCCCGTCCCCGACGGGCTCCGGAACGCGCCCGACCCCATCGCCGTAAACCGTTTTGGCGATAGCTCCACCCATCCCATATGCTTCTCACGTCCCCGACGCGCTGCAAAGCGAACCGGCGGGCCAATAGCCCTCATCGTCTAGTGGCCCAGGACGCCGCCCTTTCAAGGCGGTAGCACGGGTTCGAATCCCGTTGGGGGCACGTTTCACCGTGTGCGAGACTTGTTTCGCGCATTGCTTGGTCCTGTGGAGCAGTTTGGAGTGCTCGCCACCCTGTCAAGGTGGAGGCCGCGGGTTCAAATCCCGTCAGGACCGCTTGCAGCCCCAGCGGCTGCGTGGCTGGGTAGCTCAGTTGGTACGAGCGATCGCCTGAAAAGCGATAGGTCGCCGGTTCGATCCCGGCCCCAGCCACTTCTCGAAGGCCCCGTCCACCGGACGGGGCCTTCGCCGTGTCACACCTTCTCGGTCTCCTCCCGCTGCCCTTCCTGCGGTACGTCGGCCTCGCGCCGCCGCCACGTCCGTACGCCCAGGACCAGCAGCGCCACGAGCACCACCGCGACCAGCGCCACCCCGTCCGGCACCCGTTCGCCGAGCTTCTGCGCCCACTGCTCGATCGCGAACGAGTCGTCGACCCCGAGCAGGCCGGGCAGCGCGGTCGTCCCGTCGTAGACGAGGAACAGCGCGCCCAGGCCGATGAAGAACAGCCCCGACAGCAGCGACGTGGTGTGCAGCTCGAACCGGCCGATCCGGACGGCCCGGCCGCGCAGCCATTTCCGGCGGCCGAGGTCGAAGCGTTCCCAGAGCAGGGCCAGGACGAAGAGCGGGACGGCCATCCCGAGCGCGTAGACCGCGAGCAGCAGGCCGCCGTAGACCGGGCTGCCGCTCACCGCCGCGACGGTCAGGACGCTGCCGAGGATCGGGCCCGCGCAGAATCCGGCCAGACCGTAGACCGCGCCCAGCGCGTAGACGGAGAACGCGGTGGTGGGGCGGATCCGGCCGCTCAGCTCGGCCATCCGCCGGGAGGCGAAGCCTAGGCCGACGATCTGCGCGAGACCGAGCGCGATGATCAGCCAGCCCGCGCCGGTGACGAGGGCGTCGCGGTGCCCGTAGAACAGCCGCCCGGCGTACGAACCGGCCGCGCCGAGCGGGACGAGGGTGGTGGCCAGCCCGGCGTAGAAGATGCCGGTACGGGCCAGCAGCCGGGAGGTCGAGTCGATGGAGTACGCGAAGAACGCCGGGAGCAGCAGCGCGCTGCACGGGCTGACCAGGGCGAGCAGCCCGCCGAGGAAGGCCGCGAAGTAGCCGATGTCCGCCGTCACTTGGCGGGCTCCCCGGCCTGGCCCGCCGCCCCCGTGGTCTTCGCCTGCTCGGCGGCGGCCTCGATGGCCCGGGTGAACGTCTCGTCCGGCTGGGCGCCCGCGATCGGGCGGCCGTTGATCAGGAACGACGGGGTGGACGTGGCGCCGATCCCGTACGCCTGCTCCTGGTCCTTCTTGACCGACGCACGGGCCGCGTCGCCGTCGAGGTCCTTCATGAACCGGTCCAGGTCCTTCACCCCGGCCTCCTCGGCGAGCGCCTTCACCCGGTCCTTGCCGAAGCCCTTCTCCTTCGCGCCCTCGGCGTAGGCGGCGCGGTGGAACTCCCAGAAGCGGTTCTGCTGCCCGGCGGCCCAGGCGCCCCGGGCGGCGTTCTCGGACTCCTCGCCGAAGATCGGGAAGTTGCGCCACTCGATGCGCAGGGTGCCGTCCTTCACGTACTTCTCGATCAGCTCCGGCTCGGTGTCCCGGGCGAACTTGCCGCAGTAGCCGCACTTGAAGTCGGCGTACTCGATCAGGACGACCGGGGCGTCCGCCGGGCCGATGGCCAGCTTGTCGTCGGCGTCCCGGCGGGCGAGCTTCGCCAGCTCCGCGTAGACGCCCGCGTCCGGCTCGGTGGAGATCTCGGCGGCGGGGCCGGTGACGGTGGTGTCCTTCGCGGCGGGGGCGGTGGCCTTGTACGAGGCGAAGCCGAGGAGACCGGCCGCGACGACGACCACCGCGCCGTAGACGAGGGGCTTGCGCGTGTTCGCGGACGGGGAGGACGTCGAGGACTTCGACGGCTTCGAGGACTTCGGGTTCTGGGGCGTGGGCATGCGGCACTCCGTGCTGGTGATGCGGGGGAGGAAGGGCGGAAGGTCCGGGGCGGGCGAGTGCCCGCCGGACACCGCCTACACCCGCAGCACGGAGAGTTCGACCGGGGTCGGGGTGTACGGGAGGGGGGCGCGGGCCCGTATCCCCGGCGGCTCCACGGCCGGCAGCGCGCCCGTCGCGGCGGGCAGCCCCCACGGCGCGAGACCCGGCGCGTGGTCGTGCGCGGACCGGGCGCGGGAGGGCACGGCGGGCTCACCGCCGTGATCGCGGAGCTTCCCGCAGCCGGGGACGGGGGCACGCTCGCCGGCGGCCTCGGCCACGGGGGTGCCCGCGTCGGCCACGGAAGCCGGGGCCTGGGCCCGGTGCGGCGCCTCGTCCGGGGCCGTGCCCTGGGCCCGGGCCCGAGCCGGGGCCTCTGCCGGCCCCCGCGCCGAGGCCTGTGCCCGAGCCGTGTCCTGCGCCACCGGTACGGAGGAGGCTCCCGCCCCCGCGGCCGCGAAGGCCGTCGGTCCGCACAGCAGCCCCAGCACCACCGCGAGCAGCGCCGTCAGGCTCCACCACTGGGTACGGGACACGGGACCTCGGCCTTTCTCGGCGTGAGCGGCGGTTACGGGGCGTCGACTGCCCGAAATGGTACGTGCCGCGTGACGCAGCCCGCCCGAAATGGGGTCGCCACTCCTCGCGCCTGGGTGAGATCCTGGGATCCGTATGTCTACTTCCTTCGCCGATCTCCAGTCCCAGCTCGGTCAGCTCTCGCTCCGCGACGCGAACCGGCTCGGCCGGCGCCTCGAAGGAGCGCGCCGCATCCGCAAGCCCGAGGCCCGCCAGTCCGTGCTGGACGAGATCGCGGCCGAGGCGGGCAAGGCGGCCGACCGGCTCGCGTCGCGCGCGGCCCGGCTGCCGGCCCTGTCGTACCCGGAAGAGCTGCCGGTCTCCCAGAAGAAGGACGAGATCCTGGAGGCGGTACGCGACCACCAGGTCGTGATCGTCGCCGGTGAGACCGGGTCCGGGAAGACCACGCAGCTGCCCAAGATCTGTATGGAGCTGGGGCGCGGCGTCCGGGGCATGATCGGGCACACCCAGCCCCGCCGGATCGCGGCGCGTACGGTCGCGGAGCGCGTCGCCGACGAGCTGAAGACGCCGCTGGGCGAGACGGTCGGCTGGAAGGTCCGCTTCACCGATCAGGTGAACCCGGAGTCGACGTATCTGAAGCTGATGACGGACGGCATCCTGCTCGCCGAGATCCAGACGGACCGCGAGCTGCTGGCGTACGACACGATCATCATCGACGAGGCCCACGAGCGGTCCCTCAACATCGACTTCCTCCTCGGTTATCTGGCCCGGCTGCTGCCCCGCCGCCCCGATCTGAAGGTCGTCATCACCTCGGCGACGATCGACCCGGAGCGGTTCGCGCGCCACTTCGGGGACGCACCGATCGTGGAGGTCAGCGGGCGGACGTATCCGGTGGAGGTGCGGTATCGCCCCCTGCTGGAAGAGGACAGTGACGACTCCGACCGGGACCAGATCACCGCGATCTGCGACGCCGTCGACGAGCTGGGTCACGAGGCCCCCGGCGACGTCCTGGTCTTCCTCTCCGGTGAGCGGGAGATCCGGGACACGGCGGACGCGCTGAACAAGCGCAACCTCAGACATACCGAGGTGCTCCCCCTCTACGCGCGCCTCTCGCACGCCGAGCAGCACCGCGTGTTCCAGCGCCATACGGGCCGCCGCATCGTGCTCGCGACCAACGTCGCCGAGACCTCGCTGACCGTTCCCGGCATCAAGTACGTGATCGACCCGGGCAACGCCCGTATCTCCCGCTACAGCCACCGCACCAAGGTCCAGCGGCTGCCGATCGAGCGGATCTCCCAGGCCAGCGCCAACCAGCGCAAGGGCCGCTGCGGCCGTACGTCGGACGGCATCTGCATCCGGCTGTACTCGGAGGACGACTTCGTCACCCGGCCGGAGTTCACCGACCCGGAGATCCTGCGGACCAACCTGGCCTCCGTCATCCTCCAGATGACCGCCGCCGGGCTCGGCGACATCGAGAAGTTCCCCTTCATCGACCCGCCGGACCACCGCAACATCCGCGACGGCGTCCAGCTCCTCCAGGAGCTGGGAGCCCTCGACCCTGCGGAGAAGGACCCGAAGAAGCGGCTCACCCCGCTCGGCCGCAAGCTCTCCCAGCTGCCCGTCGACCCGCGCCTGGCCCGGATGGTCATCGAGGCCGACAAGAACGGCTGTGCCCGCGAGGTCATGGTCATCGCCGCCGCGCTCTCCATCCAGGACCCGCGCGAGCGGCCCGCCGAGAAGCAGACGCAGGCCGACCAGAACCACGCCCGGTTCAAGGACGAGACCTCCGACTTCCTGGCGTATCTGAATCTCTGGGCGTACATCCGCGAGCAGCAGAAGGAGCGCGGCTCGTCCTCGTTCCGCCGGATGTGCAAGCAGGAGTATCTGAACTTCCTGCGCATCCGCGAATGGCAGGACATCTACGCGCAGCTGCGTACGGTCGCCAAGCAGATGGGCATCACCGTCGAGGAGCCCAAGGCGGAGGCGTCCGTTCCCGAGCAGGCGGTGCACACCTCGCTGCTGGCCGGGCTGCTGTCGCACATCGGGCTGAAGGACACCGAGAAGAACGAGTACCTGGGCGCGCGCAGCGCCAAGTTCGCGATCTTCCCCGGCTCCGCGCTGTTCAAGAAGCAGCCCCGGTTCCTGATGTCGGCGGAGCTGGTGGAGACCTCCCGGCTCTGGGCGCGGGTCAACGCCAAGGTCGAGCCCGAGTGGATCGAGCCGCTGGCGCAGCATCTGGTGAAGCGCACCTACAGCGAACCGCACTGGGAGAAGGACCAGGCGGCGGTGATGGCGTACGAGCGGGTCACGCTCTACGGCGTGCCGATCGTCGCCCAGCGCAAGGTCAATTTCGGCCGGATCGACCAGGAGGCCTCGCGGGATCTGTTCATCCGCAACGCCCTGGTCGAGGGCGACTGGCGCACCCACCACCAGTTCTTCCACGACAATCGCAGACTCCTCGGCGAGGTCGAGGAGTTGGAGCACCGGGCCCGTCGCCGCGACATCCTCGTGGACGACGAGACCCTGTTCGACTTCTACGACCAGCGGATTCCCGAACACATCGTGTCCGGGGCGCACTTCGACTCCTGGTGGAAGCACAAGAAGCGCGAGGAGCCGGACGCGCTCGACTTCGAGCGCTCCATGCTCATCAACGAGAAGGCCGGGGCCGTCACCAAGGACGACTACCCGGACTCCTGGCGGCAGGGGAAGCTCAAGTTCAAGGTGACGTACCAGTTCGAGCCCGGCGCGGACGCGGACGGTGTGACCGTGCACGTGCCGCTCCAGGTGCTGAACCAGGTCACCGCCGAGGGCTTCGACTGGCAGATCCCGGGGCTGCGCGAGGAGGTCGTCACCGAGCTGATCCGCTCGCTGCCGAAGCCGATCCGCCGGCACTACGTCCCCGCGCCGAACTACGCGGACAAGTTCCTCGACCGGGCGGTCCCGCTCCAGGAGCCACTGCCGGTCACCCTGGCGCGCGAGCTCCAGCGGATGGTCGGCGTCCCGGTCACGGCGGACGACTTCGACCTCTCCCGCGTCCCGGACCACCTCAAGATCACGTTCCGGATCGTCGACGAGCGGCGGCGGAAGGTCGCCGAGGACAAGGACCTGGAGGCGCTGAAGCTGAAGCTGCGCCCGAAGGCCCGCCAGGCGCTCTCCAAGGCCGCCGCGGCGACCGCGGGCCCCTCGGGCGAGTCCATCGAGCGCTCGGGCCTCACGGACTGGACGATCGGCACGCTGAACAAGGTCTTCGAGACCCGGCGCGCCGGCCAGCCGGTGAAGGCGTACCCGGCCCTCGTCGACCAGGGCGACACCGTCGCCGTACGGCTCTTCGACACCGAGGCCGAGCAGCAGCAGGCGATGTGGCGCGGCACCCGGCGGCTGATCATGCTGAACATCCCGGTGAACCCGGCGAAGTTCGCGTCCGACCGGCTGAGCAATCAGCAGAAGCTGGCGCTGTCCCGTAATCCGCACGGTTCGGTGCAGGCCCTCTTCGAGGATTGCGCGACCGCCGCGGCCGACCGGCTGATCGCCGCGCACGGCGGGCCCGCGTGGGACGAGAAGGCGTTCCGGGCGCTGTACGACAAGGTGCGCGCGGACCTGGTGGACCTGACCGTCCGCACGATCGACCAGGTGCAGCAGATCCTGGCCGCGTGGCAGGCCTGTGAGCGCCGGCTGAAGTCGACGAACAGCCTGACGCTGGTGGCCAACGTCACCGACGTACGGGAGCAGCTGGCCCGTCTCGTACCGTCCGGTTTCGTTACGGCCACGGGGCTGCGCCGGCTGCCGGACCTGATGCGCTACCTCGTGGCGGCGGACCGGCGGCTCCAGCAGATGCCGACGGCCGTCCAGCGGGACACCACGCGGATGGAGAAGGTCCACGAGATGCAGGACGAGTACGCGTGGCTGCTCGAACAGTTCCCGCAGGGCAGGCCGGTGCCGCAGGAGGCGCTGGACGTCCGCTGGATGATCGAGGAGCTGCGGGTGAGCTACTTCGCCCATGCGCTGGGGACCGCGTTCCCCGTCTCGGACAAGCGGATCGTGAAGGCGATCGACGCCCTCGCGCCCTGACGCGGGGAGCCGGAGGGGGCCGGGAGGCGGGTGACGGAGTCACCACCAGGAGTGAAGTCGACCTGGGCCTCCCACCTCCTGTACAGTCTGGTTTCGCAGCGAGCCGCAAGGCAAGCGGCGAAAACCTGGTCCTGTGGAGCAGTTTGGAGTGCTCGCCACCCTGTCAAGGTGGAGGCCGCGGGTTCAAATCCCGTCAGGACCGCAGTAGAGAAAGCCCGGATCGTTTCGATCCGGGCTTTCTCGCGTCTTGACGGCCTCGTCGTGCGCCGGTACCCCGTAGAAGCAGAGGCCGTATCCGTACCCTCGGCGCTTCTTACGGCGGGGGACGGCCGGGCTCACCGGGAGGTGGCTCGTATGCCCGCGTCCGCAGCTCGACATGAGACCCGCGCGCTGCTGCGCGCCCACCTGGCGGCCGCTTCGGCCTATGGCCATCTCACCCGGCACTGCGCGGTCTGCCATCGCCTCCTGCGGCTCGCCATGGAGCCCGGGGCGACCGCGGAGCCCGACGGGACGGCCGAGGCCCCTCAGGACGTCGGCGGGAACGAGGACGAAAGACCCCCGGCAACACGACCATCGGCCGGGTGACTCCGCGTTCGGACAGTGGCAGGCTCGTAGTTGGCAAGCATCAGGCGATGTGACGGTAGTCACCGAAACAGTTTTCAGACCGGGGGATTTTACGCCTCCCCTACAACTGGTGAATTTAATATGTGCAATTGCACGGGGCGGGCGGAGTCGCGAGGACCGTTCCGTCCGGGGCTGTCCCACCGCGTCCGGGACGCTCACCCACACTCCCGCACAGACCCGCTCACAGACCCACGAACGCCCCCGTCGGCCCCCTGAAGCCGACCGACCGCCCGGTTCTGACTCCGGGTCGGCCCGGGCGCGGGAGCGGCCGGGAAAGCCCTCTCAGGGAGCGTCCGGGCGGTCCGGGAGCCGGCCGGAGAGAGCCCCGTCCGGGCACAAAAAAGATCGCGCTGGACCCGGCGGAGTCCAGCGCGATCGATACGACGAAAACCCGTGGAACACAGGTATGACGCCCGTTGGGGCAGGCGTCCGTCGAGTGGAGCTATGGGCGGGCGACTGGGGTTGGGGGACCCGGCAGCTGCCCGGATGTTGTGCTGTGCTGCGGTACTGCTGTGCTGCTGTTATCGCTGGTCGGCAGGGGTGTGTCAGGCCTCGCTGCGCTGCTGCGGAATACCCGCGAGCAGTGCGCGGACCTCTGCCTCGCGGTACCGGCGATGTCCACCGAGCGTGCGGATGGACGTGAGCTTGCCAGCCTTGGCCCAACGGGTGACCGTCTTCGGGTCCACGCGGAACATCGTGGCAACCTCAGCCGGGGTCAGCAGCGGCTCGGCATCAGGGGTGCGAGCGGTCATGAGCGGCCTCCTCGGGAGAACCGAACCTTCTCGGTTCTTTCCTCTAAATTCTGCACCTTGACCCGCGTTGCCCGAAATGGCGGACGCGGGCCGAGTCGGTTATAGGACGAACGGCTTGTCCTCGGCACTACAACTACACCATCCGTCCAGCCACGTCGGCCAAACCGATGGAATTGCCCTCCCAGGTGTTCATCAGCGACGGAAGCCGATGGACCATGCCATAGCGGACAGTCACGCCCCAGTGACGATCAGTCACAGAGCGATCAGGAGTCGTCAGACCCCCCATAGAGTGCAATGTCGAGCATTCTGCCCTTACTTGGACAGAAGGAGCCCTCCCCGGACTCCTTGTCCTATTTTGGCATGAGGGTTAGGGATAGGCGCAAGGGCCCCGTTAGTGCTGTCCATCACGCTTGAGGCAAAGGCCCGGTTCGGGACGTAGGTCCCGGGCCCAGAGGCGTACGCCCCTGCCCCACCCGTCCCATGAGACCTCACGTGTCACACGGAACGCTGGTTCACAGAACACCGGTTCACGGATCGTCCGTCGGTTCACGGTCCGTCCGTGCCGCCTCCTCCCTCCTCTTCGCGTCCCGGCCTTTCGTCCTGGATGAAGGATGCCCCGGTTCCGTCGGCTTGATGCCACTGTGGGCCTTTTCACGTCAATTGGTGAACTGGAGGTCCCGGACCGCCCGCCAGCGCTCCGCGAGCCGCGCGTACGCCTCGCCCGCGCCCTCGCTGTCGCCGTCCCGCAGCGCGGCCAGCCCCTCCGCCACATCCGCCGCCGACCGGTCCCCGGCGAGCCGGTCCGCCGGCAGGGCGTGGACGAGGCCCCCGTAGTCCAGCTCGACCAGCGAGTGCGGATGGAACTCCTCCAGCCAGCGCCCCACGTCCACCAGGCCCTCGGTCAGCGGCCCCTCGGGAACGCTCTCCCGCAGCGTCCGCAGCGCCCGCGCCAGCCGCCGCCGGGCCTCGACCATCCGCGTCCGGTACCGCAGCACGGGCCCGGCCCCCTCGCCGTCCGCCGCCGCGTACTCCCGCTCCTCGTCGTGGAAGAGGACGAACCAGCGCACCGGGACCTGCCACACCGTGGTCCGGATCCACGGCCGCGCGTCCGGGTGGAGCCGCTGCCAGCGCTCGTGGTCCGCCGCCGCCTGACCCCGCACCACCGCGGGCAGCAGGGCGTCGAGCACGTTGGCCGGAAACATGCCCCCCAGCTCCTCCAGGGCCAGCCAGCCCCGCAGCCGGGTCCGCCACGGGCAGACGCACACCGTCCCGTCCAGCTCCGCCACGAACGCGTCACCGCTCTCGTGCACGGGCACCCCGACCGGCGGCGTCGACACCAAGTCCGCCAGCGAGCGGCGCAGTTCGTCCTGGGCCGTGGGAAGCTCCTCGCGCTGCGCGTAGCGCGCCCAGTGGCTGCGCTCGGGCTCCGCGAAGGCGGCGAGCGGCTCGTAGATCCGGAGGTAGGACGTGTAAGGGACGAGCACCGAAGACACCACCGACATGGAGCGCATCGTGTCACGGCGGATCACCCCCGGGGAGTGATCCTTCGCGCAGGGGGAGATCCGCGCCGCCGGAGGACTTACGCTCTTGCCCATCGGACCGGCCGTGCCGGTCGGTCCGGGGCTCTCCCCACCCCTAGGAGGGCCTCCGCCGCTTCGTTCTTTGGGAGTCACCACAGTGACCGATGTGACCAACGGCGTCCTGCACACCCTGTTCCACTCGGATCAGGGAGGCCACGAGCAAGTCGTGATCTGCCAGGACCGTGCCAGCGGCCTCAAGGCCGTCATCGCCCTCCACTCCACCGCCCTGGGCCCGGCCCTCGGCGGCACCCGCTTCTACCCGTACGCCTCCGAGGCGGACGCCGTCGCCGACGCGCTGAACCTGTCGCGCGGGATGTCGTACAAGAACGCCCTGGCCGGCCTCGACCACGGCGGCGGCAAGGCCGTCATCATCGGCGACCCGGAGAAGATCAAGAGCGAGGAACTCCTCCTCGCCTACGGCCGGTTCGTCGCCTCGCTCGGCGGCCGCTACGTCACCGCCTGCGACGTCGGCACCTATGTCGCCGACATGGACGTCGTCGCCCGGGAGTGCCGCTGGACCACCGGCCGCTCCCCCGAGAACGGCGGCGCGGGCGACTCCTCGGTGCTCACCGCGTTCGGCGTCTTCCAGGGCATGCGGGCCTCGGCCCAGCACCTGTGGGGCGACCCGACGCTGCGCGGCCGCAAGGTCGGCGTGGCCGGGGTCGGCAAGGTCGGCCGCCACCTCGTCGAGCACCTGCTCTCCGACGGGGCCGAGGTCGTGATCACCGATGTCCGCGAGGAGTCGCTGCGCGCGATCACCGAGCTGCACCCCGAGGTCACCGTGGCGGCGGACACCGACGCCCTGATCCGTACCGAGGGCCTGGACGTCTACGCGCCGTGCGCGCTCGGCGGCGCGCTGAACGACGAGACCGTGCCCGTACTCACCGCGAAGGTGGTGTGCGGCGCGGCCAACAACCAGCTCGCGCACCCGGGTGTCGAGAAGGACCTGGCCGACCGGTCGGTTCTCTACGCGCCCGACTACGTGGTCAACGCCGGTGGCGTGATCCAGGTGGCCGACGAGCTGCACGGGTTCGACTTCGACCGGTGCAAGGCGAAGGCGACGAAGATCTTCGACACCACGCTGGAAATATTCGCACGTGCGAAGGCGGACGGGATTCCGCCGGCCGCGGCGGCCGACCGGCTCGCCGAGCAGCGGATGGCGGAGGCGCGCTCCCGCTGACCGGTGGCCGCCCCTGACCCGCCGACCGGCGAGACAAGACTCACGCCGGTCGGCGGGTCGTACCTCCACAAGAGGTTAAAATCGCAGTTGACCAGCGAGGACGGGGCTCCTCACTGGCCCTGTGCCGGGGACCGGGATGCGGGCGGCGTACCGTATGGCCACGGAAGCAGGTACCGTTAAAGCTCTACGGGCGCGGTCTCTCTGCCGAGAGTCCGTCCTGAAACATGAACGCGTGTCAAGACTCTGGGGCCGTCGAGCCCCGTCACCGAGGGGGTCGAGCCATGGGGCGCGGCCGGGCAAAGGCCAAGCAGACCAAGGTCGCCCGCCAGCTGAAGTACAGCAGCGGCGGGACGGACCTGTCGCGTCTGGCCAATGAGCTGGGCGCATCGCCTTCGAGTCAGCCACCGAACGCAGAGCCGTTCGAGGACGACGACGAGGAAGATGACCCGTACGCACAGTACGCGGATCGCTACAACCAGGACGATGACGACGATCAGGACGACCAGTCCGGTCCGTCGTCACAGCGCCGCGGCGCTTGACCTCGCGCTGACACTTCAACCCGGTCCGGGCCTGCCCCGGGCCGGGTTCTGTGTGTCCCGGTCCGGTCCGCCCGTGGTGCGAGCCGGTTCCCGTGCCATGTGCGGTGGTGCGCCGGGCGCACCACCGCACGACGGTGGCTAGCGTGCGTAGGCCCCGGTCAGTTCGGCGCCCGTCGCGTGGTCGCCGCGGTCGGTGATCTCGCCGGCGACCCAGGAGTCCACGCCGCGGTCGGCCAGCGTCGTCAGGGCCGCGTCGACCGAGTCGGCCGGGACGATCGCGATCATGCCGACGCCCATGTTGAGCGTCTTCTCCAGCTCCAGCTGCTCCACGTTCCCGGCCTTGCCGACCAGGTCGAAGACCGCGCCGGGCGTCCACGTGGAGCGGTCCACGGTGGCGTGCAGGCCGTCCGGGATGACCCGGGCCAGGTTGTTGGCCAGGCCGCCGCCGGTGACGTGGCTGAAGCCGTGCACCTCGGTCGTACGGGTGAGGGCCAGGCAGTCCAGGGAGTAGATCCGGGTGGGCTCCAGGAGCTCCTCGCCGAGCGTGCGGCCGAACTCCTCGACCTCGCGGTCCAGGGACCAGCCGGCCCGGTCGAAGACCACGTGGCGGACGAGCGAGTACCCGTTGGAGTGAAGACCGGAGGACGCCATGGCGATGACGGCGTCACCCTTGCGGATACGGTCCGGGCCGAGCAGGCGGTCGGCCTCGACCACGCCCGTACCGGCTCCGGCGACGTCGAAGTCGTCCGGGCCGAGGAGACCCGGGTGCTCGGCGGTCTCGCCGCCGACCAGGGCGCAGCCCGCGAGGACGCAGCCCTCGGCGATGCCCTTCACGATGGCCGCGACACGCTCGGGGTGCACCTTGCCGACGCAGATGTAGTCGGTCATGAACAGCGGCTCGGCGCCGCAGACGACGAGGTCGTCCACGACCATGCCGACGAGGTCGTGGCCGATGGTGTCGTACACGCCCATCTGACGGGCCAGGTCCACCTTGGTGCCCACACCGTCGGTGGCGGAGGCGAGGAGCGGACGCTCGTAGCGCTTGAGCGCCGAGGCGTCGAAGAGTCCGGCGAAGCCGCCGAGTCCGCCGAGGCCGGCGACCTCGGGGCGCTGGGTCTTCTTCACCCACTCCTTCATCAGCTCGACGGCGCGGTCACCGGCTTCGATGTCGACGCCGGCCGCCGCGTAGGAAGCACCTGTTGTCTCAGACATGGCCTGGGATCTTTCGTGTGGAGATACGGGGCTGGAGGGAGGGGCCGCGGTGCGTCCGGGTCACGGACGGCGCAGCGCGTCGGCCGCGGCGGTCGCCGCGGGGCCCGCCGCCAGCTCGGTCTCCAGCAGCTGCTTGCCGAGCAGCTCCGGGTCCGGGAGGTCCATGGGGTACTCACCGTCGAAGCAGGCGCGGCAGAGGTTCGGCTTGTCGATCGTCGTCGCCTCGATCATCGAGTCGATCGAGATGTACGCGAGCGAGTCGGCGCCCATGGAGGTGCAGATCTCGTCGACGGTCATGCCGTTGGCGATCAGCTCGGCGCGGGTGGCGAAGTCGATCCCGAAGAAGCAGGGCCACTTCACCGGCGGCGAGGAGATCCGGATGTGGATCTCGGCCGCTCCGGCCTCGCGGAGCATCCGGACCAGGGCACGCTGGGTGTTGCCGCGGACGATCGAGTCGTCGACGACCACCAGGCGCTTGCCCTTGATGACTTCCTTCAGCGGGTTCAGCTTCAGCCGGATGCCGAGCTGGCGGATGGTCTGCGAGGGCTGGATGAAGGTCCGGCCGACGTACGCGTTCTTGACCAGTCCGTTGCCGAAGGGGATGCCGCTGGCTTCCGCGTACCCGATCGCGGCGGGGGTGCCGGATTCCGGGGTCGCTATGACGAGATCTGCCTCGACGGGGGCCTCGGCGGCCAGCTTCCGGCCCATCTCCACCCGGGAGAGGTAGACGTTCCGCCCGGCGATGTCGGTGTCGGGGCGGGCCAGATAGACGTACTCGAAGACACAGCCCTTGGGCTTCGCTTCCGCGAATCGCGAGGTGCGCAGACCGTTCTCGTCGATGGCGACGAGCTCGCCCGGCTCGATCTCGCGTACGTAGCTGGCACCGCAGATGTCGAGCGCGGCGGACTCCGAGGCGACGACCCAGCCGCGCTCCAGGCGGCCGAGGACCAGCGGGCGGATGCCCTGCGGGTCGCGGGCGGCGTAGAGCGTGTGCTCGTCCATGAAGACGAGCGAGAAGGCGCCCTTCACATCGGGGAGCACCTTGGCGGCGGCTTCCTCGATGGTGAGCGGCTTGTCGTTCTCGTCGCGCTGCCCGGCGAGCAGCGCGGTCACCAGGTCGGTGTCGTTGGTCGCGGCGACCTGGGTGGCGCGGCCGTCCTTGCGCGGGAGGTCGGCGACCATCTCCGCGAGCTGGGCGGTGTTGACCAGGTTCCCGTTGTGGCCGAGGGCGATCGAGCCGTGCGCGGTGGCACGGAACGTCGGCTGCGCGTTCTCCCACACCGAGGCGCCGGTGGTGGAGTAGCGGGCATGACCGACCGCGATATGGCCCTGGAGGGAACCCAGAGACGTTTCGTCGAAGACCTGCGAGACCAGTCCCATGTCCTTGAAGACCAGGATCTGGGACCCGTTGCTCACTGCGATGCCCGCGGATTCCTGTCCGCGGTGCTGCAAGGCATACAGTCCGAAATAGGTGAGCTTGGCGACCTCTTCACCCGGAGCCCAGACACCGAAGACGCCACAAGCGTCCTGGGGGCCTTTCTCTCCGGGGAGCAGGTCGTGGTTGAGTCGTCCATCACCACGGGGCACGGCACCGAGTGTAGGCGAGATCGACCACTGGTCCGAATTGGGGACCGGGGGGCAAACGCGCGGTGGAGCACGGGGAACGGGCCCGCCCGCCGCCCGGGGCGGGCGAATCGCGGGACTTCACTCGGTGACCCTGCGTAACGCTCGCCCGGAGGGCGCGGAGCGCGCGGGAGGGGCGTGGCGCTCACTTCCGGGCCGAGCGGCTGGTTACCGACCGGTAGCCACGGTGGGCGGCGGGCGGTCGGCCGTGGCGCTCGGTGAACCCGGCCGATCTTCGCCCGGGCCGCCGGCCGAACGCCCGTTTCGTGGTGAGCCTCACACCGGGGAGCCGGGTTCAGCCGTGCTGGGAGCTGTTTTCGGCCCCGGGAGACGCGGCCGTGGCGCCGATCCCCTTGCCGCCCTCGGCGGTCACGGTGAGCGTGTTGCCCTTGATCGTGTACGTCGTCGGGCCCTCCAGGGCGGCGAGCACGGCGCGCTCCACCTCCATCTCGGCCTTCGGGCACATCTTGCGGGTGCTGACCGGCGGCTCGAAGACGATCGTGGAGCCCTTGACCGTGGCCTTGCCGCTGAAGGAGTTGCAGCCGGCGTGGCCGCGTACGGTGCCGTCCTCGGCGATGGTGAGGTGCGGCGTCCGGTTCTTCGGCAGGTCCGCCGGCACGGTGGTGGCGGTCTTCCCGCTGAGCAGCGTGGTCACCGTCCACTCGGTGCCCACCAGGTCGGCCGGCTTCTCCTCGCTGAGCGCCATGGTGTCCCCGCCTTCCGCGGTGAGGGTCAGCTTCTTCCCGGAGAGCTTCGCGGTGTGCTCGCCGCCCATCGCGTCGATGGCGGCCTTCTCGAACTTCTCGGTCTTCTCGTCGCACGCCATCTGGGTGGTGACCGGCTTGCCCAGGGTGATCCGGTCGCCCTTCACCCGGGCGTCCACGCTGATGTGGTTGCAGCCGAAGTGCGCGGTGGCCCGGCCGTCCCGGTCGATCTCCAGGCGGGACCCCTCCGGGGCCTCCGTCTTCTTCCCGCCGACGGTCACCGAGTCGACGCTCCACGCCACGCCGGTGACGGGGACATCGCTCCGTACGGTGTCACCGCCGTCGCCGGATCCCTTGCCGGAGCCGGAACCCGACTCCGTACCGCAGGCGGCGAGGGCGAGGAGGGCCAGGACACTGACGCTGAGGGTCATCCGTTGTGTGTGCATGGCGATGTGACGGTACGGGGGTCCGATCCGGTTCCGCTCAGCGCAGCAGCGGAAGCAGCGCGGCCAGGTCGGCCCGCTCCCCGCTGGCGCTGACCTCGGCGTCCGCCAGGGCCCGCGCCCACTCCGTACGGCCGGTGGCGAGCCGGATCCAGGTCAGCGGGGAGGTCTCCACGACGTTGGGCGGGGTGCCCCGGGTGTGCTTGGGCCCGCCGATGCACTGGACCACCACGAACGGCGGGACGCGCACCTCGACCGAGCCGCCGGGGGCCCGGTCCGCGAGGGTGTCCGCCAGCAGCCGGGTGCAGGCGGCCAGCGCCTGCCGGTCGTACGGGATCTCCAGCCCGAGCGCCTCGTTCAGGTCGTCCGTGTGGACGATCAGCTCGACGGTCCGGGTGACCAGGTAGTCGGTCAGCCGCATGGACCCGACCCGGGTGGGCAGCAGCCGGTCCCCCGTGCCGGTGGCGGGGACGTCCGCGAGGAAGGCCGCCTCCACCTCCCCGTACAGCGCGGGGAGATCGGGGCGGTCGGCCGCCGGAGCCGGGGCCTCCGGGTCCCTGACGACCGCCGCGACGGCCGGCGGCCACTCCAGGAGGGTGGTCGCGGGCTTGGGTCCCGGCGGCTCCGGCAGGGCCAGGTCGCGGCTGACCGAGCCGAGCCCCTGCGCGATGTGCGCGACGAGATCGCGCACCGCCCAGTCGCCGAGCCGGGTCGGCCGGGCGAGCTGCTGCGGCGTCAGCGCGGCGACGGCGTCGCGCACCTGGGCGTACTGGGCGAGGACCGCCGTCCGGGTCCTGAGGTGGTCGTAGGCGCGCGGGCGCTTCTTGGCCGGGGGCATGGGACCGAGACTAGGGGGTGTCTTGCCGATCAGGCCGGATCAGGGAGCGGGGCCTGGCGCCGTGCATCGCAAGGCGGAGGAGGGAGTCGGATGGGGTCTCCCCTGCTCGAACGGAGTTGAGAGCTTGGGGAAGGAGCGTCGGCGACCGACGACAACGCCGCGAGGTGCGGCACCAGGGCACGCGAGCCCGGCCTGATCGGTAAGACACCCCCTAGGGGGTGTCCGGCGGATCAGGCCGGTTCCACTGCGGGCTGCTCCTCGACCGTGAACGTCTCGCCGTTCGCCGGGACGCCGACGCCCCGCCAGGTGAACGGGATGCCTCGGGCCGAGTCCGGGTCCGGGCCGTCCATCAGGTGGAAGTGGAGGTGGGGTTCGGAGCTGTTGCCGGAGTTCCCGACGCGCCCGAGCCGCTGTCCGGCGCGGACCCTGTCCCCGGGCTTCACCTGGAGCGAGCCGCGCCGGAGGTGGGCGTAGACGGCGTACGTGCCGTCGCCGAGGTCGAGGATGACGTGGTTGCCGATGATCCGGCGCGCGCCGATCATGCTGCGCGCGTCGCCCTCGATCAGCATCAGATAGAGCAGCGCGGGCAGCGAATTGCGGCTCAGGTGGTCGCGCTGGCCGTCGCTCGCGCGGACCACCGTGGCGTCGGCCACCGCGAACAGCGGGGCGCCGAACGCCGGGAAGGCGCGGGCCGGGCGAACGACCGGCCAGAACCAGCGGAACCCCGGCCGGGCGGAGGCCCCGCCCTCACCGGCCTCGGGCTCCGCCACGATGTCGATCGCGTACGTCTGTCCGTACGCGTGCGTCCCATGGCTCGGCACCTTGTCCGCCGGGCTGTTCAGGGCGGACCAGCGGCCGGTCACGGGCGGGTCGACCTCGACCGGGGGCCGGTTCTTCAGGGTCTCTTCGGGACCGGTGCGGCTCAGGACCAGGCCGATGACCACGGCCGCACCCGCGGGCACGAAGGTCAGGCCGAAGGGCACCAGCGGTTCGAGGAAGAGCCCGTTGAGCACCAGCACCCCGAAGAGGAGCCAGCACATGCGGTGGAGCACCGCCAGGACTTTGCGGACGGACATGATGGTTTCCCCCTGTTGTCTGCGTTCGGTCTGCGGCCTGCTCTAGGGGCGCGCCGCCGTCAGCACTACCAGCAGCGGTACGACCCGGGCGGGCGGCACCTCGTACCGGCCGCGCCCCGCCGCGTGCAGCCAGCCCGCGCCGGTCAGCTGGCGCAGGTGGTGGTAGATCTGGCCGGTGGTGCCGGCCCCGTCGAGCGCGGCCAGTTCGGCGGCCGTCCTCAGGCCGCCGAGGATCTCGCGGAGCAGGCGCAGCCGGACCGGGTGGCCCAGGGCGGCGAACGACTCGGCGGCGTCCGTCCAGTCCCCGTCGAACAGGGCCTCGGTGAAGGCGCCGTACTGCCATCCGTACTGCTCGCCGGTGGGCAGCCGGACCGAGCCCGTGTAGAGGACTCCCCCGTCGGCCCCGGCCTCCCCGACGTCGGCGAGCTGCTGTTTCAGCCCTTCCAGCGCCCAGAAGTCGCCGTCGCCCAGGTGGGGGGACTCGGGGTCCCGCCGCTCCAGCGCCGTGAGCCGCCTCTCCAGCTCGGCGACCCGCTGCTCCAGCTCCATGACACCAACCTTACGTAATTACGTAATTTCTGACAAGGGATGTCCGTCAGGGGACGGGGAAGGCCGAAACCCCCGCCCGGATGATTCCGGACGGGGGCTTCGGATGTGCGCGAGGTACGGGCGGTGACTCCGGCTCAGGCGAGCAGCGCCGGGATCGTCGCCTCGTGCGCCGTACGGAGCTCGCTGAGCGGGATGGAGAACTCGCCCTGGAGCTCGATCTCCTCGCCGTCCACGACACCGATGCGGGCGACGGGCAGACCGCGCGCCCCGCACATGTCGGTGAAGCGGAGCTCCTCGCTGCGCGGGACCGCGACGACCGCGCGCCCCGCCGACTCGGAGAAGAGGAACGTGAACGCGTCCAGGCCGTCCGGCACGACCAGCCGGGCGCCCTTCCCGCCGCGCAGGCAGGACTCGGTGACCGCCTGGATCAGGCCGCCGTCGCTCAGGTCGTGCGCGGCGTCGATCATGCCGTCGCGCGAGGCCGAGATCAGGATCTCCGCGAGCAGCTTCTCGCGGCCGAGGTCCACCTTGGGCGGCAGGCCGCCGAGGTGGTTGTGGACGACCTCGGACCAGGCCGAGCCGCCGAACTCCTCGGCCGTGTCGCCCAGCAGGTAGAGGAGCTGGCCCTCTTCCGCGAAGGCGACGGGCGTACGCCGGTTGACGTCGTCGATCACACCGAGCACGGCCACGACCGGCGTCGGGTGGATCGCCGTCTCACCGGTCTGGTTGTACAGCGAGACATTGCCGCCGGTGACCGGGGTGCCCAGCTCCAGGCAGCCGTCCGCGAGACCGCGCGTGGCCTCGGCGAACTGCCACATGACGTCCGGGTCCTCGGGCGAACCGAAGTTCAGGCAGTCCGAGATGGCCAGCGGCTTGGCGCCGGAGGCGGCGACGTTGCGGTACGACTCCGCCAGCGCGAGCTGCGCGCCGGTGTACGGGTCGAGCTTGGCGTACCGGCCGTTGCCGTCGGTCGCCAGCGCCACGCCCAGGTTCGACTCGGCGTCGATGCGGACCATGCCCGCGTCCTCGGGCATCGCGAGGACGGTGTTGCCCTGCACGAAGCGGTCGTACTGGTCGGTGATCCACGCCTTGGAGGCCTGGTTCGGGGAGGCGACCAGCTTCAGGACCTGCTCGCGCAGCTCGGCGGCGTTCGCCGGGCGGGCGAGCTTGCCCGCGTCGTCCGCCTGGAGCGCGTCCTGCCAGGACGGCCGGGCGAACGGGCGGTGGTAGGTCGGGCCCTCGTGGGCGACCGAGCGCGGGGGGACATCGACGATCTGCTCGCCGTGCCAGAAGATCTCCAGCTGGGAGCCGTCGGTCACCTCACCGATGACGGTGGCGATGACGTCCCACTTCTCGCAGATCTCCAGGAAGCGGTCCACGTGCTGCGGCTCGACGATCGCGCACATGCGCTCCTGCGACTCGCTCATGAGGATCTCCTCGGGCGAGAGGGAGGAGTCGCGCAGCGGCACGGTGTCCAGCTCGACGCGCATACCGCCGGAGCCGGCGGAGGCCAGCTCGCTGGTGGCGCAGGAGAGCCCGGCGCCGCCGAGGTCCTGGATGCCCGCGACGAGCTTCTCCTTGAAGATCTCCAGGGTGCACTCGATGAGGAGCTTCTCCTGGAACGGGTCGCCGACCTGGACCGCCGGGCGCTTGGCCGGGCCGGTGGACTCGAAGGTCTCGCTCGCCAGCACGGAGACGCCGCCGATGCCGTCGCCGCCGGTGCGGGCGCCGTACAGGATGACCTTGTTGCCGGGGCCGGATGCCTGCGCGAGGTGGATGTCCTCGTGCTTCATCACGCCGATGCAGCCGGCGTTCACCAGCGGGTTGCCCTGGTAACAGGCGTCGAAGACGACCTCGCCGCCGATGTTGGGCAGGCCCAGGCAGTTGCCGTAGCCGCCGATGCCCGCGACGACGCCCGGCAGGACGCGCTTGGTGTCGGGGTGGTCGGCCGCGCCGAAGCGCAGCGGGTCCACGACCGCGACCGGGCGGGCGCCCATCGCGAGGATGTCGCGGACGATGCCGCCGATGCCGGTGGCCGCGCCCTGGTAGGGCTCGATGTACGAGGGGTGGTTGTGCGACTCGACCTTGAAGGTGACCGCGTACCCCTGGCCGACGTCGACGACGCCCGCGTTCTCGCCGATGCCGACGAGCATCGCGTCGTTGACGGGGACCTTCTCGCCGAACTGCTTGAGGTGGACCTTGCTGCTCTTGTACGAGCAGTGCTCGGACCACATCACCGAGTACATGGCGAGCTCGGCGCCGGTGGGACGGCGGCCCAGGATCTCGCGGATCCGGGCGTACTCGTCCTCCTTGAGGCCGAGCTCCTTCCAGGGCTGCGCGGCGTCCGGGGTCTCGGCCGCGTGCTTGACCGTATCCAGGCTCATGCGTTGACCAGCTTCTTGATGATCGAGGTGAAGAAACCGAGGCCGTCGGTGCGGCCGGTGCCGATCAGCGGCTCCACGGCGTGCTCCGGGTGCGGCATCAGGCCGACGATGTTGCCCGCGGCGTTGGTGATGCCCGCGATGTCACGGAGCGAGCCGTTGGGGTTGCCGTCCAGGTAACGGAAGGCGACGCGGCCCTCGGCCTCCAGCTCGTCGAGCGTGCGCTCGTCGGCGGTGTACCGGCCGTCCATGTTCTTGAGCGGGACGCTGATCTCCTGGCCGGCGCTGTAGTCCGAGGTCCAGGCGGTCTCCGCGTTCTCCACCCGCAGCTTCTGGTCGCGGCAGATGAAGTGGAGGTGGTTGTTGCGCAGCATCGCGCCGGGCAGCAGGTGCGCCTCGGTCAGGATCTGGAAGCCGTTGCAGATGCCGAGGACCGGCATCCCGGCCTTCGCCTGCTCGATGAGGGTTTCCATCACCGGCGAGAAGCGGGAGATGGCGCCGGCGCGGAGGTAGTCCCCGTAGGAGAAACCACCGGCCAGGACGACCGCGTCGACCTGGTGCAGGTCCTTGTCGCGGTGCCACAGGGATACGGGCTCGGCGCCCGCGATACGGACGGCGCGCAGGGCGTCCTGATCGTCGAGGGTGCCGGGAAAAGTGACGACGCCGATACGGGTGGTCACTTCTCCTCCTCCACCTTCACGACGAAGTCCTCGATGACGGTGTTGGCGAGGAACGTCTCGGCCATCTCGTTAATACGGGCGAGGGCGGCGTCGTCGACCGGCCCCTCGACCTCCAGCTCGAAACGCTTTCCCTGACGAACGTCCGCGATTCCCTCGAAGCCGAGACGGGGCAGTGCGCGCTGCACCGCCTGTCCCTGCGGGTCGAGGATCTCGGGCTTGAGCATGACGTCGACTACGACGCGTGCCACTGGCACTCCCGGTGTGGTGGTGTGGTGCGGCTGTCTCTCCGGGGGGTTCCCCAGACCCCCGCGGGTCCACTCAGCGTACCTGGCCAAAATTTCTACGCGGGTAGATATCGGGCAGGACGGGCCCGGTGAGGGCGGCACGTGGATCACGTCCGTATATCGGCCGCGACACCGCACGGAAAAGGTCTGGAAAAAACCCGCCCGGATTGCACACGGATTGCACACGGACACGCGCAGGTAATTGGTGGGGCTTCACAATGCGGCACCCACCGCTGTACAAATGATTACCGGGGAAAGCACCATTGCCCCGGGGACAACGGAACAGTCGACATCTCGTCGATCCGCTTCCGCCCGCCCGGCAGCCGGAAGGCCGGCATCCGCGCACGCAGAACGCGCCGGTGCCGCAGGAAAGGACCGATATCCGTGGCTCAGCGCGTAGTGGTGACACTCTCCGACGACATCGACGGGGGAGCGGCGGCGGAAACGGTGACCTTCGCCCTGGACGGGAAGACGTACGAGATCGACCTCAATCCCGCCAACGCGAAGAAACTGCGCAAGACGCTGGCGCCTTACGTGGCCGCCGGCCGAAAGCAGACAAATGCCAGTAAGCACGGCAGGACGCCCACGGCCTACCGCCACACCTCCCTCGCCCCGGACCCGGCGGCCGTCCGCGCCTGGGCCCGCTCGCACCGCATGGACGTACCGGCCCGGGGCCGCATCCCGAAGAAGGTGTACGAGGCGTTCCAGGCATCAGCCTGAGGCGCGCGGCTTCCGGCGGCCGGACGCACCGTCAGACCGGCCGCCGGAAGCCGACTTGCGCTACACCCCCGCAGGTCGGCTAGAGTCTGGAGCACGCCGAGGGGCGAGGCCGCAAAGCCGAATCCCACGCAGCGTGCGGGTGTAGTTCAGTAGTAGAACAGCCCCCTTCCAGGGGGAAGGCGCAGTGTGCAATTCCTGTCACCCGCTCTGCACAACTCTTCGGACCACTTCGGTGGATCAGGTAGAGTGGTGCTCGCTCCACCGGTGAAAGCCGAGTGGCTGCACTGCGGACGTAGCTCAGTTGGTAGAGCGCAACCTTGCCAAGGTTGAGGTCGCCAGTTCGAACCTGGTCGTCCGCTCAGAGGCAAAGGCCCCGATCGTTTTCGATCGGGGCCTTTGGCGTTCTTCCGTCACCCATGACGTTTGTCATGTGCAGTGATGACAGCGCGCACTGCCCGCGGGCCCGGTCCGGCGGAAGCCTGGAAGCATGACCAGCGACGACATTCTCAGCGACCGCGCGAACGGTCCCGTGATCGAGGCGAACGGGGTCCGACGCCGTTACGCCGGCGGCTTCGAGGCCGTGTCCGGGATCTCCTTCTCCGTGGCCCGCGGCGAACTGTTCGCCCTGCTCGGGACGAACGGCGCGGGCAAGACCTCCACCGTGGAACTCCTGGAGGGCCTGGCACCGCCGACCGCCGGCACGGTCCGGGTCCTCGGCCACGACCCGTACCGCGAACGCGCCGCCGTCCGCCCCCGTACCGGGGTCATGCTCCAGGAGGGCGGCTTCCCCTCCGACCTCACAGTCATGGAGACCGTCCGCATGTGGTCGGCCTGCACCACCGGCGCCCGCCCCGCCGCCGAGGCCCTGGAGATGGTCGGCCTGACCGTCCGGGGAGGCGTGCGGGTCAAGCAGCTGTCCGGCGGCGAGAAGCGCCGCCTCGACCTGGCGCTCGCCCTGACCTCCCGGCCCGAGGTGCTCTTCCTCGACGAGCCGACGACCGGTCTGGACGCCGAGGGCCGGCAGGAGACCTGGGAGCTCGTGCGGGCCCTGCGGGACAACGGCACGACCGTGCTGCTCACCACGCACTACCTGGAAGAGGCCGAGGCGCTCGCCGACCGCCTGGCGATCATGCATCAGGGGAGGATCGTGACGACCGGGACGATCGCCGAAGTGACCGCGCGGCAGCCGGCCCGGATCCGGTTCGTCCTCCCCGAGGCCGTCCCGGCGGCCCGGCTTCCGCTCTCGCTGCGGGCGGCGGCCGACGGGTCCCGGATCGAGATCCGCACCCCCGCCCTCCAGGAGTCGCTGCACGAACTCCTGGAGTGGGCCCGGGAGTCCGGCGTACGGCTGCACGGGCTCGACGCCCGCTCCGCATCGCTGGAGGAGGCGTTCCTCGACATCGCGAAGACCCAGCACGCGCCCCGGGACCAGGACCCGCGCCAGACCTCCGACCGCTCCGACCGCTCCGGCGGCCCGAAGAAGGTGACGGCATGACGACCACCACGACCCCCGTCCGCGACCGGACACCCGCCGCCTCCCCGACGGGTGCGGCGGCCGTGGCCCGGCGGCTGACCGCGCTCGGACGCGCCGAGCTGATCCTCCTGGTGCGCAACCGGACCGCGATCGTCGTGGCCCTGCTGCTGCCGCTGGCGATGATCTTCGCGATGCGGTCCTCGCTCGAACAGATCGACCTCGGCGGCACCGGACTGACCGTCGCGGGCGCCACCCTGACCGGCGGCATCGGCATGGTGCTCCTCCAGGTCGTCTACATGAACCTCGTCTCCGCGTACGTGGCCCGGCGCGAGGAGCTCGTCCTCAAGCGGCTGCGCACCGGCGAGATCTCCGACCGCGAGATCCTCATCGGCACCGCGCTGCCGTCCGTCGCGCTGGCGCTCGCCCAGTGCGTGCTGCTCGTGGTGGCCGGGGCGATCGCCTTCGACCTGAGCGCGCCGCACCGCCCCGACCTGCTGGTGGGCGGTCTGGTGCTGGGCTTCGTCCTGATGTCCGCCCTGGCGGCGGCGACCGCCGTGATCACCCGGACGGTGCAGACCTCGCAGCTCACCACCCTGCCGCTGTTCTTCGTCTCGCTGTTCGGCTCCGGACTGTTCGTGCCGCTGGCGGTGTTCCCGGACAGGCTGGTCTCCGTACTGGAGCTGCTGCCGATGACGGGCGCGATGACCCTGATCCGGCACGGCTGGCTCGGCGGCGTCGGGAGCGGCGACCTGCTCACCGCCGGGGTGACCGCGCTGGCCTGGACCGCCTTCGGCGTGTTTGCTGTGCGACGGTGGTTCCGCTGGGACCCGCGCGGCTGAGATGAAGGGGCTGAGGGGCGTGATCGGTCGGGTACGGGGCTGGCGGCGCGGCTGGCACGAGCGCAGCAAGCTCCAGCGCATCGACCTGTACACCCGGGTGACGCTCTGCTCGTTGGTCTGGCTGTTCCTGCTGACCTGGGGACTCCTGCCGCTGGCCACGGTCTTCGACCGGGGCGCCTGGGCGGTGGCCATCGGCGCGACCCTGCTCGCCGTGAACGTCGCCCAGTCCGTGCTGAGCAATGTCAACGTGCGGCCGGCGTTCGACCACTACCGGGGGGCCGAGCCCTTCCCCCGGCGGCGGCTGCGGCTTCCGGCGGTGCTGCTGGCGGTGCTGTCCGGGCTGCTGATCGCCCTCATGGCGGTGGACGGCCTGGCCGACCGGGCGCTGCCGGTGATGGCGATGGACGTGCCGATCGCGTTCGGGATCCCGTACGCCCTGCTCGTCCCCGCCCGGAAGTTCCTGCTGCACGCGGCGGCGTACATCGCGGCCTTCGTGGGCCTGCTGGCCGCCTTCGGGGGGACCGGGACCCCGCTGCTGGCCACGGCCCTGAGCATGGCCCTCGCCACCGTGCTGGTGATCGGCTCGGTACGCCCCAGCGGCTGGAGCCTGTCCGTGATGTGGCAGGCGGAGGAGGCGCGGGACATGCAGGCCCGCCTCGCGGTGGCGGAGGAGCGGCTGCGGTTCGGCCGGGACATGCACGACGTGCTGGGCCGGAACCTGTCGGTGATCGCCCTGAAGAGCGAGCTGGCCGTGGAGCTGGCCCAGCGCGGGAACCCGGCGGCGGTGGACCAGATGGTGGAGGTGCAGCGGATCGCCCGGGCGTCGCAGCAGGAGGTCCGCGATGTCGTACGCGGCTACCGGGAGGCGGATCTGCCCACCGAACTCATGGGCGCGCGGGGCGTGTTGCAGGCCGCCGGGATCTCCGTCACCGTCGAGGGCGCGGACGGCCCGGCCGGTATCGGGGCTCCGGCCGCCGTGCAGGCGGCGCTCGGCTGGGTGGTCCGCGAGACCGCGACGAACGTCCTGCGCCACGGCGACCCGCGCCACTGCTCGATCCGCCTGACCCGGACGCGGGACGCGGTGGTCCTGGAGGTCGAGAACGACGGGGCGGGGGCCATGGATCCGGTCGGCGGCGAGGCCGACGGCGGGGGAGCCGGCGGCGGTTCGGGCCTGGCCGGGCTGCGCGAACGGCTCGGTGCGCTCGGCGGAACCCTCACCGCGGGGCCCGTCGGGGACGATCACTTCCGGGTGACGGCGACGGTGCCACTGACGGCTTCCGGACAGGGCTCGGGCGGGCGGGACGTCTCGGGCGCGGGCGGGTCCCTGCCCTCAGGTAGGCAGCCCGCCTCTGCGGGTGCGGGCGGGCGGGCCGACTCGCGCGGGGGAGGCCTCCCGGGCTCGGCCGGAGGCCCGGGCTCCGGCGGACGTACCGCCTCGGGCCCCGGCGGGCGGGACGCCTCGGGCTCCGGCGGGCGGGACGTCTCGGGTGAACACTCCACCTCGGGCGGCCCTCCGGGCTCGGGCGAAGGCCCGGATCCCGGCGGACGTACCGCCTCGGGCCCCGGCGGGCGGGACGTCTCGGGCGAACACCCCACCTCGGGCGGCCCTCCGGCCTCGGACGGACGCGACGCCTCGGCTTCGGGTGGAGCCGTGGGCTCCGCTTCTCCCGCTCCCTCCCCCGCCCCTTCCGCTCTCCCGGAGGAACGATGACCACCGCGCAGCCCCTGCGCGTCCTGCTGGCCGACGACGAGCACCTGATCCGGGGCGCGCTGGCCGCGCTGCTCGCGCTGGAGGAGGACCTCGTCGTGGTCGCGGAGGCGGCGAGCGGGCCCGAGGCCCTGGCGATGGCGCTGGCGCACCGGCCCGACGTCGCCGTCCTGGATCTCCAGATGCCGGGCGCGGACGGTGTGAAGGTCGCCACATCACTGCGGGCCGAACTGCCCGACTGCCGCACCATGATCGTGACCAGTCACGGCCGCCCCGGGCACCTCAAGCGGGCGCTCGCCGCCGGCGTACGCGGCTTCGTGCCCAAGACCGTCAGCGCCCGGCGGCTGGCCGAGATCATCCGTACCGTCCACGCCGGAAACCGTTACGTGGATCCGGAGTTGGCCGCCGACGCGATCTCCGCCGGGGACTCCCCGCTGACCGCCCGGGAGGCCGAGGTGCTCGAACTGGCGGCGGACGGGGCGCCGGTCGCGGAGATCGCCGAGCGGGCCTCGCTGTCCCAGGGGACCGTACGCAACTATCTGTCGTCGGCCGCCTCCAAGATCGGTGCGGAGAACCGGCATACGGCAGTGCGTCTCGCACGCGAGCGAGGATGGGTATAGTAGGCATCGCGCTTCGGCGCACTGCGGACGTAGCTCAGTTGGTAGAGCGCAACCTTGCCAAGGTTGAGGTCGCCAGTTCGAACCTGGTCGTCCGCTCCAGATGAAGAAGGCCCCGGACCTTTCGGTCCGGGGCCTTCTTCATGTCGCCGGTCGTTACGCCCAGCTGGTGCCGGTCAGCACCTCGAACGCCTCGATGTACTTGGCGCGGGTCGCGTCCACGATCTCCTGCGGCAGCGCCGGGGGCGGCTGCTCGCTCCTGCGGTCCCAGCCGGAGGCCGGCGAGGTCAGCCAGTCGCGCACGAACTGCTTGTCGTAGCTGGGCTGTGCGCGGCCGGGCTCCCAGGTGGCGGCGGGCCAGAAGCGCGAGGAGTCCGGGGTCAGCACCTCGTCGGCGATGATCAGCCGCTCGGTCCCGTCCTCGGTGGTCTCGAAGCCGAACTCGAACTTGGTGTCGGCCAGGATGATCCCGCGCTCGTGCGCGATGTCCCGGGCCCGGCGGTAGACGTCGAGCGTGGTGCGCCGCAGCTCGGCGGCGGTCTCCACGCCGACCTCGCGGGCGACGTCCTCGTAACTGACGTTCTCGTCGTGGTCGCCGACGGCCGCCTTGGTGGCGGGGGTGAAGATCGGGCCGGGCAGCTCGGACCCGTTGACCAGGCCCTCGGGGAGACCGATGCCGCAGACCGTACGGGTGGCGTCGTACTCGACGAGCCCGGAGCCGGTCAGATAGCCGCGCGCCACGCACTCGACCTCGACCATGCGCAGGGACTTGCAGATGAGGGTGCGGCCCGCCCAGTCGGCCGGGGCGCCCGGGGGCAGCTCGGTGGAGATGACGTGGTTGGGGACGAGGTCGGCGAGCTGGTCGAACCACCAGAGCGAGAGCCGGGTGAGGACGCGGCCCTTGTCGGGGATCTCGGTCGGCAGGACCCAGTCGTACGCGGACATGCGGTCACTGGCGACCATCACGAGGTCGCCCGCCTCGTTCCGGTACAGGTCACGCACCTTGCCGGTGTGCAGGTGGGTGAGGCCCGGAACCTGTACGGGCTCGGGCTTTTCTACAAAACCGGACACGGTGCCTCCGCGTAGATTGATCCAGGAGCGGTTCCGATTGTCCCGTATCCGCGGCCCACTGCTCGCCCGGGGCCCGCCCCTAGGTCAGTCGCGCTTGCAGATCCGGTCGAGGAGGTTGGCGGTGGCCCGCTGGATCCGGGGGTCGGTGTGGCCGGGGCGGTCCAGGGCCGGGGACCAGGCGAAGGTGCCGGAGGCGAAGACGAGCGCGCCGGAGGGGGCCTGGTAGAGCGAGGTCTCCTGGTGGCGGGTGGCGCCCTCGGAGTCCTCGTACGGGGAGTGGGCGAGCAGGATCCGGGTGTCGTGCTCGGGCAGGCTGGTGCGCGGGAAGTAGCGGTCGGCCTCGCCGGCGACCAGGCCCGGGATCTCGTCGCCCTCGACCGCGCCCGTGGAGTCCCAGAGCCAGTGCTCGGCGTTGCGCACGACGAGCGGGCGGGGGTCGGGGACCCGGCCCGCGTACTGGATGCCGAGGAGTTGCTGCTCGGGCCGGTCCACCTCGCGCCACAGGGCGGACTTCCCGGGCCCCCGGCGTTTGCGGCAGGTCAGCAGCCGGTCGGGCTCGTTGGACGCGGAGGGGGCGAGGCCCACCTGCCAGTACATGGTGTTGGCGGAGAGGAAGACGAGCGAGGTGCCGGAGTCCCGGGCGCGCTCGGCGGCCCGGCGCATCGGCAGCGACCAGTACTCGTCGTGGCCGGGGAAGACCAGGCCCCGGTAGCGGCTGGGGTCGACGCGGCCCGCGTGCAGGTCGCGGGCGTCGGCGTAGGCGAGGTCGTAGCCGTACCGCTCGGCCCAGCGGATGAAGTCGTACGCGTGTCCCACGTGCAGCGGCAGGCCCGATCCGGCGTACGGGCGGTCGAAGGAGATCGTGACGGCGGCGTCCTCCTCGCCGAGCAGCCGCCCCCGCTCGTCCCACGCGTGGTAGAGGCTGGCGCCGGTGCGGCCGTCCTCCGGGTAGAGGTTGTACGCCTGCCAGGTGATGTCGGGCAGCAGGAGCAGCAGGTCGGCGGGGTGGTCGTGGCGCACGGTGAAGGGGATGTGCGAGCGGTAGCCGTCAGCGGTGGTCAGGACGGCCACATACGCGCCGACCGACCAGTAGCTCGGGATCTGGAGCCGCCAGGACATCCACCAGTGGTGGCAGGAGACGGTCCGGTCGGCGGCGAGCGGCGGGGGCTGGACGATGCCGGAGAGCCGCGGGCTCGTGGTGATCTTGGCCGCGCCGTCGCCGCCGTAGTGACCGATCCGGTAGACGTCGACGGAGAACTGCTGGGGCGGGTCCACGGTGATGTGGAAGTCGATGGCCTCGCCGGGGGCCGCCGCGCCGGGCGAGACGAAGCCCTTGATCTGACGGTGCACGTCGTCGGCGGTGCGGGTGCCGCCGCCGGTGGAGCGGGCGAGGTCGGCGTACCAGGGGACGACCTGGCCGGTGTCGTCGAAGTAGGTCTCACTGCCGCGCAGCCAGGGCAGCGGGCCCTGGCCGAAGGGATCGCTCACCGCGTGCGCGAGGGCACCCGACTCCCACCGGCGAATCTGCTCCGCCCCCATGCCGCGCCCCTCCCTCGGATCCCCCGGACGACTCGGGCGACCCCCGGACAACTCTGGTGCGCCGAATGTCAGCGCCGATCCCCAGCACATCACATAACGCACGCAGCCCGTCACCCTTCGTCGCGAATTGACGAGAACGGAACCATTCCTTCCGAATTCCGGACTCCGGGGTCCGCGCGCCCGGCTCGCGGGTCCGCGCGTGCCCGGCTTCGGGGTCCGCGCGTGCCCGGCTTCGGTGGCGGACTGCGTGACGGCTCCGGGGCGCCCTGGTCGGTCGGCGTACGTGGTCACACCAGCCGGACCGGCTTGTCGGAGCGCACGCCCACCTCGGCGAGCCAGGACAGCAGCGGGTCCGGATCGCCGTCCTCGACGAGGCTGAGGACCGGAGCCGCGAGGTCCGCCCGCCGCTCGCCGCCGACGAGCAGGGCTGGCCCGTCCAGCCAGTCCAGGCCGGGGGCCGCGCCGGCCGTGTCCACGGCCGCGCAGCAGACCATGGCGGCGACGTGGTCGGCGAGCAGTTCGGTGCCCGTACGCGGCGGCTGGAGCGGGAAGAGGGGCAGCGGGCCCGGCCCCCAGAGGTCGAGGGGGTCGTCGGCCTGGCCGCCACCGCTCCCCGCGCCGCCGTGGCCCTGGCCGCCGCCGTGCGCCGCGTCTCCTGTCCCCGGGCCGCCGTGCCCCGGGGATTCGGCCTCCTCGCGGGCGACCGCGGCGCCGATGCCCGCCGCGAGCGCCTCGCCCGGGCCGCCGGGTCCGCCGGCGCCGGACAGATGCTCCATCACCCGGGCCAGGGTGGGGACGGCCGGGTCGGCGGCGGAGGCGCGGGGGGCGCCCAGGGTGTCCAGGACGCGGTGCAGCCGGGCCGCCTCGCTGCGCCACTTCCGGTCGACGACCTCGTCGGGATACTGCTGCCAGTCCACCGGCGCCCAGCCCGGACCGCTCTCGGCGGGGCCGCCGTGGAAGAGCCGGGCGGCGAGCAGGGACGCGGCCTCGTCGGCCACCCCGGGCTCCTCCAGCAGGTCGCACGCGGGGCGCTCGCCCAGGCGCAGGGCGAAGCCGTCGGCCAGCCGGTCCCGGCGGGAGAGCTCGGTGAGCGCGGAGACGACTCCGGCGTCGAGCCGGGAGGGCCAGCGGCCCATCCGCCAGGCGGGCAGCGCCACCCGGGTCAGCAGCCGGTCCCAGCCGGCGTAGGCGAGGCCGACCTGTTCCTGGGCGGCGATGCGCAGCCCGTAGTCGACCGTCTGGGCCCGCATGGACGCGGCGGCCGCCACGCACCGCTCCATCTCGGCGGCATGGCCCCGGCAGGCCCGCAGCAGCAGCCGGGCGACCCAGCCGGTGAAGGCGGCCGGGGCAGCGCGGAGGGGGCCCTTGCCGGGGGCGGCCCCGTCGGCCACGGCGGCGTCCAGACCGCGGACGAAGCGGCGGGCGGCGGCTATGTCGGGATGCGCGGACGGCCCGGTGCCCGCCACCACGGGGGCGAGGACGGCGCGGAGCTCGGCGACCCGCATCCACCACAGGAAGGGCGAGCCGATGACCAGGACGGGGGCGGTGTCCGCGGCCTCGGAGGAGCCCGCGGAGGCGTCCGGGCCCTTCCGGAGCGAGGGTCCAGACCTCTTCCGGAGCGCGCGGTGCGTGCGGTCCTCCAGCCAGCTGTCGCAGTCCGGGGTGAGCGCTATGGCCGAGGGAGCGGGCACGTCGAGCCGGTCCGCCAGGTCACGGACCAGGCGGTAGAGGTCGGGGGCGCCTTCCTCCGGCACGGGGACGGTCGGGCTCATCGCGGGCCGCGCGCGGGCCACGGAGACGGCGACCAGGACCGTCACCAGCAGCACGACGACCGCGACGCCGAGGACCGTCCAGCGCACGGCGTCCCAGGCCGGACCGGCCAGGTGCCCCTGCGCGTCCGCCGCGAACAGCACGACGGCGACGGCCGCGGGCAGGATCGCCACGGCCAGGGCCCTGCTGCGGATCCGCAGCAGGGCGAGCGCCCGGGCCTGCGCGGCCCGCGCACCCGGCTCCTCACCCACATCGATACCGGACACGGCCGGACGTCACCCCCTCTGCCCTCATCGCGGCCCTCTTGGCCCTCGCGGCGGTGTTGCTCACTCCCCCACTGTGGCACCCGCCACCGACATCGCAATGCCGGTGGGCCAAGTGCCGGAACGCTTGCGCCGCACCCTAGTTGGGGGCCCGGCGGCCGTCATCCGGATAGCCCAGTCGTCACCCGATGGAATGGCTTTGGGCAAAGCTGCTGACGTGTTCGCGCCCATGGGGCAGGGCCCCGGGGAACGGACCGGTGGCACGGAACAGCCCCTCGCGCCTGCCGCGTACGCCGGTGGCGTGAGGGAGCGGGCGGGCGCGAGGGGCTGCGGAGATCCTCGTAACTCGTAAGCGGGCGGATCAGCCCTGGGAGGCGTCCTGGGAGGCCCTCAGGGCGATGTCCGTACGGTGCTGGGAGCCGTCCAGGCGGATCCGGCCGAGCGCGGTGTAGGCGCGCTCCCGGGCCGCCGTGAGGTCCTTGCCGGTCGCGGTCACCGAGAGCACCCGGCCGCCCGCGCTGAGCACCGTGCCGCCCTCGGCGCGGGTCCCGGCGTGCAGGACGTACGCGTCGGGGGCATCCTGCGCCGCGACGTCCGCGAGCCCGTCGATCGGGTCGCCGGTGCGCGGGGTGTCCGGGTAGTTGTGCGAGGCGATGACGACGGTGACGGCGGCGTCGTCGCGCCAGTTCAGCGGCGGGAGGGCGTCGAGGGTGCCGTTGGCGGAGGCGAGGAGGACACCGGCCAGCGGGGTCTTCAGCCGGGCGAGGACGACCTGGGTCTCCGGGTCGCCGAAGCGGGCGTTGAACTCGATGACCCGGACGCCGCGCGAGGTGATCGCGAGACCGGCGTAGAGCAGCCCGGAGAAGGGGGTGCCGCGGCGGCGCAGCTCGTCGACGGTCGGCTGGAGGACGGTCTCCAGGACCTCGTCGACCAGCTTGGGGTCGGCCCACGGGAGCGGGGAGTAGGCGCCCATGCCGCCGGTGTTCGGGCCCTCGTCGCCGTCCAGGGCGCGCTTGAAGTCCTGGGCGGGCTGGAGCGGCACCACGGTGGTGCCGTCGGTGATCGCGAAGAGGCTGACCTCGGGGCCGTCGAGGAACTCCTCGATGACCACGCGGTCGCAGGAGAGCGCGTGGGCGCGGGCCACGGCCACGTCCTCGGTGACGACGACGCCCTTGCCGGCCGCGAGACCGTCGTCCTTGACGACGTACGGAGCGCCGAACGCGTCGAGGGCCTCGTCGATCTCGGCGGGGGTGGTGCAGACGTAGCTGCGGGCGGTGGGGACCCCGGCGCCGGCCATGACGTCCTTGGCGAACGCCTTGGAGCCTTCCAGCTGGGCCGCTTCGCCGGAGGGGCCGAAGCAGGGGATGCCGGCCGCGCGCACGGCGTCGGCGACCCCGGCGACGAGCGGCGCCTCCGGGCCGACGACCACCAGCCCGGCGCCCAGCTCGGTCGCGAGGCGCGCGACGGCGTCACCGTCGAGCGCGTCGACCGGGTGCAGTTCGGCCACCTCTGCGATGCCGGCGTTGCCGGGGGCGCAGTACAGAGCGGTGACATCGGGGTCGAGGGACAGAGAGCGGCACAGGGCGTGTTCGCGGGCGCCGCCGCCGATGACGAGGACCTTCACGGGGTGCAGCCTAGCCGCCGGGGACGGGGAGCCTTGACGGCCGCCGGTGGGTGGACGGCATTACGGGGACGGGGAGGCGGGGACATCACGGGGACGGGAAGGCGGGGGCCTCCCCGCCTCACTGCTCGTTGGCGAACTCGTCGATCACCGTGGCGCCGAGCTCGCGGACGATCAGGTCGTGGCCGGAGAGCGCGGAGTCGACGAGATCCGGATCGTCGTCCTCAGGAACGTCGTCCTCAGGGGAGACGGACCGCGGCGGCTCCGCCCCGTACGAACTGTGCGAGGGCTCGGGGGCGGGGGCGGCATCCCGGCCCTGCGGCGGCGCGGCGGGAGGCGGCTGCTGGGCCGGCGGGGCGGGCTGCCCCTGGGGCGCGGGCGCGGACTGCTGCGGGGGCGCGTGCTGGGGCCGGGGCTCGTACGCAACCGGGG
>NZ_LZRD01000039.1 GCF_001687325.1 Streptomyces sp. PTY087I2 | reverse complement strand
GCTCCGGGGACCTGGGGGGCTGCCGCGGGGGCGGCGGCGGGGACACCGGGGCGGCGGCGGGCGGCGCGGTCCGGCCGCCGCCCCGGCGCGCCTCGATCATCGCGGTGGCCCGGGACGGCAGCCAGGCCGACGCCGTACCGCTGTCGTCGCCGCCGGAGGCGAAGAGGTGCGGGGCGAGCTGGGCCTGGAGGTCGGCGGGGCTGGGCCGCTGCGTGGCGTCCATCTGCATGCAGGACTCGATCAGCGGCCGCAGGTCGTCCGGCAGCCCCTCCAGGTCGGGGCCCTCGCGCAGCAGCATGAACACCGTCTCGACCGGGTTGGCCCCGTGGAAGGGGGCGTGCCCGGTGGCGGCGAAGACGAGGGTGGAGCCGAGCGAGAAGATGTCGCTGGCCCCGGTGACGCTGCGGGAGTCCCGGGCCTGCTCGGGCGACATGTACGCGGGCGTGCCGACGGCGACGTTCGTCATGGTCAGGCGGGTGTTGGAGACGCCGGACGCGATACCGAAGTCGATCACCCGGGGGCCGTCCTCGACGACGAGGACGTTGGACGGCTTCAGGTCGCGGTGGACGAGGCCCGCGCCGTGGATGGACTGGAGGGCCTCGGCGATCCCGGCGGCCAGCCAGCGCACGGCCTGCGTCGGCATGGGGCCGCACTCGTTCACTATCTCTTCGAGCGAGGGCGCGGGCACATAGGCGGTGGCGAGCCAGGGCACGGCGGCGCGCGGGTCGGCGTCGACCACGGCGGCGGTGTAGAACCCGCTGACGGCACGGGCGGCCTCGACCTCGCGCGTGAAGCGGACCCGGAAGAGCTGGTCCTCGGCGAGCTCGGTCCGCACCGTCTTGATCGCCACCCGCCGGCCGGACGCCGAGCGGGCGAGATAGACCAGCCCCATGCCGCCGGCCCCGAGCCGTCCCAGCACCTCGAACGGGCCGATCCGTCTCGGGTCGTGCTGCGTCAGCTGCTCCACCACGTGCCTGCCACCTCCCCGTACGGACCTCGGCGACGAAGTCCGCGAATTACCGCCCGGTCGAATCCCGCCCTGCGCGCACCCCGATTCTTCCTGGCTCGGGCCCCGGTTGCGAACCCGGGGGCGGATCGGGGTGTCCCATGTCACTTCATCCCGTATCCGTCCACACCGGTTGTCCGGTTACGGGAGCAGTTCGCCGGGCTGGAGTACGGCGAAGGCGGCGCCCTGGTCGTCGTGGAGCACGGCCATCCTGCCGGAGGGGATGTCGAAGGGCGGCTGGGCGACCCGGCCGCCGAGCTGTACGGCGAGTTCGGCGGCGGCGTCGCAGTCGGCGACGGCGAAGTAGATGAGGAAGTAGCTCGGCATCTCGGCCGGGAACGCGTCCGTGATGACGCTGCGGCCGCCGACGGCGGTGTCCGGGCCCGGTTCGACGCCCTCGGGGGACCACATACGGAAGTCGACCAGCGCCTCGGTGTCGCCGGAGACGTCGTGGCCCGCCTCGTCCAGGTCGGTGCCGTGGAAGCCGAAGACCTTCTCGTAGAAGGGGTCGACCCGGTCCGGCTGCCGGGTGTAGACCTCGGTCCAGCAGAAGGAGCCGGGGTCGTTCTGCTTCTCGAAGCCCTCGCGCTCCTCCGGCTGCCAGAGTCCGAAGACCGCGCCCCCGGGGTCGGCCGCCTCCGCCACGATCCCGGCGCGCCCCGCCCGTACGGGGTCGGTGATGATCTGGCCGCCGTGCTCGCGGACCGAGGCGACGGTGGCCCGGATGTCGTCGGTGGAGAAGTAGACGCCCCAGGCGGTGGGCATCCGGCCGTCCTTCTTGGCGGCGAGCGCGGCGACCAGGCGGCCGTCGCTGAGCGCGTCCGCGAAGGGCATGCCGTCGCCCGCCCGGAAGGCCCAGCCGAAGAGCCCCCCGTAGAAGCGCTTGCCCGCTTCGAGATCGGAGAGCTGCACGTCCGCCCAGCACGGCGCGGAATGCGCGAATGCGGCCATGGGACCGGGTCCTTCCGTAGCAGTGACGCGGTGACGTCAGCCGTGACGCCGCGACGTCGTGACGCCCGTCACAGTCAACGTAACGTCGCCCCTGGCCCCGCGCGCCCCGACGCACGGCGAATGCGCATCGGATGCGGAGGGGATGCACCTATGCAGAACGTTTGCCCGGTTGATGAAGGGGCCGCCCAGCATGTGGACCAAAGTTGTCCACCGAAGTTATCCACAGGCTGTTGATAAGATTTACCGTACGTAACATCCCCAGCTCCGCCGCCGCCCGCGCGCCGCTCCGCACCCCTCGCGCACCGCGGCCGAAAACCGCCGCTCCCCGCCCCCGCGCACCCCGCCGATCCTGCGCCGTTCCCCATTTGCAGTCGGCCGAATCGCGCCCCCGTCACCCCTCGGTAAGCTGACGGCATGACAGGACAAGTACGCACCGTCGACGGCCGCGTGGCCGGTCGACGCGGTCAGGCGACGCGGCAGAAGCTGCTCGACTGCCTCAGCGAGATGCTCAGCTCCTCGCCGTACCGGGACGTCAAAGTCATCGACGTCGCCCGGAAGGCCGGGACTTCACCCGCGACTTTCTACCAGTACTTCCCCGACGTGGAGGGCGCCGTCCTCGAAATCGCCGAGGAAGTCGCCAAGGAGGGTGCCGGACTGACCGAACTGGTCGCCGGACGCTCCTGGGTCGGCAAGGCCGGCTGGACCACCTCCGAGCAACTCGTCGAAGGATTCCTCGACTTCTGGCGGCACAACGACGCGATCCTGCGCGTGATCGACCTCGGCGCGGCCGAGGGGGACAAACGGTTCTACAAGATCCGGATGAAGATCCTCAACTCGGTCACCAACTCCCTCACGGATTCGGTGAAGGAGCTCCAGAGCAAGGGCAAGGTCGACAAGGACGTCAGCCCCGCGGCGATGGCGGGCTCCCTGGTGGCGATGCTGGCCGCGGTCGCCTCGCACCAGAAGGGGTTCACCACCTGGGGCGTGAAGCAGGCCGAACTGCGGCCGAATCTGGCGCTGTTGGTCCACCTCGGCATCACCGGCAAGAAGCCGACGAAGTAGGCCCGCCCCCGCCCCGTCCTGTCTCACCGACGGCGGACCACCCCACGCACCCCCGCGGGTGGTCCGCCGTCGGCGTCCCCGGACGTTCCCGGCGGCCACCGGCTCCGGCCATCGCCCCGGCGCCCACCGACTCCGGCCATCGCTCCGGCTACCGCCGCTCCAGCCGGAACAACCGGATCTGCCGCTCCACCCGCCGCTGGTACGCCGCGTACGGCGGCCAGAACGCGAGCGCGGCCTCCCACACCCGGGCCCGCTCCTCGCCCTCCAGCAGGGTCGCGCGTACGGGGATGTCCCGGCCGCGCCAGTTGACGACGGCCTCGCCCGGGCGGGCCAGCAGGTTCGCGGTCCAGGCGGGGTGACCCGGGCGCCCGAAGTTGCTGCCGACCAGGATCCAGGCGCCCTCCACGTCCCCCTCGGGCATACAGGCCAGCGGGGTGGTCCTCGGCCGGCCCGTGCGCGCCCCCGGCACCGTGAGGACGAGCCCCGGCAGCATCCGGGCGCTGAGCAGCACCTTGCCCCGGGTGAGCCGGTGCACGGCCCGGTCCAGCACGGGCACCACATGCGGGGCGATCAGCGCGAAGGCCCGGGTCGAGGAGACCCGCTGGACCAGGCGCATACCCCGGGCGCCGGTCACCGGACGCCCGCCCCGTGCGCAGCGGCGAGCGGCATCCGTCCGGGCCCGAAGAGTCCGGCCCGTTCCGCCGCGTGGTCGCGCAGCCGGTGGACCGGGCCGAAGAGCAGTTCGTCGCCCGCCGCCCGTTTGAGATAGCGGTGCGCCTCGTGCTCCCAGGTGAAGCCGATGCCGCCGTGCAGCTGGACGGCCTCGCCGGTGGTGATCCTGGCCGCCTCCAGGGCCTGGGCGAGCGCGAGCGGCCCGGACTCGGGGTCGCGGGCGGCGTGGTACGCGGCGGAGCGGGCCGCCTCGACCCGTACGTACAGGTCGGCGAGGCGGTGCTTGACGGCCTGGAACGAGCCGACGGCCCTGCCGAACTGTTCGCGCGCCTTCACGTACTCGACGGTGCGCTCCAGGGCGCTCGCCGCCGTCCCGACCGCTTCGGCGGCGAGGATCGCGGCGGCCGTGCGCCCGGCGGCGGCGAGGGCGGCGGCCGCGTCGGCGGTGTCGTCCGCGCCGAGCGGCTCGGCGGGGGTGTCGCGCAGTTCGAGGCGGGCCAGGGGGCGGGTCTCGTCGAGGGCGGTGAGCCGGGTACGGGTCAGCCCGGGCGCATCGCCGGCAACCAGGAACAACTGCGTACGGCTGCGCGGGTATCCCCCGGCGTGGGCGGCGACCAGGAGCAGCCCGACGCTGTGCCCGTCCAGGACCCGGTCGGCCTCGCCGTACAGCCGCCGCTCGCCGCCCTCCCCGTGGGCCTGGATGCCGCCGGCGCGGCCGCCGCCCGCCCAGGCCCCGTCGCGGTTGTCGCCGGTGAGGCCGAGGGCGGTGGCGAGCGAGCCGCCGGGGACGGCGAGGGCGGCGGTCAGGGTGCCGTCGGCGATCCGCGGCAGAAGGGCGGCGCGCTGGTCCGGGGTGCCGAGAGCGGCGATCAGGGGGGCGGCGAGGGCGGCGGTGGCGAGGAGCGGTGAGGGCAGCAGCGCACGCCCGGTCTCCTCGCAGGCGAGGGCCAGCTCGGTGGCCGTGCAGCCGGCCCCGCCGTACTCCTCCGCGAGCGCGAGCCCCGGCAGCCCCAGATCCCCGGCGAGCCGGCGCCACAGGGCCGGGTCGTAGCCCTCGGCGGTGCCCACGGCGGCGGGGATCGCGCCGGGTCCGCCGTGCCGGGCGAGCAGGTCGCGCAGGGTGCGGCGGATCTCGTGCTGTTCCGCGGTGAGGGCGGCGTCCATCTGCGGGCTCCTTCCACCCGGGGACGGCCGACGCCCCCTGATCTGACGATCCATCACATTAGGTGCGGGGAACGGGAATTCCCAGAGTCGCGCACGCACACGGACCGAGGAAGCCATCACACACATGGTTGCGACACCCACCATCTGATGTACCGTCAGATTCATGCCCGCTCCCGGTCCTCGCAAGGTGGCCGTCGTCGGCGTGGCGCTCGCGGACTGCGGGCGCGTCGACGACGCCACGCCATACGCCCTGCACGCCCAGGCCGCCCGCCGCGCCCTCGCCGACTCCGGCCTCGACCGCTCGCTCGTCGACGGCTTCGCATCGGCGGGGCTCGGGACCCTGGCCCCGGTGGAGGTCGCCGAGTACCTGGGGCTGCGGCCCACCTGGGTCGACTCGACGGCGGTGGGCGGCGCCACCTGGGAGGTGATGGCCGCCCACGCGGCGGACGCGATCGCGGCGGGCCGGGCGCGGGCGGTGCTGCTGGTCTACGGGTCGACGGCCCGGGCCGACATCAAGGCGGGCCGCCGCACGTCGAACCTGTCGTTCGGGGCGCGGGGGCCGGCGCAGTTCGAGGTGCCGTACGGGCACAGCCTGATCGCCAAGTACGCGATGGCCGCCCGCCGCCACATGCACGCGTACGGCACGACGCTGGAGCAGCTCGCCGAGGTGGCGGTGACGGCACGGGCGAACGCGGCGGCGAACCCGGAGGCGATGTTCCGGGACCCGATCACGGTGGACGAGGTGCTGGCGGGCCCCATGATCGCGGACCCGTTCACCAAGCTGCACTGCTGCATCCGCAGCGACGGGGGCTGCGCGGTGCTGCTGGCCGCCGAGGAGTACGTACCGGACACGGCGAAGGCCCCGGTGTGGATCCTCGGCACCGGGGAGCACACCTCGCACGCCACGATGTCCGAGTGGGAGGACTTCACGGTCTCCCCCGCCGCCGTCTCCGGCCGCCTGGCCTTCGAACGGGCCGGGGTGCGGCCGGCCGACATCGACCTGGCCGAGATCTACGACGCGTTCACGTACATGACGCTGGTGACGCTGGAGGACCTGGGCTTCTGCGCGAAGGGCGAGGGCGGCGCGTTCGTCGAGAAGGGCCGCACCGGGCTGCGCGGCGAGCTCCCGGTGAACACGGATGGCGGCGGCCTGTCCGCCTGCCACCCCGGGATGCGCGGGCTGTTCCTGCTGGTGGAGGCGGTACGGCAACTGCGCGGCGAGGCGGGACAGCGACAGGTGGTGAGGGCCGGGGGCGGACTGCCGGAGCTGGCGGTGGCGTCGGGGACGGGCGGCTGGTTCTGCTCGTCGGGGACGGTGGTGCTGGGGCGGGGGTGAGGGGCCCGGTCCTCATCACAGCCCGACGACGGTGACCATGCTCTCCAGACCCTTGAAGTCGTCGGCGTTGCGGGTGAAGAGCGGCAGGCCCCGGACCGACGCGATGGACGCAATCATCAAGTCCGTGCGGCGCGGCCGGGGATCACGCCCGGCCGCGATGACGAGCGCGACGAGGGTCCCGTATCGCGCGGCGGCATCACCGTCGAAGGGCAGCGGCTCGAAGTCCGCCACGGCCGCGCCCAGCTTCTCCGTCCGGGCGGCCCGCACCAGCGGGTCCTTCGCCATGGCCGCCCCTTGCTGGAGTTCGGCCAGCGATACGGCGGTGAGGACGGGCAGGACGGGCAGCTGCTCCGGATCCAACAGGTCGAGGTCGATGTAGGTACAGGTGTCGAGCACCCCCGTGCGGTACCGCTCAGCCACTGTTGCGCTCCCACACGTCGTCGCCGACCCGGTCCTCCGTGCCGAAGAACTCGTCCGCCTCGCGGCGCAGCAGGTCGCCGTCGACCCGGGGCAGCCGCCGGTGCCGGGCCACGAGCTCCTCGGCGCTGAGCTGCCTCTTGCGACTGATCGGCCGCAGTTCGGCGACCTCTATGCCGTTCCGGGTGATGTGGAAGGTCTCCCCGCCCTCCACCGCGTCCATGACCTCGGCGGAGTTGTTCCGGAACTCCCGCTGCGTAATGGTCTTCATGGCTCCACGGTAGCGCGCCGTGTCTCATGGAGCTACACGGCTGAGCCACACAGGACGACGCCCCCGTACGGTCCAATGGCCCCATGGCCGACGACGACACCTCCCAGCGCTCCTTCCGCGACCTCCTGCACGCCCAGCGCGTCTGGGACACCGAGCTGCCCGCCTTCGATCCGGAGGCGGCCCCGCCCGCGCCCCTCGCCCTGTTCCACGCCTGGTTCGCCGAGGCCGTGGCGGCGGGGCAGCCCGAGCCGCATGCGATGGCGCTGGCCACGGCCGACGCCGAGGGTTTCCCGGACGTCCGCACGCTGCTCCTGCACGACGCCGACGAGCGCGGCTGGCACTTCGCCTCCCACGCCACCAGCGCCAAGGGCCACCAGCTCGCCGCCCGCCCGCACGCCGCGCTCGGCTTCTACTGGCCCGCGCAGGGCCGGCAGGTACGGGTCCGGGGCCCCGTCGTCCGCTGCACCCCGGCCGAGAGCCACGCCGACCTGCACGCCCGGTCCACCGGGGCGCTGGCCGCCGCGCTGACCGGGGCACAGAGCGAGGTCGTCGGCTCGGTGGCCGAGCTGCACCGGACGGCGGACGCGGCCTGGGACCGGGCGGTGGCGGAGCCGGACGCGGAGGCCCCGACCTGGACCCGGTACGTCGTCGAGCCGGCCGAGGTCGAGTTCTTCCAGGGCGATGCCCGGCGCCGCCACATCCGGCTGCGCTACCGCCGTACCGAGGGCGCGGGGACGGGCGGCGAGTGGACGCGGGAGCTGCTCTGGCCGTGACCCGTGCAGACAGCATGTTTACCCGGTTCTCACCGTAAAGGGGCACTATGGGAGACAGCTGAGCTGTTGGGAGGCGCCGATGCCGAGAGCCCGCTCCCGTTACGCCCCCGACCGGGGCCTGACCGGCCGCATGGTCACCACCATGTTCCTGATCGGTCTGCTCTACGTCGTCTTCGTGGGCGTGCTCCTCGCGGCCCTGCGGGGCTCCTGGCCGATCATCCTGATCATCACGGGCGGCATGTTCATCGCCCAGTTCTGGTTCAGCGACCGGATCGCCGCGTACGGCATGGGCGCCCGCGAGGTCACCCCCGAACAGGCCCCCGAGCTGCACGGCGCCATCGACCGCATCTGCGCGCTGGCGGACATGCAGAAGCCGAAGGTGGCGATCGCCGAGAGCGACGTACCGAACGCGTTCGCGACCGGCCGCAGCGAGAAGACGGCCCTGGTCTGCGCGACGACGGGCCTGCTGCGCCGGCTGGAGCCGGAGGAGCTGGAAGGGGTCCTCGCCCACGAGATGTCGCACGTCGCGCACCGGGACGTGGCCGTCATGACCATCGCCTCGTTCCTCGGCGTCCTGGCGGGCGTCATGACCCGGATCGCCCTGTGGGGCGGTTTCGCGCGCAGCCGCCCGGGAAACGACCCGGCGGGCATCCTGCTTCTGCTGATCCCGTTGATCAGCGCCGTCGTGTACGCGATCAGCTTCCTGCTGACCCGGCTGCTCTCCCGCTACCGCGAGCTGTCCGCCGACCGGGCCGCCGCCCTGCTCACCGGCCGCCCCTCCGCGCTCGCCTCGGCCCTCACCAAGGTCAGCGGGCAGATGGCCCGTATCCCGACGGAGGACCTGCGGAAGGCGGAGCCGTACAACGCGTTCTACTTCATGCCCGCGTTCTCCGCGAAGGAGTCCCTGGGCCGGCTGTTCTCCTCGCACCCCACGCTGGAACAGCGTCTGGACCAGCTGTCCCGCATCTCCACCGACCTGTCCCGCTGAGTCTTCAAGGAGTTACACCCGTGGGCCTGCTCGACGCGATCCTCGGCCGCAGCAAACCGGTCCGCCCCGACCTCGACCAGCTCTTCGCCATCCCCTCCGCCGCCCTCACCCTCCAGGCCGCCACCGGCTTCACCCCGACCGGCCGGGGGTCGGTCTGCTTCGCAGGAGTGGAGGGCGGCGGCTTCGCCCGGCTCCAGGAGGACGTACGCGAACTGCTGGACGCGGACACGGAACGCGGCGGCATCCCGGTGGAGTTCAGCCGGGACGCGTACGGCTACACCTGGCTGCTGGCCACCCACCCGGCGGACGACACGGCGGGCCTGGTCAACGACCTGCACGCGGTCAACACGATGCTCCAGGACGGCGGCTTCGGCCCGCACCTGCTGTGCTCGCTGATCGGCTTCCGGAACGCGGAAGGCCGGTCGCTGGCGCTGGTCTACCTCTACAAACGCGGCACGTTCTACCCGTTCGCCCCGCTCCCCGGCGACGCCGAGAAGCGGGACAACCAACGGGAACTCCAGGTCCGGGGCGCCCTCGGCGACGACCTCCGCGTGGAGAAAGACCTGTCGCGGTGGTTCCCGGTGTGGGGGGCGCCGGGGCTGTGATCAGCCGTTGGCGACCGCGTGGTTCAGGAACGTGGTCCAGGCGGCCGGGGCGACGGCGAAGGTGGGGCCGTCGGTGACCTTGGAGTCGCGGACGTGGACGGTGTGCGGGCAGGTGGCGACCTCGACGCAGGCGCCACCCTCGTTGCCGCTGTAGCTGGACTTGTGCCAGTCGTAGGCGACTTCGATGCAGGCCGCGCCCTCGTTGCTGCTGTAGCTGGACTTGAACCAGGTCAGTCCGGGTCCGTGGCTCACAGTTGCCTCACCTTCGTCTCGATGGTCTCCGCCGACTTCCAGGGGTTGAGCGCCTGGGCCCGCAGAATGCCGAAGAGATCGAGCTGATCGCTCACCTGTTCCGGCTTCGAGATCAACCTATCGTCGCCCTGAGCCTCCACGTACACCAGATTGCGGCCTTCCGCCGTGGACATCAACTGCATGGGGCCCAGTAACCCCGCGTGCGTGTGCTGATTCGTCGGCATCACCTGCACCGTCAGGTGGTTGAACCGCTCGATGCAGTCCAGCACGTGCAGCAACTGCTCCTTCAGCACCTCCGGGCCGCCCAACGTCCGGTCCAAGGCCGACTCCTCGATGACGTACCCGATACGCGGCGGCGGCTTGCGGGTCAGCACCGCCTGCCGCTCCAGCCGTGCTTCGACGAGCCGGACGATCTCTTCCTCCGAGTACGCCGGTACGCGCGACCGGAACAGGGCTGTCGCGTACGCCTCCGTCTGGAGCAGGCCCGGGATCAGCATCGTCTCGTACGCGCTGATGACCCGCGCGAGCCGTTCCAGTCGCGCCCAGTCCAGGAACTTCGGCGGGTACTTCTCCTCGTCCACCAGATCGCAGCACGCCTCCAGCGCCCCGTCCGCCGCGAACGCCCGTTCGGCGTCCATCAGCAGGTCCCGTGAAGGGATGCGCTCCGCCCGCTCGACCGCTCCCATCAGGGATTCCGAGATCAGCAGCAGATCCGCCGCCGCCTTCTGGGTGTGTCCCGCCCGTACCCGGTGGATACGGATCAGCTCCCCCACGAGCCGCCGTCCGTGCGTCAGCTCACCACTCGTCCCCACAGCCATCACCACCCTCCCCACATCACGTCGATGTGGACCGTGTCCTGCTGGTCACGCTACGCAGTCGAGGGAATGCTCGTAGCCATGACGAGCAAGAAGCACCCCGATTGGGTACCCGACGCCGGTCACCAACTGCACCTCACCGGCATCTACTTCGACGCCATCCGGCTCCGGGGCATCCGGGGCGAGGCCGTGCTCCAGCATCTGGCGACCCTGACCGAGGGCGAGCCGGGACCGGTGGTGCGGGAGATGTCGGGGGCGCGGTGGACGTACTTCCTGATCCCCCCGGGGGCCAGCGAGGGGTACGACTGGCCGCCCGGCGCGAAGTGCTTCGGGCCGGCCACGCGCGACGAGTGGGTGGGTATCCCGGCGGCGGACGGCAACACGTACCCGCTGAGCTGGCGGTGCGGGGCGCCGGAGGAGGACGAGTTCGTGGATCCGGGGCTGCTGCACGGGCTGGTGATGGCCCAGTTGGCCCCGGAGGCGGCCGAGGAGTGACCCCGGGGCCCCTCAGCCTGCGGGCCGGAACACCGCCACGGCCTCCCCGCCTCCGTCCTCCCCCGCCTCCCGGAAGGTGACGGTCAGGCCCATCCCGATGCGCAGCGCCTCGTGCCCGCAGTCCACGATCTCCGTCATCATCCGGGGCCCCTCGGCGAGGTCGACGACCGCCGCGACGTACGGGACGCGGGAGCCGAAGGGGGGCAGGTCGTTGCGGTGGACCACGGACCAGGTGTACAGCGTCGCCTCGCCGCTCGCGTGCTCCCAGGCGACGTTCTCGCTCCAGCAGTACGGGCAGAACTCGCGCGGGTAGTGATGTGCCCGGCCGCACCCGGCGCAGCGGCGGATCAGCAGCCGGCCCTCCGCCGCCGCGTCCCAGTACGGGCGGGTGAAGGCGTCCGGCTCGGGGAGGTCGAAGCGCGGGGCCGCCGACCCCCTGCCCCTGCTCATAGGAACAGCCCCAGCGCCGCGTCCAGCGACCACGTCTGCCACGCCATCGCGAACAGCGCCACGAGCGAGATCAGCGCCATCATCGCGTTCTGCCCCTGCTCGGCCCAGTCATGGATCATCAGGGCCAGGTAGAGGAGGTTGAGGAGGAGGCCCGCGACGAGGGCGATCGGGGTGAGGAAGCCGGTCACCAGGCCCAGGCCCAGGGCCAGTTCGGCGTAGACGACTACGTACGCGATCAGCTTCGGGCGGGGTTCGACCACCCGCCGGAAACCCGTGCGGACCATCTCCCAGCGGTGCTTGCCCGCGATGTCCGCCGCCCAGGCGATCCCCGTACCGCGTTCGAACCAGCCCTTACGGTCCTTGTGGCGCCAGCTCTCCAGCCACCACAGGCCGAGGCCTATGCGCAGGACGGCCAGCCATTCCGCGCCGCCGAGCCAGATCGTCTGCATCGGCCCTCCACTCACAGTTTTCTGACGGTACGTCAGTTCACCGGACGGGGGCCGACCGCGCAAGGGGTCCGCACAGCCCGCACAGCCCGCGCACGGCTTCAGCGCCGTCGGCCACGTCCCAGCAGCCATGCCAGATAGACACCGCCGAGCGCGCCCGTGACCACGCCCACCGGCAGTGGTCCCGCCGTCGGCAGCGAGATCGCCACCAGGTCGGAGGCCGAGAGCAGCAGCGCGCCCATCGCTGCGGCGGGCAGCAGCCCCGTTCCCGTACCCCGGCTGAGGCGGCGGGCCAGTTGGGGTGCGCACAGGGCGACGAACACGATCGGTCCGGCCGCCGAGACCGCCACCGCGCTCAGCCCGACCGCGATCAGGAGGACGAGCACCCGGGTTCGGCCCGCGTCCACGCCCAGGCCGCCCGCCGCCTCGTCGCCCATCTCCAGCAGGTCCAGGCGGCGTACGACCGGGAGCGCGGCCAGCAGCAGGGCCCCCAGGGCAAGCAGAGCGGGCAGGACCTGGTGGCGTTCCGCGCTGCCGAGGCTGCCGATCAGCCAGAGCTGGGCGGACTGGGCGTGGTCGAGGGCGGCCCGGGTGAGCAGGTACGCGTTGACCGAGGCGAGCAGGGAGCCGACCGCGATTCCGGCGAGGATCAGCCGGTTGCCCCGGAACGAGCCACGCCGGGCGAGGAGTTGGACGATCACCGCCGTGGCCAGTCCGCCGCCCGCCGCTCCGGCCGCCACGTACGCCGGGTTCCCGTGCAGCAGGACCAGCAACGCACCCGTCGCCGCACCGGAGTTGAAGCCCACGATGTCCGGGCTGCCGAGCGGGTTACGGGAGAGCTGCTGGAACAGCGCCCCGGCCGCGCCGAGCGCCGCGCCGACGGTGAGCCCGAGGGCGACGCGGGGCAGCCGCAGCTCCAGGACGACGAACGCGGCCTGCTCCGAGCCCGCGCCAAACAGCGCGCCCAGCACCTCGGCGGGCGGTACGAGTCCGCCCCGGGTGAGCGCGAGCGCGCCGCTGCCCGCCGCGAGGAGGGTGAGGAGAAACGTGACCGCGAGGGGGCGGGGGCGGATGCGGAGGGAGAGGTGGCCGGGGGCCAGGCGGAGGGTGCGGTGGGCGGAGCCCTGGGCCCGGCCTCGACCCTCGCCCGGACCCCGGCCCTTGCCCCAACCCCTGCCCCGGGCCCGTACGGACACAAGGTCCGCCGCCGCCCCCTCCGTACGGGTACGGCTCACGGCGCTCATGCCGTCGCCACCGCCTTCCCGGAAGCACTCCGGCGACCCCGCCGCGCGCGGCCGATCAGCCAGATCAGGACGGGCGCGCCCACGAACGCCGTCACGATGCCCACCTGGACCTCGGCGGGGCGCGCGATCACCCGGCCCGCGATGTCCGCGACGAGCAGCAGGCCCGCCCCGATGAGGACCGCGTACGGCATCAGGCGGCGGTGGTCGGGACCGGCCAGCAGACGGGCCACGTGCGGGGCCACCAGGCCGATGAAGCCGACCGGGCCGATCGCGGCCGTCGCCGCCCCGCTGAGCAGCACCGTCGCGAGCGTGCCGAGCAGGCGTACGCGCCCAGGGGCGACGCCCAGCGCCCGCCCCGCCTCGTCGCCGAGGGCGAACGCGTTGAGGGCGGGGGCGACGGCGAGAGCGAGAACCGCACCCACCAGCAGGAACGGCAACACCTCCCACAGCACCGGGAGTTCGCGGCCCGCCAGCGTACCGACGGACCACATCCGCAGCGTCCCGTACGCATCCGCGTCCAGCACCCCGAGCCCGCTGACGACCGCCCCGAGCACAGCCGTGACGGCCACCCCGGCGAGCACGAGCCCTTCGGGGGTGCCGCGGCCCGCGCCCCGGCCGCCGAGCAGATACACGACCACCACCGCGAGCGCCGCCCCGAGCAGCGCCCACCAGACGACGGCGTGGGGCGAGCGCGTACCGAGCAGGACGGTCGCGGCGACGACCGCGCACGCGGCCCCGGTATTGACGCCGAGGAGGCCGGGATCGGCCAGGGGGTTACGGGTCAGCCCCTGCATCACCGCACCGGCGAGGCCGAGCGCGGCTCCGGCCGTGACGGCGAGGAGGGTGCGCGGCACCCGGACCTCCCGGACGATCGAGGCGTGCGGGGCGTCGGGGTCGAGCAGCGCGGCGAACACCTCGGCCGGGGGCAGGGATTGAGCGCCCACGGCGAGGCCACCGGCCACGGCGAGGGCCAGGAGGACCAGCCCCGCCGTGAGCCCGGCGGCGTACCGCGCACGTGCGGTGGGTTTGTTGCCGACCACTGTCAGCCGAAGGCCTTCTCGATCTTGTCGATCAGGTTGCCCGCGCTGTAGTAGTCCAGCCGGAAGGTGTCGAGGCCGAGGTCGTACACCCGCTTGTCCTTGACCGCGGGCAGGTCCTTCCAGACCGGGCGCGCGGTGGCGGCGGTGATCTCCTCGGGGGTATGGCTGACGAAGAGCAGCGAGCTGTCCTTCGCGGTGTCGCCGACCTTCTCCTGGCTGAACTCCGCGAAGTCCGAACGGCCGCCCTGCGTCTGACCCTTGCCGGCGGGCGGTTCGAGGACGGTGAAGCCGAGGGAGGTGAGGAGGCGGCCCTGGGCGGACTCGGGCGTGAAGACGGTCATCGCGGACTGGTTGTCACGGACGAGCGCGGCGGACTGCTTCGGCACGGTGATGGCGGCCTTGACCTCGCCGACCCGCTTGTCGTGGGCGGCGACGACCTCGCCCGCGCGCTTCTCCAGGCCGAGGTCCTTGCCGAGGCGGCCGGTCAGGTCCTGCCAGGAGACGTCGTCGTGGCGGTAGAGGAGGGTCGGGGCGACGGCGGAGAGCTTGTCGTAGAACTTCTCGGCGTTCTCCGCGCCGGAGGACGCGCCCACGATGAGGTCGGGCTTCAGCGCGAGGACTTTCTCCACGTCGGGCTCGAAGCCCTGGTAGGCGACCTTGACGCTGTTCTTCGCGGCGGCGTCGGACCACTGGGTGAAGAAGCCCTGCTTGTCGGTGATGACGGAGGGCGGGGTGGCCTGGGAGGCGATGACCGGGGCGTCGAGGGCCAGCAGATGGCCGGTCATGGTGACGCTGACGGAGACGATCCGCTTCGGCTGGGCGGGGACCTTCTCGGTGGTCCCGGCGTCGTGCTTCACGGTGCGGGTGGCGGCTGCCGCCTTGCCCGCGCCGCTGCCGTCGCCCTTGGCGCCCGCGTCGCCGCCGTCACCGCCGCCGCAGGCGGAGAGCGCGAGGAGCCCGGCGGCGACCACCGCCACCCCCCGGAAACGGGCCCGAAGCTGTCTGCCGTTCATGTACGTTCCACCCCTTCACCCCCGGCCGGGCGCACGGCACGGTGCCGCGCGGCTGCCCCCGGAGGTCACCCCGCATCAGTCAAGGCAAGGTTAGCCTTACCTTATCGACGAAAAGGGGTGCTCGGGTGCGCACGGTCACCGCATCGCACCGCTCGTGATCAATTCGCAATCGATTTCCCTCTTGACCGAGACCCATCAACAGAGCGGGCGATTACGCTCCGAACCATGCCCAACAGCACGTCCTCCGCAGCCAGTCACGACGCCGTCGCCCTCACCGACCGTACGGAGGACCGGCCCGTCTACGTCATCGGCGGCGGCCCGGGTGGCCTCGCCGCCGCGGCCGCGCTGCGCGCCCGGGGCGTACGGGCGGTGGTCCTGGAGAGGTCGGACCGGGTCGGGGCGTCCTGGCGCGGCCACTACGACCGGCTGCATCTGCACACCACCCGCCGCTGGTCGGCGCTGCCGGGGCTGAAGATGCCGCGGAAGTTCGGGCGTTGGGTGGGCCGGGACGACGTGGTGCGGTACCTGGAGAAGTACACCGAGCACCATAAGCTGGAGGTGGTGACGGGCGTCGAGGTGACCCGGGTCGACCCGGCCCCCGACGGCTCCGGCGACTGGCAGCTCACCGCGACGGGCGGGCGGGTCCTGCGGGGCCGCGCGGTCGTCGTCGCCACCGGCTTCAACCACACCCCGCGCATACCGGACTGGCCGGGCCGCGACACGTTCACGGGCGAGCTGCTGCACGCGGCGGCGTACCGGAACCCGGCCCCGTACGCCGACAAGGACGTCCTGGTCGTCGGCATCGGCAACACGGGCGCGGAGATCGCGGCGGACCTGGCCGAGGGCGGCGCGTCCACCGTGCGCATCGCGGTCCGGACGGCCCCGCACATCGTCCGCCGCTCCACCGCCGGCTGGCCGGCCCAGGCCACGGGCATCCTGGTCCGCCGCCTGCCGGTACGGCTCGTCGACCGCGCGGGAGCCCTGATGGCGAAGGTCGCCGTGCCCGACCTGACCGACCAGGGTCTGCCGCGCCCCGCCACCGGGCTCTACTCCCGGGTCCGCGAGGGGGCGATCCCGGTCCAGGACGTGGGCCTGATCGACGCGGTGAGGACCGGCCGGGTGACCCCCGTGGCGACGGTCGCCTCCTTCGACAAGGACACGGTGGTCCTGGCCGACGGCACCCGGATCGCCCCGGACGCCGTCATCGCCGCCACCGGCTACCACCGCGCGCTGGAGCCGCTGCTCGGCCACCTGGACGTCCTGGACGGGCGGGGCCGCCCGGTGACCCACGGAGCCCGGTCCCCGAAGGGAGCCCCCGGTCTCTACTTCACCGGCTTCACCAACCCGATCAGCGGGATGCTGCGGGAAATGGCCCTGGACGCGGAGAAGATCGCCAAGAGGGTGGCACGGGCGTCCCGTTGAGGGTGCGCGGGGGTGAACCGGGCTGTCAGTGCCGGCGGTTAGAGTCCGGACCCATGAGCGACATCCATGAGCTGACCGTGACGGTCGATCTGCGCGAGGGGCTGTCGGACCAGCAACTGACCGAGTTGCGCTGGCACTTGGGGCTCGGCCCGCAGCCCGGAGACCTCGCCGTCGTGACCGACTTCCCGTGCGTGGTGGTCGACGACGACGGGGTCCCGCGGATCGAGAACGAGCCCCGCCCGCTGCTGGCCGGCAGCGGACCGGCGTGGCGGACGACGGGCGCGCTCTGCTCGGCGCTGGCCGCCCGCGAGGGCCTCCCGGGCGGCGGCTGGGCGCTGACCTCCCGGACGGAGATCCACCCGGACGAGGCGGAGGAGGTCGGGGCGCTGCTCCGCTGGCTCGCCGAGCACGCGCACGACACCCTGCGGCGGGAGGACGGCACGGTCCGGCTGGGGCACTACCGTGCGCACGAGGACCTGACCCCGACGCCCCTCGAAGTCGTCGACGGCCGGGTCAACCTGACAGAAGCCCTTCTCCCGAGGAGCCGATGATGACCGTTCGCCGTGTCGTACCCAACCTCCGGACGAAGGCGGTCGAGGAGAACCGCGACTTCTACGGCCTGCTCGGCTTCGAGGAGGTCATGAACCTCGGCTGGATCACCACGGTCGCCTCGCCGACCGGCCCGCAGGAGCAGGTCAGCTTCATGACCCACGACCTGACCGGCCCGGTCGTCCCCGACCTGAGCGTCGAGGTGGACGACGTGGACGCGGTGTACGCCACCGTACGGGCCCGGGGCGCGGAGATCGTCCACCCGCTCCAGGACGAGGAGTGGGGCGTACGGAGGTTCTTCGTCCGGGACCCCGACGGCCGGGTGGTCAATGTGCTGAGCCACCGCTGAACCACCGCTGGGACGCGGGCCGGCCCCCTCGGCCCAGCCCGTTCGCTGCCCGGTCCTGACGCTCAGGGCCGGGCAGTCCCTCACGCTCCCGGGAGTACACCTTGCGCCGACGCATTCTCACCGCCGCCGTCCCCCTGACTGTTGTCCTTCTGGTCGGTGGCTGCAACGGTTCCGCCGACACCGGTACCCCTGAGGGCGCCGGTTCGAAGACCTCGCCCACGGCGGGCGAACCCGCCGCGTCCCCGGCCTCGCCCTCCTCGCCGGGCAGCACGTCCGCACCCGCGTTGGAGTACCCGGAGAAGGCGCAGGCACTGGTGCCCGAGACCTCCGGGGCCGGAGACAGGAACCTTCCCGCGTTCACGCCGGCCGAGGAGACCTACACCGTCTACGCGGACTGTACGGGGAAGGGCTCGGTCAGCCTCGTGGACCGGGACAACCCGGACGGCGAACCCCATCCGATCTCCTGCGACGACGTGCCGACCGTGGGGGTCATCCACACAGAGGCCGTGCCGCAGCACCTCATGGTCAAGGTCACCGGCGGGGCGGCGCAGTGGGCGATCGCCATCGTCTCGGGCGACCAGCGGCCCGTCTGACGGCCGTCGGCTGCCTAGGCTGGGCGTCATGGACGTGTTCGACGAGCTGTTGCGGGGTGTGCGGGGCCGGGGTGCGGTGTTCGGGCGGTCGGTGTTGTGCGCGCCCTGGTCGTTGCGGTTCACGGACGGGGCGTATCTGACCCTGTGCCTGCCGCTGCGGGGCGCGGGGTGGATCGTGCCGGAGGGCGGTGAGCCGCTGCGGGTGGAGGTCGGTGAGGCCGCGGTCGTGCGGGGTCCGGCCCCGTTCGTCTTCACCGACGACCCTGCGGACGGTACGGGGCCGGGGCGGGCCGGCGGCGGTGTCCGGGAGGTGCGCTGGGACCAGGTCCGGGACAGCGGTGCCGCCTCGGGCGGTGTCCCCGAATTCGACTGCGCCACCGTGCTGTTGGCCGCCGCCTACGACGTACAGGAGCAGCTTCCCCAGCGGCTGCTGCGGGCGCTTCCCCCGGCCCTCGTGGTGCCCGACGGGGAGGACTGCGCCCCGCTGCGCGACTACCTGGAGGCGCAGCTCGGCCGGGGGCGGCCGGGCGACCAGATCGTGCTCGACCGGCTGCTGGACTGGATGCTGGTCTGCACCCTGCGGGACTGGTTCGACCGGCCCGAGGCGGACCCGCCGGGGTGGTACGGGGCGCTCGGCGACGAGGTCGCGGGCCCGGCCCTGCGGGCGATGCACGACGACCCGGCCCACCCCTGGACCACGGCGGAGCTGGCGAGCCGGGCGGGGGTGTCGCGGACAACCCTGGCGAAGCGGTTCACCGAACTCGTCGGGGACGGGCCTGTGGCGTATCTGACCGAGTGGCGCATGACCCTCGCCGCCGACCTGCTGACCCGCCCCGAGCTGACCGTGGCGGCCGTGGCCCGCCGGGTCGGCTACGCGGACGCGTTCGGGTTCAGCGCGGCGTTCAAGCGGGTGCGCGGCGAGAGCCCGAGCGCCTTCCGGCGGGAGGCCCTGGCGTCCGGGCCGGTGGAGGCGGAGGCACCGGCGGGGTGAGTCGGGGGGGCGAGCGCGGGGGCGGCCGAGCAGGGCTTGGGGGCCCGCCCCGGGCCGGGTTTCCTCCCGAGGAAGCCCGGCCCGGGGGGCCGTACGGGCCGGGTCCTCTCCGGGAGGGCTGCCCCTCGCCCGGCCCGGGGAGCCGTACGGGCCGGGCCCCCTCCGGGAAGGCTGCCCCTCGCCGGGGCCGGGGAGCCGTCCTGGCCGGACCCTCCCGGAGCCGGACCCTTCCGGAGGGACCCCGTCCCGGGCCCGGCGCTCGGCCTCGGCCCGGCCCCTCAGCCCCTCGGCCCGGCCCCTCAGCCCCTCAGCCCCAGACCCCCTTCGCCGCCGCCTCCCGGACGAAGTCCGCGAAATCGCGCGGCTCGCGGCCGAGTGCCCGGCGTACGCCGTCCAGGACGGGTGCCTCCCGGCTCGTCGTGATCGGGTCCAGCGCGTCCGTCCAGAGGTCGGCCTCCCAGTCTGTGAAGCCCTGGGCGGTGAGCCCGGACCGGAAGGCGGAGGCGTCGACGGGGACGTACGCGGCGCGCTTCCCGGTCTCCTTCGCGATCTCGTCCAGGACGTCGGCGATACCGAGCGCGCGGGGGCCCGAGAGCCCGTACTCCTCGCCCGCGTGGCCGTCCTCGGTGAGCGCGGCGACGGCCACGTCCGCGATGTCGTCCGCGTCGATGAACGCGGCCTTCCCGTCCCCGGTGGGCAGGGCCAGTTCCCCGTCCCGTACGCCGTCGAGGAAGACGCCCTCGCTGAAGTTCTGGGCGAACCAGCCGGGCCGCAGGATCGTCCAGGTCACCCCGGATGCCCGGACAGCCCGCTCTCCCTCGCCGTGCGGTCCGCCGTCCTCGTAGGCGGGGCCGAAGTAGCCGGGCACGTCCGTGCCCCGGGCCGAGAGCAGCACCAGCCGCCGCACCCCGCTCGCGACGGCCTGTTCGACGAAGGCGGGGGTCGGGGAGGGCGAGGCGTCGAGCGGGGTGATGTAGACGGCGGCGACGCCGTCCAGGGCGGCCTGCCAGGTGGTGGGGTCCGTCCAGTCGAACGGGGTCTCCCCGGACCGTGAGGCCGACCGGGTCTCCACCCCCAGCTCACGGAGGCGGGCCACCACCCGGCGGCCGGTCTTGCCGGTGCCGCCGGTCACGAGTACGGGTCCCTGCGCGGAGGCCGCTGCGGAGGCCGCTGCTGCGGTCGCGTCTGTCTGAGTCATGCCACCAGCCTCACGCGCCGGGCGGCCCCCCGCCCATGGCTCAGCGTCCGGGAGGGATGTCCGAGCGTCCGGCCCACCGGGCACCGGCGGCCGGTGGGCCGGCGCCGGCGCCGGGCGCGGGGGCCACGACCCCGCGCCACAGCTTCGCCCTCCGTCACCACGCAAGCCTTTGCCTGCACACCCATTCCTGACGCAGCGTCAGTTCAGTAACCTGACAGAGCGTCAGTTAATCGGCCGGTCCCGCCCGTTCCCCGGCGGGCCATCGAGCAGGAGTGGGCGGAACGATGCTTGGATCGACTCACGGCACCCTCACCACCGACTTCCGCACCCGGGTGGTGGCCTGCGGCGAGGAGCCGCACGCCGCCGTCGTCAGCCTGCCCACCGCCACACGGCAGGGCGGCCTCGACGTCAGCGGGCGTCCGCTGCACCTGGCCGTGCCCGACCTGGACCGCTTCTTCCGGCCCCGCTCGGTGGCCGTCGTCGGGGCCTCGGACGCCGAGGGCCGCCCCAACACCGGCATCACCCGGCAACTGATCGCCTGGGCCGAACGGGTCGGGGCCCGGCTGCACCCGGTGCACCCGACCCGGCCCACCGTGTTCGGCCGGGAGTGCTTCGGCTCGGTCGCCGAGCTGCCCGAGCCGGTCGACCTCGCGGTCCTGCTGGTCGCGGACCCGCTGCCGGTGATCGAGGAGCTGGGCGAGGCCAAGGTGCCCTTCGCCGTCGCGTTCGCCTCCGGGTTCGCCGAGACCGGGGAGGCGGGCGCGGCCGCCCAGGCCCGGCTGGCGGCGGCCGTGGAGCGGTCCGGGCTGCGGCTGCTCGGGCCGAACACCAACCTCAACGCCTTCGAGCGGTTCCGGGACGACCTGGAAGGCCCCGCCATCGCCCTGATCACCCAGTCCGGGCACCAGGGCCGCCCGCTCCACGCCCTCCAGGAGCTGGGGATCCGGCTCTCGCACTGGGCCCCCACGGGCAACGAGGCCGATCTGGAGACCGCCGACTTCCTCGCGTACTTCGCCCAGCTCCCCGAGGTCGGGGCGATCGCCTGTTACGTCGAGGGGCTCAAGGACGGCCGCTCCTTCCTGCTCGCCGCCGACCGGGCCGCCCGCGCGAAGGTCCCCGTCGTCGCCGTGAAGGTCGGCCGCACGGAGGCCGGGACCGTGGCCGCCGCCTCGCACACCGGGAAACTGACCGGGACGGACCAGGTGGTGGACGCGGCGATGCGGCAGTTCGGGGTGGTCCGGGTGGACGGACTGGACGAACTCCAGGACACCGCAGCCCTGTTGGCCCGGGCCCGCCCGCCGAAGGCCGAGGGCGTCGCCGTCTACTCCATCTCCGGCGGCACCGGCGCGCACTTCGCGGACCTGGCGACGGCGGCGGGGCTCTCCCTGCCCGCCCTGTCGCCGGAGAAGCAGGCCGAACTGCACACCTGGATACCGGAGTACCTGAACGTCACCAACCCCATCGACAACGGCGGTCACCCCGTCGGCGACCGGCGCGGCCGGAAGATCATCGACGCGATCCTCGCGGACCCGTCGGTCGGGGTGCTGATCTGTCCGATCACCGGCCCGTTCCCGCCGATGAGCGACCGGCTCGCCCAGGACCTGGCGGACGCGGCGGAGGCCACCGACAAGCTGATCTGCGTCGTCTGGGGCTCCCCCGTCGGCACCGAGGAGGCCTACCGCACCACCCTGCTGGGCTCCTCGCGCCTCGCCACGTTCCGTACGGCACGCAACTGCGTCACCGCCGTGAAGGCCTACCTGGACCACCACCGCTTCACCGACCGCTACCGCTCCCCCTTCGAGGACGCCCCGCGCACCCCCTCACCGTCCTTCCGCAAGGCGCAGGGCCTGCTGCGCCCGGGCCAGCAGCTCAGCGAGCACGCGGCGAAGCAGCTCCTGCGGGCGTACGGGATCCGGGTGCCGCGCGAGCAGTTGGTGACGAGCGCTGCCGGTGCCGTACGGGCCGCCGGGCCGGTCGGCTATCCGGTGGTGATGAAGGCGTCCGGGCCCCGGCTCGCCCACAAGACGGAGCTGGGCCTGGTGAAGGTCGGCCTCACCTCGGCCAGCCAGGTCCGGGACGCGTACCGGGAGTTGACCGACATCGCCCGGTACGAATCGGTGGACCTGGACGGCATCCTGGTCTGCCAGATGATCGACCGGGGCGTCGAGATGATGGTCGGAGTCACCCACGACGCCCTCTTCGGCCCGACCGTCACGGTGGGGCTCGGCGGGGTCCTGGTGGAGGTGCTGCACGACGCGGCGGTCCGGGTCCCGCCGTTCGGTGAGCGGGACGCCCGGGACATGCTCGGCGAGCTGCGCGGCCGGGCGCTGCTGGAGGGGGTGCGCGGCGGGGCGCCCGTCGATGTGGACGCCCTGGTGGAGGTGGTGCTGCGGGTCCAGCGCATGGCCCTGGAGCTGGGCGACGACCTGACCGAGCTGGACATCAACCCGCTGGTGGTGCTGGGCCGCGGCCAGGGCGCGGTGGCCCTGGACGCGCTGGCGGTGTGCCGGTGAGCGGGGAGGCGGCAGGGGGCGGGCCCGCCGGAGCCACCGTGCTGCACGCCCTCGACGGCGGCGTCTCGTGGATCACCCTCAACCGGCCCGAGGCCATGAACGCCGTCACCTGGGACCAGCGGGAGCGGATCATCGCCCTGCTGGCCGAGGCCTCCGCCGACCCCGCCGTACGGGCCGTCGTACTCACCGCCACCGGGCGCGGCTTCTGCGCGGGCGCCGACCTGCGCGGTACCCCGGCCCCGGCCCGCGAACGGGTCCCCGGGGACGTCGCCCGGACCATCCGGCTCGGCGCGCAGCGGCTGATCGCCGCCGTGCTGGACTGCGAGAAGCCGGTGATCGCCGCCGTGAACGGGACCGCCGCCGGGATCGGCGCGCATCTGGCGTTCGCCTGCGATCTGGTCCTGGCGGCCGACACCGCGACGTTCATCGAGGTCTTCGTACGCCGAGGGCTCGTCCCGGACGGCGGCGGCGCGTATCTGCTGCCCCGGCTGGTGGGGCCGCAGCGGGCGAAGGAGCTGATGTTCTTCGGGGACGCGCTGCCGGCGGCGGACGCGGAACGGATGGGCCTGGTCAACCGTACGGTCCCGGGCGGGGAGTTGGAGGCCCTGGCCAAGGAGTGGGCGGGCCGGCTGGCGGAGGGGCCGACCCGAGCCGTCGCCCTGACCAAGCAGCTGGTGAACGCCTCGCTGGACGGCGACCGGGCCACCGCGTTCGCGGCCGAGGCCGCCGCCCAGGAGATCAACATGACCACGCGCGACGCCGACGAGGGCGTGGCGTCCTTCATCGAGCGCCGGTCGCCTGCGTACGAGGGCCGCTGAAGTCCCCGACGCCTTCATATTTGACGATCCGTCAGCTCTAATGGGGGGCGTGATGGGACACGCAGGCATGGCCGCCACCGCCGTCCGGTACCTCAGGTCCGTCGGCGCCGCCACGACAGCCGCACCGCGAACGCCGCCCGACGCCCTGCCCCGCCCGGACCTGAGGGCCGTCCGGGACGGTGAGCGGCCGCCGGTCGCGCCGGCCGAATTCCGGCGCGTACTGGGCCACTTCGCCAGCGGCGTCACCGTGGTCACCGCCCGCGACGCGGACGGGCCGACGGGCTTCGCCTGCCAGTCCTTCGCCTCGCTCTCGCTGGACCCGCCGCTGGTGTCCTTCATGGTCGCCCGTACGTCGACGACCTGGCCGCGCATCGCCCGCGCCGGGGTGTTCTGCGTGAACATCCTGGGGGCCGAACAGGGCGCGCTGTGCCGGGGGTTCGCGGTGAGCGGGGCGGACAAGTTCGCGGACGTGGCGTACGGGGAGGCCCCCGCGACCGGATCGCCGCTGCTGGACTCCGTACCCGCCTGGATCGACTGCCGCATCCACGCCGTCCACACCGGCGGCGACCACCTCATCGTGGTGGGCCGGGTGGAGGCGCTGGACGCGGCGGAGGAGGGCGATCCGCTGCTGTTCCACCGGGGGGCGTTCGGCCGCCTCAGCCGCTGACGGTCTTCTCCGGCGCCGGGACCCGGCGGACCACCAGCGACATCAGCGCCGCCATCGCGCACAGCGCCCCCGCCGCGTACCAGACCACGTCGTAGCTGCCGAACACGTCCCGCGCGACGCCCCCGAGGAACGCGACCACCGCCGCGCCGACCTGGTGCGAGGCCAGCACCCAGCCGAAGACGATCGCGCTGTCGTCGCCGTACTGCTCACGGCAGAGCGCCAGCGTCGGCGGGACGGTGGCGACCCAGTCGAGACCGTAGAACACGATGAAGAAGACCATCGGCGGCCGCACGTCCGGGGCCATCAGCATCGGCAGGAACAGCAGCGAGATCCCGCGCAGCGCGTAGTAGACGGCGAGCAGCCTGCGGGCGTCGAAGCGGTCGGTGAGCCAGCCCGAGAAGATCGTGCCGATGACGTCGAAGACCCCGATCACGGCGAGCAGCGAGGCCGCCACGGTGATGGGCATGTGGTGGTCGTGGGCGGAGGGCACGAAGTGGGTGCGGATCAGGCCGTTGGTGGAGGCCCCGCAGATCGCGAAGGCCCCCGCGAGCAGCCAGAACGGGCCGGTGCGGGCCGCGTCGAACAGCACGCGCAGCGCACGGCGTGCGGCGCCCCGGGCGGGGGCGGGCTTCGCCACGTACGTACCGCCGTACGGGGCGAGGCCCACATCGGCCGGGTGGTCGCGCATCAGGAGCCAGACGAACGGGACGACGACGAGGGACGCCAGGCCGACGGTGACCGAGGCGGGCCGCCAGCCGTGTTCGTCGACGATCCAGGCGCAGAGCGGGAGGAAGACGAGCTGCCCGGAGGCCCCGGCAGCGGTGAGGATGCCGGTGACCAGGCCCCGGCGGGCGACGAACCAGCGGTTGGTGACGGTCGCGGCGAACGCCATCGCCATGGACCCGGTGCCGAGGCCGACCAACAGGCCCCAGTAGATCATCAGTTGCCAGGAGGCCGTCATCCAGACACTGGCGATCGCCCCGGCCGCCACCATGGTGAGCGCGACCGCCACGACCCGCCGGATGCCGAAGCGGTCCATGAGCGCGGCGGCGAACGGCGCGGTCAGCCCGTACAGCGCCATGTCGATGGAGACCGCGAGCCCGATCTCCCCGCGCGACCAGCCGAATTCGGTGTGGAGCGGGTCGATGAGCAGGCCGGGCAGGGAGTTGAAGGCCGCACCGCCGATGATCGTCACAAAGGTGACGGCGGCGACGAGCCACGCCCGGTGGATACGGGGGCGGCGGCGCTCCGCGCGGGGCGGACGCCGGTCGTCCAGGGCTGCGCTTTCGATGGTCTCGGTCACGTGGACCAGCTTCTTGGCCTGCGACTTCCCCTACGAGTGGCCCGAAGGACATGGTTCGCAGGAATCGGGCCACGACCGACGGGCGCTGCGGGTCAGCGGCTGAGCCTCGTGGCCCCCGCGTGGACGGCCCAGGCCGCCGCCGCGCCCACCGCGTACCAGAACAGGTCCGGCGCGTTGAAGGTCGAGCCGAGGATCAGCCGGGCCGCCGTGCTGTGCGCCGACAGCTCCGCCGGTACGCCGGTGAGCTGCGCGAACTCCACCGCCCAGCTCAGGCCCAGCGCCGTGGCGGCCACCACGAGGGGCCGCGCGCGGGGCGCGCAGAAGGCGACGAGCGCGCAGAGCAGCACCGTGTAGAGCGCGCTCCCGGCGTACTTGGCGAAGACCCCGTCCGCCCCGGCGCGCACGGCGAGGCCCGCGGCGACGGTGGCGAGGGCCGCCCCCGCGGCGACCGCGCGAGCCGCGAGATCGCGCGTGGGCGGGGGTCTGCGGATGTCACGGCCCGCGTCGGGAATGGACGCGGGCTCTGTCGGCTTTTCCTTCACATCGCTAACCTGTATCAGCTCGTGGTCTATACCAGCTACCGGCTCCATCTGTGATCTTCGAGGAGGCCGTCGTGCCGCACCGCGTCGTCGTCCTGGCTCTCGACGGACTGCTCCCCTTCGAACTGGGCATTCCCCAGCGGATCTTCGGCCGCTCCCTCGGCACCGAGCCGGGCAACGCGGGCCGGAAGCTGTACGACGTGGTGACCTGCTCGGTCCGTCCTCCCGGCCCGGTCCGGACCGACGCGGACTTCGCCGTTCTGGTGGTGCACGGCCCGGAGGCGCTCGCCACCGCCGACACCGTGGTCGTCCCCGCCTCCTACGAGCTGGGCCCGGTCTTCGAGGAGGGCAGGCTCACCGAGGAGCTGGCCGCCGCGCTCGCCCTGGTCCGGCCCGGCACCCGGATGGTCTCCATCTGCACCGGCAGTTACGTCCTGGCGGCGGCCGGATACCTCGACGGCCGCCCCGCGACCACGCACTGGTCGTCCGCCGACCACTTCCAGCGGACCTTCCCGCAGGTCCGCGTCGACCCGGACGTCCTGTTCATCGACGACGGCGACGTCCTGACCTCCGCCGGGGTCGCCGCCGGGATCGACCTCTGCCTGCACCTGGTGCGGCGCGACCACGGGGCGGCCGTCGCGAACGAGATCGCCCGCCGCACGGTGGTGCCCCCGCACCGGGACGGCGGGCAGGCCCAGTACATCCACCGCCCGCTGCCCGAACCGCAGTTCGCGACCACGACGGCCGCCCGGGCCTGGGCGCTGGCCCGGCTGGAGCGGCCGATCCTGCTGCGGGACATGGCGGAGCAGGAGGCCATGAGCGTACGGACGTTCACGCGCCGCTTCCGCGAGGAGGTCGGGATCAGCCCCGGCCAGTGGCTCACCCAGCAGCGGGTGGAGCGGGCCCGCCAGCTGCTGGAGTCGACGGACCTGTCCATCGACCAGGTGGCCCGGGACGCGGGCTTCGGCACGGCGACCTCGCTGCGCCAGCACCTCCAGGCGGCGCTGGGCGTGCCGCCGACGGTCTACCGCCGCACGTTCCGCTCCTCGGCGGACGCCTCACGCTGAGCCGGCCCGGACGCCTCGCACCGAGCCGGGCCCGGGCCGGACACCTCGCGCCGGCCCGGCGTCAGCCCGTGCGCCCCACCAGGTCGTCCAGCTCGGCCGCGAACAGCTGGTCCGGGTCGAAGCCCATGCCGGTGAAGTGGCCCGCCAGCTCCAGGGACAGCACCCCGTGCAGCCGGGTCCAGAACGCCAGGGCCCGCCGCAGAACCCCGGGCGGGGCCGGGTGGTCCCCGGCCCAGTCGCGGTGGTCCGCCAGATGGGCGTCGAACGGCACGGCGGGCGCGTCCGGCGCGAAGGCCGTCCAGGCGGTCAGGAGGTCGGCCATGATCTCCTGCGAGATGCCGGTGATCTCGTCGGGCGCGTGGTAGCCGGGGACGGGGGTGCCGTAGATGAGGAAGTACCGCTGGGGGTCCGCCAGGGCCCAGTCGCGCAGGACGTGCGCGAGCGCCGCCGGGTCGGCGCCGGCGACGGCCGCCGCGTGGACGGCGTCGGCGAGGCTGCGGTAGGCATCCCGGATGAGCTCGGTGATCAGCTCGTCCCGGCCGGCGAAGTAGCGGTAGAGCGCGGGCCCGCTGACGCCCATCCGCTTGGCGATCGCGTTCAGGGAGAGCGCGGAGGCCCCGGCCGTGGCGATCTGCTCCCAGGCGTGCTGCTTGATCTCGGCGCGCACCTGGGCGCGGTAGCGCTCGCGCGGGGTCGCGGCGTCGGACTTCGTCATGGGGTGCCGCCTTCCGTCACCGCGTCAGCTACTCACTCAAATTTCCGTTAGAAGATATCACGAAACCCCTTGCCCACCCCTTGCCCTTTCAGGGAGCGAGGAGTTATAACTTCTAACGAACACATGAGGAACTAACACTTGGAGTCCTGATGACCAGGCCCCGCACCGCCGCCGCTGCCCTGCTCGCCCTGCCGCTCGCCGCCGCCGCGCTTCTCGGTACCGCCGCGCCCGCCACCGCGCACACGGCCCCGCCCCTCACCTGCCGGGGCCAGGGCGTCGACCCCGGCGCCCTGGTCCGCGCCCGGGCCGAGGCCGTGATCGACGCGCCGCTGAGCACCGTGTGGAAGCTCCAGACGGAGGTGGAGCGCTGGCCGGACTGGCAGACCCATGTCACGAGCACGGACCGCCTCGACCACGGGCCCTTCCGCCCGGGTTCGGCGTTCCGGTGGACGACCCCGGTCCCGCCCAACCCGGTGACCCCCGCCACCAGCCTGGACATCACCTCCACCGTCGAGCAGCTGAAGCGCGGCTCCTGCATCCGCTGGACCGGCCCCGCCGTCGGCGAGGGGCTGCACATCGACGGTGTCCACGTCTGGAGCTTCACGAAGGTCCGGGGCGGGGTCCTCGTGCGTACCGAGGAGACCCACACCGGGGAGCTGGTCGACGCGAACGTCCCCTTCGCGACCGAGGTCCTCCAGCAGGGGCTGGACGCGTGGCTGGCCGATCTGAAGACGGCCGCCGAGGCCCGCGCGTGCTGAACCGGTGACCGGCGCGGTCAGAACACCAGCACCCCCCCTGGCCACCCGCCCGTGGTGCGCGTCCTCGGCCGCCTTGGCGAAGTCCTCCACCGGGTACGTCTCCGTCACCAGCTCGTCCAGCAGCAGCCGGCCCTCCCGGTAGAGGTCGGCGTACCGGGGGATGTCGCGCTGCGGCCGCGAGGAACCGTAGCGGCAGCCCAGGATCGACTTGTCCAGGTACATCGACGAGACCAGGAACGACGCCTCGGCGCTCGCCGCCGGTACGCCAAGCAGCACGGCCTGCCCGTGCCGGTCGAGGAGGTCGATCGCCTGCCGGATCAGCTCGGTGCGGCCGACGCACTCGAAGGCGTGGTCGGCCCCGTCGGGCAGGATGTCGCGTACGCCGTCGGCCGAGGTCAGGAAGTGCGTGGCGCCGAACCGCCGGGCCACCGCCTCCTTCGCCGGGTTGCTGTCGACGGCGACGACGGTGAGCGCACCGGCCAGCCGGGCGCCCTGGAGCACATTGAGGCCGATGCCGCCGGTGCCGATGACCACGACGGTGTCGCCCAGGCCGACCTTCGCCCGGTTCAGGACGGCCCCGACGCCGGTCAGCACCCCGCAGCCGATCAGGGCGGCGGAAGTGAGGGGCAGATCGTCCGGGATCTTCACGGCCTGGACGGCGCGCACCACCGTACGTTCGGCGAAGGCGGAGTTGGAGGCGAACTGGAACACCGGCTTCCCGCCCCGCGAGAACGGCCGCCCGGGCCGCCCGATCGCCTTGCGGCACATGGTCGGCCTGCCCCGGTCGCACTGGTTGCACGCCCCGCAGTTGGCGAGGGTGGACAGCGCGACATGATCACCGGGCCGTACGTGGACGACGCCGGGCCCGACCGCCTCCACCACGCCCGCGCCCTCGTGGCCGAGCACGACGGGGGCTGGGAAGGGGATCGTGCCGTCGATCACCGACAGGTCGCTGTGGCAGAGTCCGGCGGCGGCGACCGCCACCAGCACCTCGCCGGGGCCCGGTTCGCGTATCTCCAGGTCGTCGACGACCTCGGTCCGTGTGCCGTCGAAGACGACGCCTCTCATCTCGGCTCCCTCGGTAGGCCGAGCACCCGCTCGGCGATGATGTTCCGCTGGATCTCGTCGGAGCCGCCGTAGATGGTGTCGGCCCGGCTGAAGAGGAACAGGTGCTGTGCGGGGGTGAGTTCGTACGGTCTCCGCGCCGTCCAAGGCTCCGGGCCGGCGGCCCCCGCCTCGCCCGCGACCTGCACCGCCAGCTCCCCCAGCCGCTGGTGCCAGCCGCCCCACAGCAGCTTCGCCACGCTGGGCGCGCCCGGGTCGCCGGTGGTGCCGAGGGTGCGCAGGGCGTGGCGGCGCATGGTGTCCAGCTCGGCCCACTGGCGTACGAGCCGGGCCCTGATGACCGGGTCCTCGGCGGCCCCGCTCGCCACGGCCGCGGCGACGACCCGGTCCAGTTCCTCGGCGAACCCGATCTGCTGGGCGAGGGTGGAGACCCCGCGCTCCAGGGCGAGCAGGCCCATGGCGACCCGCCAGCCGTTGCCCTCCCCGCCGACGGTCTCGGTGGCCCGGGCCCCGTCGAAGAACACCTCGTTGAACTCGCTGGTCCCGGTCAGCTGGCGGATCGGCCGCACCTCGATCCGGCCCGGCTGGTCCATGTCCAGCAGCAGGAACGACAGCCCGTGGTGGCGGGTGGAGCGGGGGTCGGTGCGGGCGAGGACGAAGCAGAAGTCGGCGTCCTGGGCGAGCGAGGTCCAGATCTTCTGGCCGGTCACGGCGTACGCGCCGGTGCCGTCGGGGGTGGCCGTGGTCCGTATCCCGGCGAGGTCGGAGCCCGCGCCGGGTTCGCTGTACCCCTGGCACCAGAGGGCTTCGCCGCGGGCGACGGGGGGCAGGTGGCGGCGCTTCTGCTCTTCCGTGCCGTACGTGATGAGGGTCGGGGCGAGGAGGTTCTCGCCGATGTGGCCCATGCGGGCGGGGGCTTTGGAGCGGGCGTACTCCTCGGCCCAGATGACCTGCTCGCCGAGCGTGGCTCGGCGGTTGCCGTACGTTTCGCCGTCGTCGCCGGGCCAGCCGATGCCGATCCAGCCGGCCTGGCCCAACTCGCGTTCCCACGTGCGGGGGTCGGGGACGTCCGGGAGGTGGCTTCGCAGCCAGGTGCGTACTTCGGTACGGAAGTCCATGGTTCCTCCTATTCCTGGGGGCTCCGCCCCCAGACCCCCGCTCCTCAATCGCCGGAGGGGCTGGAAAACCAAGCCCGTCCGGCGATTGAGGACCGGGGTCCGGGGCAGCGCCCCGAAACCAAGCCCCTCCGGCGATTGAGGAGCGGGGGTTCGGGGGCGGAGCCCCCGAGGGGCGTCAAGTGTTCGGCCGGGTCCCCGACCTGGCCGCCGCCGCCATCTCCGCCACCCGCGCCAGCATCGGCATCGGATCCACCCCCACCGTCCCCGGCAGGAAGTCCGCGATCCGTTCCGGGGTCCAGGGCGCCCCCTCCGCGTACCCCGCCCGCAACTCCCTCGGCTGGGCCCAGACCGCGATCTTCGGGCCCGCGATCGTGTAGACCTGCCCGGTGATCCCCTCCGCCCGCGCCCGCTCGCTCAGCAGGTAGACGACCAGCGCCGCCACATCCTCCGGCTCGCCGATCTCCTTCAGTTCCATCGGGACCCCGGCCGACATCCGGGTCCGCGCGACGGGCGCGACCGCGTTGGCCGTCACCCCGTACCGGTGCAGGCCCAGCGCCGCGCTGCGGACCAGCGAGATGATTCCCCCCTTCGCCGCGCTGTAGTTGGCCTGGGAGACGCTGCCCTGGTGGTTGCCGCTGGTGAAACCGATCAGCGTGCCCCCGCCCTCCTGCTTCCGCATCACCGCCGACGCGGCCCGGAAGACGGTGAAGGTGCCCTTCAAGTGCGTCGCGAGGACCGGGTCCCACTCCTCCTCCGACATGTTGAACAGCATCCGCTCGCGCAGGATCCCCGCCACGCAGACCACCCCGTCGAGCCGGCCGTACTCCGCCAGCGCCGTGTCCACGATCCGCTGCCCGCCCGCCATGGTGGAGATGTCGTCCGCGACCGCGACCGCCGTGCCGCCCGCCGCCTCGATCTCCTTGACGACGGAACGGGCCACCTCGCTGGTCGGTTCGGAGCCCTCGACGGAGACGCCGTAATCGTTGACGACGAGCCGCGCCCCCTCCGCCGCCGCGGCGAGCGCGACCGCCCGGCCGATACCCCGGCCGGCCCCCGTCACGGCGACCACCCTGCCTGCCAAGAAGTTCCCCATGCCCGGCCCCTTCCCGCGGTTTCTGACGGACCGTTAGATTTTACGGGCAGTCAGATACTCCGGCACAAGACCCAGGAGGTCCCCATGTCCCTGCCGGCCGAGTTCCACGAGATCGCGAAGCGCGTGAACAACTGGGGCCGCTGGGGAGAGGCCGACGAACTCGGGACGCTCAACCTGATCACCGACGGCGTCGTACGGGAGGCGGTGGCGACCGTCCGCACCGGCCGCCGGATACCGCTCGCGCTGCCGCTCCGGCAGGACGGCGTGCAGAGCGGGCTCATCCCGGGCCGCGTCAATCCGCTGCACACCATGGTCCAGATCAACCAGGAGCTCTTCGGCCCCGACACGGTCGCCACCAGCGACGACGCCGTCACGATGGGTCTCCAGGCAGCCACCCACTGGGACGCCCTGCCCCATGTCTCGCACAGCGGGAAGATCTACAACGGCCGCCCGGCGGACACGATCACCGCCCACGACGGCGCCCGGTTCTCGTCCATCGCCGCTGTGGAACACCTCGTCTCGCGCGGCGTGCTGCTGGACGTGGCCCGCGCCCACGGCGTGGACCGGCTGCCGGGCGATCACGCCGTGACACCGGAGGACCTGGCGGCGGCGGAGGAGTTCGGGGGCGTACGCGTACGGGCCGGGGACATCGTGCTCGTACGGACGGGGCAGGTGCGCCTCGCGCTGGCCGGGGACCGGGACGCGTACGGCTATCCGTCGCCGGGGCTCTCCGTGCGCACGCCCGAGTGGTTCCACGCCCGGGACGTGGCGGCCGTCGCCAACGACACCCTGACCTTCGAGATCTTCCCGCCGGAGATCGCGGACCTGTGGCTGCCCGTGCACGCGCTGCACCTGGTCGAGATGGGCCTGCTCCAGGGCCAGAACTGGAACCTGGAGGCGCTGTCCACAGCCTGTGCGGAGGAGGGCCGGTACGCGTTCCTGCTCACCGCCGCGCCGGAGCCGTTCGCCGGGGCCACCGGGTCGCCGGTCGCCCCCGTCGCGGTGCTGTGAACACCCCGGGGAAGGGCCCGGGGGTCTCAGGCCAGATGGTCGGTGAAGACGCACGAAGGCGGTTCGCACACCTCGCCGGCGCCGCCCTGGACGACCACCTTGGGCGGCTCCGGGGCCCGGACCGGACCGCTCCGGTCGACCTCGCACCAGATCTGCTTCCCCGCGCCCTCCGGCAGCCAGCCCCAGCGGTCGGCGAGCCCGTCCACCAGCTCCAGGCCCCGGCCGCCCGTGTCCTCGCCCGCCGCGTGCCGCTGGAGCGGCGGGCAGTCGCTGGCGTCCGCGACCTCGACCCTCACGGTCCCGGCCGCACCGGAGGCCCCGCCCCCGCCGAAGAGCATCCGCAGCACGGCGGGACACCCCGTGTGGACGACGGCGTTGGTGACCAGCTCCGAGATCAGCAGGATGAGCGTCTCGGCGAGCGGCTCGTCATCCCCTATCCCGGAACCGACCAGGCGCGACCGCGCCCACCTACGGGCCCGCCCCACCTCTGCGGGATCCGGACCGACCTCCAGCTGAACCTGAAGCACCTGCACCGCTCACACCATCCGAACCGGCGGACACATCGCCTCGCGCCTCCTCAGGGTCACGGAACGTGATTCCCTTACGCGACAGCATGGTTGACGTACAGTCACCGCAACAAGCGCTTCGGGCATATTCCAGCGCGAAGGAGTACGCGTGGTGCATACTGTGCGACGCACGCTGCGGGGAGTCGAACAGGAGCGCGCAGAGACTGCGAGAAACGCTCTTCGGGCAGGCCCGGCACATCTCCGGCGAGCGCCCTCGCTCCGGACCGGAGCCGCCGCACAGGCCGCCCCCGGATCGCCCGGTTCCAGAACCACTCGCATCCCACGGAGCGTACCCGAGCCGGGCCCCGACTCCACCCGGTGACGAATCACGCAAAGGACACAACCCGGTATCGACACCGGGCGGATGCGCTGCGTCACCCTCCGCCCCCTGCTTCCGGCACCGGCCGTCCGTACGCCGCCGAGCTGCCCGGAAACGGCCGTACGGCCCCCAGATCCGCGGCGAGCAGTTCCTCCGCCCCGGCCCCGGTGAGCCAGGAGGCGGCCCGGAGCCAGGCCCGTTTGAGGTGGAGGTGAACATCTGCCTCCCAGGTGAAGCCCATCCCGCCGTGGATCTGGAGGCAGTCACGGGCGTTGCGTACGGCGGCCTCGTCGGCGAGGAGTTTGGCCGCCGCGATCTCCACCGGGTCGCCGGTCACGGCGGCCGCGTACACGGCGGCGCGGGCCGGTTCGGTGCGGGCGAGCATGTCGGCGCAGAGATGTTTGACCGCCTGGAACGATCCGATGGGCGATCCGAACTGCTCGCGGTCCCCGGCGTGTTGGACGGCCGCCTCGGTGGTCCGGGCGGCGCTGCCGAGCTGCTCGGCGGCGGTGAGCAGCGCGGCCTCGAAGCGGAACCGCCCGGCGTGCGCCGGGGTGCGCTCCGTCGCGGCCGGGGCACGTTCTGTGTCCGCCCGCGTGCGCTCCGACGCCGCTCGGGAGCCTTCCGACGCCGACACGCGCCCCGACGCCCCCGTGTCCGCCCCCGTGCCAGCCTCCGTGGCGTCCGCCACCGTCGCGCCCGTCGCCGCCCGCGCGCGGTGCAGTGGCGTGAGCGGATCCATCGACCGTACGGGCCGGGCGGCGGCCACAAAGTCCCGCAGCGCCTCCCCCGTGAGCGGCTCCGCCCCCACCAGCACCGCGTCCGCCTCCGCCAGGTGCGCCACCGGCAGGCCCGCGTCCACGGCCGTCACCACCGCCTCGCCCTCCGCCGCCCCCTTCACCAGGCCCGCCGCCAGGTGCGTGGCGACCAGGGGCCCGGGCAGCAGCGCCCGGCCCGCCTCCTCGAAGAGCAGCACCGCCTCGGGCAGCCCGAGGCCCACCCCGCCCGCCTCCTCCGGCAGCCGCAGCGCGAAGAACCCGGCCGCGCCCAGCTCCCGCCACAGCGACCGGTCCAGGGCCCCGTCCCGCTCCACCGCCGCCCGCAGCCGGTCCCGGTCGAACACCGCGCCGAGCAGGTCGCGCATCCCGGACCGCAGGGCCCGCTGGTCGTCCGAGAGCTGGAAGTCCACGGCGGCCTCAGCGCCCCTTCGGCAGGCCGAGGATGCGCTCGGCGACGATGTTCCGCTGAATCTGCGAGGTGCCCGCGGCGATGGTGTACGAGAGGGAGGACAGCCGGTCCAGGACCTCGTCCCGGTCCAGGTCGAAGGCGTCCGCCGCGCCCAGCACCTCAGCCGCCGCCTCGTACAGCTCCTGGCGGACCCCGGAGTAGCGCAGCTTGAAGACCGAGCCGCCGACGCCGGGGACCCCGCCCGTGCGCTGCGACTCGCTCACGTTCGCCTGCGTGAGCCGCCACAGGGCCCGGAATTCCGCGTTCAGGCGGCCCAGCCGCCGCCGCAGCACCGGGTCGTCCCAGCGCCCGTTGCGCCGGGCCTCGTCGGCGAGCGCGTCCAGGGTGCGGCGGCAGGCGACGACCTCGCCGACGAAGGCGGTGCCGCGTTCGAAGGAGAGGGTGACCATGGTGACCCGCCAGCCGTCGTTCTCGGCCCCGACGCGACAAGAGGCCGGCACCCGGACCTCGTCGAGGAACACCTCGGCGAACTCCGTGGACCCGGCGAGCGTCCGCAGCGGCCGGACCGTGATCCCGGGGGCGTCCATCGGCATCGCGAGCCAGCTGATCCCCCGGTGCTTCGGCGCGTCCGGGTCGGTCCGCACCAGCAGCTCGCACCAGTCGGCGACCTCGGCGTGTGAGGTCCAGATCTTCTGCCCGGTGACCACGTAGTCGTCCCCGTCGCGCACCGCCCGCGTGCGCAGTGCGGCCAGGTCGGAGCCCGCGTCCGGCTCGCTGAACCCCTGGCACCAGATCTCGTCGCCGCGCAGCACCGGGGGCAGCCAGCGGGCCCGCTGTCCGGCCGTGCCCTCGGCGGCGATCGTCGGCCCGGCGTGCAGCAGCCCGACGAAGTTCGCCCCGACATAGGGGGCTCCCGCCTTCTCCGTCTCCTCCAGGAAGATCAGATGCTGGGTGGGGGTCGCGCCCTGCCCGCCCGCGTCCACCGGCCAGTGCAGGCCCGCGTATCCGGCGTCGTACAGCATCCGCTGCCAGGTGGTGTCGTACGCCCGGCGCGCGGGCCAGTCGTCGGGCGAGGGCTTCGGGGGAAGGGAAGGGAGGACGTCGGCCAGCCACTCCCGCAGCCGCCGCCGGAACTCCTCCTCCGCCTCCGTGTACGCGAGATCCACAAGCCCGCCGCCTACTGGTCCAGGTCCAGGCCGAGCATCCGGATCGCGTTTCCGCGCATCAGTTTGTGGACGGTCTCCGCATCCAGTCCCTTGACGTGGTCGAGGGCGACCTCCTTGGTGTGCGGGAAGGTCGAGTCCACGTGCGGATAGTCGGTCTCGAAGGTGGCGTTGTCGCGGCCGACGACGTCCAGGGACGCGATCCCGTGCTTGTCGCGGAAGAAGCAGCAGAACATCTGCCGGTAGTAGTACGTGGACGGCGGCTCGGGGATCAGATCGCGCACCCCGCCCCAGGCCCGGTGCTCCTCCCACACGTCGTCGGCGCGCTCCAGGGCGTACGGGATCCACCCCATCTGCCCTTCGCTGTACGCGAGTTTCAGCGTCGGGAACCTCACCAGCACCCCGCTGAAGAGGAAGTCCATCATCGAGGCCATCGCGTTGTTGAAGGAGAGCGAGGCCTGCACGGCGGGCGGCGCGTCCGGGGATGCGGCGGGCATCTGGGAGCTGGACCCGATGTGCATGTTGACGACGGTGCCGGTCTCCTGGCAGACGGCGAAGAACGGGTCCCAGTAGCCGGTGTGGATGGAGGGCAGCCCGAGATAGGTCGGGATCTCGGAGAAGGTCACCGCGCGCACCCCCCTCGCCGCGTTCCGCTTGATCTCGGCGACCGCGAGGTCGATGTCCCAGAGCGGGATGATGCAGAGCGGGATCAGCCGGCCGCCGCTGTCGCCGCACCACTCCTCGACCATCCAGTCGTTGTAGGCGCGCACACAGGCGAGGGCGACCTCCTTGTCGTGCGCCTCGGCGAAGGTCTGACCGCAGAAGCGGGGGAAGGTCGGGAAGCAGAGGGACGCCTCGACATGGTTGAGGTCCATGTCCTTGAGGCGCTCGGCCGGGTCCCAGCAGCCGGGCCGCATCTCGGCCCGGGTGATGCCCTCCAGGGTCATGTCGTCGCGGTCGAAGCCGACGGCGGCGATGTTCCGCTTGTACGGGAACTTCAGGTCCTCGTAGATCCACCAGTCGGTGGGCGGCCCGTCCGGGTCCATGGTGATGACGTACTTCCCGCCCGTGTACGCCAGCTCCCCGATGCCCGCCGTGAGCGGCTGGGGACCGCGCTCGCGGTACTTCGCGGGGAGCCAGGTGGAGAAGAGGTGCGCGGGCTCGATCACATGGTCGTCGACGCTGACGATCCAAGGCAGTTCCGTGTCCTTCATGGTGTGTGCCGTCCCTCCGCGCACCCGGCGGACTTACCGCCCTCAGGGCGCTTTCTGATGGTCCGTCAGATCAGATCGCGACCTTCAGGCTAGCCCCGCACCCCTGGACCGACAAGGCGCGGAGCCCTACGCTCTGCGCAATATCTGACTGGCCGTCAGTTCGGAGGGATCCCTGTGACCGCCGTGAACGACGTGACCGCGCTCGCCCGCACCCTGGGCGCCTCCCGCACCTTCTGGGAGCTGATCGAGGCCCGCGCCGCCCTCACCCCCGACCGCCCGGTCCTGCTCCAGGAGGACCGGGTCCTGACCTTCGGCGAGCTGCGGGACCGCGCGGAGCGGGTCGCGGCCGGGCTGTACGGGATGGGCGTGCGGGCGGGGACCGTCGTCGCCTGGCAGCTGCCGACCCGGCTGGAGACGGCCCTGCTCTCCTTCGCCCTGACCCGGCTCGGGGCCGTACAGACCCCGGTCATCCCGTTCTACCGGGACCGCGAAGTGCGGTTCGCGCTACGGGAGTCGGGGGCGGCGTTCTTCGCCGTGCCGGGGGTGTGGCGCGGCTTCGACCACACGGCGATGGCCGAGCGGATCGCCGCCGAACTCCCGGACCCGCCGCGCGTCTTCGAGGCGTACGACGCCCTCCCCGACGGCGACCCGGCCGTTCTGCCGCCCCCGCCGGAACCGGCCTCCGGCGAGGAGGTCCGCTGGATCTACTGGACCTCGGGCACCACGTCCGACCCCAAGGGCGTCCTGCACACCGACCGCTCCCTGATCGCGGGCGGCTCCTGCCTCGCCCACGCGCTGAAGCTGGACGCGGACGACGTGGGCTCGATGGCGTTCCCGTACGCCCATGTCGCCGGGCCCGACTACACGGTGATGCTGCTGCTGTACGGGTTCCCGGCGGTGATGTTCGAGCAGTTCGCGCTGCCGGACGCGCTGGCGGAGTACCGGCGCCACGGGGTGACGGTGGCGGGCGGGTCGACGGCGTTCTACGCGATGTTCCTGGCCGAGCAGCGCAAGACCCCGGGCCGCCCGATCGTCCCGTCCCTCCGCCTCCTCGCGGGCGGCGGCGCACCCAAGCCGCCGGAGGTCTACCACGCGGTGGTGCGGGAGATGGGGGTCCAGCTCACCCACGGGTACGGCATGACCGAGGTCCCGATGATCACCATGGGCGCTCCCGACGACACCCCGGAGCATCTGGCTCTGACCGAGGGCCGGCCGCCGGAGGGCATGGAGATCCGGATCACCGACGAGCACGGCAAGCCGCTCCCGTACGGCGTGGAGGGCGAGGTACGGCTGCGCGGGGAGGCGGTCTGCCGGGGCTATCTGGACGCCGGGGCGTCGGCGGCGGCGTTCGACGCCGAGGGGTTCCTGATCACCGGGGACCTGGGCCGGCTCCGGGAGAGCGGACATCTCACGCTCACCGGGCGGCTGAAGGACATCATCATCCGCAAGGGCGAGAACATCTCCGCCAAGGAGATCGAGGACCTGCTCCACGCGCACCCGGGCGTGGCCGACGCGGCGGTGATCGGGCTCCCCGACCAGGAGCGCGGGGAACGGGTCTGCGCGGTGATCGAACAGCCGCCGGGAGCACCGCCGTTGACACCGGCCGAGCTCTCGGCCCACCTGCGGGACGCGGGTCTCTCCGTCCACAAGGTGCCGGAGCAGTGGGAAGTGCTGGACGAGCTGCCCCGTAACGAGACGCTGCGCAAGGTGCTCAAGTACAAGCTGCGGGAACGGTTCGGAGCGGCCGGCGCGGGGTGAAGGCGTGGCGTTACGGGGGCGGGTGCGCCGTCCCCGTAACGCCGCTCACAAAAAACGGGGGTATCGGCTACGCGTCGGGCTCGATCACCGTGAAGTACACGGCGAACGCCGCCACCACATCGCTCTCCGCGACCTTGCCGTCCCGGTCGGTGTCCAGGCTCTGGGCGGCGATGCCCGCGATCTCGGCGCTGGCCCCGAGGACCCGGAGCGCCCGCTCCACGTCCGCGACGGAGGCTCTGCCGTCGTTCCCGCCGTCCGCGAGCGCGATGACCGCCCGCAGGAACGGCCGGGCGATCTCCGCGAACCGCTCGGGATTGTCCCGGAGCCGCTTCACCGCCCCGCCCGCGAACTCCTCACGGGTGACCCGCTGGTCCCCGTCCACATCGGCGATCCCCGCCATGCCCTGCCAGAAGGCCTCGGCCCCCGTGTAGAGCGCCTGCCCCTTGTCGCAACGGGCCGTCGTACCGAACTCGGTGAGCAGACGGGCCGCTGCGGCGTTGAAATCGGCGCGATCGATGTAGCCGTTGCCGTCCTGGTCGAAGGCGGCGAAGCGGTGCGCGATCTTTCGCTCGTACTCTGCGCTGTCCATGCGGGGAGCGTACGTCGCCGGGAGCGCTCACGTGTCACCACGAAGCTGTTCCTCTGTGACAACCTCGCATCGGCGGCCCCCGCTTCAGGCGCTCAGCGGCCTGCACTCCTCGTCGGTGGCCGACAGCGCGTCGGGGTAGACCTCGAAGAGCCGGCGCACACCGAGCGCGCCGAGCACCTTGTTGACGTGCGAACCGTCCTCGGCGCCGCGGGCCGGGAGGATCAGCCGCAGCCGGCCGCCGCAGGACTTCATCAGCCGGCGCGAGGCGATCAGCACACCGACACCGCTGGAGTCGCAGAAGAACACCTCGGACAGATCGAGCACCACGTCGTGCCGCCCCTCCGCCACCGCGTCGTGGACGGACTGGCGCACGACGGGCGAGGTCACCAGATCGAGTTCACCGCTTATGCGCAGCACGGCCCAGGAGCCCTGCTCCGCCTCGTCCACCTTGAGCGTCACGACTGGACCTCTCGTTCCGGGGCTCCCGGCCATGCGGAAGTTTCCGTTCCTCCTCGCGGCTGCCCAACCGCACCCCCATGAAACACCGAAACGCGCACGAAGGCCCAGGAGGTTTCCGGCGTAAAGGCGCAGTTCGGCCCGTTTTCGCTGGTCGGAGCGGTCGGGGAGGCATCGGGGCCGAAAATCGACTACCGTCGTCGGCCACGCGTCACGGGACGACCCCGGGAAGAGAGTTGCTTCAAAGGCGCGTGCACCGCACACCGGGCGGACTACATTCGGTCCACACGGGCACAGGGTGCATCACGGAGCTGGGCAGAACGCAGAGAACAGAGCCGGGGGCTGGGGGGTTCATGGCGAAGGACACGGCGCCCCGCTGGGACCGCAGGATGCAGCAGAGGCTGGCCCGCGGAGAGGCGGCGGCGCTCGGCGAGCTCTACGACCGGTTCGCGGCCCTCGTCCACAGCCAGGCGCACCGGATGCTCGACGACGAGGACGCCGCCGACCTGGTGACCCGCGAGGTCTTCGCCCAGGTCTGGGAGAACCCGGAGGCGTACGACCCGAAGCAGGGCTCCATGCGCTCCTGGGTGGCCCGCCTCACCCACCGCCGGTCCGTCCAGCGGCTGCGCCACGCGGCGGCCTCCGCGTACGAGGAGGAGCACGGCGAGGGCGCGGTGCCGGACCCGGAGGAGCTGGAGCGGCGGGTGCGCAGCGCCACGGCGTCCGCCCGCGCCGACTACATCGTCTCCTCGATGCCCGTACCGCTGCGGGAGGCCCTGGAGCTGGCGTACATCCACCGGCGGGACTACCGGCAGACCGCCGCCGATCTCGGGGTCACCGAGGACGAGGCGCGCCGCCGGCTGCGGCTGGGGCTCCAGCTGCTCTCCACGGCCAACGCCCGCCCGCTCGAAGGGTCCGCGCCACCCGGTTACGGACGGGTCCGGTGAGCGGCGACGGACGCGAGAGCGAGGGCGGCGAGGAGGAGGTGCGCGGCGCCCGGCGGATACCGGGTCCGCGCGGGGCGGCGGACGACCTCGACCTGGCGTCCGTCCCGCTGCCGCCTCTGCCGCCGCCGGGCGGTACAGCCCCGGACGAGGCCGTACCGGAACAGTCGCAGCCGGTTTCTGGGGCGGGCGACGCGCCGGGGAGCGATGCCCGGGAGCGGGAACCGGAACCGGAGCGTGCTGCTGCCGGGCCTGTGCCGGGTCCCGAGCCCGAGCCGGAATCTGCCGCCGCCGAGGCGGATCCCGAGCCGGGGCGTGCTGCTCCCGAGCCCGGGACCGAGCCGGGTCCCGAGCCGGAACCGGAACCTGCCGCCGCCGAGGCGGATCCCGAGCCGGAGCGTGCTGCTGCCGAGGCGGAGACCGGTCCCGAGCCGGGTCCCGAGCCGGAACCGGAACCTGCCGCCCCGGAGGCGGAGACCGGTCCCGAGTCGGGGCCGGAGCCTGCCGCCGCCGAGGCGGAGACCGGTCCCGAGCCCAACCCGGAACCGGAGCCTGCTGCTCCCAGGCCGGAACCGGAATCTGCCGCCGCCGAATCGGCTCCCGAGCCGGAGCCTGCTGCTCCCGAGCCCGACCCGGAACCGGAGCCTGCTGCTCCCGAGCCCGAACCGGCCCGCGACCCGGACCCGGACCCGGCGGCCCCCGACGCGGCCACCGCCGCCCCGGACGCCGCTCCCCCGGGCTCCCTCGTGAGCCCCGCCAACCCGGTCGTCCTCCCCCACCAGGTCCTCAAGGCGCTTCTCGGTGCCTGGGCGCTGTCCGCCTGTTCGGCGGAGGAGACCGCTGCCGTGGAGGACCATCTCACCGGGTGCGCCCCGTGCGCCGACGAGGCGCTGCGGCTGCGGGACGCGGTGGGGCTGCTGCACACCGACGGCTCCCTGGACCTCGACCCGACGCTCCGTACCCGGGTGCTGGACGGCTGCTTCGGCCGCCGCCCGGCCCGGATACCGGTACCGGAGTGGGCCGCCCCGTACGACGCCGAGACCGCCCGGCTCGACGCGCTGCTCCGCGACATCGGGGACTCCGAATGGCACGCCCCGGTGCGGCTCCAGTGGTTCGAGGAGGAGCGCCAGGTCAGCCGCCGGACCACGGTCGCGGGGGTGATCGGACATCTGATGGCCGTCGACGGGCTGCTGTCCGCCGCGCTCGGGCTCGACGACCCGCTCGACGGCGGCCGAGCGCCGCTGGACCCGACCGAGCGGACCGAGACGTACTGGTCGGCGACGCGCCGCCCGCCCACCCGGGCCGTCCGCGAGCCCTGGCGCGCCCAGAGCCACGAGCTGATCCGTACGGCGTCCTTCGCCGGGCGGAACGTCGCCGAGACGTCCGTCTCGTACGGCGCGTTCGCCCTGCCGCTCCAGGACGCCGCCCTGGACCGGGCGTTCGAGTGCTGGGTGCACGGCGGGGACATCGCCGACGCCGTCGACTACCCGTACCCCGCCCCGTCGGCGGCCCATCTGCACCGGATGATCGACCTGGCCGCCCGGATGCTTCCGGCCGCCCTCGCGGGCCGCCGTGTCGCCGGACTGGCCGGGCCGGCCAAGGACCTCGTCACGGCCGGGGCGCCGGGCCGCTCGCTCCATCTGGAGATCGAGGGCCACGGCGGAGGCGACTGGTACATCGCGCTGGACTCCCCGGCCGCCGTCGGCGCGCCCGAGCGCGCGGTGGCGCAGGTGGCGCTGGACGGGGTCGAGTTCTGCCGGCTCGTCGCGGGCCACATCTCGCCGGTGGAAGCGGCGGCGGGCCAGGAGGGCGACCGCGAGGCCATCCGCGACGTCCTGTTCGCGGCGGCCTCGCTCAGCCGTCTCTGAGCACCGGAGCCGACACCTCAGCCGGCCGGCGCCGCTACGCGAAGATCACCGTACGGCGGCCGTTGAGCAGGATGCGCCGCTCCGCGTGCCACTTCACCGCGCGCGCCAGCGCCTGGCACTCCACGTCCCGGCCGATGGCCACCAGCTGGTCGGGGGTCACGTCATGGCCGACGCGCTCCACCTCCTGCTCGATGATCGGGCCCTCGTCGAGGTCGGCGGTGACGTAGTGCGCGGTCGCGCCGATCAGCTTCACGCCCCGGGCGTGCGCCTGGTGGTACGGCTTGGCGCCCTTGAAGCTCGGCAGGAACGAGTGGTGGATGTTGATGATCCGGCCGCTGAGCTGCTTGCACAGATCGTCGGAGAGGACCTGCATGTAGCGGGCGAGGACCACCAGCTCGACGTTCTCCTCGCGGACCAGCTCCAGCAGCCGCGCCTCGGCCTCCGGCTTGTTGTCCTTCGTCACCGGGAGGTGCCGGAAGGGGATGCCGTACGAGGCGACGAGCTCGGCGAAGTCCGTGTGGTTGGAGACGACGGCCGCGATCTCGACCGGCAGTGCGCCGGTACGGGAACGGAACAGCAGGTCGTTGAGGCAGTGGCCGAACTTGCTGACCATCAGCACGACCCGCATCTTCTCGTCCGACCGGTGGATCTGCCACTCCATCCGGAAGGACTCGCCGATCGCGGCGAAGCTGGCGCGCAGCTTGTCCACGGTCACGGTGGCGTCCGCCGAGAAGTGGACGCGCATGAAGAACAGACCCGTGTCGTGGTCCCCGAACTGCTGGCTGTCCTCGATGTTGCAGCCGGTCATGAAGAGATAGCTCGACACGGCGTGCACGATGCCCTGTTTGTCGGGGCAGGAGAGCGTGAGGACGTACTGCTCGGTCGCGGCGGCGTCCGGGATGGCGGCGGGGGCGGGCTGTGGCGCGGTCATCCTCGTAGCGTGCCACACCCGCCGCTCGCTAAGGGCTGTCCCGCAACCCCTGCCGGGCGCACGACGACAGCTACGGCACCTCGCCGCGTTGTCGGGACGCCCGAATACACCAGTATGCGGACGTCCCTCCGCCTTGCGATGCACCGCATCTGACGCCGCGCGCTGATCCGGCAGGGATTGCGGGACAGCCCTTAGGCGGCCCTGGTCATGATGCGGATGACATCCAGCGAGCGGGGCGGTATGTCCGGATCCTCCGCGTCGTTGGTGGCGAGCATCACATGGGCCTCGCGGGCCGCCTGGACGGCCTCGGGCCAGCCGTGGTGCTCCAGATAGGCGGAGACGGGGGCGTCCGCGCCGACCTGGTGCATGATCCGCAGCACCCGCAGGGCGGCGGCGTCCACGGCGGCGGCCTCGGCGGCGTCCCGGAATATGGTGCCGACGTACTTCTCGGCGGACCAGTTGTCGAGCCAGGTGTCCTCGACCAGGCGGTACACGGCGTCGGTGACGTCCCCGTACCCTTCCCGGCCGGCGAGCCAGCACTCGTGGTGGAAGACGGGGTCGGAGAGCATGTGCAGCGCCGAGCGCACGTTGGTGCGCCAGCGCCACCACGGCATATCAGTGAGCGGCATGCCGCCCATGGTGGAGGAGCGACGGCCGCGACGGGAAGAGTTCTCCGAACCTTGCTGCACGGTGGTCGATCGTACGTTCCTTCACCGCACCTCCGCACGGGCCCCCGCAATTCACCTGGACGTCACCGAGCGTTGACGACGGCACACCGCGCCGTTACCCCGGGCCCGGAAGGGTCCTTTGCCATGACCGGACGGCGACGCCCCACCTTTCCCCGCCCCTTCCCGGGCGTCATCAGCGCGGCGGCGGCGGGGGCGCTCCTGCTGTCCGGCTGCGGTGTGCTCCCTGGAGCCACGGGGGGTTCCGGGGAGCCCGTCACCGTCATGACCTGGGCGCCCGACCGGTCCGACGACATCAACGCGGTGAAGATGGCCGGGGTGCCCGCGATGGCGCAGACGTACGCCCGCTGGGTCAACGACACCGGCGGCATCGACGGCCGCGAGCTGCGGGTGATCGTCTGCGACGAGGGCGACACCTCGATCGGCGCCGAGCGGTGCGCGCGGCAGGCCGTCGAGAAGAAGGTGGCCGCCGTCGTCGGTTCGTACAGCCGCCACGGGCAGAGCTTCATGCCCGCGCTGGAGGCGGGCGGCGTCCCGTACATCGGCGGTTACGGCGCCTCCACCGAGGAGTTCAGCAGCTACCTCTCCTACCCGGTCAACGGCGGCCAGTCGGCCCTGCTGGCGGGCCACGGACGGCAGTTGGGCGGCAGCTGCGCGCGGGTCTCGCTGGTGCGGCCCGACTCGATCGGCGGCGACGGTATGCCGCCGCTCCTCAACAACGGGCTGCTGGCCGCGAACCGGCCCGCCTCCACCGACATCCTGGCCCCCCTGGACGCCACGTCCTACGACGAGCAGGCCGCGCAGGCGCTGGAGCGGTCCGCCGGCGGCTGTGTGACGGCGGTGCTCGGCGCCCGTACGGAGACGTTCTTCGACTCCTTCCGCCGGCTGGAGCCGGACGGCGGGCAGGTCAGGATCTCCTCCGTGCTGGGCAGCGTCAGTCAGCCGCTCATCAACCGCACGGGCGGCCGGAACAGCCCCTTCGAGGGGGCGTACGTCACCGGCTGGTACCCGGACGCGAAGAACACGCGCTGGCAGCCGATGCGCGACGTGATCGAGAAGTACGCCTTCGGGGACAACCGCATCGACCCGGACGACACCGCCGTACAGACCACGTGGATCGCGTACACCGCGCTGCGGGCGGCCGTCCGGGCGATCGGCGACGAGACCATCACCCCGGGCCGGGTCGTGGCCACCCTCAACGGCGGCGTCGAGGTCGACACCGGCGGTCTGACGCCGAAGCTCCGCTGGCGCTTCAAGGACCTCGTCGGCACGCTGAGCTACCCGCGCATCGTCAACACGAAGGTGACGTTCCAGGTGGTCCGCGACGGTCGGCTCACCGCCCAGCGGAAGGGCTTCGTGGACGTCGCGGACGCCCTGACGGACGCCCCGCGCAGCTAGTGCTGTGACCGCATAGGTTCGCCGGGTTGCTCGTTGTGCTGGTTGGGAGCGATGGTGCTTCCAACCAGCAGGGGAGGCGGGATGGCGTCACCGGTCAGGGTCCGGAGGCTGACGGAGCAAGAGGGGCGGAAGCTCCAGCAGATCGTGCGGCGGGGCAGTACGAACTCGGTGCGTTTTCGGCGGGCGATGATGCTGGCGTCGGTCGGCGGCAGCACGGTCCCGGTGATCGCGCGGCTGGTCCAGGCGGACGAGGACACCGTCCGTGACGTGATCCACCGCTTCAACGAGATCGGGCTCGCATGCCTGAACCCTCAGCGGGCGGGAGGCCGTTCCCGCCTGCTGAGCAGTGACGACGAGGACTTCGTCATCCAGACGGCCACCACTCGCCCGACCGCGCTGGGCAAGCCCTTCACCCGCTGGTCGGTCCGCAAACTGGCCGATCACCTGCGCAGGAACATGGCCCGGCCCGTTCGGATCGGCCGGGAGGCCCTGCGGTGCTTACTGGCCGCCGCGGGATCACTTTCCAGCGGACGAAGACCTGGAAGGAATCCCCAGACCCGGCATTCGACACCAAGCTGGAGCGGATCGAGTATGCGGTCAACGAGCGTCCGGACCGCACGTTCGCCTTCGACGAGTTCGGGCCCCTGGGCATTCGCCCCACCGCCGGCTCCTGCTGGGCCGAGCGAAACCGCCCCGACCGGCTGCCTGCCACCTACCGGCCCACCCACGGCATCACCTACTTCCAAGGCTGCTACTCCGTCGGCGACGACAAAATGTGGGGTGTCAACCGGCGCCGCAAGGGCATCGACCACACCTGGGCCGCTCTCCGGACGATCCGCGCCGCCCGCCCTGACGGCGCCCTGATCTACGTGATCCTCGACAACCTCTCCGCCCACCTGAACTGGAAGATCCGCAGGTGGGCGGCCCTGCAGAAGGTCGAGCTGCGCTTCACACCCACCTACGCGTCCTGGGCCAATCCCATTGAAGCCCACTTCGGGCCACTACGGCAGTTCACCCTGGCCAACTCGAACCATCCCAACCACACCGTCCAGACCCGGGCCCTGCACGCCTACCTGCGCTGGCAGAACGACAACGCCCGCCATCCCGAGATCCTGGCCGCCCAACGACGCGAACGCGCCCGCATCCGCATCCGCATCGAACGAGGCATCCGCTGGGGCGGCAGACAGCTGACGACTGAGGCGGCCTGACCACCCAACCCGGCGAACCTATGCGGTCACAGCACTAGGCCGCTTCTACAAGACTGACACCGCCCGCACTCGCTCCGAAGGCAGCGGCCTCGGACTCGCCCTCGCGCACGAGAACGCGCTCTTGCGCAACGGCGCCCTTAGACCGTGTCCTATGTGGTGAGGCGGTCATTGGGCTCAGCGTGGGGCGGGGTACTTGGAGTTGGATTGTTCCCGACGGAGTGTGGGAGATCGCGGAGCCGCTGATCCCGCCGTCGAAGGTGCGGCCGCAGGGCGGCGGGATGCAGGACACGGTCTAAGGCCCCGCCGATGGCGGGGCAGCTCACAGCTACGCCCACCAACGGCGCCGTCAATGTCTTCGTCCCTCAGACGGTCAGCAGCGGCGACCTCGATGTCACCGCCATCACTCAGCTCGCCTATACCGCAGCCCATGCTCACACTCCAGGCAACCGTTCCGCTACTCAGGTCGACATCCGCATCCATGAGGGCGGGACTTCAGAGCACTGACGCTTCTTCGAGATTGGCACCGATCCGGTGCAGGGCCGTGAAGCGCAACAAACGAGGCACCCTGGGTTGTTGATCGAGATATCTGACGTCTCAATCTCTTTACTCGGGGCCTCGTTGGCCATCCATCCTGTCGCACTTGCCTCGCCGCATGCACTCGTGGAGTGGAGCTACATGCTGATCGTCCCCTGTGAGGGCGACCGGCCCTGCAAGACAGGACCTGGCCTCAGCACGCGCAGCCGTCGAACGCCGCGTCGCCCGCCTGAAAGTCCTGGCGGCTCTTCCGCAGATCCCCCGGGTCTGCGGAAGACACTGCACGGGCACGAGCCCGGGTTCTTTCTGCTCAGCGGTACTCTCGCCAAGCGACCAGGTGGACGGCGGCCGAGGCCTACCATTCCCGCTGGCACCGGCGCCACGGCGTGAACGTGCAGATCGTCACCGATCCCGTGGCCAGCTATTATATCGCCCGTCTTGCCGGGCCGACACTCAAGCTCCGACCTTCCCAGCGGCCGGTCGGCCACGACGACCAGGCGGGGAGTTGGAGTCGATGAGGACCTGGTGACAGCTCGGCAGCAGTGTGGTCCGGGATGCGGAACGGAGTGTCGTCCCACGATGAGCAGGGTGTACCTCGCGAACCGCTCGCCGTTGATGAATCCAAAGGGGACGCGGAATGGTTCGCCAAAGGAGTTGGCGAACCATTCACTAAAAGGCGAGATTAGTGGGGAGCAGACGGAGGGCTAGTATAGAGTTTCACGTCGCTACCTCCGACGAATGGCACCATTTTGCCTACACCTACAGCCTCATATCCATCAAGATAGAAGGTGCCGCTATTCCCATACTGGTCATACGCCACAATACTCGGATTGTAGTAATTATGGGCGTCAGGGCCATTATGGAAGGGGGTGCCACTCTGCAGCGGATTAGGCTGACCCTGCACCCAGCCATCACCCCCAGTTAGGGCGGTCACACAAGTGACACACAGTGACCGGCTATTGGCATCCGAAGACCGTTCGTAGATCTTGGCCGCATCCCACCACTTGTTCCCGTTAGGCATTTTAAGAATTACGGCACTTACCCCTCCGCCAGGGTTAGCAGAACCCGAGTTTGCAGCATATCCATTCTCCGGATATTTGACGTCGTGCGGCTCCTGGTACCAGACGTAGGCGCTGCGCATAAGACTCCCCTGGGGATGGATGGTCGTCGGTTGAATCAGCCACCCGTAGAAGCCATCATATTGGTTAGTAGTCACAGTATTGGACACCGCAAAGTGGCAAAAGTCGCGACCTTCAGCATTTTCCTTTGCAGTCAAATACCAGTTGAATCCGCCCAGGACGGTTACGTATCGAGTGTCATGCTGATTCAGCGTCACCAGGTCTTCTTTGACCCAGTCAGTATTACCGAGATCGTAATTCACTGCCTGCTTCGGCACGAGGGAAACCTTGGACTGGAGGGACTGCCCCGAATTCTGCGAAGTGACGGTAACCTCCCCGCTATCGGATTTCACCTTGACTGCAATTGATTTGCCACTCACGCCCGGGCTGCAGTATACGTAGTATTTTAGCTGCTGCGCTCCCCCTTCTGCGGCATGAGAAACTACAGGCTGCCTTCGGTTAGAAATTCCTGCGAGGTTCGGGACATTATTGAAATNTCACCTTGACTGCAATTGATTTGCCACTCACGCCCGGGCTGCAGTATACGTAGTATTTTAGCTGCTGCGCTCCCCCTTCTGCGGCATGAGAAACTACAGGCTGCCTTCGGTTAGAAATTCCTGCGAGGTTCGGGACATTATTGAAATGCGGATCCTCGGTATCCGTGTAACACCAGCTCGATTGGCCCTTCCAATTAAGTTCGGACTCATCGACATAGTCAATGAGCCATGTGTTAGCGGCCAGATGGCCTTGATCGACGGTGATCGACTTATGGTTTTCATCCTCCGGCCAAATGGTGACAATTACACCAACCTGATTCCGCGAGTTCGCGTAAATGGACTCACTCGGGAGGCCAGTTTCAAACGCAATTGTAACTTTCGCAACGCTATACCATGTCATTTGTGCCACCCTTCAATTCTGTGCGCAGAGCCCCCGTTCGGACTCTTGATATTTCGTAGGTAATTAATGCATCCATGCCCCTCGGTTGGATATTGGATGGGCGCCCGGGCACCGACGAGTCAGGCCCGCGATTGGTGATGACTTCACCTCGGACGCCTACCAGTTGGCTGGCCCGCAACGCGATGAACTTCCTGGTAGAGGATAGGGCCGGCATGCCTACCTACCTACCTACCTACCTACCTACCTACCTACCGGCCGCCGTGACAGACTTCTATTCGCCTTGGCTCACCTGCTGTGCGGCGATACCTATGATCAACCCGCACTGCCAGGCCATCAAGGCGCGCACGTGATGCCGCACGGCACACTCCTGCCGACCGAGCGAGACGGCATGAGAGCTCAAAGCCCATATCGATCTGCTCGTCAGCCGACTGTTGTGAGCGTCGCCGAGCCGTGGCCGTGTACAACGCGAAACCTCCCCGCACGGTCCTGCTTCCTCACGGGAACCTTCAGAACACGCGTGATGAAACTTGATCAACCTGCCACAGGTAACCGGATCTGTCAGTGACACAGACCCTATCGTGAGCGTCATTCCAAGTCACACCCGCAGTACTGCAAATTGTCGCAGGCGGGGTAACTGGAATGCTTGCAATTTGAACCGGCTGCACA
>NZ_LZRD01000038.1 GCF_001687325.1 Streptomyces sp. PTY087I2 | reverse complement strand
TCTCCGTGAATGTTTACCCGTAATCGGGTGCACACACACACGAGAGCGGAACAACCGGCCGGAATAAGACCCGTTGTTCACAGCGTCCTCGCTGTGTATTTCAAAAGGAACCACGTCCCGACCAAACCGGCCGGAGACGGGGTATCAACATATCTGGCGTTGACTTTTGGCACGCTGTTGAGTTCTCAAGGAACGGACGCTTCCTTCGGTCCCGTATCACCGGGGCCCTCCGGGCGCTTCCCTTCGTTTCACTTCTTTGTCCTGCTGTCTTGCGTTTCCGACTCTATCAGACTCTTTCTTGTCCGATTCCCGGTCGAAGCGGGCCGTGCAGTTTCGCTTTCCAGGTTCTCCGCTTTCGCGCTTTCCCTTTCCGGCGGACCCGACTTTATCAGAGATTCTGAGTCGGAATTCCCACCCCCGGCGGGGTGTTCCGGACGCACGAGTGCGCGCGGTGCTTCCCGTTCAGGCGGAGACGTAAACGTACTGGAGCGGGGCTCCCCGATGCAAATCGAGGGCCCCGCTCCAGGTCAGGCGGTCGTGAGGGGTCAGACCTCGACGACGACCGGAAGGATCATCGGGCGGCGGCGGTAGGTGTCGGACACCCACTTGCCGACCGTCCGGCGGACCATCTGCTGGAGCTGGTGGGGCTCCATCACGCCGTCCTGCGCCGACTTGTCCAGGGCTTCCTGGATCTTCGGGGTGACGCCGGCGAACGCGTTGTCGTCGATGCCGGAGCCGCGGGCCTGGATGTGGGGGCCGCCCACGATCTTGCCCGAGGAGCTGTCGACCACGATGAACACCGAGATGATGCCCTCGTCGCCGAGGATGCGGCGGTCCTTGAGGGAGGTTTCGGTGACGTCGCCGACGGAGAGGCCGTCGACGTAGACGTAACCGGCCTGGACCTTGCCGACGATCTTCGCCTTGCCGTCGATGAGGTCGACGACCACGCCGTCCTCGGCGATGACGATGTGGTCCTTCGGTACCCCGGTGAGGGCGCCCAGTTCGGCGTTGGCCCGCAGGTGGCGCCATTCGCCGTGGACCGGCATCAGGTTCTTCGGCTTGCAGATGTTGTAGAAGTACAGCAGCTCGCCGGCCGAGGCGTGGCCCGAGACGTGGACCTTGGCGTTGCCCTTGTGGACGACGTTGGCGCCCCAGCGGGTCAGGCCGTTGATCACGCGGTAGACCGCGTTCTCGTTGCCGGGGATGAGGGACGACGCCAGGATCACCGTGTCGCCGGGAACGATCCGGATCTGGTGGTCGCGGTTGGCCATCCGGGAGAGGGCCGCCATCGGCTCGCCCTGCGAACCCGTGCAGACCAGCACGACCTCGTCGTCCGGGAGGTCGTCGAGGGTCTTGACGTCGACGACCAGGCCGGCGGGGACGTTCAGATAGCCCAGGTCACGGGCGATGCCCATGTTGCGGACCATCGAGCGGCCGACGAAGGCGACCCGGCGGCCGTACTCGTGGGCGGCGTCCAGGATCTGCTGGATGCGGTGCACATGGCTGGCGAAGCTCGCCACGATGATGCGCTTCTGGGCGTTGGCGAACACCGTGCGCAGGACGTTGGAGATGTCCCGCTCCGGCGGCACGAAGCCGGGGACCTCGGCGTTCGTGGAGTCGGAGAGGAGAAGGTCGATGCCCTCCTCGCTGAGGCGCGCGAACGCGTGCAGGTCGGTGAGACGGCCGTCCAGCGGAAGCTGGTCCATCTTGAAGTCACCGGTGGCCACGGCCATGCCCGCGGGGGTGCGGATGGCGACGGCCAGCGCGTCCGGGATCGAGTGGTTGACCGCGATGAACTCGCAGTCGAAGACGCCGATGCGCTCCCGCTGCCCTTCCTGCACCTCAAGGGTGTAGGGGCGGATGCGGTGCTCCTGGAGCTTCGCCTCGATGAGCGCGAGGGTCAGCTTCGAGCCGATGAGGGGGATGTCCGGCTTCAGGCGCAGCAGGTACGGGACGCCACCGATGTGGTCCTCGTGGCCGTGCGTGAGGACGATGCCCTCGATGTCGTCCAGGCGGTCCCGGATCGTGGTGAAGTCCGGCAGGATCAGGTCGATGCCCGGCTGCTCCTCCTCGGGGAAGAGAACGCCGCAGTCGACGATGAGCAGGCGGCCGCCGTACTCGAAGACCGTCATGTTGCGGCCGATCTCGCCCAGGCCGCCGAGCGGGGTGACCCGCAGGGCGCCCTTCGGGAGCTTCGGCGGGGTACCGAGTTCAGGGTGCGGATGACTCAAAAGACTCTCCTTACCACGCACGCCACGTACCGCTGAGGCACGTGGCGCGCATGTCATTCGTGCACTTGCTGTTGTCTGGGGTGGTGCCCTGGCGAGTCGCCTCGCCTGTTCGGCTGTTCAGTTGTGAAGTCTGTTCAGTTGTGAAGTCCGTGATCAGAGCTCTACCCCGCCGGCGGCGAGATCGATCTTGAGCTGGGCCGTCTCCTGGGCGCTGAGCTCCACCAGCGGCAGGCGCAGCGGTCCGGCCGGGAGGCCCTGGAGGGTCAGGGCGGCCTTCGTCGTGATGACGCCCTGGGTGCGGAACATGCCGGTGAAGACCGGGAGCAGCTTCTGGTGGATCTCGGTGGCCTTCTGGACGTCGCCGCTCAGGTGCGCCTCGATCAGGGCCCGCAGGTCGGGGGTGACCATGTGGCCGACGACGGAGACGAAGCCGACCGCGCCGACCGAGAGGAGCGGCAGGTTGAGCATGTCGTCGCCGGAGTACCAGGCGAGGCCGGATTCGGCGATGGCCCAGCTGGCGCGGCCCAGGTCGCCCTTGGCGTCCTTGTTGGCGACGATCCGCGGGTGGTCGGCGAGCCGGACCAGGGTCTCCGTGTCGATCGGCACGCCGCTGCGGCCGGGGATGTCGTACAGCATCACGGGGAGGCCGGTGGAGTCGGCGATGGCCGTGAAGTGGCGGAGGAGGCCCTCCTGCGGCGGCTTGTTGTAGTACGGCGTCACCGCGAGCAGGCCGTGGGCGCCGGTGCGCTCGGCCGTCCGGGCGAGCTCGACGCTGTGCCGGGTGTCGTTGGTGCCGATGCCGGCGACGACGTGGGCCCGGTCTCCTACGGCCTCGAGGACCGCTCGTACGAGCTGGTCCTTCTCCGAATCACTGGTGGTCGGGGACTCACCGGTGGTGCCGTTGACGATCAGGCCGTCATTGCCTGCGTCCACCAGGTGGGCGGCGAGCCGCTGGGCGCCGTCGAGGTCGAGAGCGCCGTCCGCCGTGAAGGGCGTGACCATAGCGGTGAGGACCCGCCCGAAGGGGGTCTGCGGAGTGGAGATCGGAGCCATGGGTAACACGCTACTCGCTGCTCAGCGCGCGGGGTCCCCTCGGGGGGACGGGGAAGAGGAGCCCGGCACTGCCTGCTCGGGGGTTCAAGCAGTGCCGGGTCCGTTTGATCAGCCTAGATGAACTTCTCGAAACGCCGCAATACGGACACCGCCTATGGGGCGACCCGTCCATTTTTGTTGAAGGCGGCATGAGTGAGCGGCATGAGCTGCTGCCAGTGGGTTTCCATCTGTTCGCCGACCATCTCGATCTCGCGCTGCGGGAAGGACGGCACCTTCGCCAGCTCGTGCTGGGTGCGCAGGCCGAGGAAATGCATCAGGGAGCGTGCGTTGCAGGTGGCGTACATCGAGGAGAAGAGGCCGACGGGGAGGACCGCGCGGGCGACCTCGCGGGCCACGCCCTTCGCCAGCATCTCCTGGTACGCCTCGTAGGAGGCCCGGTAGGACTCCTCCATGGCGCGGGTCGTGACGTCGTACTGCTCCTCGGTGCCCTGGACGAACTCGTACTTGCCGGGGCGGCCCTGCTGGACGAGCTTGCGGGAGGTTCCGGGGACGTAGAAGACCGGCTCCAGCTCCCGGTAGCGGCCCGATTCCTCGTTGTACGACCAGCCGACGCGGTGCCGCATGAACTCGCGGAACACGAAGATCGGGGCGCTGATGAAGAACGTCATCGAGTTGTGCTCGAACGGGCTGCCGTGCCGGTCCCGCATGAGGTAGTTGATGAGTCCCTTGGAGCGCTCGGGGTCCTTGGTGACCTCTTCGAGCGACTGCTCGCCCGCGGTGGAGACCCGGGCGGCGAACAGCACGTCCGCGTCGCGCGCGTCGCTCTTCACCAGCTCGACGGTGACGTCACTGCGGAAGTGGGGCTTTGCGGGTTCGGGGGTGTCGGTCACCGACGGGGGTCCTTCCAGGGGCGGCGCGGGAGGCCCGGCGGCGTGGCTCGGGCGGCGACCACTCTACGGGCCGCGGGACCGTGCATGTACGCGGCGGTCTCGGGCAGCCGTTCGTGGAGTTCCCCCAACAAGTACGGCGATTCGGGCACCGATTCGGGCTGTCGTACGTCTGACTCAATAGCAGCACCCGTCAAGCAGATCAAGGAGAGTTTCCTCATGTTCCGCCGGCGTGAAGCCGTCCCGTTCTCGTTCGTCGCCGAGTCCGAGCGGTTCCGCAGTAATGTCACTCCGCCTCCCGCCGCCCGTGCCACCGTTCCCGAGCTGCTGGGGCGGTCCCTCGTCGGGCTGACCGTGGTCGCCGGTCTCGTGGGCTCTCTGCTGCTGGGCCTCCCGGCGCTGGATTCCGGACAGCCCGCGGAGCACGGCAAGCAGTCGACCGCGTCTCAGGGCCGCTGAGCCGTAGGCCGTCGACTCGTACGGACCCCCTGGGGTGGTCGGGCCGGGGGCTGCCTCGGTAGCCTCACCGGGCACAGCAATCGAGCGTGCTTGTGAGTGAGGATGAGTCGTGCCCCTGCCCTTTCTGACGGCCGACCGCGCATTCGACGCGAGCGCGGAGGACGTCGCCCTGCCGTTCGACGACCACGACAGCTGGCGGCGGCCCTACCGCCCCGGTCCGTGGCGGGTCGCGGCGGCGGCCACCCTGTTGTTGCTGGCCTCGTTCGTTCTGCTCGCGGCCATGATCATTGGTGTGGCCGGAGCGCCTTCGGGTGCCACGGTGTGTCTGGTGCTGGCCGGTGTCGTGATCGCCGCCGCCCTGCGGCTGCTGCGGGCGGGTGCGTGGGTCAGCCGCCACGGTGTGCGGCGCGTCGGCTTCTTCCGGACCGTCACGGTGGCCTGGAGCGACACGTCGGCGGTCCGTACGGTCCAGCAGCCCGTGAAGTGGATGGGCTTTCCCCGTACGGTCCAGGGCCAGGCGCTCGTCGTGGTCCGGCGGAGCGGTGAGACGTTGGCGCCGCTGGCCACGGACCACAATGCGGATTTCCTCGGGCGTGAGGAGGCGTTCGAGCGGGCGACGGATTCCGTTGAGGCCTGGGCGGATGAGTATCGGCTCGGGTGAGCCGGTTTTTGTCGGCTGTACGTGAGTGAGCCCGGGCCCATCGTGGGTGCCGGGCTCACTTGCGTACGGGCTGAAAGATGTCCTCAATCGCCGGACGGGCTTGATTTTGCCCTCAAGCGCCGGGCGGGCTGGAAGGTGCGGCCGGGCTTGAGGATGCGGGCTCGCCAGGCGCGGGCGAAGGTGCGGGCTCATCCGGCGCTGGCGAGGGGGCGCTCGGGGTGGAAGGTGCGGCCTTCGGGGGCGTTTTGTGCAAAGCGATGGCCCTCTGCATGGCCTTGCGGGCCCTTGGGGTGTCCCTTGCGTCCTGGTAGGCGATCGCCAGTCTGAACCAGGTGCGCCAGTCGTCCGGGGCGTCCTCGGTCTCCTCGCGGCGCTGGGTGAAGACCGCGTCGGCGGCGTCCCGGTCGATGCGGCCCGACGGGGTGCGGGCCAGGTCGTCGACCGGGAGGCCGCCCTCCGCGTCCAGCTCGGCGGCCAGGGCGTTGGCGCGGCGGACGAACTGGGTGTTCTTCCACAGGAACCAGACGCCGATCAGCGGCAGGATCAGCACGGCGACGCCGAACGTGACCGTGAGCAGGGTGCCGTGCCGGATGAGCATCAGGCCCCGGCTGCCGACCAGGACGAAGTAGAAGACCAGGACGGCGGCCGTGATGAAGTAGGTGATCTTTGCGCGCATGGGGGCCGTCAGTTCAGGTCGAGGAAGTGTTCCAGGCCGAACGTGAGGCCGGGAGTGGTCACCACGCGGCGGACGCCGAGCAGGATGCCCGGCATGAAGCTGCTGTGGTGGAGGGAGTCGTGGCGGATGGTGAGGGTCTCGCCCTCGCCGCCGAGCAGCACTTCCTGGTGGGCCAGCAGGCCGCGGAGCCGGATCGCGTGGACCGGGACGCCGTCGACGTCCGCGCCGCGCGCGCCGTCCAGGGCGGTGGTCGTGGCGTCGGGCTGGGGGGCGCTGCCGGCCTTCGCGCGGGCCGCCGCGATGAGCTGGGCGGTGCGGGTCGCGGTGCCGGAAGGGGCGTCGACCTTGTTGGGGTGGTGGAGTTCGACGACCTCGACGGATTCGAAGTAGCGGGCGGCCTGCTCCGCGAACTTCATGGTCAGGACCGCGCCGATAGAGAAGTTCGGGGCGATGAGGACACCGGTCTCCGGGGAGTTGTCCAGCCAGGTGGTCAGCTGCGCGAGCCGTTCGTCGGTCCAGCCGGTGGTGCCGACGACGGCATGGATGCCGTGCCGGACGCAGAAGTCGAGGTTGCCCATCACCGATGCGGGGGTGGTCAGCTCGACGACGGCCTGGGCGCCCGCGTCGGCGAGGGTCTCCAGCTTGTCGCCGCGGCCCAGGGCCGCCACCAGCTCCAGGTCGTCGGCGGCCTCGACGGCTCGTACGGCCTCGGAGCCGATACGGCCCTGAGCACCGAGAACGGCTACGCGCAGCTTGCTCATGGTGATTCCTTAGGGTGCGAGCGCTTGGGGGTTAGGAGACCGCTTCGTGGAGGCGGTCCGCCTGCTTGTCCTTGAGCGGGCCGATGACCGAGAGCGAGGGGCGGTGGGTGAGGAGTTCGCCCGCCACCTCCCGTACGTCGTCGGGGGTGACCTCCGCGATACGGGCCAGCATGTCGTCGACCGACATCTGCTCGCCCCAGCACAGCTCGCTCTTGCCGATACGGTTCATCAGCGCGCCGGTGTCCTCCAGGCCGAGGACGGTGGAGCCGGAGAGCTGGCCGATGGCGCGGGTGATCTCGTCGTCGTCCAGGCCGTGGGTGGCGACCCGGTCCAGTTCGTCGCGGCAGATCTTCAGGACGTCGTGGACCTGGCTGGGCCGGCAGCCCGCGTAGACGCCGAAGAGGCCGCAGTCGGCGAAGCCCGAGGTGTACGAGTACACGCTGTAGGCCAGGCCGCGCTTTTCTCGTACCTCCTGGAAGAGGCGCGAGCTCATTCCGCCGCCGAGGGCCGTGTTGAGGACCCCGAGGGCCCAGCGGCGGTCGTCGGTGCGGGCGAGGCCGGGCATGCCGAGGACCACGTGGGCCTGTTCGGTCTTGCGGTTGAGCAGCTCGACCTTGCCTGCGGCGCGCAGGGTGCGGGAGCCCTGGCGGGGCGCCATGGGCACCGCGTCCGTACGGGAGAGGGCGCCGGCCCTCTCGAAGGCGCGGCGGACCTGGGTCACGACCGTGGCGTGGTCGACGTTGCCCGCGGCTGCGACGACCAGGTGCGTGGGGTCGTAGTGCTTCTTGTAGAAGCGGGCGATCTGGCCCCGGTTCAGGGCGTTGATCGTGTCGACGGTGCCGAGGACGGGGCGGCCGAGCGGGGTGTCGCCGAGCATGGTGTGCGCGAACAGGTCGTGCACGCAGTCGCCCGGGTCGTCCTCGGTCATCGCGATCTCTTCGAGGATGACGCCGCGCTCGGCGTCGACGTCCTCGGGGGCGATCAGCGAGCCGGTCAGCATGTCGCAGACGACGTCGATGGCCAGCGGCAGGTCGGTGTCGAGGACCCGTGCGTAGTAGCAGGTGTACTCCTTCGCCGTGAAGGCGTTCATCTCGCCGCCGACCGCGTCGATCGCGGAGGAGATGTCGAGGGCGCTGCGCTTGCCGGTGCCCTTGAAGAGGAGGTGTTCGAGGTAGTGGGTCGCGCCGTTCAGGGTGGGCGTCTCGTCGCGGGAGCCGACGTTCGCCCAGATGCCGAAGGTGGCGGACCGGACGGAGGGCAGGGTCTCGGTGACGATCCGCAGACCGCCGGGGAGCACGGTCCGGCGGACCGTTCCGATGCCGTTGCTGCCCTTGAGAAGCGTTTGGGTACGGGCGACGGCCCGCCCCTCCGAGGAGGTGCGGGCCGTCGTCGCGGAACTACGGGACGTCACTTGTCGGTGTCGTCCTTCTTGTCGTCCTCTTCACCCTCGATGACGGGGATGAGGGAGAGCTTGCCGCGGGAGTCGATCTCGGCGATCTCGACCTGGACCTTGGCGCCGACGCCGAGCACGTCCTCGACGTTCTCCACGCGCTTGCCACCGGCGAGCTTGCGGATCTGCGAGATGTGCAGCAGACCGTCCTTGCCCGGCATGAGCGACACGAACGCACCGAAGGTGGTGGTCTTGACGACCGTACCCAGGTAGCGCTCGCCGACCTCCGGCATGGTCGGGTTGGCGATGGCGTTGATCGTGGCGCGGGCGGCCTCGGCCTGCGAGCCCTGCTGGGCACCGATGTAGATGGTGCCGTCGTCCTCGATCGTGATGTCGGCGCCGGTGTCCTCCTGGATCTGGTTGATCATCTTGCCCTTGGGGCCGATGACCTCACCGATCTTGTCCACCGGGATCTTGACGGTGATGATCCGCGGGGCGTTCGGGGACATCTCGTCCGGGACGTCGATGGCCTCGTTCATGACGTCCAGGATGTGCAGACGGGCGTCACGGGCCTGCTTCAGCGCGGCGGCCAGGACCGAGGCGGGGATGCCGTCGAGCTTGGTGTCGAGCTGGAGCGCGGTCACGAACTGCTTCGTACCGGCGACCTTGAAGTCCATGTCGCCGAAGGCGTCCTCCGCACCGAGGATGTCGGTGAGGGCGACGTAGTGGGTCTTGCCGTCGATCTCCTGCGAGATCAGGCCCATGGCGATACCGGCGACGGCGGCCTTGAGGGGCACACCGGCGTTCAGCAGCGACATGGTGGAGGCGCAGACCGAGCCCATGGACGTCGAGCCGTTGGAGCCCAGCGCCTCGGAGACCTGGCGGATCGCGTAGGGGAACTCCTCGCGGGTCGGGAGGACCGGCACGATGGCACGCTCGGCGAGCGCACCGTGGCCGATCTCGCGGCGCTTGGGCGAGCCCACGCGGCCGGTCTCACCGACGGAGTACGGCGGGAAGTTGTAGTTGTGCATGTAGCGCTTGCGGGTCACCGGGGAGAGGGTGTCCAGCTGCTGCTCCATGCGGAGCATGTTGAGGGTGGTGACGCCCAGGATCTGGGTCTCGCCACGCTCGAACAGCGCCGAGCCGTGCACGCGCGGGATGGCCTCGACCTCGGCGGCGAGCGTACGGATGTCCGTGACGCCGCGGCCGTCGATGCGGACCTTGTCCTTGATGACGCGCTCGCGGACCAGCTTCTTCGTCAGCGCGCGGTACGCGGCGGAGATCTCCTTCTCGCGGCCCTCGAACTCCGGGAGGAGCTTCTCGGCGGCGATCTCCTTGACGCGGTCCAGCTCGGTCTCGCGCTCCTGCTTGCCAGCGATGGTGAGCGCCTGCTTCAGCTCCGGCGTGACGGCCTTGGCCAGGGCGTCCAGGACGTCGTCCTGGTAGTCCAGGAAGACCGGGAAGTCACCCTCGGGCTTGGCGGCCTTGGACGCCAGGTCCGACTGCGCCTTGCAGAGGGTCTTGATGAACGGCTTCGCCGCTTCCAGACCGGCGGCGACGACCTCCTCGGTGGGAGCCTCGGCGCCGTCCTTGACGAGCTGGATGGTCTTCTCGGTGGCCTCGGCCTCGACCATCATGATCGCGACGTCGCCGTCCTCCAGGACGCGACCGGCGACGACCATGTCGAAGACGGCGTCCTCGAGCTCGGTGTGCGTCGGGAAGGCGACCCACTGGCCCTTGATCAGGGCGACGCGGGTGGCGCCGATCGGGCCGGAGAAGGGCAGGCCCGCGAGCTGGGTGGAGCAGGAGGCGGCGTTGATCGCGACCACGTCGTACAGATGGTCGGGGTTGAGCGCCATGACCGTCTCGACGATCTGGATCTCGTTGCGCAGGCCCTTCTTGAAGGACGGGCGCAGCGGGCGGTCGATCAGACGGCAGGTGAGGATCGCGTCCTCGGAGGGGCGGCCCTCGCGGCGGAAGAAGGAGCCGGGGATCTTGCCGGCCGCGTACTGCCGCTCCTCGACGTCCACCGTGAGGGGGAAGAAGTCGAGGTTGTCCTTGGGCCGCTTGGAAGCGGTGGTGGCCGACAGCACCATGGTGTCGTCGTCCAGGTACGCGACGGCGGAGCCGGCGGCCTGCTTGGCCAGGCGGCCCGTCTCGAAGCGGATGGTGCGGGTGCCGAAGGTGCCGTTGTCGATGACGGCCTCGGCGTAGTGGGTCTCGTTCTCCACTAGTGATTTCTCCATACTCGTCGTCTTTCGTCCGCGCGCCCGTGTGGCGCGGGACGGTGCGGGAGAGGCGCACCGTGGATGCGGGCCGGTCTTCGATCGAAGCTCCCGGGCATGTTCCCGGGGGCCACTACCGAGGACCGGCGGCGGCGTCGTAGCGCCTCTCCCTGAATCTTGCTCGTTCCGGTCTTACTCGTTCTTGCGATCGCGCGTGTTCGTCGCGCGGGTCTTACGGGTCCTACGGGTGTCGCTGCACCCAGGTTACTGAGCTTGACACCGGTCCTGCACGTACGGCAAAGGGAGCGGTCCCCTCAAACGCGGGAACCGCTCCCTCTCCACAGCGTCCTTACTTGGCGCCGCCGGCCGCGCCACGGCGGATGCCGAGGCGGTCGACGAGCGCACGGAAGCGCTGGATGTCCTTCTTGGCCAGGTACTGCAGGAGGCGGCGGCGCTGGCCGACCAGGATCAGCAGACCACGACGGGAGTGGTGGTCGTGCTTGTGCGTCCGGAGGTGCTCGGTCAGGTCCGAGATCCGGCGGGAGAGCATGGCGACCTGGACCTCGGGGGATCCGGTGTCACCCTCCTTCTGGGCGAACTCGGCCATGATCTGCTTCTTCGTAGCGGCGTCGAGCGGCACGCGTACTCCTCTTGATGTTCGAAGCGCCCACGAGTGCCCCTGGTCTTGGTCTCAGGGGAGCTTCCGTGACTCGGAGGCGAAGGTCCGATGAGCGCAGCCCCCAGGATGATCCGGGGGCGCGTACACAAACGGCCACCGCACAGACTACCAGCCGTTCGGGTCACGCCCCGCCGGTCATCGGCTTGACGGGGCGGTCATCGGCTTGACGGGCCGGTCATCAGCTGGTGAGGGACCGGATCGAGTGGTAGACGTCGAAGACCGCGAGGCAGAGCGGGAGCAGTGTCAGCAGGACGACCGTCTCGGCGATCTCCAGGAAGCGGCCCCAGAACGGGGTCACGCCCTTGCTCGGCACGATCAGGCCGATGGCGGTGATCAGAACGGCGACGCCCGCGACCGCCGCGGCGAGCCACACCGTACGGAGGTCGAGTGCGGCCCCGTCGCCGCGCAGCGCGTCGCGCACGATGGCGGCCGGCGGGTTCAGGGACAGCCCGAGGCCCAGGAACACCAGGGAGGCGAGGCCCGCGGCGAGCGCGCAGCCGACCTGGGCGGTGTAACGGAACAGGTGGGCGCGCATCAGCATGGCGACGCCGGTGGCCAGGGCGAGCAGCTGGCCCCAGACGTTGTCCGAGAAGCCCAGTACGGCGGCGGCCGCCACGGCGACCAGGGCGCAGCCGCCGACCAGGCCGAGGAGCAGTTCGTGGCCGCGGCGGGCCTGGGCGGCGAGGCGTACGGCGTCGACCGGGCCGGTGGCCGCGGGCTCGGAGGTCCCGTAGTCGCCGACCGTGGTGCGGGGCGGCTCGAATCCGATGGGGATCCGGGCGAAGCGGGTGGAGAGCCCCGGCAGGAAGGCGAGGGCTCCGACGGCGAGCGGGGAGCACACGGCGGCGGCCTCGATCGGCCTCATGTCGGTCATGATCGCGATGAAGGTGACCAGGAGGCCGACGGCGCTCGCGAAGACGAACGCGACGAACGGACCGTCCCCGCCGGGCGCGACGATCATCAGGATGACCGCGACGACGAGGACCGCCGCGCAGGCGAGCAGGAACTGGAGCCGTCCGATGCCCTGCCCGGTACTCAGGGGCAGCAGGCCGGAGCCGGCCACGGCCGCGTTCACCAGGGCGCCGGTACCGAGCGCGATCGACGAGGCCCGGTCGTCGTAGATCCGCGCACGCACGCACGCGAACGCGAGGAGGAGCAGGGCGACGACGGCGGCCAGGATGCCGGGCAGCCCGTTCATGTCGTGGCGCGGGTCGGCGGTCCACAGGACGAAGCCGAGCAGGGCGAGCAGGACGGAGCCGCCGAAGAGCCCGGCACCGCGCATCAGCGCGTCGCCCCAGAGGGTGCGGTCCTTGGCCACGGCGGTGGCGACGGCGTCCGAGACGTCGTCGAAGACCGCGGGGGGCAGCGATTCGGAGAAGGGCCGCATCGACAGCAGCTCGCCGTCGAGGATGCGGTGGCCGGCGAGCGTACGGGCGCTGTCGAGGACGGTGCCGTCGCGGCGCACCAGGTGGTAGCCGACCGGTGCGCCGGGGGCGGGGCTCTGTCCGGACAGCCGGAGGATCTCGGGGTAGAGGTCGGCGACGGGGATGTCCTCGGGCAGGGCCACATCGACCCGGCCGTCGGGCGCGACGACCGTGACCCGGCAGAATCCGGTGCTGCTGCCGGACGGGGTCCCGAGACTCGGCCGACCGGATCCGGTGGCTGCCGCTTGGGCCGTCATGGTCACCTGGTGCTCCCCCTGCTGGCTGCTACTGGCTTTTGCTGCGCGTTACTGGTTCTGGCTCTTGCTGCGCGTTACTGGCTTTTGCCGCGCTTGCTTGGCTTTACTGCGCTTGCTTTTGCTGCGCTGTATCGCACGTGCTCTGCGCTGCTCCGCTGTCCGTTCCGCGCTTCGGGTTCCGCGTTCGTCCCGAATGACCGTCTTCTCGCGACAGTTACGCGAGAGTTAGCGGATGCGTACACGCGTCGCGACACCCTACCGCCATGGGGGTGGCGCCACGCCAGTAGGATCCATCCCGCGGATGGAGCCCGTCGCCACGGGGGCGCCGATAGGAACACTTCCGTCCGGCAAGGGAATTGGTGAGCTGTGAGCCAGATCGTCGTCAAGCGCCCACCGCGGGCTCTGCCCACCGAAGTGCCGGTCGAGCAGGTGCAGTTGCAACCTCCGCCGGAACTCCCCCGGGGCCAGCAGGAGGGGGCGCTGATGCAGCTCCTGCCGATGCTGGGCATGGGTGGTTCGGTCGTCTTCTTCTTCATGACGCCGAACCCGGTCATGCGCATCATGGGCATGGTGATGATCGCCTCGACGCTCGGTATGGCCGTCGCGATGCTCGTACGGTACCGACGGGGCACCCAGGGCGAACTGGCGGATATGCGCCGCGACTACCTGAAGTACCTGACGCAGACCCGGCGTACGGTGCTGAAGACGGCCCGCAAGCAGCGCGACGCGCAGTTCTACCTCCACCCCTCTCCCGACCAGTTGTGGGCGCTCGTCGCCGAGGGCAGCCGGGTGTGGGAGCGGCGCGCGGGTGACGCGGACTTCGCGCAGGTGCGTATCGGTCTCGGCAGTCAGGAGCTGGCGACGCCGCTCGTCGCGCCCGAGACGGCGCCCGTGGACGAGCTGGAGCCGCTGGCGGCCGGGGCGATGCAGCAGTTCCTGGCGACGCACTCCACGCTGGACGGTCTGCCCATGGCCGTCTCGTTGCGGGCGTTCTACCACCTGACGATCAGCGGCCACGCGGAGTCCGCGCGCTCCGCGGCGCGGGCGATGGTCGGCGGTCTTGCCTCCCTGCACTCCCCCGAGGACCTGGTGATCGCGGTCGCGACGGGGGCGGAGGCGGCGCCGCAGTGGGAGTGGACGAAGTGGCTGCCGCACGCGCAGGCTCCGGGTCCCGCGGACGGGGCGGGGAGCAGGCGGCTGATCACCACGAGTCTGCCGGCCCTGGAGGATCTGCTGGCCGGCCGGCTGGAGGGCAGGCCGCGCTTCCAGCCCGGCGGGCAGCCGCTGGTGGAACAGCCGCATGTCGTCGTGGTCCTGGACGGTGAGTCGGTGCCGCCCATGTCGGTGCTGGCGTCGGCGGAGGGCCTCCAGGGTGTGACGGTCATCGAGGTGGTGCCGGGTGAGGTGACCGGGGCGCGCGGGGGCCTCTCGATCGTGGTGCAGCCGAAGACGTTGCAGCTGGAGTCGGGCCAGGGGCTGGTGTACGACGGGGTTCCGGACCTGCTCAGTTACGAGGCGGCCGAGGCGCTCGCCCGGCAGCTGGCCCCGCTGCACATGGCGACGGGCGGGGACGACGACGAACCCCTGCTGGCCAACCTGGAGTTCACGGATCTGCTGAACCTGGGGGACGCCGCGTCGATCGAGGTCAGCCGGACCTGGCGGCCGCGGTCGCAGGCGGAGCGGCTGCGGGTGCCGATCGGTGTGGGCGAGGACGGCTCGCCCGTGATGCTGGACCTGAAGGAGGCGGCGCAGGAGGGCATGGGCCCGCACGGCCTGTGCGTGGGTGCCACCGGTTCCGGTAAGTCCGAGCTGCTGCGCACCCTGGTGCTCGGCCTGGCCGTCACGCACACCTCGGAGACGCTGAACTTCGTCCTCGCCGACTTCAAGGGCGGTGCGACCTTCGCCGGTATGGCGCAGATGCCGCACGTCGCGGCCGTGATCACCAACCTCGCGGACGACCTGACGCTGGTCGACCGTATGGGTGACTCCATCAGCGGTGAGCTCAACCGCCGGCAGGAGATGCTGCGCGACGCGGGCAACTACGCCAACATCCACGACTACGAGAAGGCGCGGGCGGCCGGTGCGCCGCTCCAGCCCATTCCCTCGCTCGTGCTGGTCATCGACGAGTTCAGCGAACTCCTCACCGCGAAGCCCGACTTCATCGAGATGTTCGTCCAGATCGGGCGTATCGGCCGTTCGCTGGGCGTGCATCTGCTGCTGGCGTCGCAGCGGCTGGAGGAGGGGCGGCTGCGCGGTCTGGAGACGTATCTGTCGTACCGGGTGGGTCTGCGGACGTTCTCGGCGGCGGAGTCGCGGGCCGCGATCGGGGTGCCCGACGCGTACCACCTGCCGAACGTGCCCGGTTCCGGGCTGCTCAAGTTCGGTACGGAGGAGATGGTCCGGTTCAAGGCCGCGTACGTCTCCGGGGTGTACCGCTCGGGCGCGCACCGGGCGGCGGCGGCCCCGGGTGCTCCCCTGCCGGTGGACCGCAGGCCGGTTCCGTTCACGGCCGCCCCGGTCGCGGTGCAGTACGTTCAGCCGGCGGCGCAGGCCGGGGGCGTACCGGAGCAGCGCACGGCGGAGGACGACGCGCTGGCGGACACGGTGCTCGATGTGATCGTGCGCCGGCTGGAGGGCCGCGGGGCCTCCGCCCACCAGGTGTGGCTGCCGCCGCTGGACAATCCGCCGTCGCTGGACGAGCTGCTGCCGGGGCTCTCCTCGGTGCCGGGCCGGGGGCTGACGCAGCCTGGTTTCGAGGGCGCGGGCCGGCTGGTCGCGCCGATCGGTGTCATCGACAAGCCGTTCGAGCAGCGGCGCGACACCCTCTACCGGGATTTCTCCGGTGCGGCCGGTCATATGCAGATCACCGGTGGTCCGCAGTCGGGGAAGTCGACGCTGCTGCGGACGATCATCGCCGGTTTCGCGCTCACGCACACGCCGCACGAGGTCCAGTTCTACGGGCTCGACTTCGGTGGCGGCGGCATGTCCTCGATCGCGGGTCTGCCGCACGTCGGTGGGGTGGCGTCCCGTCTCGACCCCGAGCGGGTCCGCCGTACGGTCGCCGAGGTGTACGGCGTCATGGCGCGGCGCGAGGAGTACTTCCGCAGCGCCGGGATCGACTCCATCGCCACGTACCGCCGGCTGCGGGCGCGCGGCGACATCTCGGTGACGGACCAGCCGTGGGGTGACGTCTTCCTGGTCATCGACGGGTGGGGCAACTTCCGGACGGACTACGAAGGTCTTGAGGACGCGGTCATGGACATCGGCGCCCGTGGACTGGGTTACGGCATCCACCTGATCATCACGGCGTCGCGTTCCATGGAGGTGCGGGCCAGCCTCAAGGACCAGCTCATGAACCGCCTGGAGCTGCGGCTCGGTGATGTCATGGACTCCGAGCTGGACCGCAAGGTGGCGGCCAACGTGCCCGCCGGGGTGCCGGGTCGCGGCCAGACGCCGGAGAAGCTGCACTTCATGGCGGCGGTGCCGCGGATCGACGGCATCAACTCCGACAGCGACCTCTCCGAGGCCACCGCGGCGATGAACCAGGAGGTCACCCGCCACTGGACGGCGGCGCCGGCCCCCGCGGTACGTCTGCTGCCGCGCGAGCTTCCGGCGAGCGAACTCCCGGCCGGGTACGCGGTACCGGAGCGCGGTATCGCCTTCGGCATCGACGAGAACAACCTGGAGCCGGTGTACCTGAACTTCGAGCAGGACCCGTTCTTCCTGGCGTTCGGCGAGAGCGAGTCGGGGAAGTCCAACCTGCTGCGGTTGATCATCAAGCAGCTGACCGAGCGGTACGACGGTGATTCCTGCAAGCTCTTCGTCATCGACAACCGGCGTTCGCTGCTGGACGTGACTCCGCGCTCGCACCTGGCGGAGTACATCCCGATGTCCAACAACATGGAACATCACATGACGGCGCTGTACGACCTGATGAAGCGCCGCACCCCGTCGGCCGACGTCACGGCGCAGGAACTGCGCGACCAGAGCTGGTGGCAGGGCCCCACGGTGTACGTCGTCATCGACGACTTCGACCTGGTCGCCACGTCGAGCGGCAACCCGCTGGCACCGATCACGGAGATGCTGCCGTTCGCCCGCGATGTGGGCGTCCGCTTCATCATCGCCCGCAGTTCGGCGGGGGCCAGCCGCGCCCTGTACGAACCCTTCCTCCAGCGCATGATCGAGCTGGGCGCCCAGGGTCTGATGCTGTCGGGCGACCCGGCCGAGGGCGACATCATGGGCAACGTACGGCCGCGGCCGATGCCGTCGGGGCGGGGCATCTTCGTGAGCCGGCGGCGGGGGAATCCGTTGGTGCAGACGGGGGTTATGGGCGGGGAGGGGTAGGACCGGGTCCCGGGGTCGGTCCGGGGCCGGGTTGCACTCACTCGGATCGTGGAAGGGAGAAGGTGCGGGGCCGTTGGGGCTCCGCACCTTCTTGGTTTCCGTCGCGCTTGCGACGGCTCAGGGTGGACATCTCCCGCGCATGTCCACCCTGATGTGCTGTGCTGTGCTGTGCTGTGCGAACTAAGTTAGAAGTTCGCCGCCGCGCGCTTGTCACCGCTGCGGTAGGTGGGCGACGCCTCCAGGACCTTCGTGGCGATGGAGTCAAGGTTGGCGCGGATAGCGTTGGCGTCCGCCTTCCACTTGTTCTGCGCGGCGACGTAGGCCTGCTTGGCCTCACCTTCCCACAGCTCCGAAACGTTCGCGATCATGGCCCTGATCTCATCGAGATCCCTCGCGAGTGCTGCGGCCTGCTTCTTGATCTCGCCGGCCGCGAGATCCAGGCTCGCGTAAGTGACGACCGTCGTACCGTCGTTCTTGCCCATGTGGTCCTCCGCTGAATTCTGTTTACGAGATGAGGGTTAGAGGTCGTTCAGGCGGCTCTTCGGCCCGTCGCTGGAGCCGGCTTGAACGTCCACGGACGCGAGTGCCGCGCGAATCTCTTCCTCGTTGTCGCCCGAAATGGTGCGGGCCGCCTTGATGGAATCCTGAAAGCGGGCAAGCTGCTTGGCAAGCTTGACCATGCGGTTGTTGATCTCGGTCTGCTTCGAGTTGAAGTGGTTGGCACCGATGCCCTGCCACTTGCCTTCGAGGTTGTCGATCGTCGCGTGGAGCTTCTTGACCTGCCCCTTGACCGCTTCGAACTTGATGGAGAGGTCGCTCTCCAGCTTCAGGAGAGCGGCATCTGAGACCTTCTGGTCTGCCATGGTTCTCTTTCCCTTTCCGTTGGTTCTGCAAGGCCGACATGGGTCGCCGGCCGGTACATGTGGAACGTGCGGTCAAGCGGCCTTACGCCTGCGGACCACGACGTAGGCCACGCCTCCGAGTACGGCCACGGCTGCGGCCAGGCCGAGGATCAGGCCCAACTGGTTTCCGTCGTCGGAGGAGTTGGACTCCTTCACCGCCACGGCCTTGTCGCCCTCCGCGCCGTTCTTGGCGGGCTGCGGCGAGGCGGAGGTGGAGGTGGAGGCGGAAGGCTCGGACGACTTGGCGGGGCCGGTCGTCCTCTCCTTGGTGAGCGGGCTGATGTCCGGGTCACCGGGGTCGCCCTTGCCCTTAAGGATGTTCATCGAGGGGCGGATCAGGCCTTGCCCGAGGTATTCGCTGCGCTCGCCGTCCTTCCAGTCGCGCGCAGCAGTGTCGAAGAGGACGTTCAGGACCTGGTTCGCGGTCCAGTCGGGATGGAGGGACCAGACGAGGGCTGCGGAAGCGGAGGCGATGGCGGTGGCGGCACTGGTGCCGCCGTCGCCGTCACAGTAGCTCTCGAAGGATTTGTCGCACCAACTGGGAACGTCACTCCCAGGTGACGCGACATCTACCGTGCCCACATGCTGCGAATAGAACGAGACCTTCCCCGCTCGGTCTGCTGAAGCAACACCCACTACCTGAGGATAGGCCGCCGGATAGCCGAGCTCGTTCTGCTTATGCCCTTCGTTCCCTACAGCCGCGAAGAGCAACTTTCCTTTGCTTTCCGCGTACTTGATCGCTTCGCGATCCTGAGGCGTGGTGTGCCGGCTTCCGAAGGACATACTGATGATCTGCGCATCACTGTCGGCAGCAGCGCGGATGGCATTTGCTATGTCCTGGATCGAGCTGGAATGCTTCTCTTGAAACTCACCCAGGGCAATACGCAGAGGAATGATTTTGGCTCCCGGAGCGAGTCCTTTCAGGCCGCCCCCCTTACCCGTGCCCGCGATTAGCTCAGCCATGGTCGTACCGTGACCCTCATAGTCGTCGGTTTCGTCGCCCGGGGCACCGGTTGCATCGACTCCCTTGAGGACTTGTCCCCGCAGCGACGGCGTGGACGAGTTCACCCCCGTGTCGACGACAGCGACCTTGACGCCTTCGCCGGTCGTGACCTTCCACATGTCCTCGGCCTGCATCGCGGCGAGGTACCACTGCTTCGACTGTGTGTCGGCTGCGGCAGGCTGCGCCGCCCCGACGAACAACACACTCCACGAAGCGGCCACAGCCAGCGCGCCGAGCACACGCACGCGCCTCCGAGCTCGGCTCATTCCTGCTGTCATCCCGGCTTCCGAACCTTCCCTGGAACTGCTACTCGACCACCGGCGGCACGGCTCCGCGCCGTCCGGCATTCCACGTTTCTTCGTCTTCTGTCAGGTAGTCCGGGCGGGTCGACCCGTTGGCCTCGTCCTCCCGGCCGTTGTTCCGGCGGCCTGCGGGGCCCCGAACGAGGCCCGCGCCACCGGCTGTGAAGCCCTTGGCGTTCGAGCCGGTTCCGGCAGCCTTGCGGGGTGCGCCGACGACTCCGTTGGCACCGGAAGCGGGAGTGGGCCGCCCACCGGGACGAGAGGGAGCAGCTGCTGCTCCACGTCCCCCGATCACTCCGCGCTGACCGGTACCTCCGGCAGTGGCCCTGCCCTGCGGCGACGCCTGCTGGGGGGTCCCCCCGACGATGCCGTTCCTGCCTCCGGCACGGGGACCGGTGCCGGTGGACGTACCACCGGGGCCGACGGTGGGCCGACCGCCCGTCACACCGGATCGACCGGCAGTCGGCGCCTGCGACTGCGGTCCGACCGGCGGACGACCGTTGAACGCCCCTCCGCCCGCCATCGGGCCGGGACGACCGATCGGGGGACCGCCCTGCCCCTTGCCGACGGGACCTGCCCCGATGGGCTGAGCCTTGCCCATTCCCTGGCCGGCCCGACCGACCGTTCGCGGCATGCCCGTCGGCCCCGTCGAACGCTGCGTGCCGCCCTGCACGGGGTTGGTGAGACTGGGCGGCATGAACGTCGGCGGTGCTCCGGACGGGCCCGTCGTGGGCGTGGGCGACGGTGGCGGTGGTGTGCCGTTGATCGTCGTCGGAGCCTGTGGAGGCGCGACGGCGTTGATCTCCGTGCCGATGGTCCTGTCCGGCAGGGGTGCTGAGCCGAGAGCCTCAACCGGTGGCAGGTTGGTTGCAATTGCCGGAGCAGAGCGCGCTGAGTTCGTGCGTCCTGCCGCGTCTAGCACTGCACTCTTGCCGAAGCTCTCGGAGCGCTCGCCGGAAGCACCAGACGACGGACTCTCACGACGATCGGTCGTCGGCGGCGGCACATTAATACCCAGCTGCTTATCGAACCGCGGCGGCTCCTGCCCCTCCAGCCGCTCCCCCGAGACCGAGTAGTACGAAGCCAGCCGGTTGATCTGGTTGATGGCCTCCTGGCGGTCCTTCTCCACCTTGAGGGCGGCCTGGTACTCCGGGTTGTCCGCGACCCGGCCCGGGAGCTCGATGTCGTCCGGGCTCTTGCGTACCTGGCGGCTGTCGCGGGGCGGCATGGCGCTGCGTACGGAGGCAAGACCGGTGCCCGCGACCGTGATCTGCGTGCCGGCCACGTCCGCGAATTCGCCCAGCTTCCGGGCGTGGGCGACCAGACCCTTGCCGAAGGCGCGGAAGGCCGTTCCGGACTCGCCCTGCCAGTCGACGCCTTTCATGTTGTCTTCCAGCTCCTGCGCGGCCCTCTTGATGGCGTCCCTGGCGTCCCAGAGCGCCTTGCCCGCGTTCTCCAGATCTTCCGGCTTGGTCTTCTCCACCAGGTCAATCATGGAGTTGAGCTGGAATCCCTCGAAGGAGGTACGGCCGGCGGGCGCACTGGCGAGGGGCATCTTGCGGACAGCCTCGGAGATGTCCGTCTGCGCCATCTGGATCTTGACCCGCGCGTCGTCCTGCTTCCGCTGCTCGGCGGGCGTCAGGTTCTCGTCGCTCATTCCGCTCCCCACCCGGAGTCGACCTGCTTGTCGTTGTTGGTCGGTTCAGGCTTGGTGTTCTTCTCGTTCTCTTCGTACAGGCGGGTCTGGATCTCGTGGAAGCGCTGCCTGATGTCATTTTCGACGTTGTCGAAGCCCACCGCCGCCGCATGCACCCCCAAGCTCAGATACTCGATCTGGTCACCCAAGGACTTGGAGAGCGAGACAAGGGAGGAGTGCACCCGGTTGTACTGGGTGTACAGGCCGTCCGCCTCGGCGAAGCAGGCGTTCTGGCCGCTCAGTGAGGCTCGCGTGATCTTCTGGTCGGCGACCTTCGACTTGCTGGCCGCCGAGCCCTCGAAGTCCGCCAGCAGAGCGTCGACGCTCTTCTTGAACTTCTCCAGCGCGCCCACCCCGCGCTTGAGGTCACCCGTACCGTCTTCGGCCACAGCGCCGCCCTCCCCGTTCTGCATCCCCGTTTGCTCGGACCGTTCCGCGTTGCTATCGCACTGACACGGTCCGATCCGATCTCATCGTGACAACTCTAGTCACTGCCTACGACAGCGCCAATCGACTTGGTGGCCACGTGACTTGTCTCATGACCGGTCTCTTGACGGACCTTCACCGTTCGTCCGCTGCCGCACCTCACCCGGCCACCTGCCCCGTGCGCCGCCGCTTGTCCCGTACCGCGACCGCCGTGCCCGCGATCGCCGCCACCAGGACGCCGCTGCCGACCATGACGTACGTCGCCAGGCGGGCGTTGCGCTCGTCGGCCGTTTCGCCGAGGTGGAGTTCGGCGGGGGTGGGGGCTTTGCCCTTGCTCATGCCCTCGCTCGCGATCGGGCGGTCGATCGGCTTGTCGTCCTCGGTGAGGGCGCGTACCGGGTCGACGACGCCCCAGCCGACCGCGCGGTCGTGGCCGGCGATGGAGCGTTCCGCGGTCTGCTGGATCTGCGCGACGATCTGCGCCTGCGTCCAGTCGCGGTGCTTCGCCCTGATCAGGGCGGCGACCCCGGCGACGTACGGGGCGGAGAAGCTGGTTCCGTTGTCGACGCAGTGTCCGCCGCCGGGGACCGTGGAGATCATGTCCACCCCGGGGGCGGCGATGCCGACGAAGTCTCCGGACTGGGAGAAGGCCGCCCGTTCGTTGTTGCGGTCCGACGAGGCGACGGCCAGGACGCCTTCGAAGGAGGCCGGGTAGGTCTCCTTGACGTTTCCGCCAAGTCCGTCGTTGCCGGCCGAGGCGACGACCACGATGTTCCGGGCGAGGGCGCTGTCGACGGCTTGCTTCAGGGCCGCCGACGGCCTTACGGCGTCTGCCGTGTCCTGGGAGATGTTGATGATGTCGGCCTTCGCCTCGGTGGCGGCGTAGGTGATGGCCCTGGCGAGGGTCGCCGTGTTGCCGTGGCCCTCGGCGTCGTTCTGCTGGATCGGGATGATCGTGGCGTCGGGGGCGAGGCCGCTGAAGCCGGTGCCCTTCGCCTCGCGGGCGGCGATGATGCCGGCGACCTTGGTGCCGTGGCCCACGGTGTCCGTGGTGCCGTTCTCCTTGCCGCGCTCGATCTTTCTGCCGTCGTCGGTCTTGAGGCCCTTCGGCAGGTAGTTGCGGCCCGCCTTGACGTCGACCGCCGACGTGAGCTGGTCGTTCTTGATGTCGACGCCGGTGTCGATGACCGCGACGCGGACGCCCTTGCCCGTGGACTGCTTCCACAGCTCGTCCAGCAGGACGCGCTGCAACGCCCAGGGGCGGCCCGGGTACTTCTTGGACGGGAACGTGCACTGGGTCGAGTCCTCCGCCGCCGCGCGGGCCACCGGAAGGGTGATCAGGAGGACTGCCGTTGCCGCGGTGGCTGTGAGGAGGCGACGGGCGGCACGGCCGGAAGCAAAGGTGTCTGCCATCGTCATGAGCCCTGCGGCTGGCTCGCCGCGCCGGTGGAGAGCCGGGGGCCGGTCGGCAGGAGGGCGGACCAGGTCGCCGGTACGGGGTTGGGGTCGACGTCCTTGTAGCCGAGCCGGTTCTGCGCCTGCTGCGCCTCCTGCTGCTGGTCCTCCCGGTCCTTCTTGCTGCCGGATTCGCCGATGCCGGAGTCGTCCTGGCCGCTGTCGCTGTTGGACTGCATCGCGTAGCGCAGACCGGTGTCCGTGGCCAGGAAGAGGAAGCCCGCGCTGGTGGTGGACCCCTTGAACTGGCGGAAGAACTCGCCCGATCCGGGCGTGACGTAGGCGCTGCTGGAGCCGGTGGGGAGCGTCGCGGGGAAGCTCGTACCCACCCAGGTGCTCAGGGTGGTGGCGCCGCTGTCGGCGTCCACGCCCCGCAGAACGTTGCACACGGTGTTCCGGCTGCCCTTCGTGACATCGGGGGAGTTGACGGGCTCGGGGCAGTCGGCCGGCCAGTCCCGCTGCTGGCCGAACGGGGCGCCCGGTTCGAGTTCGGCGGCGCTCACGGGCTGTGCCGTGCCCGCCTGCTTGAGGGGCACCAGCTGCCGGCTGCTGAGCAGGAGCTTCGCGGTGAAGTCCGAGACCGGAGCGACCCTGCCCGGCAGGACGACATAGCTCTGGGTCCTGGTTCCCGCCGTCGCGGTCAGGACCATGCCGACGCGGTTCGTCCGCTCGTCCAGGGTGCCGGGGGCGCCCGCGGGGTCTCCGGGGTTGCCGTTCACGGTCGGGAAGGTGATCGGGTCCCCGGTGTGCAGCGTGGCCAGCCAGGCGGCGGAGACCCGCTGGGGCTTGGAGTTCTGGCCGACCAGGGTGCGCAGGAGCAGTTCGTCCTTCTGGACGGGGTAGGCCTTGCCGGAGGCGTCGACGATGTAGCGGGTCCGGTCCGGGCCCTCGACGTACATCAGCTCGCCGCCCCGCAGGGCGTTCTTCCCCTCGGTCTTCTTCTCTTCCCGCTCGGCGAAGATGAAGGTCGCCTTCTGGATCGCGCGGCCGCCCTCCCCGGGGCGTTCGCAGACCGCCCAGCGCTTGGCCGCGCCCGCTTCCTTGGCGTCGGGCAGCCGGTCGGGGGCGTACGGGATGCCGAGGGTGGCGCCGTGCGGGATCTTGCCGTTGTCCAGGACGGACTCGTTGACGTTGACGACGGTGCCCTTGTCCGGGGCGAGCAGGAGCTTGGCGGAGGCCATGTTCAGAACGGGGTGCAGCTGCTTCTTGCCATCGGTCGTCAACACCACGTACCGGGTGGTGGACTTGCTGGCGATGATGACGTGTTCCTTGGGGGTGTCCCATTTCTGGGGGGCCACCGGCTTGAACATGCCCCAGGCGCCGAACACGGCGAGAACCACGACGGCGATGATGGCCCCGGGCAGCACCGCGCGCAGCGGCCGCGGGGCGCCTTCCTCGGAACCGGTGGGGTTGGGTTGCAGGAACTGTGCGATCAACCTCCGCTTCGCAAAGGTATAGGCGTTGAGCTCGTCCCGCCGTGATGCCATGTGTTCGCTGACCCTTCGTCCCCAGTGATCGAAAGTGATCGAAGCAGGGTCCCACACGCACCGTCGGCCCCCGCTGCCGTACCGCGCCCCTACTATGCCTGCTGGGCTTCCGCTCCCCGTGCTCAGGTAGGGTGACGACCCGATCAACACCCGTGTAAAAAGCGGTGAATACGGACACGAGGGGGCAACGCGGCGATGGGTGCAGCTACGCGCGAGCGTACCGGGCGGGCCGGCCGTCGAGCCGCCGGAACTTCCCGGAGGCAACGCAGCAACCAGCCGCCCGCACCGGCCCCCGATCCGTCCTCTCCCGCCGCCTCCCCCGGGTCGGCCGCACCCGCCGCGACGACCCTGCGTTCGATCTCGCGGACCGACCGGGTACGCCCGGTACTGCGGCAGTTGGTGATCGTCGAGGTGGGTCTCGTGATCGCCGCCGTCGGTGCGGCGCTGGGCGGCGCGTGGCTGATCCCCTCTCTCGTACTGCTGTGTCTGTTCATTGCCCTCGCGGTGGTACGCCGACGGGGCCGCGCGCTCCAGGACTGGGCGTCGAGCGCTCTGGGGCTGCGGGCCCGCCGCCGGGCCGCCGCCGCTCTGTCGTCCGCGGACGCGGAGCCGATGCTGGCCCCGGTCGCCGAGAACGTTCCCGGCTTCGCCCCGCAGGTCTACGTCGACCGGAACCACCGGACGGTGGGGATGCTCGGCGACGGTACGTTCCTGACCGCCGTGGTGCGGGTCGAGGCGAGCGGTGAGTCGCTGCGGCCCGCGTTCGGCGCCCGGTCGCTTCCGCTGTCACTGCTGGGCGACGCCCTCACGGTGGACGACATCGTGGCGGAGTCGGCGCAGTTGGTGCAGCAGGTGCGGTGCGCACCGGCCCCTCATCTGCCGCAGCAGTCGGTGGCCCGCCTCTCCTACGCGCCGCTCCAGGACCAGACCGGTGCGCCCGCCCTGCGGATGACGTGGGTGGCGGTGAAGCTGGATCCGGAACTGTGCCGTGAGGCCATCGAGGCGCGCGGCGGCGGGATCGAGGGCGCGCAGCGCTGTCTGGTGCGGGTCGCCGACCATGTGGCGAGCAGGATCACGGGCGCCGGTTTCCAGGCCGCTGTGCTGGACCAGGACGAGCTGAACTCCGCGGTGGCCACCTCCGCCTGCGCCAATCCCATCCTGTCGGGCCGGGCGGGCCGCCCGGACGCCGCACCGCAGCGGCGCACCATGGAGACGTCACGGGTCTGGCGGTGCGACGACCGCTGGCACACCACATACGCGGTGGACCGCTGGCCCGAACTGGGGCGGGGCGCGACGCCGTTGCCGCAGCTGGTCGCGCTGCTGACGTCGGTGCCCGCGTACGCGACGACGTTCAGCCTGACGGTACGTCGCGGAGCGCGCCAAGGGTCGGCGAACGTGGCCGGCCATGTGCGGGTCACGGGTGGTTCGGACACCGAACTCATCGGCGTGAGAAGGACGTTGGAGCAGGCCGCCCGGCACGCCAAGGTGGGTCTGGTACGGCTGGACCGCGAGCAGTTGCCGGGTGTCCTGGCCACGCTCCCGCTGGGAGGCGCACAGTGAGCAACCGGACCGAGCCCCGGCGCGGGCTGCGCGGCCCCCGCCACGCGGGTCACACGGTGCCCGCGGACCATCTGGGCGCGCTGTCGCTGCCGGTCGGCGACGACGGCGTGATCATCGGCAACGACGCGAACAACAAGCCGCAGCTGATCGGGTTCCATCGCCCGGTGCCGTACGACGTCACGCTGATCGGCGGGCTGTGGACGGCGCAGGTCCTGGCGCTGCGGGCGGCGGGCACGGGCGCCCGGGTGGCGGTCGAGACCGGTCGCGTGCAGGCCTGGACGACGCTCGCCCAGGCGGCGGGCGCCGGTCTTGAGTGCGTGTCCCTGTACGACGTGGGGCGCGTTCCGCCGACGGGTGCGACCGTGGGCAGCCCCGTGGTCGTCGTACGGGACTGCGGGATGCGGCCGCCGCGTGGCCGGGTGGTGTCCTCGCCGTGGCAGTCCGTGCTGACGCTGCTCCCCTATCTCAGCCCCGTCGCACCGCGGTTGATGCGGTCCTCGGCGCTGGTGGGCGTCCAGCGGGTCTCCCCCGGCGAGGCCGAGCAGATCGGCCGGATTCTGGGTCTCGCGCGCGCCGAGTACGAGGCGCTGCCCACGCTGGCGGACGGCGTCACGTTGTGGGTCGCAGGGCGCGAACACCATTGGGTGATGACGAACCCGACCGATGCCGAGACCGGTCTGCTGGGCACAGCTCGCCGGATGGACTGATTCCTGCCCCGTTTTCTATCCCGTCTTCCTGGCCCGTTCGGCCCACGCACGCCCCTGTCACCAGGGAACATGGACCACGCACCGAATCCGCTCGATCGAAGGGACGCCAGTCATGGGCACCCAGCAGGAAAAGGACGAGCTCTACGCTCTCGACATCTCCGACGTGACCTGGCTCAGCGCCCCGGGCACCGAGGAGGCGGAGGAGCGCGTCGAGATCGCGCATCTGCCGGGCGGCGGCGTCGCCATGCGTTCCTCGCTGGACCCGGACACCGTCCTGCGGTACACGGAGGCGGAGTGGACGGCGTTCGTCCTGGGCGCTCGCGACGGTGAGTTCGACCTCACGTAGGTCCGGCGTCACGCGGGTCCGTCACCGCGAGAGGCGCGGGACGCGGTGACGGACGACCGCCGAAGTGACCTTCCCCCCTTCGTCTCGTACGCGTATGGCCGGTAATGCCCGGCTCGCGACCGCCCTTCCCTCACACGGGGTTCACCGGGCTGTGACACAGCGCCGGTGGGGCGGGTTTTGCCGTGCCCTACGCCCTGCCTGAGTTCCCCGGATGGCGATTAGGGTGGGTGGGGCGCGGCAGAGGAAACCTGCGAGCAGGTGATGCGCGTCGAACAGGGGGAGAGCCGGGCGGACCGGCACATCGGGAACGGTCGCCCCCACCCACCACGGCACAAGGGTGCTCGACCACACCAGGAGGCAAAGTGAACGGCGATCGGGACGAGATCCGCGGCGGATGGGACCTGCCCGTCGACGAGTCGTCCGACGCGGATCCCGCCGAGATGACGGGTGAGTTCACCATCGACTACACCCCTCCCGCCTGGTACACGCAGAACGCGGCGGGGGACTCGTCGGGAGGAGCGGGCTCGCATCTGGCGCCCCCTCCGCCGCCGGTCGGGGCGCCCCTGTCCTCGCCCGGTCTGTCGGCGGCGCCCGGCGGCTTCGAGCCCAACTGGACGCCCACACCGCCGGTGCCCGCTCCCTCGGCCGCGGAGGCCCCGGCCGCGCCGGAGGGTCCGCAGGCGCAGGCTCCGGCCGCTCAGGCCGCCGACAGCGCGGATTCCGGTCCGTTCGGCGGGGGCGATGTGGAGAGCGGCGCGACGATGCGGTTCTCGCCCGCCGCGCTGAAGCGGGAGATCGCGGAGCGCGAGGCGGAGGCCGCGGCGGCGGCCGGCTCCGGCTCCGGCTCCGCCACGGACAGTGCGCCCGACGCCGGTGCGAAGGCCGACGAGACGGATGACGAGAAGGCCGGGGAGGGCGACGCCCCGGGCTCCCCTGAAGCCTCCGGTACGGACTCCGAGGACGCGTCTCCGTCCGGTACGTCTTCGTCCGGTACGTCTTCGTCCGGTACGTCCTCCGAGTCGGCGGCCTCCCCTGACTCGCTCTCCGACGCCGACTCCGCTGCCGTCTCCCGTACGGACGCGGGCTCTGCGGAGGTCGAGGGCGGCGACGCTGCCGAGACCGCCGCCGATGACGCGCCCGCCGCCGTTACGGACGCGGGCCCTCAAGACGCCGCGCCCCAGGACGCGCCCCCGCCCGCCACCGACGCCCCGCAGGCCGCCGCCGCACCCGTGCCGTGGTCGCCGCCCGCGCAGGGCGGCGCGCTGCCGCCCCTGCCGCCCGCCTTCCAGCCAGCTGCTCCGGCGCCCTCCGCACCGCAGCCCGCGGCGCAGTGGCCCGGTGCCGCCCCGGCGGACCAGGCGCCCGGCGGCTACGGCTTCCCCCAGGCGGCCCCGGCTGCCCAGCCGCCGCAGGCACCCCAGACTCCCCAGGCACCCCAGCCGGCGCACCAGCAGCAGCCGTTCCCCGGTCAGCCCGCCCAGACCGGCCCCGGCGCACCGCTGCCTCCGCAGGCCCACCCCCAGTCCCCTCAGGGCGCGGGCGGTTACGGCTTCCCGCAGCAGGGCGGTTACGGCTTTCCGCACACCGGCCAGCCGGGTCAGCAGCCTCAGCAGCCTCAGCAGCCTCAGCAGCCTCAGCAGCCTCAGCAGCCTCAGCAGCAGGGTCAGCCGGGCCAGGCCCCCAACGCCCCCCAGCCCCCCGCGCCCTTCCCGGCCCAGGGCACCCCGAACCTCCCCGCACCCGTCGCACCGCAGCAGCCAGAGGCGTACGGACAGCAGCCCCAAGCCCAGCCCCCGGCACAGGGACAGCCACAGGCCCAGCCGCATCAGCAGCACCCCGTCGACCCGCGTGCGGGCGGCGCCTGGCCCACCCCCGTCGCGCACGACCAGCGCGAGCGGTCGGTGCCGGGCGCCCCGCTCGGGTACACCGCGGCCGTCGAGCTCTCCTCCGACCGGCTGGTGCGGGGCAAGCAGAAGGCCAAGAGCAGCCGTAACCCCTCCGCCGCCTCCCGGTTCAAGCTGGGCGGCAAGAAGGAGGAGGCCGAGCGGCAGCGCAAGCTGGACCTGATCCGTACGCCGGTGCTGTCCTGCTACCGCATCGCCGTCATCAGCCTCAAGGGCGGCGTGGGCAAGACCACCACGACCACCGCCCTCGGTTCGACGCTGGCCACCGAGCGGCAGGACAAGATCCTCGCCATCGACGCCAACCCGGACGCCGGCACGCTGGGCCGCCGCGTGCGCCGCGAGACCGGGGCGACCATCCGCGACCTGGTCCAGGCCATCCCGTACCTCAACTCGTACATGGACATCCGCCGGTTCACCTCGCAGGCGCCCTCCGGTCTGGAGATCATCGCCAACGACGTGGACCCGGCCGTCTCGACGACGTTCAACGACGAGGACTACCGGCGCGCGATCGAGGTGCTCGGGAAGCAGTACCCGATCATCCTCACCGACTCGGGCACCGGGCTGCTCTACAGCGCGATGCGCGGGGTCCTCGACCTCGCCGACCAGCTGATCATCATCTCGACCCCCTCGGCCGACGGCGCGTCCAGCGCCTCCACGACGCTGGACTGGCTCTCGGCCCACGGGTACGCGGACCTGGTGCAGCGTTCGCTCACCGTCATCTCCGGGGTCCGCGAGACCGGCAAGATGATCAAGGTGGACGACATCGTGCAGCACTTCGAGACGCGCTGCCGCGGCGTCGTCGTCGTGCCGTTCGACGAGCACCTGGCGGCGGGCGCCGAGGTCGACCTCGACATGATGCGGCCCAAGACCCGTGAGGCGTACTTCCACCTCTCGGCGCTGGTGGCCGAGGACTTCGCGCGCGCCCAGCAGCAGCAGGGACTCTGGACGGCGGACGGCCAGAACCCGCCGCCGCAGTACGCCCCGCCGCTGCCCGGCCAGCAGGGCTTCCCGGGACAGGGCCAGCAGATCCCAGGCCAGCAGATCCCTGGCCAGCCGATGCCAGGCCAGCAAATGCCGGGCCAGCCGGGCGGCCCCGGTCAGCCCGCGGCAGCACAGCCGATCCCCGGCCAGCAGATCCCTGGCCAGCAGCCGTACGCCCCCCAGCAGCCCGGCCCCGGCCAGCCCTACGCCCCACAACCCCAGCAGCCCGGCCAGCCGCAGCAGGGCCAGCAGCCCCAGCCCGGCCACCAGCCCTACAGCGGTCAGCCCTACGGTGGACAGCCGCCGTACGGGGGATATCAGACGACCGGTCAGCCGGGCGCGCCTCAGGCCCCCTACCCGCCGCAGCCGACGCCGGGCGGACCACAGAACGGGTGGCAGCAGACGCCTCCGCAGCAGTCGCCTCCCCCGCAGGCCGGGCACGGTACGCCCGGGGCCGGTGTGCCGCAGCAGGGGCAGCCCGAGCAGCAGGGCGGACCGGCCAACCCGGCAGGCCAGCCCGATCTCCAGGGTCCGGTGCCTCCGGCCGGGTGGCAGCAGACGCCTCCGCAGCCGCCCCCGGCACCGCGGCAGTAGGTCGGCCACGGGGCCGCCGAAACGGCCGAAGTGGTTGAGACCAGTGAGGGCTCGCATCGCTCACGCGGTGCGAGCCCTTCCGCATTCCCGCAGCCCACACGCGGTTTGACACACCGTTGACGAGCCTCGACCACCGCTGATAAACCTTCGCTTCACCAACTGGCGAACCAGAGATCTACCCGCCCTTCTTCAGCGAGTGATGACGCGAGGTCACCGTCCATGGTCACAAGAGTTCCTCACCACTCCGTCCGGCCACGCCGACGCCTACGCCTCCTGCTGGCCTCCGGAGCGGCCGCCCTGGCGCTCGCCGCCGGGTCCGTCGTCCCGGGCAACCCGCTCGCGCCCGCGCCCTCCGAGGCCCGCGCCGACGACGGGAAGACGACGCTCACGGTCGCCGTCGCGCAGAGTGTCGACTCCCTCAGCCCGTTCCTGGCGCAGCGGCTCGTCAGCACGAGCATCCACCGGCTGATGTACGACTACCTCACCAACTACGACCCCAAGGACAACAAGGCGATCCCGGGGCTCGCCACCGCCTGGGAGCCCTCCGCGGACAAGCTGACGTGGACGTACACGATCCGCTCGGACTCGAAGTGGTCCGACGGGCAGCAGGCCACCGCCGAGGACGCGGCCTGGACGTTCAACAAGATGATGACCGACGAGGGCGCGGCCACCTCCAACGGCAGCTTCGTCGGCAACTTCGAGAAGGTGACCGCCCCCAGCAAGGACAAGCTGGTCATCACGCTCAAGGAGCCGCAGGCCACGATGGCCGCGCTCGACGTCCCGATCGTCCCGAAGCATGTCTGGGAGAAGGTCGGCGACTTCTCGAAGTTCAACAACGACAAGGATTTCCCCATCGTGGGGAACGGTCCGTTCATCCTGACGGACTACAAGGTCGACAGCTATGTGAAGCTCAAGGCCAACAAGGACTTCTGGCGCGGGTCGCCCAAGTTCGACGAGCTGGTCTTCCGCTACTACAAGGACCAGGACGCGGCCGTGGCCGCCCTGCGCAAGGGTGAGGTCTCCTTCGTCGCGGGCAGCCCCAGCCTGACCCCCGCCCAGTCCGCCTCGCTGAAGAACGCCCCGGACATCAAGGTGAACGACGCCCCGGGCCGCCGCTTCTTCGCGCTCGCCGTCAACCCCGGGGCGCGGACGAAGGACGGGCAGAAGTTCGGCGACGGCCACCCGGCGCTGCTGGACCAGAAGGTGCGGCACGCGCTGTTCATGGCGGTCGACCGCAAGACCATCATCGACAAGGTCTTCCAGGGCCACGCCGTCGAGGGCGAGGGCTACATCCCGCCGCGCTTCGGCGACTACTTCTGGAAGCCGGCGGACGGTCAGAAGCTCGCCTACGACCCGGCGAAGGCGTCCTCCCTCCTCGACGAGGCCGGGTACAAGAAGAACGGTGCGGGCAAGCGCGTCGGCAAGGACGGCAAGCCGCTCGACTTCCGTATCCTCTGCCACGCCACCGACCCCAACGACAAGGCGATCGGCAAGTACCTCCAGGAGTGGTGGGGCGAGCAGGGCATCGGGCTGAAGGTCGACTGCCTCGACAACGTTTCCGACCCCTGGTACGCCGGTGAGTACGACCTCGCCTTCGACGGCTGGTCCGTCAACCCCGACCCGGACTTCGTCCTCTCCATCCACACCTGCGCCGCGCTGCCGTCCAAGGCGAAGGAGTCGGCCGCGACCGACAACTTCATCTGCGACAAGCAGTACGACGAGCTCTACAAGAAGCAACTGGCGGAGTACGACCCCGCCAAGCGGGCGGATCTGGTCAAGCAACTGGAGTCGCGGCTGTACGACACCGGGTACATGAACGTCATGGCGTACCCGAATGCCGTCGAGGCCTACCGCACCGACCACATCGAGTCCATCACCACCATGCCGTCGGCCGCGGGCAACATCTACGGCCAGGACGGCTACTGGAGCTGGTGGTCGGCGGTCCCGGCCGCCGGGGCCTCGTCCGGTTCCTCCGACTCCGGTGGTTCCTCCACCGGGGTGCTCGTCGGGGTCGGGATCGCCGTCGTCGTCCTCGCCGGTGGCGGACTCCTGTTCGCCATGCGTCGCCGCTCCACCGCGGAAGACCGTGAATAGTCCATGAGCTCAGAAAGCACTCCCGCCCTGCTGAAGGGCGCGGCGGGCGTGGAGAGCACCGCATCCGGCGGCCCGGCTCCGGCCGGGCCGTCGGCCCGCTCCCCGCGCTCCCGCAGTACGGCCGCCTACGCCCGCTACGCGGCGGGCAAGCTCGCCGGGGCGGCCGTCTCCCTCTTCGCCGTCCTCGTCACCAGCTTCTTCCTCTTCCGGCTGATCCCCGGCGACCCGGTCAAGCAGATGACCGGCGGCCGTCAGGTGTCGACCGAACAGATCGCGGCGATGCGCCGTGAGTTCGGGCTCGACCTGCCGCTGTGGCAGCAGTTCACGCAGTACTGCGGCAAGGCGCTGACCGGCGACTTCGGTACGTCGTACCAGTTCCGCGCCCCGGTCGTCGACAAGATCACCGAGGCGCTGCCCGCGACCCTGCTGCTGACCGGGACGGCCTTCGTCATCTACACGCTGCTCGGCATCTGGCTGGGCGCGCGCTCCGCGTGGCGCAACGGCAGTGCCGGGGACCGGGCCAACACGGCGTTCGCGCTGACGCTGTACTCGGTGCCCTCGTTCTGGCTCGGTCTGCTCCTCATCATCACCCTGTCGGTGGGCATCGGTCCGATCCCCGGGATGTTCCCGACCGGCGGTATGGAGTCCGGCAACACCGAGGGCTTCGCCCGGGTGCTGGACATCGCCCACCACCTGGTGCTGCCCGTCGTCACGCTGGTCGCCGTGGAGTACGCGCGCACCCTGCTGGTGATGCGCTCCTCGCTGCTGGACGAGATGGGCAGCGACTATCTGACGACGGCCCGCGCCAAGGGGCTGCGCGACGACCTCGTCCGCCGGAAGCACGCCGTGCCGAACGCGATGCTGCCGACCGTCACCCTGCTCTTCGTCAACCTCGGTACGACGGTGGCGGGGGCGATCCTGGTGGAGACGGTGTTCTCCTGGCCGGGTCTCGGCGGTCTCTTCTACCAGGCGCTGAGCGTGCCCGACCTGCCGTTGGTGCAGGCGCTGTTCTTCGTGTTCGCCGCCGCGGTGATCCTGATGAACACGCTGGCCGATGTGATCTATCCGCTGCTCGATCCCCGGGTGGGCCGATGACGACGTCGATGGAGAAGCCCTCCGAACCGCAGGAGCCGGACGCCCGCAAGCCCTCAGGGACCCCCGGGGACGTACGGGCGCAGAGCCCGCGCGCCCTGACCCGGGCGCGGCGGCGACAGGCGGTGACCCGCTTCTGGCGGCAGTACCGCACGCACCGGGCCGGCCTCGTGGGGCTCGCCGTGCTCGCGGTGATCGCCCTGCTGGCGCTGACCGCCCCGCTGCTGGTCGGGGCCGACTCGCAGAGCGTGACAAACACCTCGGGCGGCCCGCTGGAGGAGCCGAGCGGTGAATTCCCGCTCGGGACCGACCAGTTCGGGCGCAGCCTGCTGGCCCTGATGCTGTGGGGGACGCGGGTGTCGCTGACGGTCGGGCTGCTCGCCGCGTTCCTGTCGGTGGCGATCGGCACCCTGATCGGGATCACCGCGGGCCACTTCAAGGGCTGGTACGCCACCGTCATCATGCGGGTGACGGACTGGTTCCTGGTGATGCCGACCCTCGTGCTGGCGATCGCCCTGGCCACGGTCCTCTCCCGGTCGATCTGGACGACGATCCTGGCGATCGGCGTGACGACCTGGCCGACGACCGCCCGGCTGGTCCGCGCCCAGACGCTGTCCGTCGAGTCCCGCCCGTACATCGAACGCTCGCGGGCGCTCGGCGGCGGTCACGGGCACATCATGTCGCGCCATGTCCTGCCCAATGTGATGCCGCTGGTGCTGGCGCAGACCACGCTCGTGATCTCCACCGCCATCCTCACCGAGGCGACCCTCGCCTTCCTCGGGCTCAGCGATCCCACGATCGTCTCCTGGGGCGGTCTGCTCCAGGACGCCCGCGAGGCCGGCGCGGTCAGCTCCGGAAACTGGTGGTACCTCGCTCCGCCCGGACTCGCCATCGCCGTGGTCGCCCTCGCCTTCACGCTGTGCGGCCGCACCATCGAGTCCGTGCTCAACCCCAAGCTGGGGGTGTCCCGTTGACCGCCACGACCACGACCACCACGCCGAACCCGGACCCGTCCGGCTCGCCCGGCACGCCGGAGCCGGTCGGCGACCCCCCGCTCCTGGAGGTGCGGAATCTGACCGTCACGTACGGGGACGGGTCCGGCGCCGTCCCCGCCGTGCGGGGGGTCGATCTGCGGGTCGAGGCCGGGCAGAAGCTCGGCATCGCCGGGGAGTCCGGCTGCGGGAAGTCCACCCTGGCTCTGGCGCTGCTCCGGCTCCTGCCCGCGACGGCGAAGCTGACGGGCGAGATCCTGCTCGACGGCGAGGACGTCCTCGCCATGAAGTGGGGCCGTCTGCGGGCGGTCCGCTGGGCGGGGGCGTCGATCGTCTTCCAGGGCGCGATGCACTCGCTGAACGCCGTCCACCGGGTCGGGGACCAGATCGCCGAGCCGATCCTGCTGCACAGCAAGGCCACTCCGGCGGCCGCCCGCAGGCGCGCCGGTGAGCTGCTGGAACAGGTCGGCCTGCCCGCCGCCCGCGCGCAGGCGTATCCGCACGAGCTGTCCGGCGGGCAGCGCCAGCGCGTGATGATCGCGATGGCGCTGGCCTGCGATCCGCGGCTGATCGTGGCGGACGAGCCGACGACCGCGCTGGACGTGATGATCCAGGCGCAGATCCTGCGCCTGATCGAGCAGCTCGTGTCCGACCAGAACGTCGGCCTGATCATGATCAGCCACGATCTGGCGGTGCTCGCCGACACCTGCGACCGGCTCTCGGTGATGTACGCGGGCCGGGTCGTGGAGGAGGGCCCGGCCCGGCAGGTGTACACGGACGCCCGTCACCCGTACGGCAAGGCTCTCTCGGCCGCGTTCCCGAGGATCGGGGACCTGTCCTCGCGGCACGCCCCGCGCGGGCTGCCCGGCGACCCGCCGGACCCGGCCGCGCTGCCGGGCGGCTGTACGTTCCATCCGCGGTGCCCGGTGGCGCTGGACGTCTGCGACACCGAGGACCAGGAGCTGCGGGAGGCCGGGGCGGAGCGCCGTGCGGCCTGCGTCCTGGTGGACGAACCGGTCTCCCCGGGGGCCGACGACACGAGGAGCACCACATGAGCACCGTCCCTCCGGCCGGCGCCGCGCCCCTCCTCAGCGCCGAGACGCTGAAGGTCGCGTTCCCCGGCCGGCGCGGGGCCGCCACCGCCCGGGCCGTCGACGGCGTCGACCTGGACATCCGCCCCGGCGAAATCGTCGCGCTGGTCGGCGAGTCCGGCTGCGGCAAGACGACGCTCGCCCGTTCCCTGCTCGGCCTGGTCCCGCCCACCTCCGGGCGGGTCACCTTCGGCGGCGCCCCGCTGGACTACACGGGCCGGGCGCTGAAGGCGTACCGCAAACGCGTGCAGCTGGTCCTCCAGGACCCCAGCGGCTCGCTCAACCCCCGGCACACGGTGTACGACGCGGTGGCGGAGGGCCTGCGCATCCACGGGTACGCGGGCGACGAGCGGGCCGCCGTGTCGGACGCCCTCTCCCGGGCCGGCCTGCGCCCGCCGGAGCGGTTCTTCCTGCGTTTCCCGCACGAGCTGTCGGGCGGTCAGCGCCAGCGCGTCGTGATCGCCGGGGCCCTGGTGCTGGAGCCGGAGCTGATCGTGGCCGACGAGCCGGTGGCGTCGCTGGACGCGTCGGTACGGGGCGAGATCCTGGCGCTCCTGCTGCGCCTCCGGGACGAACTGGGGCTCTCGGCGCTCGTCGTCACCCATGACCTCGGGCTCGCCTGGAACATCGCGGACCGGGTGGCGGTGATGTATCTGGGCCGGATCGTCGAGACGGGCCCGGTCGAGCAGCTGCTCACGGCCCCTCAGCACCCGTACACCCGGGCCCTGTTGTCCGTCCTTCCGGAGGCGGAGGGCGAACCGGTGGTGCTGGCGGGCGAGCCGCCGGACCCCTCCAAGGTGCCGTCCGGCTGCCGCTTCCACGTCCGCTGCCAGGTCCTGGCCTCGGGCGAGGCGGAGCGGGCGGGGGTGGCGGAGGCCTGCCGCACAGTGGATCTGCCGGTGCTGAACGGGGGCGGGGACGCCCAGGTGGCATGCCACTGGGCGGCGGCGTGCGGTGCGGAGGGCAAGGGCGGGGGCGGGGGCGAGTCCGCCGGCGTACCGACGGACTGAGGCCGCCGGCCCTCAGCGGGTCCGGTAGCGGGCGTAGATCAGCCCACTTGCGGCGAAGGCGCGCTCCTCGACCAGTTCGAGGTCGAGGCGCACGCCGTCGGGGAAGAACCGCTTGCCGCCGCCGACCACGCTCGTCGTGATGAACAGGTGGTACTCGTCCACCAGACCGGCCGCGATGGCCTGAGCCGCGAGGTTCGGGCCGTCGACGGTCAGGTCGGCGTCCGCCTCGTCCTTGAGCCGGCGTACCGCGTCCGGGTCGAAGGACCGCTCGATCCGGGTCTTCGCACTGGACACCGAGTCGAGCGTCGTGGAGTACACGACCTTCTCCGCCGCCTGCCAGTCCCGGGCGAACTGCGCGATGTGCGGCGGCTGGTCCGGCTCGTCGAGCGCGGTCTCCCAGTAGACCATCGTCTCGTACATCCGCCGGCCGTAGAGGTAGGTGCCGACCGGGCGGAAGAGGTCGTTGACAAAGGTATGGACCTCCGGATCCTCGGCCCCGGCGCCGAGGCCGCCCTCCGCCGCCTCGGCGTAGCCGTCGAGCGAGGTGATCATCGAGTAGATCAGCTTGGCCATGGTGTCCCCTTCGGTACGGACGCACGCCTTCCGGCAGTTCCTCAGATGATGACCTTTCCGCGCTCCCGAATTCATCGGTCGGCAGCCATCTGGGCCACTGGTGACACCCAACCGCAAAGAGTTCTTCGCGAACACCTCTTTGCGAATGACTCTTTGCGGTCTACTCTGCGGTGCATGACAGATGCGCTGGAGACGCCGGACGGCCCTGCCGCCGAAGAGGAAACCGTTGTTCTGGATGCCAAGGGGCTACGTGCCATGGCGCATCCGGTCCGTGTGCAGGTGGTCGGGCTGCTGCGGAAGCACGGTCCGTCCACGGCCACCCGCCTCGCGGAGCGACTGGGGGTGAACTCCGGAACGGCCAGCTACCACCTGCGCCAGCTCGGCGCGGCGGGCTTCGTCGAGGAGGACACGGAACGCGGCAACGCCCGCGAACGCTGGTGGCGTTCGGTGCACCGGATGACAGAACTCAGCGACCGAAGCCTGGCCGATCGGGAGCCCGAGGCCACACTGGCGTACCTGCAGTCGGTCGCCGCCACCTACACCCTTCGGACGCAGCAGACGCTGAACGGGCTGCAGACGCTGCCCCACGCGTGGCGGGGAACCTTCGACATGAGTGACTGGACCCTGCGACTGACACCCGAGGAAGCCGTCGCTCTGCGACGGGAGTTGAGAGACGTCGTCGCCCGCTACCGCCGCGACGTCCCCGAGGTGGCGGCGCATGCCCCCGAGGGGGCCGAGCGGGTCGGGGTCATCACGCATGTCCTTCCCGAACTGGACAGCCCTGCGGAGACGCCGTGATGCCCCAGGCGCCGACTGTGCCGGACAAGCGGTCCTTAAAGCCGCTCGGCGGGGTACTGGCAGCGATAGCCGTATCCCTGACCGCTACGCGGATCTCCTTGGTGGCCCTGCCCTGGTTCGTGCTCGTCACGACGGGCAGCGCGACTCGGACCGGGCTGGTCGCCTTCTGCGAGATGGCGCCATACGTGCTGGTCAAGGCGCTGTCCGGCCCTCTGGTGGACCGGATCGGCGCGCGGGCCGTCTCCTGGACCACGGACCTGGCCAGCGCGGCAGCCGCCGCAGCGATCCCGCTGCTCCACGCCCTGGGCCTGCTGTCCTTCCCGGTCCTGCTGGCCTTGGTCGCGGTGGTCGGGGCCGCTCGCGGTCCGGGCGATCTGGCCAAGGATGTCATGGTGCCGGAGGCCGCCGAGCGTGGCGGGATACCGCTGGAGCGGGCCACCGGGCTGTCCGGTGTGGTCGAGCGGCTGGCCTCCACCGTCGGCCCGGTGGTGGGCGGCGCCCTGGTGGCGCTGCTCGGCCCCCTGCCCGGCCTGGTCCTCAACGCGGGCTGCTTCGTCCTCGGCTCAGTGATGGTCGGCATCGCACTGCCGCGTGGCATGGGGCGTCCCGCCGTGGACCCTTCAGCACCTGCCGACGCCGAGGAACCGGGCTACTGGCGCCGGTTCGGCGAGGGCTTCACGTTCCTGCGGGGCGAGCCGTTGCTGCTCGCCGTCATCGTCATGGTCGGGATCACCAACTTCCTGGACGCTGCAATGAGCACTCTGCTGCTGCCCGTCTGGGCGAGGGAGTCCGGGAGCGGCCCGACGGCGATCGGCCTGATCGGCAGTGTGATGGGGGCCGCCGCGGTCGCCGGGAGCCTCATCGCCGCGATGGCCGCGCACCGGCTGCGTCGCAGGATGGTGTTCCTCGTCGGATTCCTGCTGGCCGGGGCGCCGAGATTCCTGGTCCTGGCCGTCGACGCTCCGCTCGGAGCGGTGATCGCCGTCTTCGCCGTCAGTGGATTCGGGGCCGGATTCATCAACCCCGTGCTGGGGGCCGTCCTCGTCGAACGGGTGCCGCGCCGGATGCTGGGTCGGGTCAAAGCGCTCAGCAACTCGCTGACCTGGTCCGGCATCCCGCTCGGCGGGCTGGTCGCCGGTGCGGCGGTCTCCGCCGTCGGACTGACCCCGGTGCTGTTCGCCTGCGGGGCCGCGTACTTCCTCACCACGAATATGGCTGGACTGCGGCCGGAATGGCGCGAGATGGACCGCCCGGGCGGGCGAGGCGTCCCGCCGCCCTCCGGGGAACAGGCCTCGCACGACGGGACGAAGGCGGTGTCATGACGTTCCGCCGTGGTGGATCGCCCCCGTCAGCTCACCGAGCGGCCGTCCCGTCCCGCCCCAGCGGTGCTGGATGACCTCGGCCGCGATGGAGACCGCCGTCTCCTCCGGCGTACGGGCTCCGAGGTCGAGGCCCACGGGGGAGGCGAGGCGGGCGAGGGCCGCCTCGTCCGCGCCGGCCTCGCGCAGCCGGGCGAGCCGGTCGTGGTGGGTGCGGCGGCTGCCCATGACGCCGATGTACGCGGCGGGCGTGCGCAGGGCCGCGAGGAGGAGGGGCACGTCGAACTTCGGGTCGTGGGTGAGGACGCAGATCACCGTGCGGGCGTCGACCTCGGTGGACTCCAGATAGGTGTGCGGCCAGGCGCGGACCACCTCGTCGGCCGTGGGGAAGCGTTCCCGGGTCGCGAAGGCGGGGCGGGCGTCGCAGACGGTGACCCGGTAGCCGAGGAACGAGCCGATGCGGGCGGTGGCGGCCGCGTGGTCGATCGCGCCGAAGACGAGCATGCGGGGCGGCGGGGCGTACGTCCGGATGAAGACGGCCACCTCCTGCATCCGGCGCTGGCCGTGCGCCCCGTACCACTGGGTCGCGGTGTGGCCCTGGGCCAGCAGTCCGCGGGCGTCGTCGGTGACGGCCGCGTCGAGCCCCTCGGAGCCGAGCGTTCCAGTGGTGGGCCCGGCGCCGGAGGGGCGGATCACCAGACGGGCCCCGGTCTCCGCCGCGCCGGACAGGACGGTCGCCTCGGCCACCGGACGGTCCGCGGCGATCAGGTCCAGGAGAGCCCCGAGATCCGCCAGCTCGGCTGCGGAGACATACGCGCGCACCAGGACCTCGATCGTCCCGCCGCACGTCAGCCCGACGCCGAACGCCTCGTCGTCGCTGATCCCGTACGCCACCACACGCGGCCCCGCCCCGGCAAGGACCTCGCGGGCGACCTCGTACAGATCGCCCTCGACGCAGCCCCCGGAGACGCTGCCGACCACCGCGCCCGCCGCGTCGACGGCCATGACGGCGCCGGGGTCGCGGGGCGCGCTGCCGTGCACGGCGGCGACGGTCGCCAGGGCGAGGGGGACGCCGTCGGCGCACCGGGCACGGAGGTCGGGCAGGATGTCGCGCACCCTGCCAGCATCCGTCGTCCCCGGGCGGAACGCACGGCCGACCCGTGCGTCAGTGGGTGCGGTCGTACGCGGCGGTCAGCTCGCTGGAGCGCTTCACATCAGCGGCCATGGCGACCAGGAGCTCGTCGATCGAGTCGAACTTCAGCATGCCGCGCACGTACGCGAGGAAGTCGACGGCCACGTGCAGCCCGTAGAGGTCGAGGTCGACGCGGTCGATGGCGTACGCCTCCACCGTCCGCTCGGTGCCGTCGAACTGCGGATTCGTACCGACGGAGATCGCGGCGGGCATCGACTCGCCGTCCACCTCCAGCCAGCCGGCGTACACGCCGTCGGCGGGGATCGCGGTGTGCGGCAGGGTCTCGACGTTGGCCGTCGGGAAGCCCAGCTCCCGGCCGCGCTGCGCGCCGCGCACCACGATGCCCTCGACCCGGTGCGGGCGGCCGAGGATCTCGGCGGCCCCCGCGACATCGCCCTCGGCGATCAGGCGGCGGGTGAGGGTGGAGGAGAACGGCTGTCCGCCGCCCGCCTCGCCGGTGACGTACAGGTCGATGACCTCGACGGTGTAGTCGTAGGTGGCGCCCAGCTCGGTCAGCAGCGCGACGTTCCCCGCGGCCTTGTGGCCGAAGCGGAAGTTGGGGCCCTCGATGACGGCCTTGGCGTGCAGGCGGTCGACGAGGACCTTCGCGATGAAGTCGGCGGGCGACAGCTTCGAGAACTCGGCGGTGAACGGCAGGATCAGCACCGCGTCCACGCCCAGCTCCGCCATCAGCTCCGCGCGGCGGTGGTGCGGGGCGAGCAGCGGCGGGTGGCTGCCGGGGCGGACGACCTCGCTGGGGTGCGGGTCGAAGGTGACGACGACCGACGGGATGCCCAGCTCACGGGCGCGTTCGACGGCCCGGCCGATGATCAGCTGGTGTCCGCGGTGCACGCCGTCGTAGGAGCCGATGGTGACGACGCTGCGTCCCCAGTCCTGGGGGATGTCCTCCAAGCCACGCCAGCGCTGCACTGTGACCGCTCCTCGCCCGAACCTGTGTACGTGTGTATGTCGATTACGCAGGTCTAAGACTGCCATGCTCACGTCCCGCCGCCTGCATCGGCATCGGCATGGAGGGACGTGATGTCTCCAACGCCTCCACCGTGCGCCGGGCGCTCGGACCGACGACCGCCGCCCACTCCTCGGGGGCGTCGGCCAGCCAGCGGGTGACGAGGGCGGCGAAGCCGGGCACGTCGCGGGCGCACTCGACGAGGCCCCGGTCGAAGCGGGCGGCGCCTTCGGGGGTGCGGACCAGCAGCATGCCGGTGCGGTGGACGAGGGCGCGGGTACGGATCTCGGGGCGGCGCTCGGAGCCCCGGGCGGCGGCCCGGAGCAGGGCTTCCAGCACGTCCGGGTCGCGGCCGGTGGTCTGCTCGAACTCCAGCAGGACCTCCAGCAGCTCGGCCCGCAGCGGCCGGGAGTCCACGCTGCCGGGCCCGGCGAGGACGGCGGCGAGCGCGGCGCGCACCGGCGGCGGGGCGGGGCGGTCCCGCAGCAGCCCGGTGACCAGAGGCAGCAGCAGGGCGCGGGCGGCCGGGCCGTGTTCCAGGCGGAGGTCGACGTACTCGGCGGCGTGTGTGCCGTCGTCGGGGTGGGCGTCGATGTACTCCCGTACGAGTCCGGCGACGTGCAGCGCGAGCGCGGGCGTGTCCAGGCCGGCCAGGGCCCGCAGCACCGCTCCCCCGCCGTCGCCGGGGCGGGCGAGACGGGCGCGGAGGGCGGCGAGGACCGGCTCCTGGTGGGACGGGAAGACCTCGGCGAGCAGTTCGACGGGCAGCCGGGGGTCTCCGGCGGCGAACGCGCGCAGGGCGCCCGGAAGATGGCGGCTGCGGGCCTTCGGGTCGCGGACGAGGAGGGTGTGGGCGGCGGCGTGCAGCTCGGTGTCCTCGGGGCGCTCCAGCAGGATCTCGGCGGCGGAGCGCAGCAGGGCCCGGTCGCCCTCGGCGGTGACGCGCTGCTGGAGGAGTCCGGCGTAGCGGGCGGCGGCGGAACGGCGGGCCGGGCGGTCCTCGTCGCGGGCCCAGCGCTCGACGGCCCGGCAGAGCGCGGTGGGCTCGTCCTCCGCGAGGGCGGCCAGCAGCTCCCCGGCGCGGGTGTGCGGGGTGGCGATCAGCGCGTCGGTGAGGCCGTCGAGGTCCAGGTCGCGGCGGGCGTACAGCAGGGCCTGCGCGGCGGCGGCGACGGTCGGGCGCAGGGGTACGTCCGGGGCGTCGGGGCCCACGAGCAGCGGGCGTTCGTCGGTGAACCAGCGGCACAGCAGCGGCTGCACGGCCGGGGCGTCCAGGGCGAGGCGGCGGGCGACCGCGTCCAGATAGCGTTCGTCGCCGTCGGTGCGGGGCAGCCCGTCGGCGGGCACGAGGCGGCGGAGCAGGTCGATCCGGTCCTCCTCGGGCAGCCGGAGCCGCCGCCAGAACCAGGGCCCGAACTCTCCGTACGCCCCGAGGTCCCCGGGTCCTTCGGGGGCGGCGGAGCGGCGGGTGATGCGTCCGGCGAGGACCCGCAGGACGCCGAGATACGGGCGGGCGTCGGGCACCCGCAGCAGGCTGCCGTTCAGCAGATGGGCGGCCCACCAGGCGGCGTCCTCGTCGCGCGGGCCCTCGTCGGTCCAGAGCCGGTCCAGCGCCTCGATGAGGTCGGCCATCCGGTGCGCGAGGGCGGCGGTGCCCTGGCGGCGGCCGAGGAGCACCATCGCCTGGATCACCGGTCCGATGCGGTGCCGGGGCACGGGGAGGCTGCGGGGTTCGCCGGAGTCGTGGGGGTGCGGGGTGCGGTCCGGGGTTTCGCTCCCCCGGTGCCAGCGGTGTACGAGGGAGCGCAGGGCCGCGTCCAGGTCGAGGTGGGCGCCCTGCACCCAGTCGCCGAGCTCCTCGTGGGCGAAGCGGTAGCCCGCCCCGGCGGGGACGAGGATGCCCTCGGTGAGCACGGCGGAGGCCCAGCCGGTGCGCCAGGGGAAGATCTCCTCGAACGCCGCCCGGTCCAGCTCGCCCTGGCCCGGGCCCAGACAGCGGCGGGCCGCCTCGTGGACCTGGCCCGCCACCCGGGCGGCCAGCCGGCGCACGGCGGCGCCGTGGGGCTGTTCGTCGGCGGCGGCCGCGATCCGGACGGCGGCGCGCACGCACAGCAGGTCGAGGTGGGCGCCGAAGACGTCCTCGGTGTCGGGGCGGCCCGGCACACCGGGCGGCAGGGCGGCGCGGACCTCGGCGAGGAGCCGCAGGGTCAGCGGGTGCCGGTCGTGGCCGGGGGCGAGCGCGGTGGCCGGGATGCCGTACGCCTCCTTGGCGCTCTCGGCCTGCTCGGGGGTGAGGTCGCCGAGCCGCAGGGCGGGGGGCAGCCGCCGGGCGGGGCGCTGCGGGCGGTGCAGGGCGTCCCGGGGCCAGAGGGCGCCCGCGGTCTCCCAGTGCTCGGGGCGGCAGGCGACGACGAGCCGGACGGCGTTGTCGCGGAGCCAGCCGAGGGTGGAGCGCGTCCAGTCGGCCAGCCGGTGGGCGAGCAGCGGCGGCATCTCCTCGGGGCCGTCGAGGACCACCAGGAGCGGGTGCCCCGCGTCGGCGGCGAGCCTGGCGACGCGCTCCGGGGTGGCCGTACTCATGTCGCCGTGAGCGCCCGCCGCGGTGACGATCCGGGCGGAGCGGGTGAGCGTACGGCTCGCGGCGTCCGCGATCGAGACGTCCTCGGCCAGCAGGTCCGCGCCGCGCAGCCAGAGCGTGGGGGCGGGCGCGCCGCCGTCGGCGCGGCGGGCGGCGAGGGCGGCCAGCTCGGTGGTGCGGCCGGTGCCGGGTGCGCCGACGAGGCCGAGGACCAGGCCCGTACCGGCGGCGAAGGCGGCCAGCTCGGCGTGGACGTCGGCGCGCTCGACCGGTGCGGTGCGGGCCTCGGGGCCGTCCGCCGAGCCGACGGAGGTGGCGGTGATCTGGAGGGCCCCGGCGAGGTTGAGGTGGGGGCCGTAGGCGGGGGCGACGGCGGCGTTGCGGCGGAGCAGGGCGTCCAGGGTGTCGTCCGTGCCCCGGGTGATCGGGAGGGCGAGGCCGGCCGCCTCGTGCGGGGCCGTGAGGGTGGTGCTGAGGATGCCGAGGACCGCGCCGGTGGCCGGGTCGGTGACCGGTCCGCCGACGGCCGCGCCGCCGGAGCGCAGGGCGTCGCGCCCGTCGGTGCCGAGGGCCAGCTCCAGGGCGGCGGGGACCGGGTGGCCGACGCCGTCAGGTGTGGTGTACGTGGCGGGGGTGGTGCCGAGCACGCGGGCCTCGCGCCGTCCGTGGGCGGCGATGTCCACATAGCCGCCGGGCTCGGCGCGGTCGCGTCCGGCGATGGGCAGCGGTTCGGCGTCGAGGGCGTCGGGCCCGCCGGTACGCAGGAGGGCGAGGCCGAGGGCGGGCAGCGCGGTGATGTCGTCGGGGGCGACGGAACAGGTGCGGCCGCCGGTGCCGTGGAGGAGGAGCGGGCCCGGGCAGATGACGGCCTGGTGGGCGGTGACGACCGTGCCGCGCTCGTCCGCGACGAATCCCGTCCCTCGCGGCCGGCCGGCCTGATCGCAGATTTTTACCAGCTTCGACCGGTCCCCACTGCCCATGGTCCGACGGTAGGCCGCCGGTGATCGCCCGGAGCGCGAGGACGGGGAAAGCGCCCCCCGTGCCCCCGCCGTTCACTCCGAGCGCCCGTCCAATGGGGTGAATAAGCGTGTCCTGCGGGGAGCAGGGATGGTGCCGGGGAGGGGAAAAGGTGGAGCGGGCACCGGTTGGGGGGTGGTGCCCGCTCCACACAAGCGGTCGACGCGTCGGCGACAAGCAGTCAGCGCGTCTTCCGGCCACGCCTCGGGTCAGGCGAAGACGGCGAGGCTCTTGGCCTTGCCCTTCTCCTCCTCGACGAGCACGAGGAACGTCCCGTCGGGCCCGAAGACCGCGACCGGCCCCGGCGGGTAGGCGGGCATGTCCAGCCGTACGCCGTTGAGGAGCAGCTTGGCGCGCTTCTCGTCGACGTCCCAGCGGGGGAAGGCCGCGTTCGCCGCGTCGGCGACGGGCATCACGGTCAGCTCCTCCTGGTGCTGGTCCAGGGTGCGGGCCGCGTCCAGGCCGTACGGGCCGACCCGGGTGCGGCGCAGCGCGGTCAGATGGCCGCCGACGCCGAGCCCGGCGCCGAGGTCGCGGGCCAGCGCCCGGATGTACGTCCCCGAGGAGCAGACGACGGAGACGACCAGGTCGAGGACGGGGGTGCCGTCCTCGGCGACGGCCTCGCGGACGTCGTAGACGCGGAAGGAGGAGACGGTCACCGGGCGGGCCGGGATCTCGAACTCCTCGCCGCCGCGTACCCGGGCGTAGGACCGCTTGCCGTCGACCTTGATGGCGCTGACCTTGGACGGAACCTGCATGATCGCCCCGGTCAGCGCGGCCACCCCGGCGTCGATGCCCTCGCGGGTCACCTTGGAGGCGTCGGTGGACGAGGTGATCTCGCCCTCGGCGTCATCCGTGATGGTGTCCTGGCCGAGCCGGATCGTGCCGAGATACTCCTTCTCGGTCAGGGCGAGATGGCCCAGGAGCTTGGTGGCCCGCTGGACACCGAGCACCAGGACCCCGGTCGCCATGGGGTCCAGCGTGCCGGCGTGGCCGACGCGTCGCGTACGGGCGATGCCGCGCATCTTGGCGACGACGTCGTGCGAAGTGAAGCCGGACGGCTTGTCGACGATGACAAGGCCGTCCGGCGTGGTGGTCTGCTCGGTCATGCGGAGGCCGGGCCCTCGTTCTTCTCGGAGGGGCCGTCGGTCTCGTCCTCGTCGTCCTCGGGCTTGCGGTACGGGTCGGCCTCACCGGCGTACGTCGCTCCGGTGGAGACCTGGCGCACCTCCGCGTCCTTGGCCCGCGCCTTGTCGAGGAGGTCCTCGATGGTGCGGGCGTTGTCCGGGAGGGCGTCCGGCACGAAGGCCAGGGTCGGCGTGAACCGGACCCCGGTCTGCCGGCCCACCTCGGAGCGGAGCACGCCCTTGGCGCTCTCCAGGGCGGCCGCGGAGGCCGCGCGCTCCTCGTCGTCGCCGTAGACCGTGTAGAAGACCGTGGCCTCCCGCAGGTCGCCGGTGACCCGGGCGTCCGTGATCGTCACGAATCCCAGCCGCGGATCCTTGATTCGCCGGTCCAGGGTCTCCGCGACCACGACCTGGATGCGATCGGCCAGCTTGCGGGCCCGCGCGTTGTCGGTCACCGGTCCGTCACTCTTCCTTCTGATTTCGCTCGACTGTCAGTCTTCGTCACTGTGCAGCCGCCGTCTGACCGACAGCAGCTCCACCTCGGGGCGTCCCGCGACCAGCCGCTCGCAGCGGTCCAGTACGTCCGTGAGGTGTCCGGTGTCACCGGAGACCACGGCAAGGCCGATCTCGGCCCTGCGGTGGAGATTCTGCCCGCCGGTCTCGGCCACGCTCACCGCGAACCTGCGCTGGAGCTCGGCGACGATCGGGCGGACGACGGAACGCTTCTCCTTCAACGACCGTACGTCGCCGAGGAGCAGATCGAAGGACAGGGTCCCCACATACATGTGTGTGTCCGGATGTCCCGCCGGTTCGGGTTCGTGCCCCGCCAGAGCTTGCCGGGGACATCCAAACCGTACCGGAACGGCCGGAGCCGATCGACGGAAATACGACCCGCCGACCGGCTCCGACCGTGGTGACCGGGTCCCGGGGGCGAACCCCCGGAACCCGGCCCAATCCTTGCGGATCAGCCTCGCGGCTTCTCGCGCATCTCGTACGTCGCGATGACGTCGTCGATCTTGATGTCGTTGAAGTTTCCGAGGTTGATACCGCCCTCGAAGCCTTCGCGGATCTCGGTGACGTCGTCCTTGAAGCGGCGCAGACCGGAGATGTTGAGGTTCTCCGCGATGACCTTGCCATCGCGCAGCAGGCGCGCCTTGGTGTTGCGCTTGACCTCGCCGGAGCGGACCAGCACACCGGCGATGTTGCCCAGCTTGGACGAGCGGAAGATCTCGCGGATCTCCGCCGTGCCGAGCTCGACCTCTTCGTACTCCGGCTTGAGCATGCCCTTGAGGGCCGCCTCGATCTCTTCGATCGCCTGGTAGATGACCGAGTAGTACCGGACGTCCACGCCTTCGCGCTCGGCCATCTGCTCGGCACGCCCCGCGGCGCGCACGTTGAAGCCGATCACGATGGCGTCGGAACCCGTCGCCAGGTTGATGTCCGACTCGGTGACCGCACCCACACCGCGGTGCAGGACCCGGATGTCGACCTCTTCACCGACGTCGAGCTGGAGCAGCGAGGACTCGAGAGCCTCCACCGAACCGGACGCGTCGCCCTTGATGATGAGGTTGAGCTCCTGGACCAGACCGGCCTTGAGCGCCTCGTCCAGGTTCTCCAGGGAGAACCGGACGCCCTTCCGGGCGAAGTTGGCGTTGCGCTCGCGGGCGGCGCGCTTCTCGGCGATCTGACGGGCCGTACGGTCCTCGTCGACGACCAGGAAGTTGTCGCCGGCGCCCGGGACGTTGGTGAGACCGAGCACCAGGACGGGGGTCGAGGGACCCGCTTCCTGCACGTTCTGACCGTTGTCGTCGAGCATGGCGCGGACCCGGCCGTAGGCGTCGCCCACGACCATCGTGTCGCCGATGCGCAGCGTTCCGCGCTGGACCAGGACGGTCGAGACGGCACCGCGGCCGCGGTCGAGGTGGGACTCGATCGCAATACCCTGCGCGTCCTGGTCAGGGTTGGCCCGCAGGTCGAGCGAGGCGTCGGCGGTGAGGACGACGGCCTCCAGGAGCGCCTCGATGTTGAGGCCCTGCTTGGCGGAGATGTCGACGAACATGGTGTCGCCGCCGTACTCCTCGGCCACCAGACCGAACTCGGTGAGCTGACCGCGCACCTTGGTCGGGTCGGCGCCCTCGACGTCGATCTTGTTGACCGCGACCACGATCGGCACCTCGGCCGCCTTGGCGTGGTTCAGCGCCTCGATCGTCTGGGGCATCACACCGTCGTTGGCCGCCACCACGAGGATCGCGATGTCGGTCGACTTCGCACCACGGGCACGCATGGCGGTGAACGCCTCGTGACCCGGGGTGTCGATGAAGGTGATCTTGCGCTCTTCGTCGTTGACGTCGGTCGTGACCTGGTAGGCACCGATGTGCTGGGTGATGCCGCCGGCCTCGCCCGCGACCACGTTGGTCTTGCGGATCGCGTCGAGAAGCCGGGTCTTACCGTGGTCGACGTGACCCATGACGGTCACGACCGGCGGACGGGAGACCAGGGCCTCTTCGCCGCCCTCGTCCTCGCCGAACTCGATGTCGAAGGACTCGAGCAGCTCGCGGTCCTCCTCCTCGGGGCTGACGATCTCCAGGACGTAGTTCATCTCCTCGGCGAGAAGCCGGAGCGTCTCGTCGGAAACGGACTGCGTGGCGGTGACCATCTCGCCGAGGTTCATCATCACGGCGACGAGCGACGCCGGGTTGGCGTTGATCTTCTCCGCGAAGTCGGTGAGCGAGGCGCCGCGCGACAGCCGGACGGCCTGTCCGTTGCCGCGGGGCAGCATGACGCCGCCGACCGACGGGGCCTGCATGGCCTCGTACTCCTGGCGCCTCTGCCGCTTCGACTTACGGCCACGGCGCGCGGGACCGCCGGGACGGCCGAACGCACCCTGCGTGCCACCGCGGCCACCGGGACCACCCGGACGGCCACCGAAGCCGGGACGACCGCCGAAGCCGCCGCCACCACCGGGACGACCGGCACCGCCGCCGCCACCACCGGGACCGGCCGGACGGCCGGCGAAGCCGCCACCGCCGCCGCCACCGGGACGACCCGCGAAGCCGCCGCCACCGGGACGACCGCCACCGGCACCGCCGGGACGACCGCCGCCGCCGGGACCGCGGCCACCGCCGCCGGGACCG
>NZ_LZRD01000037.1 GCF_001687325.1 Streptomyces sp. PTY087I2 | reverse complement strand
CGCGGCGCCGCTGGAGCCGGCGCTCGGGCCGCCGGAGCGGTCCGAGGACCCGGCACCCGCGCCGGAACCGGAACCCCCACCGGCACTCGCCCGCGCACCGGCGCCCGATGCGGTCGGCGGCGTGCCGGGGCGCGGGGTCGCGCCCGTGCGCTCCGCGTCGGAGCGGCCGCCGCCGGAGATGTCGCTCTCCGCCATCGGCGTACGCATGACGACCGGCGGGATGGGACGCGAGCCGGGGATGTTGATCCGGATGCGCGTCGTCAGCGTCGTCTCGGTCTTCGGTTCCTCGGGCCGGGGCGGATCCACGGATTCCGGGTTCTCGTCAGAGCCGTCCTGCGACGGGTGGAGCGACGGATACTGGCGGGATCCGTACGGCGGCGTACCCGAGGGGTACGCGGCTCCGCCGCGGCCCTGGGGCCCGGAGGACGAACTGTCAGTTTCACGACTCAAAGCAGGTTCTCCCGATTGGCTCCGCCGCCCGTACTTCCCCCATGCCGCAGGCCAGGGGACGGCTCGGCGCGCGCACCACCATACTGGCCGCCGCCGTCGGACACTCCGCGCCCGGGTGAAACCTCCACCCGTGCCTCACACCTGTGGGGGTCGTCGGCGACCCGGACTTGGCACTTCATGTACCGGACCGGCCACTGTGGATGGCTGATTGCGGCACCTTGGAGGTGGTGGCGCAGATCACAGCGACGGCCGTTCCGCCGAGCATGAAGAGCACCAGGCCGAGTTCGTCGCCGAAGACGTAGTCGCCCTCCGGCCGGCCGCTCAGCAGAAGGAAGACGGTGATGAACCAGCCGGCCGCCGGGGCGAGCGCGCCGATCTGGGTGCGGGTCAGGATCCGGCCGCCGTAGAAGAGGCCGCCGGAGCCGAGCAGGGCGATGATCAACCCACCCGGGAACCACGCCGCTTGGACGAGGGTTCCGGCGAGGGCGACGAGCGCGCCGAGGACCGCGAGGCCCAAGTAGGCGGCGATCCGGGCCGGGTTCGGCCGGGCGGCGAATCCGATGGGCTCGGGCTCCCGGGGCGGGGCGTTGCGCCGCGGCGCGTGGGAGGAGTCCGCGCGGCCGCGGGCCTTCTTGGAGTTGCCGCTCACGCCACGCCTCCCTCAGCGTCCGGGGCTGCCTCGGCGCCCGGGACGCCCGCGAACAGGTCGTTCTCGCGCTCCGGTCCGGCCACGCCGCGAACACCGCGCACCAGTTGGTAGCACTCATTGGTCAGCAGGGGCTGACCAAGGTCGTTGGAGAGGGCGAAGAACGGGCCGTCGACCGCGATCTGGGTGGCGTGGGCGCGCATCGCCGCCGACTTCGCCCCGGCGTACGCCGATCCGTCGATCTCCGCGGTGATCTGCTCCGCGCCGGTCACACCCGGGACGTCGGTCACGGCGGCGATGCCGGGGAAGGTGTCGGGCGCGGTGGTGCGCAGCCGGTCGAAGGCGGCCTCCAGGGCCTCGCGCTCCACCCGGTTCCAGTAGATCTTGGCGATGGTGTGCGGTGCGCCGGAGCCGTACGCCGGGTCGGCGGCGAGGTCGGCGGCGCGCATCGCGACGCGGTGGGCCTGGATGTGGTCGGGGTGGCCGTAGCCGCCGTCGGGGTCGTAGGTGATGAGGACCTGGGGGCGGACCTCGCGGATCACCTCGACGAGGTGGGCGGCGGCCTCGTCGACCGGGGTGGACCAGAAGGAGCCGGGGCGGCCGTTCTGTTCGGCGCCCATCATTCCGGAGTCCCGGTAGCGGCCCGCGCCGCCGAGGAAGCGGTGGTCGGTGATGCCGAGCTCCCGCATCGCCGCGGCCAGCTCGCCGACCCGGTGGGGGCCCAGCACGTCGTCCCGGTCCGCGGTGAGGCGGGCGAGCGAGGGCGGGATGACCTCGCCCTCCTCGCCGAGCGTGCACGTCACCAGGGTGACGTGGGCGCCCTCGGCCGCGTACCTGGCCATGGTGGCGCCGTTGTTGATCGACTCGTCGTCGGGGTGCGCGTGCACGAGCAGCAGACGGCGGGCGGGGAGGTCCTTCATGGGGACCACCCTACGAGCCCGGAGGCCCCCCGTGCCCCCGCGCCCTCGCGCCGCCCGCCGTCACCCGGCGGCCGACGTCCGGATCAGAACTTGATGCTGCTGATCATTCCCGCCACGTTGGTCGTCAGATCGGAGATGGTCGGTGCGATGGACGAGCTCGCGATGTAGAAGCCGAGCAGCATGCAGACCACCGCGTGCCCTCCCTTCAGCCCCGATTTCTTGATCAGCAGGAAGACGATGATCGCCAGCAGCACTACCGCCGAAATCGAGAGCGCCACGGCGGTTCACCTCCATCGGTACGTTCGGACGGTCGGAACGGGGGTACACGGAGTCAGCAGGTTGTCAGCGGGTTTCCTACCCACCGAGCGCTACGGATCATAACTATCCGTGCCAACGCATTGATCGGGGCACGGCAGCACGAGGGGCGCACGGACCGTGCCGCGCGGCCGAGTTCGCGACTAGGTTCAGAACCATGACCTCGCAGAAGCTGTCTTTTCCCCGCCAGCACGCCCGGACCCAGCGCTTCACTCTCGGCGCACCTCGCGCCTTCACCGTCTCACCGGATGAGACACGTGTGATCTTTCTCCGGTCGACGTCCGGAGAGGACCGGACCACCCGGCTGTGGGTGCTCGACCCGGTGACCGGCGAGGAGCGGATCGCCGCCGATCCCGAGGTCCTGCTGGGCGGTTCGGCGGAGAAGCTGTCGGCGCAGGAGCGGGCCCGGCGGGAGCGGACCCGGGAGGGTTCGGCGGGGATCGTCTCCTACGCGGTGGACGCGGCGGCGGAGTTGGCCGCGTTCGCGCTGTCCGGAAAGGTGTACGTCGCCGAACTGCGGGCCGGGACCGCGCGGGCGCTGCCGGTGCCGGGCCCGGTGATCGACCCCCGCCCGTCCCCCGACGGCCGGCACATCGCGTACGTGGCCAAGGGCGCGCTGCGGGTGGTGGACGCGACGGGCGAGGGCGACCGGGCGCTGGCCGAGCCGGAGGACCCCCAGGTCACCTATGGCCTGGCCGAGTTCATCGCGGCCGAGGAGATGCACCGGTACCGGGGTTTCTGGTGGGCGCCCGAGTCGGACCGGCTGCTGGTCGCACGGGCCGACGAGAGCCCCGTACAGCGCTGGCACATCGCCGATCCGGCGCACCCCGAGCGCAGGCCGGCCGAGATCGCCTACCCGGCGGCGGGGACGCCCGACGCCGAGGTGCGGCTCTTCGTCATGGACCTGGAGGGGGACCGCACCGAAGTGGTCTGGGACCGGGAGGCGTTCCCGTACCTGGCCCAGGTGCACTGGTCGTCCGCGGGCGCCCCGCTGCTGCTGGTGCAGGCCCGTGACCAGCGCAGTCAGCGGTATCTGGCGGTGGACCCGGAGACCGGTACGACCCGGATCGTCCATGTCGACGAGGACCCGGTCTGGCTGGATCTTTTCCCCGGCGTGCCCGCGTGGGCGCCGGACGGGCGGCTGGTACGGATCGCCGACGAGGGCGGCGCGCGGGTCCTGGCGGTCGGGGACCGGCCGCTCACCGGGTCGCAGCTGCACGTCCAGGCGGTGCTGGACATCGGGGAGTCGGACATCCTGATCTCGGCGGTGGCCGGTGAGGACGCGGTCGAGCCGGAGATCGGGCAGATCCATGTGTACCGGGTCAACGAGCTGGGAATCGAGCGGATTTCCGAAGGGGTGGGTGTGCACTCCGCGGTCCGCTCGGGCGCTCTGTCGGTGGTGGTCTCGGCCGTTCCCGAGGAGCCCGGAACCGCCGCGTGGGTGGTACGGGACGGCAAGCGGCTCGTCCGGATCGCGAGCTTCGCCCAGGAGCCGGTGCTCACCGCCCGCGTGACCCTCACCGAGGGGGGCGCACGGCGGATTCCGTGCGCCGTGCTGCTTCCGTCGGACTACCAGGAGTCGGACGGTCCCCTTCCGGTCCTGCTGGATCCGTACGGTGGCCCGCACGGCCGCCGGGTGGTCGCCGCCCACAACCCGCACCTGACGTCGCAGTGGTTCGCGGACCAGGGCTTCGCGGTGGTCGTGGCGGACGGCCGGGGCGCGCCGGGTCGTTCGCCGGCCTGGGAGAAGGCGGTACGGGACGACTTCGGCCTCACCCTGGACGACCAGATCGAGGCGCTGGAGGGGCTCGCGGGGCGGTTCCCGCTGGATCTGTCCCGGGTGGCGATCCGCGGCTGGTCGTACGGCGGTTACCTGGCGGGCCTCGCGGCGCTGCGCCGCCCGGACGTCTTCCACGCGGCCGTGGTGGGCGCCCCGGTCACGGACTGGCGGCTGTACGACACCCACTACACCGAGCGCTATCTCGGCGACCCGGCCCGGCAGCCGGAGGTGTACGCGGCCAACTCCCTCGTCACCGACGACGGGCTGTCCGAGCCCGCTTCCGAGGCGCGCCCGATGATGATCGTGCACGGTCTCGCCGACGACAACGTCGTGGTCGCCCACGCCCTGCGGCTGTCCTCGGCGCTGCTGGCGGCCGGACGGCCGCACGAGGTGCTGCCGCTGAGCGGGGTGACGCACATGACGCCGCAGGAGCAGGTCGCGGAGAACCTGCTCCTGCTCCAGGTGGACTTCCTCAAGCGGTCGCTGGGGCTGTCCGGCGCCTGAGCCGCCCGCCGTTCCCCGTCCGCCCCCTCCGCCCCCGGTTCACGAGCGGGGCGGCGGGGACGAGGGCGGCGGGGGCCCGAAGCCGGGGGCGGGGGCCGGCGGATGGCCGGGGGCCTGGGGCGGCACGCCGGGGCCGGCGGCGGGCGGGTAGCCGGGAGGCTGGACGCCCCAGGGGCCGGCGCCGCCCCACGGGCCCGGGGAGCCGCCGGGGGTCCTGGGGCCGCCCTTGAGGGCGAGGACGAGCAGCACGATGGGCGCGATGAGCAGCGAGGAGACGAAGCTCAGCATGTTCAGCTGCGCCTCGAACTTCATGTCGAAGAACCGCTCGTACATCTCGAAGCGGATGATGCGCGTCACGCCCAGCACACCGGAGGCGAGCACGAACCCGCCGCCGATCAGGCCGAGTGGTCGCGCGTAGGCCGCCCCGGCGACCGCGCCGACGGCCGCCACCAGGAAAATCAGGATGTGCACCCCGGTGACCCAGCCGGGCGGGCCCTCGGTCAGCGAGATGGTCAGGGGCTTCCCGCCGATGAACCACGCGGGGTAGAGCTCGGACGGATAGATGAACGGCTGCCGGATCTCCCAGCCGGCGAAGACCACCGCCTGGAATCCGAGGAGCAGGAAGGCCGCCACCCCCGCGCCGCGTCCGGGACCGGCGGGGCGCTCCTCGCCCTCCGGTACGGGACGGCGGCCGGCCACCCCGGCGACGATCAGCGCGACCGAGGCGGCGAGCACGACGTACGTGGTGAGCAGGGCCCGGTCGCGGAGCTCCTCCGGGGCCGGGGCGTCGGCGATGATCCAGGTGCTGGGCAGCCGCAGGGCGAAGGTGACGACGCCGGTGACGACCAGGGCCGATGCGGCGGAGGCGGACCGGAGTGCCGCCACGGCGGCGGCGACATACGCCACCAGCAGCACGAGGCTGGTGGCCGATGTGGTGGGCCTCGGCGCGCCCCCGAGGCTCCCGGTGCCCGACCAGTAGTCCCAGACCGGCCCCGGTCCGTCGGCGGCGCGTATGTCCCGCACGATCCAGGCCGCGACCATCAGCGCCAGCACCGCGCACAGAACGGCGCCGGTGATCCTTGCTCCCCGTGTAAGCGTCACCCGCTGATACTCCATTGCCCCGAACGGATGAACAAGGGCGTTCGGGAGGAGCGAGGGGGGCGGGCCGGTGTCGGCGGGCGACCGGCCGGAGCGCCAGGACGACGCTCCGGCCGGACCACGGCACCCGCACGGCCGTACGCTGTTCAGCATGGGGCGTTCGTATATCGGAGCGGCGACGCCGGAGTTGCCGACGTGTTAACGATCCGGACGCCGGTTCATCACGTTTCGCCCTCCCCGGACCCCGGAACCTCCCCGGACCCCGGCCGCTCGTCGGGACCCTCCGGCCCCGGCGCCTCCGCGGGCCCCGGGATCTCCAACTCGTCCTCCGTCGGCACCACATGCTTCTCCTCCGCGAAGTGGCAGGCCGAGTCGTGCCGGGCCGGGGTGTCGACGAGCCGGAACTCCGCGGGCACCGCCAGCAGCGGGACCTCCAGCTCGCACCGTTCCTGCGCCTTCCAGCAGCGGGTGCGGAAGCGGCAGCCGGAGGGGATGTTGGCGGGCGAGGGGACGTCGCCGTGCAGGATGATCCGTTCCCGGTGCTCGCGGGCGGTCGGGTCCGGTACGGGCACGGCGGACAGCAGCGCCTGGGTGTACGGATGGGTGGGGTGGTCGTAGATCTCCGCGTCGGAGCCGATCTCCACGATCCGGCCCAGATACATCACGCCGACCCGGTCGGAGATGTGCCGGACGATGGACAGGTCGTGCGCGATGAAGACGAAGCTGAGGTTGAACTCCGCCTGGAGCCGGTCCAGCAGGTTGACGACCTGGGCCTGTACGGAGACGTCGAGCGCGGAGACCGGTTCGTCGGCGACGATGATCTCCGGGTTGAGGGCGAGGCCGCGCGCGATGCCGATGCGCTGGCGCTGGCCGCCGGAGAACTGGTGCGGATAGCGGTTGATGTACTCCGGGTTGAGCCCGACGACATCCAGCAGGTCCTGCACCTTCTGGCGGCGGCTGCCCTTCGGAGCGACCTCGGGGTGGATCTCGTACGGCTCCCCGATGATGTCGCCGACCGTCATCCGCGGGTTCAGCGAGGTGTACGGGTCCTGGAACACCATCTGGATGTTGCGGCGCACCGCCTTCAGCGCCCGGCCGGAGAGTTTGGAGATGTCCTCGCCCTTGTAGCGGATCGCTCCGGCGGTGGGGCGTTCCAGGTGGACGAGCATCTTGGCGACGGTCGACTTGCCGCAGCCCGACTCCCCCACGATGCCCAGCGTCTCGCCCGCGTACAGGTCGAAGTCGACGCCGTCGACGGCTCGGACGGCGCCGATCTGCTTCTTGAAGAGGATGCCCTGGGTGAGCGGGTAGTGCTTGGCGAGGCCGCGCACCTGGAGGATCGGGTCGCCCTCGACGTACGGGGGGACGGCGTCCTCGCGGGCCTTGGCGAGCAGGGTGGAGCCGGCCGCGCCGCCGCCGGTCCCCGCACTCTCGTCGCGGTCAGCGTGCATCGAGCGTCTCCTTCCAGAAGTGGCAGGCGCTGCGGCGCTGTTCGTCGACCTCGTAGAGCGGCGGCACATCGCTGCGGCACACGTCCTGGGCCATCGGGCAGCGGGGGTTGAAGGCGCAGCCGGGCGGGATGCGGGTGAGGTTGGGCGGCAGGCCCTTGATCGCGTACAGCTCCCGGCCCTTCTGGTCCAGGCGCGGGATCGACTGGAGGAGGCCCTTGGTGTACGGGTGGGCGGGGGCCTTGTAGATCTCGTGGACGGGGGCGGTCTCGACGATCCGGCCCGCGTACATCACGGCGATCTTGTCGGCGACGTCGGCGACGACGCCGAGGTCGTGGGTGATGAGGATGAGGCCCATGTTCAGCTCGCGCTGGAGTTCCGCGAGGAGGTCCATGACCTGGGCCTGGACGGTGACGTCGAGGGCGGTGGTGGGCTCGTCGGCGATGATCAGGGACGGTTCGAGGGCCATCGCCATGGCGATCATGATGCGCTGGCGCATCCCGCCGGAGAACTGGTGCGGGTACTGGCCGACGCGTTCCTTGGCGGCGGGGATGCGGACCCGGTCCATCAGCTCGACGGCCTTGGCCCTGGCGTCCTTGCGGGACATGCCGCGGTGCACGACGAACATCTCGCCGAGCTGCTGGCCGACGGTGAGGACCGGGTTCAGCGAGGACAGGGCGTCCTGGAAGATCATGGCCATCTCCTGGCCGCGGATCTTCCGCCGCTCGTCCGGCTTGAGCTTCAGCAGGTCCTGGTCCTTGAAGAGGATCTCCCCGCCGGCGATCTTGCCGGGCGGCATGTCGAGGATGCCCATGACGGCCTGGGCGGTGACGGACTTGCCGGAGCCGGACTCGCCGAGGACGGCGAGCGTCTCGCCCTCGGCCACCGAGTAGTTGACCCCGTTGACGGCCTTGGCGACGCCTTCGCGGGTGTGGAACTCCACGTACAGATCGCGCACTTCGAGCAACATGGCAACCGGCTCCTCAGCGCAGCTTGGGGTCGAGGGCGTCGCGCACCGCGTCGCCGAGCATGATGAACGCGAGCACGGTGATCGCCAGCGCTCCGGCGGGCCAGAGCAGCATGTGCGGGGCGTTGCGGATGTAGTTGGAGGCCGCGGAGATGTCGATGCCCCAGGAGACGGCCGGGTCCTTCAGGCCGACGCCGAGGTAGGAGAGGGTCGCCTCCAGCGAGATGTACGTGCCGAGCGCGATGGTCGCCACGACGATGACGGGCGCGATGGCGTTCGGGGTGATGTGGCGCAGCATCATGCGGGAGTTGGAGGCGCCGAGCGCGCGGGCCGCCTGGACGTAGTCGTTCTGTTTGGCGGTGATGACCGAGCCGCGGGCGATGCGGGCGATCTGGGGCCAGCCGAGCAGGACGATGAACCCGACGACGGGCCAGACGGTGGAGCTGGTGACGACGGAGAGGAAGACCAGGCCGCCGAGGACGACGGGGATGCCGAAGAAGACGTCGGTGAGGCGGGAGAGGATCGCGTCCCACCAGCCGCCGAAGAAGCCCGCGAGTCCGCCGAGGACGCTGCCGAGGATCGCGACGCCGAGGGTGGCGCAGACGCCGACGGTCACCGAGGTGCGGGTTCCGTAGACGACGCGGGTGTAGACGTCGCGGCCCTGCGGGTCGAAGCCGAAGGGGTGGCCGGGCTCGGAGCCCTTCTGGGCGTCGTCCAGGTTGGCCTGGAGGGGGTCGCCGCTCGCGATGAGCGAGGGCCAGATCGAGATGATCACCAGGAAGAGGATGACCAGCGAGGAGATGATGAAGACCGGGTTGCGCCGCAGGTCGCGCCAGGCGTCCGACCAGAGGCTGCGGGGCTTTCCGGCGGGCCCGGTGCCGTCGGGGCCGTCCGGGTTCTTCTCCAGGCTGGTGCCCTCCTCCATGGCGAGGTCCGTCGCGCCGCCGGCGCCCGCCTGGGAGATCGCTTCGTCCGGGGTCTGCGGCTCAGGCATAGCGGATCCTCGGGTCGAGTACGGCGTACAGGAGGTCGACGATCAGGTTGGCGGCCAGGAAGACGAGGACGAGGATCGTGACGAAGCCGACGACGGTCTGGGAGTTCTGCCGCAGGATGCCCTGGTAGAGCTGGTAGCCGACGCCGTGGATGTTGAAGATCCGCTCGGTGACGATGGCCCCGCCCATCAGCGCGCCCACGTCGGTGCCGATGAAGGTGACGACGGGGATGAGGGAGTTGCGCAGCAGATGCCGTACGACGACGCGGCGGCGGGGCAGGCCCTTGGCGACGGCGGTGCGTACGTAGTCGGCGCGGGCGTTCTCGGCGATCGAGGTCCGGGTGAGCCGGGTGACGTAGGCGAGCGAGACCGAGGCGAGGACCAGACCGGGGACGAGGAGTTCGTCGAAGGTGGGGTCGGCGGAGACCGAGGGCTTGATGATGCCCCACTTGACGCCCAGGAGGAGCTGGAGCAGCAGGCCGGTGACGAAGGTGGGGATGGCGATGACGATCAGCGTCAGGATGAGGACGGTGGTGTCGACGGGGCGGCCGCGCCGCAGGCCGGTGACGACGCCGAGGCTGATGCCGATGACGATCTCGAAGACGACCGCGACGATGGTGAGCCGGATCGTGATGGGGAAGGCGGTGCCCATCAGCTCGGTGACCTTCTGCCCGTTGAACGCGGTGCCGAAGTCGCCGGTGAACACGTTGCCCATGTAGGTGAGGTATTGCTGCCAGACCGGCTTGTCGAGGCCGAACTCGGAGCGCAGCTGGGCGGCGGTGGCCGGGTCGCACTGGCGGTCGCCGCAGAGGCCCGCGATGGGGTCGCCCATCACGTTCACCATGAGGAAGATCAGCAGCGTGGTGCCGAAGAAGACGGGGATCATCTGCAACAGCCGCCGGATCACATAACGTCCCATGAGGGGCTCCGGGGGTCGGTTCGAGCACTGCCGGGAACGGAGTGTGCGGACGGCCGGGCGCCGGTGTGTCAGGGCGCCCCGGCCGTCCGCGTCGCTCAGCGCGTCACTTGACGGTGATCTCTTCGTAGACCGGGACGCTGAACGGGTTCAGCGCGACGTTGTCCACCCGGTCCGAGTAGCCGGCGCTGCCGTTCTGGTACCAGAGCGGGATGACGGGCATCTCCGTGACGAGGATCTTCTCCGCGTCCTGGAAGGTGGTGATGGCCTTCGCCTTGTCGTTCTCGGCATTCGCCTTGTCGACCAGGTCGTCGAACTGCTCGTTGCTCCACTTGCCGTCGTTGGACGGGGCGTTGGTGTAGTAGAGCGGCTGGAGGAAGTTCTGGATCAGCGGGTAGTCCATCTGCCAGCCCGCGCGCCAGGCGCTGGTGAGCTTCTGGGTGGAGACCTGGGCGCGGAAGTCGGCGAAGGTGCCGACGGGGCCGCCGACGCAGGCCTTGTTGTTGCCCATGACGTTGTTGATGCTGTTGCAGACGGCGTCGACCCATTCCTTGTGCGAGCCGGTGTCCGCGTTGTACGAGATCTTCAGCTGGCCGCCGGGGATGCCGCCGCCCTCGTCGATCAGCTTCTTGGCCTCGGTCTTGTTGTACGTGCACTCCTTGCCGCAGAGCCCTTCCTTGAAGCCGCCCTCCTCGCCGAGGACCGGGGAGGTCCAGTCGGACGCGGGGGTGCGGGTCTTCTGGAAGATCTGGTCGGTGATCTGCGGCCGGTTGATCGCCATCGACAGGCCCTGGCGGACCTTGCGCGCGTCGTCGGTGTCCCACTCCTTCTCGTAGAAGGGGAAGGCCAGGGTCTGGATGATGCCGGCGGGGGTGTTGATGTACCGGTCCCCGAGGTCGGCCTCGACGTTGCGGAGCTGGGAGGCGGGTACGTCGTCGACGAGGTCGAGGTTGCCCGCGGTCAGGTCGGTGTAGGCGGTGTTGTTGTCGGTGAAGACCTTGAGGTCGACGCCGCCGTTCTTCGCCTTGTCGTCGCCGGGGTAGTCGTCCCACCGGCGGAGGTTCATCGAGGAGCCCTTGGCGTACGACTCGATGGTGTACGGGCCGTTCCCGATCGGCTTGGAGAGCCAGGCGTCGTGGTCGTCGTAGAACGCCTTGGGCAGCGGGACGAAGGCGGAGTAGCCGAGGGTGTCGGGCCACAGGGAGAACTTCTGGGTGAGCTTGGCGGTGAAGGTCAGGTCGTCGACGACCTTCAGCCCCGACAGGGTCTCGGCGGAGGCGGAACCGGACTCCGGGTGGACCTTGTCGTAGCCCTCGATGTACTGGAAGAAGTAGGCGTTCTTCTGGTTGTTCTTCAGCGCCGCGCCGTAGTTCCAGGCGTCCACGAAGGAGTTGGCGGTGACCTTCTCGCCGTTGGAGAACGTCCAGCCGTCCTTGAGCTTGATCGTGAAGTTCTGGGAGTCCGTCGAGTCGATGGACTCGGCGATCATGTTCTGGGCCTCGCCGGTCTTCGGGTCGTAGCGGATGAGTCCGCGGAAGACCATGTCGAGGACCTTGCCGCCCTGGACCTCGTTGGTGTTGGCGGGCTCCAGCGGGTTCTGCGGGTCTCCCCAGGAGGAGCTGACGATGCCGTCGGCGCCGCCGCTGCCGCCACCGCCGTCGCCGTCGTCGCCGCCGCAGGCCGTCGCTGCCAGGGCGACGGCCACCGCACATGCGGCCCACCTGACGTGTGTGGCTCCGCGCATGAAGTGCCTCCTAGAGTCATCGAGTAGCTCAATGCCTCATATCACCCCATACCGTGACGTACCGCATGCGGGATTGCCCCGTACGGGCGGGAGGGCGGCGGAGACGACGGAGGCCCGGCCCCCTCGGAAGGGGCCGGGCCTCGGTCGTTCGACCTGCGGGAGCGTTACGCCGCGTGTACGACGTCCTTCTCCTCGGCGAAGTGGCACGCCGACTCGTGCGCGGCCGGGGTGGCCGCCGAGACGAAGCGCTCGGGGATCGCCAGCAGGGGCTCCTCCGTCGCGCAGCGCTCCTCCGCCTTCCAGCAGCGGGTGCGGAAGCGGCAGCCCGAGGGCGGGTTCGCCGGTGACGGAACGTCACCAGTCAGGATGATCCGCTCGCGTCCCTCGCGGGCCGCCGGGTCGGGGACCGGGACCGCCGAGAGCAGCGCCTGGGTGTAGGGGTGCGTCGGGTGGTCGTAGATCTGCGTGTCCGTGCCGATCTCGGCCATCTTGCCGAGGTACATCACGCCGACCCGGTCGGAGATGTGGCGGACGATGGACAGGTCGTGCGCGATGAAGACGTAGGACAGGTTGAACTCGTCCTGGAGCTTCTCCATCAGGTTGATGACCTGCGCCTGCACCGACACGTCGAGCGCGGAGACCGGCTCGTCGCAGATGATGATCTCCGGGTTGAGCGCGAGGCCGCGGGCGATGCCGATGCGCTGGCGCTGGCCGCCGGAGAACTGGTGCGGGTACCGGTTGATGTACTCCGGGTTCAGACCCACGACGTCCAGGAGCTCCTGGACGCGGCGGCGCCGGTCGCCCTTCGGGGCCACCTCGGAGTGGATCTCGAAGGTCTCCCCGATGATGTCGCCGACCGTCATCCGCGGGTTCAGCGAGGTGTACGGGTCCTGGAACACCATCTGGATGTTGCGGCGCACCGCCTTCAGCGCGCGCCCGGACAGCTTGGTGATGTCCTGGCCCTTGTAGAAGACCTCCCCGGCGGTGGCCCGCTCCAGGGTCATCAGGAGCTTGGCGACCGTGGACTTGCCACAGCCGGACTCGCCCACGATGCCCAGGGTCTCACCGGCGTACAGGTCGAAGGAGATCCCGTCGACGGCCTTGACCGCGCCGATCTGCTTCTTGAAGAGGATGCCCTGGGTCAGCGGGAAGTGCTTGACCAGGTTCCGCACCTGGAGGATCGGCTCGCCCTGGCTGACGGGCGCGTCGATGGCGGCTACGGCCTCCGCCTCGGTCGCGGCGTCCACGGTCTCCACCTCGGAGACGTTCGGGGTGGCGTCCACGGGCTCCTGCTCCTTCTTGAGCTCAGCCATGGATCGTCTCCTTCCAGAAGTGGCACGCGCTGCCGCGGCCGGCCAGCTCCGTGCCGTCCTGCTCGGTCACCGGGGCGAGCGGCGGGACGTCGGTGCGGCAGATGTCCTGTGCCTTGGGGCAGCGCGGGCTGAAGGCACAGCCCGCGGGGATACGCGTGAGGTTGGGCGGCAGGCCCTTGATCGCGTACAGCTCCTGGCCCTTCTGGTCCAGGCGCGGGATCGAGTCGAGCAGACCCTTGGTGTACGGGTGGGCCGGGCGGCTGTACAGCTCGTCGACCGGGGCCGTCTCCACGATCCGGCCCGCGTACATCACGGCGATCTTGTCCGCGACGTCGGCGACCACGCCGAGGTCGTGGGTGATCAGGATCAGACCCATGTTGTACTCGCGCTGGAGCTCGGCCAGCAGGTCCATGACCTGGGCCTGCACCGTCACGTCGAGCGCGGTGGTCGGCTCGTCGGCGATGATCAGGTCCGGCTCCAGGGCCAGCGCCATGGCGATCATGATGCGCTGGCGCATACCGCCGGAGAACTGGTGCGGGTAGTCCGAGATACGGGCCGCCGCCGCCGGGATCTTGACCTGGTCCATCAGCTCGATGGCCTTGGCCTTGGCGGCCTTCTTGGACAGGCCCTGGTGCACGCGGAACATCTCGCCGAGCTGGTAGCCCACGGAGAGGACCGGGTTCAGCGAGGACAGCGCGTCCTGGAAGATCATCGCGATCTTGCTGCCGCGGATCTTCCGGCGCTCCTCGTTGGACATCTTCAGCATGTCCTGGCCGCGGAAGAGGATCTCGCCCTGCGTGATCTTCCCGGGCGGCATGTCGAGGATGCCCATGATGGTCTGCGCGGTGACGGACTTGCCGGAGCCGGACTCGCCGAGCACCGCGAGCGTCTCACCGGCGCTGACGGTGTAGTTCACACCGTTGACCGCCTTGGCCACACCGTCGCGGGTGTGGAATTCCACGTGCAGGTCGCGGACGTCGAGCAGTGGACCGTCGCCACTCACGGACTCCCGCGGTGCGGGGACGTGAGCCGTCTTGTCGATGGTGGTCACGAACGCCTCCCTCAGCGCATCTTGGGGTCGAGGGCGTTGCGGACCGCATCGCCGAACATCAGGAAGGACAGCACCGTGACCGAGACCATCACCGAGGGGATGACCAGGACGTACGGCGCGTTGCGGAGCTGGTCCTTCGCAGCGGACACATCGATGCCCCACGAGACCGTCGGCTCGGCGAGGCCGATACCGAGGAACGACAGGGTGGCCTCGGCGGCGATGTAACCGCCGAGCGCGATGGTGGCGACCACGATCACCGGAGCGATGGCGTTCGGCAGGATGTGCCGCGTCAGGATCCGGGTGGTGGAGGCGCCGAGCGCCTTGGCGGCGACCACGTAGTCGGCCTGCTTGATCGTGATGACCGAGCCACGGGCGACACGGGCGATCGAGGTCCAGCCGAGGAAGGCCATCGAGAGGATGACGACCCAGACGGAGCGCTCCTCGAAGGTGGTCAGGATGACCATGGCGCCGACGATGAAGGGAACGCCGAAGAAGACGTCGGTGATCCGGGAGAGGATCGTGTCGAGCCAGCCGCCGAAGTAACCGGCGAGCATGCCGATCACCAGGCCGGTGACGGTGACCGCGATGGTCACGACCACGCCGACGGTGATCGAGGCGCGGGCGCCGTAGATGACGCGGGCGTAGATCGAGCGTCCCTGGCCGTCGTAGCCGAGCCAGTCGGGGGCGAAGAAGTGGCCCCAGTTCGGGTGCTGGAGGTAGTGCTCGGCCAGGTTGGCGTCCCGCGGCGAGGCGCTGGTGAACAGCCCCGGGAAGATCGCCATGACGGTGAGCAGCAGGATCAGCACCATCGAGACGAGGAAGAGCGGGTTGCGGCGCAGGTCGTGCCAGGCGTCCGACCAGAGGCTGCGCGGCTTGCCGGGCGCGGGGCCGGCGTCGGTCGCGGGCGGCGTGTCGACGGCCGTGGCCGGAACGTCGGTGCTCTTGGTGAGTGCGGTGGTGTCAGGCATACCGGATCCTCGGGTCCAGGACCGCGTAGAGCAGGTCGACGAGCAGGCTGCATACGAGGTAGACGATGACGAGCAGCGTCACGACGCCGACGACGGTCGCGCCCTCACGCTTGGACAGCGCCTCGAAGACGAGCGATCCGACGCCCTTGATGTTGAAGATGCCCTCGGTCACGATCGCGCCGCCCATGAGGGAGCCGATGTCGGTGCCGAGGAAGGTGACGACCGGGATGAGCGAGTTGCGCATCAGGTGCACGCCGATCACGCGGCGGCGCGGCAGGCCCTTGGCGACAGCCGTACGCATGTAGTCGGCGCGGATGTTCTCGGCGACCGAGGTACGGGTGAGCCGGGCCACGTACGCGAGTGACAGCGACGCCAGCACGATGGCCGGCATGATCAGCTCGCCGTTGGTGGGTTCGAGACTCACGTTGGGCTTGGCGATGCCGAGCTGGAACGCGACGAAGTACTGGATGAGGAAGCCCAGAACGAAGGACGGCATGGAGATCAGCACCAGCGTCAGGCCGAGCAGACCGCGGTCCCGGAGGGACTCGGCCTTGAGGCCCGCGACGATGCCGAGCGAGATCCCGGCGATGACCGTGAAGGCGAAGGCGAAGATCGCCAGTCTCACGGTGATCGGGTAAGCGTCGGCGATGACTTCGGCGACGGGACGCTGGGTCCCGATCTGGACACCGAGGTCACCCTGGAACAAATTGCCCAGGTAGTTCAAATACTGCTGCCAGATCGGCTGGTCGAGGCCGTACTGGGCCTTCAGAGCGGCGATCTGCGTAGCGTCTACGTGCTGTTCACCGGCAAGAGCTCTGACGGGGTCGCCGGGCAGTGCGTACATCATCAGGAAGACCAGGAGGGTCGAACCGATGAAGACCGGGATCATCTGGAGCAGTCGTCGTGCGACATAGCGCCCCATGGGTGCCTCCGTGTGGGGATAACTGCGGCGCGGGGGCCGCCTCTTGGCCAGAGACGACCCCCGCGCCTCCGACCCGTGCCGATGGGCAGCACGGGCGGATGACGGCCAGTTGGGGAATGACCCGCAGGCGTGTTACTTGGTGGTGACGCCCGTCAGCTCGAAGTCACCGTGGAAGTCGATCTTGACGTTGGAGACGTTCTTGCCGTGACCACCGTTGATCGCGTAGTACCAGAGCGGGATGGCCGGCATCTTGTCGACCAGCTTCTTCTCGACCTCCTGGTAGGCGGCGACGGACTCCTCGAGGGAGTCGGCCTTGTCGCCCTTCGCCATCAGCTCGTCGATTTCCTTGTCGTTGAAACGACCGTTGTTCGACTCCGCCTTGGAGTGGTAGAGCTCCTTGAGGAAGTTCACGTTGACGGGGTAGTCGGCCACCCAGCCACCGCGGTAGAAGCCCTTGACCTCGTCGTTGTCACGCGCTTCGAGGTCGGTCGGGAAGTCCGGCTTGGCGTCGCCCACGCAGTCGATCCCGGTGGCGTTGCGGATGGACTCGCAGACAGCGGTCACCCACTCCTTGTGCCCACCGTCGGCGTTGTACTGGATGGAGATCTTGTTCTCCGGGACACCGCCGCCGGCCTTGATGAGCTCCTTGGCCTTGGCCGGGTTGTACTTCAGGATGTCCGTGTCGAGGGTCTGGTTGCCCTTGACCTGCGGCGGCGTGAAGCTCGTCGCCGGGGTACGCGTGCCGTTCAGGACGGTCTTCGTGATGGTGTCACGGTCGACCGCCATGGACAGACCCTGGAGGACCTTGGGGTCGATGTCCTTGAACGTCTTGGAGTAGAACGCCGGGACGAGCGTCTGGATCGCGGCGTACGGCTGCTCGATGGCGCCGTCACCGAGGTCCGTCTTGTACTTCGGGAGGTCACGCGGGCCGACCTGGCGGATCATGTCCAGGTTGCCGGAGACGAGGTCGGTGTACGCGGCCTCGACGGTCGAGTAGTTCTTGAACTGGATGCCCTTGTTGGCAGCCTTGTTCGGGCCCTGGTACTCGTCCCAGGCCTTGACCTGGATGAGCTTCTTGTGGGTCCACTTCTCGAACGTGTACGGGCCGTTGCCGATCGGCTTCTGGCCGAACGCCTTCGGGTCGTCGTAGAAGACCTTGGGCAGCGGCGCGAACGTCGCGTAGCCGAGCTTGTAGTTGAAGTACGGAACCTTCTCCGACAGCTCGATCGTGAACGTGGTGTCGTCCACGGCCTTCAGGCCGGACATCTTGTCGCCCTTGGGCTCACCCTTCTCCGGGTGGACGTCCTCGTAGCCCTTGATGTCGGAGAACCAGAACGCGTTCTGCTGGGCGTTCTTGGAGTTGGCGTACCAGTTCCACGCGTCGATGTACGACTGCGCGGTCACGGCCTCACCGTTGTGGAACTTCCAGCCCGACTTGAGCTTGACGGTCCACGTCTTGGAGTCCTCGGTCTCGACGGACTCGGCGTTCGTGAGAACGATCTCGCCCTTGTCGTCGAAGTCCAGCAGCTGGGTGAACAGCGACTGGATGACGTAGGAGCCGTTGCTCTCGTTGGTGTCGGCCGGCATCAGAGGCTTCTGGGGCTCGCCGACGTCGATCGAGACGTAACCGGCGGGCTGGCCCGACGTGTTCTTCTTGCCTCCGTCACCACTGTCGCTACCGCCACAGGCAGTCGCGGCCAGGGCGATGACGGCCGCTCCCGCGACCCACTTGGCGCTCTTGGCACCGCGCATGGGTTTCCTCCTCATGAGTCCACTTTTGACTACAAGAAGGGCACTGGAGAGATTCACCGACACCCCTGACGGTGATCGTTCAGTGCCCCGAGTGTGCTCGTGAGTCGGCACTCCCCACAGTGCGTGACCCATTGACCCGAGCTCAATGGAGCCAACTATTGAGTACGGCCGGGCTGTAAACCACACTTAAAGGGTCTCGGTTTGACAACATCAGACCCTCTCGTGTGCCCGAAATCCGGACAAAGCGATCCCAGACAGACACGCCCGAAACGGACTGTTAACACATGTTCCGGAGAGCGACCCCCGATATCCGGACACCGCGGTCAGGAAAAGCGATTGACGAAGGCCCGGCCCACCACAGTCTCCGTGGTGGGCCGGGCCTTCTGTCAATGCCTGTGCTGACGGTCCGTCCGACGGGGTGACCCACGCCGGTACGGGCCTGCGCATACGGAGCGTGTGCCTCCGGCAGCCCCCGGGCCCTCGGAAGGGCTCAGCGGAGGCTCGGGGGCGGCTCCTGGCGCGGGCTCAGCCGTGCTTGGCGCGCGAGGCGGCGCGGCTGCGCTCGCGCTGGTCCAGGACGACCTTGCGGATCCGCACGGTCTCCGGGGTGACCTCGATGCACTCGTCCTCGCGGCAGAACTCCAGGGACTGCTCCAGCGACAGCTTGCGGGCCGGGACCACGTTCTCCGTGGTGTCCGCGGAGGCCGCACGCATGTTGGTGAGCTTCTTCTCCTTGGTGATGTTCACGTCCATGTCGTCGGCGCGGGAGTTCTCGCCGATGATCATGCCCTCGTACACCTCGGTGCCGGCCTCGGTGAAGATGACACCGCGCTCCTGGAGGTTGACCATCGCGAACGGCGTGACCGAGCCCGCGCGGTCGGCGACCAGGGAGCCGTTGTGACGGGTGCGCAGCTCGCCGAACCACGGCTCGTGGCCCTCGAAGATGGAGTGCGCGATGCCGGTGCCGCGGGTCTGGGTCAGGAACTCCGTACGGAAGCCGATGAGGCCGCGCGACGGAACGATCCACTCCATGCGGACCCAGCCGGAGCCGTGGTTCGTCATGGTCTCCATACGGCCCTTGCGGGTCGCCATGAGCTGGGTGATGGCGCCGAGGTGCTCCTCGGGGGAGTCGATCGTCATGCGCTCGATCGGCTCGTACGTCTTGCCGTCGACCTGCTTGGTGACGACCTCGGGCTTGCCGACGGTCAGCTCGAAGCCCTCGCGGCGCATCTGCTCGACCAGGATGGCGAGCGCCAGCTCACCACGGCCCTGGACCTCCCAGGCGTCGGGGCGCTCGGTGTCCAGGACGCGGAGCGAGACGTTACCGATCAGCTCGCGGTCCAGGCGGTCCTTCACCTGGCGGGCGGTGACCTTGTGGCCCTTGCCGCCCTTGCCGACGAGCGGCGAGGTGTTGGTGCCGATGGTCATCGAGATGGCGGGCTCGTCGACCGTGATCAGCGGCAGCGCGATCGGGTTCTCCGGGTCGGCCAGGGTCTCGCCGATCATGATGTCCGGGATACCGGCGATGGCGCAGATGTCACCGGGGCCCGCCACCTCGGCGGGCTTGCGGGTGAGCGCCTCGGTCATCAGCAGCTCGGTGATGCGGACGTTGGACATGGTGCCGTCGCGCTTGATCCAGGTGACGGTCTGGCCCTTGCGCAGCTCGCCCTGCTCGACGCGGCAGAGCGCGATACGGCCGAGGAAGTTGTCGGCGTCCAGGTTGGTGACGTGGGCCTGGAGCGGCGCGGCCTCGTCGAACTCGGGGGCCGGGACGTGCGCCAGGATCGTGTTGAAGAACGGCTCCAGGTTGTCGCTGTCCTGCGGGACGGTGCCGTCCTCGGGCTTGGTCAGCGAGGCGACGCCGTCACGGGCGCAGGCGTAGACGATCGGGAACTCGATCTGGTCCTCGTCCGCGTCCAGGTCCAGGAACAGGTCGTACGTCTCGTCGACGACCTCGGCGATCCGGGAGTCGGGGCGGTCCGTCTTGTTGATGCAGAGGATGACCGGCATCTTCGCGGCAAGCGCCTTGCGCAGCACGAAGCGGGTCTGGGGCAGCGGGCCCTCGGAGGCGTCGACGAGCAGCACGACGGCGTCCACCATCGACAGACCACGCTCGACCTCGCCGCCGAAGTCGGCGTGACCGGGGGTGTCGATGATGTTGATCGTGATCGGGTCCCCGCCGTCCTTGGGGTGATACTTCACCGCCGTGTTCTTGGCGAGGATCGTGATGCCCTTCTCACGCTCCAGGTCGTTCGAGTCCATCATCCGGTCGTCGAGCGACTCGGCAGCGTGCGCGGCGAAGGAGCCGGCCTGCTTCAGCATGGCGTCGACCAGCGTGGTCTTGCCGTGGTCGACGTGGGCGACGATGGCTACGTTACGGATGTCGTGGCGCGTGGGCATGGGTGGCTTGCGCTTCTCTCGGATCGTGGGATCAGGCGTCTCAGTCGGTCTTCGAGTCCTCGTACGCCCGCCGGGCGGCACGCCACGGCTCGTCCCATCGTACGGGCCTCGGGCGCGCCGGGCTTCCCGGGCCGATCCGCGGAGGCGGTCTTCCCGTGTGATTCAGGCGATATTCAGCCGGTGTCAAGGTGCTGCCGGGCCACCGATGTGGCCGGAATGCGGGCGGAGCTGCGGTGGAGCTATGTGGGGGGTGAGGAGAGGTGAAGCGACGAACGGCCCGGGTCAGGGCAGAAACCACACTGCCCGCCGGGCGAACCGGCGGGCAAGGGTTTTGAGGTGCATCTGAGCTTGGCGGCGGGAGGGTGTGGTATTTACCTGCTACTTCTTGCGGTCTGCGGGGGATCCTGCCGCTTGCCGGTTCTTGAACCCGATGTCCTGGTACCGGGGGGCGGCGAAGCCGAACGCCCCGACGTTCGCGAGCTTCTTGTCGACCGCGACGAGCTGCGGGCGCTGGAAGAGCGGGATCGATCCGGCGGCGGCCCAGATCCGGGCGTCGGCCTGCTTCATCAGCTCCCGGGCGGCCTTCTCGTCCAGCTCGGACGCGGCCCGGTCGAAGAGCTGGTCGATGTGGTCGGTGCCGACCCGGGTGTAGTTCTGCTCCACGAGGAGCGAGCCGTCGGTGGCGGGCTCCGGCTTGGCGTAGATCGGGCGTCCGTCGGTGGCGGGGTAGGCGGTGGCGGGCCAGGAGTAGAGCGCCAGATCGTACGCGCCGGAGGCGATGTGGTCCTTGAAGTAGCTCTCGTCGGGGACCTTGGTGATCTCCGTGCCGACGCCGATCTTCTCCAGCATCGCGGCGATCTTGTCGCCGACGCTGCGCAGCGACTGGGAGCCGGGCCCGGAGGGGAGCACGAACCGCAGGGTCAGCGTCTTGCCGTCCTTGCCGAGCTGCCCCTTGGCCGCGGCGGGCGCCGGGGCGGCGGTGCCGACGGGGGCGTACGCGCCGGCGGCTCCCCCGGGCTGCTTGTCCGTGGCGGCGACGGCGTTGTCCTCACCGAGGACGCCGGCCTGGCGGAGGAGGGCGGTGCCCTGGGCGGCGGCGGTCCGGGCGGGGGCGAGGACGTGGACGGCGGAGGCGCTGCCGACGGTGGCGGGGGCGGGGGCGCCGGGCTTGTTGTCGTCGCCGACGATGTAGAGGCCGTCGTCGCGGGAGGCGGCGGTGTCGGCGGAGGCGGAGTCGGCCTTCTTGCGCTCGGCGGCGGATTCCTCGGCGTCCTCGGAGTCCGCGGTGCCGCTGTTCTCCTTGTCGGTGCTGTCCTCGGTCTTCTTCCCGTCCTTCTCGCTCTTGGTGTCCTTGTCCTTCTCGGCGTCCTTCTCGGCGGCGTCGCCCTTCTTCTCCGCCTCGCTGCCCGCCTTGGTGTCCTTGGGCGGCTCGGCCGCGCCGCCCCGGGTCCAGCCGGCGTCCGCCAGCAGGGCCTGGGCCTCCTTGGTGTTCTGCTCGCCGAGCGCGCCGCTGCCGTCCTTGTAGCCGGGCTGCCCCGCGAGGGCGAGGTGGCTGCCGAGCGGCTTCGCCGGGAGGCCCAGCGGCCCCAGCACGGTCCGGGCCAGCTCCCCGCGGTCCAGGGCGCGGGCCACGGCCCGGCGGACCCGGTCGTCGGCGAGCGGACCGGACTCGCCGTTCAGCGCGAGCTGGGTGTAGGCGGGCTCCAGGGACTTGCGGACGGCGAAGTCGCGGAGGGCCTTCTGCTCGGTGGCGTACGCGGCGACGGCCTTGCGGTTCTTCTCCCGGGCGGCCTGCGCGATCTCCGCCGCCTCCTCGTCGGAGCCGTGCGCCTGGGCCCAGGAGCGCAGGGCCTGGGCGGGCGTGATCTCGGAGCCCGGGCCGTGGTTGAGGGGCTGGCCGTTGCTGCCGCTGTCGCGGCGGGCGAGCGTGATGCGGTCGGCGGTGGCCGCGTCGATGTCGGCGATGTCCACCGTGCCGTCGGCGAGGGCCTGGGTGCGGTCCTTCGGGGCGACCGCCCGGAAGACGAGGGTGTCCAGCTTGGCCTTGTCGCCCCACCAGCGCGGGTTGCGGGCCAGCGTGACGGTGCCCTTGGACTTGCTCACGCTGCGCAGGACGAAGGGCCCGGCGGTGTTCTTCAGGGTGGTGCGCGCGCCGTCGTTGAAGGCGTCCGGCGACCCGGTGATCTCCTTCGGGTAGAGCGGCGAGAACAGCGAGCGCCAGTCGGCGTACGGCTTGGAGAACGTGACCCGCACCTGGAGGTCGTCCGCGCCCCGCTCGATCTTCTCGATGCGCTCGTAGCCGGAGTTGCGGGCGGTCCAGAACGCGGAGTCCTTGCCGCGGAGCGCCCGCCACTGGGCGACGAAGTCGGGGGCCCCGATCTCCCGCCCGTCGCTCCACACCGCCTGCTGGTTGAGCTTGTAGAGCACGACCTGCTTGGGCTCGCGCTCGATGATCTTCGCGGACTCCAGGTAGTCCGGGTTGAGCTTCGGCTGCCCGGTCCGGTCCATCGGGAACAGGGTCGGGAGCAGGGCCCCGGTGATCCGGGTGGTGGCGCTGTCCGCGTCCGCCTGGAACGCGTTGAAGGTGGCGGGCAGCGCGTCGACCGCCCAGTTCGCCGTCGAGCCGTCGGTGACCGCCGCGCGGGCAGCGGGAGCGATGTCCTGCGGCACGCCGCGGGAGGTCTCCTCACCGCCGGAGCTGCACCCCGCCAGCACGGGGATCGTGAGCACCCCCGTCGTGAGGAGCGCGAGCGATCGGCGCTTTCGAACCGTCCCGCGCGGGACGCCGACGTGGGACATGGCTGATACCTCCGGGGCCGGCCCGGACCACCCCGTACCGGAATGGACCGGATAGTGCGTATGTAGTGGCATTTGCAGTTGATCACACTGATTCCTTCCGCTTACTGAAAGCGCCTCTTCGCGCGAGGGGGCGCCGACACGACGACCGGAGGCCGCAAGCTCACCCGCGCGGAGGAACGTTCCGCTTGCCCCCGCCTCACCCCCGGCCGCGACCGCGCGTGAGCGGACGTGAGCCCCGGCACGCCGGATCGAACGGCCTTGCTCCTCCCACGGCCCAGGATTTAGGGTGAATGCGCTTTCACGAGCCTCGTGATCGCCTCGCGGAAGAAGAGCGGACGGACGGTCGGTCGAGTGAGCGCCCCCACGGTGTACGACGTCGCCGAGCGGTCGGGCGTCTCCATTGCCACGGTCTCCCGGGTCTACCGGAACCCCGATTCCGTACGCGTACAGACCCGCGAGAAGGTCATGGAGGCGGCCCGCGAGCTGGGGTACGTACCGAGCGGCAGCGCCCGGGGCCTGGCCAGCCGGACCACGGGCGTGCTCGGGCTGTGCTTCCCCGACTTCGCGGACCAGGACGCCGAGATCGCCGCCGCCGCGAGCGACGCGGACGACGACCAGGCCGTCATGCTCTACTCCGACCAGGTCATCCGCGGCATGGAGCGGGCAGCCCGGCGGCACGGTTACGCGCTGCTGATCGCGGCCTCGCTGGACGGCGGCCCGGAGAGCCTGGTGGCGAAGGTGGCGGGGCGGGTCGACGGGTTCGCCGTGCTGGCGCAGACGGTGCCGACCGAGGACCTGGAGGTGATATCGCGCCGGCTGCCGGTGGTGATGCTCTCCGGACCGCGCGAGATCGACCACCTGGACCACATCGTGGTGGCCAACGCCGAGGGCGAGCGGGAGCTGACCCGCCATCTGATCGAGGACCACGGGCTGCGCCGGCTGGCGTTCGTCGGCGGCGAGGAGCAGGCGCCTGACGCCGAGGCCCGGTTCCGGGGCTTCCAGGACGCGTGCCGGGACGCAGGGCTTCCGGTGCCCTCCCGCCCGGAGGTGCGCGCCGGGATGATGACGCAGGCCGAGGGCGCGCTGGCGGCGGACGCCCTGCTGGACCGGTCGGAGGGTACGGGGGTGGAGCGGCCGGAGGCGATGCTGTTCGCCAACGACCAGATGGCGGTCGGGGCGCTCCAGGCCCTGGAGCGGCGCGGGGTGCGGGTGCCGGAGGACATCGCGGTGACCGGGTTCGACGGGATCCCGCTGAGCCGCCTGGTCCGCCCGGCCCTGACAACCGTCCGCCAGCCGATCCGCCGGCTGGGCGAGGAGGCGGTGGAGCTCCTGGTCCAACGCCTGGCGGACCCGGGCCGCGCCCCGGTCTCCCTGGAACTGCCGGTCTCGGTGACCCGCAGGGCGAGCTGCGGCTGCGGCTGAGGGCGCGGGTTACGGGCCGGGGCCCGGGTTACGGGGCGGGGCCCGGGTTACGGGGCGGGGGTCGGGCTACGGCGAGGGGTCCAGGCCCTTCGAGCGCGCGCCCATCGCCGGGCGGCCGGGATCAGCCCAACAGCCCCCACGAGGCAACCGACCCCCGCCGGGCGCCCCCTCGGGCACGCAGCCCCCTCAGCCACGCGACCCCTCAGCCACGCGGGGCGACCGGCATCACCCCACCGCCCCCCAGCCACTCCCCGAAGAACCGCGTCCGCCGCGCGTCCAGTTCCGCCGCCTCGGCCGTCATCCCCCGGTACGCGAAGTGCCCCGCCGTCAGCACCTGGAGCTCGCGCTCGCCGGCCAGCGCGTTGTATACGGCGAACTGCCCCGGCGGCGGCACCGACGGGTCGAACAGCGCGGCCGCGACCAGCGTGGGCAGCGTCAGCCGGGTCGCCGCCGTGGCCGCGTCGAAGTAGCGCAGGACCTCCTCGATCTCGGGGTGTTCGCGGTGGTGCGCCCGGACCGCCTCGCCGCTGCCCGCGCAGGGCAGGGTGAGCCGCAGCGGGTGGTTGCCGAAGGTGGGGACGGTGAGCTGGGCCGCGCCGAAGCGGTCGTCCCAGGGCAGCGCGAGGGCCCCGAGCCCGCCGCCGAAGCTCTCGCCGAGGTAGCCGAGGCGCGGCCCGCCCGGCTGCCCGGCCGCCGCCAGCTCCGGCACCAGGGCGGTGAGGGCGGAGGCGGCGCACCACAGGTCGGCCGCGCAGTCCCCGATGACGTACGACGTACGGGAACCGATGCCGTGCAGGACATGCGCGTCGGCCACGTCCGGGACGGAGTCCACCCGGCTCCGCTCCCCCATGCCCCGTACGCACGGCAGGATCACGGCCGCCCCGGGCAGCGGCGCCGGGAGGTCCCGGCCGGGTCCCTGGCGGCCGCCGTACCCGTGCCCGACGACGAATCCGTACCGCACAGGCCCCTCGGCGGGCAGCGCGAGCCAGCCGCCGAGCCGGACGCCGCCCACGGAGGTGAAGGTGACGCCGCGGACGCGGACGCCGTCGCGCTCCTCCTCCACGGGACCGAGGACCGGCCGGGGGTCCACCGCCCGGGCGCGCGCGTACCGGCCGCGCCAGAACGCGTCGAAGTCGTCCGGGGCGGGCGGGGCGGGAACGGAGAGCAGCGCGTCCGGCGCGTCGTACCCGTAGGCCGGGTCGAACGGGAAGCCGTGGGAGAGCGCGACGGATGAGGCCATGCGGCGAGGGTAGACGCCGCGTCACCGACGGGAGTCCGGCCCCCGGGATCGACGAATCGGCCACATCGCCTGTTGTTCCACAAACGGCGCGTTTACGGTTCAACGACAGGACGCCGGAACGTCGGGCGACAGGACGCCGCGATGTCGGGAGACAGGACGCCGAGGCATCGGGCGACAAGACGCCGAGATGTCGAGCGCGTTGCACGAGTGTGACCCACCACCCTCTTGCGGATTCACGAACGCCTGGCGCAGAGTGATGTATGCGCTTACAGGCAGCGCATACATAGCGCATCGCGCAGCATCCGGAATGCTCAAGGAGGAGCCCTCCCATGTCCCGCATCGCCAGAACCGCTCCCGCCGGCATAGCGCTCGCCCTCGCCGTGACCCTCTCCGCCTGCGGCTCCTCCGGCGGCGACGTCGCGGCCGACGAGAAGCAGACGCTCACCGTGTGGGCCATGGGCGCCGAGGGCGAGAAGCTCGCGGACGTGGCCGAGGTCTACGAGAAGGCCAACCCGAACATCACCGTGAAGGTGACCCCGATCGGCTGGGACGTCGCCCACCAGAAGCTCGTCTCGGCAGCGGCGGCGGGCACCCTGCCCGACGTGGCGCAGATGGGCGGGAGCTACATGGGCGAGTTCGCCGAGCTGGGCGTGCTGGAGCCGGTGGACACCAAGGTCTTTGACAAGAAGGACTTCTTCCCGGCGGGCTGGGAGCAGGGCGAGGTGGACGGCACGGCGTACGGCGTGCCGTGGTACGTCGACACCCGGGTCCTCTACTACCGCACGGACCTGGCCGAGAAGGCGGGCGTGAGCAAGCCCCCGGCGAACTGGAAAGAGCTCCAGGACCTGGCCGGCGCGTACCAGAAGAAGGCCGGTACGAAGTGGGGCCTGTCCATCCAGCCCAGCGGCCTGGACACCGTGCAGAACTTCTACTCCTTCCTGTACTCGGCGGGCGGCGAGATCGTCAACGACCGGGGTGAGGCGGTCATCGACAGCCCGGCTGCGGTCAAGGCGCTGAAGGAGTACGGCAGTTACTTCGACAAGGGCCTGGCCAACAAGTCCGTGCAGCCCGGCTACGACGTGGTGAAGGACTTCGGCAACGGCCGGGTCCCGATGTTCTTCGGCGGCCCCTGGCACGTGACGCTGCTCGACGAGGGCCAGCCGCAGATCAAGGGCAAGTGGGCCATCGCCCCCGTTCCGGCGGACGCCTCGTCCACCTCGATGGCCGGCGGCTCCTCGCTCGTCGTCTCCCGGGACAGCGAACACAAGGCGGCGGCCACCGAGTTCATCCAGTACCTGACCGACACGAAGGGCCAGTCCGACTGGTACGAGCGGACGAAGGACCTGCCCGCCAACACCTCCGCGTGGGAGGCCGGCGTCCTCGCCGACGACGCCGGCCTCCAGACGTTCAAGCAGCAGATGGACTCCGCCAAGTCCTCGCCGTCCCTGGCCAACTGGACCGAGATCACCGACAAGGTGGACCAGGCCATCGCCAAGGTGACGCAGGGCAAGGCTTCCGCCGAGGACGCGCTGAAGACGGCGCAGTCCGAGATCGAAGGCCTCGTGAAGCAGTAGCCATGGGCACCTCGACCACCACGACGATCACGGCCGAGAAGGCCGCGCGACCCGCGAAGGCGGGGACCGCACCGGCCTCCGCCCCGGGCGACGGCAGCCGCCGCAAGCGGACGCTGGGCATGCAGAACGCGGCGGGCTGGCTGTTCTCCACCCCGTTCCTCGTCCTGTTCGCCGTCTTCATGGCGTTCCCGATCCTCGCCACGCTGGCGATGAGCTTCACCGACTTCGGGCTGCGCAATGTGACGCGCCCGTGGGAGGCGGAGTTCATCGGATTCGAGAATTACGTCGAGCTCTTCGGTGACGAGAAGTTCCTCAAGTCCCTCTTCAACACGGGGTACTTCGTGGTCGTCGGCGTACCGCTGACGATCGGGATCGGGCTGGTCGTCGCCGTCCTGCTGAACAACGGCATCGACCGGGCGCGGACGTTCTTCCGGGTCGGCTTCTACGCCCCGGTGGTCACGACCATCGTCGCGGTGGCCGTCGTCTGGCGGTTCGTGCTCGACCCGAGCGACGGGCTGATCGCGGGCCTCTTCTCCGAAGTGGGCTGGACCGCACCGGACTTCCTCGGCTCCGAGACGCTGGCGATGCCGTCGCTGATCGTCATGGCGGTCTGGCGGAACGTCGGAACGGTGATGGTGCTGTTCATCGCGGGCCTCCAGGCGATCCCCACCGAAGTACGGGAGGCGGCGAAGCTCGACGGCGCGAACGTCTGGCACGAGTTCCGGTCCATCACGGTTCCGCTGCTGCGCCCGACGGTCCTCTACGCCACGGTGATCACGACGATCGGCTACCTCAACGTGTTCGAGGAGCCGTTCGTGATGACGCAGGGCGGCCCGTCCGACTCGACCCTCACGGTCTCGCTGAACATGTACCGCGAAGGGTTCAACTTCTTCCACATGGGCTACGCGAGCGCGATGGCGTACGTCCTGTTCGTGGTGATCATGGGCATCACGGTGCTCCAGCTCCGACTGCTGAAGGACAACACGAAATGAGCGCCACCAGCAGCGCCCCGGTCAAGAACCTGGGCAAGGGGTCCCGTCCGAAGCGGAGCACCACCCGCCCCCTGATCTACGTCCTGCTCTCGCTCGGCCTGCTGGTCATGTCGGCGCCCTTCCTCTGGATGGGGATCTCCGCCTTCAAGACGCAGAGCGAGCTGTCGGCGAGCCCGCCGGTGTGGATCCCCACCGAGTGGACGCTGACCAACTTCCGGCAGCTGCTCGACAAGCTGGACCTGCCGCTGTACTTCATGAACTCGGTGATCGTGGCGGTCCTGGTGACCGTCTCGAACCTGGTCTTCTGCTCGATGCTCGGCTACGCCCTGGCGAAGCTGAACTTCGTCGGCCGCAACAAGATCTTCGGCCTGGTGCTCGGTGCGCTGATGGTGCCCGGCAACCTGATGCTGCTGCCGCTGTTCGTGCTGATGAGCAGGCTGAAGCTGATCGACAGTTACGCGGGTCTGGTGCTGCCGTTCGCCGCCGGGGCCTTCGGGGTCTTCCTGATGCGCCAGTTCATGCAGTCGATCCCGGACGAGCTGCTGGAGGCGGCCCGGATGGACGGCGCGAGCGAGTGGTACATCTTCTGGCGGATCGTGATGCCGCTGGTGAAGCCCGCGCTCGCGACACTGTCGATCTTCACGTTCCTGGGCTCCTGGAACAACTTCGTCTGGCCGCTGATCGCGACCAACGACCCCGACAAGTACACCCTCCCGGTCGCCCTGGCGACCTTCGCCACCGACCCCAACAAGGCGGGCGGCTCCAACGGGATGCTGATGGCCGGGGCCTTCCTGATCGTGCTGCCGGTGCTGGTCGTGTTCATCGCGCTGCAACGGCACTTCACGCAGGGCATCGCCACGGCGGGCATGAAGTAGCCCCCGGATCAGCCGACTTCACGTAGCGGCCGCACCCCACTCCGTAACGAGCGCGGCCACACCCCTCACCACCACCAGAAAGACATGTCGCGATGACACACACGCCTGCTCCCGTCCCGTTCCCCGAGGGCTTCCTCTGGGGCGCGTCGACGGCCGCCCACCAGATCGAGGGCAACAACACCGACTGCGACTGGTGGGTCAAGGAGCACGCCGCCGGCACCCACATCGCGGAGCCGAGCCTGGACGCCTGCGACAGCTACCACCGCTGGCCCGAGGACATGGACCTGCTGGCCTCGCTCGGCTTCACCGACTACCGGTTCTCCATCGAGTGGGCCCGTATCGAGCCGGTCGAGGGCCGCTTCTCGCGCGCCCAACTCGCCCACTACCGGCGGATGGTGGAGGGCGCGATCGAGCGCGGCCTGCGCCCGATGGTGACCCTGCACCACTTCACGGTCCCGCAGTGGTTCGAGGCGCGCGGCGGCTGGACGGCGGAGGGGGCGGTGGAGCTGTTCGCGCGGTACGTCGCGGCCTGCGCCCCGGTGATCTCCGAAGGCGTACGGCACGTCTGCACGATCAACGAGCCGAACATGATCGCCGTGATGGCGGGCCAGGCCAAGCGCGGCGACAACAGCTTCCCGCCCGCCGGCCTGCCCACCCCCGACGACGCCACGACCCAGGCCGTCATCGCCGCCCACCACGCGGCGGTGAAGGAGGTCCGGGCCCTGGACGCGGGCATCCAGGTCGGCTGGACCATCGCCAACCAGGTCTACCAGGCCCTCCCCGGCGCGGAGGACGTCACCGCCGCCTACCGCCACCCGCGCGAGGACGTCTTCATCGAGGCGGCGCGCGGCGACGACTGGATCGGCGTGCAGTCCTACACCCGTACGCGGATCGGCCCCGACGGACCGATCCCGGCGGCCGAGGACGTCGAGCGGACGCTGACGACGTGGGAGTACTACCCGGGCGCGGTCGGCGAGGCGCTGCGCCACACGGCCGAGGTCGTCGGGGACGTCCCGCTGATCGTCACGGAGAACGGCATCGCGACCGCCGACGACAGCCGCCGGGTCGACTACTACACGGGCGCTTTGAGCGAGGTCGCCTCGGCGCTGGAGGACGGCCTCGACATCCGGGGCTACCTGGCGTGGAGCGCGCTGGACAACTACGAGTGGGGTACGTACAAGGCCACGTTCGGCCTGATCGCGATCGACTGGGAGACCTTCGAGCGCACCCCGCGCGACTCGGCGAAGTGGCTGGGCTCGCTGGGCCGCACGCGCGAACTCCCGCGCACGGAAGCCTGATTCACCCGCGCGTTCGCGCGCCCTTGATACGGGGAGCCACCTGACGGCTCCCTCCGGCCCGGGAGCCGGCGGAACCTGACGACCGCCGGCTCCCGAGCCGCCCGCACGAGCACTGTTCCCCTCTCCCCCTTCTGCCACCAGGAGCCGGACCGATGGACCGTCGCACGTTTCTCACCGCCGCAGGGACCGGGGCCGCGGCCCTGTCGCTCGGAGCCGTAACAGCCCCCGCAGCAGCGGCGGCCTCCCCCGCCGACCCGCGTCTCCTTCGGACCTGGTTCGTCGACACGTACCGCTCGATCGAGGCGATGACGACCGACTTCGGCCTGGTCACCGACAAGATCGACCTCAGGAGCGAGGCAGCCCCCACCCAGTCCCCTCAGACCTCCCCGACCAACATCGGCTGCGGCCTGTGGTCGACGGTGGCGGCGGCAGGCCTGGGGGTGATCGGCGAGGGGGCGATGCTCCGGTCCCTGACCCGTACGGTCACGGCGGTCGAGAAGCTGGAGCGCCACCACGGCTTCTGGCTCAACTGGTACGACGCACACGACGGTTCGGTGCTGACGGAGTGGCCCGGCACGGGCGCCCCGGTGCGCCCGTTCCTGTCCTCCGTGGACAACGCGTGGCTGGTGACGGGCCTACGGATAGCCGCCGACGCGGCACCGACGCTATGCGCCCGCATCGACCGCATCCTGGCCACGGCCGACTGGTCGTACTTCTACACGCCGTACGACCCGGCCGACCCGGTGGCGGGCCCCGGCCAGCTGCGCGGCGGCGTCTGGACGGACACGGAGGAACCGACCCCGCACCACTACGGCGCGCTCAACACCGAGCCCCGCATGGCGAGTTACCTGGGCATAGCCGACGGCTCGCTCCCCGGCGACCACTACTGGCACCTGCTGCGCACGATGCTGCCGGAGCACGAGCAGGAGCAGAGGCCGGGCGGCGGCTACGTCACGGTCGACGGCGTACGCGTATGGAACGGCCACTACACGCACCGCGGCCGGAAGGTGGTGCCCACCTGGGGCGGCTCGATGTTCGAGGCGCTGATGGTGCCGCTGTTCGTACCGGAGCCGGAGTGGTCGCCGCGCGCGTGGGGCGTGACCCATCAGCGTTACGTACGCGGCCAGATCGACCACGGCCTGCGGGAGGCGCGGTACGGCTACTGGGGCTTCTCCCCCGCCAACGTCCCCGAGGACGGCTACCAGGAGTACGGGGTCGACGCGCTCGGCATGCAGGTGGACGGCTACGCCTCCAACACGGACCGCACGCACACCACGGACGGCGAACCCCTGCCCCCACCCTCGGCGTTCACCAACGGAGTCGTCACCCCGCACGCCTCGTTCCTGGCCCTCCCGTACGCCCGCCGGGAGGCGGTGGCCAACCTGCGCGCACTGGAGCGGGACTTCGGCGCGTACGAGGACGGCCTCGGCTTCCGCGACTCGGTGAACGTGTCCACGGGCCGGGTCAGCGACTTCATGCTCGCGCTGGACCAGGGCATGATCGCCGCCGCACTCGCCCAGGAGCTACGCCCGGGCCTGCTGCAACGCCCGTTCCGCACGGGGGGTTTCCGGTCCCGGGTGCGTCCGCTGCTGGAGCGGGAGCGGTTCTCGATCTGAGGCCGAGGATACGGAGAGAGCCTTGCCGGCACGGGGGCGCTGTCCCGGTGGCCCCCGCGCCGGGATCAGGCCTCGCCCAGGTTGCCCTCGTCGTCGATGCGCTGAAGAATCTGCCAGAAGTCACCCTCGTCGAGCAGGCCTATGAGCACCTCGATGATGTTGTCGATGCCGGGATCGCGGACGATCAGACCGTCGTAGCACCAGAAGTAGCGTCCGCCCAGATCCTCGCCCGTGCGGGAGCCCTTCTCCATCAGCCGCTGGACCTCGTCGAGAGTGAAGACGGTCGCGGTCCAGCGGGAGCCGTCCGCCGACATCCGCACCTCTACGTCGATGTTGCAGACGTCTTCCAGCACCTCGTCCGCACCAAGCACGAACGACGCCTCGAATCGATCTGTGCGGACGCGGTACCAAGGTCCGTCCCGAACCCGCTCGACGACTCCGGGCGACAAGGCATTGGTCATGGCGGGAGTATGGCGGTGCCCTACGACCTGTTCAACGGGAATACCCATCGCGAAGCATGCGAACAGGCGCCGGGGTGTCCGGCGTGTCCAACCACGGCACATGAGTGCCGTCGGGAGTGATGGTCAGCCCGAACCGCTCCGGTCCGGGCTGCCCGGCCTCGCGCCACCAGCTGTACGCGGCCTCGACTGCCTCCCACAATCGGTCGGGCCCGTGCTCCCACACGGTGAAGCGGTCGGCGGTCCGCCCGTCCACGTCCACGGCGGCCCAGGAGGTCGCGTCGGTGGTGGCCAGCCACAGCCGGAAGTCGACACCCTCCACATCGGGGTTCTCGTGCCAAGTCCGCCACACGTGGGGCAACTGGAGACCGATCGCGAACTGGGCGGCCCAGTCCTCGCCGGCGACCGCCCAGGGAGTCAGCCGGGTGGAGGACTCCGTGGGCACGTGGCTGTCACACACCACATCGCGGTAGATCCGCAGGTCCGTACGCTGCCCCCGCATCAGCATGAACGCCGAGTGCGGGGAGAAAGACCCCGAGGCGCCGCCGTAACCGTCCACGGTGAGCCTGAGCAGCCCGTAGCAGAACCATGGCGACTCCCAGGGCACGAGGACTGCGCCGCCCGGCCGGGTCTGCGCGATCCACGCCGGAGGAACTGTCCGTACGGAGCAGGTCGCGATCACCCGGTCGTAGGGTTCGTCGGCCTCCTGGCCCCGGGCCCCGTCGCCCTGGACCGCCCGTACATCCAGCCCCGCGCCCTCAAGGCGGCCCGCCGCGGTCGCCGCCAACTCCGGGTCGACCTCGATGGTGGTCACCCGGCCCGGCCCGAGGCGGTGCGCGAGCAGCGCCGCGCTCCACCCGGTGCCGGTGCCGATCTCCAGAACGCGGTGGCCCGCCCGTACGTCCAGCAGGTCGAGCATGCGGAAGACGATGGACGGGGCGGAGGCCGAGCACGAGGCCCAGCGCTCCCCCGGTGCGGCAGTGTCCCCGTCATTGACCTGGGTGACGACGGCGGTGTCGGCGTAGGCGTGCCGCAGCCACTCCGCCGGGGCCGTCGCCCGGTCACACTCCACCAGGTCGTCCCCCACCCAGACGGTCCCGGGCAGGAACGCGTGCCGGGGTACGCCCCGGAAGGCGGCTTCCCAGACCGGGGCCATGGGAGCACCGAGGCTCTCGTTCACCGAGCCCAGCAGGCCGGCGCTCATGGCGGACACGACGCCGGTCTGCTCGTCCGGTGCGTTCAGCTCCATCTGCGGTGTGCCTACTTCCCTTTGTGCTTCGGCCCCGGCGCAGGCTTGGCGGTGTCCGAGGACGGCTTGGCCGTGCCCGGATCCTTGCCGCCCGAGTGCTTTCCGTCGCCACCACCGCCGCCTTTGCCTGTTCCCCAACCCATGGCTGCCCGTTCCTCTCGGTCGGCCGTTTCGATGAAGTGACCGTAAGGAAGGATCGGGCAGGGTAGCTACGTTGTTGCATGCGGTTGCACGGATTCACCGGAGAGAGTCGAGAGCAGCCGTGATCAATGCACGAGCGTTTACGCCGTAAACAGCCATCTCCGCCAGTTGGGAGAACGTATCGGCGTACATCGCGACTTCACTGGGCTGGGTGATCGTGAGGTACCCGGAGACCAGCTCGACATTGGTCTGTGAGGCGTCGAAGATCCAGAATCCTTCCACGGGCATCCTGGAACGGCCCGCGGCCATCGGAACCACACCCAGACTGACGTTGGGCAGAGAACCCACGGTGAGCAGATGGCCGAGCTGCCCGACGAGGACGTCCGTTCCGCCGATGCCGTTCCGCAGCACCGACTCCTCGATGAGGAAAGCGAATCGGCGCCCGCCCTCGTACAGCACGCGCTGCCGCTCCACGCGTGCGGCCACCGCCTCGGCCACATCATCGACCTCGACGCGGCGTCGCTGAACGGCGCGCAGCACCGCCTCGGTGTATCCGCGTGTCTGGATCAGCCCCGGCACCAACCAGGACGAGTAGGACCGGAAGCGACGGGTGCGTTCGAACAGCGGCGATCGCGCTTGCTGCGCCTGCTTGAGCCCGGCTTGCTCCATCCGCTTCCAGCCGATCCACATGCCCTCGGCGTTCCGGAGCGACGCGAGGAGATCGGCGGTCTGGTCCTCCGCCCCGCACGCCCGGCACCAGGCCCGGATATCACCGGCGGACGGAGGTGTGCGGGCGTTCATGATCCGCGACGACTTCGACGGGTGCCAGCCACAGCGCACAGCGATCTCGCGCCCGGTCAGCCCGGCGTCCCGGCAGAGGCCGGCAAACCGATCCGCGAGAATGCGCCGGGCCTGCTGAGCACTTGAGGAAGGAGATTCGGCCATGGTGGGACGGGATCAGCGGGGCCGGTACTGCTCATGCGGCGCAGCACGTTCCCACACGGCCTCGAAGGCATCCGCGCACAGCTTCACCAGCGCCGGATCGTCCGTGTACTCCCGCCCGTCCTCGTCCAACTGCCCGTTTCCGGTGAAGTGGTGGAAGAGAACCTGATCCCCGTCGAACACCCAGAAGTCCGTGCTGGGCAGGGCGAGGCCGGTCGCCCTGCGCCTGGGCAGCCAACGGACCGCTTCACCCGCCGCGATGTTCGTGAACGTGCTGTCGTACTCGTACCGCACATAGTCGCTGATCGGCTCGGACACGACGCGGGCACGCCGGACTGCCACGCCCCGGCCGACGGCTTCGTACACCGCTTCGTGCCAGCCGCCCCACCAGGCCGACCGCTCGGCGCGGTCCAGCCGCTCTCCTCGCCGCCACGCGATGTACCCGGGGTCGTCGAGCATGTACGAATCACGCAACTCAAGGTGGACTGCCGATCGTTGCGCACGCGCCAGAGCGTCACGCGCCGGGGGCTGCACGTCCCGCCTCTCCTCCGTCATTGCCTTCCCGACGAGCAGGAAGGTAGTCCAGCATGGCCGCCGGAAGCCGGATGATCGTCTCGTGGCCCGGAACATCGGTGGAATGTCCCGGAACGGAGCCGACTTCCTTACATTCGTCGACTTCTGCCTCAGTCGCTCTGTACGACTGGATCAGGAGATCTCCCGTTTCCTCGTGCAGCCAGATCGTCGGCGACTCGTCGGTCGGAGAATCAGGATCGATGCCGAGAAACCGTAAAACCATGATCAGCTCCCGCTGTCGAGGGTTGCATCAGCATGCACGAGCGTTCCGTTGCAGGACGGCGCTCGTCAAGAGCACGGAGGGGCGCACAGGAAGCGTTCTAGCGCTCCCTATCGGAGGAGAGATGCGGGAACTCCCGCACGAGTACGGCGTCCACCGCCGCGAGCGTCGGATCGACGATGTCCCAGTCATGGACGGACGGGTGGCCCGCGAACAGCCCGCACGCGTCCTCGCCCCGGGGCTCGACGGCACCGCACCAGCCCAGCTCCGCCAGGATCGCCCGCTCGCCCCTCCAACGGGCCCAGACGGCGGTGTGGTTCGCGTCGATGTCCCACAACGCCATCGCGTGGCCACCGTCGTGGTCGGCGGCCAGCTCGCAGAGGAGGTGTCCGGCTTCCGGGCGGCTGCCGCCGGGAGGGGCGGCGAGGCGGAGCACGAAGTCCGGGGGCGGCAGCAGGGTCACGGCGGTGCACTGGTCCATGGGGCGGGAATCCTCCGGTCGCCGTCAGGGCGCGTCGGTGTCGGGTACGTCGGGTGTGCCGAGTACGTCAGGGGCGTCGGGCGTGCCGGGAGCGTCGCCCTCGGAGACGAGTCGCCGGACCTCGCTGTGGACGTGTGCGGCGATGAGGTCGCCGAGCGGGTCGGTCACGGAGAAGGAGTGCGGCCCGGGGTGGTGGTCGAAGTACGCGCACGTGGTCACCGTGCGGGTCGCCAGCTCGCGGAGCACGGCGGGGCACAGGCGCAGTGCGTCGAGCCGGTGGACGCGGTGGGCGCCGGTCCCCGACCAGAGGAGCCACAGGTCCTGGTCGTCCGGGGTGTCCGCGGTCCACAGGTGTGCGGCGTGCTCGGCCGACTCGTCGTGGTCGCCCAGCTCGCACAGGACGAAGGCCTCCGGCTCCACGGCATCGGGCGGATGCGCGGGCCCGCCTTCCATGGTGGCGAGCGCCAGCAGTGCTTCGGCGTACGGGACTTGGGTCACGGCGGTGCATTGCAGCACGCGGTCAGGCTCCTTCCGTACGAGGCGGGGACGGGTGGTCCGCCGAGGCTGCCGCCGTCCACCCCCACAGGTCCACGGGCCACGCGCCGAGGGTGACGCGGAGCCCCACGAAGGGGTCGACCACGGTGAGCAGGGCGGGTCGACCGGATTCCAGCGCGCTCAGGGCGTGGTCCTGGCTGCCGTGGTCGCCCGCCCAGGCCCGGAGCGCCTCGGGGGCGTCGGAGCCGTGGAAGGCGACCGGCCGGACGTCCCTGGCCCCGAGCCACGGGGCGGCCTGAGGCAGATTCCGCCCGTGCCCGTCCGCCAGCCGCAGTGCCTGCCGCCGGAGCCAGCGGAGAACGAGCCGGCGGTTCGGCAGAGCGACCCCGCCGAGCGGGAGGGCCCGGCCACCGGCCTTGGCCGTGACGGCGGCGACGTAGTCCAGCACCCTCGCCCGGCCCGCGCCCGGGAGCCCCGCCCTCACAGCACTTCCCCCCGGCTACGGGCGTTGAGCCGGGCGGTACGGGCCCGAAGCTGCTCCATGAGCAACGCGGGCCGCACGTAACGGGGTTCGACCTCCCATTCGCGCCCACCGCCGACCGGCCGGAGGGACCAGTACGGGCCGGCGACGCCCTGGAACTCCCCCACGCGGTCACCGCGGCTCGTGTCCGCGAGCAGGGTCCCGGGGTCCGGGACGGGTAAGGGTCGTTCCGTATTCGAGCTGGCGTTCTCGCCGTACACCGATCGCTCCTCTCTGTAGCCGTACGACTACCGGGGCGACTCAGCGTGGCCTAGCGTGGATACGTCTTCAACGTTTCGGAACTGGGGGATACGTTGGTCAACCGCAAGGAAGTGAACCCTGACGGGGGCCCGGAGGCGGCCTACGGAGCACGTCTGCGTAGGGAGCGCGAGGCTCGGGGCTGGAAACAGGACGAACTGGGCGGGCGCATCGGCTACACGGGGCGGCACGTTTCCGGCGTGGAATTGTGTCACAAGTCCCCAACTCGCAAGTTCTCGATCGCCGTTGATGTGGCGATGGGATTCACGGGAACCGCTGATTCGTTCGAGCGCGAGTGGCGCAAGATCAAGCACGGGGTGCTGTTGCAGGGCTTCCCGGAGTACGTGGCGCTGGAGGGCCGGGCGGCGGAGATCCGGCTGTTCGAGGTGGGCGTCATCCCGGGGCTGTTGCAGACCCGGGAATACGCGGAGGCGCTGGCGCGCGGGGCGGTCGACCGGGGCGTCATGACCCCCGAACAGGCCGATCAGCGCGTCTCGTTGCTCATGGAGCGCCAGGGCGCGCTGTTACGCACCGTCCCGCCGATGCTGATCGCGGTGCTGGACGAGAGCTGCATCCGCCGCCCGATCGGCAGCCCCGCTGTGATGGACGCCCAGTTGCAGTATCTGGTCGACTTCGCCGCGCAGTCCCACACCATGCTCCAGATCGCCCCGTTCAGCATCGGTGAGCAGCGGCCCTTCGATCGGCTGGTGAATCTGCTGACGCTCCAGGACCGGTCCGTGGTCTCCTACGTCGAGTCGGAGACGCAGGGCCATCTGGACCGTGAACTCAGCTCTGTCATCCCGATGGTGAGGGCCTACCATCAGTTGCAGGCTGTGTCTCTGTCGCAGACAGATACCGTGGACATGATCCACCAGCATCGAAAGGGCACCCCGTGACGACCGAATCCACGACCCAGCAGTGGGTCAAGTCCTCCTACAGCAACAGCGGTTCGTGCGTCGAGTGGGCCCCGCGTACCGCGTCCGCCACCGGCATCGTCCCCGTACGCGACTCCAAGAACCCCGAAGGCCCGGTCCTCACCGTCCGCGCCGCCGCATTCAGCACGTTCGTCACGGGTATCACCTCAGGCGAGCTGTAGCACCGACCGCAGCCACGACCGAACAGCGACGAAGGGGCGGCCCACCGATGGCAACCAGTTCCGCGACCCAGCAGTGGGTCAAGTCCTCCTACAGCGACAACGGCGGCACCTGCGTCGAGTGGGCCCCGGCCACCGCGTCCGCCACCGGCATCGTCCCCGTACGCGACTCGAAGAACCCGGGCGGCCCGGCGCTGGCCGTCGCCGCCGCCGCGTTCTCCTCCTTCGTGGCGGGCGTCAAGGCAGGCGGCTTCGACACCACCGCCTGACCTGCACCGCTGCCGCCACTGCTCCGGTTACGCCCCACCGTGCCCGCACCCGCACGGTGGGGCGTCCCGCTGTCCGGGGTAGGGGCCCGGCCTACACTCCCGGTGTGACAGCCATGGAACCGGTGATCCGCCCGGCGGCCCCGGCCGACCTGAGCGCCGTGGCCGAGATCTACACGTACTACGTCCGCCACACCGTGATCACGTTCGAGGAGAGCCCTCCACCGGTGTCCGCCTGGCACGAGCGCCTCGACGAACTCGCTTCCCGGAAGCTGCCGTTCCTGGTCGCCGAACTGTCCGGCGAGGTCGTGGGCTACGCGTACGCGGCCCCTTGGCGCCCCAAGCCCGCCTATCGGAACACCGTCGAGAACTCGATCTACCTGGCGCCCGGCCGCACGGGCCAGGGCCTGGGAGGAGCGCTGCTGGAAGCCCTCCTGACCGCCTGCGCCGGGACTCGCGTACGCCAGATGATCGCCGTCATCGCCGACGCGGGCACGGACACCTCGGCCGCGCTGCACCGCAGCTACGGCTTCACGGACGCGGGGCGGCTGACCGCCGTCGGCTACAAGCACGGCCGCTGGGTCGACACCCTGCTGATGCAACGGACACTCGGCCACCCGGTTCCGGACGTGAACCCCTAAGCGACCCAGCAGTAGACGCCCTGGCCCTGGCGGCGGGCGCTGCCGGCGAGCGCGGCCAGGTCACCCACGATCGCACCGGCAATGTCCGTGTCGATGATCTCGCCCTCCTCCGCGCGGAGTTGAACCCAGGATGCAGCGGCGTCGCGCAGCGTGGGCTGCTCGGCTTGCGCGAGTGCGGTGAACAGGTCGGGCGAGAGCGCGAAGACGAAACATCCGCCGTCGTCCTGGGCGACGACGACACGCGGCTCACCGGCGTCGACGAGATCCTCGAAGCTGCGGTCGGTGAGCAAGGACTGCCACTCGACCACCGCCCCCACGGGATCGAAGTTGCCGAGGGAGAGCGATTCGCATGCCTCGCCCGGTCCGTTCCGGAGAGCCAAAGCCGCCGCCGTGTCGTCCGGCGCCACGAAGAACTCGACGATGATGCTCATCCAGGCATCATCCCAGACAGCCCGCACGCGACTCGGCGCGGCCTATCCCCCCGAAGCCGGTCCGGTCCGGCCCTCAGAGCGCCCGTCGCCTGGCGCGGGCGCGGCCCACCGCCTGGTTGGCGGCTTCCATAACGATCGTGGTGCCGACGATCACGATCAGGCGCAGCCACCACGGAAAGCCGAGGAACTCCGCGCACACAAAGGCCACGGCGACCGAAACGATGAGTGTCACCGTGAACGGGATGCTCTTCGCTTCGCTGTTCTCAGAGGTCGTTCCCGGGATGTTCACCACGTCCGAAGCACACCCTTCCGGCGACCGGCAACAGAACAACCCGCCGCATTGCTCGGCGAATTAACGGACGCAACCCGGAAACGGCACATGGCAGTGCACACCTTCATTCCCCCGAATCCTTCTCCTGCTGATGAGCCGCGAGACAACGATGTGGTCAGCATCGGGCGCGGCGGCTTCCGACCCTAGCCCGACCTGGTCATCGCATCAACCGCGTCAATGCTGTGAGCGTTCGCACAGCGAGAAGAGGCAACCCATCGGAGTTGACGAACCGTAGAGCGCTGCCGAATTCCGAATCGTGCGCCGCGCCGCGCTACGGGTGGTAAAGGGCGCGGGCGCACACCAGGCCAACGGACGCACCCTCCCCGATATCCAGGAAGCACCTCACCTGCCACGCCTGCGTACCGCGCGCCTGGCGGCTGGTCGTGACCGCACCCGGCGGGTAGACGCGAAAGCCCCGCTTTCCGCCCACGCCGTTACGGGACACGATGCCGCGTTCGCCCAGGACGTCGCGCGGAAACACGAACTGCCCGAAACGGCCGTCGTCTCGGGCGCCGATGACGAAGAGGTCGACGCCGTCGTCGGCGTCGGCGTCGAAAGGCCGGATCGGGCCATCGGTGGAACGCCGCCACACGGTGACGAACCGGCCCGCCTTCGTCGGGGTCGTTCTCGCCACGCGAAAGGCGACCGGCTGCCCGTCGAGCGTGAACCGGTGAGCCGCGTAGTCGGCGCTCTCCGGCTCGGGCACCGGTCGCGAGCAGGAGAAACCGCCCGGGTCGTACACCGAATTCTTCGCCGCCCGCAGGTCGCCGTGAAGCTCCGCCCACGGATGATTCGTCGCCATTCACCCATCCTGCCACCGCGTCGGCCCGCTCCGCCGGAGCAGCAAAGGCACCGACCGGAACCGCCCCCTGGCAGCATGTTGACATGGCCTTGACACTTCCCCGCCCTCGCCCGAGGCTCTGAATCCCCCATGGACCGCTGACGACAATGAGGTGTCACCCCCATGCGATCACGCCCCATCGGATTCCTTCTTTCCGCCCTCGCCGGCGCGGCCCTGGCGTTCGGCGGCACCACCGCATCCGCGAGCCCGTCCGCCGCCCCGGCCCCCGGTGCCACGTCGGCCGGGAACGTCGGTACGGCCGACGCCTGTTACACCTGGAGCGGGACCCTCCGGGAGGGCTCCAGCGGTGAAGCGGTACGTCAGCTCCAGATCCGGGTCTCGGGCTACCCGGGCACCGGAAACCAGATCGCCATCGACGGAGCGTTCGGCCCGGCCACGAAGGCGGCCGTGACGCGCTTCCAGGCCGCGTACGGTCTGGCCGCCGACGGTATCGCCGGACCCGCGACGTTCAACAAGATCTACCAGCTCCAGGACGCCGACTGCACCCCGGTCAACTTCACCTACGCCGAGCTGAACCGCTGCAACTCCGACTGGTCCGGGGGCAAGGTCAGCGCCGCCACCGCCCGCGCCAACGCCCTGGTCACCATGTGGAAGCTCCAGGCCATGCGGCACGCCATGGGCGACCGGCCCATCACCGTCAATGGCGGCTTCCGCAGCGTGTCCTGCAACAGCGCGGTCGGCGGCGCCGCCAACAGCCGCCACATGTACGGGCACGCCGCGGACCTCGGCGCGGGCTCCCAGGGCTTCTGCGCCCTCGCCCAGGCCGCACGCAACCACGGCTTCACCGAAATCCTCGGCCCGGGCTACCCGGGCCACAACGACCACACCCACGTCGCCGGCGGCAACGGCCGCTTCTGGTCCGCGCCCAGCTGCGGCATCTGACGCCGCAGCACCCTCCTGACGTGCGGGGGCCTCCGTTCGGCGGACCGGAGGCCCCCGCACTCGTAATGCGTAGGTCTCGGGTTCGAATCCCGAAGGCGGATCCATCCGAAGCCCAGCTCAGACCTTCTCTGAGCTGGGCTTCTTTGGCTCAGCGGATGCGGCGGCGACCTCTTGAAATGGACGGCGCAGGTGCCCGTGGTCTCAGTTGTGGTCTCAGACGGGCCCGTGGGGGGGGCGGTGCGAAGGCGTTGCACATGCGGTGCATGGCGTTCTTGGACAGTGCTGAACGCCCCTTTAGGTAGCGGCGCGCCTGTCTGATCTGGGTGTGACGAAGGATCTCCATGATGGTCGGCATCTCCGCCCTCAGTCGGCTGCGCCCGGCGGCGCGCCGCTAGCTGCGAGTCCGAAGGGTGAGACACCCTCTATGGCGGGGGCAGTGAGCTACGCTCATCACGCGCACAGCAGCGCCTTATGGCTTGGGGAGGGGCTGTGAGTAGACCGGAGAGGCAGTTTTGGAAAACGCTGACTAAGGCCACTTTGGGGCTAGGAGCAGTTGTCGGACTCTATCTAACCGCAGCAAGCGTTAAGGCTGCATGGGCTTTCTGGCTTGTCCTCGCGCTAGGTTCTGGCTACTCCGTTACCGTTGTCCTAATTCCACGCGCCTTCAAGAGGAGCGTGGAATACGCAAACCGCGTTGGGAACTATCCAAAACTTCTGCAGCTTAAGGTTGATCTTGAGGGGCAAAAAGAAGCCCTCCTTGTGGAGATTGACGAGCTAAGACTACAGAAGAAGGATGAATACCAAAGAGGGGTAAGCGAAGGAGTCCGGCAAGCATGGGGCGCAGTAGCGTCAAGAATTGCCGATACACCAGTCCTGACTAACGCAATAAAAGAATCTGACGGTCTAATTCTAGTGGCTACCTGCGAAGGGAGTCGACCACTTCCTGGAGCGCGATATCTCGTCGCCATGCGGATATCAGGCTCGGTCAAGGGGGTTGTGGAAGTGCGCAAGGACAAAGATTCGTCGCATTCAATCCAACTAGTGATCGTTCAAGCGAACGATGAAAAATTCTGGCTCCGCGTGAACGAGAAGGCCGAGCTCGAGGATAATTTGCCAGATAATATTCACCTAATTCCGTACGAGATAACCGAAGGCGAGGCAAACCCACTTGCCGACCTGGTTGATGAGGAGGTGGCCGAATGACCACGGTTGAAGGGAAGCTGGCAGCACTAGTAGATGAATCACGAGTGGCGATCAACCTGGGGTCTGCTGCGGGCGTGCAAGAAGGAGACAGAGTTTCCCTGTTCAGGACCGTTCAGGTCGATGATCCAGACAGTGGAGAGTCGCTCGGATCGGTTGAGGTCAAAAAGCTGGCCCTTAAGGTCGAGCTTGTTCGCGAGAAGATGTGCGTCGCTGCGGTGAGCGACCTATTTATCGTCGATAACGAGGCGGGGGACACTCTATCTGCCCTATTGCGGCCTAAGCGTAGGAAGCGTGTCGCTTTCGACGTAGCCAGAGGGGATCAGCGAACAGTCAAAGTTGCCATCGGGGAGAGAGTGACCATTGATATTTCTCGTGATGTAGATAGCGAGTAGGCGCGGTAAGCATCAGGCGTAAGACATCTGACGCAATAGCCTGCGTGGCCATTTCCCATTCCATAGCGTCCACCAAAAGCCCGAGCGGAATGGTACGACCGTCATGGAATATTTTAGATTGGGCTAGGGATTCAAGGGGCAAGGTGGCGACCCTCCAGGTTGCTTCGGCGCGAAGGGGTCTCAGCCTTGGTCTCGGCAGAGACCGAATCCGCAGTTATCCAGCCGCGTCTCCGCAGTGCCGCGAGGTGGTCTGATCTGGGCCTCCGAGAGCGTGGTGGACTCGGACGGATGCCGGTGGAACAAGATCGGACAACTCGCCATTCGTTGGTCTCGGGTTCGAATCGCGAAGGCGGCTCAGAGAAGATCCACGTCACACAGTCAGTGAGAGGAAGGCCGGCGTACTCATCGGTCGGCGCTGCCGGGCGAGACGACCCATTCGGCGGGTTGGCCGGTCAGAGAGGCGATCATGTCGAAGTCGCCGTCGTAGTGGAGGACCGTCCGCCGGTGCAGCTCTGCCGTGGCGGCGATCAGCAGGTCGGGGAGGGACAGTGCGCGGTGGAAGCCCGCGTTGAGAGCGTGGCGCTGGACTTCCAGGGCGCGGGCGAAGGTGTGGTCGTCGGTGTGGAGGTAGTCGAAGGCGTGGAGCCAGGTGCTGATCCGGGTTGCCTCCGAGCTGTCGCGTGCGGAGTGGATCATCTCGTACTCGGTGGGCCGGCACACGGCGAGGAGGTAGCGCTCGTGCAGGGGCTTGAGCACTTCTTTGACGTTCGGTTTCGTCCAGCGGGCCAGGGCGGACTTGTCGATCAGGTAGCGGTCCTGCATCAGGCGGCCCGGCCCCCGTCCCGGTCGCCGTCGCGCTTGAGGGAGCCGTCCGCGTTGCGAGGGCCGGTGTTCTCGACGATCTCGCTGAAGTCGAGCTCGCCGGCCTCCATGGCATCGAAGCCCTCTTGACGAAGGTGCCTCTTGACGGCGTCTTCCATGGCGAGGCGGACGGCTTTGGCCTTGGTCTTGGTGCCGAAGATGCGCATGGCCTCGGTGACCATGTCTTCGTCGAGGTCGATGACTGTTCTGGCCATGCGAGTACTCCCTCCGCTGCAAGCCTTACCAACGAAATGATACCTCTTGCCGACCAAAAGAGATGTCGTTTTGTGGGGAGATCTCGTCGCGGGTGGGAGGCTGCAACGTTCGGGGCGAAGTGCTGCCCGGTTCTCCTTTCGGCCGGCCGTGACGCCCGCCGGGGTCACCCGGTCCCGGTCGGCTCCGGCGGCCTCTCGGCGGAGGCGGCAGCGGCGGAGGCCGAGGTGGCCACCGCGATCGTGCCCTGGGCCACCGCGCACAGCGTTTCCTCGCCCTCCGCGTTCACCATCAGCAGGTCGCAGCGGCATACCACCCGGCTTCGGCCCGGGCGGACCACCTCGGCGCGGGCGCGCAGCGTCTCGCCCCTTGCCGGGCGGAGGTAGTCGATGGTGAAGCCCGCCGTCAGGACGGCCGGGCCTACCGCCGCGCCCGCCGCGAAGGTGAGGGCGTTGTCGGCCGCGTAGCTCAGGACGCCTCCGTGCACGAAGCCGTTCTGCTGGCGCAGCTCGTCGCGTACGTCCAGTTCCAGGACCGCCGCTCCGTCGCCGAAGGCGGTCAGCCGCGCGCCCAGCAGGACGCTGAAGGGCTGGGCCTCCAACACCTTCTGGCCGGACGCGAGTTCCTGGGCGTTCGCCTCCATGCTCCACCTCATCTCCTCGCGGAGGCACGAGCCTCGCCGCCCGGGAGCGGTGACGTCGGCATCGGCCCCTGTCGTACCGGACCGCTACTGTCCGGCGTATGGAGAACATGATCCCTCGCGGCAACTGGCTCGACGACGACATATTCCGTACGTTCGTGAAAGAGGTCGCACCGCTCCGCCTCAGCTCCTGGAGTCTGTCCGAGTTCGAGCATGCAACCTCCGCGCTGGGATGGGAACTTCAGGAGCCGACGGAGGTCGCGGGCCAGGTCTGGCGCAGGTTCGCTCCCCGGAAAGGGCCCTCGGCCGGGTACGGCACCCTCATCTCCGGCGCCTCGGAGCCCGAGCGGATCCGCAAGCTGAACGTCCGCGTCGTCGATCTGCCCGCCGAGGACCTGGCCACGGCCGCCGGCTTCATCCGGGCCGCCTGGTGGGTCATGGAGGAGGAGCTGGGGCCGCCCACGATGTGGGGAGGCGACTCCGGGCCGTGGATGCTGTGGCGGCGCCCCGGCACCAGCATCCTCGTGCACTCGCACGACGAGGGCGAGGTCAGTCTCGAACTCCTGCCCGCCGCAACCGACAGCGATTCCGTCGGGCGTGGGTACTCCCGTGGGCGGTGGCGGGCCGCCGAGGCGGGCGATCCGGCCACCGCTCCCGTGCCTGCGTCCGCCTCGCCCGAACTGGCCGGCACCACCTGGGAAAGCGTGGAGAAGCGCCTGGCCGAAACCCTTCGCTCCCTCGACTACGACACCCCCTTCTTCCCCGGCAGGTTCATCCTGCACCTGGGGTCCGCCCATGATCCCCAGCGCTTCGTCCAGTGCTGGAGCCAGGACCTGAGCCTCGTCGTCGAGGCCACCGGCCATCTGCACCGGCCGGACGCGGCCGACCCCGCCCGGATGGAGCGGGACGGCTGGGAGTTCTCCCGCTCGATCTGGCAGCGCCGGTTCCCCGACGCCATGGACGATCCCGCGCACGCCGCCACCGCCGCCCGCATGCTCGTCGAGGAGCTGCGGCAGCTGGGGGTCGACCTGGCCGACCTCTCCTACGACGGCACCATGAGCGGTCGCGGGCGCGGCTTCCATCTCGGCCTGCCGGACCTGGGGATCCCGCGCGTCCACCGCCCCGCCGTCTGAACGCCCGTATGCGGGGCCGTCGTTGCCGGAATCATTGACAGCGACGCGCCCCGCTGTCACCGTCTCGACTGACGGCGGCAGTCGCGGACCGGGTCCCCACCCGTCCGCCGTACGCACCCCCGGCCATCCCCGCCACCCCCACCTTGGCGTCTCCCTCCCCCACCGTTCGGCCGCCGCAGATTGGGAGCGCTCCCACAGAAGGGCCGCACTCGTGAAGAGACTTCTGCGCACGCTCGTCGCCTCGACCTTCGCCTGTCTCCTGCTCCCCCTCGGTTCAGGGCCACAGGCCGCCGCTGCCGTACAGGCCGACCCGATCGGGATGACCAGCGGGTTCTACACGGACCCCGATTCCACCCCCGCCGCCTGGGCCGCCGCGAACCCCGGTGACGGCCGCGCCGCCGCCATCCGCGACAGCATCGCCTCGCGGCCGATGGCCCGCTGGTTCGGTTCCTGGAGCGGGGACATCGGGGCGGCGGTCGGCTCGTACGTGGGCGCGGCCGACGCCGCCGACAAGCTGCCCGTCCTCATCGCGTACAACATCCCCGGCCGCGACGCCTGCGGCGGGCACTCCGGCGGTGGCGCCGGCACCCCGAGCGCGTACCGCACCTGGATCTCCGCGTTCGCCTCCGCCATCGGCTCCCGGCCCGCACTCGTGGTCATCGAGCCCGATTCGCTGGGCGACTTCAGCTGCCTGAGCCAGGACCAGATCGACGAACGCAACGGGATGCTCCGGGACGCGCTCGACCGGTTCGCCGCGTACGCCCCCAACACATGGACCTACCTCGACGCCGGAAACCCGGCCTGGATCAGCGCCGACACCATGGCGCAGCACCTCGACGGCGCGGGTGCCCGGCAGGCGCACGGCTTCACGCTCAACATCTCGAACTACTACGCCACCGGCGAGAACTCCGCGTACGGCGACGCCATCAACGGCTCTCTGTCCGCGTCCTACGGCTACACGAAGCCTTACGTCATCGACACCAGCCGCAACGGCAACGGCTCCAACGGCGAGTGGTGCAACCCGGGCGGACGCAGAACGGGGGCGGTCAGCCAGACGGGCGGCGGTGCCGAGATGCTGCTGTGGCTGAAGACGCCCGGAGAGTCGGACGGTGACTGCGGGGTCGGGGCCGGTTCCGTGGCGGGGCAGTTCCTGCCGGAGGTCGCGTACAAGATGATCTACGGGTACTGAGGTCCCGCCCCGGCCGTGCTCGTCGATGCCGCACGGGCCCCGGACCTCAGCGGTTCCTGGTCCCGTCCGTGACCCGGTCCAGGCGGTAGAGGTCGGCGACGCAGCCGCCGGGCCAGTACCGGCGGCCCCCCTGGCTGAACGGCTCCAGCATCTGGCTGATCACCAGGCGCTCGTACGGCAGGACCCGCTCCCCGGCCGCCGCCCCCTCGTGCAGGCGGCGGTCCTGGGCGTCCCATTTACCGGCCCGGGCCCGCATCGCGGTGTCCAGGTCGGTCAGGGCGACGGCCGGGCCCGCGCAGACCAGGACGCAGAGCGCGACGCACACCGCCTTCGCCGGGGCGGTGCGGCGGGTGTACCGGCGGACGGCCAGGCCCAGCAGGGTCCCCGCGCCGACGAGCAGGATCACGTACAGGAGGAGGTAGTCGTTCCACACCCGGTTGGCGCTCGCAGCGCTCACCCGGTCGCCGAAGACGGGGTACGCGATGACCGTGCAGAGGTAGCCGGAGACCAGGAGCGCGACCAGCCCGGCGGCGATGAGCAGCGGCCCGTGCGCGGGCGGGCGGGGCGTCGTCCCGGCCGCCCGCCGGCACAGCAGCCCCAGCAGGACGCCCACCGCGACCGCGCCCACGTACTGCCAGGTCGTGACCACGGTGACGGTGATCTCCGCGAACGCGCGCAGCGACGCGGTGAGGGAGTCGGGGGCGAGGAGGGAGGTGGTCCCCGCCCCGAAGCGCTCCCTGCGGTTCATGGAGCCGGGCGAGGTGATGAGTACCAGCGCCCCGGCCGCCGTCCCGGCGATGCCTCCGGCGCACCACAGGCGGACGAACCTCCGCTCGGCGGCGGGGACGACCCGGCCGGACAGGAGGAGCGCGGCCAGCAGCACCATCACCACGACGATCGCCGTCTCCTCGGACAGCGTCGCGAGGAAGGCCGCCATCAGCACCGCGACGGCGATCGCGAGTGCCCGGCCGCGCCGGGTGCGGGCGAGCAGGAGCGGAATCAGCGCGGCGCAGGCCAGGACGGGCGGCAGCGTGTGCGAGACGGACGCGGCGGGCCAGTAGAACGTCTTGTACGTGTTCGGCGTGGCGAACAGGAACAGCACCGTGGTCATCGCCGCGAGGAGCAACGGCAGGCCGCGCGGGGTGCGCAGACCGGCCCTGCGCAGCGCCAGGACGGCCACCGCCCACAGGACCGCGAGCACCAGGACCCCGCTGACCAGGGGGAACCACTGGTGGCCCGCGACCTGGAACTTCGCGTACGCGCCCACCAGGAGCGCGTTGGCGACCCGCCCGTTGTCGTCGAAGTAGAACTGCCCGACCAGGCCGGTGACTCCGTCGTCCCGTACGCGCGGCAGGAAGCACCAGTCGTCCGCGCCGGGCCTCACCCACCGGCCGAACCAGGAGGCCGCGGCGAGCAGGGCGAGGGGCGGGAGCGCGAGGGCGGTCATCCAGAGCGCCGTCCAGGGGCGGTTCGCCGGGTGTCCATCCCTGTCCTGTACGGACCGGTCCCGCCCTCCCTTGTCCCGCTCTCCTCTATCCCGTTCGGATCGGTCCCGTTCGGATCGGTCCGTCGCCGTCTCGGCCTGCGCGCCCGTTCGGGCCTCGGTTACGGGAACCTCGTCGGACATCGCGTGCTTCACCGGTCCTGGGGCGAGCGGGTGGACAGCGGTACGGACGCCGCGCGGGCGGGCAGCGGTTCGGCGGGGACCTCCACGGCCTCCGGTACGGCGGCCGGCCTGGTCCGGCCCGAGGTGATCGCCCATCGGGCCAGCAGGAACGAGACGGGCGTGACCAGGACGCCGGCCGCCAGCGCGGCGAGGTTCTTGTCCATTCCGAGCCCGCTGACCGCGCCGTACAGCAGCGCCCCGGACGCCACCAGGTTGACCAGGCTGGAGAGCGGATAGCGGACGAACGCGCGCCAGGTCGGCCGGGTCCGGCAGGTGACGTAGGAGTTGAGCAGGAACGAGCACACGATGCTGACCGCGTAGCCGAGGACATGGGCGGTCAGGTAGGGGATCCAGCGGTTGAGGGAGGCGTAGACGCCGAGGTAGACGGCGGTGTTCACACACCCGATGAGGACGAAACTGCCGAACTGGCGGACCGTACGGGACCGGCCGGGGGCGCCCGCGGCGGTGGCGACGCGTTCGACCGGGCCGCCGGTGAGCTGCGGGCGCGGCGGCGGGCCGTCCGGCAGCGCCGCCCGGCAGGTCGCGTCGGTCTCCCGTACGACGTACGGCGGGCGGTGCTTCGCCTCGTGGTAGATGCGGCCCACGTACTCCCCGATGACCCCGAGCGTCACCAGCTGGATGCCGCTGAGGGCGACGACGGCGGTGAGCAGGGTGGCGTAGCCGGGGGTGTCCACGCCGTGCAGGACGACGCGCACGACGGTCCACAGGGCATAGGCCAGCGCCGAGACGAAGACCCAGAAGCCGGCGTAGATCGCGAGGCGGAGCGGCCGGTTGTTGAAGGAGAGCAGTCCGTCGATGCCGTAGTTGAGCAGCCGTCTGCTGCCCCATTTCGACCGGCCCGCCACCCGTTCGCTGTTGCGGTAGCGGAAGGTGACGGTGTCGAAGCCGATCCAGGAGAAGATCCCCTTCGAGAAGCGGTTGCTCTCGGGGAGGGACAGCACGCTCTCCACCGCCCGCCTCGACAGCAGCCGGAAGTCTCCCGAGCCGTCGATCAGCTCCACGTCCATGCAGCGGCGCACCAGCGCGTAGTAGGTGTGGCTGAGGGTGCTGCGGATCATGCCCTCGCCCGTGCGGTCGCGGCGCGGGATGACCTGGTCGTAGCCGTGCCGGTGCAGTTCCAGCATGCGGGGGATCAGCTCGGGCGGGTGCTGGAGGTCGGCGTCCATGATCACCACGGCCGCCCCGCGCGACATGCGGAGGCCCGCGAGCATGGCGGCCTCCTTGCCGAAGTTGCGGCTGAAGGCGGTGTAGTGGACGCGCGGGTCGCGGGTGGCGATGGCGTTCAGCAGCGGGCGGGTGCGGTCCCGGCTGCCGTCGTCGACGTAACAGATCTCGAAGCTGTCCCCGAGGGGGTCCAGGACGGCGAGCAGGGCGGCGTGGAAGGACTCGATGACCTCGGCCTCGTCGAAACACGGCACGACGACCGACAGCTGAAGGCCAGTCACTCGCCACCTCCGGACTTCGGGCCTCTCGTGCGGCCGGGCCCGACCGGCGCCGCCGCCGTCGGCCTCCGGCGCGGGGCCCGGAACGCGCCACGTCCGCCCCATCTGACGACGGGCGGCGGCCCGCGTCTCTCCGCACACGCGCGGGCGGACCGCTTTCCCGCGCCCCTTTCATGCGAACAGCGGAGGCGGACCGGCGGATCCGTCCCGCAGGCTCCCCCCGAGGGCGGGCGCGGGTCGGCGGACCGTCCCCGCGCACAGTCGGCGCAGGTCGGCAGGATGCTTCGGCGGACGGCGGACGGGGCTCCGGGTAGGCAGAACGCTCCCGCGGAGAGCGAGCGCGGGGTCGGCGGAACACCACCGCGCGCGGCGGGCGCGGTCAGCAGATCACCCCTGCGCACGGCCGACGCAGGTCGGCAGGACGCTTCGGCGGACAGCGGGCGCAGGTCGGCGGAACGCCACCGCGCACAGCCGGCCCGGGTCGGCGCAACGCCCCCGCGCACAGCCGGCGCGGTCGGCCGATCGCCAGGTCGCGGGGGCGAAAAAGCGCACATAGCCTCGCAAACGTGACGTCTCCTCGACCGCCACGGACCACCGGCCGGCTCGCCGCGCTCTCCGCCGCGCCGCTCGCCGCCCTGTCCGCCGCGCTGCTCGCCCTGTGCTGGGTGGTGCTCCCCGCCGCCGTGCCCGCGCGCGCCGACGACCCCGTCGAGCTGTCCCGGGACGGGCAGATCACCGACCGGGTCGGGGCCCTGGGCGACCGGGCTGGGCAGGTGGAGGACGCCCTCGACCGGCTGTACGACGAGCAGCGCGTCCAGCTCTTCGTGGTGTACGTACGCGACTTCTCCGGGCGGTCCGGGCAGACCTGGAGCGACGAGACCGCCGACCGCAACGGTCTGGGCCAGGACGACGTGCTGCTCTCCGTCGCCACCCACGACCGGCAGTACGCCTACTCCGTCGACGCGGACTCCCGGCTCACCGATGCTCAGTTGCGGGACGTGGCGGGTACCGCGATCGAGCCCGCGCTCCGGGAGAACGACTGGGCGGGAGCGGCGATCGGCGCGGCCGACGGGTACGCCTCCGTCCTGGCCGGACGCCCCGTGACCGCCCCCGCGATCACCCCGGGCCCCGCCGACCCCGGAACGGGCGGCTCCGGCTCCACCGGTGCCCGCGACTTCATCCTTCCGGTGGCCGTCCTCGCCGGTGTGGGCGCCGTCGGCGTGTACGCGTACACCCGGCGCAAAGGGCGCGCGACGACCCGCACCACCCCGGCGGCGACCGGCTGGGGCCGGGGCGCGGGAGCGGGCGGTGCGCCGGAGCCGCCGACGCCGCTGCCGGAGCTGGACGCGCAGGCGAAGCAGGTGCTGGTGGACACCGACGACGCGGTCCGCACGAGCGAGGAGGAACTCGGTTTCGCGACCGCCCAGTTCGGCGAGGAGGCCGCGAAGCCGTTCACGGAGGCGGTCGCACGGGCGAAGGACGAGCTGACGCAGTCATTCCGGTTGCGCCAGCAGCTCGACGACGCCTTCCCCGAGGACGACGCGACCCGCCGGCGGATGCTGGACGAGATCCTGCGCCGGTGCGCCACCGCGAACGAGGGGCTCGACACCGTCTCCGAGGACTTCGACCGGCTGCGCGCCCTGGAACGTACCGCTCCACAGGCCCTGGCCACCGTGGACGCCACCCACCGCGGCCTCGCCGGCCGGGTCGCGGCGGCCGAGTCGGGCGTCGCCGGGCTGCGCGAGCGGTACGGGGAGGGCGCCGCCGCCCCCGTGGCGGCCGACGTCGAGGAGGCCGAGGACCGGCTCGTCTTCGCGGGCTCGGCCGTGGGCGAGGCCCGTACGGCGGTCGAGGGCGGCGAGAACTCCCGGGCCGCGGTGTACATCCGGGCGGCCGAGGGCGCGGTGGGCCAGGCCGGCACGCTGCTGGACTCGGTGGACCGGCGGGCGGCGGAGCTGGGCGAGGCCGCGCGGAAGCTGCCCGCCGCGCTGACCGAGACGGAGACCGACCTCGCGGACGCGGGCGGGCTGCTCGAAGGGACCGCCGAGGGCGCGTCGACCGCCGACCTGCGCGGCCGGATCGCCCGCGCCGAGGCCGTACTCGCCGATGTGCGGGGCGCGATGGCGGCGGGACCGTACGACCCGATCGACGCGCTGCGCCGGGTGGAGGAGGCGGACGCGGCCCTGGACGAGGCGCTGGCGGGGGCCCGGGACCAGGAGCGCGGCGAGGCGAAGGCCCGGTCCCTCCTCGATCAGGCGATGCTCACCGCCCGGTCCGCGATCGGGGCGGCGGCCGACTTCATCACGACCAACCGGGGCGCGGTCGGCAGCCAGGCCCGTACCCGGCTGGCCGAGGCGCAGCGGCGGTGGGAGCGGGCCCGGGAGCTGGCGGCCACGGACGCGCAGGGTGCGCTGGCCGAGGCGCAGCAGGCGGACGCGCTGGCCGGGCAGGCGATGGCCCTGGCCGAGCAGGACGTCCGCGGCTTCCGCTCCCCGCAGGGCCCCGGCGGGATGGGCGGGATGCGGGGCGGGGGCGGCGGCATGGGCGGGGCGGTGCTCGGCGGCATCATCCTCGGCGGGCTGTTCGGGGGCG
>NZ_LZRD01000036.1 GCF_001687325.1 Streptomyces sp. PTY087I2 | reverse complement strand
GTCCGCCCGGCTGCTGGACGAGCTGGGGCTGGCCCGCGCCACGCCGGCCTCGCTGATGGCCCGCTGGGCGTCGACGGCGGAGGCCCAGCCGGGCGCTTCGGCACCCCGGACGGCCGCCGCGCCGCAGCCGCGCGCCGATGTGGACAGCCCCAACTCCGGACGCACCCTGAGCGCGGGCCCGCGCGTGGGCCCGCAGCGCACCGCGGCCTCCCCCCACCACGACTCCGGACGCACGCCGTACCCGTCCGCGGGCGCCCCGGACCCGGACCGCACGCCGTACCCACCGCTGGACTCCCGCGACTCCGGCCGCACGCCGTACCCACCGCTGGACGCTCGCGACTCCGGCCGTACGCCGTACCCGGGCAACCGCACAGACCCGGACCGGACGCCTTACCCCCCACTGGACTCCCGCGACTCCGGCCGCACGCCGTACCCGCCCCTGGACTCCCGCCGTACGCCCCACCCGGGCAACCGCACAGACTCCGGCCGCACCCCCTACCCACCCGCAGGCGCCCCCGACCCGGACCGCACCCCGTACCCACCGCTCGACTCCCGCGACTCCGGCCGCACGCCGTACCCGCCCCTGGACGCCCGCGACTCCGGCCGCACGCCCCACCCAGGCACCCGCCCCGGCCCCGACCGCACCCCCTACCTCGGCGCCCAGCGCTCCGGCCCGGGGCGCGGCTCCGGCGCCGGGTCCGAGGCCGACGCCGCAGCCCGGCAGCAGGGCGACGCCACCACCCCCGCATCCGGCCCCAGCGGGGCCCCCGCCCACACCGGCCGCCCCGTCCTCGTGCTCGGGGCCGGGCCCCGCGGTCCCCTCAGCGTCGATCTCGCCGACGAGGGGCCGCATCTGCTGATCGAGGGGCCCCCGGGCAGTGGCCGTACCGAGCTGCTGCGGGCCGTCGCCGCCTCGCTCGCCTCCGCGGCGCGGCCCGACCGGCTCGGGATCCTGCTGGTCGACGGTTCCGGCGGGGAACAGGGCGAGCGCGGCGAAGGGCTGCTCCCCTGTACGGAGCTGCCGCATGTCTTCGCGCACCTCGTGGCGTCCGACCCGGTCCGGATGCGGGAATTCGCGCAGGCCCTGGGCGGCGAGCTGAAGCGGCGCGCCGAGCTGCTCGGCGAGCTGGACTTCGCGGCCTGGCACGAGCGGTACGGGCAGCAGGAGGCCCAACAGGGCCCCGCCCCCCGCGTCGTGGGCCAGCGGCCGCCGAGCGGTGCCGAGCGCCGGGGCGATCTGGACTCCCCGGCCAGCGGCACCCTGCGGCTGCGCCCGGCCGCCGCCCGCTCCGCGGACCCGGGTCCGTCCCCGCTGCCCCGACTCGTCGTCCTCGCCGACGACTTCGACGCGCTGGTCGCCCCGGCGCTCGGCTCCCCCGGCCGGCCCGCCGCCGGTTCGGTGGTGCGGGCGCTGGAGGCCGTGGCCCGGGACGGCGGGCGGCTCGGGGTGCATCTGGTCGCCACCTCGGCACGCCCGGACCGCACGGAGGACACCGAGCTGGCCCGGGGCGCGAGGCTGCGCATCGTGCTGGACGCGCCGGTGCTGCCGCCGTCCCCGGACGAACCGGCCCCGGGCCGGGGCAGGCTGGGGCATCCGGACGGCCGGGTGACGCCGTTCCAGGGGGGCCGGGTCACCGGCCGCATCCCGCGTACGGCGACGCTGCGTCCGACGGTCGTCCCGCTGGAGTGGGAGCGGATGGGCGATCCGCCGACCCGGCGCCCGGTCCGGGAGCTGGGCAACGGGCCGACCGACCTCGCGTTGCTCGCCAGCGCCCTGGAGCGCGCGGCCCGCTCGGTGAACGCCGAACGGCTGCCCGCGCTGGTGCCGTTCACGACCTGAGCCCGCTGGAGGCGCGGCCGGCCCCGGCCGCCCACCGCTGCCCACCCCGGTCCCGTTCCCGGCCTGAGCCCGCCACGGGCACGACCCACCCCGGCCCCGCACGACCCCGCCACCGGCTCCGCCACGAGCACGCCCCCGGCCTCACGGCACACACCTGCCCCACCGCCTCCGGAGGCCCGCCGCCTCCCCCTGTCCGGGGCAGGCGCCCGGGGCAGGCTTCCGACATGCCCTGACATGACGTCACGAGGCGATCACGATCAGCCCGTTGAGGCCTCCGGCGGTATTGCGGGGCCCGTGCGCCCGGGCGTAGGACTGTGCGCACGGACGACGCAGTCCGGGCATGCGACGTGGCCGGGCGCGTACGGAAGAGACGGGGCAGGAATGCGCACAACCTTCTCGATACGCAGGGCCGCACTCGTGTTCGCGGCGGTCGGCGCTCTGGCGCTCACCGGCTGCGGGGGCGACGGCGACGGCAAGAAGAAGACAGGCGACGACTCCGGCAAGGGCACGGAGAGCGCGTCCACGGTGAAGCTGCCGAAGCTGGACGGGGAGAACGTCTCCGTCGCCGCGGTCTGGACCGGACCCGAGCAGGCCAACTTCACCAAGGTGCTGGACGAGTTCGAGAAGCGTACGGGCGCGAACGTCACGTTCGTCCCGGCGCAGGACCCGATCATCAACTTCCTCGGCACCAAGATCGCGGGCAAGCAGCCGCCGGACGTGGCGATGATCCCGCAGGTCGGCGCGATCCAGCAGGCGGCCGCGAAGAAGTGGGCCAAGCCGGTAGGACCCGAGGCGAAGGCCCAGCTCGACAAGAACTACGCCAAGGTCTGGCAGGACCTCGGCGCGGTCGACGGCACCCAGTACGGGGTGTATTTCAAGGCCGCCAACAAGTCCCTCATCTGGTACAACGCCGCCGCGTTCGACAACGCGGGGGCCAGTGAGCCGAAGACCTGGAAGGACTTCCTGACGACCGCGGAGACCGTCTCCGCCTCCGGCGTCACCCCGGTCTCGGTGGGCGGCGCGGACGGCTGGACGCTGACCGACTGGTTCGAGAACGTCTACCTCTCGCAGGCCGGCCCGGAGAAGTACGACCAGCTGGCCAAGCACGAGATCCCGTGGACCGACCCGTCCGTGAAGGACGCGCTGACCACGCTGGCCGAGCTGTTCGGGAAGCCGGAGCTGATCGCGGGCGGGGCGGACGGGGCGCTCCAGACGGAGTTCCCGGCCTCGGTGACGCAGACCTTCACCGGGGGCGACCAGCCCAAGGGCGCGATGGTCTTCGAGGGTGACTTCGTCGCCGTCAACATCGCGCAGACCGAGGCGAAGATCGGCACCGACGCCAAGGTGTTCCCGTTCCCGGCGGTCGGCGCGGACTCGCCGGTGGTGACCGGCGGCGACGCGGCGGTGGCGCTGAAGGACAGCAAGGGCGCGCAGGCGCTGCTGACCTGGCTGGCGTCGGCGGACGCGGCGAAGATCTGGGCCGAGGCGGGCGGGTTCATCTCCCCGAACAAGAGCCTGGACCTGAAGGCGTATCCGAACGATGTGCAGCGCACGATGGCGCAGGCGCTGATCGACGCCGGTGACGACGTCCGGTTCGACATGTCCGACCAGGCCCCGCAGTCGTTCGGCGGGACGCCCGGGGCGGGCGAGTGGAAGATCCTCCAGGACTTCCTGAAGAACCCGAAGGACATCGCGGGGACCCAGAAAAAGCTGGAGTCCGCGGCGGCCAAGGCGTACAAGAGCTGACGCCGTGACGACAGCGATCGCGGGGGGCGCCGGTGCGGCGCCCCCCGCCGACGACACGAGTCCGCGCCCGTCCCCCGGCCCGGAGAAGCCCGGCCGGAGCGTGACCGGCACCCGCAGGGTCATCGCGGTGGTGTTCCTGCTGCCCGCGCTGGTGCTGCTCGGTGCGCTGGTGCTCTACCCGATCGGCTATTCGGTCTACCGGTCGTTCTTCGACCAGGCCGGCACGGGCTTCGCCGGGTTCGACAACTACACCGCTCTGTTCACCGACGACACGATCCTCACGGCGGTGAAGAACAACGCGATCTGGGTCGTCTTCGCACCCACGGTCGCCACCGCGCTGGGGCTGATCTTCGCGGTGCTGACTGAACGGATCCGCTGGGGCACCGCGTTCAAGCTGATCGTCTTCATGCCGATGGCGATCTCGATGCTGGCGGCGGGCATCATCTTCCGTCTGGTGTACGACCAGGCTCCCGAGCGCGGGGTCGCCAACGCGGTGGCGGTGAGCGTGCACGACACGTTCAACGCGTCCGCCGGTTTCCCGAAGGCCCGCCCGCTGCCCGTGCACCCGCTGGAGAAGGGCGAGGGCGGAACGTTCGTCTCCAAGGAGCCGATCCGCGCGGGCGAGCCGCTGCGGGTGCCGCTGGTCGGTGTGGCCCCGGCGAAGATGCCGGGCGACGCGAAGCCCGCGAAAGGCGCACCGGCGGCCTCCGGGGACCAGATCTCCGGCACGGCCTGGCTGGACTTCACCCGGGGCGGCGGCGGGAAACCCAACGTCGTCGACCCTAAGGAGCTGGGCCTGAAGGGCCTGAAGGTCGAGGCGGTGAAGGACGGCAAGGTCGTCGCCTCCGCCACGGCGGGAGCGGACGGGGTGTTCACCCTGCCCGCATCGGCGGAAGGGGCCCAACTGCGGCTGCCCGCCGACAACTTCCGCGAGCCGTACAACGGTGTCGACTGGCTCGGCCCGTCCCTCGTGACGCCCGGGATCATCGGCAGTTACGTATGGATGTGGGCCGGGTTCGCGATGGTGCTGATCGCCGCCGGTCTTGCCGGTCTGCCGCGCGAGCTGCTGGAGGCGGCCCGGGTGGACGGGGCCAACGAGTGGCAGGTGTTCCGCCGGATCACGGTGCCGATGCTGGCGCCGGTGCTCGCGGTGGTCCTGGTGACGCTGATGATCAACGTACTGAAGGTCTTCGACCTGGTGTTCATCATCGCCCCGGGCTCCTCCCAGGACGACGCGAACGTCCTGGCCCTCCAGCTGTACCGGTCCTCGTTCGGCACGGACGCGGACCTGGGGATCGGCAGCGCCATCGCGGTGCTTCTGCTGCTGCTGGTGATCCCGGTGATGCTGGTCAACATCCGCCGGATCCGGAAGGAGGGACGGCGATGAGCAGCACACCGGAGATGAGCAGCGCACCGGACGTGAACACCGCCCGCATCGGCCGTCAGAAGGCGGTCTCCCGGAAAACGGGCACCCCCGAAGCACCCAGAGCGAAGCAGTCCCTCGGGGCCAGGATCGCCGCCCGCGCGGGCGGCGGGGCGATGCGGGTCTTCCTGATCCTGATCGCCCTGTTCTGGCTGCTGCCCACGATCGGTCTGCTGCTGTCCTCGCTGCGCGGTCCGCAGGACATCGCGGCGACCGGCTGGTGGAAGATCTTCACCGCCCCGTCCGAGCTGACCTTCGAGAACTACCAGCGGCTGCTGGACAATTCGACGATCACCGGCTCGCTCGTCAGCACCATCATGATCACGGTGCCCTCCACGGTGCTGGTGGTGGTGATCGGGTCGCTCGCCGGATACGCCTTCGCCTGGATGGAGTTCCCTGGCCGGGACTGGCTGTTCCTGCTGGTCGTCGGGTTGCTCGTGGTGCCGGTGCAGGTCGCGCTGATCCCGGTCTCCGAACTGTTCGGCACGATCGGGATCTTCGAGACGACGCTCGGCGTGGTGCTGTTCCACACGGCGTTCGGCCTGCCGTTCGCGATCTTCCTGCTGCGGAACTTCTTCGCGGAGATCCCCCGTGAACTGCTGGAGGCCGCCCGGCTCGACGGGGCGGGCGAGATCCGGCTCTTCACCCGGGTCGTGATGCCGCTGGGCGGTCCGGCGATCGCCTCGCTCGGGATCTTCCAGTTCCTGTGGGTGTGGAACGACATGCTGGTCGCGCTGATCTTCGCGGACTCCGACTCACCGCCGATCACCGTGGCGCTCCAGCAGCAGGTACGCCAGTTCGGCAACAACATCGATGTGCTCGCGCCCGGCGCGTTCGTGTCGATGGTGATCCCGCTGGCGGTGTTCTTCGCCTTCCAGCGGCAGTTCGTCTCCGGCGTGATGGCGGGCGCGGTCAAGTAGCGCGCACCTCACGGCCGTACGGCTGTACGTCAACACGGAGCGGCCCGGTTCCCCGGAACCGGGCCGCTTCGGCGTCCGCGTCGCCCGATTGCCACGTCCGGCGTAACCCTGTCATTCCATCCGACGTTTGCGCTCTGCCTGGTTTCCGCGAACGATCGACCCATGGATGTGTAGTGCCCCGGTTCTCCGTCATCGTGCCCGCATTCCGGGTCCAGGCGTATCTGCACGCGTGTCTGGATTCCGTGCTGGCCCAGTCCTTCAAGGACTACGAGATCGTCGTGGTCGACGACTGCTCCCCCGACGCCTGCGGACCGATCGCCGACGAGTACGCCCGCCGGGACCCCCGCGTCACCGCACTGCACCTGCCCCGCAACATCGGCCTCGGCCCGGCCCGCAACGCCGGGATGGGCCGGGCTTCGGGCGACTACCTGATCTTCCTCGACGGCGACGACACCCTCCTGCCGGATGCCCTCCAGTCCATCGCCGACCGGATCGACGCGACCGGCGAGCCCGACGTCCTGATGTACGACTACGCCCGTACGTACTGGACGGGCCGCAGCGTCCGCAACGTCCTGGCCGCCCATCTCGACGAGAGCGGCCCCGAGCGCTTCCGCCTCACCGACCGCCCCGAGCTGCTGCGACTCCTCATGGTCGTCTGGAACAAGGCGTACCGCCGCGCGTTCGTCGAGGCCGAGGGGTTCACCTTCCCGCCCGGCTACTACGAGGACACCCCCTGGACCTATCCGGTCCTGATGGCGGCCGATTCGATCGCGGTGCTCGACGCGGTCTGCGTCTCCTACCGGCAGCGGCGGCGCGGCAACATCCTCTCCACGACCAGCGAGAAGCACTTCGACGTCTTCGACCAGTACGACCGGGTCTTCGCGTTCATCGACTCGCGCCCCGAACTCGCTCTGTGGCGCCCGGTGATATTCCGCCGCATGCTGGACCACTTCTCGGCGCTCTTCGCCTCCCGGGACCGGCTGCCGCTGCACAGCCGCGCCGCGTTCTTCCGACGGGCGACCGTGTCCTGCCGCCGCCACCACGTCCCCGGCGCTCCCGCCCCCCGCCGCGCCCTGCTGCGGCACGGCCTGATGCATCTCGGGGCGCGGCGCACCTACCGGGCCCTGTCGGAGGCCCAGCGCCTCGCCGGCCGGCTGCGGAAAGGGGCGGCGGTCCTGCGCCGGGCGGTGCGGGGCGCGGCGCTGCGGGCGCACTACCGGATCCAGCTGCGGCTGCCGCTGCGCACCCGGGACGCGGTGTTCACCACCCGGGGCGGCGGCGGGTACGCGGGCAACCCGGCGGCGATCGAGGCGAAGGTCCGCGAGCTGGTCCCGGGGGTGCGAACAGCCTGGATCTGCCGGCCCGTCGACGCCCACACCGTGCCGACCGGCACCCGGCAGCTCGCGCCCGGCACCTTCGCCCACCGGGCCGCCCTGGCCCGTTCGGCGTATCTGGTGAACGACGGCTCCTTCGACCGGGGGCTGGTCAAGCGGCGGGGTCAGATCCTGCTCCAGACGCACGAAGGCACGCCACTGCGGACCGAGGGCACCGATCTGCTGGACCGGCCCGCCGCCGCCCGGGGCACCGACTTCGACGAGCTGCTGCGCTCGGTCGACACCTGGGACTTCTCCCTCTCGGCCAACCCGCACTCCACCCTCGTACGGGAACGGGCCTTTCCGTCCGCGTACACGACGCTGGAGTACGGATCGCCGCGCAACGACGTGTACCACCGCACCGGTCCGGCCGATGTGGCGCGGCTGCGCGAGACGCTGGGCATCCCGGAGGGCGCCACCGCTCTGCTGTACGCCCCCGTCCCCCGCGACTACCGGCGGGTCCAGCGGCCCTCCCTCGACCTGGAGCGGCTGGTCCGGGTGCTGGGCCCGCAGTTCGTGATCCTGGCCCGGGCGCCGCGCCCCGCCGGTCCCGGGGGCGGGGGCCGGGCGGCGCATCCCCGGATCATCGACGTGAGCGCCCACCGGTCGGTGGAGACGCTGGCGCTCGCCTCGGACGCCCTGCTCACCGACTACGCCTCGCTGATGTTCGACTACGTCAACCTGGACCGCCCGGTGGTGCTGCACCTGGACGACATCGAGGCGTACGAGGCGGCCCGGGGCACGTACTTCGACATCACGGCGTTCCCGCCCGGGGTCGTCGCCCGGAGCCAGGACGAGCTGTTCGACATCTTCGCCACGGACCACTGGCGGGGCTCCCGCTCGGCGCAGCTGCGGGCCGCGTTCCGGGCCCGGTTCTGTCCGTACGACGACGGGTACGCCGCCGAGCGGGTGGTGCGGCGGGTCTTCCTCGGGGAGACGGACGGGCTGCCGCTGCCGGTGCCGTTCGCGGCCCGCCGGACGCCCGCGGCCCTGCCCGCGCAGGACGGGGCCGGGGCGGCCGTCGGGGGCTGACCCCGACAACCGCAGGTCGGGATCAGCGTTTCAAGAACCCGGCTCAGCGCTCCAGGAACGCGAACAGCTCCTCCCAGCGGCGCAGGGTCTCCGGCTCGGAGAACCGCTGGACGCCGGAGCGGGCGCGCGCGCCCATCGCGTCGCGCAGCCGGGGGTTGCCGGTGAGCCGCAGCAGCCGGTCGGCGAGGGCGGCGACATCCCCGGCGGGGGCCAGGAGCCCGTCCTCGCCGTCCCGGACGATCTCGCGGACCCCGGGCGCGCAGTCGAAGGCGGCGCACGGCACCCCGCTGGCCATCGCCTCCAGGAGCGCGAGCGGGAAGCCCTCGCCCCGGGAGGACTGGACGAAGACGGAGGCGTCCGCGAGGGCCCGCTCCACGTCGTCGGTGCGCCCCATCCACTCCACGGACCCGTCGAGGCCGAGGCCCGTGCACTGCTGCTTCAGCGCGGCCTCGTCCTCGCCCGCCCCGTACACGCGCAGCGTCCACTCGGGGCGGGCGGGGGCGACCAGGGCCCAGGTGTCCAGGAGCAGGTCGATGCCCTTCTGGTCGCTGAGCCGGCCGATGCTCGCGACGGTCTTCGCGGTGCGCGGGGAGGGCACGAGCGGGAGCCGGGAGAGGGCGTTGGGCAGGAAGCCGACGTTGTTCATGCCGTCCCCGGCCCACCGGTCGGCGTCCTCCTCGGTGAGGACGAGCCAGTGGTCGAGGTCCTTGTAGTGGTTCTTGATCCAGCGGTAGCGGTGGCTCGCACGGGAGTAGTCGTAGGACTCGTGGCTCATCCCGATGACCCGCAGCCCGGTGGTGTCGGCCTCCCCGACCCACTCCATCGCCCACACCTGGGTGACGATGACGACCGCGCCGGGCCGGGCGGTGGCGAAGAGCTCCGAGAGCCGCCCGACGGCCTGCTTCTTGGCGGCGACCCGGGCGGCCTCCTTGCGCCGGGTGGGGATGCGGAGGCGGTCGCGGACGCCGTGGGGTGTCCACGGGGTCGGGGGGTGGGCGGGATAGAGGGCGGTGACCGGGTGCTCGGGCTGCCGGGGCAGCGCCATCTTGAGGTCGGAGGCGTGGATGCCGACGGTGTGGACCCGGTGGCCCTGGCCGGCGAAGAGGCGGGCGGTCTGGTGCATCCAGCCGGTGACACCGCCGAGTTCGTCGGTGCTGTTGGAGACGATGAAGATGTCGCGGCTCATCGGCCGGCCCCCCGGTCGTGGTCGGTGGTGTGGCGGACGCCCCGGGAGGCGGCGAGCCCGAAGACGGCGGCGACGGTGGCGCGGGCCGCGTCGCCCCGGTCGTAGGCGCCGAACTTCTCAGCAAAGGCCCGGCGTTGGTCGGCGTACCGGGTGTCGGACTTCTTCAGCTCCGCGAGGGCGGCGAACAGCTCGTCCTGGGTCGCGGTCACCGGTCCCGGGGCCTGCTCCCGCAGGTCGAAGTAGCTGCCGCGCTCGGCAGCGTACGCCTCCAGGTCGGGGGCGAACAGCACGATGGGCCGGTCGAGGAGGGCGAAGTCGAACATGATGGAGGAGTAGTCGGTGATCAACACGTCGGTGAGGGCGAGGAGTTCGCTGACGTCGTGGTGGTGCGAGACGTCGACGACGGTGCCGGGCGGGCAGACCGGCAGCCGGGCGGACTCCAGGTAGTGGGCCCGCACGAGCAGGGTGTGGGTGTCGCCGAACCGCTCCGCGAACTCCCTTACATCCAGCAGGATTCGGGTTTTCCGCTGCTTTCCGGGGCCGCCCCGGAACGTCGGGGCGTACAGCACGGTCTTCTTGTGGTCGTCGAGCCCGAGCGCCCCGGCGAGCGGCGGGCGCGGCAGCCTTCCCTCGGTCTCGGCCCGGGTGCGCTCGGCGATCAGGGCGTCGTTGCGCGGGTAGCCGGTGCGCAGGAGCCGCTCCTCGGGCAGCCGGTAGGCGCGGGCGAGGGTGTGCACGTCGTGCTCGGAGCGGACGAGGAAGTGGTCGAAGCGGTCGACGGCCTGCTGGAGGCGTTCGCGCTGCGGGGCGTTCTGGAGCCGTACGCGGGTCTCGTCGAAGCCCATCCGTTTGTACGCGGAGCCGTGCCAGGTCTGGAGGTACGTGGTGCGGTCGGGCTTGCGCAGGTGCTGCGGGAAGCCCTGGTTGTCGACCCAGTACTCGGCGCGGGCCAGCGCCCACAGGTAGCGCCAGGACCAGCGGCGTACGAGGCGGGCGTCGTCCGGGAAACCGGCCGGGGAGGGGTCGTAGGACCAGGTGGCGTGGAGCTTCAGGCCCTGGCGGCGGATCTCCTCGTACAGGGCGCGCGGGCTGTCGCCGTAGCAGGTGCCCATGTGGCTCTCGAAGACGACGGAGCCCCGGCGCACGGGGAGACGGGTGAGCCAGGCGTTGTAGGCAGGGGCCTTGAACCCTCGGGAGCGGTAGCGCTCCAGGCGCTTGCGCAGGGCACGGACGAGGAGCTTCGCCTTGCGGGCGGGCCGGAAGTGCGTGGCGTAGCGGACCAGACGGTGGGCGGTGCGGGCCGGGCGGCGGCGGGCGGCCAGCCGGAGCGCGAAGTGGTCCTTGAGGGTGATGTAGGGCTCCCAGGTGTCCCCGGCGAGCCGCCCCAGCCGGGGCCGCGCGGCGAAGCGGACCGCCCCGGCCACCTGGTCCTGCGGGGCGAACAGATCGCTGACGGACCGGACCCCGTCGGCCTCCACGGTCAGCCGCGCGTCCCACGCCGTGTCGCGGACGCCGACGGGGCGCAGGCGGCGTGAGATGTCGGCCCGCGCGCGCCACGTGATCCCGTTCCCGTCGTGCCGGACCACCTCGGCCGGGAACGCGACGGCGCGCGCCCCGCCCCGGACCCGGAACTCCAGGGTAGCGGTGAGGGGTTCGCCGGGGGCGGGTCCGGTGTCCCCGGGCAGCACGAGACGGCCTTCGAGGAGCAGCCGGCCGTGGTCGGCGGCGGCGCAGCGGGTGAGCCGGTTCATCAGCCGCATCTCGCCGAACCGGCGGTACTGATGGCCGAGTTCGGTGATGTCGGCGACGGGCTCCGCCGCTTCTCCGCCCCAGCCGACCCGCCCGTCCGCGTCCGTCGTCAGCGGCGCGCACACGGTGGCGGGCCGGCTCAGCGCGTAGGCCGCCGCGAGGATCCCCTCGGCGTCGCCCCGGCCCAGCAGGGTCACGGCGACCCGCTCCAGCGGCGGCAGCTCCGGCGGGACGGGCCCGGTCAGGGTGCGGGCGGCAGCGGCGGCGACCCGGTCGCGGCGGACGGCGGGCAGCGCGGGGAACGACCGGACCAGCGGCACCAGATGGTCCCGGTGGAACGCCGCCTCCCGCTCCTCGCGCAGCTCGGGAAGGCCGCGCGCGAGGAGGGTGTTGGCGACCCGGCGGTGGGCCTCGACCAGGGCGATGAGGTCGCGGGCCCGGTCGGGGACGGCACGGCCGGTCACGATCAGCCGGCGGACCAGGGCGATCCGGCCGACCGACGCCGCGGCGAGCGGGCCGAACAGGATCTCGCCGTGCGCCAGGTCCTCCTCGTACCGCAGCCCGTGCCGCCGGGCGGCCTCGCGGCGCAGACAGAATCCGGTCACCAGGGCGTCCCGGACGACGAGTTGGGGGGCCTCGGTGAAGCGGGTGAGGGTGCGGGAGCGGGCGAACAGCTCCCCCTGCCAGGACGGCTCCCGCTCCTTGCCGCTCTCGTCGGCGGTCCGGCTCCAGCGGCCGGCGATCAGGTCGGCGCGGCTGGTCTCGCCCGCCTGCCAGAGGTTGCGGCAGGCGTGCCGCTGGAGCCGTTCGCCGCTGCCGAGAACCAGGACGTACCGGCCGGTCGCCGCGTCGAGACCCGCGTTGCGCAGGGCCCCGGTGGTGCGGGCGGCGGGGTCGGCGTGGACGACGCGGACCCGCTCGGGCGCGCGGGCGGCGAGGGTGCGGGCGGTGGTGCGGACGGCCGGGTCGGCGGCGGAGGCGAGGACGACGAGGGCCTCGGAGCCGCGCATCGACTGGCCGAGGACGGACTCGACGGAGGCGCGCAGGGCGTCGGCCCCGCCCGGGTCCTCGCCGTCCCCGCCGCCGGTGATCACACAGCTGAAGTCGCTCATGCCCGCTCCCCCTCGACGGCCCGGTCCCCTTCGACGGCCCGGTCGTCCGTGGGCATCCGCTCGCTCTTGAGCATCCGGTCGACGACCCCGGCGGCGGCGGTCCCGTCGTCGAGGTCGCAGAACGCTTCCCGGAACCGCTCGTAGGCCTCCCGGTGCCCGGCGGTGGCGGCGGCCGGGTCGCGGAGGGCGGCCACGATCCCGGCGGAGTCGGGGATCAGGGGTCCCGGTGCGCGGCGCTCGAAGTCGAAGCAGAAGCCGCGCAGGGTGTCGCGGTAGTGGGCCAGGTCGTGGGTGTGGAAGAGCATCGGGCGGCCGGTCTGCGCGAAGTCGAACATGATCGAGGAGTAGTCGGTCACCAACACATCGCTGATCAGGAGGAGTTCGGCGACGTCCGGGTGGCGCGAGACGTCCCGGACGAAGTCGGTGTCGGGAACGGTTCCGCCGACGAGGTAGTGCCGCCGGACCAGCAGGACATGGTCGTCGCCCAGGGCCTCGCGGGCCTGCTCCAGGTCGAGTTGGAGATCGGGGGCGTACCTCCCGCCCGTCCGGGGCTGGTCGTCGCGCCAGGTCGGGGCGTACAGGATCACCCGCCACCCCTCGGGGATCGCGAGCCGTTCCCGTACGGCGGCGGCGACCTTGGCCCGGTCGGAGGCGTACAGCAGGTCGTTGCGGGGGTAGCCGCACTCCAGGACCTCGCCCGAGTAGCCGAAGGCGCGGCGCAGGACGGGGGTGGAGAAGCTGTTCGGCGAGACGAGCACGCTCCACTGGGCGGACCGGCGTTCCATGGACGCCATGTACGCGGCGTCGGCGTGCGGGGTGCCCGCGAGGTCCCGGCCGATGCGCTTGAGGGGCGTGCCGTGCCAGGTCTGGACGACGCACTGTCCGTCGGCCCGCTCGAACCACTCGGGGAGATGGGTGTTGGTGACGATCCAGCGGCTGCGGGCCAGCGCCTGGTACCACGCGGCGCTGTGCAGGGCGACGGTCCTGACCCCGTCGGGCACGGCCGCCTGCTGGTCACGGACGACCCACAGATGCTCGATGTCCGGTTCCCTGGCGGCGAGTTCGCGGTGGATGGCGCGGGGCGAGTCGGAGAACTGACGGCCGTCGAAGCTGGAGTAGAGGACGGCGGGGCGCGTCGCGGCCGGGGCGACCGTCCGGACCACGGCATACCGCTCGCGCCGGACGCGCTGCCCGTACGGCCCTCGGTCGGCGGCCGGGAGGGCGCTGCCGGACTCCAGGACGAGCCGGTCGTGGTAGCGCCGCTGGAGGGTGAAGTCGCGTCCGCCTTCGTGCCGTTGGCGGGGCAGGGTGCTGTGCAGGGGGGCGCTCAGCCGCAGTGGCCGGTACGCCTCCGGGTCCCGCTCCCCCGGTGCGCGCAGGAAGAGGTACCAGCGCCCCTCGGCGAGCGGCAGCGCTCCGCCGGGCCCTTCGACGGCGGCGGGTGCGACGACGGCCCGGAAGCCGTCGTCCCCGATCCGCTCCATCTCGACGACGGCCTCCTCCTGATGGCCACTGTGCCGCAGGACCAATTCATGGGCGGCGCCCGTGGGTTCGGGAAAGGCCCCTTCGAGGACCAGCTCGCCCGATCCCTCCCAGGCGGCGGAGGTGACGACGGGCTGGACGGCCCGGTCGGTGAGGACGAGGTCGCCCGAGGGGTTGGGGGCCGCGTACACCTCGCGCCCGCCGGGCAGGGCGTAACGCCCGTCCGGACCGTCGGGCCGAGCGGCAACGGTCAACGGCTTGCTCTCACCGACGAGTTGAACACCCCAGATGTCGTCCTCCCCCCGGAACACGCTGAGCGGGATGTCCGCCGCCCGGGAGCCCAGCGAGCCGCGCAGGGCGAACTCCCGGGTCTCCTTGGTGCGCCACTCGGTGAGCCTTAGGGCAACCGGCCCGGCGTCGCCGAGGACCTTCACCTCCAGGCGCACGGCGTCCTCGACCGCCGACTGCCCGGTCAGGACGGCGGCGACGCGTTCGGTGCGCAGCTCCAGCTTGTTGCCGGACAGGACGGGGACGATACGGGTCCGCTCGTCGGTGTACGTCACGGCGGGCGGGGCCGGGGTGCCGACGAGCCGCATGGGGCCCCGGCGCGGTCGGCCGGCGCCGACGACGACGGCTTCCGGTTTCCAGGTCGTACGGCCGCTCTTGGTGGTGAGCCTGCGCGGGTCGACGACGGCGGTGAACCCGGCGCGGTCGTACCGGTGCAGGGAGCGGCCGGACCGGGCGGTGGCCTCGTCGCCGCCGACGGGCCGCAGCCGCAACGGGATCAGCCGCTTCCCGGACCGCAGCCAGCCGAGGCGCGGCGGCCCGCCCGGGGCGTTGCGCACATAGGCATACCCGGTCAGACGCAGCAGCCCGTCCCGCCAGACGGCCTCGGTGAGATGGGCGTGGACGGGCAGATCGGCGGAGGTCAGCGCGGTCACGGCGGGCGGCAGCGGGTCGCGGACGGCGGGGTGGTGAGCGCGGGGCCGGAGCAGTCCGCGTACGTGGAAGGTGTCCCGGCCCTTCTTCTCATCGGCGAGGAGGGCGAGGAGTTCGGGGAGGCGGCGTTCGCGGATGAGCTGCCACTTGACCCGCAGATGCAGGGGCAGGGAGGCGAAGACGCCGGGTTCGACGGTGGAGGCGAACGCGCCGGCGTGCTCCAGGAAGGCTTCATGGAACTCCGCGTCGCCGTCCGGCAGGGCCTCGATGAACAGCCACAGGTCGCCGGAGAGGGCATGGGCGTCGTAGCGGCGCTTGGCCTCGGCGGCGTCGGCCGACCCTTCCCCCGATGACCGCTCGGCCGACCGCTCGGCGAGGAAGCGGCTGACGGTGGTGACGGCGGTGACCCGGTCGCGGATGCCCCGGGGGACGGCCCGCCGGGTGGTGATCGAACCGTCGCGGTCACGCCAGTGGTAGACGGGCTCCTCGACGACGTCGACCGAGCGGGCCAGGAAGTGGGCGGGGAGGACGACGGCGATGTCCTCGTACAGCACGCCCGTGGGGAAGGCGAAGGCGTGCTCGTCCCAGAAGGTGCGGCGGAAGACCTTGTTGCAGGCGATGCGGTCGCCGAGCAGGATCCAGTCCCGGGTGACATGGGTGGCCGGGCGGGCCTTCTCCATCGGCTTGCGGAACATCGGGGACTGTTCGAGATCCCCGTTGGCCCGCAGCCGGAGCACGTTGCCGGTGGCGAAGTCGGAGCCCGAGCGGTCGAGTTCGGCCAGCATCCGGGCGTACGCGCCGGGCGGGACGACGTCGTCGCTGTCGACGAACGTCAGGAACTCCGCGCCGGGGTGGGCCTCGCGGACCCCTGCGTTGCGGGCCGCGCCGAGCCCGGCGTTCTCCTGCCGGAACAGCCGGAAGCGGGGGTCGCGTTCCGTGAACTCCTGTGCCAGAGCGGGGCCGTTGTCCGTGGAGCCGTCGTCGACGAGGACGACCTCCAGGTCCGCCATGGTCTGCTCGGCGAGGGAGGACAGGCAGGCACCGAGGTACTCCTCGACGTTGTAGAGGGGGACGACGACGGTGAGACGGGGTGCCATCGCGGCGCACGATCCTTCCGGGGACTGGGGCTTCGGGGGCGTGGAGGGCCCGCCGGGGGCCATGGGGTACAACCCGCGCCGTGGTAACCGGTCACCCGAGGGGGTCCGTTCGGGTGACGGGAGGGGCGGAGTCGGGCGCCCGGGGGCGCGCCGGGTACGCGTTCGAGCCCCGCACCGGGAGGGCACGGGGCTCGGCGGGGCCGCTAGGGTCTGTCCGGCGGATCAGGACCGGATAGGCCGCGGCGTCTGGTGCGGTGCATCGCAAGGCGCTGGAACGTCCTCATCGCGGAGCGATTCGGGCGTTTCGGCAACGCGGCGAGGGATGGGGCCTCCCCTGCTCGAGCGAAGCCGAGAGCTTGGGGAAGTGCCAGGCGTCGCGGACCCGGTCAAGATCCGCCGGACAGGCCCTAAGGGCTCGGGTCAGGGCTTGACGGCGATCCGGCCCTCGTCCATGCGGAGCAGGAGGAGCCGCTCACCGGTCTTCTCCAGGAACTCGTCCACGGCCTGCCGCGATCCCTGCCAGTAGCCGTAGTCGTCGATCAGGAGGACCCCGCCGGGAACCAACCGGTCGTACAGATGCTCCAGTTCGTGCTTCGTGGAGGCGTACCAGTCGGTGTCCAGGCGGAGGATCGAGATCTGCTCCGGGGCCTGCCCGGGGACGGTGTCCTCGACCCGGCCCCGCACATAGTGCACGCGCTCCTTCGGGTACGGCACGTTCTCGAACCCCGCCTTGACGTCCTCCAGGGACGCGACCGCCCAGATCGGCCGGTCCTTGCCCTGGGCGTCCAGCAGTTCCTGAGCCGGCCGGCCGTCGCGCCGCAGGTCCTCGGCGGTGGGCGGGGTCATCCCCTCGTACGTGTCGAAGAGATACAGCTCGCGCTCGGTCTCCCCGACGGACAGCAGGGTCCGGGCGCACGCCTGCATGGAACCGCCGCGCCAGACCCCGCACTCGACGATGTCACCGGGGATGTCGTGCCGGGCGATGTACCGGGTGGCGAGGATGAAGGCGTTGAGTCGCTCCGGCGAGGTCATCGAGTACGGCTTGACCGCGCGGATGATGTCCTTCGCCTCGTCGTCGTAGTCCGCGGGAAACGCGAGAGCGGGCTTCTTCGCCTTGGGCTTCGGGGCGGGTGCGGGGGCCGTGGGGGCGGCCGGTGCCGGGGCGGGACCGGCGGGGGCGGTGCGAGCGGCGGGCACCGTGACACGCCTGAGCTGGTATCCGGTGAGCTGCTGAAGGACGCCGTTGACGGCGTTGCGCCAAGCCATGCCCCGGGACAGTACGCGCGGTTTGCGACTCATGTCACCTTTCGTCAACCTGCCATTGATCGGGGCGGGTCCTGTTCGAGTGAGGCCGCTGGCGCGGGCACGGCCTTCGGGCGTCCGCACTCCGCGCGGCCGTCGAGCGGCGCGGGCAGCGGGACGGAGTCCACGCCGCCGACCCGGTTCGCCCACCAGACGGCCAACTCCCGTACGGCGAACATGGTCAGGCGCGGATAGCGCCGCGGCTTGCGGAAGACGCCGACGGAGTCGCCCCAGTAGGCGGCCTTCTTGTCGATGGCCCGGTAGTCGTGCCAGATACCCTTCTGCGGCGGGAAGTCGGTGTAGGCCTCGACCAGTTCGAGCCGGGAGTGGGCGGCGAGGGCGCGGAATCCGTCGGGGTAGTAGCGCCAGCAGTCCTGCGCGTCGTGAACATGGCCGCGCGAGGGGGCGGTGATGAACGCGTGCCCGCCGGGCTTGAGGATCCGGGCGATCTCCAGCATCGAGGCCCAGAAGAACGGGATGTGCTCGAACGCCTGCCCGGAGAGGACGACATCGGCACTGCTGGAGCGGGCGGGGATGCGGTACGGCTTCCGCATCACCGCGTCGACGTTGGGCCCGTCCTGGACGTCGACCCCGAAGTAGTCGATGGAGTGCCCGGCGAGGAGGGCCCGGTGGGTACGGGTCTGCTTGCCGGAGATCCGCGACCCGAGGTCGACGACCCGGTAGGCGCCGTTGCCGGAGGCGGGCCCTTCGACGGGCAGATACTCCTTGATGCAGAGTTCCATCTGCTCGTAGGCGGACCGGTGCATGGGCGTCTCCCAACATCGCGGGGTGAGCGAACTGTTGGGCACAACGACCGCGCTGGGCGGAGGAACCGGCACAGGGAGCGCGTCTTGCGCCGTTCGGGTGACGGGCGCGGCCCCGGGTCACTCGGCCGGGACGAAGAACCGCCGTACGACGCGTTCCGCCGCGTGCCCGTCGTCGTACGGGCAGAACCGCTCCCGGAACGCGGTGCGCAGAGCGGCCGCTTCCGGGGAGCGCCACTCCCCCGCACGGAACACCTCGACCAGCTCGTCGGAGGTGGCGGTGACGGCGCCCGGGGTGTCGCCGGGCCGGCCGGAGAGCAGGTCGAAGTACGTGCCGCGCGTGGTCCGGTAGGCGTCCCAGTCGGGGGCGTGGACGACGATCGGGCGGTCCAGGCAGGCGTAGTCGAACGCCAGCGAGGAGTAGTCGGTGATCAACGCGTCGGCGGCCAGGCAGAGTTCTTCGACCCGGGGGTGCGCGGTGACGTCCAGGACGCGGCCGGTCGGCACGCTCTCGCCGAGCCCGGCGGACCGCCCGTAGAAGTAGTGGGCGCGCACCAACACGACGTAATCAGGACCGAGTTGGCGCGCCAGCCGCTCCGGGTCGAGGTCAGGGACGAAGCCCTCGCGGTAGTCGCGGTGGGTCGGGGCGTAGAGGAGTGCGGTCTGGTCCGCGTGGATGCCGAGTTCGGCGCGGATCTTCGCGATGTCCTCGGCGGTGGCGGTGAAGTAGACGTCGTTACGGGGGTAGCCGAGGTCGAGATGTTCGTAGGACGCGCCCTCCGAGGCCGGGTAGACGCGGTCCCAGATCTCGGTGGTGTGCGGGTTGGCGGAGAGGCTGAAGTCCCACTGGCCGACGTGGGCGAGGATCTTGCCGAAGTCGGTCTTCCGGGCAAGGGCGGGGTACGCGCGCTGGTCGAGCCCCATGGTCTTGAGCGGGGTCCCGTGGTGGGTCTGGAGATAGCGCTGACCGGGCCGTTTCGTGAAACCGCCGGGGAAACTGGAGTTGTTGACGAGGTAGGTGGCGGTGGCCATGGCCCGCCAGTAGGGGCGCGAGCCCTCGATGACGTACGGCACGCCCGGGGGCATCCGGTCGCGGTGCCGGGAGGAGACGACCCACACGCCCCGGATGTGCGGGACCAGTTCGCGGGCCTTGGCGTGGATGGCGGCGGGGTTGCAGGCGATGCCTCGGTTCCAATAGGCCCCGTAGACCGCGAGGTTGGGGTCGAGCGGGCGGCGCAGGTCGGTGCGGTAGACGGCGCGCATGGCCTGCCGACGAACAAACCGCTTCACGGAGGCTGCGGAGACTGGGGGCGGCATGGCAGCCGAGCGTAATCGCGGGGCCGGGCGGCCGGGGCCCCGCGTTCACCCGTTCGGGTCAGCGCCGGTGACCCCCGGACCCGCCCCCTGTTGACCAGGACATGAAGCCACCACTCCTCAGCGTCGTCGTCCCCGTCCACAACGTCGAGGCCTACCTGGAGGACTGCCTGCGGTCGGTGGCGGAGCAGACGCTCGACGCGATCGAGGTGGTGATGGTCGACGACGGTTCGACGGACGGAAGCGCCCGGATCGCAGCGGAGTTCGCGGCCCGGGACGACCGCTTCCGGCTGGTCCGGCAGCCGAACGCGGGCCTGAGCGCGGCCCGCAACACCGGCGTCCGGCACACCACCCCCACCGTGCCCTACCTGGCGTTCGCGGACAGCGACGACATCGTCGTGCACGACGCGTACGAGCGGATGACGGCCGCGCTGGAGTCGACCGGTTCCGATCTGGTGACCGGCAATGTGTGGCGGCTGACCGGGCAGGGGCGGCAGCAGGCCTGGCAGTACCGCTGGCTGACGGGCCCCCGGTCGCGTACGCACATCACCCGTGACCCGCGCCTGCTGGCGGACCGGGTGGCGTGGAACAAGGTGTTCCGGCGCTCCTTCTGGGACGCGCACGCCTTCGCGTTCCCCGAGGGCAGGCTGTACGAGGACACCCCGGTGATGATCCCCGCGCACTATCTCGCGGGCTCGGTCGACGTCCTCGCCGAGCATGTCTACTACTGGCGGGTGCGGGAGGGCTCGATCACCCGGCGGCGTACGGACGTCAGGGGCGTACGGGACCGGATCGCCGCGTGCGAGCAGGTGAGCGCGTTCCTGGGCGGCCGGGACGAGGCTCAGCGGCGGGCGTACGACACGTCCTGTCTGCGCGACGACTTCGGGTACTTCCTGGACGGCCTGCCGATGGGCGGCGAGGCGTACCGGGCGGCGTTCCTGGAGGGCGCGGGGGCCTTCGTCGACCGGGCAGGGGCCGGGGTGCTGGAGGGGCTGCCGGTGGAGCTGCGCATCAAGTGGCAGCTGGTAGGGGAGCGCCGCCTGACGGACCTGCTGGACGTCCTCGCCTTCGAACGGGCCAACGGGGCGGGCACGTTCGCCGTCGAGGGTCTGCCGGGGCGGAGGCGGGCGGTGTACCCCGGCGTGCGCGGCGCGAGCGCCCGGCTCGCGCGCACGGACATCCCGGCGGTCGCACGGCTCCTGGAGGCGCGGTGGGGCGCGGACGGGAAGCTGCGGCTGCGCGGGTACGCGTATCTGCGCAACCTCCCGGCGGGGTCGGCGCGCGGGCGCCTGACGGTGGGCATGGTCCGGGCGGAGCGGGGACGGGCGGTGCGACCGGTGCCGGTGCGGTCCGTTTCCGCCCCCGAGGCGACGGTGAACTCCGCCCAGGAGCTGCACGATTACGCCCACGCGGGCTTCGAGATGACCATCGCCCCGGACAAGCTGCCCGAGACGCCGGAGGGCGACGGCTGGCTGGTGGGCCTGGTCCTGGCCGCCCCCGGAACGGTCCGCCGGGTCGCGGTGCGCGCCCAGGACACGGGGGCGGACCAGCCGCTGGTGCACGACCTGGGCGACGGGCGGAGGGCGGTGCTGGACTTCCGGGGCGGCCGGCTCCGGCTGACGGTGTCGCGCCTGCGGGCCCGGGCGGAGTCTCACCGGACGGTCGCGGTGGGGACGGACGGGGTCGCGCTGGACATCGCGGGCCGGCTCTTCGCCGGGACGGCGAGGCCTACGGCGCTGGTGCTGACTCGCGGGGGTGGGGAGGAGCGCTCCTGTGTGGTGGCGTACGGGGAGGAGTCCGGGCCGGAGAGTGGCGCACCCGGGCCGGACACGGGCGCGCCCGCGCCCGACCCGCTCGCGTTCACCGCGCGTGTACCGCTCGCCGAACTCGCCGCCGTGCCGCCCGCCGCGCACCGGGCCCCCCGCGAGGTCGAGGCAGCGGGTGGGGCTCGGTGGCAGGTCCGGATGCTGCTCGACGACGGCACCCGCGTCCCGCTGCCCGCCGCCCCGGACCTGCCGCCGCCCGCGTGCGCGGACCCGGCGGGCGACCTGGTGCTGGACCTGGCGGGGCCGCCGTACGCGGACCGGGTGGAAGCCACTCCGGAGGGGGGCCTGCGGATCTCGGGGACGTACGCCCCATCGGCTCCGGGAACGGCCACGGCCACGTCGGACGCGTCCGGCGCCCGTCTCGTCCTGCGCCACGAGACGCTGCATGAGGTGGTCCCGGTCGCGGAGGGTGGGGTGGGTACCCCGGGTACCCACCCCACCCTCCGCTTCTCCGCGCTGATCGCCCCGCCGCTCCCGGAAGGCCGCTGGGAGGTCCGCCTGGACGGCCACCCCGTCCGCGTCCTCGGATCCGCCGCCGCGCAGCTGCCCTGCGGCGCGGGCGAGACCGCGTTGCGGCTGGAGCGGCGGCACGGCGACCGGCTGTCCGTCGTCGCTCCGCCCGACCTCCCGGCCGCCGAGCGGAGCGCGTACGGCAGGCGCCTCCTGCGCGCCGCGCACCACCCCGACCGGCGCACGCCCGGCACATCGGACACGCCCCGCACGCTCCCACCCCTCCGCGACCGGCCCACGCTCCCCCACGCCCTCCCCCTCCGCGACACCGTCCTCTACGCAAGCGACGGCGACTCCCCACGCGCCGTCCACGCCGAGCTCGTGCGCCGGGGCACGGACGCCGAACATCTGTGGGTCACCGGTACCACCCCCGGCCGCACCACCCACGTCCCGCCCGGCGCGCGGGCCGTCCCCGTGCACAGCGCCGCCTGGTACGAGGCGCTGGCCCGGTCGCGCCGGATCGTCACGGACGAGCAGCTGCCCGTCTGGTTCGAGCGGCGGCCCGGGCAGACGGTCGTCCAGACCTGGCACGGCACCCCGCTCGGCCGGTTCGGCTCCGGTCTGGCGGACTCCCTCTACGCCGACCACCAGCACCTCGCCACCCTGCCGCGCCGGTCGGCCCAGTGGTCGGTGCTGGTCTCCCCGAGCCGCTTCGCCACCCCTCTGCTGCGCCGGTCGCTCTCGTACGAGGGCGAGGTGCTGGAGGCCGGGTCGCCCGCCAACGACGTGCTGTTCCCGCCGGTACGGGACAAGGCGGCCGAGGAGGTACGGCGCGGGCTCGGCATCCCGGAGGAGCACCGCGTCGTGCTGTACGCCCCCACCTACCGCGACCACCTGGCCCATCCCCCGGCCGCCGCGTCCGCCACGTACGCCGACCGCACGGCCCCGGGCCCGTACCGCTGGGACCCGGCGCTCGACCCGCACGCCCTGGCCCGGGCGCTCGGCCCCGGCCACACGGTGCTGGTGCGCCGCCACCCCCGGGTCACCGGCAGCGTCCCGCCGGGGCCCGGCGTGCTCGACGTCTCGCACCACCCGGGGGCGGCGGGGCTGCTCCTGATCGCCGATGTCCTGGTGACGGACTACGCGGGGCTGATGTTCGACTTCGCGCTGACGGGCCGGCCGATGCTCTTCCACACGTACGACCTGGAGCACTACCGCGACACCGTGCGCGGCTTCTGCCTGGACTTCGAGACCCGGGCGCCGGGGCCGCTGCTGGTCACGACGGACGAGGCGGCCCAGGCCCTGCGCGACACGGGCACGTCGGCGGCCCGGCACGCGGACGCGTACGAGAGCTTCCGGCGCGACTACTGCGATCTGGACGACGGCCGCGCGGCGGCCCGGGTCGCGGACCGGCTGCTCGCGGACGCGGAATAGGCCCAGGCCCGTCGCCCGGAATCCCTCGGACGAGTGGCGGCGGGGAGAACGGGCCCGCCGCACGGAACCCATGAGGTGTGCCCCTCTTCTCCGCTGCCTCCGCCGCGTCCTCCGCCGCCGACCTCCCGCCCGCCGCGACCGCAGGCGACCGGGCCGAGGGGGCTGCCCGGCCGTCCTTGTGGCTGCCGTCCCCGTACCTCGTGCTGGGCGGCCTGCTGTGGGCGGTGCTGTCGGCGGCGGCCTGGCAGGCTCCGCTGTGCTGCGAGGCCGGGCTCCAGGCGGCGGTCGTCGAACGGCTGCGGGTGAACCTGCTGCACCCGGCGTTCCCGATGACCGACCTGCCCGCCGTGGCGAGCGCGCACTACTCCCCGTACGCCCTGCTCCAGGGTCTTGCCGCCCGCGCCACCGGGCTCTCCGGCCCGTCCGTCGTGGCGCTGGCCGCGTCGATGAACCTGCTGCTCCTGCTCACCGGGATCGGCCGGCTGACCCGGCTGCTGACCCCGAACCGCTGGGTGCCGGTGCTCGTCCTCGTACCGCTGGGGCTGATCCACTGGGCGGACCCGGCCCGCTGGAGCGCGCCGGTCACGTTCGCGGTCGCGGTCACCCTGCATCTGTGGGCGTGGACCGGTCGCGTGGCCGCCCGGGTCGCCGAGCCCGGCGACCCGGCACCGGGCCGGACGCCCCGGTGGTTCGAGGCGGCCGGGATCGGGGTGCTGCTCGGGCTCGTCCTGCTGGTCCACCCGCAGACGGCGATCGGCGCGGGGATCGGGTGTCTGGCCCTGATCGCGTTCCGGACGCGGACCCGGATCCGGCCGACCGTGTGGCGGTGGGCGTTCGCCGGGGTGTGCGCGGTGACGGTGGCAGCGCTGTGGCCGTATTACAACGGGCTCACCGCCCCGCGCGTCCCCACCGACAGCCGGACGACAGCGCCTCCGGCGGCCGAGGGCGTCAAGGCGGCCGGAGAGCCGTACGCCTGGGCGACCGCGTACGTGCCCCCGGGCGAGGTGGTCCTGACGGACAGCCGCCCGGCGATGTACGCGCTGGCCGGACACGGGGCGTACGTACTGGCCGACGCCCTGCCGGACGCGGGGCTCGCGACCACGGAGCGGCGGGAGAGGAGCCAGGCTGTGGCCGCCTATCTCGACATGTCGACCCCGCAGGACCGCCGGGACGGGATCACCGCCCGGTACGGGGTGCGGTGGCTGCTGCTGACCCGCCACCAGCGGCTGCCGGAGAACGCGACGGTGCTGGCGTTCAGCCCGCGCACGGGCGAGGTGCTGGCACGGGTGCCGGCGGGCTGAGGGACCTCCTGTGGCGCGCTTGAGGCCCTCAGGCGTGCTGAAGGTCCTCAGGTGTGCTTGAGGGCGGCCACCGCCGAGGCGGCCAGATCGTCCAGGTACCCCTTGGGCAGCTCGCCCCGCACCACGACCAGCCGCCAGTACAGCGGGCCGACGATCAGATCGAGCGCCCGGTCCGGATCGCTTCCCTCCGGAAGCTCCCCCCGGGCCACCGCCTCCCGCACCACCACGGCGGCGACGCCCTGCTGCTGGTCGAGGAGGGCGGCCTTGATCGCGTCGGAGATCTCCGGATTGCGGGCCGCCTCGACCAAGAGGTCGGGGATGACCTGCGAGGCGACCGGGTGGCGCAGGGCGTACGCGGCCAGCTCCAGAACGGCGCGCACATCCCCGTACAGGGAACCGGTGGCCGGGGCGGGCATCCCCTGGGCGGCGACGGCGGCGACCAGATCGAGGACGAGCGCCAGCTTGGACTTCCAGCGGCGGTAGACGGCGGTCTTGCCGACCCCCGCGCGCCGGGCGATGCCCTCGATGGACATCCGGGCGAACCCCACCGCGGCCAGCTCGTCGAAGACGGCGGCGCGGATGGCGTCGGTCACGTCCTCCCGCAGGACGGCGGCGCCCGCGGGGGCGCGGCGGCGGGTTCCCCGTTCGGTGGTCATGGCCCGCAGCATAGTCGGCCGCGACGAAACGGTTGCGTTGCGACGTAGAAGCGTCCTACTCTCGGCGTTACGACGATACGGTCCCGTCCCAACGAGGGCGTCCCCACGGGACCGTACCGTCGCGCCCTCCCCGTCTCCCCCCCATCCCCCTCTCCCCCTCTCCCCCCATCCCTCCATCGGCGTCGAAAGCGGTCGATCGTTGAGCCAGACAGCAACCCCGCCCCCGGTGTCCGCCCCCTCCGAGGGCACCTCTTCCGAGGGCGCCCCGGCCACCGCCGTCCCCACCTACGCCCCCGGTGAGCTGGCGGCCCTGGCTGCCCGCCACGGCCTGAAGGTCAGCGGCGCCCGGCCGTCGCTGCCCGCGTACATCCGGCAGCTCTGGGGGCGCCGGCACTTCATCACGGCGTTCGCGACGGCCAAGCTGACGGCCCAGTACAGCCGGGCGAAGCTCGGCCAGATCTGGCAGATCATGACGCCGCTGCTGAACGCGACGGTCTACTACTTCATCTTCGGCGTCCTGATGAACACCAAGCACGGGGTGGAGGACTTCGTCCCGTTCCTGGTCACCGGGGTCTTCATCTGGACGTTCACCAGCAGCTCGATCACCGCGGGCACGCGGGCGATCAGCGGCAACATCGGCCTGGTGCGGGCGCTGCACTTCCCGCGCGCCTCGCTGCCGGTGGCGCTGGCGCTCCAGCAGCTCCAGCAACTGCTGTTCTCGCTGGGCGCGCTGACCCTGATCCTGCTGGCGTTCGGCCAGTACCCGCGCCCGACCTGGCTGCTGGCCGTCCCGGCGCTGGCGCTCCAGGCGCTGTTCAACACCGGCCTGTCGATGGCCGTGGCACGGCTGACGGCGAAGACGCCGGACATCGCCCAGCTGACCCCGTTCGTGCTGCGGACCTGGATGTATTCGTCCGGCGTGATGTGGAGCCTGGACCACCTGCTGGCCGGCGACCGGGTGCCGCACGTGGTGATGGTGCTGCTGGAGTACAACCCGGCGGCGCTCTACATCAACCTCATGCGGTACGCGCTCATCGACAGCTACACGTGGGACCAGCTGCCGCACCTGGCCTGGGCGGCCGCGGCGGGCTGGGCGCTGCTGTGCGGGGTGGCGGGATTCGTGTACTTCTGGAAGGCCGAGGAGACGTACGGACGTGGCTGACGACAGGAACACCCCGGGGACCACCGGGTCCCGACGGTCGTCGTCGACGACGTCCACATCACGTACACGGTCAACGGCGCGCGTACGGGCAGGGGCAGCGCGACCTCGGCGCTCAGCCGGCTCACCTCGCGCCGTCGGGTCCCCGGCGCACGCCAGGTGCACGCCGTGAAGGGGGTCAGCTTCGCCGCGTACAAGGGCGAGGCGATCGGCCTGATCGGCTCCAACGGCTCGGGCAAGTCGACGCTGCTCAAGGCGGTCGCGGGCCTGCTCCCGCCGACCCGGGGCAAGGTCCACACCCACGGCCAGCCGTCGCTGCTCGGCGTGAACGCGGCACTGATGGGCGACCTGACCGGCGAGCGCAACGTGGTGCTGGGCGGGCTGGCGATGGGCATGACGCGCGAGGAGATCCGCGCCCGCTACGACGAGATCGTCGACTTCTCCGGCATCAACGAGAAGGGCGACTTCATCACGCTGCCGATGCGCACGTACTCCTCGGGCATGGGCGCGCGGCTGCGCTTCTCCATCGCGGCCGCCAAGAGCCACGACGTACTCCTGATCGACGAGGCGCTGTCCACGGGCGACGCGAAGTTCCAGCGCCGCAGCAAGGACCGCATCAAGGAACTGCGCGCGGAGGCGGGCACGGTGTTCCTGGTCAGCCACAGCAACAAGTCGATCACCGAAACCTGCGACCGCGCACTGTGGCTGGAGGCGGGCACCCTGAGAATGGACGGCCCGGCAAAGGAGGTGGTGAAGGCCTACGAGACCTTCACCAAGCACAAGTAGCCGAGCCCGCACCTTCCCAGCCCGCCCGGCCACTCCAAGCCCGCCCAGCGATTGAGGACGCCTTCCCCCACCCGGCCACTTCCAACCGGCCTGGCACCTTCCCAGCCCGCCCGGCCACTCCAAGCCCACCCGGCGATTGAGGACGCCTTCCCCCACCCGGCCACTTCCAACCGGCCTGGCACCTTCCCAGCTCGCCTGACCACTCCAAGCCCGCCCGGCCACTTCAAGCCCGCCCGGCGATTGAGGGCATCTTTCCCCACCCCGCACCTTCCCAGCTCGCCCGGCCACATCCAGCCCGCCCGGCGATTGAGGGCATCTTTTCCAGCCCGTCCGGCGCTTGAGGACATCTGTTCAGCCCGTCCGGCGCTTGAGGACACACCCCCACGCCGCGGGGGCCGGCGCCCCAACAGGCACCGGCCCCCGCAGACGTACCCCTACGCGTGCGTACGCAACAACGTCCGCATCGTCCGCATCGCCACCGACAGATTCGCCAGATCGAACGCGTCCGACCCCTGGATCTCCTCCAGCGTCGCCCGCGACCGGGCAAGAATCGCCGCGTTCTTCGACTCCCACGCCCGGAACCGCTCCTCCGGCGTGGCCGACCCGTTCCCCACGCTCAGCACGTCCGACGTGAGCGCCGCGTGCGCCGCGTACAGGTCCTCGCGGATCGAGGCGCGGGCCATCGACTGCCAGCGGTCCGCCCGAGGCAGCTCGATGATCCGGTCCATCAGCTGCGTGATCCGCAGCCGGTCCGCCAGGTCGTAGTAGACCTCCGCGACCTCCAGCGGCTCCTTGCCCGTACGGTCGGCGATGGCCACGATGTCCAGCGCCGGGAAGGCGGAGGAGAACCCGGCCACCCGCACCGCCAGCTCGTCCGGCACGCCCGCGGCCGTCAGCTCGTCCAGGATCGAGTGGTACCAGTCCAGGTCCGCGCCCCGGACCAGCTTGGGCAGCTCGTTCCAGACCTGCTCGACACCGTCCCGGAAAAGATCGATGGTCTCCGAGATCGCGACGGGCTGCGGCCGGTTGCCCAGCAGCCACCGCGAACCGCGCTCGACCAGCCGCCGCGAGTGCAGCCGGATCCGGGTCTGGACGTCGGCGGCGACCTTGTTGTCGAGCGCCTCGACCGCGTCCCACACCTGCGAGAGACCGAAGATCTCGCGGGCGGTGAACTGGGCCCGCACGATCTCCTCGATCGACGCCCCGGTCTCCTCCCGCAGCCGGTGCAGGAAGGTCGAACCGGCGGTGTTCACCGTGTCGTTGACCAGGACCGTCGTGATGATCTCGCGCCGCAGCGCGTGCCCGTCGACCGCCTCGGGGAACCGCTCGCGCAGCGCGCTCGGGAAGTAGGCGTGCACCAGCTTCTGGAGGTGCGGGTCGTCGGGGAGGACGGTGGAGATCAGCTCGTCCGCCGTCGTGATCTTCGTGTAGGCGAGCAGCACGGCCAGCTCGGGCTGGCTGAGCCCCTTCTCGTTGCTCAGCAGTTCCCGGATGTGCCGGTCGGCGGGCAGGAACTCCAGCGCCCGGTCCAGCGCGCCGTCGCGCTCCAGCCGGCGCATGAAGCGCTGCTGGGCGTGGAGCAGCGAGGGCGCCTGCGCGGAGGCGTTGGAGAGGGCGACGTTCTGCGCGTAGTTGTTGCGCAGGACGAGCGCGCCGACCTCGTCGGTCATGTCGGCGAGCAGCTTGTTGCGCTGCTTGACGGTCATGTCGCCGTCCCGGACCAGACCGTTGAGCAGGATCTTGATGTTCACCTCGTGGTCGGAGGTGTCCACGCCGGCGCTGTTGTCGATCGCGTCGGTGTTGATCCGGCCGCCGTTACGGGCGAACTCGATCCGGCCGAGCTGGGTGGCGCCGAGGTTGCCGCCCTCGCCGACGACCTTGGCCCGCAGGTCCTCGCCGTTGACGCGGATCGCGTCGTTGGCCTTGTCGCCGACGTCGGCGTTCGACTCGGAGACGGCCTTGATGTACGTGCCGATGCCGCCGTTCCACACCAGGTCGACGGGCGACTTGAGGATGGTCTGCATCAGGTCGGCGGGCGTCATCTTGGTCACCGACGCGTCGATGCCGAGCGCCTCGCGGATGTGCGCGTTGAGCGGGATCGACTTGGCGCTGCGCGGGTGGATGCCGCCGCCCGCGGAGAGCAGGTCGGTGTTGTAGTCGGCCCAGGAGCTGCGCGGCAGGTCGAACAGGCGGCGCCGCTCGGCGTACGAGGTGGCGGCGTCCGGGTTCGGGTCGATGAAGATGTGCCGGTGGTCGAAGGCGGCGACCAGGCGGATGTGCTCGGAGAGCAGCATGCCGTTGCCGAAGACGTCACCGGACATGTCGCCGACGCCGACGACGGTGAAGTCCTCGGTCTGGGTGTCGTGGCCCAGCTCCCGGAAGTGCCGCTTGACGGACTCCCAGGCGCCCCGGGCGGTGATGCCCATGCCCTTGTGGTCGTAGCCGGCCGAACCGCCGGAGGCGAACGCGTCGCCGAGCCAGAAGTTGTAGGCGACGGCGACCTCGTTGGCGATGTCGGAGAAGCTCGCGGTGCCCTTGTCGGCGGCGACGACGAGGTACGTGTCGTCCTCGTCGTGGCGGACGACGTCGGTGGGCGGCACGACCTCGCCGGCCACCATGTTGTCGGTGATGTCGAGCAGCGCGGAGATGAACGTGCGGTAGGCGGCGATGCCCTCGGCGAACCAGGCGTCGCGGTCCACGGACGGGTCCGGGAGCTGCTTGGCGACGAAGCCGCCCTTGGCGCCGACGGGCACGATGACGGTGTTCTTCACCATCTGCGCCTTGACCAGTCCGAGGATCTCCGTACGGAAGTCCTCGCGCCGGTCCGACCAGCGCAGCCCGCCGCGGGCGACCTTGCCGAAGCGCAGGTGGACGCCCTCCACGCGCGGCGAGTAGACCCAGATCTCGTACGCCGGCCGGGGCGCGGGCAGGTCCGGGATGGCCTGCGGGTCGAACTTCATCGAGACGTAGGAGTGCGGCTCGCCGTCCTCCGTGTGCTGGAAGAAGTTGGTGCGCAGGGTGGCCTTGATGACGGTGAGGAAGGACCGCAGGATCCGGTCCTCGTCGAGCGAGGCGACCTGGTCGAGGGCCCCGTCCAGCTCCTCCAGGAGCCCGTCGGTCAGCTCGGTTCCGGCGCTCTGCCGGCCGGGCGACATGCGGGCCTCGAAGAGCGAGACGAGCAGCCGGGTGGTGTGGACGTTGTTGCGGAGCGTGGACTCCATGTAGTCCTGGCTGAAGGTCGAACCGGCCTGCCGCAGGTACTTCGCGTAGGCGCGCAGCACCATGGCCTGGCGCCAGTTCAGCCCGGCGCCGAGGACCAGCGCGTTGAAGCCGTCGTTCTCCGCCTCGCCCTTCCAGACGGCGGCGAAGGCCTCCTGGAAGCGGGCGCGGGCGTCGTCGGCGAGGTAGCCGCCGTTGCCGTTGACCAGGGGCATCCGCAGCCCGAAGTCGTAGATCCAGGCGTGGGTGCGGTCCGCGCAGCGCAGCTCGTACGGCCGCTCGTCGACGACCTCGACGCCGAGCTGCTGGAGGGCGGGGAGGACGGCGGAGAGGGAGACCTGTTCGCCGGTCCGGTAGATCTTGAAGCGGCGCTCGCCGGGGCCCGCGCCGACGGGCTCGTACAGGCTGAGGGCGAAGTCCTTCTCACCCTCCCGGAGGGTTTCGAGGTGGACCAGGTCGGAGACGGCGGCGCGCGGCGAGTGGTCAGCCTTGTAGCCCTCGGGGAACGAGTGACCGTACTGGCGCTGGAGTTCGGCGGCGCGCTCCTCGCCCAGCTCGGCGGTGAGCGCCTCCTGAAAGCCGTCGGCCCAGGAACGGGCGGCCTCGACGAGGCGGGCCTCGATGCGGTCGGCGTCGGCGTCGGTGAGGTGCGGCAGCTCGGTACCGGCGGGGACGCGGATGACGAAGTGCAGCCGGGAGAGGATCGACTCGGTGTTCCAGGCGGTGAAGTCGACGCTGGTGCCGCCGAGCTCCTCCTTGAGGATGTCGATCAGCCGCAGGCGCACGCCGGTGGTGTAGCGGTCGCGCGGGAGGTAGACGATCGCGGAGTAGTAGCGCCCGTACTCGTCCTGGCGCAGGTAGAGCCGCAGCCGGCGGCGCTCCTGGAGGTAGAGGACGGAGGTCACGATGGAGCGGAGCTGGTCGACGGGCGTCTGGAACAGCTCGTCGCGCGGGTAGGTCTCCAGGATCTGGAGCAGGTCGCGTCCGTCGTGGCTGTTGTACGAGAAGCCGGCGCCCTCGACGACCTCGGCGACCTTGCGGCGGATGACGGGGACCCGGCGCACGGACTCGGTGTAGGCGGCGGAGGAGAAGAGGCCGAGGAAGCGGCGCTCGCCGACGACGTTGCCCTTGGCGTCGAACTTCTTCACGCCGACGTAGTCGAGGTAGCTGGGCCGGTGCACGGTGGCCCGGCTGTTGGCCTTGGTGAGGACGAGGAGCTTGTGCTCGCGGGCCTTGGCGCGGACGTCGGCGGGCAGCCGGTCGAAGGACGGGCTGACCGGGTGGGCCTCGTCCTCGCTGTGCTGCGGGTCGGAGCGCAGGATGCCGAGCCCGGTGCCGGGTACGGCGGCGAGCGCGTCGCTGTCCTTCAGCTCGTACTCGCGGTAGCCGAGGAAGGTGAAGTGGTCGGCGGCCAGCCAGCGCAGCAGCTCGCGGGCCTCCTCGACCTCCTCGTCGGCGAGGTCGTCCAGCGGCTCGCCCGGCAGGTCGTCGGCGATCCGGAGGGCGGCGTCCCGCATCTTCCCCCAGTCCTCGACGGTCTCCCGTACGTCGGACAGGACGCGCAGCAGGTCGGCGGTGATCTGCTGGAGGTCGGCGCGGTCGGTCTCGCGGTCGATCTCGACGTGGATCCAGGACTCGACGAGCGCGTCGTGCGGCAGCTCGCTCTTCTCGCCCTTGGACTTCTTCCGGCTCTGGGAGGACTTCGGGGTGCCGGGACCGCCGGAGAGGACCTCGATGAGCTTGCCGGTGACATCACGGCGGACGGTGACCTGCGGGTGGATCACGAGGTGGATGCCGCGGTCCTGCCGGGACAGCTCGTTGGTGACGGAGTCCACGAGGAAGGGCATGTCGTCGGTGACGACCTCGACGACGGAGTGGCTGCACGCCCAGCCGTTCTCCTCGACGGTCGGGGTGTGCACCCGGACGTTCGCGGTGCCCTGGGGGCGGTTCTCGGCCAGCCGGTAGTGCGAGGCGGCCGCGCCGAAGACGTCGACCGGGTCCCGGCCGTTGAGGTCTTCCGGAGCCGTGTGCAGGTAGTAGCGCTGGAGGTAGGCGAGCACTGTGTCCTGACCGGCGGAGGCGTCCGCGTCGGCCCCGGCGGCGGAGACCCGCGCCCGGGGGGCACCTCCCGGGCCACCGACACCACCGCCCGGACCGTTGTCAGCTACCTTGGCGGCCCCTGCGAGCAGCTCGGCCTTGGCTTCGTCCAGCTTGGTCTGCATGTCCTCTGGCTCCTGTCGCGCGCCGTTGCGTGACGTAGGTGAGAAAAGCGACGTACCGCCACGACGCGGGGTTTCCGGTCTGGGTCGACGCTATGCCGCTTCGAGCGTTCCCCGGGACCACATGGGCCATTTTTGACGGCCGGTCCGGAGTCGGGAGATCACGGATCGCCCGGGTGCGGTGGCACTCCGGGCGGCGGCCGGGGGCTTCACTGCCCCCGAGGCGTATCGCGCTGATCACGGCACCAGGCTATCTCTCCCGCACCCCACCGCGTCATGAGCTGCTTGTGTACAAAAGAACCCCCCGAACTTTGACACTCTGGACAGTGCGCCGTGCCGCCTTGGCGAACTCCCGGAACCGGGGCAATCTGTCCATACAGCCCCGAACCGGGCCCCGGCGGACGCGAGCCCGGCCCGCCGGGGGCCGATCGCCCGAGGAGTCCGCCATGCCGCAGAAGATCCTCATCGTCACCGGCGACGCCGCCGAGTCGCTCGAAGTGCTCTACCCGTACCAGCGGCTGCTGGAGGAGGGGTACGAGGTCGACATCGCGGCCCCCGAGCGCAAGACGCTGCGCTTCGTGGTCCATGACTTCGAGCCCGGCTTCGACACGTACACGGAGAAGCCCGGCTACACCTGGCCCGCCGACCTGTCCTTCTCCGAGGTCGACCCCGGGGCCTACATCGCCCTGGTGATCCCCGGCGGCCGGGCCCCCGAGTACCTCCGCAACAACGCCGAGCTACGGAAGATCGTCGGCGCCTTCTTCTCCGCGGACCGCCCGGTGGCCCAGATCTGCCACGGCCCCCTGATCACCGCCGCCACCGGGAACCTCAGCGGCCGCACGGTCACGGCGTACCCGGCCCTGGAACCGGACATGCAGAGCGCGGGCGCCACGTTCCAGGACACGGAGGCGGTGACGGACGGCCCGTTGGTGTCGTCACGGGCGTGGCCGGACCACGCGGCCTGGATGAGGGAGTTCCTGAGGGTGCTGAAATCAACCCCGTAGGGCACCCCTCCGAGCCCGTCCGGCACCCACTCGAGCCCGTCCGGCGATTGAGGACATCTTTCACCTCAGCCCACACCCCGGGCCGCAGAGGCACATTCCCACCCACCAAGCCGCACCGCACCCTCCAGCCCGCCCGGGCACCACTTCCAGCCCGTCCGGCGCTTGAGGACGTCTTTCAGCTCAGCCACGCCCGGCCCGCAGGGGCACATTCCCACCCCGCCCGAGCACCCCTCCAAGCCCGCCCGGCGATTGAGGGCATTCCTTTCCAGCCCGTCCGGCGCTTGAGGACCGGGGCCCGGGGCAGCGCCCCGAAACCCGCGCCAAGGCCCCCCGCACCCGCTACGCGCCAAACGTCTCCGCCAACGCCACCGCCTCCCCCAGACTGTCCACCACCGGCACCCCCGCCCCCTCCAGAGCGCTCCGGCTGTGCGACCCCCCGGTGTACAGCACCGCCCGCGCCCCCACATGCGCCGCCGCCACCGCATCGTCCAGCGCGTCCCCGATGACCACCACGTTTTCCGGCGAGAACCCGTCCACGCCACCCGCCCCGGCCAGCGCCGCGACGTGCCGCTCCATGTGGAGCGCCTTGCTCCCGCCGGACGGCCCCGTACGCCCCTCGACGCGGACGAACCGCGGCTCGATCCCGTACCCCCGCACCACCGGAACCAGCTGCTCGTGCCCGTACATGCTCAGGAGCGACTGACTGCGCCCGGCCCGCTGCCACTCGTGCAGCAGCTCCTCCGCCCCGGCGGTGAGCCCACAGGCCGCCCGCTGCTCCGTGTAGTACCGGTGGAAGACGCCGTCCATCCGCTCCCACTCGGCCTCCGTGGGCAGTCGGCCCAGGAACCGCTCGTAGAACCGGGGTATGGGGATGGTGTACATCTCCCGGTACTGCTCCAGCGTGATCGGCGCCAGCTCGACCTCCGCGAACGCGGCGTTCGTCGCCTGGATGACGGCATGCGTGTCGTCGAGCAGCGTGCCGTTCCAGTCCCAGACCAGATGTGTGCGTGGCGTACCGGAAGTCATACAGAGAAAAATACCCGCCGGGTCCGACAACGCCGCCGGCCCAGCACCGGCTCGGCGCCGGCTCAGCGGATGAGCTGCGGAATCTCCTGCACGCCGAACCACAGCAGCTCGTGGTCCTCGGCCCCGTCCACCGTGAACTGCGCGTCGTCGTCGCCGAGGTCCGCCGCCCCCAGAGCCGCCGCCGCGGCGGCCACGTCCTTCTCCGCGTCGTCGGCGTCCACGTGCACCGCCGCCGCCTTGGCCAGCGGCAGCGCGGCCGCGATCCGCACCTCGCCGAGCGACGCCGCGCTCAGCCCGTGGTCCGGGTCGGCGACGGCGGACCCGTCCGGTACGTCGACGGCGACGACGACCCGGCGGCGCACCTCGTCCGGGCTTCCGGCGATCATCCGGAGCGAGGCGGCGGCGGCCCGGTTGAGCGCCGCGTACTCCAGCTCCTCGATGTCGTCGGAGACGTACCACTCCCGCAGCCCGGGGGTGACCGCGTAGGCGGTCAGCGGCCCGGGGCCGACCTCGCCCGCACCGTGCGCCGCTGCGAGACCGGAGAGGGTCAGGGGGACGTACACGCGCATGGCAGGTCGCTTTCGTAGGGGGAAACGTCCTCAGGATACGTGGGAGCGTCCCCTTTCGGGTTTCGGCAACCGGGGGCGTCCGTCCACCGCCGACGCCCCGTCACCCCCGCCGTCGCCCTTGCCCCGCAAGGGCCGAGCCACGGATAGGTGAAACCGCCCGCGCCGACTCGGCGCCAGGAGGCCCCTTGCGTCGCTGACGACCGCCCCCGTAGAAGATCCCCAACAAAAGTTACCGCCCGGTAGAAGCCGGGCCCGGTCAACGGGGGCGATGGAGCATGAGCACGGACAGGACGAGGCCCGCAGGACGACGCGACCAGAGCGGCCCCCGATCGACGCCGAACGGTCCTCGATCGACATCGAGCGGCCCCCGGTCGGCATCCGGCGGCCCTCGATCGGCACCGAACGGCCCCCGGCCGGTACCTCCCCAGCGGTCCCGCAGGCTCCAGCCCCACCGGCCGCAGCGGCCGCACCAGTGGTTCGCCGAGCGGCTGCTCGCGGTCCTCAGCGGCCAGCGCCCGGTGCACTGGATGCTCGGCCACACCATCGGCGAGGCCTACGACCAGCTCGCCGAACTGGCCCCCAGCAGCCCGCTGAGGGCCACCCACGGCAGCCGCCCGGTCCTCCGCCACTGCCGCGGGGCGCAGCCCGCCACGGGGGTGGTGGAGGCGTTCGCGAGCATCGCCGCGGGCGACCGGGTGCGGGCGATGGCGTTCCGGCTGGAACAGGGCGCCGACCAGCGCTGGCGCTGCGCCGCCGTGGAGCTGGGCGGCGAACGCCTCCGGGCCGGCGCCCCGGGCCCCCGGTGACCCGGAAGGTACGGAAAACACGGCAGGGGCCGGACACCTCGCGGCGTCCGGCCCCTGCCGGGGAACAGCCCGTACGGCTACTTCTTGCGACGGCGGCCGCCGCCACCGCTCTTCTGGGCCTTGCGGCGCTCCGCACGCGTCATGCCGTCCGAGGCGCCGGACCGCACGCTGTCGTCGTTGGCGAAGTCGCCCTCGACGACACCGCCCTCGCCGTCCACCGTGGGAGCGGAGAAGTGGAGCCGGTCCGGCCGCTGCGGAGCCTCCAGGCCCTTGGCGCGGATCTGCGGGGCGGCAGCGGCGCCCTCCTTCTCCAGCGAAGTGCGCTCGGCGCCGTCCTGCACCGGCACCTCCTCGACCTGCTGCTCGACCTGGACCTCCAGGTTGAACAGGTAGCCGACGGACTCCTCCTTGATGCCCTCCATCATGGCGTTGAACATGTCGAAGCCCTCGCGCTGGTACTCGACCAGCGGGTCCTTCTGCGCCATGGCGCGCAGGCCGATGCCCTCCTGGAGGTAGTCCATCTCGTAGAGGTGCTCGCGCCACTTGCGGTCGAGCACCGAGAGGACGACGCGGCGCTCCAGCTCACGCATGATGTCGGAGCCGAGCGTGTTCTCGCGCTCCTCGTACTGCTCGTGGATGTCGTTCTTGACGGACTCGGCGATGAACTCGGCGGTGACGCCCGCCAGGTCCCCGGCCGCCTCCTCCAGCTCCTCGACGGTGACCTTCACCGGGTAGAGCTGCCGGAAGGCGCCCCACAGCCGGTCCAGGTCCCACTCCTCGGCGAAGCCCTCGGCGGTCTCCTGCCGGATGTAGTCGTCGATCGTGTCGTCCATGAAGTGCCGGATCTGCTCCTGGAGGTCCTCGCCCTCCAGGACGCGGCGGCGCTCGCCGTAGATGACCTCGCGCTGCCGGTTGAGCACCTCGTCGTACTTCAGGACGTTCTTACGCGTCTCGAAGTTCTGCTGCTCGACCTGCGACTGGGCGGAGGCGATGGCGCGGGTGACCATCTTGTTCTCGATCGGGACGTCGTCCGGGACGTTCGCCATCGACATGACGCGCTCGACCATCTGGGCCTTGAACAGGCGCATCAGGTCGTCGCCCAGCGACAGGTAGAAACGGGACTCGCCCGGGTCGCCCTGACGGCCGGAACGACCGCGCAGCTGGTTGTCGATACGGCGCGACTCGTGGCGCTCGGTGCCCAGCACGTAGAGCCCGCCGAGCTCCTTGACCTCTTCGAACTCCGCCTTCACGGCCTGCTCGGCCGCCTCCAGCGCGGCGGGCAGCGCGGCCGCCCACTCCTCGACGTTCTCCACGGGGTCGAGGCCGCGCTGGCGCAGCTCCGCCTCGGCGAGGTCGTCCGGGTTGCCGCCGAGCTTGATGTCGGTGCCTCGTCCGGCCATGTTCGTCGCGACGGTGACGGCACCCTTGCGGCCCGCCTGGGCGACGATCGTCGCCTCCCGGTCGTGCTGCTTGGCGTTGAGGACCTCGTGCTGGACGCCGCGCTTGGAGAGCTGCTGAGAGAGGTACTCGGACTTCTCGACCGAGGTGGTGCCGACCAGGATCGGCTGGCCCTTCTCGTGCTTCTCGGCGATGTCGTCGACGACCGCGGCGAACTTGGCGACCTCGGTGCGGTAGATCAGGTCCGACTGGTCGGCGCGGACCATCGGCCGGTTCGTCGGGATCGGCACCACGCCGAGCTTGTAGATCTGGTGGAACTCGGCGGCCTCGGTCATCGCCGTACCGGTCATGCCGGAGAGCTTGTCGTAGAGGCGGAAGAAGTTCTGAAGGGTGATCGTGGCGAGGGTCTGGTTCTCGTCCTTGATGTCCACCCCTTCCTTCGCCTCGATCGCCTGGTGCATGCCCTCGTTGTAGCGGCGGCCGGCGAGGATACGGCCGGTGTGCTCGTCGACGATCATGACTTCGCCGTCGATGACGACGTAGTCCTTGTCCTTCTTGAACAGTTCCTTCGCCTTGATGGCGTTGTTCAGGTAGCCGACGAGCGGGGTGTTCACCGACTCGTAGAGGTTGTCGATGCCGAGCCAGTCCTCGACCTTGGCGACGCCGGACTCATGGATGGCCACGGTCCGCTTCTTCTCGTCGACCTCGTAGTCGCCGGTCTCCTCGATGCCCTTGAGCTGGTTGCCCGCCTCGCCCTTGGTGAGGCGCGTGACCAGCTTGGCGAAGTCGCCGTACCACTTGGTGGCCTGGTCGGCCGGGCCGGAGATGATCAGCGGCGTACGGGCCTCGTCGACCAGGATCGAGTCGACCTCGTCGACCACGGCGAAGTTGTGGCCGCGCTGGACGAGCTCGTCCTTGGACCACGCCATGTTGTCGCGGAGGTAGTCGAAGCCGAACTCGTTGTTCGTGCCGTACGTGATGTCGCAGGCGTACTGCTCGCGGCGCTGGGCCGGGGTCATGTTGGCGACGATGCAGCCGACGGAAAGACCCAGGAACTTGTGGACCCGGCCCATCAGCTCGGAGTCGCGCTGGGCGAGGTAGTCGTTGACCGTGATCAGGTGCACGCCCTTGCCGGAGAGCGCGTTCAGATACGTGGGCAGGGTGCCGACGAGGGTCTTGCCCTCACCGGTCTTCATCTCGGCCACATAGCCGAGGTGCAGGGCGGCTCCACCCATGATCTGTACGTCGTAGTGGCGCTGCCCGAGGACACGCTTGGCGGCCTCGCGGATCGTGGCGAACGCCTCGGGGAGCAGGTCGTCCAGGCTCTCGCCGTCCGCGTACCGTTCCTTGTACTCGTCGGTGAGCGCCCGCAGCTCGGCGTCGGAGAGGTTGACGAAGTCCTCTTCGATGGAGCTGACCTGGTCCGCGATGCGGTGCAGTTTGCGCAGGATCTTGCCTTCGCCTGCACGCATGAGCTTGTTGAAGACGGACACTGAGGCTGGTCTCCTTGCCGGTCGGGCCTGGCACTGGTCGTGTGATGGACTCTGGCGCGGGCACGGCAGGTGGGCCCCACCGCAACGGTCATCGTAAGCGAGGACACCACCGCGCCGGGAGGGCTGCCGTGGCGTGGACCTCGCCGCACCCTTCTAGGACAACGGTCCAGAGGCGCGGAAGGTGCCGGGAAGCCCGAAAGTGCTCGCATCGAGGCGGCGGGCTCACGAGAATCGGCCCATGGAGCCGATCACCCTCACCACGGAACGCCTGGTCCTGCGGCCTTTCGGCCCGCAGGACACGCACCGGGTGCACGCCGCCTGTCAGGACCCGGACATCCAGCGCTGGACGGTGATCCCCTCCCCGTACCGCCTCACCGACGCGGAGCTGTTCACCACGAAGCTGGCCCCGGCGGGCTGGCAGGACGACTCCGCGTACGGCTTCGCCCTGACTCTGCGGGAGGACGGGACGCTCGTGGGGGCACTCGGCATCGACCGCCGCAGCCATCCGGGGACGTACGAGGTGGGCTACTGGTCCACCAAGGAGCACCGCGGCAACGGCTATGTCACCGAGGCGGTCCTCGGCTCCGCCCGCTGGGCCTTCGCCTCGCTCGGGGCGGACCGGCTGGAGTGGCGGGCCGAGATCGGCAATCTGGCCTCGCGGGCCGTCGCCCTGCGGGCGGGGTTCCGGCTGGAGGGCGAGCAGCGGTCCGGGCTGCTCAACAAAGGCGTGCGGCGTGACGCCTGGACGGCGGCCCTGCTCCCGTCCGACCTCGGGCTCGCGGGCACCCACCCGTACGTCCCCGGGCGGCACGCGCCCCGGCCCGACGGAGCCCCCGATTCCGTACGCCGGCCCGTCTGACCTCCGTGATAGGCGGGCGGATCGCGGGGCGGGACTGTCAGTGGTGGCGTCTAGGGTTCGACGTATGACGCCTGTGCCTCCTCCCGCAGTCGAACTCTCCGCCGACCAGGCCCGCCGCATAGCCCTGCGCGCCCAGGGCTTCCTGGGGGCTCCGGACCGCCGGGCAGGGGTGCCGGGGGTGCTGCGCCACCTCGGCGCGGTCCAGCTGGACACGATCTCGGTGCTGGCCCGTTCGCACGAGCTGATCCCTTACGCCCGGCTCGGCTCGGTGGGCCGCCGGACGGTGGAGGACGCCTACTGGTCGGGCGGCCGCACCTTCGAGTACTGGTCGCACGCCGCGTGCATCCTGCCCGTCGAGGAATGGCCGCACTTCGCGTTCCGCCGCCGCGCCTACCGCTCCCGCCCGCACTGGCACCACGATCTGCCCGACGGCGTGTACGACACCGTGATCAAGCAACTGCGCGACGAGGGCCCGCTGACGGCCACCGAGCTGGGCGGCGCGAAGAACGGCGGCGAGTGGTGGGACTGGTCGGCGTCCAAGGTCGCCGTCGAGCGGGCCCTGATGTACGGCGAGGTGGTGTGCACCGAGCGGCGCGGCTGGAAGCGGGTCTACGACCTGGCCGAGCGGGCCGTTCCGGACGCCCTGCTGCACGACGAGCTGAGCGACGCCGAGTGCCGGCGGCGGCTGGTCGCGCTGGCGGGCCGGTCCCTGGGCGTCGGCACCCGTAGCGACATCGCGGACTACCACCGGCTGAAGGGCGAGGAGTTCGACGCCGTGGTGGCGGACTCGGGGCTGGTCCCGGTCGTGGTGGAGGGCTGGACGAAGCCCGCCTGGGCGGATCCGGAGGCCCTTGCCAAGGAGCCGCGCGGCCGCCACCGTACGACGCTGCTGTCGCCGTTCGACTCCCTGATCTGGGAGCGGGCGCGCACGGAGCGGATCTTCGACTTCACGCATCGGCTGGAGGCCTATGTGCCCAAGCAGAAGCGGATCCACGGTTATTTCGCGATGCCGTTGCTGGCGGGCGGGAAGCTCCAGGGCCGGGTCGATCCGGCGCGCGAGGGCACCACACTGGTCGCCAAGCAGGCCTCATTGGCCGGCCCGAAGGCGGTGGCCCCGATGGCCGAGGCGCTGGTGGAGGCGGCGGCCTGGGTGGGCTGCACGGACATCCGGGTGGACCGGGTGGACGCGCCGGAGCTGCGCGAGCCGCTCCGGACGGAGATCGGCCACGCGTTCCGGCGCGCCGGTCGCTGACCGGCTGTCTGCCCCTGCCGGCTACCGGATCTCCAGGATCTTCTCGCGCATGGCATAGACCACGGCTTCCATCCGGGAGTGCAGCTGGAGTTTCTCCAGGATATTGCGGACGTGGTTCTTCACCGTGTTCTCGGAAATGAACAACTCCTTGGCGATATCCCGGTTGTTCATGCCGGTCGCCACGAGTTTCAGCACCTCCAGCTCGCGTTCGGTGAGCCGGGGCGCCGGGACGAGCCGCCGCTCGTCGGTGCGCTGGATCATCGATTTGAACTCGGTGAGCAGCTTGGAGGCCATGGAGGGGCTGATCTGGGACTGGCCGTCGGCGACCGCGCGAATGGCCGTGGCGACCTCGTCGGTGGAGATCTCCTTGAGGAGATATCCGGTCGCGCCCGCCTTGATCGCCTCGTAGAGGTCGGCCTCCTCGTCGCTGATCGTCAGCATGATGATCTTCGCGCTGGGAGCCACCTCCTTGATGGCGGTGCAGGCCTCGATGCCGCCGCGCTTGGGCATCCGGACATCCATCAGAACGATGTCGGGCAGCAGATCGGCAGCCTTGTCGACCGCCTCGGATCCGTCCCCGGCCTCGCCGATGACCTGGATGTCCTCCTCCTGCGCGAGGACGATCTCCAGACCCCTGCGGAAGAGCGCGTGGTCATCGACCACGAGGACCCTGATGGGCTCCTTGCGTGCAGCGCCGTCCGCGTCCGCGCCGGTGTACGCACCGGTGTCGTCGTCGGAGTCGTTCGCATCACGCACGGGCCCGAAGGTGTCCGCCATCGTTCCTCCCCCTGAAGGCCACGGCCTGAAGTGTCGGTCGTTCGCCAACGGCACCTCACGGAACACCGGTTGGCTCGGTCCGCCATGATTCCATGCCCCGACCCCGGCACGGTGGTCCTGTGCCCGTGCGCGGGTGCCCCCGGTGGCGTAAAAACGCCCCGGGGGCACCCGCGCGATGTGGCCTCAGCCGCCGAGCGCACCGCCCGCGCCGCCTGCCTCGTCCGCGGCGAGCGGGTCGGTCCTCAGGTGGATGACGCCGTAGTCGTAGGCGTGTCGCCGGTAGACGACGCTGGGCTCCTTCGTCTCGGAGTCGACGAACAAGTAGAAGTCGTGGCCGACCAGTTCCATCTCGTAGAGCGCCTGGTCGAGCGACATCGGTGCGGCGGTGTGGGTCTTCTCGCGCATCACGAGCGGCCCTTCGCCCTGTACTTCGAGCGAGCCGATCTTCGTGGTGGGGACGGGCGCCGGCGACTGGTCGCCGACCAGCTCACCGTCCTCGTCGAACGAAGCTACGCCGGGGACGACGTCCCCGACCTCGGCAGCCGACAGACGGCCGTTGCCACGGCGGCTGTAGCGCTTGTCGTGCTGCTTGCGCAGCCGGGCCTCCAGCTTTCCGGTGGCCAGGTCGAGCGCTGCGTAAGGGTCGCCCGCCGCCGCTTCCGCCCGGATGACCGGTCCCCTGGAGCGGAGCGTGATCTCCACCCGGTCGGAACGGTCGGCCTGACGGGGATTCGGCTCCTTGGACACCTCGACGTCGAGGCTGATCACCTTGCCGTCGAACTTCTGGATCTTGTCCAGCTTCAGCTTCTCGGCCACGTGCTTGCGGAACCGCTCGGGCACCTCGGTCTTGCGGCCCTTGACGACGATGTCCACGCAGAACTCCGTTCCCGGATCGCCCCGCTCGATGGCGGAGCATCTCCCTTTTGCACCAGGCCCCGGAGATCCCCAGGGCCTCGGACTCGGTGGCTTTCGCCTCCTCCTCCCCCGCCGGAGGGGTCGCAACCCCACCGACTTTGCGTGCTTCTCCTACCGGTGAGTTACCTGCCCGAAACCTCATGGTGCATTCATCGAGGTCCGGCATTCACCGTTCCTCACAACCGAACATAGCCTGCGCACCAGGGTCTCGGCACCCGCTACTGGCACGTACCTCCATTCAGGGGGTATTGGCCTCTCATTACCTGCAACGATGCAGATTCTCGGTCAGTTCCGGTTCATTTCGAAGGCGGAGGGAGAGGCTGCGACGACCGCCGCCCGGCACCCTCCGTGCACGGGAGGCTCCCGATCGGTGCCGTGCCCCTCTCCGAGGGCCCGTGCCGCCTCCGCCAGCGTCGATCCCGTCGTCAACAGATCGTCGACCAGGATCACCCGGTCGTGACGGAGAAGTCCGCGCCGGAGGAGCCGTTCCCCCGCCGCCGTGAGCTCCAGCGCGCCGGCCACGTTCACCCGCCGCTGCCGCGCCCCGAGCCCCGACTGGTCGGCGACCGCGCGCCGCTGCCGGAGCACGGGAAGCACCCGGGCCGGCAGACCCGCGCGCCGCAGCTCCCGCGCGGCCGTGGCGGCGATCCTGCTCACCGGGTCATGGCCGCGGGCAGCGGTCGCGGAACGCGCGGAGGGCACGGGGACCAGAAGCAGAGGCGCCGCAGCTCCCGGGAAGCCTGCCCCGCCGGGCCTCGCCGCACCGCCCGGCGTTCCCGCACGTCCCGGCCGGGGCTCCGCACCGCCCAGCTGCCCCGTCCCGGCCCGTACACACCCCGCCAGGGCGCGTCCGAGCACCCCCGCCAGCCCGAGTGCCCCGCGCTCCTTGTGGGCCAGCAGAACCGCGCGTACGGCGTTCTCGTACGGCGCGGCCGCATAGACCGCCGGAAGTCCCGGCGGCCCGGGCGAGGGGCGGACCCGGCGGGCGGGTCCGCCGAGCAGCGCGGCCCGGCAGGCCACGCACAGCTCGGTGCGCGGCCTGCCGCAGCCGGCGCAGGCCACCGGCAGAAGCAGACCGGACAGCTCCTGCCACACGTTCCGCATGACCTCACTGTGCCGCGCCCACCGGAACCGGACCACCCCTGTGGAAGACCCCGGAACTCCCGGATCAGCCGGGGTAGACCAACGCCTTGCCCTTCTTGAGGACCGTCTGCCAGTTGTCGCCCGGCGAGAGCTTCACGATCCCGTCGCCGACGGTCTCCGCCATCAGCGGAAGCTGTTCGTCGTCCGCCGCGGCGACCGACTGGACCTGGTTCACCCCGGGGAGCGCCCCCGAGGCGGACGTGGACCCGTCGGCCTGCACGTAACGCACTTGCTGGACGCCGCCCTCCTCCTTGCCGACCACCACCAGACGGCTGCGTCCCGACCAGGAGATGGCCGTGACGTCCGTGAGCTGCGGTGCGGCCTGGCGCAGGTCCTCGACCGAGATCTCGGGCGCCACGGTGGACCCCCGGCGCTCGACCCGGCCGATGTTCAGCGTCGTACGGCCGTCCTTCGTCAGCAGCAGGGCGATCCGAACACCGTCCGCGGACATCCGGAGCTCCTCGATCCGGGCGCCGTCGAGGCCGGGCACCCGGACCTCCTGCGGCTCGCCCGTACCCCCGGCCAGCCGCAGCAGCCTGGGTCCCGCCGGATCACGGTCGGCGACCCACAGATCGCCGCGGCCGTCCCAGCTCGGGGGCGACAGCCGGTCGGCGGCCTTCTTCGCCCCGCTGGTGACGAGGGGCTCGGCCAGCTCGCTGTCCGTCTCCAGGGAGGACACGTAGAGATGCTGCCCCTTGGAGGAGACCGCGGCGGCCCGCTCCTCGTCCCGGGCCACCCCGACCGATCCCATCGGGACGGTGCCCGCTCCCAGCGGACCGACGACGGGCTCGGGCGTCCCGCCGCCGTCGGTGGCGCCGAGAATCCGCTCGACCTGGCCCTTGTCGTTGATGAAGTACTGGCTGTCGGCCCCTTCGGAGCCGCGGTCGGCGGAGAACTCCGACGCCTCGTCGGCGTCCAGCGCGCAGAGCCGGCCCTCGCCGCCCTCCAGCTCCACCCGCTCGACCCGCGCCGAGCTCAGATCGCGGAGCGTGAACAGCACCTGGGCGGCCATCATCCGGCAGGCGCTCCTGCCCGCCGTGTCGGCCTTCTGGTTGAGCGGCACCTTCAGGACGTTCTGATCGTCCGGCGCCAGCGCGGTGACGCCCTTGCGCAGGGCGGTGCCCGTCGGGAACCGGGAATCGACCACGGGCCGCAGCCAGTTCGTCGGCCCGGCCAGCAGCGTCCTGACGGTCTGCGTCGCGGTGTCCATGCGCGTGACGGGATCCGTACGGTTGCGTACGTAGACGGGGTCGGCGACGAGCGTCGACCGGCCGTTCGTGCCCCCGGTGGCGTAGTAGTACTTGTTCACGGAGCGGTAGAGCCGCTTGAAGTCGGACTGCCCGAGGACCAGGCCGTCCGGCACGATGTCGATGCGCCACTCCTTCTTCCCCTCCGCCACCTGTTCCAGCACCAGGTGCAGGGTCTGGGAGTAGGAGGTGGGCGCGAGCGGCTGGTAGGAGCTCTGAGCGTCGACCGTCGCGACCTTCTCGCCGGTCAGCGTGTAGGTCGTCTCCCGGTCCCGGGTGGCCCGGTTGTCCTCGTCGTGGAGCAGGGGGCCGCTGCGGTTGGGGGCCTGGGCCAGCACCGTGGTGGTCCCGCCCGGCTGCCAGGTGCGCCGGGCGTCCGCGCTCAGGTATTTCCGGGTGGTCGCGAACGCGGGATCGTCACTGGTCATCGACTCCAGGAAGCCGTCGACGATCTCGCTGGGCGGCGCGCCTTCCCGGGGCGCCACCGCGTACACCTGCACCTGGGAGTCCCCGGGCTGCGAGGCGTCGACCGCCTTGACGTCGCCGGTCACCGGCATCGAGCCGCAGCCGGCCAGCACGACGACGCCGCAGCCCAGCAGCGCGGATATCCGCACCGCCCGTCCATGGCCGCCCGGACGGCGGTCAGTACCCACGAGTGGTGTCCTCCCGGTCGGAATTCTGTACGCCGTTGCCCAGGCCACCGGGACGTTCCGGGGCCTGGCGCGCCACGACTCGTGCTCCGTTGCCGGGCAGCGCGGCGGGGTGCACCGACGAGGGCGCGGCGTTACGGAGGGCGGGGCCGCGACCGGGCACGGGCAGCGGCGAACGCCCGCCCGCGCCGGGCTGGGGCGGCACGGACATCAGCCGGTGGTCGCCCGACGGGCCCGAACCGGCCCCGTCGCGCTCCCGGTCCTCCCGGTTGCGCCGTGAGTCCTCGGGCTCCAGCGGTATCGGCGAACCGCGCAGCGGCTCGTCCGCCGTACGCGGCAGGGTCAGCCGGAACTGGGAGCCGCCACCGGGCTCGCCCCAGGCCTGGAGCCAGCCGCCGTGCAGCCGGGCGTCCTCGACCGCGATGGACAAGCCGAGGCCGGTCCCGCCGGTCGTCCGGGCCCGTGCCGGGTCGGCACGCCAGAACCGGTTGAAGACGCGGGTCGCCTCGCCGGGCTTGAGCCCGACCCCGTAGTCCCGGACGGCTACGGCGACCGCGCCCTGTGCCGCGCCCATCCGCACCACGACGTCCCGGCCCTCGCCGTGCTCGACGGCATTGACCACGAGGTTCCGCAGGACGCGTTCGACACGGCGGGCATCGGCCTCGGCGATCACCGGCTGGTCGTCGCCGACGACCAGGATCCGGGTGCCCTTGCGCTCGGCGAGCGGCTCGGCGCCGCCGATCACCCGGTGCACCACGGTCCGCAGGTCTATCGGCTCGGCCTCCAGGGCCGCGGCGCCCGCGTCGAAGCGGCTGATCTCCAGCAGATCGGCGAGCAGCGACTCGAACCGGTCGAGCTGGTCGCCCAGCAGCTCGGCGGAGCGTGCGGTGACGGGGTCGAAGTCGGCGCGGGCCTCGTGGATGACATCGGCGGCCATCCGCACGGTCGTGAGGGGGGTCCGCAGCTCGTGCGAGACGTCGGAGACGAAGCGCCGCTGCATCCGGGAGAGCTCCTCCAGCTGCTGGATCTTCAGCTGGAGGTTCTGGGCCATCTTGTTGAACGCTTCACCGAGCCGGGCGATGTCGTCCTCGCCGGTGACCTTCATCCGCTCCTGGAGCTTGCCCGCGGAGAGGCGCTCGGCGATGCCGGCCGCCATCCGTACCGGTGTGACGACCTGCCGCACCACGAACCAGGCGATGGCGCCGAGCAGCACGACGACGAACAGTCCGGCGGTCGCCAGGGTCGTCTTGACCAGGGTCAGGGACTTCTCCTCCTGCGTGAGCGGGAAGAGGTAGTACAGCTCGTAGGGCTGCTGATCGATGTCGTAGAGCCGCTTGCCGACGACGAGCCCCGGCTGCGACTCGTTGCCGTACGAGTACTGGATCAGCGAGTACGTCTGGTAGGCGCCCTGCCCCTTGCTCACGTTCTGCCGCAGACGCTCGGGCACGCTGGACGCCTCGACGCTGCCGGAACCGCGCGCGGCACGGCTGCTCGCGCCCTCGGTCACCGAGTCCACACTGAGCGCCACCACGTTGAAGGCGTTCTTGCCGCCGCTGGCGAGCTGGTCGACGAGCTCGGTACGCCAGGAAGTGCTGCCGGTCATACCGTCGGCACCGCCGCTCCCCTGCCCACCGGGGGCGAGAGGGGCGTTCGCCTTCTCCTGGGCCGCGGCGAAACCACCGGCGGCCTGGGTCTGGGCGGCCTTGCCCTTGGCGTCGAGCAGGCCGTTGCGCACCTGGCCGATGACGACGAAGCCGAGCAGCAGCACGACCCCGATCGACATCAGGAGGGTGCCCGCGACCACGCGGAGCTGGAGGTTGCGCCGCCACAACCGGACGGCGGGCAGCAACGGACGGCGCACCCACCGCATCAGCAACCGCGGTACGGGCCCGCCGGGCGTCCGGTCCTCGAACAACCGGCCGCCATGCAGGAAACGGCTCATACGTGACGCCTTCCGTCCCGGGCCGGCAGCCCGCTCCGTACGGACTCCCGGCTCGCCGGGCCCCGGAGCAGCACTGCCTCGGGACATCTCAGCTCGGTCCGGCCTTGTAGCCGACGCCTCGGACCGTCACCACGATCTCCGGCCGTTCCGGGTCCTTCTCGACCTTGGAACGCAGACGCTGGACATGAACATTCACCAGGCGGGTGTCGGCCGCGTGGCGGTAACCCCACACCTGCTCCAGCAGGACCTCACGGGTGAAGACCTGCCACGGCTTACGGGCGAGCGCGACCAGCAGGTCGAACTCCAGCGGAGTCAGGGCGATCGACTGCCCCTCCCGCTTCACGGAGTGGCCGGCCACGTCGATGACCAGGTCACCGATGGTCAGCTGCTCCGGCGCGGGCTCTTCCGACCGCCGCAGACGTGCCCTGATCCGGGCGACCAACTCCTTCGGTTTGAACGGCTTGACGATGTAGTCGTCGGCCCCTGATTCCAGGCCGACCACGACATCGACGGTGTCGCTCTTGGCAGTGAGCATGACGATCGGCACACCGGACTCGGCCCTGATCAGCCTGCACACCTCGATGCCGTCCCTACCGGGCAGCATGAGATCCAGCAGCACCAGGTCCGGCTTGGCCTCACGAAATGCGGCCAGTGCCTTGTCGCCGTCCGCTACGAACGACGGCTCGAAACCTTCTCCACGCAGCACAATCCCGAGCATCTCGGCCAGTGCGGTGTCGTCGTCGACGACAAGGACGCGTCCCTTCATAATCGACATCATCCCATTAGCCAATCGTTACCTGCGATGACCTGGCACACAGCTCGGCCAGTCCGACCCCCGTGACCGGGGAAATCGCGCCCTCCTCGGTGACGATCGCCGTGATCAGTTCCGGCGGTGTGACGTCGAAGGCCGGGTTGTACGCCGGGGCTCCGAGGGGTGCGACGACGATCCCGCCTCCGCCGCCGGCCGATACACCCTGCGACGATGTGAGCTCCGTCACTTCTTTCCCGGAACGCTGCTCGACGATGATCGATGTGCCGTCCGGGGTCTCCAGATCCACGGTCGTCGTCGGCGCCACCACGATGAAGGGCACATGGTGATACTTCGCGAGCACGGCCAGCGGATAGCTCCCCACCTTGTTGGCCACCGAGCCGTCTGCGGCGATGCGGTCGGCGCCTATGAGCACCGCGTCGACCTCCCCCGCCGCGAACAGTGACCCCGCCGCGTTGTCCGTGAGCAGGCTGTACGCCAGCCCGTTCCTCGCCGCCTCGTACGCGGTCAGCCGCGCCCCCTGGAGCAGCGGCCGCGTCTCGTCCACCCACAGCCGCCGCAGCCGCCCCTGCCGGTGCACCCGCAACGCCACCGCGAACGCCGTCCCCTCACCCCCCGAGACCAGCGCCCCGGTGTTGCAGTGGGTCAGCAGCTGGTACGCCCGGCCCGGCAGCAGCTCCTCCAGCAGCGCCTCGCCGTACTCGGCCATACGCCCGCTGGCCTGGGCATCCTCCCGGTGCAGCGCCCGCGCCTCGGCCAGCGCCGCCGCGGCCGCCGCCTCGTCCCCCTCCCCCTCCCCCTTCCCGGAGGCCGCCCAGTAGGCCGCGGCCACCCGCCGCACCCCGTAACCGAGGTTCACCGCGGTGGGCCGCGCCCCCTCCAGCAGTCCCGCCGCCTCCGCGACGTCGAAGCCCCTCGCCGCCGCGAGCGCCACCCCGTACCCCCCGGCGATCCCGAGCAGCGGAGCCCCGCGCACCGCCAGCGTCTGGATCGCCCGCACCAGCGCGGGCACATCGGTGCACACCAGCTCGACCTCCTCTGCGGGCAGCCGCGTCTGGTCGAGAAGCACCAGCACGGGACCTTCCGGAGGCTCGTCCCAGCGAAGTACGGAAAGCGCGGGAGGCTCGAAGCCCACCGATGATTGCGCGTCCTGATCAGCCATCTGTCCAGTCTGCCCGGTGAGCCACCCGCATATGAAGGTGCGAACGAGATGGAGCGGCTGGTCCGCCCCGCACCGGCGCGTGGCACGATGGCTGCCAACCTGCCGCCCCGATGAGCGGTCAGGACGGTGAAGGAGCGAGAATGAACGACTCTCCGGGCTGGGCGTCGCCCGGATCTGCCCCCTCCGACGGCAAGGAGAAGGCGATCCCCCGCCCCTCCGACCCGCAGGACGGAAGCGGCCCGACGGGACAGTGGTCCCCCGAGCAGCCGCCCCCCGGGCAGTGGTCCCCACCGAGCAACCCCGGCAGCGGCCCCGGAACCCGGCCGCCCGCATCCGGCTGGGGCGGCGGCCCTCAGCGCGGCTGGGCAGGACCGCCCCCGGCCGCGAAGCCCGGCGTCATCCCGCTGCGACCGCTGAGCCTCGGCGAAATCCTCGACGGCTCGGTGTCCGCCCTGCGCGCCCACTGGCGTACCGCCCTCGGCTTCAGCCTCGCGGTCTCCGTGGTCACCCAGATCGCCGTCATCCTCATGCAGCGCTATCTGCTGCCGGAACCGACCTCCATCGACCCGAACGCCACCGGCGCCGAGGCCCTGCGTCAGACCGCCGACTCGGCCCGCTCGACGCTGATCTCCCTGGCCCCCGCCTCCGTCCTCTCGATGATCGCCACGCTCTTCACCGCGTCGGTCGTCACCGTGATCATCAGCCGCTCCGTACTGGGCCGCCCCACCACACTCGCCGACTCCTGGGCCGAGGCCCGCCCCCGCGTCCTCCCCCTGCTCGGGCTGACCGTGCTGGTCGCCGTGATCATGGCCGCCATCATGACCGTGGGCATCGGCCCCGGCCTGCTGCTGGGCTCCGAGGCCGGAGCGGCCCTCGCCTTCCTCGGTTTCGCCGCCGCCTGCGTCGTGATGCTCTGGCTGAACGTGAGCTTCGCCCTCGCCGCCCCCGCACTGATGCTGGAACGGCAGAGCATCGTGGCCGCGCTGCGCAGGTCGGCGAAGCTGGTCCGGGGCGCCTGGTGGCGAACCTTTGGAATCCTCGCCCTGACCTATCTGCTGACCTTCCTGCTGACCTTCCTCGTCTCCATCCCGTTCACCGCCATCGCGGTGGTCGCCGACGGAACCGAGGTCAACGACCTCTTCGGCGGTACCGCCCCCTCCGTCGGCTGGCCCTTCCTGATCGTCACCGGCATCGGCGAAGTGATCGTCTCGACGTTGATCTACCCCTTCGTCGCCGGCGTGATGGCCCTCCTCTACATGGACCAGCGCATCCGCCGCGAAGCCCTGGACCTCGACCTCGCACGAGCCGCCGGCCTGCCCGGCTACGGCGACAACACACCCAGGAGCTGATGCGGTGTCGGGGGCGGGGGGCACCACCACAGCACGGCAGGACATCGCAGCGGGCGACATACCCGTGGACACACCACGTCTCCCCGCACGGGAGGCGGCCGAGAGCGAACTGTCCAAACCGATGTACCACGAGAACGACCCGAACTTCGTCCAGCGTGCCCTGAACCAGTTCTGGGACTGGGTCGCCGGAGTGTTCGACGCCGCCGCGGGGGCTGCCCCCGGCGGCCCGGCCGGACTCGCCGTCCTGGTCGTCATCGTCATCGGTCTCGCCGCCGCCCTCTGGTGGCGGCTCGGCACCCCGCAACGCTCCTCCCGGAGCGCGGACGCCCTCTTCGACAGCGCCGGCCCCCGCAGCGCGGCCCAGCACCGCGCCGCCGCCGAGGCCCACGCCGCGGCCCTGCGCTGGACCGAAGCCGTCCAGGAACGCATGCGCGCCATCGTCCGCTCCCTGGAGGAGCGGGCTCTGCTCGACCCCCGCCCCGGCCGCACCGCGGACGAAGCCGCGGCCGAAGCGGGCCGCACTCTCCCCGAGCACACGGCCCGGCTGCGCGCCGCCGCCCGGACCTTCGACGACGTGACATACGGAGGCCGCGCCGCGAACCGGTCGGCATACCTGTCCCTGCGCACCCTTGACCTCGAACTCGACGAGGCGAAGCCGCTCCTGCCCGGAACCTCCCGAGGAGCCACCGGATGACCGCGGCGACCACCCCTTCGTCCACCTCGACCGCGCCCACCCCCGGCCAGGTCTGGACCCGCGCCCGAGGCATCCTGGCCGTCGTCCTCATCCTCGTCGTCGCCGGCATCACATTCGCCGCCGTACGCTCCGGCACGAACCACGGGCAGCTCGACCCCCGCTCCGCGGACCCCAAGGGCAGCCGTGCCGTGGCCGAACTCCTCAAGGCTCGCGGCATATCCGTCACCGTCGCCACCACGCTCGACGAGGCCACCGCCGCGACCGGCCCCGACACCACGCTCCTGGTCACCGGCCCCAACCTCCTGACCCGGTCGCAGCAGCTCCGGCTGGACGACGCGGCCTCCGCCTCCGGAGGGCGCACCCTGCTGGTCGCCCCGGGGCCGGGAGCCACACCCCGGCTCGCCCCCGGCATCCACGCCGAATCCCACCGGGCCGTCAGTGCTCTCGCCCCGGCGTGCGAACTCCCCGCCGCCCGGCGGGCCGGCACAGCGGACATGGGCGGCACCCGCTACACGACGCAGGGCCCCTCCGCCGTCGCCTGCTACCCGAGCGCAGGCCTCCCCAGCCTGGTCGTCCTGCCGACCGGAGCGGGCGGCGACACCGTCGTCCTCGGCTCCCCCGGCATCCTCCACAACGAACGTCTCGACAAGCAGGGCAACGCCTCGCTCGCCCTGCAACTCCTCGGTTCCCGTCCCCATCTCGTCTGGTACCTCCCCTCTCTCAGCGATCCATCCGCAACAACCGATGACGGCGCCCCCGGCGACGGGGACGAAGAACAGTCGGAGGGCGGAGCGAGGGAGGACGCGGCCGACGAGAGCAGCTTCCTCGACCTCATCCCCTCCGGCTGGCTGTGGGGAACGCTCCAACTCGCCCTCGCCGCAGTCCTCGCCGCCGTCTGGCGGGCCCGCCGACTCGGCCCCCTGGTGACAGAACGACTGCCGGTGGCCATCCGCGCATCCGAATCCGCCGAAGGCCGCTCACTCCTCTACCGCAAGGCCAACGCCCGCGACCGGGCCGCCGACGCCCTCCGAGCCGCCAGCCGCACACGCCTCGCCCCGCTCGCCGGTGTGCCCGCACGCGACGCGCACACCCCCGATGTCCTCCTCCCCGCCGTGTCCGCACGCGTCACCGCCCCGGACCACGACCTCAGCACCCTGCTGTTCGGCACGGCTCCCTCCACCGACGCCGCCCTGGTCCTCCTCGCCGATCAACTCGGCGCCCTCGAAAGAGAGGTACGCACTTCATGAGCGCCCCGACCCCCGAGCCGGCCGAGCCCACGGCGCCTGCGGCAGCCCCCGTGATGCCCGCGGAACCGGAGCCGTCCGACAGCGCCCGCGCCTCCTTGGAGGCTCTGCGCTCCGAGATCGCCAAGGCCGTGGTCGGGCAGGACCCCGCTGTCACGGGACTCGTCGTCGCGCTGCTCTGCCGAGGTCACGTACTCCTCGAGGGCGTGCCCGGAGTGGCCAAGACCCTGCTGGTCCGTGCACTCGCCGCTTCCCTCGAACTCGACACCAAGCGGGTCCAGTTCACCCCCGACCTGATGCCCAGCGACGTCACGGGTTCACTGGTCTACGACGCACGCACCGCCGAGTTCTCCTTCCAGCCCGGCCCGGTCTTCACCAACCTGCTGATCGCCGACGAGATCAACCGCACCCCTCCCAAGACCCAGTCCTCCCTTCTCGAAGCGATGGAGGAGCGGCAGGTCACCGTCGACGGAACTCCGCGTCCACTGCCCGAACCGTTCCTCGTCGCCGCGACCCAGAACCCCGTCGAGTACGAAGGCACCTACCCCCTTCCCGAAGCCCAACTGGACCGTTTCCTGCTCAAACTGACGGTTCCGCTGCCCTCACGACAGGACGAGATCGACGTCCTCACCCGTCACGCCGACGGCTTCAACCCCCGCGACCTGAAGGCCGCCGGAATACAGCCCGTCGCCGGGCCCGCCGATCTGGAAGCAGCTCGCGAAGCCGTCGCGAAGACGACCGTCTCCCCCGAGATCGCCGGCTATGTCGTGGATATCTGCCGTGCCACGCGCGATTCCCCCTCGCTCGCCCTCGGTGTCTCCCCCCGAGGTACCACCGCACTACTGTCGACCGCCCGCGCCTGGGCCTGGCTGACCGGCCGGGACTATGTCACCCCGGACGATGTGAAGGCCCTGGCGCTCCCCACGCTCCGTCATCGCATCCAACTGCGGCCCGAGGCGGAAATGGAAGGAGTCACTCCCGACTCCGTCATCGCCTCAGTGCTCGCCCATGTCCCCGTACCCCGATGAGGCGGTGACCATGGCCCTCACCGGACGTACCGCGCTGCTGGCCGCCCTGGGGTCACTCCCCGTAGGCATCCTCGCTCCCAGCTGGACCGGGATGCTGGCGGTCAACGCACCGCTCTCACTGGCAATTCTGTGCGACTACGCCCTGGCAGCGCCAGTGCGCACGCTTCGATTCACCCGATCCGGCGATACAACTGTTCGACTCGGTGACGCGGCCGAAGTGCAACTGACGGTGACCAACACCTCGCGTCGGCGTCTGCGCGCCCAGCTGCGGGACGCCTGGCCCCTCAGCAGCTGGGCCTCGGGCACCGAACGCAGCTCTTCCCGTCACACGCTGACGATCCCTGCCGGGGAACAGCGGCGCCTGGTCACCGTTCTGCGCCCGACCCGTCGCGGTGACCGGCAGGCGGAACGCATCACGGTCCGGTCGTACGGCCCGCTCGGCCTGGCCGCACGCCAGGGTCAGCACCGAGCCCCTTGGACCGTACGGGTCCTGCCGCCGTTCACGAGCCGCAAGCATCTGCCCTCCCGGCTCGCCCGGCTCCGGGAACTGGACGGCCGCACCAGCGTTCTGACACGCGGTGAGGGCACCGAGTTCGACAGTCTACGGGCTTATGTTCCCGGGGACGACACCCGCTCCATCGACTGGCGGGCCACCGCGCGCCAGTCGGCCGTAGCGGTCCGGACGTGGCGCCCCGAGCGTGACCGCCACATCCTGCTCGTCCTCGACACCGGGCGTACGTCGGCGGGGCGGGTCGGCGATGTCCCCCGCCTGGACGCCTCGATGGACGCCACGCTCCTTCTCACCGCGCTCGCCATGCGGGCAGGCGACCGCGTCAGCCTCCTCGCCTACGACCGTCAGGTCCGAGCCCGTGTCCAGGGCCGGACGACGTCGGGCAATGTCCTGGCCACCGTCATCAACACGCTGGCCACGCTGGAACCCGAGCTCATCGAGACGGACGCCCGCGGCCTGAGCAATGCCGCCCTCACCGACGCCCCGCGCGGTTCGCTGATCGTTCTCCTCACGACGCTGGAGGCCGCCCCCATCGAGGAGGGGCTTCTCCCGGTACTGCCTCAGCTCACCCAGCGCCACACCGTTCTCGTGGCCGCGGTCTCCGACCCTCGGATCGAGGACATGGCGAACGCGCGGGGAACAGTGGACTCGGTCTACGACGCGGCAGCCGCCGGCCAGGCCCAGGCAGATCGTCGCCGCACGGCCGACAGGCTTCGGCGCCACGGCGTCGTCGTCGTGGACGCCACTCCGGACCATCTCGCTCCCGCACTGGCCGATGCGTACTTGGCGCTGAAGGCCGCAGGTCGTCTCTGAGGGATCTGCGGCCGGCCCGGGGAAGGGGCTGCGGGTGCGTCGGCCGCAGTTCCGGGGTTCCGCACCCTGAACGCAGAAAAGCCCCGCACCAAAAGGTGCGGGGCTTTCCCACAAAGATTGTTCGGCGGCGTCCTACTCTCCCACAGGGTCCCCCCTGCAGTACCATCGGCGCTGAAAGGCTTAGCTTCCGGGTTCGGAATGTAACCGGGCGTTTCCCTAACGCAATGACCACCGAAACACTATGAAACTGTGAACACCGGACAAAAACACGGCCGTTCGTTATTTCAGAACTAACACAGTGGACGCGAGCAACTGAGGACAAGCCCTCGGCCTATTAGTACCAGTCAGCTCCACCCGTTACCGGGCTTCCACATCTGGCCTATCAACCCAGTCGTCTACTGGGAGCCTTAACCCCTCACGGGGGTGGGAACACTCATCTCGAAGCAGGCTTCCCGCTTAGATGCTTTCAGCGGTTATCCTTTCCGAACGTAGCCAACCAGCCATGCCCTTGGCAGAACAACTG
>NZ_LZRD01000035.1 GCF_001687325.1 Streptomyces sp. PTY087I2 | reverse complement strand
CACCGCGGCAGCGGCGGCCGCGGCCGCGGCGTCCTGCTGCCGGGGCCGGGTGCGCTCCTGCGGCCGGGCAGCCAGCGGCTGCCGGCCTTCGTGGGAGGTGGGGTGCTCCGTCACGCGTGGGATTCCGTCCGTCCGGGCCGGTTGTATGAGGCAGTCACCTCGTGGGGCGTCACTGTGCCCCGGCAAGCGCGGGAAGAACAACGGCTGTCACCGGATGCCCCCGATGAAGGGGCCGAAACCGAGCGCCGCGGAGATGGCCGACGGACGACCCCTCCGGCAGCGGACGCGGCGAGCGGGCAGCGGACGGCGTGCATGTCTCCACCCCCTCGTAGTGGTTCCCGCGACCGAGCGGAACGTCCGGGTCCGTGCCCCGTCGCTCCGCCCGACCGGTGTGGTGACTTGTGGTCAGTTCCGGTGTGGCGCCCGCTGGTTGCGGCGATCGGCCCTCCGTACGACCGGACCTGCCGACCGGGCCGCCCGAAGGGTTCTTCCAGGGTCTCACGACGGCATACGGGCAGGGGTGCGGTCCCAGTCATCCGGCAGCGGCGGAACCTGCCACCCCGGATCGGGCCGCCAGTGCTCCCAGCCGTCCCGGAACGGCGACCCCCAGCCGGTGATCACCTCGACCGCCGCCAGCCCCGCCTCCCGGACCCGCCGGGCCGTCCCCCGGTCCATCAGACCGACGTGCTGAGCCTGCGCGAACTCGTCCTCGTCGAGCCATTTCCAGCTCCGGTCGGGGTTCACGGAGATGTCGAGAAAGTGATCCTCGGAATCCACCCCTCCGGACCACCGGGTGCGGGGCTCCTCCAGGTTCACGTACCAGTTGCGGAACATCCAGCCGCGGTCCCAGAACAGCCACACCGACCACGGGTCGCCCGGCCGGGCCAGCTTCAGCACCCCGGAGCCGAACCAGGTCGAGCGGGCCGTGGTGCGCGGCGCGGTGTAGCGCGTGGCCAGTGGCTCGGCGTGCACCTGGGTGCCGTTCGCCAGCACCGGCCGCACGCACTCGGTGCCCGGCGCCATCCAGACGGCCAGCAGCTCGTCGGTGTCCTGCACGACGGTCACCGGACGGCAGATGTGCACGGGCGGGGCGCCGGCCGTCCGGCGGGCCCGGCCGTTGTCGCGGTAGCGCCAGAGGATCTGGTCCCCCGGCGCCCAGCGTGCGCACTCTCCCGTACCTGCCCTGCCCGTACCTGTCATGGAGAGATCTTACGGAGCGCTCCCACCGGCCCGCTGCGACTCAGGTCACCCGGGGCTCAGCAGGCACCCCGCCCGGTGCTCACGGGCGGGTCATCCGCAGCACGTCCAGCGCCTCGTCGAGCTGTTCCAGCGTCAGGTCGCCGCGGTCCACATAACCCGAGGCCAGGACCGTCTCGCGGATCGTCGTCCCGTCCTTCAGGGACTTCTTGGCGACCTTCGCCGCCTCCTCGTAGCCGATGTACTTGTTCAGCGGGGTCACCACCGACGGGGACGACTCGGCGTAGGCGCGGGCCCGCTCGACGTCGGCGGTGATGCCGTCGACCGTACGGTCCGCGAGCAGCCGGGAGGCGTTGGCCAGCAGCCGCACCGACTCCAGGAGGTTCTTCGCGATGACGGGGAGCATCACGTTCAGCTCGAAGTTGCCCGCCGCACCGGCCGTGGCGACCGTCGCGTCATTGCCGGTGACCTGCGCCGCGACCATCAGGACCGCCTCGGGGATCACCGGGTTGACCTTGCCCGGCATGATCGAGGAGCCCGGCTGGAGGTCGGGCAGCGCGATCTCCGCGAGCCCCGTGCGCGGACCCGACGCCATCCACCGCAGATCGTTGGAGATCTTCGTCAGGGACACGGCGATGGTCCGCAGCTGGCCCGAGGTCTCCACCAGCCCGTCCCGCGCGCCCTGCGCCTCGAAGTGGTCGCGGGCCTCGGTCAGCGGCAGCCCGGTGGCCTCGGCGACCTCCGCGATCACGGCGGCGGAGAAGCCGGGCGGAGTGTTGATGCCGGTGCCCACCGCCGTACCGCCCAGGGGCAGTTCGGCCAGCCGGGGCAGGGAGGCGCGCAGCCGCTCCACGCCGTAGCGGATCTGCGCCGCGTAGCCGCCGAACTCCTGGCCGAGGGTGACCGGGGTGGCGTCCATCAGATGCGTACGGCCGGACTTCACGACGTCCGCGAATTCGGCTGATTTCCGCCCCAGGGAATCGGCCAGGTGATCGAGCGCGGGGATCAGATCGGCCGTCACGGCGGCGGTGGCCGCGATGTGGATGGAGGACGGGAAGACGTCGTTGGACGACTGCGAGGCGTTCACATGGTCGTTGGGGTGGACCTCGCGGCCGAGGCGTTCGGTGGCCAGGGTGGCGATCACCTCGTTGGTGTTCATGTTCGACGAGGTGCCCGACCCCGTCTGGAACACGTCGACCGGGAAGTGCTCGTCCCAGCGGCCCGACGCGACCTCGGCGGCCGCCTCCTGGATCGCGGCGGCGACGTCCGGATCCACCACCTTCAGCTCGGCGTTGACCTTGGCGGCCGCGCCCTTGATCCGGGCCAGCGCCTCGATGTGGGCGCGCTCCAGCCGCTGCCCGGAGACGGGGAAGTTCTCCACGGCCCGCTGGGTCTGCGCGCGCCACTTGGCGTGCGCGGGGACCCGCACCTCGCCCATCGAGTCGTGCTCGATCCGGAACCCGGTACCGCCCGTTGTGTCACCCGATGCGTCAGTCATGTGTTTAAACCTCCTGAAAAAGATGAGCACTTGTCTTGTTCTATGTATTCCCAAGTCGCCTACCGGCCAGTAAATACCGGGGGTAACCACTTACCGGGAGGCGCAATGAGGCGCACCAGCACCAGACTTCGAGGGCTCCGAAGCCTTCGCCGGCTCCGCTGTACCGTCGCCGCCACCGTCGCTCTCGCGGCTGCCGTCGGCGGTATGGCCGCCGCCGGACCCGCGGGCGCGACGGAGCCGGCTACCAGCTCTATCGCATCCACCCCTCTTCCGCCCGCGCTGGAAGCCGTCCGGGCCGCCGAAGCCACCCAGCTGTACGGCAGCCCCGCCGAGCGGCCGCTCGCCGAACGCAAGACCGGCCTGATCTCGCTCGGCGACAGCGAGATCTCCGGCGAGGGCGTCGGCACCTACGACCCCGGAACGAACGGGCCGGACAACTGGTGCCACCGCTCGCCGGAGGCCGCCATCCACCGCACGGGCATCGCGGCGGACGTCACGTACAACGTCTCGTGCTCCGGCGCCTATACCGGGAACATCAAAATCGGCGGAAACAAGCAGTACGCCGACGAGCTCGTGCAGAGCGACAGCCTCGCCGTCAAGGCCCGCAACACCCGGATCAAGATGATCGTCCTGGTCGCCGGGGCCAACGACGACCTCCAGTTCGGCCCGGTCATGACCGACTGCGTGGTCCGCTACATCACCCTCCAGGGCCCCTGCGAGCCGAAGTACGCGGGCGGCTGGCAGGCCCGCGTGGACGCGCTGGTCCCCAAGGTCGAGGCGACGGTCCGCGATCTGCGGACGGTGATGACCGACGCCGGGTACGCGAACAACGACTACAAGCTCGTCCTCATGGGCTACCCGAGCCCGATCGGCCCGGACTTCCGCGACAACCCGAACTTCCCCGGCAAGCTGATCTGCGGCGGCCTCGGCTACGACTCCGACACCGTCTGGGGCCGCAACACCGCCGTGCCCGCCTTCCAGGCCGGCATGCGGAAGGCCGCCGCGAGCACCGGGGCCTCCTACCTCGACAACTCCCGGCTCTTCCACGGCCACGAGGTGTGCAGCGAGGCCCCCTGGGCGCGCGGCCTCTACATCGACCTGAGCAAGCCCGGCCTGCCCGACGAGAACTCGGTCCGCCAGTCCTTCCACCCCAACGCGGCGGGCCACCGCGCCTTCGCCTCCTGCCTGACCCAGATGTACGACTCCGGGCTGCGCGAGGCGAGCTGCGCCGACCCGGCCAGCACGGGAAACCCGGTGCTTACGGGCCAGGCCTGGGACGACCTGTTCACCCCGCTGAAGAACGAGGCCACCGGCACCTGTGTGGACGTGCCGGGCTCGGTCACCCGTAACAACACGGCGATCGGCGGCTGGGACTGCCACGGCGGGCGCAACCAGAGCTGGTGGTACGACGCCGGTACGCAGACCCTGCGCACCGCGCTCAGCCACGACCGGTGCCTGGACGTGTCCGGCGCCAAGTACAACCCGGGCGCCACGCTCATCGTGTGGAACTGCGCGGGCGCGGCCAACCAGAAGTTCGTCCAGCAGTCGGGCACGATCCGCCCGGCCGCCGCGACGGGCCTGTGTCTGACGCTGGCGGGAGCGAAGGATCCGCTCAAGCTCCAGACGTGCGACGGCAGCGCGAAGCAGCGCTTCGCGTAGCCACCGCCGGTGAGTGAGGGGGTGACCGTGTGGGGCGGTCGCCCCCTCTTCTCATGCCTTGAGAGCCCTCGCCTCAGGTCTTCCGGGCCAGGGCCTCGGACAGTGCGCCCAGCGTCGGCGTCAGATACAGCTGGCGCAGGGGTACAGCGGGCAGCCCGCGCTCGCGGGCGAGCGTGCCGATCCGGATCGCGTACAGAGAATTGCCGCCCAGATCCCAGAAGTCGTCGTCCGGGCCGACCGCCTCGACGCCGAGCACGTCGCACCAGATGGCGGCGAGGGCGGCGGCCGGGGCGGGAACCGGCACCGGATCGCGTCGCGCCTCGGGCGCGGGCAGTCGGGCCGCGTCCAGTTTGCCGTTCGCCGTGAGGGGGAGGGACGGCAGCGCGGTCACCGTCGCGGGCACCATGTGCGACGGCAGCAGCCGGGCCGCCCGCTCCCGTACGGGGCCGGGGTCCTCGCCCGCCCCGGGGGCCGGGACCACGTACGCGTCGATCCGCACGGCCGCCGCGTCGTTGCCGTCGCCGCCGGTCACGGTGACCGCCGCCGCCGACACCGCCGGGTCCTCCAGCAGCACGTGCCGGATCTCGCCCGGCTCGATCCGGAAGCCCCGCACCTTCACCTGGTCGTCGATCCGGCCCAGGTGTTCCAACGTTCCGTCGGGCAGCAGCCGCCCCAGGTCCCCGCTGCGGTAGAGCCGCCGCCCCGCCGGGTCCAGGGGGTCCGGGACGAAGCGTTCGGCGGTGAGAGCGGGCCGGTTCAGATAGCCGAGCGCCACGCCCGCCCCGCCCACCACGATCTCCCCGGGCGCACCCGGCGGCACCGGCCGCCCGTGCGCGTCCAGGACCCGGACCGACCAGCCGGGCAGCGGCCGCCCCACGGACCGGGAACCGGCGAGCGCGTCGCGCCGGGTCACGGTGGCCGCCGTGACATGGACGGTGGTCTCGGTGATCCCGTACATGTTGACCAGCCGGCAGCGGTCCTCCGGGTGCCGGTCGAACCAGTCCAACAGCGGCCGGGTGTCCAGCGGTTCGCCGCCCAGCACCACGAGCCGGATGCCCACGGTGTCCTGTGCGGCCCGGTCGGCCGCCGCGAGCTGGGTGAACGCGGATGGGGTCTGGCTCAGCACGCTCACCCGCTCCCGGACCAGCAACGCGTGGAAGTCCTCGGGCGAGCGGGTGGTCCAGTGGTCCGCGACCACCAGCCGCCCGCCCGTCAACAGCGCGCCCCAGATCTCCCACACCGAGAAGTCGAACGCCGCCGAGTGGAAACACGTCCAGGTGTCGTCGGGGGAGAGCCCGAAGTCCTCGCGTACGGCGTCGACGAGAGCCGTCACGTTGGCGTGCGGGACGAGGACCCCCTTGGGGCGGCCGGTCGAGCCCGAGGTGTGGATGACGTACGCGGGTGAGCCCGGCGTTCCGCGAGGTGTGGCGGGCCGGGACGGGTGGCCGGTGAGGGTGGCCGGGTCCTCGACGGTCAGCCGGACCCCGGCGTCCCGCGCGGTGCGCTCGCGCCGGTCCGCCGGATGCTCCGGATCCAGCGGTACGTGAACGGCGTCGGCCTTCAGCACGGCGAGCATCGCCGCCACCAGGTCCGTTGAGCGCGGCAGGCAGAGCCCGACGAGATCACCGGGGCGGACCCCGTGGGCGTACAGCCCGTCGGCCAAGACCTCGGCGCGGGCGTCGAGTTCGGCGTACGAGAGCGTGGTGGACCCGGCGGTGAGCGCGGGGGCGTCGGGGCGGGCGGCGACCTGCGCGGCGAAGGCGTCGTCGATGCGGAGGAAGGGGGCCGGGGCCGCGGGCCGCATACCGAGGGCCAGTTGCGCCGCTGACTCCGCCTCGCTCAGTGGATTCAGCCGGAAGAGCGGGGTGTTGGGCGGACTTGTCAGCAACTGCTTTCGTACGTGCTCCACTTGGTGTGCCGGTACGGGCAGGGAGTCGGGGGCGGTCGGCAGGGTGGCGGACCCGATTCCGTCGCCCGCCACCAACTCCAGCGCGGGCAGGGCCTCGTCATCGGCCGGGGCGACCGGCTCGGTGGCCAGCAGCTCCGCGACCGTACGGCCGGGTGACAGGTCCGCCGCGAACACCGCGTACCCGTCGAGCGCCCCCAGCGCGTACGGCGGTCGGTCCCGGGCCGGTACGGGGACGGCGACGCGCACCGCCGACGCCCCCTCGTACCGCCCGACGGTGAGCGCGAGCGCCGACGCGAGGCGGCGGGTCTCCTCGTCGAGGCGCAGGTCGAGCGGGAGCGGTCCGGCGAGCGGCGTCACCGCGTCCGGGGTCAGTTCGCCCCGCAGCACCCGGGCGACGAGCCGCAACGAGCGGGCGTCCAGGGCGGATCCGGCGGCCTTCAGGACGAGATCGGGGCCCGCGGCCGCTTCCTCCGGCCGCTCGTCCGCGTACCGCAGCAGCACCGCACGCAGCCGGTGGCCGGATGCGACGGGGCGGTTCACCTCGGCCGCGCGCCGCCGGGCCGCCGCATCGGACGCGGCCGGGGCGGGCACGGATTCCGTCCACAGCCGGGGGTGGCGGTCCCCGGGCCACCACAGCCCGGCCGCCGCCGTGAGGGCGGCGGCGAGCGCGGTGTCGGTGGTGGCCGGTGACAGGCGGACCGTCAGGCTGTGCTGGGCAGGCGGCACGTACGCAACTCCTGGGAGGGGAAAGGGATATCGGAGGTCGGAGGTCGGGGTTCAGCGGGCGGTGAAGCCGCCGTCCACGGTGACCACGCTGCCGGTCACCTGCCGGGACGCGTCCGTGGCCAGCCAGAGCACCGCCTCCGCCACTTCGCCCGGCTCCACCAGCGCGTTCATCGGCTGGTCCCGGACGAAGGTCTCCTCGTGCTCCGCCACCGGCACCTCCAGCGAGCGGGCGATCTCCGCCAGCATCCGGCCCTCCATCGCCTCGTCGTCCCGCACCGAGCCCGGGCAGACCGCGTTGACCCGGACCCTGCGGGGCGCGTAGTCCAGGGCCACCGCCTTCGTCAGACCCACCAGACCGTGCTTCGCCGCGACGTACCCCGCGAAGTGCCGGTAGCCGACCAGCCCCGCCGTCGAGGCGACGTTGACGATCGAACCGGACCCCTGGCCGACCATCCGGGCCCCCACCGCACGGATCGCCCGCCAGGCGCCGCCCAGGTCCACGTCGATCATCAACTGCCATTCGGCCTCGGTGATCTCGTGCGCCGGGCGGCCCGAAGGGGCCGCGATACCCGCGTTGTTGACCAGTACGTCGATCCGCCCGAACCGCTCCTCCGTCGCCTCCGCCGCTTCCTGGAGCGCCGCCAGGTCCCGGACGTCCGCCTGTCGGGTCAGCACGGCGGACCCCGCCGCGCGGCAGAGGTCCGCGGTGTGCGCGAGCTGCGAGGCCGAGCCGAGCGGATACGGCACCCCGGGCAGCTCGCCCGCCACGTCCAGCAGCATCAGGTCCGCCCCCTCACGGGCGAACGCCAGCGCGCAGGCCCGGCCGAGACCGCGCGCCGCCCCGGTGATGACCGCCGCCCGCCCGGCCAGCCGCCCCGCACCGCCGCCGGAAGCCGGTCCCGAACCCGTAACAGCGCCGCCCCCCGTCACCGGTCCCTCGCCGCGCGTATCTCGGCGGCCACCAGCTCCAGCAGTTCGTCCGGCCGCTCGGCCAGATACATGTGCCCGCCGGCCGGCTCGGCCACCGTCAGCTTGCCCGTCGTCGCCCGGCCCCACTCGGCCGCCTCCGCCGCCCCCACGAGCGTGTCCTCCCGCCCCCGTACGGAGATCACGGGAACGCTCAACGGGCGGTCCGTGGACGGCACATACGTCTCGTGGAGCCGGACGTCCGCCCGCAGCGCGGGCAGCAGCAGCTCCCGCATCTCCGGGTCCGCCAGCGCCGGATGGTCGTACCCGGCGAACGCCCGGACGCGGGCGGCGAACTCCTCGTCCGGCAGCCCGTCCGCCCGGTCCGCGCGCGGCGTCCAGGGGCCGGGCGCGCCGCTGACGACGAGCGCGGCCAGGCGGACCGGGCCGCCCGCCCGCTCGATCCGGTGCGCCAGCTCGTACGCGAGCACCGCGCCCATGCTGTGCCCGAACAGCACGACCGGGCCGCCGCCCCCGTCCCCGTCCGCTCCGCCGAGCGCCGCCATCACCTGCGCGTACGCGTCGTCGACGGCCGGGGCCGCCGCGTCGTACGCGGGCTCGGGGAACCGCTTCTCGCGGCCCGGCAGGGAGACCGGGAGGATCCGCAGCCCCTCCGGCGCCCGTTTCTGCCAGGGCGTGAAGAAGGAGGGGCCGGCCCCGGCGAAGGGCAGGCAGATGAGGACGGTGTCTTCGTCGGCCACGATCGTTCCTGTTCTCTTTGCTCTGTAACGGAGTTCGGTCAGTCCCCGACCATGATCGTCGTGAGGATCGCGGTGAGGTGGCCCGGGTCGCGCACCCCGCACAGCTCGCGCGCCGAGTGCATCGACAGGCCCGGCACCCCGACGTCCACCGTGGTGACGCCGAGGCGGGCCGCCGTGAGCGGTCCGATCGATGTGCCGCAGGGCATCGCGTTGTTGGAGACGAACGGCTGCCAGGGGGCCCCGGCCCGCTCGGCCGCCGCCGAGATCATCGCGATGCCGGTGGAGTCGGTGGCGTACCGCTGGTTGACGTTCACCTTGATGGTGGGGCCGCCGTTGGGCAGCGGGCGGTGGTCGGGGTCGTGGCGCTCGGAGTAGTTCGGGTGCACCGCATGCGCCATGTCGGCGGAGACGCAGAACGCGCCCGACAGCGCCCGCGACCAGTCCTCGTCGCTGCCGCCGCGCGCCGCCACCGACCGGGAGAGGATCCGCTCCAGCAGCGGGCTCTGCGCGCCCGTCTCGGAACCGCTGCCGACCTCCTCGTGGTCGAAGGCGGCCAGCACGGGGATGAACGCGGGCTGTGTGGCCCCCGTCGCCGCGTCCACCAGCGCGGTCACCCCGGCGTGCACCGAGACCTGGTTGTCCAGCCGGGACGCCACCACGAACTCCCGGTCTACGCCCAGATATCCGGGCGGCTGGATGTCGTGCAGCATCAGGTCCCAGCCCAGCACGTCCGCCGGGTCCTCACCGGCCGCCGTCGCGACCCGGCGCAGCAGCTCGCCCTCCCGGGGCTCGCCCAGCGCCCAGATCGGCGCGATGTGCCGCTGCCGGTCCAGCGCCACGCCCTCGTTCACCGAACGGTCCAGATGGATCGCCAACTGGGGTACCCGCAGCAGGGGTTCGTCGATCTGGACGAGCCGGTTGCGCGGCACGCCGTCGGGGCCGCGCAGCGCCAGCCGGCCGGAGATGCCCAGGTCCCGGTCGAGCCAGGTGTTCAGCGGTACTCCGCCGTAGATCTCCACCCCGACCTGCCGCCACCCCGAAGTCCCGGTGTCCGGAGCGGGTTTGATCCGCAGGTTCGGGGAGTCGGTGTGGGTGCCGACGATCCGGAACGGGGTGTGGGCGGGCGCGTCCTCGGGGACGTACCAGGCGATCAGCGCACCGGCGCGGCTGACGAACAGGCCGCCGGTCGCTCCGGACCAGTCGTCGGTGCCGCGCAGTTCACGGAACCCGGCCTTCTCCAGACGCTGGGCCGCGCTGGCCACCACGTGGTACGGGGACGGGCTGGCGGCGATGAAGGACAGCAGGTCGTCGGTGTGGCTGCGGTGGGGGGCCGGAGTCATACGGCGTCCGCCTTTCCGGTGTTCGGCAATGACTGGGAGGGTGACGGTCCGCCGGGCTGGTCGGGCCCGGCGCTGGCGCTCCCGGCGGAGCCCCCGGAGCCTTGGCCCGAGGACCCCTGCGAGGGGCGCTCCCCGAGAAGTTCCCGCACCGGCCGGTCGGGCCGGGCGCAGAACTCCGCGAGCAGGTCGGTGTACGACGCGAGAAGGTCGTGGGCGGTCGTGTGGTCCCACAGGTCGGTGGAGAATTCCAGGAACGTTCGATAACCCTTCGCGGCGTCCCGGCGCGGCGCAAGCCCGAAGCACAGCTCGCTGCGGGAAAGCGGCGGTGCGAGATCGGCCACCTCGACCCGCAGCCCGGGGATCTCGATGTCCGTGTCGACGGAGTTCTGGAAGGCCAACACGTGCGGCACCCGGTCGGGGACGCTGACAGCGCCCGCGTCCCGCATCGCCTGCATGATGCGGGCGGTGGGCAGCACATGCGCCATGGCGCCGAGCGCACCCGCCCCCGTACGCACCGCGAACTCCGCGCACGTCTCCTCAAGATTGGCTGAATCCAGTCGTACGCGGACCATCACAGCCGTGGACGTCATCGCCACCAGCGACTCCGACGCGGTGCCCTCGCGGTTGGCGTACGGCACGCTCAGCAAGGTGTCCTCCTCGCCCGACAGCCGGGTCAGGAACACTCCGAGCGCGGCCGCGGCGACGGCGAACGGGGTGGTGTGCCGGTCGGCCGCGAGCTTCTCCACCGCCGCCCGCACCTCGCCCGACGCCACCCCGCGCACCGTGTCCCCGTGCCCGCTGAGCGTCCGCGGACGCGGCCGGTCCGTCGGTACGGGGACGGCGGACGGCACCCCGTCCAGATAGCGGGCGCAGAACGCGGCCCGCTCCTCCTCGGTCCCAGGATCGTGGTGCTCCCGCTGCCACCGGGCGTACCCGGGCGCCTGCATCGCCGGGTCGGGCAGCCCGTGCGGGACGCCCGCGGCGGCCGCCGTGTACAGGGCGGCGATCTCCGCGAGCAACAGGGACAGCGACCAGCCGTCCGCGCACACGTGGTGCAGGACGAACATCAGCTCCCAGCGGTCCTCCTCGACCCGCAGCAGCCGCAGCCGGGGCACCAGGGGGCGCCCCAGATCGAAGGGGGCCGCCGCGTCCGCCCGGCACAGGGCGTCCGCCCGGGGCCGCCGCTCACCGGCGGGGAGTCCGGTCAGGTCCTCCACGGGCAGCGGTACCGGCCCCGCCGCCACGACCTCCTGCCACCAGGGCCCGTCCGGCGCGCCCTCCTGGACGAACCGGGTGCGCAGCGAGTCGTGCCGGGCGATCACCTCGGACACGGCGGACCGCAGGGCCGCCGGATCCAGCGCCCCGGTGAACGTGATCCGTGTCGGTACGTTCCACACGGCGGGGTCGGGCATGGCGTGGTGCCCGGCGATCATCCGGGCCTGCTGGTCGCTGACAGGGGTGCGGTCGGTGAGGGCGGTGGCGTCCTCGGCCGCTGCGGCGGGCTCGGTGTCGCCCGCCAGCTGCTCGGTCATCGCCCGCAGAGTGGCCTCGGCGAAGAAGTCCGCCATCGGGTAGTCGACGCCGAGGGTGTCCCGGACCCGGTTCACGAGGCGGATCGCGGCGATCGAATTGCCGCCCAGGTCGAAGAAGTTGCTGTCGTCGGGGAAGCCGCGCGCGTCGAGGACGGACTCCCAGATGTCGCGGACGCGGGCTGCGGTGTCCGGGGCGGGCTCCTCGTGCGGGATGGCCTCCTCGCTCGGTGCGGGGTCCTCGTGCGGGGCAGGTTCCTTGCGCGAGGCGGGCTTTTCGCGCGGGGTCGGCTCCTCGCGCAGTCCCGGCTCCTCGCGCGGGGCCGCTGCCACCGCGTCCAACTGCGCCTCCAGCTCGGCGAGATACCCCTCCGCCGTCGCCGCGTCGAACAGGTCCGCGTCGTAACGCAGCCGCAGCCGCAGGCTCCCGTCCGGCGTGTGGGTGGCCATCAGCGCCAGCTCCAGAGGCGCCGACTCCGTCCCGGCCGCCACCCCCTCCGCACGCAGCCCCGGCAGTTCGATTCCGGCCAGCGCCGCGCGGTCCAGATCGACCGAAACCGTCACCAGCGGCCGGGGGTTCCCCGGGTCGGGGTGGACGGCGGCCACCAGCGCGTCCAGGTCCACCCCGCTGTGCTCCTCCGCCGCGAACAGCGCCCGGCCGGTGGCCCGTACGGCCTCCGGCAGCGGGGTGGCGTCCGTCGCGGACAGCGCCAGCGGCAGCAGGGCCACATGGAACCCCACCGTGTCCGCCGTTTCCGGCCGGCGCCGCCCGAACGTCGTGCCCAGTAGGAACGCGTCCTGCCCCGACCGCCGGCGCAGCACCAGCTGCCAGGCCGTGCACAGCGTGGCGAACAGCGTCACGCCCTGCTGCCCGCTCCACTCCCGCAGCCGGTCCGCCCGCTCCCGGCCCACGGTCCGGGCCACCGCCCCGCCGCGCCCCGCCACCCGGCGCCCGCGCGGCCGGTCCGTGGGCAGGGCCAGCACCGGGGGCTTCTCGCCCAGCAGCTCGCGCCACCAGACCAGGTCGGCCGGGTCGTGCGGCGGCTTCGTGGCCCCGACAGTCGTCCCGGCGGGCCGTGCGAAGACCGGGGGCCGTCCGGCGCGGGCCGCCGTGTACAGCTCCCGCAGATCCCCGGCGATCAGCGCGGCCGAGTGCGCGTCCGTGACGATGTGGTGCATCCCGAGGACCAGGACGTGGTCGTCGGCGGCCAGTTGGAGCAGCCGGGGCGTGAACAGCGGCCCCTCGGTCAGGTCGTAGGCACGGTGGCTCTCCTTGGCGAGCAGCGCCTCGATCGCCTCGTCCGGGTCCTGACCCCGGGCGTCCGCCACCGCCAACGGGATGCGGAGCCCGTCGCGTACGACCTGGACGACGCCCGCCTCGTCCTCGCCCCGGAACACCGTCCGCAGCCCAGGGTGCCGCTCGACGAGACCGTCGACCGCCACCCGCAGCGCCGCCACGTCCAGCGGACCGCGCAGCCGTACGGCCTGGGTCTCGTTGTACGCCGCAGGGTTCTCCAGCAACTGCGCGGCCAGCCACAGCCGCCGCTGGGCGGAGGTGGCGGGCGCGACGGTCTCCCGTACGGCCTCCGCCGCTGCCTCGGCCGCCCGCTCCCGCGTCCGGCGGCGCAGCACGTCCAGCCGATCGAGCCCCGACCGCAGCCGCTCCCGGTCCATCCCGAAGTCGACCAGCGCGGCGATCTCGTCCACCCCGGCCCCGCGCAGCGCGGCCACGAACGGGGCGACGCTCTCCGGCGTACCGATCAGGGCCCGCTGGTCGCAGTAGCGGTCGTACGCCCGGCGGAACAGATAGTCCAGGTCCTCCTCGCTCGCCGCCTCCACGTCCTCGCGCCGCTGCCCGGCCGCGGTCGCCGCCGAGCGCATCAGCAGCGAGGACCGCAGGTAGCGCACCATCGGCTCCAGCGCGTCGGCCCGGGCGGTGGCGTGGTCGTCGCCGAGATACGTGTGCACCAGCACCGTCACCCGCCCGGCGTCCGGGTCGAGCCCGCACGCCGCCCGCGTACGCCGGTAGTGCGCGATGTTCGCGGCCAGCTCGTCCACGGTCTGGCTCATCAGATTGGTGACGACCCCGAGACCGCGCCGGGCCGCCTCCTCGTACGAGGCCCGCTGCCCGGAGGTCGCCAGGAAGAACGGCGGCTCCTCCTGCACCGGACGCGGCCGGATCCGGATCTCCGCCTCCGCCCCCTCGCCCGTGCGCCGCCGCACCGCCTCCCCGCGCCACAGCCGTCGCACCTCGTCGAGGTGGTCGAAGGCGATCCGCCGCCGGTCCGCGAACCGGTCCGGGTACAGGACGAAGTCCCGGGCGTGCCAGCCGGTCGCACAGCCGATGCCGACCCGGCCGCCGGAGAGGTTGTCGACCACCGACCACTCCTCGGCGACCCGCACCGGATCGTGCAGCGGCAGGACCACCGAACCCGCGTTGATCCGGACGTGCTCGGTCTCCCGGGCCACGGCGGAGGCGAGCACGGCGGGGTTCGGGAAGAGCCCGCCGAAGGAGTCGAAGTGCCGCTCGGGCAGCCAGACGGAGGAGAAGCCGTGCTCGTCGGCGAAGCGCACGGTCTCGAAGAGCGCGTCGTACGCCGCAGGAGTGCCGCCCTCGCCGGCCCCGGCGGTTTCTTCGCTCTCCGGGTAGTCGCCGAAGAAGTAGACGCCGAAGTCGGGTGCGGGGCGCGGGTCTTCGACCGGCTTCACGGCCGCCGCCGGGCGGGGAGTGGACCGGGGAAAGAACCCGCCGTCGCGCAGCTCGCGCAGCGCCCCCTCCACCGCCTCCGCGACCCGGTTCACGTCCTCCTCCGTATGGGCGGTCGAGAGGTAGAAGCTGCGCCACTCCCATACGTACACACCGCGCAGTTGGAGGTGGTGGTAGAGCAACTCCAGGTCGGCGCGGTGCTTGAAGCGGAACATCGACCCGAAGTGCGCCAGCTCCAGCGGGAATTCCTCGTCGCGGAAGAAGGCGTTGAGCCGGTCGGCGAGCGCCTGGGTGCGGGCGTTCAGTCCGCTCTGGAGCCCGGGGCCCTGCTCGGTGAGGTGGGTGAGCACCGCACGGGCCGCCGCCATCGACAGTGGGTGCTGCATGTACGTACCGCCGATGAACGTGGTCTCGCGCGTGGGCCCGCCGGGCTCCCCGTACCGCCAGAACCCGCCGTCCACCCCGTCGAGCAGATCCGCCCGCCCGGCCACCGCGCCGATCGGGAAGCCACCGCCGAGCGCCTTGCCGTACGTGGCGAGGTCCGGCACCACCCCGAAATGCGCCTGCGCACCGCGTTGATGAGGGCGCAGCCCGGTCAGCATCTCGTCGAAGAGCAGCACGATGCCCCGGCGCGCGGTGAGTTCGCGCAGCGACCGTACGAACTCCACCGGCCGCAGGCCCGGGTTGCGGCACTGCACGGGCTCCACGAGCACGGCCGCGATCGTGTCCCCGAGGGCGTCGATCGTCTCCAGCGACTCCTGCTCCCCGTACTCCAGCACGATCAGCTCCGCCACCGCGCTGTCCGGGATGCCCCGGGAGACGGGCACCGCGTGCTGCCCGGGGCCGCCGGGGCGGCCGAGGACGGAGTCGATGTGCCCGTGGTACGAGCCCCGGAACATGACGACCTTGTCGCGCCCGGTCGCGGCCCGGGCCAGCCGGATCGCCGCCGAGTTCGCCTCCGTACCGGACGAGGCGAACGCGACCCGCTCCAGGCCGGTCAGCGAGGCGAGCAGGGCTGCCGCCTCGCCGGTGTCGGGGGACCGGGGGCCGAAGCGCAGCCCGTCGGCGAGGTGGCGGCGTACGGCCTCGGTGACCGGTTCCGCCTCATGGCCCAGCAGCAGCGCGCCGAAGCCCATGGTGATGTCGGTGTACGTGTTGCCGTCGACGTCGACCAGCCGGGAGCCGTGCGCCGAACGGGCCGCGACCGGGTACAGCATCTCCTTGGTGGCGTCCCGGAACCCCACGACGGCCCGGCTGTCCGCCAGCACCGAACGGTGGTGCTGGGCCAGCTCCTTGGAGGTCCGGGTGCGCTCGGTGAACCGCCGGATCAGCGACGCGGTGTGGGCCCGCTGGGCCGCGTCGGCCCCCGCCCCGGCCATGCCGCCCGCCGCGTCCACGACGAGCCGGGGGCCGTGCGCACTCGCCTCGGCGGGCCGGGGCTCGGTCGCTGTGGCCTCCGCTGGGACCTGCACCGAGACCGGCTCCGAGCCCTGTGCCGGGACCTGTGCCGAGGCCTCCGCCGTCATCTGCGCGCGGGCCGCCGCGAGTTGGGCCGTGAGGGTCCGCGACAGCTCCGCCGCCCGGGCCACAGCCTCGGCGGATCCGGATATCTCCGCGCTCATCGCGCGTCCGTCCCGTTGGTGCGGGCCGTCAGCAGGGCGACGGCTTCGGAGAGCTGGGTGAGCATCGCGGCCTGGGTCTCGGCCAGTTGACGTATCTGCTCGGACAGGGCGGCGACCTCGGCCCGGGTGGCGTACCCGGGCTCGTCGGCCACGGGCGCCGCCACCGCTGCGCTCTCGGGAGCAACTGTGGCCGCCGGGGCACCCTTCCGCCCGGCTATCAGCGCCGCCGTCAGCCGGGGCGTGCCCGCCTCCTCCAGGACCTCCCGCATGCTGATCTCCGTGCCGAACTCGGCCTCCAACTGCCGCACCATCCCGATGAGCTGGAGCGAGTCGGCGCCGAGCCCGACGAACGTGCGGTCGGCGGAGACCTCGTCGGACCGGTGGCCGAGATGGCGCGCGGTCAGCTCCAGCACCCTGTCCAGTACGGCCTGTTCGGTCATGCGGTCCTCCGTGGAGCGTGGGGATGGGTGAGCGTACGGTGCGGGGCCCCGCCAATGGGAGCGCCGCTGGAAGGGGTACGTGGGCAGCCGGACGCGCCGGCCGCCGCAGCCGTCGAGCAGCGCCGCCCAGTCCACCCCGGCCCCGGCGCAGTGCAGCGCGGCCACCGCCCGCTCCCAGTCGCGCGTCGGTACGCAGACCGCGTCCGGCGACGCCCGGCGGACCAGCCCCGTCAGCACGGCGGCCGGACCCAGCTCCAGCAGCAGAGGAGAGGGGCCCAACTCCCCGAGCACGGCGGCGAAGTCGGCCGTACGGCGGGCCTGTGCGACCAGATACGCGGCGTCCGGCCGCCATCCGGCGGGGCGGACCGTGCCGTCGATCCCGTCGACGAACTCCGTGTGCAGCGGGCGGGGTTCCGTCTTGTCGGCCAGTACGTGGAACTCCTCCAGCGCCGGATCGAGCAGCGCCGTGTGGAACGCCCGGTCCACCGCCAGCACTTCGTACGCCTCGCCCCGCGCCGCCAGCAGCGCCCGCGCCGCGTCCACCGCCTCCGGGGAGCCGCCCAGCACATGGTGTGTGGCCCCGTTGACCACGGCGAGCTCAAGCCCCGGGACGGCTGCCAGCAGCTCCCGCACCCGGGCCCGGGGGACGAACGCGGAGACCATCGCGCCCGGGGCGGACCGTTCCTGCATCAGCCGCCCGCGCCCGCAGACCAGCCGCATCGCGTCCTCGGTGTCCAGCGCCCCGGCCACGCAGAGCGCCGCGTACGCGCCGACGCTGTGCCCGGCGACCCGGGCGGGGGTGACCCCGAGCCGCTGCCACAGCCGGGCCTGGGCGATCTGGAGGGCGAACAGGGCGGGCTGCGCGAAGGCGGTGTCCCACCGCGCGGGGCCCTGCCCGCCGACGATCCGGTCCAGGAAGTCGTCCCGGCCGGCCTCCTCCGCGTACACCCGGGCGCAGGACTCCAGCACCTCGGCCACCACCGGGAAGCGCGCGGCGAGTTCGGCGCCCATGCCCGGGTGGCCGCCGCCCTGCCCGCTGAACAGGAACACCGGCGCCGGATCCCGTACGCCGTCGGCGACCCCGGTCGTGTACGCCTCGCCCGCCGGGGCCCCGGACAGGAACGCCTCCAGCCCGGCCACCGGGTCCGCGGCCGTGACCACCAGCCGGTGCGGCAGGAGCCGCCGCCCGAGCGCCGTCGTGGTCAGCAGATCGGCGGGGGAGGGCGACGCCCCGCCCGCCAGGCGGTCCCGCAGGGCGGTGGCGTACGCCCGCAGCGCGTCCCCGTCGGCGGCCGACAGCGGCAGCAGCGCGGGCACAGGAACAGCCGTCGGCGCGGCGGACACCGGCACGGCCTCCGGCGCCTGCTCCAGGATCACATGAGCGTTCGTACCGCCCATGCCGATGGAGTGCACACCGGCTCGCCGCACCCCCGCCAGCGGCCAGCCCCGCTCCCGTACCGGCAGGAGGAACGGGCTGTCGTCCACCGCCAGCGCCGGGTTGGGGCGGGCGAAGTTCACCAGCGGCGGGACGACCCCGTGCCGCAGCACCTCGACGGCCTTGATCAGCCCCGCGAGCCCCGCCGCGCTGTCCAGATGGCCGATGGCGGGCTTCGTCGAGCCGAGCGCGCAGAACCCGGTCCGGTCCGTGTGGCGGCGGAACGCCTCGGTCAGGGCGGCGAATTCGATCGGATCGCCCTTCAGCGTCCCCGTACCGTGCGCCTCCACATAGCCGATCGACGCCGCGTCCACGTCCGCCGCGCGCAGCGCCCCGAGCACCGCGTCCCGCTGCCCGGCGACCCCGGGGGCGGCGAACCCCCGTTTGTCCGCGCCGTCGTTGGTGACCGCCGAGCCGAGGATCACCGCATGCACGGTGTCGCCGTCGGCCAGCGCCTTCGCCAGCGGTTTCAGGAGGACGGCGGCGGCCCCGTTCCCGCCGACCGTGCCGTCCGCGTCCGCGTCGAACGCCCGGACCGTGCCGGTGGGGGAGAGCGTGGAGCCCTTCACCGGGACATGGCCGCTGACCTGCGGCAGATGCAGCGCGGCGGAGCCCACCAGCATCAGGTCCGCGTCCCCGGCGCGCAGCGCCTGGCAGGCCAGATGCACCGAGACCAGGGCGCTGGAACAGGCCGTGGACACGGTGAGCGCGGGCCCGGTCAGACCGAGGCGGAAGGCGGCCCGGGTGGCGGTGAAGTCGGTGTAGTTGCCGACCTGGACCTGCTTGACGGTCATCCAGTCGCCGGAGCCGGCCTCCGCCGCGAGGTGGTGCGCCAGATAGCTGTGCAGCGAGTAGAGCCGATATCCGGAACTGCCGTACACCCCGATCCGTACGGAGCCGCCGTCGCCGCCCGCGTAACGGCTTCCGGTGCCCGCGTGCCCGCTCCTGTCGGCCGCGTACAGGGCCTCCCCGCCCGCGTACCCCCCGTCCTCCAGCGCGTGGAAGCAGCACTCCAGGAACAGCCGCTGCTGCGGATCGGTGAGTTCCGCCTCCCGTCCGCTCATCCCGAAGAACCCGGCGTCGAAGCCGTCCACATCCGCCAGGGGCGCGCTCGCCCCGCCGAACCCCGGCCGCTCGTACTCCGCCGCCGGGACCCCCGCCGCGGCGAACTCGGCCCGGGTGAACCGGCGTACGCGGCTCGTGCCCGCCCGGATGTCGCGCCAGTACGCCTCCGGGGTGTCAGCCCCGGGAAACCTCAGCGCCGTCCCGATCACCGCGATCCGGTCGTCCCTCAACGGCCTCTTCCTTTCGCAGCCCCACCCGCTCCGCCCCGCCCGCACGCCCCATCGGGCCCGCGGGCTCCGCCCGTCGCAGCGCCGCCACCCGCAGCAGGAACACCACGGCGACGACGATGGCGGCGCCGTGGGACCAGCCCACCACGGCCAGCGGGGAGAACCGGTCGAGGGCCGCCGCCACCAGGATCATGCCGACCCCGAAACCGAGGTTCTCGAAAGTGGCCGAAAGACCGAAGGCATGGCCGCGCAAGGTGGCCGGAAGTGTTTGGAGATGCGAGGTGTACGCGACCTCGGTGAGACCGTCCGCGGCCCCCGCGATCAGCGCGATCACCGCCGTGACCGCCAGCGGGAACCCGGCGAACGCCGCGATGAACGCCGCCGACATCACCACCGTGCCGTAGCCGAATCCGAGCGCCCCCACGGTCCTGCCGGTGCGCTGGGTGTACCGCTGGATCACCTGCTGGGCGCCGATGTTGCCGAGCGCCCACACACACCAGAACGCGCTGACGAACACCGCCGGGTTCGACGCGTCCAGCGAGGTCGAGTAGATCGGCAGCGCCGCGTTGTGGGACGAGGAGCCGAACGCGTCGACCCCGCGCAGGGCCACCATCAGGCCCAGACCGGGAGCGGCGGCGAGCGCCAGGAAGGCCACCGGCCGCCACCGCGGCCCGCTCTTCGCTTCCTTCTCGCCCTTCCCGGCGCCAGAGGCCCCGGCCTCGCTGCCCGCCCCCTTGCCGCCCGCGATCGGCAGCAGGGCCACCGTCACCGCGCAGATCACGAACGTCGCCATGTCGAGCAGGAAGGCCGCGGTGTACCCCACGAGGGACACCACCACACCCGCCGAGGCGAACCCCGCCACCATGGCCAGCGAACGGCCGGTGATCGACAGGGAGTTGGCCCAGGCCCTGCGGTCCTCGCCGACCATCTCCGGGATCGAGCTGCGCAGCGCGACCATGAACAGCGTCCCGCACGCCCCGATCACCACCGAGACGGCCATCAGCGCCCCGGTCACCACGGAGTCCGGCGCCAGGATGAGCACCAGCATCACGGAGCCCTGGCCGACATTCGCCCACAGCATGATGCTTTTCGCGCTGAAACGGGCAAGGAGTCCGCCGACGACCAGTCCGGCGACGAATCCGGAGGCCAGCCGCACCGCCATGAACAGGCCCATGGCCAGCGCCCGGCCCGTCGTCTCGTAGACGAAGAGATTGAGCGCGACCATATTCAGGAATGTGCCGTAGGAAGACACCGCGTATCCGGCCACCAGGAATCGAAAGCGGCGCTCGGAGACCGCGGTGTCCCGGGTCATTCGAGATCCGTCGTCCGGCTCGTCCGCCGTCGGCCCGTCCGCACTCCCGATTCCAGATGTCACCCGCTCATACTGGTCGAGCGCGGGAGCCGGGCGGGAGACTCCCGATTGCACAAAGGTAATCTGCATCCTTGTGAAGGACGATCATTCCCCCTCACCGGTATGTGATTGCCGTGAATCACCCTCGGACCGGTCGATACCGGAACAACCCTGCGAGGCGGCGCTCGCGACCTATCGCCGTGCGCTGACACAGGGCAGCCTCCCGGCCGCCGCCGCACCCCCCTGTCTGCTCTCCCTGCATCTGCTGGTCGCCGACCGGGACTCGCCCGGCCACCTCATCCCCGTACCGCCGGAGACGGCTTCGTTCGCCGCGCTCGCCCCGATCGAGAAGGCGATCGTCGAGCAGCGCCGCACCCTGCGCTCGACCCGCGCCACCCTCGCCGCCTTCGAGGGCCTCTACGCCGAGGTCCACCGGCCCGAACGCCCCGCCCTCACCCGGCTCTCCGGCGAGGCCGTCATCAGCAAGGCCCTGGACGCCGGGGTCAGCGGCTGCCGCGCCGAGGTCCGTACCGCCCACCCCGGCGGCGGACGCCCCGCCCGCGTCCTGGAGCAGTCCCTGCCGCGCGATCTGAACAATCTGCGGCGCGGCATCCGGCAGCGCACCCTCTACCAGCACACCGTCCGCTCCGACCGCACCACGCTCGCCTACATCGAGCAGGTGACCGCCGAAGGGGCCGAGATCAGGACCCTGCCCGAGGTCATGGACCGGTTCATCGTCTTCGACCGGGACCTCGCCTTCATCCCGTTCTCCGACGAACCGCACACCGCGCTGCGCGTCCGGCACCCGTCGCTGGTCCGCTTCCTGGTCCGCCACTTCGACGAGGCGTGGTCCCGCGCCGTCCCCGTACGCCCCGAACGCGCGCCGCTGCGCACCCCCGTCGTCACCTCCGACCTCCAGCGGGCGATCCTCCAGGCCGTCGTCAACGGCGAGACGGACGCCGCCATCGCCCGCCGGATCGGCATGAGCCGCCGCAGCGTCGCCGAGCACATGCGCAAGGTCTCCGAGCAGCTGGGCAGCAACAGCCGGGCCCAACTCGGCTATCTGGTCGCGACATCGGGCCTGCTGGACGACTGAGAGGCGCTGAGGTACGCCGAAGGGGCCCACCCATAAAAGAGGGGCCCCTTCGGCTGTGTGTCACAGCTCAGGCCAGACCCGGCCCCCGCACCGGAATGCTGGTGAACGTCGGAGCCGGGGCGGGCTCGGTGAAGAAGTCGTTGCCCTTGTCGTCGACGACGATGAACGCGGGGAAGTCCTCCACCTCGATCTTCCAGACCGCCTCCATGCCGAGCTCCTCGTACTCGACGACCTCGACCTTCTTGATGCAGTCCTGGGCGAGCCGGGCCGCCGGGCCGCCGATCGAGCCGAGGTAGAAGCCGCCGTGGGAGCCGCAGGCGTCGGTGACCTGTTTGCTGCGGTTGCCCTTCGCGAGCATCACCTTCGAGCCGCCCGCCGCCTGGAACTGCTCCACGTACGAGTCCATCCGGCCGGCCGTCGTCGGGCCGAAGGAGCCGGAGGCGTACCCCTCGGGCGTCTTCGCCGGGCCCGCGTAGTACACCGGGTGGTCCTTCAGGTACTGCGGCATCTCCTCGCCCGCGTCCAGGCGCTCCTTGATCTTGGCGTGCGCGATGTCACGGGCCACGACCAGCGGGCCGGTCAGCGAGAGCCGGGTCTTGACCGGGTACTTCGTCAGCTCGGCCAGCACCTCGTCCATCGGCCGGTTGAGGTCGATCTGCACGACGTCCCCGGCCTCGTCCAGGTGCTCGTCGGTGGTGTCGGGCAGGAAGCGCGCCGGGTCCTTCTCCAGCTGCTCCAGGAAGACGCCCTCGGCGGTGATCTTCGCGGTGGCCTGGCGGTCGGCCGAGCAGGAAACGGCGATCGCGACGGGGAGCGAGGCGCCGTGCCGGGGAAGGCGCACCACGCGCACGTCGTGGCAGAAGTACTTGCCGCCGAACTGCGCGCCGATCCCGATCTTCTGCGTCAGCTCGAAGACCTTCTCCTCCAGCTCCTTGTCCCGGAAGCCGTGCCCGGTGGGGGAGCCCTCGGCGGGCAGCTCGTCGAGGTAGTGCGCGGAGGCGTACTTGGCGGTCTTCAGCGCGAACTCCGCCGACGTGCCGCCGACCACGATCGCCAGGTGGTACGGCGGGCAGGCCGCGGTCCCCAGCGAACGGATCTTCTCCTCCAGGAACTTCATCATGGAGGCCTCGTTCAGGACGGCCTTCGTCTCCTGGTAGAGGAACGACTTGTTGGCCGAGCCGCCGCCCTTCGCCATGAACAGGAACTTGTACGCGCCGCCGTCGGTGGCGTACAGCTCGATCTGGGCCGGGAGGTTGGAGCCGGTGTTCTTCTCGTCCCACATGGTCAGCGGGGCCATCTGCGAGTAGCGCAGGTTGAGCTTGGTGTACGCGTCGAAGATCCCGTGCGACAGGGCCTCCTCGTCACCGCCCTCGGTCAGCACGTTCTGCCCGCGCTTGCCCATGACGATCGCCGTGCCGGTGTCCTGGCACATCGGCAGCACGCCCGCGGCGGCGATGTTCGCGTTCTTCAGGAGGTCCAGCGCCACGAACTTGTCGTTGGAGGACGCCTCCGGGTCGTCGACGATCCGCCGCAGCTGCGCCAGGTGGGCCGGGCGCAGATAGTGCGAGATGTCGTGCATGGCCTCGGCGGCCAGCGTGCGCAGCGCCTCCGGCTCGACCTTGAGGAACGTACGGCCGTCGGCCTCGAAGGTGGAGACACCCTCGGCGGTCACCAGACGGTACGGCGTGGTGTCCTCCCCCAGGGGGAGCAGATCGGAGTACGCAAACTCTGCCATGACGGCCATTCCTCACTCGGCGACAGCGGCTGACCTCCCTCGGGCAGCGCGTCCACCAGGGTAGAACGCCGGCTTCGGGCGGATCCTGTGAGGTAAGGCTCACCTGGACCCAGGCCCGACGGGGGCGCGCCGGTTGGAGGGGTAGTCGCGATCTATCGCGTTTGGGTACGCTGGGCCGGTGGACCTAGAGAAGCAGCCCCAGCAGCCCCTCAGGCCGGCCGTCCCACCGCCCGCCGAAGTCCTGAACGGCGACGACATCCGGGCCTCCGACGCCGACCGCGACCGGATCGCGGACATCCTGCGGGAGGCGATGGCCGAGGGCCGCCTGACGGCGGACGAGCACGCCGAGCGGGTGGACCTGGTCTACCGGGCCAAGACCGTCGGCGAGCTCCAGCCGCTGGTCCGGGACCTGCCCGCGTCCTCCGGTTCCACCGCGCAGAGCCCGGGCCCGCGCCCGTACAGCTACGGCCCCGAGGCCCCGGAAGGCCCCGCGGACAATCTCGTCGCGGTCTTCAGCAGCTCCGTCCGCAAGGGGCGCTGGCGGGTCGGCGGCCGGACGAACGCCTTCGCGCTCTTCGGTAACGTGGAGATCGATCTGACCGAAGCGCTTTTCGGCCAACGCTTCACCGTCATCAATGCGACGTCCATCTTCGGCAGCGTCGAGGTCCGCGTCCCGGAGAACATCTCGCTGCGCGGCAACGGCACCGGCGTGTTCGGCAGTTTCGAGGTGAAGTCGCTCGAATCGACGGACCCGGAAGCCCCGGTCGTCGTCGTGAACGGCTATGCGGTGTTCGGAAGTGTGGAGGCGAAGCCGAAGCGCGGAAAGTTCGTCGCGGATCTCCAGAAGCGGCTGCGTAAACACCTGGGGCACTGAATACGGCGCGACGGACGACCTCCGGTAATCGGCCAGAAAGCCGCGGGGGCGCATTGCGGTGAGTCGCGCGCCGGTGCCACTCAGTGCATAGGCGTACGTACAGCGGGTAGGGAGTGCTGCATCGACTCTCGCTCGCGAAGCCGTAGCCGTCGTCAGGAGTAGCCCGTGCTGCAATCGCCGCATCAGCCTCGGCAGGTCGCCGCCGTTCCGGCCCAGCGGACCCCCGCTCGGGAGGACGATGCGGGCCCCTGGCATTCCGAGGCGGCCTGCCGCCGCGACGAGGCGGGCCTCTTCTTCGCCCCCTCCAAGGAACCGACCGCCGCCCGGCTGGCCCGCGAGGAGGCCGCCAAGCGGGTCTGCGGCGGATGTCCGGTCATGATCGAGTGCCGGGAGCACGCGCTGATGCAGCCCGAGCCGTACGGGGTGTGGGGCGGGCTCACCGCGGCGGAGCGCCGGGTGGCGCTCGCCCGGCGGCGACGGCGGGACATCGAGATCAAGGCCGCGACGACGGCCGAGCGCATAGCCGCGGCAGGCTGAACGCGTACGCGAAGGGGGTGCGGGGAGCGAACAGGCTCCCCGCACCCCCTTCGTGCGCTCTACGCGCCCCGGGCGTCGGCTACTTCGCGCGGTCGAAGTCGATGGCGCTGTAGGCGCGCAGCTTCGACAACCGGTGGGTCGAGGAGATCGACCGGATCGTGCCGGACTTGGACCGCATCACGATGGACTCGGTGGTCGCCGTCTCCGCGCGGTACCGCACACCGCGCATCAGCTCACCGTCGGTGATCCCCGTCGCCACGAAGAACACGTTGTCGCCGCTGACCAGGTCGTCGGTGGACAGCACCCGGTCCAGGTCGTGGCCCGCGTCCAGCGCCTTCTGCCGTTCCGCCTCGTCCTTGGGCCAGAGCTTGCCCTGGATGACGCCGCCGAGGCACTTTATGGCGCACGCCGAGATGATGCCCTCGGGCGTTCCGCCGACGCCCATCAGCAGGTCGACGCCGGTGCCCTCGCGGGCCGCCATGATCGAGCCCGCGACATCGCCGTCCGAGATGAACTTGATCCGCGCGCCGGTCTCCCGGATCTCCTTGACGATGCCCTCGTGCCGGGGCCGGTCCAGGACGACGACGGTGACGTCCTCGGGCGTGGAGTTCTTCGCCCGCGCGACGCGCCGGATGTTCACCGCCACGGGCGCGTTGATGTCGACGAAGTCCGCCGCCTCGGGCCCCGTGACCAGCTTGTCCATGTAGAAGACCGCCGACGGGTCGAACATCGCGCCCCGGTCGGCCGCCGCCAGGACGGCGATCGCGTTCGGCATGCCCTTGGCGTTGAGCGTGGTGCCGTCGATCGGGTCGACCGCGATGTCGACCTCGGCGCCGGTGCCGTCGCCGACCCGCTCGCCGTTGAACAGCATGGGGGCTTCGTCCTTCTCGCCCTCGCCGATGACGACGACGCCGTTCATCGAGACGGTCGAGACGAGGGTCCGCATGGCCTTCACGGCGGCGCCGTCGGCGCCGATCTTGTCGCCGCGGCCCACCCAGCGCCCGGCCGCCATGGCGGCGGCCTCGGTGACCCGGACCAACTCCAGAGCCAGGTTGCGGTCGGGGGCCTCCGGGGAGACCTCCAGTTGGGACGGCAGATGATGCTCGGACATCGGAGCGCACCTTTCTGTACGGCGACGACCGGATATGAGGGTGCTGCGACTCTATCGGTAGGTCGATAAAATGAGCAGTGCGGGTCACGCATGAGCGCGCTGGCGTCGCCGTCCGCGACCGGCACCCTGCGGCCGGGCGTGTCAGGCCGCGTGCCACCATGGAGCCGTGGCAAGCAAGCGAGGCAAGCAGACAGTCCGGGACATGTTCCTGTCGACTTTGGTGATCGCCGCCTGCGCGGGGGTCATATACCTCTTCATCCCGAAGGACGAGCACGCCGACCCGATCAAGGCGGTCGACTTCACTGTGGAGCTGGCGACGGTGCGGACCGCCGCCCCCTACCCGGTCGCCGCGCCGGAGGGCCTGCCGGAGCAGTGGAAGGCGACCTCCGTCCGCTACGACGAGGCCGGGGGCAAGGCCTGGCACCTGGGCTTCCTCGACGCGGACCGCAGGTACGTCGCGGTCGAGCAGTCCACCGCCGCCGCGCGTACGTACGTCCCCGAGGTCAGCCAGAAGGCGAAGGACACCGGCCGGACCGAGACGGTCGCGGGCAAGGAGTGGCAGGTCTGGGAGGGCGAGAAGTACAACGCCCTCGTGCTGCCGGGCAAGGGCCACACGACGGTGGTCACCGGCTCGGCGCCGAAGGAGAGCCTGGTCGAGATGGCCGAGGCGCTGAAGACGACGCCGCCGCCCGCCACGCCGGCTTCCTGACGCGCGCGCCGCGTACGCGCGAAGGGCCCCGGAACACCAGCTGACGGTGTTTCCGGGGCCCTTCGTGTACGCCGTGCCTCAGGCGGTGGCGCCTCAGGCGGTGGTGCCTCAGACGGTGGTGACGACCTCGTCGAAGGAGAGGCGCGGGCTGCGCGGGAACCAGGCGTCCTCGCCCGGCTTGCCGATGTTGACGACCATCAGCGGGGTGTGGTCGCCGTCCAGGAACTCCTTCTGGATGCCCGCGGCGTCGTAACCGGTCATCGGGCCGGCGGCCAGACCGGCGGCGCGGACGCCGATGATGAAGTACGCGGCCTGGAGCGCGGCGTTGAGACCGGCGGCCGACTCACGGACCGGGCGCTCCGCGAAGAACATGTCCTTCGCCTGCGGGAAGTGCGGGAGCAGCGCCGGAAGCTCCTCGTGGAACTCGTTGTCCGCTGCCAGGATCGCGACCAGCGGGGCCGTGGCGGTCTTCGGCCGGTTGCCCTCGGCCATGTGCTGCACCAGACGCTCGCGGCCCTCGGCGGAGCGGACCAGGACGACGCGCAGCGGCGACTGGTTGAAGGCGGTCGGGCCGAACTTCACCAGGTCGTAGATCGCCTGGACCTGCTCGTCGGTCACGGGCTCGTCGGTGAAGGTGTTGGCGGTGCGGGCCTCGCGGAAGAGGAGGTCCTGAGCGGCGGGGTCGAGAACGAGGGACATCTGGTGCAACCTTCCGAACGAACACGGTGGGGAGAGCTCGAAGGTACGCCAGAGATAGGTTAACTTTCAACTAAAAGCGAAGTCGAGTGATCCATTGCACACCCTTGCATGATGCAGGTACTTGGTGCGAGGTCTCGGCTCAGCCCTCGTCGGCACTGTCCTGCGGGCGGGCCAGGGCCGCGTCGAGCCGGGCGCGGGCGCCCTCCAGCCAGTGCCGGCAGACCTTGGCCAGTTCCTCGCCCCGCTCCCACAGGGCGAGCGACTCCTCCAGCGTCGTGCCGCCCGCCTCCAGCCGGCGCACGACCTCGATCAGCTCGTCGCGCGCCTGCTCGTACCCGAGCGTGCCCGTGGCGGCAGCCGCCGCCGTACCGTCGTCCGTCATGTGATCCACCCTAAATGTGAGCTGCTACGTCATCGTGGGAACGGCCCCGGCCCTGGTGGGGCCGCTGGGGCGGGCCGCTCATTCGCCCCGGTCCACCCGCACCGTGAACTCGCCCTCCGAGACCCGCGCCCGCAGCGGCTCGCCGGGCGCGCCGGCCTCGGCGGGGGAGCGCACCACATGGCCGTCGGGCCGCTGGAGCACGGCGTACCCCCGCTCCAGGGTCGCGGCGGGCGACAGCGAGACGACCCGGGCGAAGGTGTGCGCCAGCTCGGAGTCGGCCCGGTCCAGCAGATGGCCCAGGACCCGGCGGCTGCGCCCGAGGAGCGCGTCCACCTCGGCCTCGCGCTCGTCCACCAGCCGCTGGGGCCGCTCCATCGCGGGGCGGCCCAGCGCGTGCGCGAGCCCTCGCTCCTCACGGTCCAGCAGCCCCCGTACGGTGCGCAGCGCCCGGTCCCGCAACTGCTGGACGCGGTCCAGCTCCTCGCCCACGTCCGGGACGACCTTCTTGGCGGCGTCCGTGGGCGTGGAGGCGCGCAGATCGGCGACCAGGTCCAGCAGCGGGGAGTCCGGTTCGTGGCCGATCGCGGAGACCACGGGCGTACGGCAGGCGGCCACGGCCCGGATCAGCTGCTCGTCGGAGAACGGCAGCAGATCCTCGACGCTGCCGCCGCCCCGGGCGACGACGATCACGTCGACCTCGTCCAGCGCGTCCAGCTCCTCGACCGCCTGCACCACCTGGGCGACCGCGTTCACCCCCTGCACGGCGGTGTTACGGACCTCGAAGCGCACGGCGGGCCAGCGGCGGCGGGCGTTCTCCAGGACATCGCGCTCGGCGGCGGAGGCCCGCCCGCAGATGAGCCCGATGAGCTGAGGAAGGAAGGGGAGCGGCTTCTTCCGGTCGAGCGCGAAGAGCCCCTCGGCGGCGAGCGACTTCTTCAGCTGCTCCAGCCGCACGAGCAGCTCACCGATGCCGACCGGCCGTATGTCGGTGGCCCGCAGTGAGAGCTGCCCCCGGGGCGCGTACCACTCGGGCTTGGCGAGGACGACGACGCGCGCGCCCTCCGTCACCACATCGGCGATCCGGTCGAAGACCTGCCGGAAACAGGTGACGCTCACGGAGATGTCGTGGGACGGATCGCGCAGCGTCAGAAAGACGACCCCGGCCCCCGGCCGCCGCGACAGCTGGGTGATCTGCCCCTCCACCCAGATGGCGCCGAGCCGGTCGATCCACCCGCCGATGAGCCGGGACACCTCGCCGACGGGCAGCGGCGCTTCCGCGGACGTGTTGAGAGCCATACGGGCGAGCGTATCGGCCCCCACTGACAGGACACGGGCTCGGCGCGGGGGCTCAGTCCTGAGGCCCACCGCGCCCACCGCGCCCGCTGAGCGCCACCGGCCTCAGTGCTGAGGCCCACCGGGCCCACCAGGCCCGCTGAGCGCCACCGGCCTCAGTGCTGAGCCCACCGCACCCACCGGGCCCGCTGAGCGCCACCAGACCTCAACCTGAGGCCCACCGAGCCTCATGCCTTCATGCGGCCGGGCCCGCCCGGCCCCTCGGCCCCGCTCCGGCGCCCCGTGCCCTGGACCGCCAGCACCACGAGCCCCACCCCGAGCCAGCAGAGGCCCACCACCTGGGCGGAGGCCGTGGCCTCCACGATGACCGCGACGAGCGCCCCCGCGCCGAACACCGGGACGAGGACGTGCCGCCACCACACCGGCGGCCCCGCCATGCGGCGTACGACGAACCAGCCGACCACCGACGCGTGCAGCAGGACGAACGCCGTCAGCGCGCCGATGTCCACCACCGAGACCAGATGGTCCAGGCCGTCGTCGCGCCGGGCCGCCCACACGGCGGCCACCAGCGTCACGATCGCCGCGCCGAGGATCGCCGGCCGCGGCACGCCCGACTTCGGGTCGACCTTCGCGAGGAGGTGCGGCAGCCGCCGCTCCCGGGCCATCGCGAAGACGAGCCGCCCGGCGGCGGCCTGCCCCGCCAGCGCGGCGAACGCGGCGCCGATCGCCTTGCTGACCGCCACCAGATCGTGCAGCCAGGTCCCCACCGAGGCGTCCACCGCGTCGTAGAACGCCGACCCCTGCGCCGCCGGGTCCGCCGCCAGCTCCGCCGAGCTCACGGGCTCCAGCAGCGCGGCCAGGTACGACTGGGCCACGAACAGGACACCGGCGAGCACCAGGCAGAACAGCACCGCCCGCGCCACCTTCTGCGAACCGCCCGTCACCTCCTCGGCGAACGAGGCGATGGCGTCGAAGCCCAGGTACGACAGCACGGCGACCGAAACGGCCCCCAGCACCGCCGCCATGGAGAACCCGGCGTCCCCGGTCAGCGGTGTCAGCCAGCCGCGCTGCGCTCCGTCCCGTACGAGGACGACCACGGCCGAGACCACGAAGACCAGCAGCACCACGATCTCCATGGCCAGCACCGCGAAGCCGACGCGGGCGGCGGCCCGTACGCCCCACAGATTGAGCAGGGTGGTCACGAGGACGGCGATCGCGGTCCACACCCACCGCGAGACCTCCGGTACGAGGGCGTTCATCGCGATCCCGGAGAAGAGGTAGGCGACGGCGGGGATCAGCAGATAGTCGAGCATCGCCATCCACCCGGCGATGAACCCCGGCCCTTCCCCGAGCCCCTTGCGGGCATACGTGAAGACCGACCCGGCGAAGGGGGCGACCCGCACCATCTGGGCGTAACTGAAGGCGGTGAAGCCCATGATCACGGTGGCCACGATGTAGACGAGGGCGACCGCGCCGCCGGACTTCGCGTCCAGGGTGCCGAACACGCCGACGGGGGCCATCGGGGCGATGAAGAGGAGCCCGTAGACGACCAGGTCCCGGAACCCCAGAGTCCGCCGCAGCCGCCCTTCTTCCGTACGGCTGCCGGCAGAACCGCCGGTACGGCTGCCGCGACCGCGGCCGGGACCACTCCCCGGCCCACTCCCACTCCCACGCCCACTCCCCGACACCGAGGTCACCACTCCTCCACCACCATCAGCGATTGATCGCACACGCACCGCGACCAGTGTCCCGATCGGCCCGTCCTCGCGCCTGTTCGCCACGGCCTTACGATGGGACGCATGACTGCAACGCCTGCCCGCCGTGTCCTGCTCGCCGCTCCCCGTGGCTACTGCGCGGGCGTGGACCGTGCCGTGATCGCCGTCGAGAAGGCCCTGGAGCAGTACGGGGCCCCGATCTACGTCCGCCACGAGATCGTGCACAACAAGTACGTCGTGCAGACCCTGGAGAAGAAGGGTGCGATCTTCGTGGACGTCACCGCGGAGGTGCCCGAGGGCTCCATCGTGATGTTCTCCGCGCACGGAGTCGCGCCCACCGTCCACGCGGAGGCCGCCGAGCGCAAGCTCGCCACCATCGACGCGACCTGCCCGCTGGTCACCAAGGTCCACAAGGAAGCCGTCCGGTACGCCAAGGAGGACTACGACATCCTCCTGATCGGCCACGAGGGCCACGAGGAGGTCATCGGCACCTCCGGCGAGGCCCCCGACCACATCCAGCTGGTCGACGGCCCCGAGGACGTGGCGAACGTCGAGGTCCGCGACGAGTCGAAGGTCGTGTGGCTCTCGCAGACGACCCTGTCCGTCGACGAGACGATGGAGACGGTCGACGCGCTCAAGTCGAAGTTCCCGAACCTCCTCTCGCCGCCCAGCGACGACATCTGCTACGCCACGCAGAACCGCCAGATCGCGGTGAAGAAGCTCGCCGAGGACGCCGAGCTGGTCATCGTGGTCGGCTCCAAGAACTCCTCGAACTCCATCCGGATGGTCGAGGTCGCCCTGGACGCGGGAGCCCCCGCCGCCCATCTGGTCGACTTCGCGAGCGAGATCGACGAGGCGTGGCTGGAGGGCGTGACCACGGTCGGCCTGACTTCAGGCGCGTCCGTCCCCGACGTTCTCGTCGACGGCGTCCTGGAATGGCTGGCGGAGCGGGGTTACGGAGACGTGGAGACGGTGAAGACGGCCGACGAGTCGATCACCTTCTCCCTGCCCAAGGAGCTCCGCCGCGACCTGCGCGCCGAGGCCGCCGCCCTTTCCGCCGAGTAGCCGCGCAAGGGGCCCGGCCTGCCCGTACCGTGGGTTCCATGGAGATCTTCGGCGTGGACATCGGCGGATCCGGGATCAAGGGCGCTCCCGTGGACCTGGACCGCGGAGACCTGGCGCAGGAGCGCCACAAAGTGCTGACACCGCACCCGGCCACGCCCGAGGGCGTGGCCGACGGCGTGGCGGAGGTGGTCGGCCACTTCGACTGGTCGGGCCCGGTCGGCATCACGTTCCCGGGGGTCGTCACGGACGGCATCACCCGTACCGCGGCCAATGTCGACAAGGGCTGGATCGACACGGACGCCCGCACCCTGCTGGGGGAGCGGATCGGTCAGCCCGTCACCATCCTGAACGACGCGGACGCGGCGGGGGTCGCGGAGATGACGTTCGGCGCGGGCAAGGGACGTACGGGCACGGTCATCCTGCTGACGTTCGGTACGGGCATCGGCAGCGCGGTCTTCACCGACGGCAAGCTCGTCCCCAACACCGAACTGGGCCACCTGGAACTGCACGGCCACGACGCGGAGAAGCACGCCTCCACGAAGGCCAAGGAGGACGAGGACCTGAGCTGGCACCACTGGGCGCACCGGGTCCAGAAGTACCTGCTGCACGTGGAGATGCTGTTCTCGCCGGAACTGTTCATCATCGGCGGCGGCGTGAGCCGCAAGGCGGAGAAGTTCCTGCCCCTGATCGAGAAGGTCCGGGCCGAGCTGGTCCCGGCACAGCTCCAGAACAACGCGGGCATCGTGGGGGCGGCGATGGCGGCGGCGGGCTCGACGGCGGGGAAGGGCTGAGGGGGGCGGGCGTCGGGGGCTGGGCGGGCCGGTCCTTGGGCAGACCGGCCCAAGGAGCCGTGTGGACAGCCGTCAGGGCCGCTGAGGACGGCGGTTGGCTGCCGCCGTGCCGGCCCCGGCCCGTACGGGCTTCGAGGGCTTCGAGGGCTTCCCGGTCGACGGTGAGGCCGAGGCGGCGGCCGCGGCCCGGGGCGGGCGCTCACCGGCGGGGCCGCGCCCCTGGGCCAGGACGTACCGCCGCCGGGCCCGCATCAGCCGCACCTTGCGTACGGAGGCGATGAGGCCCGCGACGAGGGTTCCGCCGTACAGCCAGCCGGCGTGCACGGCGAGGGCGGTGACCAGCCCCATGACCTGCCCGCCGAAGCCCTCGGAGCCCCCGGAGATCGGGAAGACCCCGACGGCGAAGGCGATGGGCACGCTGATCGGCGCGGTGACGAGGTCGGCGGGCCGGACCCAGAGGGCGGTGAGCGCGCTGACGGGCAGGAAGAGCAGCCCGTAGACGAGCTCCGAGCTGTCGAACAGCAGCCGGTCGACGCAGGCGAGCACGAACATGGTGAGCGAGGCGAACAGCCCGGCCCCGATCCCGGTGAGCCGGGGGTTGGGGAACCGCCGCAACGCGAGGACGACGGGCGGCACGCTCCGCACCCGTACCCGGTACACGGCGGAACCACCCGGCGCGGGCGGGGCGGGCGCGGCCTGCGGGGACGGCCGGCGCTGCGGGGGACGTGTCCTGTGCTGCTCCACCTCCACAACGTAGGTCGCGGGGGGCGGGGAATCAGGCGTTGGACACGCGCTTTGGCCGACCTTGGGGTTGCGTTCGACGTCACACGGCCGAAAGCCGCGCTGTTCGGGCCGGTGGGGCAGGCCCGTAGACTGGAGAATCGGTCCACTCCGGGCCCCCGGCTGCTCCGGCCCCGCAAACGCCGAGCCGGAGCGGACCGGACGCTCCGCCCCCTGCCCTCCGCCTCACTCCAGGAAGTCGCCAAAGTGTCGCTCACGATCGGAATCGTCGGTCTGCCGAATGTCGGCAAGTCGACCCTGTTCAACGCCCTGACCAAGAACGACGTGCTGGCGGCCAACTACCCGTTCGCCACGATCGAGCCGAACGTCGGCGTGGTCGGCGTCCCGGACCCGCGCCTGAACAAGCTCGCGGAGATCTTCGGCTCCCAGCGGCTTCTGCCCGCGACGGTGGACTTCGTCGACATCGCCGGCATCGTGCGGGGCGCTTCGGAGGGCGAGGGCCTGGGCAACAAGTTCCTGGCGAACATCCGCGAGTCCGATGCGATCTGCCAGGTCATCCGGGCCTTCAAGGACGAGAACGTCGTGCACGTCGACGGCAAGGTCTCGCCGAAGGACGACATCGAGACGATCAACACCGAGCTGATCCTCGCCGACCTCCAGTCCGTCGAGAAGGCCGTGCCGCGCCTGACGAAGGAGTCCCGCCTCCAGAAGGAGAAGGTCGCGGTCCTGGCCGCGGTCGAGGAGGCGAAGCAGATCCTGGAGACCGGCCAGACGCTGTTCGCGGCGGGCATCACGGCGGGCACGGAGAAGGGCAAGCTCCTCCACGAGCTGCACCTCCTCACCACCAAGCCGTTCCTGTACGTCTTCAACGTCGACGAGGACGAGCTGGTCGACGAGGACTTCAAGAACGAGCAGCGCGCCCTGGTCGCCCCCGCCGAGGCGATCTTCCTGAACGCCAAGATCGAGTCCGAGCTGATCGAGCTCGACGACGACGAGGCCCTCGAACTGCTCCAGTCCATGGGCCAGGAGGAGCCCGGCCTCGCCACCCTCGGCCGCGTCGGCTTCGAGACCCTCGGCCTCCAGACCTACCTCACGGCAGGCCCGAAGGAAGCCCGCGCCTGGACCATCAAGAAGGGCGCCACGGCCCCGGAGGCGGCCGGTGTCATCCACACCGACTTCCAGAAGGGCTTCATCAAGGCGGAGATCATCTCCTTCGACGACCTGGTCGAGACCGGCTCGGTCGCCGAGGCCCGCGCCAAGGGCAAGGCCCGCATGGAGGGCAAGGAGTACGTCATGCAGGACGGGGACGTGGTGGAGTTCCGCTTCAACGTCTGAAGGTCACCAGGGGTCCGGCCCTCCGGGCCCGACCCCTGGTCTTTCCCTGGCTGCTGCTGATGTGCTGCTCCGCCCTCCTCAGCCCCGCGGGGTCAGTCGCACCGTGATGATCTGGAACGGGCGGAGGGCGAGTGGCACACGGTCGTCGGTCACGGCCGGTTCGGGTTCCTCCGCGAGGGGGCGTTCGAGGAGGTCGGTCACCGTGGCGGTGGCCAGCGGGAATCCGGCGTGCAGGGTCGTCGTGGCACGGCCGCCGAGCGACTCGTAGAGCCGTACGATCACGTCGCCCGAGCCGTCGTCCGCGAGCTTGACCGCCTCGATCACGACGCCGGAGTGGTCGACCCCGACCAGTGGGGCGACGGCGGCCGTGCCGGGAACGGTGCGTTCGGCGAGGTTGAAGCGGTAGCCCTCGCGGACGGCGTCGCCGATGTCGGCGCCGATCACCAGGCCGTAGCGGAACCGGTGTTCGCCCTGGTCGGCTTCCGGGTCGGGGAAGAGCGGGGCGCGCAGCAGCGAGAGCCTCGCCGTGGTCGTCGTACCGCCGTCGTGCCGCACGTCGTGGGTGACGTCGTGGCCGTAGGTGGAGTCGTTGACCAGGGCCGTTCCCCAGCCCGGCTCCGCGAGGTGCAGGAAGCGGTGGGCGCAGATCTCGAAGCGGGCCGCGTCCCAGCTGGTGTTGGAGTGCGTGGGCCGCTGGACGTGGCCGAACGGGATCTCGCCGGTGGAGTGGCCGGCTCGGAGATCGAAGGGGAACGCGGCCTTGAGGATCTTCTCCCGCTCCCGCCAGTCGACGGTGGTGTCGATGTCGAGCCGGCGGGCACCCTCGCCCAGGGACAGCCGTTGGCGGATGCGTGACCCGTTGACGCTCCGTACGACCTCGACGGCGTCGCCGTCGGTGGTGACCTCGTCGGCCTGCACGAGGTCCCGCACGGTGTTGCGGTAGAACGCGTCGATGTCCCAGGCGTCCCACTGGTTGGGGAAATCCTGGTGGAGTTGCAGAAGGTTGCCCACCGTTCCGGGGGCGAGCGCTTCACGCCCGGCGGTCAGGTCGTACGCGGACGTGATCAGTCCACGGCCGTCGACCGTGACCCGCACCAGCCCGTTGTCCAGGACGAAGCCGCCGTCGAGGCCGGTTCGTACGGGTACCGTCCGCGGCGGCGTGTCGCGGGGCACGGCGCCGAGGGCGGGGATGCCGTCGCGATCGTGCGGGGCCGCGTTGAAGACGACCTCGCCGCCATCCGCGTCCGGCGAACCGGCCAGGGCTCGCTGGGCGGCCTCGACGATGGCGTTCAGTTCGCGGGCGGCCTCCCGGTGAGCCTGTTCCGTTTCCCGGTGCACCCAGGCGATGGAGGAGCCGGGCAGGATGTCGTGGAACTGCTGGAGAAGAACGGTCTTCCAGATTCGGTCGAGTGCGGCGTACGGGTACGGCTCACCGGTCCGCACGGTCGCCGTGGCCGACCACAACTCCGCCTCCCGCAAAAGGTGTTCGCACCGCCGGTTGCCCTGCTTGGTGGCGAGCTGGCTGGTGAGGGTGCCCCGGTGGAGCTCCAGGTAGAGCTCGCCGACCCACACCGGTGCGTCGGCGTACTCCTGCTGGGCCCTGGTGAAGAAGTCGGCCGGCCCCTCCAGCTCGACCTTCGCCGAGCCCTCGAGATCCGCGAGCCGGTCGGCGCGCGCCAGCATCTCGCGGGTCGGACCGCCCCCGCCGTCGCCGTAACCGAAGGGCACCAGCGAACGGTTGGCGGCTCCCTTGTCGCGGAAGTTGCGTTCGGTGTGGCCGATGTCGGCGCCGGAGAGGTCGCCGTTGTAGGAGTCGACCGGCGGGAAGTGACTGAAGATGCGGGAACCGTCGATGCCCTCCCACCAGAAGGTGTGGTGAGGGAACGCATTCGTGGTGTTCCAGGAGATCTTCTGCGTCAGGAACCAGTCGATGCCGGCGAGCTTCATGAGCTGGGGCAGCGCGGCGTTGTAGCCGAAGGTGTCGGGCAGCCACATGTCGCGCGTCTCGACGCCGAACTCCTCCAGGTAGAACCGCTTGCCGTGGACGAACTGGCGGACCAGCGACTCGCCGCCGGAAAGGTTGGTGTCGGGCTCGACCCAGAGACTGCCGGTCGGCAGGAACTGCCCGGTCGCCACCTTCTCCCGCACCCGGGCGTAGACCTCGGGCCGCTCCTCCTTGAGCCAGGCCAGTTGCTGCGCCTGGGACATGACGAACCGGAAGCCGGGGTGGTCGTCCATCAGCGCTGTCACGTTCGAGACCGTGCGGGCCGCCTTGCGGACGGTTTCCCGTACCGGCCACAGCCAGGCCGTGTCGATGTGCGCGTGCCCCACGGCCGAGACGCGGTGGGCGCTCGCGTGCGCCGGAGCGGCCAGCGCGGGAGCCAGCAAGGCCCTGGCCGCCCCCGCGGTGCCGCCGATGTCCTGGAGGTCGATCGCGTCGAGCGCCCCGCTCACCGCGTGCCGGATCCGGCTGCGGCGGGTGGAGTCATCGGGCAGTTGGTGCATGAGCCCGGACAGGACGTCGAGGTCCTGGACGAGCTCCCAGACCGTCCGGTCGAAGACGGCGAGGTCCATGCGGGTCAGCCGGTACAGCGGTTCTTCCGCGGCCCGGGCGGTCCCGTCGGCGCGCAGCCAGGGGGCGACGTCGCCCGCGCGGGTGGGGACGAAGGGGTCGCCCGCGGCGTCGAAATCGAAGATCAGCGGGTTGGCGGCGGCCTCGATGTGGAATTCGAAGTCCTCGCCGCCTTCGGCTCGTTCGGCTATCAGGAGCCATGTGTTGCGCGGGTTGAGCGCCTTCACCGGTGTGCCGTCGGCCCGGTACACCAGCCCCTCGGCGGAGAATCCGGGCTGGGTGGCGCCGAAGCCGAGGTCGAGTACCGCTTCGACCCGTTCCCCCGCCCACTCCGCGGGTACGGTGCCGCGGATCCTGAACCAACTGGTGGACCAGGCCGGCCCCCAGGACGAGCCGGTGGCGACCGGCTCGTAGGGACCGGCGATCCCCTCGCTCACCGGTACGGGTTCGCCGGATATGTGATGGGCGCTCACCTCGAGAGGGAGGGAGCGGGCGTGAACTGCGGGCCTGAGGCGCTGGTCGAGTACCCGGGCGAGTCGGCGTTCGGTCAGTGTGCGGTCGTCGTGCATGGGACTCCGTCCAGAATTCCGCGCGCGGGGGCGCAGGGCAGCCCGCTTCCTGCCCCCGTCGGGTGCGGGCGGGGCAGGAAGGGCCGACGGTGGAAGGCTTAGGTGAGGTCGGTCCCGTACCGGATGACTTCGATGGGGACCACCGAACGCCGTACGGGCAGCGGGGTGCCGGGGCCGCCGTTGATGCGGTCGATGAGCATCTGGCCGGCCCTGCGCCCGATCTCGTCGGCGTCGTAGGAGGCGATCGTCAGGGGGAGCCCGAGGACGTCCGCGAGGTCGAAATCGTCGAATCCGGCCAGGGACACCGGGGCGTCGAGCGTGCGGACGGCTCGGATGGCGCCCTGGGTGAGACGGTTGTTGGTGCAGAAGAGGGCGGTGGGGGCGTCCGGCGCGCTCAGCAGGGCGACGGCGGCGCGCTCGGCCGTGGCCACGTCGGACAGCCCGCGGCGGATATGGCGCTCGTCCGGCTCCAGCCCGGCCTCCTCGTGGGCGGCCCAGTAGCCGCGGAACCGTTCGGCGCCCGTGTAGAGCGCCGGCGGATTGCCGAGGAAACCGATGCGCCGGTGTCCGTCCTCGATCAGCCGGCCGGTCGCCTCCTCCGCTCCGCCGAAGTCGTCCACCAGGACGCAGTCGGCCTCCAGCCCCGCCGGCGGCCGGGAGGCGAGGACGAGCGGCATGCCGTGCAGCGCTGCCGGCGTCAGGTGCCGGTGGCTGCCGCTCGCCGGCACCACGATCATCCCGTCGACCTGGCTGGAAGCGAGGTCCTCCACCAACCCCCGCTCCCGGTCGACCTGTTCGGCGGTGTTGCCGAGAAGGACCCGCAGGCCGTGCGCGTAGGCCACCTCCTGGACGCCGAGCGCCAGGCGGGAGTAGAAGGGGTTGGCCAGGTTGGTGACGAGCAGACCGATCATCCCGCTGCCGCCGACCCGTAGCCGGCGGGCGGTTTCGTTGCGCCGGTAGCCGAGTGCGTCGACGGCGCTCAGGACCCGCTTCCTGGTCGCCTCGGTGACCCGGGGGTCGTCCTTCAGCACACGGGAGACGGTCATCGCGCTGACCTCGGCACGGGCGGCGACGTCGCGCATCGTCGGCGCGGCGGCGTCACTCGGTCGGTGCTGCGCCACGGCCGGTCCTTCCTCGGTGCCGCCGGAGGGACTGTGCGGGCGGCGGGGCGTCGGTGCTGGGGGAGCCGTCATTGTAGAGAGTGCCGGGTCCGCGGCGCCGTCCGCCCCGGCGGTCGGAGCCTGCGGTCCGCCGTCACGGGTCGGGACCGTCACGGCCGGGCCGCGGAGTGGACGCCACCGGGTTCGGGGTCGGCCGCGACGGCGACCGGCACCGGCGGACCCCCCTCCGTCCGACGGCGCAGAGCCCAGTGCGCGGCGCCGATCAGGGGCGCGTCGTCGGGCCGCCGGGCGGTGCAGAGATCCATCGCGGCGACGACGCGCTCCGCCTCCGGCCCGGCGGCTTCGGCCCCGGTGACGAGGCCGGCGCGCAGCGCGGGGCCGATGAGGTCCCAGGACGCGGCCATGGATCCGCCGATGACCATCACGCCCGGCCGGAAGGCGGTGCACCAGGGTGCCAGGGCACGCCCCAGCGCGATGAAGCACCCGCTGATCGTCGCCGCCGCGTGCCGGTCCGCCCCGCGGGCCAGCTCGGCGATGGCGCTGACGTCCGGGCCCTCGGCCGGTTCGCCGATCCCGGCGGCTCGGGCGTACCTCGCGCGGATGGCCCGCCGTGAGATCACCTCCTCCAGCGGCAGTCCGTCGACGCTGATGCGGTGGGCCCGCCCTCCGGGCGGGACGGCGGGGCCTTCGGTGACGGGGAGGCCGTCACGCAGAAAGGAGGAGCCGACGCCGGTGCCTAGGGTGACGCACACCGACCGGTCCCGCCCCGCCGCGGCGCCACCGTGGTGCTCCCCGAGGGCGAAGGCGTCGGCGTCGTTGAGGAAGCTGACGGCCCGCGGGCGCGGCAGCCGATCGCTCAGTTCCGCCCCGACATCGATGTCGTGCAGCGCCTCGAACTTGCCGATGCCCCGGAACTTGCCGACGCCGGCGGCGTAGTCGAACGGCCCCGGTACGGCGACGCCCCAGCGGGCCCCCTCGGGCGCGGCGATGCGGCGGGCGGCCTCGGCGAAGGAGTCCAGGATCTCCGTGGAGCCGGCGTCGGCGGCGACCGGCCTGCGGACGACGGATCCGGCGACCGGCTGCCCCGTCGCCATGTCCACGAGGGCGGCGGTGACATGGGTGCCGCCGATCTCCAGCACGGGCACCCGGGTCATGAGGGCTTCACCAGGGACTTGACGACCTGCACCGGCCGTGTGCCGACGGGGTGCAGACGATAGCCGCCCACGGCCGCGGGCACGGTGAGTGTCTCGGCGAACGCCAGATCATGACGGCGGCCGTCCGCGGTCTCCACCACCACGCCGTCGCCGGCGGCGACGTTGAGGATGTGGAAACGGCCCTCCGTGTCGTCGTGCGCCGGTCCCGTTCCGTCGAGTACGAAGCGGTGGACCGCGTAGAACATCTCGGGCAGGGAGCCGACGACCTCCTCACGCCAGCCCGCGCCCGTCCGCAGGACACGGGGCCGCTGGACGAGGTCCTCGACGACTTCGGCGCCGCGCCGCGCGGTGTCGAGGTTGGCGAAGGCGTGCCGGTGCGACAACGGCCTGGGCACTCCGGAGGAGCGGCGCAGCCAGTCGTAGAACCGCAGTGAGTAGAGGTACGGCGTGGCGCTGATCTCCAGTACGAGGTTGCCCGCGCCGGAGGAGTGCGGGGTGCCGGCCGGGATCATGAACAGTTGGCCGGGATCGGCCGGGAACGTCTGGACATGGTCCTCGACGCGCAGCGGTGTGCCGTGCGCCGCGGACTCCTCCACTTCCTTGCGCAGCAGGTCCACGTCCGCATTCTGCCGCAGCCCGAGGAAGACCCGGGCGCCGGGCTCGCTCGCGGTGACGTAATAGGTCTCGTGCTGGGTGTAGGGCCAGCCGAAGGCCTCCCGCATATACGGCTCCCGCGGGTGACAGTGCAGGGAGAGGTTGCCGCCTCCGACGGTGTCGAGATAGTCGAAGCGGATCGGGAACGAAGTGCCGTAGCGCCGGTGCACATCCGCGCCGAGGAACTGCCCGGGGTGCAGGACGCACAGCAGCTGGAAGGGCAGCTCCACCTGTGCCCCGGCGTCCTGGCCGACGAGTACGCCGGCTTCGGGGGCGATCAGCTCGTAGCCGAGTGCGGTGTTGCCGTCGTCGGGTTCGAAGCCGAGTTTCTCCGCGGCCCATTTCCCGCCCCAGGCCGTGGAGTTGAAGTACGGGCGGGTGCGCAGCGGCTGCCGGGCGAGCTCGGCGAGGGTGGCACGGACCGCCGTGCCGTCCAGGGAGGCGGGGGACCGCGGGTCCTGTACGTCGATCCACCGGTCGATGCGGGGCGCGAGCGCGTCGCGGTGACGGTCGGCGACCGGCCAGTCCGTGTAGAAGAGGCGGCGCAGTTCCCCCGGCACGTCGGGCCGCCCGAGGTTGACGCCCACGGGCAGGGTTCCGGAGGCCACGGCGCTCTCGGCGTACCGCTTGGGCAGGTCCGCCCACCAGGTCAGATCGGGTGAGCACAGGGCGGCACCGGGGCCGAAGACCAGCAGGACGCCGTTCGTGGGCCGTTCGACGGTCAGCGGCCCCTCGAAGAGGTCGGCCATCTCGAACCCGGCGAGCGGCAGGAAGAACGCGTCGGCCTCCTCGTGAGGGGTGCACAGCCGCTCGACCAGCGCCGGAGACCAGCGCTCGCGCACATCGAGCACATCCACCCCGGTGGACCGGGCACGCAGGGCGGCGGCGATCCCCCGGGCGGCCTCGTTCCAGTCCAGGGCCGCGGGCCCGTCCAGGGCGAGCACGGTCGGCCGGTCGGGCAGGGCCGCCACGGCTTCGTCCCACCCGGTGACCACGGTTCCGGCGGCCGGGTAGCGGGGGTTGCGTTCGTACGGACGGGGCTCTGCGTGCACGGGTACTCCTGACGAGGTGAGCGGGCAACCGCCGGAATGGTATCGATAACCATGAGGTCGAACAAGAAGTGGGTCGCTTCGCGAGACGTCGCCGCAGCTGAGGCGGGTCACTACGGGGAATCTCGTCGCGGAGTCTTGTTTCAGCCACATGGTGTCGTTAACATCCTCGCAATCCGAACCGCGGATGCCGCGCGGTACGGCGAGATCTCGCGGAGGGCCCCGAGCCCTCTCACCCACCACACCCCAGAGCCAGGGATCCCCGCCGGGATCCACAGGGAAGGGAACCCATGAGATCAATCGGCGGGGCGACACAGCGGTCGTCCCACCCGCTCGGCCGCCGCAGCGTCCTGGCGGGCCTCGGCGCGGGCGCCGCGGCCACGTTGGCCGGCTGCGCCCGGGGCGACAGCACCGCGGTGAAACCCGGTACCACCTCACTCGCCAACGACAACGCCACCTGGGACCGGGGCTATGTCGCGGCCGGGCGCGAGCTGAAGAAGCTCACCGGGTACGCGCTGCGCCCCCTGTCCAACCCGAACCCCACGTCGTACAAGCAGGTCACGCAGATCTCGTTGCAGACGACCAAGGCCACCGACATGATCAAGTGGGCTTCGGGCTACTTCCTCAAGTCGCTGGCCCGCACCGGCGAACTCAGCGATCTCTCCTCGATATGGACCGACTACGAACGCAAGGGCTGGGTGACTCCCCAGACGCGTGAGGCGATGTCCTACCGCGGCTCCGTGTACGGGATGCCGCTCTACGAGTCGTACTACGTGCTCTTCTACAACACGGCCCTCTTCCGCAAGCACGGGCTGCGAGCGCCCGACACCTGGGACGAGCTGCTGCACAACGCCGAGGTGCTGAAGAAGGCGGGCGTCGTCCCGTTCGTCGCCACGCAGACCGGCAACTGGCCCGCCTACGAATGGTTCCAGGAGCTCGTCAGCAAGGTCGACCCCGTGTTCTACGGCGAGTTGACCACCGGGAAGGCGCAGTACACCGACCCGCAGGCGCAGAAGGCACTACAGATCTGGCAGGACTTCATGCGCAAGGGCTGGATGACGCCCGCGGACTTCGACCAGAACAACGGCCCCGCCGCGTTGAAGGCGGGACGGGTCGGAATGTTCCTGCACGGGTCCTGGCAGTCACAGGGGATCGCTGCCACCGGTATGAAGCCGGGCGTCGACTTCGACGCATTCGTCATGCCCCCCGTCGAGCGCTCCACCCGCCGCTCCGTGATCACCGAGTCCGGTGTGCTCGCTGTCCCGCGCAAAGCCGTCTCGCACGAGGCGGCGATGGCCAACGCGGCGCACTGGCTCGACCCGAGGGTCCAGAAGGTGTGGACCGACTTCCTCCAGGACGCCTCGGCCAACCCGCGCTCCCGGCCCGGCAATCCGGTGATGGCCGGTCTCAAGGACCGCGCGCTGAAGGAGCGGTGGACACTGCTGCCCCGCTACGGCGAGTCGGGTCCGCCCAACCTCATCCAGGGCAACACCGACGACCTGGGCGGTTTCATGACCGGCGCGTCCTCCCCGCAAGCCACCCTGCGCAGTATGGCGAGCCGGGCGGCGAAGGAATGGGCCGAGTGGGAGAGGGACGAGGCATGAGTTCTTCCGTCGAACAGCGACGACCACCGCTCCCCGGGGCACCCGCCTCCCCCGGCCCGCAGCCCGCGCGCCCCGTGGCCGTGAAGCGCCCCGCCCGGCGCCTGCGGGAGAAGCTGGCCGGGGCCGGATTCCTGGCGCCCGCCGTGGTGCTGGTGAGCGCACTGCTGCTGCTCCCGTTCGCCACGACCGTCCACCGGAGCTTCTACGACGACCGGCGCGTGTCCGGCTTCGCCGGTCTCGACAACTACGCCCTCTTCCTCAACGATCCCGTACTGACCCGGTCGATCCAGAACACCCTCATGTGGGTGGTCGGCACGGTCGCGCTCCCGCTGCTGCTGGGCCTCGCCATCGCCGTGCTGACGCACAGCGGCGGGTGGTCCCGTGTGGCGCGCCTGGTCGTCGTCCTTCCCTACGCCCTGTCCGGCTCGGCCGTCGCGGTGGTGTGGAATTTCGTCCTCAACACCGACGGCGCCGCGAACCAGGCGCTCAGGGCGTTCGGCCTGGACTCCTTGGCCCAGGGCTGGCTCCTCGAGTGGCCCGGCAACACGCTCGTCATGATCGTCGCCAATACGTGGCAGTCGGCGGGCGTCGCCGTGATCCTCTTCCTGGTCGGCCTCCAGACCATCCCGCCGGAAACCCTTGAGGCCGCCTCCCTGGACGGTGCGGCGGGCTGGCGGAAGTTCGTGTACGTCGTCCTGCCCCAGCTGCGGACCGTCTCGGTGATCGTCGTCGGAACCAGCCTGGTCAACGGGCTCAAATCCTTCGACCTGATCTGGGTGCTCACCCAGGGCGGGCCCGGCCGGCAGTCCGAGACGCTCGCGGTCTCGATGTACCAGGAGACCTTCCTCGCCCTGCACCCCGGAGCGGGCGCGGCGGTCGCGGTCGTCCTCACCACGATCGTGCTGATCGCCTCGTGGCTGTATCTGCGACGTCAGCTGACCCCGAAAGGCAACTGATCATGACCACCACCCGCACCACACGGAGGGCCGCCCCACGATCGCGGCCCACGCCGGGCCGGATCCTGCGCAACGCGACCCTGGTGGTCATCTCCCTGGCCTGGGCACTGCCCACCTGGCTGCTGCTCGTCAACGCCCTGGTGCCCGCGGCCGACTACAGCGGGATGCCGCACTGGTGGCCGCAGGGCTTCGGACTCTTCGACAACATGGCGCAGGCATGGACGCGGGCAGACCTCGGCCCCGCCATGGGCAACAGCCTGCTCTACGCCGTCACCAGCGCCGCCGCGGCCATCGTCGTCGCCACCACCGCCGGGTTCGCCACCGTCATCATGCCGGTCGGACACAAGACACTGTGGTTCTGGCTGATCTACTCGGGCACCCTGCTGCCGCTCCAGGTCTTCCTGCGGCCGCTGTTCCTGGCCTACGCCGAATCCGGCCTCTACGACGCCCAGTTCGGGCTGTTCCTGGTGTACGCGGCGATCGCCGTTCCGTTCGCGTACTTCATCATGCGCAACTTCGCGCTGACTCTCGCACCGGAGATCATCGAGGCCGCCCGGATGGACGGTGCTTCGTGGGGGCGGATCTTCTGGCAGATCCATGTGCCGCTGTCCCGGTCCGCGATGGTGGCCGCCTTCGTCTTCCAGTTCGTCGCCGTCTGGAACGACCTGCTGTTCGGCATCACGCTGTCCACCAGCAGCAACATCCGCCCGGTGATGGCCGCGCTCGCCGAACTCCAGGGCAACTACTCCAACGTCGGCCCGCCCGTCGTGCTGGGCGGCGCGCTGCTCGTCTCGCTGCCGACCGTCGTCCTGTTCTTCTCCGCACAGCGCTTCTTCGTCAGCAGCCTCAAGCTGCACGGCTGAGCCGTATCCCGACCGCCGCTCACCGATCCACCTTCCCGAAAGGCAGACCCTGGTGAAGACATCCGCACGCACCGCACTGGCCCTCGCCGTTCTCTCCGGAGCGCTGTGGGCGAGCCCCGCCGCCGCGGCCGGCCACGACCGGCAGACGACACCCTCCACCTGGGCCCACCGCGCCGAGGTCAGCTACGACTCCCTACAGCAGCACCTCTACCAGGGCCCGCAGGAGCACGGCCTGTACCTGGAGAAGACGCCGCGTACGGAGGAGGAGAACCCTCACTCGTACCTCTGGCCCCTGCGCGAGGCGGCCGCCGCCACCGTCGACATGGCCGAACTGCCGGGCGTCGGCGAGCGCTACGACCATGATGCCGCCGAACGCTTCACGACCCTGCGGCTGTACTTCAACCCACGCGACGGCAGGCCCGGATACGACTCCTACCTGCCCGCACCGCTCGGCCAGGGCGGCGACGTCTTCTACGACGACAACGCTGTCGTCGGGCTGACCTTCCTCGACCAGTATCGGGCGACCGGGGAGAGCCTCTACCTGGAACGGGCGGCAGAGACCTTCGGCGTCGTCGGCCGCGGCTGGGACGACGACCCCGCCAAGCCGTGCCCCGGGGGCCTGCACTGGGTCGACTCCCCGGACAACTACATGCGCGCCGCCAATGTGACGGGTCTGTCCGCCCAGCTGGCGGCGGAGCTCTACGCCATCGAGGGGGACGACCGCTACCTCGCGAGCGCGAAGAAGTGGTACGAGTGGAACTGGTCCTGCCTGCGTCGCTCTCCCGGCCTGTACGACAACAGCCGGGACGACGACGGCACCGTCAACGACACCCTGTGGACGTACAACTCCGGCGCGATGATCGGCACGGCGACCACCCTCTACCGTGCGACCGGGGACCGGAGTTACCTGGACCGCGCCGTCGAGGACGCCACCGGCTCACTCGCGTACTGGAAGCAGGGCGACCGGCTGCACGAACAGCCGGCCATCTTCAACGCCTTCTACTTCGACAACCTCCGCATCCTGAACGAAGTGCGGCCCGACCGCGCGTACCGGGAGACCGCCGCCGCCTACGCCGAGCAGACCTGGAAGGACAACCGGACGCCGTCCGACGGCCTGTTCCGCTTCCAGCCCTCCGGCGGCGGAGACCACGCCCCGGACGCGCAGGCCGAGACCCTCCACCAGTCCGCCATGATCCAGATCTTCGCAGGCCTCGCCACCGACCGCTCCTGACCCCGCTTCCCCTGTCCGGCCAGCACGCCCCCGGCACCCCACACGAGTGGAGACCTCTCCCATGCCCCGCCCCGAACTCGTCCGTCCCTCCTGGTGGGACTCGAACATGGCCCGCGACATTCTGCGGGACCGCGCGGTGTCCGCCGAGGGAGTCCTCGGCGGACACCGGATCCGGCTCGCCTGCGAACCGCTCCTGCGCCACGACGGCGCAGGGGGACTGCTCCAGTCCGTCCGTGTGACGGCGGGCCGGCCGCTCACCCGCGCTCGCGTCACCACAGTGAACGGAACCGCCTTGCGCTGCGATGTCCTGCCCGGGCCGGGCAGCGACCTCCGGCTCCTGCTCCCGGAAGTGGAGTCGCCCACGCCGGTGCTCGTCGAGCTGCCGGAGCTGGCCGACGGGGAAAACGTCGAAGTACTGCTGACCCCGCAGCGCCACTGGACGCTGCACCTCGTCCAGCACGCCCACCTGGACATCGGTTACACCGACCCCCAGAGCACCGTGCTCGCCGAAGGGCGCACGTACCTCGACTCCCTGCTCGAGCTCTGCCGCACCACGGACGACTGGCCCGACGCGTCGAAGTTCCGCTGGGCGGTCGAGGGATTCTTCAGCTACGAGAACTGGTCGCAGAACCGGCCGGCCCGGCAGGTCGCGGAATTCCTGGACCGGGTACGGGAAGGACGTATCGAACTGGCGGCGATGCCCTTCAACCTGCACACCGAGACCTGCTCCACCGACGAGCTGCACGAACTGCTGCGCCCCGTACGCGAACTGCGGGACCAGCGCGGCATCGACATCACCACGGCCATGCAGACTGACGTCCCCGGCCAGGTCGTCGGTCTCCCCGACGTCCTGGCGGACAGCGGGATCCGCTATCTGTCGGTCGCCCACAACTGGGCGGGACGCGCGGTACCGCACCACACCGGCGGCCAGGACCTGCCACGCCTCTTCCGCTGGCGGTCGCCGAGCGGGCGCGAGGTGCTCGTATGGCGCACCGACACCCCGCACGGCCTCGCCTACATGGAGGGGTCGATCCTCGGCTTCGACGAATCCTTCGACCGCGTCGACGACCTGCTGCCGAACTACCTCACCGCGCTGGCGAACCACCAGTACCCGCACGAGGGCCGCGGCATCCCCGGATTCCCTGTCCTGGACGAGGAGTTCAAGGGCGATCCGTACCCGTGGGACATCCTGCACCTGCGCGTCCTGGGCAAGTTCGCCGACAACGGACCGCCGCGCCGCGTCATCGCGGACACCGTGCGGCGGTGGAACGAGGAGTGGGCCTTCCCCGTCCTGCGCACCTCGCGCAACGAGGACTTCTTCACCGACGCCGAACAGCGGCTCGGCGACCGGATCGAGACGTTCGAGGGCGACTGGACGGACTGGTGGGTCGACGGCGTCGGCGCGGGCGCCGTACCGCTGGCCGCCACCCGCGACGGGCAGGCGGCACTCGCCGACGCACAGACCCTCGCGGGATACGCGCAGACGCTGGGGGCGTCCGAAGGCGCGCGCATCACGGAAGCGGCACCCGAGGTGTACCGCGCGGCCTCTCTGTTCAACGAGCACACCTGGGGCGCCGGCGACCCCTGGACGCACGGCGACCACGGCCATGCCTCGGGGGAGCGGCAGTGGCACTGGAAGTACGCCCAGGCCCTGCGCGCCCACGACGGGGCACGCACCCTGCTCGACGCCGCGAGCGCCGCACTGGGGGAGCGGCTTTCTCCGCGAGAGGGGACACTCGCCGGGTACTACGTCGTCAACACATGCAGCTGGGAGCGGTCGGAGACGGTCCGGCTCTTCCTCCCGGAGAGCACAGTGCCCCTCACCGACCCGGTGCGGGTCGTCGACTCCCGCGACGGCACCCCACTGGAGGTGACGGAGGAGGCACAGAGCAACGAACTCCACCGCGCCGCGGGCCGTTTCCTGCTGTTCCGGCTGGCCGGCGTACCGGCGCACGGGGCGGTACGGGTGGACATCGAACCCGCCTCCGCCTCCTCGGCCGAGTCGTCGGCGCAGGACGGGGCCCGGGCCCACGCGTCCACGGTCCTGGAGAACGAATTCCTGCGCGTCCACGTCGACCTGGCGTCCGCGTGCATCGATTCGATCGTGGACAAGAGGACGGGCAACGAGCTGGTCCGCCAGGACGCCACGGTCGGCTTCAACGGCTATCTGTACGACGAGTACGCCACGGCCGGCGGGTTCAACCACCAGTCGAGCAAGACCACCGCGGACGACTCGATGCACCTCCTGGCGACACGGCGGACGGCTCCTCCGGCGGCCCTCGTGGAACGGACCTCGGACGCCACGGGCGAGACCCTGGTCTACGCATGCGCCCCGCCCGGCGCCCGACGGCTGCGGGTCACGGTCCATCTGCCGCGTGCGAGCGCGCGGATCGACCTGGAGAACCGCATCGACAAGACCGCGACCCTGACCAAGGAGAGCGCGTTCTTCGCCTTCCCGTTCGCGATGGACTCCCCGGTCGTACGGATGGAGGCGACCGGCGGAGCCACGGGAACGGGACTGCCCACGGTGCCCGGCTCCGCCCAGCACATGCGGGCGATACGCCGCTGGGTCAGCCTCCAGGAGAACGGCATCAGCGCGGCGCTCGCCACCCAGGACGCACCGCTGATCCAGGTGGGCGGGGTCGCCATCCCCTATGCGCCGTATCCGCAGTCACTGGCCCAGGAGGAGCCGGGAACGGTGTTCTCGTGGGTCCACAACAACATCTGGGACACCAACTTCCCTTCGGAGCAAGCGTTCGACCACGTCTTTCGCTACAGCGTCGGCTGGCAGGACGAGCCGGCCCCCGGCGGTGCGGTACTCGGCATGCGGACGGCCGCCGTCGGCAGCCGGCCCCTGGTACCGGTACGTGCGGGCCGGACGCCCGAAGCCGACCCCGGCAGCACCTACGCGCTGCTGACACTCGACGACCCTCGCGTACGGGTCGTGGGGCTGACCGTGCCGGAACCGGGGCGTCTGCTCGTACGCATGCAGTCCTTCGCGGAGGAACCCGTCATCTGCCGCCTCACCCCCGGGTTCGCCGTCACGGCTGCGGCATGCGCTGACTACCTCGGCACGGCGGGCGCCACCCTGCGCACCGAGGCGGACGGCTCCCTGCCGGTCCCGGTGCCCCGGCTCGGCACCACGGCGGTGTCCCTGACGATGTAGGGCCCCCTCACCCCACCGGACACCCGTGCCGCGCCGCCGAAGAACTCCCCGGCCTCCTCGGCCGCCAGGGAACCCCGGCAGGTGTCGGCCGGGTCCGATTCCTCGCCCCAGGGGCCGAAGCCCCGGATCAGACCGCCCGCGGTGAGCGCCAGGGCCGGCGTGCCAGACCCGCCGTCCCAGCCCTTCGGCGTCCGGTCATGGCGTTTCCTTCTTGGGGGCGGAGTCGGAGTCGTCAGGGGCCGAGGGTGCCGTCGGCGCGGCGCAGCCGTGCGTCCTGGCCGAGCGTTCCGCGAACGCCTTCAACGTCGCGAGCGCGTACGTCCGGTCGGCCTCCGTCCTCGTGCCGTCGTCGCGGGGCGCGGTGAGCGAGAAGAACGCGGGTTCCGCGCCGCCGGGGCAGTCGGCCATGGTCCAGTAGCCGCCGTTCCGCAGGACTCCCGACCGCTGCCCGGACTCGGTCGGATCGGGTTCCCCGGCCCGCTCGACGTAGTCGTGGAACGCGCCCTCCGCGTACGGGCCGTAGTGCGCGGTGACCACGTGGATCGTGTCCCCTCGGCTGTTGCCCAGGACGCAGGTCTCGTACGGGGCCGTGCCGCGCTCGCTCTCCCAGGCCCGGGCCACGGTCTTTCCCCGGGCGGCGATCCCGGCGCAGGTCCCCTCGGCGTCCGCCGGGGCCACGTACTCGTCCTCGTTCACCGGGAGCGGCGCGGTCTTCAGCGGCTCGCCGAGTTCGGCGTCGCAGCCGTACCGGCGGGAGGCGTTGGCGGCCGTGTCGGTGGCGACGCGGGCGAACGCGGTACGGCGCTCGGGGTTGTCGAGCGGCATGTCGCCGAGGTTCTTGTCCACCTCCACCGTGACGGTGACCAGCAGGTCGCCGCGGCCCGGTGCGCAGTCCAGCAGGACGGCGGTGGTGGCCTTGGCATCCGTAGGGGAATCGGCCGTGGCGAACACGCCGGACCACCCCTGGCCGAGAGGAGCGGGCGGCAGGGAGGCGAGCCGTATGCCCGGATAGAGGCTCTCGTACCGGCGGTCCTCCTGGTCGAGCGTCGGTACGCCGTTGACGGTGACGGTCACCGAACCCTTGCCGACGTCCTTGCCGGTGTTCTCGGCGTGCTTCCGGCTGATGCCGCACGTCACGCGCAGCGAGGTCGTGGGGTCGTCGAGGCCCCCCTCGCTCCGGTCGTCGAAGGACTTCAGGCGGTGTTCGCCCAGGGCGGCCCGTATCCCGTCGGCGGGGAGCACGCCGTCGCACGCGGACGTGAGCGCCCGGTCGCTCGACCAGCGGTCGTAGCCGCCGCCGAACCAGAAGGCACCGCCCGCGAGCACCACCAGCGCACCCGCTCCCGCACCGGCCCGCGCCGCCCACCGCTTCATCGGGGCCATTCCTCCACCTCACCCAGGATCGTGGCGGCGCGGCAGTTCGCCCGCCCCGGCCAGCTGTCCGTCGCCGCGAGGTAGCGGTCGAGCGTGGCGCGCGCGTCGGCCGACAGCCGTTTGAGGTCGGCGCCTTCGACGACGATTTCCTTCTCTTCCGCGTCCTCTTCCTCGTCGTCGTTCCGGTTTCCGGAATCGAGCGCCGGGGTGACCTCGACCCGGTGGTACGCCGTACCGCCGTCGCACTCCGACTTCGCCCACAGCGCCAGCCTCGGGGAGTGGAACGCCGAGGCCTTGATCACCACGCTGCCGTCCCGCCGGGCGGGCGACGGTGCGCGCTGCCCGGGTGCGGTTCCGACGTCGGTATACCGTTCGTACGCGCCCCGGGCGAACTCGCCCGACCAGCTCTCCGCCGTCACCCCCACCACGGGCAGGCCGGGCGGAGCGCCGTATCCGGTGACGCGGCCCGAGCAGAACCCGGCGCGCCGGTTGTACGCCCCGTCCCCGGCGAACTCCCAGGTGTCCTGGGCGAACTCCAGCTCCTCCGGGTCGAGCCACGCGCAGAGCTCCGTCGGCGTGGGGCCCGCGGCCGGGCGCGGCGAGGCGTCGGTACGGATCGGCTTGCCGCACTTCTGGCGCTCGGTGACCCAGTTGGCGGTGGCCACCGCCGTACGGGCGGCCAGCAGATGATCGGCGGCGGGCACGTCGTACTCGCTGTCCGCCTTCGACGGCAGCTCCACCGAGACCCGGAGCGTCCGGGACGGCGCCTTCCGGCCGCGCAGCCCACCGGGGCACTCCACCCGCAGCGAGGCGCTCACCTCACTGCCCCGGACCCGGTCGTCCGCACCCGTACTGCCGGTCACACCCGGGGGGAGCGGCAGCGGGAAGTCGGAGACGCGCGGGATTTTCTTCTCGGCCGCCTCGTCCTCCTCGACCTGCGCCGCGATCCGCGCCTCCGCCCGGATCCGGACCTGGTGGGCCGGTTCCCGGCGTCCCGGATCCCAGGAAAGCGTGCAGTTCAGCAGGGCCCGGCTCTCCTGGCCGGGGTGCAGCATCGTGCCGTACTCCTCCAGCACCCCGGCACCGTTCTCCGGTACGAAGCCGCGCAGCCGCTCACCCGGCAGCAGCCCCGCGCACGCCCGGTCCAGCTGGCGCAGACTGTCGGCGCGCTGCTGGGCCCGGTCGGCCCGGAACCACCCCAGCGTGCCGGCCACGACCAGCGCGAGCACACCGCCCGCCAGCGCGTACGGAATCCATGCGCGCCGCCCCCGTATCCACCGCATTCCGTCCCGTTCCCCCGATGTTCCGGCGTGCTTCGGGCCGGTGCGTCCGGGCCCGGTTCACGCGTCCCGATCGTAGATCGGACAGTCCGGGCGGTTCCGTCCGGGGCCCGAAGGGGTACATCCTGAGTAGGTCCCCTTGGGGAGGCTGATTCGATGCCGTGGTTCGCATGGTTGCTCGCCGCCGCGGCGCTCGGCGCTGCGGAGTTCTTCACGCTGACGCTGGTCTTCGGGCTGCTGGCCGGCGCGGCCCTGGTCGCTGCCGTCGTGGCCGGTGTGGGCGTCGGCGTGCTCGGTCAGCTCGTGGCGCTCGGACTGGCGGCCGCGGCCGGTCTCGCCCTCGTCCGTCCCGTCGCGCTGCGTCACATGTCGCAGGCGCCCCTGACCCATGAGGGCAGCGACGCGCTGATCGGCAAGCGCGCGGAGGTCGTGCAGGAGGTCACCGCGACCCATGGCCTGATCAAGCTCTCCGGCGAGGAGTGGACCGCCCGGGCCCTCGACGAAAGCCATGTGATCCCGGTGGGAGCGCTGGTGGACGTCATGGAGATCGAGGGCGCCACAGCCGTCGTGTACCCCCGCGAGCTCCTTCCGTGACCGCGTGACCGTGTGACCGGCCGAACACGTAGCGAAGCAGCGTTGGAGGAAGTATGGATCCGGTGGTCATCCCGATTCTCGTGGCGGCGCTCGTCGTGGTGTTCCTCGTGGCGGCCACCGTGCGGATCGTTCCGCAGGCGCGCCGCTACAACATCGAGCGGTTCGGCCGGTACCGCAGAACGCTCCAGCCCGGCCTGAACTTCGTCCTCCCGGTGGCGGACCGGGTCAACACCAAGCTCGACGTGCGTGAGCAGGTGTATTCGTCCGACCCCAAACCGGTGATCACCGAGGACAACCTCGTGGTCAACATCGACACCGTGCTCTACTACCAGATCACCGACCCGCGGGCCGCGGCCTACGAGGTCGCCGACTATCTCCAGGCCATCGACCAGCTCACCGTGACCACCCTGCGGAACGTCATCGGCTCCATGGACCTGGAGGCGACGCTCACCTCGCGCGAGGAGATCAACGCCCGGCTCCGCGCCGTCCTCGACGACGCCACCGGGAAGTGGGGCATCCGGGTCAACCGCGTCGAGATCAAGGCCATCGACCCGCCCAACACCATCAAGGAGGCGATGGAGAAGCAGATGCGCGCCGAGCGGGACAAGCGCGCGGCCATCCTGCACGCCGAGGGTGAGCGGCAGGCCAAGATCCTCACGGCGGAGGGTACGAAGCAGAAGGACATCCTGGAGGCCCAGGGCACGCAGCAGGCGATGATCCTGCGGGCGGACGGCGAGTCGAAGGCCGTGGAACTCGTCTTCCAGGCCGTCCACCGCAACAACGCCGACGCGAAGGTCCTGGCGTACAAGTACCTGGAGACGCTCCCGCATCTGGCGCAGAGCGACAACAACACCTTCTGGGTGATCCCGGGCGAGCTGACCGAGGCGATCCGCACCGTCACCACCGCGTTCGGCGACCAGTCGGCCGGTACGGGGCTGCCGGCGTCCGCCGAGCGCGCGGACGCGGACGCGGACGCGGACGCGGCCGCCGATGTCGCCGACAGCGACAAGGACAACGTCGGCGCGCCGGAGATCGAGCCCAACTCGACCCTCGCGCTGGACGCCGTCGCCGCCGCCGACGAGGCCGCGAAGCAGGCGGCCGCGGCGGTGAGCGACGCGAAGGCCGAGGCGGAGGCCGCGGGCGAGACCCGGCTGCCGGGGCGGCGGTAGGCACCGGCACCGAGGCTTCCCGGATGTCAAGGTCTTGGTGGACGTAAAGGCCTCGGTGGACGCAAAGGCCTTGGTGCGGTTGCGTCCGTACGGCAGAATTGCTGCACAACTCACGTACGGCACAGGCGACTCGGGGGAATACGACGGTGAATCGCCGCCTGTCCATGCTGCTGGCCGCCTACGGGGTGTGGAGCCAGGCGACCGTCCTGTTCTTCCTCGACCCGATGAAGCGGCAGGTCTCCGACCTCGTGCGGCCCGAGGCGACCGTGGGCGAGGTCCGGCTGCTGGGCCTCTCCCTCGAAGGCTTCGCGGTGCGCGACCTGCACCACGTACAGGGATGGCTGCCGCAGGTCGTCTTCCTGCTGCTGAGCGGTCTCCTCAGCTACGGCGTACTCCGCGCGAACAACGGAATCAGGCCGAGGTTCAGGACCGTCCTCGCCCTGGGCGGAGCCGCGTTGCTCGCCGCCGGGGTGGCGATGCTGACCGGCCCCGCCCTGGACCCGGACGCCGACACCGCCATGCCCACCTACCATGCCTGGATCGTGCGGGCCCAGATGGGCGAAGTGCCGGGCGCGGCGGCCGAGTTCGCGCTGCTCACCCTGTGGCTGCCGGTCGTCCTCTGGCTCCTGGTGTGGCGGTACCGCGACTGGCAGCCCCTGCGGATCCACCTCAGGACCACGGAGGACGCCGACGGCCACGACGGTCCTGAGAAGCCCGGTCCGTCGCCGGTCTCCGGCCGGGCGCGGCGCCACCTCCTCAGCGCCGGGCTCATCCCCGCCGTGCTGCTGGCCGTGGCCGGCGGACCGGTCCTTCGCCATATCCGGGTCAGGTATATGTCCCAGGGAGCCCCGGGGTCTCCGGACGCCGCCGTCACCTTCGATCCGGATCTCTGGGAGCCCTACCGGCCGCCGGTCACGGTCGAGGAGTGGAGCGGCGTCCTCTATCCCGCGCTGCGCCTGCGCCCGCTCAGGACCGAGCTGCCCGGCGGCTGGCTCGCGACCCTGGCGGTCTGCGCCGTTTTCCTCCTGGTGCTGGCCGTGGCGCTCCGCTCCCTGGCGCGGCGTGCGGCGGAGGTACGGCGGTGGCGCCCGGCGGCCCTCGCCGACCTGGCGATGAAGGGCTGGTACGCCACGGTCCTCGCGGCCGTCGTCGCCGCGTTCGTCGACGGCCGGCTGATGCGGTGGTTCGCCCCGCGCGGCGTAAGCGGTGCGGCGGCCGACCACCTGGGGGTGGCCCTCGGCGACGCCGTCCGGTTCGGGGCGGCCTGGGGGTGGGCCACGGGGCTCGCGCTCCTGGGCGTGGTTCTGCTGATGACGCGGCGCGCGGCGGTCCCCGTCGCCCCGCGCGCCGATGGGCACGAGGGCCGGGCGGTCCCGGAGTACGAGGACCAGGCGGTCCCTGAGCGCGAGGAGCGGTCGAACCATGGCGACTAACCGACGGGGGACCCGCAGGACGGGCGCGCTCACCCGGGCGAGCGTACGCCGGGGGAGCGGGCAGCGTCCGCCGCGCCCCGACGCGGAGGAAGGCGAGGGGACGACGGGGCGGCTGCGGTTCGCGAAGAGCCCGACCGCCTGGCTGCTGGGCATCCTGCTGGCCGTGGTGACCGTGACGTTCCAGGACGTCTTGGCCGCGTCGGTGAAGACGATCCTGCCGCTGGACCGGGTGCCGGACCGGTTCTCACCGCAGAACGCCATCGACGTGGTCGAGGTCAAGGACGTCAAGGACATCGGGTACTACGTGGTGCGCGACGCGGGGGGTGCCGGGAGCGACGCGGACCGGAAGATCATCGAAGAGATCTCGTCGGGCGGATCCTGGCGGGAGGGCCGGAAGGCCGTCGACGCCGGGAACGCGGAGTGGATGATCACCGTGCAGGGCAGGGCCTCCCAGCAGGTCCGTATCACCGACATCGTGCCCGTACTGGAAGGAGGGAAGTGCGGGAAGCCGCTCGGCGGCAGTCTGGCGCACTTCCCCTCCCAGGGGGTCCTGGACGTCATCCCCCTGGAGCTGGAGGTGGACGCCCCGCGCCCGCGCCTCAAGATCTCCGGCAAGGAAGCCAAGGACGCCAAGCCGTTCTTCACCGGCCCCGACGCCAAGCACATCACGTTGAACCAGAACGAGACCGAGGCGTTCATCATTCACGCGACGGCCTCGACGGGCCACTGCCGCTGGCGGTACCGGGTGCACTACGAAGTCGGCGGCGGCACCGCCGAGATGACGATCAGCGGCCCCGGGGGCAAGCCGTTCGAGCTGACCGCGCGCATGACCGACGCGTCCGCCTACCGGAAGGTCTACTTCCCGTCCTTCGACTGCCTGCCCTCGGGTCCGCCTCCGTCGCACGGCTGGTACGAGCAGACCGGTGCGGAGTACGCCCGCGACCGGCGCAGCGGCAAGGTGCCGCCCTGCCCGAAGAGTTGAGGCGGCCCCTGCCCGTACCCGTAAGCGCTGGGACGGCCCCTACCGGTCCTCCGCCGTCACCCGCAGCTCCGCCACCCCCGCCGGCTTCGCCGGATCCTCCGAGCGGACCGTGACCCGGACCTTCCTGGCCGTGTCACCCGCCAGGAAGGGACGCCAGAAGCGGCCGTCGAGGGAGGTTTCCAGCGTGTGGGAAGCGGGCGGTACGTCGCTCCAGCGCGGCGTCACCGCCGTGACCCGCAGCGGGCGCGGGCCCAGGTCCACCGTCAGGGAGCCCGCCGCGCCGTCGGGGGACCAGGACGTCGCCGGGCTCCCGTCCACCGCCGCCTCCGCGTACAGGCCCGGGGCCTCCGAGGTCGCCGTCACCGGGCGGCAGCGCGCCGCGTCGGCCGTCGGGATCAGGTCCGGGCGGCGGGTGGGCAGGGTCAGCGTGGTGGCGAGGCGGCGCGGGCCCTCGTCCGTGTGGACCGTGAACGAGGTGCCCGAGGTCAGCCGGACCGTGGTGTTCCGGGGCCCGATCTCGACGTCGTACGCCGCGTCCCGGAACCGCAGGCCCTTCAGCGTGACGCCCTCGTGCAACTGGGGCGGCAGCGTCGGGTCCAGGCGTACGCCGTCCTCGCGGAGCCGGAGCCCCGTCAGGCCGTGCGTGAACACCTGGAGGAAGCCGCCCTTGCCGGTCAGGAAGTCGTCGGCGGGGAAGCCGGACAGCGGATCCTCCGAGCCCGCCTTGTCGCCGCGCGCCTCGGAGAACAGGCCGTACGGGCCGCGCATGAAGGGCCGTACCGCACGCTGGAGATACGTGTACGCCGAGCAGCCCGGCTCCCCGATCGCCGCCGCGTCGATCGCGTGCACCGAGTCCGTCATCGCCGGGCCGTCCGGGTCCGTGCGGGCCGCGTAGTAGTCCAGGGTGGCCGCCGCCGCGCCCGGCTCCATCGGCCACTCCAGGGGGTAGGTCAGCAGGACCGTGTCCGCCTGCTTGATCGTGGAGCCGTTGTAACCCGCGTACTGGAGGAAGACCTTCTTCTCCGCGTCGTACGGGATACGGAGCCGGTCCGCGACCCGGTTCCAGCCGGCGGGCGGATTGTGGCCGAGGAGGCGGGCGGCGCGGGTCGCGTTGCGCAGGGCGGTGGCGGCGACGGCGTTGGTGAACACGCCGTCGTCGACGCCGTTGCTGTACTCGTCGGGCCCCGCCACGTCGTTGATGGAGTAGCTGCCGTCCGGGTTCGCCGTGGCGCGTGACTGCCAGAAGTCGGCGATGCCCTTCAGGAGCGGCCAGCCGTGTGCCGCCAGCCAGTCGCGGTCGCCGGTGGCGAGGTAGTACTGCCAGACGGCCAGCGACACATCGCCCTGGAGGTGATTCTGGGTCAGGCAGTGCGGCGGGTCCACGCTGTGGCACTCGGCGTCCAGCCGGCCCCGGCTCGCACTCGTCCAGGGGTAGAACAGGCCGTCGTGGCCCAGCTTCTCGGCGTTCGCACGCGCCGCGCCGCGGGTGCGGTAGCGGTACTCGACGACCGAGCGTGCCAGCTCCGGGCGGGTGGCGAGCAGCCCCGGGAACATCCATGTCTCGGCGTCCCAGAACACCAGGCCCGCGTAGTTGTCGCTGGTCAGACCGGCCGGGGCGATGCTGTCCGAGGAGCCGCGCCGGGTGCTCGCCAGCAGCCCGTACTGGGCGGAGCGCAGCCGGCCCTGCAACTCGCGGTCGCCCGGGACCAGGACATCGGCGGACCAGGCCTCGCGCCAGGCCGCCTCGTTCGCCGCGAACATCCGGTCCCAGCCGCGCCGCGCCGCCCGGTGAGCCGCCTCGCGGGCGTCCTCGGCGGGGGCGGCGGAGGTGAGGGCGGTGTCGACGCCGACGTACTTCTCGAAGGTGTACGTCCGGCCCGCGCGGACCGGGGTCGCGCGGGGGGACGTACCGGCGCGCAGGGTCTCGACCACGCCCGAGCCGCGTCGCATCGCCTGCGCGACCGCTCCCTCGACGTTCGTGCCGAGCGTGCGGAACGTGCCGTTCTCGCGCAGCGTGATCCGGCGCGCGCCGCGCTCGTCGAGCCGGCCGGTGACGGCTGCGGCGCCGCTCCAGCGTGGGGTCATCCGCAGGCGTACGGCACCGGTGTGGACGTCGGAGCGGTCGGCCAGGACGTCGTAGGTGAGGTCGGTCGCGCGGCCGTCCGCGGTCGTCCACCGCAGCGAGGTGCGCACGAGGCCGCAGGAGAGGAAGACGGTCTGCCGGTAGCGCGAGATCCGGCCCGCCGGGGTGGCGTCGCCCAGCGTCTCCCCGCCGACGCGGAGGTCGATGCCGGTCCAGCTGGGCAGTGCGGCGACCACTTCCCGCCCCTCGGCGACGGCCTGGTCCGCCGCGTACAGCCCGGAGACGAACGCGCCGCCGTAGCGGGGGGTGTAGAGCGGCCAGCCGGTCTTCTCGCCGGTGGCCGTGTATCCGGCCCCGGTGGCCGGGACGCGATGGCCGAGATACCCGTTGCCGACGTACGGGGCGTAGCCCTCGGCCTCCCCGTACCGGGTGGAGCCCGGCGCCCAGGCGGGGTCGGAGGCGTCCCCGCAGGCGGGCGGCCGGCCGCCGGGGCGGGGCCCGGGGGCGTCGGCCGGCCGGCCCTGGCCGGGAGCCGGTACGGGTTCGGGCCCGGCGGCCACGGCGACGGGCGGCAGCGGGGCGATCAGGGCGGCGACGACCAGGGGCGCGAGGGCGAGGGAGGAGAGGCGGGGGAGGCTCACGGTACGAAGATAGGGAGAACGACGACCCACCCGCCGCCCACGGCACGCGCGCCCCCCGGACCGCCCCCGCACGGGGCGTCCCCCTGCCCGCCGGATGGAGCAGATCCGGCCGGCGGGGAGGGGCTTGGCCGCTGAGCCGGAGGCCTTTGGCCCAGCCGGGCCGAGGCCGCACGGGCGCGAGGCCCCTGGCCTGGGAGGCCCCTGGTCCCGCCGGGGAGGCGCTTGGCCCGGGGGCCCGTGGCCCGCCCGGCCGAGGCCACACGGGCCGCCCGGCCGCCGGGGAGGCCCCTGGCCCGGGAGCCC